>NZ_CM003615.1:0-144935 GCF_001447135.1 Marinobacter sp. P4B1
CTGTCAATGGCCATTTATTTTGACCCACCTTTGGCCAATAAAATTGACCCACCTTTCATAGTCTATCTTGTGGCTTTTTGCTTCAGTCGATAGCTTTCTCCTCCCAACATAAAGATGTGCGAATGGTGGATGACCCGGTCAATGATCGGCACCGCCACGTTGTCGTCGTGGAAGAACTCGCCCCAACTGGTGAAGTCCTTGTTGGTGGTCAAGATGATCGACCGGTATTCGTACAGGCTGTTGATCAACTGGAACAGATTGTAGCGGGCCTGCCGGGTCATGGGCAGGTAACCCAGCTCATCAATGATCAGCAGGTCGTATTTGGCCAGGGCGCTGACCCGTTTTTTCAGCTCACCCTTCATCTCGGCCAGTTCCAGCTCTTCCACCAGATCCAGGGCATTGCGGAACAATACCCGGTAACCAGCTTCCACTGCCTTGTGGCCAATACCGATGGCCAGGTGGGTCTTGCCCACACCCGGCGGGCCAATGAACACCAGGTTGTTCCGTTCGTCGAGGAACTGGAAGTCCAGCAAGGCGTTCACCTGGCGTTTATTAATGGTGGTCTGGTGCCGGTAGTCGAAGCCCTCAAGGCGCTTCTCGGCGGGGAACGCGGCCATCTTCCGATTCCGGTGGATGCGCTTGTCCTGCCGTTGAACCAGTTCGTGTTCGGCAAGCCGATCCGCGAAGCTGAGATAGGACATCTCGTTGGCTTCTGCCTCGGCCAGCAGGTTGATTAGTTCATCGGCGGCTGCGCTCAGGCGCAGGCTGCGGTAACGGGCTACAGTCTGTTCAAGCTGGCTCATGGGTCACCCCCTGGCCACTGGAGCGGCCAAGACGCTGGTAGGCGCTCAGATCCAATGCCTGCTTGGGTTCCGGTAACGATTCCGGCTGTCGCTCCCGCAGAACGGCCGCCTGGGCTGCTTCCAGGTAGTTTTGCAGTCGTGTGGCCGTCATGCCGGGGCGTTCTGCCAGCGCTGTGATCAACTCTGGATCCACCGGCGCATGGCGCTTGAGCAGGTCACGGGCAGCCACCAACTGATCCTTGTAGATCTTGGGCTCGGAGCGCTTGAGCTGCTGACACAACCGGTGCCCGGTCTCGTCGCTGATCAGGGCGTTGATGCCAGCTTCCAGCTTGTTCACGCGCTGGGCATGATCCCGGTAGTGATGGGTGTTCTTGATCACCTTGCCCTTGTCGGCGCACAGCGCATGACTGGCAATGACTTCGCCCGTGTTCAGGTCGCTGATATGGAGTTGACTGCCGGACTCCAGAACGCCCACCCGGGCCTGCTGCCAGGCCATGGGCACGGAGTACTTGTTGGCCTTCCAGGCGATCAGGCCGGTCTTGTCCACCTGCCGTGTCTCGCGGGCCACAGGCTGTACGCAAGCCGGTGACAGGTAGGCCTCCAGATGTTCTCGCTCATCCCGTTCGAAGCGTTCCCGCGGTGGTTCGCCGGTGGTGCCGTGGATGCGGACATTGGCCACGCTCTCAACCCAGTCCTGCACGTGCTGACGCACGTGTTCCTGATCCCGGAAGACTTCACCGTAGAGGCAATCCTGCTTGACGTACTTAACACCGGCTTCCACCTTGCCCTTGCTCTCCGGGTCATAGCCTTCGCAGGCATGGATCCGGAATCCAGCCGTGGTGGCATACTCATGAAACCGTTGGTTGAGCGTCAGTTCGCGGTACTGTTCGTTGATCACCACCAGCTTGGTCTGATCGTAAACGCACTCATCCGGCAGGCCACCGAAGTACCGCAGGGCTTCGTCATGGAGCTGGATAAACGTCTGGGTATCCAGCGGGCGGAAGGCCAGGCCCACGTACATCAACCGCGAGTACGACAGCACGAACACCACAAAATGCAGCGTGCGTTCTTCGCCACCGATCAGCACGCCGCGCAACTCACCGGGGTCCACCTGACACTGAACACCGGGCACATCCTCCAGAATGGGCTCGTAATAGCGCATCTGGGCCGAGGCCACTTCCTCCTTGAGCACTCGCACATAACGGCGAATGGAACGGTCTGAGGCCGGTAAGTCGCCGACCTTTGCCTGAAGCTTACGGGCAATCTTGACGGCGCTGAGCTTGGGGAATTGCTTGAGCAAATGCACCAGATAATCCCGGTGATCATCGAGGCGCTTGGTGCGTGAGGGATCTTCAATCTGTTCTGAAATCGCGTTCTCATTCATCCGCAGATACTTGCGGACGGTATTGCGGGACAGCCCCAGTTCCTGACTGATGGCGCGGATCGACAACCCTTTGCCGTTATCGTGCAGTGCCTTGATTTTGTGTATCACAACCCACTCCTTCACTGACATGCCCCCGGCTATCGATAAAAGCGGGGGACAGTAGCTGGTTCTGTGGCCTGACGGCCACCCGGAGGTGGGTCAAAATAAATGGCCAGTAGTGGGTCATTTTAATTGGCCACTAACAATCCCGCTCAAAGCCTCGCTTCAGTTCGTCAACTTCTCGCTCATGAAGTTTTCTGTCGTTGTCCCTTGCCGACATCAGAAAATCGATGCGATCAGCGTTCTGCTGCGCCAGGTTAGATACCTCTAGCCGCTGTTGCCGGATCTCGTCGTTCTGAGCCTTTAACTGATCAACCTGCTCAATGCGTCCGTCAAGTTTGGTCTCCAGCTCTTTGGCATACCCTTGAAGATCCTCCATCCGACTGACGGCTTGGCGTGCTTCGGCAGCGGCCTTCTCAATCTCCTCGTTGGCTTTCTGGCGGTGTTCGGCCAGCTGGCGCTCAGCGATCGCCATGCAGGCGTTGAAGAAATCTTCAATAGGCGCAGCTAGTTCCTTCGGCATCTCCGCCGGCAGCACATCGAGATCCGAGTCGTTCAATGATTCGCGCCATGTCTTCAGGCCTTCGTGGATCGTAGACAGCGACCCTTTGTTTCCGAGCTCCACACGCACCTTCTGTGCGCTTGGGTGCTGACCTTTGCGTAACAAGCGTATGGCGGCGCGGGTGATGTCATTCTGTGTGATCGAGGCTTCCCGAGGCATTGGCGGTTTCTCCATAAAATACACGTTACATATTATGTATTGTTTATTATTTTATAGCTATACTTTGTCCGATAAATATCATTAGCAGACATTGTAGACGGAAGGTATACTTTGGGGAGTAGATGGCCGTGGAACATACGCCAAAAGCACTGCGATCAATGGATTAAGCCTATGAAATATCTAGAAAATAAAAGCCGTGAAACACAGGTAGATAAAACCGTGGAACATCTGCCGGCCGGCGAACTGATGACCGAGGATTTGCCCTGGGGATTACCTCAAGCCTTCGCTGATGGGATTCCTGTTTACCGGGGCAAACACCGGGGCAATTACACTACTTTGTCTGCCAATACCGATGGTGAAGCGATTGCTCAGTGGCTTGCCGAAAAAGCCGCAGATTCAGTGGCGACAGCCCGAGCGTATCGTCGGGAAGCTGAACGGTTTGTGCTGTGGGCAGCCAGGGTCAGGCAAAAATGCTTATCAGATCTCGATCGGTCTGATTTCGTTGCATATAGAGAGTTCTTGAAGAGTCCTGGCGCAGATTGGATTATGGCGCGGCAGCTGTCACGCAGGCATCCAGATTGGCGGCCATTCCTGGGGCCTCTGAACGATAAATCCGTGTATTACGCGCTAAGCGTAGTTTCCGGCCTCATTCAGTTCCTCGTTGATACAGGCTACCTGAGAGCTAACCCTATGCCCTCCCCTAAAAAGCCGCCTGGGCAATCGTTCTCGCCCATTGCCCGATCGTTGAGCAAGGCTCAGGTAGCGTTTCTGTTTTCGGCCGTAAACGAGCTTCCAGTGCAGGATGGTCGCTCCGAATTAATGAAGCTCCGGGCCCAGTGGATGCTGACTGTGTTTACCACCACCGCGATGCGGATCTCTGAGGCCTGCGGTCATGTGATGGGTGATATTCGCCGAGTGCCACTGAAAGCTGAATCTGTATGGGTTTTCATGGTTACCGGCAAAGGGGGCAAGCAAAGGGCGATTCCGTTGAATCAGCGATTCATTACAGGGATGGTTTCGTTCAGGCGAAGTCTTGGGCTGGGAATGTATCCGGATCCAGAAGAGACCACTCCCCTCTTCCCAAAGTTGAACCAGGTGTCGGATAGTGGTGATGTCGAAGGCCTGGTACTCGAAGGAATGGGATCTCGGCATGCCTATCGGATCGTTAAAGAGTTGATGTTGTCGGCTGCGGACATTGCATCAAAGGCTGGTGAGGAATACGAAGCCGGTAACCTGAGGGAAGCTGCCAGTACACATTGGCTCCGCCATACCGTACTGCGAGATATTGCTGATGAGACTGAAGATCTTCGATTAGTACAGCAGTTTGCGGGTCACTCTAATATCAATACCAGTGCGGCTTACTCTGCGAAGGATCTGGAGAGTTTGGTTGAAGGGTTAAGAGGTCTCTGAATACACCGCATAACCGGCTTTTGTATACCGAATGGTAAAGTTGGGGTCATCAGGTCTCGCATCAAGAGCTTGCTGGATCAGATCCAGTGTTTCTTCTAGCTCAAACCGGGCCTGGTATGAGCTGATGGGTAAGATCGACCAGCCTTGAGCAGTCACAGAGACGTATTTCTCCCGGTCTTTCTTGAAGTCTTCGAGGTGCTTCCCGTGAAACTCCCATCCGTCATGCTCAGCTCCAAGCTTTTTCTTAGGCCACGCAATGTCTAGCCGGAATTTACGTCCGGGAACGACTAGCACCTCCATCAGAACGTCACCACCGCTTTGGAAGCGACCCCATCGCTTAACACAGGCCCTGTAAAGTTTGATCGCAGGGTCTGTAGGCGGAAGCGCGGAATATGGCTGATCCTCTAGCTCAGGGCTTTTCCGGTGGCGGGATTCTAAGCGTTCCAGCTTTTTCTTTGACCGATCGATATCTTTGAGATGGGCTTCGAGCTGTGAGGCGACGGTTGAGCTCATGCCCTGCCCTTTCCAAGAAGCAAGTTCTTTCGCTGATGCAATGCGCAAAGACATCTGGGTGATCACTTATCCTGGTGGCTGTTTACGTTCGTGAACTCCATGTGTGAAGTTCCAGGAATTAAATTATCGCCCATGGTTGCTAGTGCCGGGATGGAAAACCCGTACGATTTTGAGCCGGTTTCTTGAGTTTGAGTTATCCACATGTTCGAGCCTTGTTAACAGTCTTTGAAATTCTTTAGTTAATTTTGTTTTTTTATACACTGAACACCGCTTCAGGCTCGACAAGCGAGCTGTGCTTCATACAGGTGAAAGCCTTTAGGAGCTGTCCATCGCTCTTCCCTCACGAGCTTTAAGGCTATGTTCAGGCCATGGTTGAAGCTCTTGTCTCTAAGCGTTCCAAGCGTCAAAGCAAAAGCAATCTCTTCAGCGATGCCAGGCCGGATGTCATGCATGCGTCCTTTGACGCTCCAATGCAGCTTCTTCTCGATCTCTTCAAAGAGCATAGCGCTATTGAGTCGCTCAACTGGATCAGGGGTTCTGAAGCCTTCTCTGGCTTTAGAGGCTGTTCCTCGTAGTGACGGATCGGGTGCTAGTTTCGTTGTTGAGGTGGCACCGTGTTTACGGTCGTAAATGGAAAGGATCTTATTGATAGAAGCTTCAGAATAAGCTTGTTTGGCTCTGAGCATTTGCTCGATGCTATACCGTCCACGCTTCAGGTCTATAGCAGCCCGAATGTCGGGCGGAAGGTCGGAGAGATTTGCAGTCTCAGGTGATGTTGCGACGGGAGTGCTTGCCGTCTTAACAGGTTCTGGTTTATGGGGCGCAAGCTCAGAAGAAGAATCGACGACTTGGTGCTGATGACCTTCTAAAGGTTGTGAAGCCTTACCTTTTTGTTGTTCATGAGCGTAAACATCTGTTGAGTTAGGGCTTGATCGCGTAGGTGCGTCTTTGAAAGATTGTTCCAGCTCAGGACTAAGCAGAATGGTAGTGGCGGCCGGGGCTTCACGATATTGATTGTATCGAACGCCTTTCTCTCTCTTGATGAGCCCGAGATCTGACAGCTTCCTGTGGGCCATGCTGACAGCACGCTCGGAGATTTTCAGACGGTCAGCAATCTTTCGGCAGGTTAGGGTGGAGATCCAGGTTTTCCAGCGATACCCCATATTGAAGTGGAGTACATAGACCATGGTTTCTGAGTAGGACAACTTGAGCCTGGCTGCAAGATCAAGAACAGGCTCAGGGATGACGAAGTAGAAAGCATTGTCGGTATACGACTGTAAATTATTTGTTGACATGGCTAATTCCATTTGACAAAGCCGCGCCATACCGACAAAATAACCATGTGACGTGGCTTTTGTCAGTGGACAGCTGATTAAAAGTACGGGAAGCAAAGGGTCAGCGCTAACTGGCCTGGTCTCATCGAGGCGGCAACCTACTGAGACACCCGCTTCCCAAGTATTCCGAAAAGACCTTCATTTGAAGGTCTTTTTTTTATCCGCTCATAAAGCTTCCTTTATTCGCATAAATTACCCGTGACTTTCCTTTTCCACCACTATGTTGTGGAATGTGGTTCGCCGAAACTTCCCGGCTTAAACGCTCTCCCAAAGCATCTCGCTATAGCTCGGCGAGGGCAGGGCTTAAACGATCTCCGCCCCACTTTGAACGTGATGCGCAAGAGAGTTAAGGCATCCTTGTTTACGGCGTAAACACCATATCATTCGTTTGCCCGATGTTTACGCCGTAAACACCGTGTAAACGGGGCGCTCCATGTTTACGCCGCAAACACCATATCATTCGTTTGCGCGATGTTTACGCCGTAAACACAGTGTAACCAGGGCACTTCATGTTTACGCCGTAAACACAAAATGCCAACTATGGCTTCAAAGAAATCTCCGAACAATGTTTACGCCGTAAACATCGCGATACCGATAATGAATGTGTTTACGCCGTAAACCCTTACAAAACAATAATATACGAGCAATTAGCTAGTGCTCACGCGAGAGGAAAGGAACTCCTCAAGCATTTTTACCGCCTCGGAACGCGTCTCTGCGTCGATTTTCGGGTCGAACTCTACAACTAACTGAGAGCGTTTTGTGGCGAAAAGGGGTACTCCTGAGCTCGTCTTAAATTCCTGCTTAGGTTTTGAGGGTTTTCTCGTAGACTTCTTTCCGGCGGAGAGCAGCCTTTCGACTCGGGCCATCGCTTCCGCTTTGTCGACCAAGGTAAAGCCATTGGCACCATCTGCAATCTCGGAAGCCAACTTCACGACCTCCTCGGGAGACTCAATGTAGGCGCTGTTAATTTTTCGCCACACTTCAAGAGATAGAAGGCGGGGATCGCCTACAGCTTGAGGAATCACTTCAGGCAGATCGAGAATGGTTGTACGCTGCGAAACAAAACCTTTCGATACACCCAGCTGTTCAGCCATTGCTGTATAGGTTGGCCAGATATGCTCTTCCGTCACCCAGCTCTTAAATCGAATGGCTTCTTCGTAGCAGCTGATCGGGAGATTTTTGTCATTCTCTCGAATCATCGATTCAATAGCCTGGGCATCATCCAGGTCGGATATGATGGCGTGGAAATCTAGCCCCAGCTGTTTGCACGCCTCCAGCCGGCGATGACCATAGATCACTTCAAAGCCCGGCTTTCCGTCGTCGAGAGTTATCCTTCGTACTTTGCCAGGGTGCTCGTTTCGACCTAATCGATAGATATCTTCTTTCAAGTCGAGGAAGTCTGGATCTTTGAATGCAAGCTCAAGTCGGTTGCGAAAGCGGCTGTGTCGTACGATTGCCGGATCAATTTTGCCTATGATCTCGTCGCCTTCAATGTAAACACCGACTTGAGACCCGATGCCCTGATCATCAAGTTGCGCTCGCAGCTTTTCCTGGCTCTTGGTTAGAGCTTCCAGGTCTTGCTGTAACCTTTGATTCTCCTCAATAAGTGCCTTCTCTCGCTCCTTTCGTTGCCGGGCTTTCGAAGACGCAGCAAGCGAAGTGGGAGAATTGGAGGAGGGCCTCGGCGCTGCTGCCTCGGCTTTCTTTGAGTTCTCCAGCGCCTTGTCGGCAAGGTTAAGCCTGTCGGTCAATTTAGACATCAGCGCTTACCCCCAGATCCTTTGCCAGCTTGGCTTTGTTGGCCTCAAGATCCTTGGCCCGTTTTGCCTGTGCCGCTTCTATGCTGTCAGAAATTTCTGCCATAACCGCATCAACGCCTTTTCGTGCTCGCTTGTATGTTCTGGGGTCGAGCCGGCGCGATTTGTCAGGGTTCCTCTGGTCAACTTCATAGAGCGTTGCTAGCTCGGTCGATGCGCCACGAATAGCTGTCGTTTCCGGGAACGGGTTGGTCAACACACGATTGCCGAACATACGATGTATCCATTCCCCGGCCACAACCTCGTTGTCGGTTCCGGAAAAACGAGTGATGACAAAACGGAACATCGCCCAGGACTGATCTTCACCGAATGTTTCGGCCGTTGAGCCAAGAAGTGATAGGAACTGCGCGACACTGGAAAAATCGAGCATCCCGGCTTGCAGCGGAACCAGCACACCGTCTGCGGCAAACAGCGCATTCGTGGTTAGATACGATAGGGCAGGGGGGGTATCGAGAATAATGATGTCGTACTGGTCTTTCAGTTCACTTAGCCCAATCTCCAGAATCTCAAAGAACTCATACTCTTCGTCGTCGTCCAGACGATTAGAGAGCGCGAACTCAGCGGCATACAACCCCAAGTTTGATGGTATAAGGTCAATGTTTGGCCAATACGTGCTTTTAACCGGCAGCGCATCTGAGTCGCCGGATAGCCAATCGCGAGCTGTTTCTGTGTCAGCAATGTCAGTATCTGGGGTGTACCCAAACTGGCTGGTAAGCGAGCCCTGGGGATCAAGGTCAACCACCAGAACCCTCTTGCCTTTCAGCGCTTCTCTTTGAGCGCAATGAATCGTGACGGTGCTCTTGGCGGAGCCACCTTTGAAATTGGTGACCGCCAGGATAAAGCACCCGTTTTTAGGCAGGCGGCCTTCAATATCCACAATCTGGATGATGTCGTCGAGAGTGAATTGGCGGTACCCGTTTGATGGATTAACGATGCCTGGGGGGTAACCTGTCGTCGCTGCGTCCTTACTCTTCTTCTTTATGGTGGGATGAGGAATCCCGGTGAATTCCGCGACTTCTGACGACGAAAAAGTTCGGAGCTCTCGTTCAATGCCGGTGTTAAAGGTGCTTTTAATCGTTTCGATCAGGCTATTGGCGTTATTGCGAAGCTCGTGAATCGATTCTGCGGTCGCTGAGAAGTTCGGTAATAGTGTCATGAGTAAGAGTTCCTCCTTTGGCTGTGTGAACTTTAGGCCAAAGGAAAGCGGCTCATCAAGTAAAAAAGCAAAAAATATCGAGATTCAGCGTTATAGAACTTCAATATCCGAAAAAAACCCGTAAACACGAAAAATCGGATATTAGATCAGGGGGGTGCGTATTTCGGTACACACGCCAAAAACTCGTGCATCTTCCCCGTTAATGCTTGGATATCGGTGGTTGTCCGGAACGAACAACGTCTCACCGAAACGGGGCTGTTCAAAGCGCCGTAAAAACAGCTGGTCGACACCCTTAATAGTAACGGCAACAACGCTCCCAACCTTTAAGGCGCTATCAGGATCACAACGCTGTATCAGGGCGTAGGCCCCCTTAGGTAATGCTGACCCCATAGATTCGTCAGTCACGTAGACGGAGAGAACTTCGTTGTCATTCGTTACCTGGAAGGCCTGGGGAATCAAGAATTCTGGATTAGGGGGCGAAACGAGACGGAGTGAACCATCATCACTAACCCTTATATCGCTCAAACGCATCGAGCTTAGTAAAACCAGGTTGCTATCAGCTCTCTCCAGCATTGATCCTTTGCCGGTCAGCATCCAGCGAAGGTCGATCCCATAGCTTTCACAG
Organism: Marinobacter sp. P4B1; assembly: GCF_001447135.1. NCBI lineage: Bacteria > Pseudomonadati > Pseudomonadota > Gammaproteobacteria > Pseudomonadales > Marinobacteraceae > Marinobacter > Marinobacter sp. P4B1. Next base: position 9,863 of record NZ_CM003615.1, read on the forward strand.
AACTCAACCAGATTTTCCCGGCCTACGCGGCCATCCCTAAGCCATTTCGTGACAGCAGGGGCACTGACTTCCAGTTCGCGAGCCATATCTGCGTTTGATAGATCAAGTCGCGCAGCCACCGCCTGGAATCGCGTGGCAAGCATTCCATCGCTTGTACCTAAGAAACTTTGTTCATTCACAGCTAAACCAAAGGTTAACGAAAGGGATTTATATGGTAGCCTTGGATTTGACGCGGATCAACATTGTGTCGCGTAGAAAACGGCTATAAACAAGGCCTGAACAGAGATTCAGGGCATTGAATTGTAAAAAGTTGAAAAATACATGTTAACCATACTTTCATATTTGGTAGGATTCGCGCTGCTCGTGGTAACCGCAGGTTTGCGAGCGGAAACAGGATTGACGGGCACGCTCTGGGATAAAGCTAACGTAAGCGGAGTGCCGCTGGAACTTCTCTATGCAGTAGCTCTCCAGGAGAGCCGAATGCTGGACAGTGGACTCGCTCGCCCGGATCCCTATGTGATCAGAGATGGCTCAACAATCTATAGGCCAGAAAGCTTTCTCGAAGCGTCAGAAATCCTTTCCGAACTGCTTGCAGATGGCAGGGATGACGACAAGCTGAAGCGGATTGATGTCGGTATGATGCAGGTAAATCTGTTTTGGCATGGACAGCGAGTAGAGGAACTAGATGAGCTACTCATTCCTGCGATCAACATTATGGTTGGATCCCAGATTCTTGCCAAAGCGCTGGCATCAAAAGCGAGAAGTTTGGAAGAGCGTGTAGGCAGGTACCATAGCTGGACGCCGAAATTGGCAAAGCCGTACGGCAGCAGCGTGATTCAGATCTCATGCGGAATAGGCTGGCAACACGAAGTTTGTGGAGGACAAGTGCAGTGAGCGAGATCGTAAGCCCGAATATCGAAAAATCTGAGAAAATTCTTCAGAATATCCAGACAATCAACTTTTTAACGCTGTCGCTGATGAGCGAAGTGGCCGAGTTCAACACGACGCAGGCGGAAGTACAGTTCGGAATCAGCACAGAAGTTGCAGAGCAGATTTCGGGAATGAATACCGCAGAGCTCGCGAAGCTTGCTCAGATGCCGGCCGCACTGTTTGTGCCGCGCTGCAATAATGAACTTTTGTCAGCCGCCATCGAGGCTGCAACATCAGCAGATGACAACAGCCCTCTGGATGCGTTGCACCAGCTGATGATTACGGTCTGAGGTGGCAAGTGGACACAGCAAAAAAGTACGAGCTCTGTGAGGAGTACATTCGGTACGGGGCCAGAGTAACAACGGCAAGACTGGTGAGCGCCATCACCAGCACCAAAGCAGTCATGATGTACCGAAACATTCATGGCACAGGATCAGAAACCGGCCGCGATCCGCAGAGATGGGCAAACTATCTCAATAAGGCCCAGATTAACGGGCCCATGCAAAAGTTCTTAATGTGTTACTGGAAAGTAGCGGGAGAATCACTTCTCGAAGAGCTAGATCATGAAGCGGTTTTGGAAGCTTACAAGGTCTACACCGGGGTATATCTACACGATACCCACAAGATCGGACTGACCGTGGCCTGGTCGGCAGCGCGAGCCATCGCGCAAAAAGAGCCGGGTGCGGAGGTCAAGTTTTGCCCTGATTGTGGCAGGGTGTTCATGCACGGAAAGCGTATACTAAAAGTGTGCCCGATATGTATTAGGGCGAAAGAAGTGCTGAAAGTGATAAAGCACTAATTACTGATCATCGTGGGGGCGTCGTGAATCAGGTAGAAGCAGTAAAGTTATATATTGAATATATCCGATACGGAGCGCGGCGCTCGACCGCTCAGAGAATATCCGGTATATCCAATATGCAATCCAAAGCAATCTACCTGGAAATTATCGGCGAGCCACCGAAAGGTGGCCGAAACACTACGTCCTGGAAGGCCATCGCGGATCCATTTAGCGAATACTCCATGCCTGCACAAAAATTTCTGAAGATTTATATGAAAGAGTGCGGCGAGCGAATCTACAACGCCAAACAGGCGTATGGTGTCCTTGAAGCCTATAAAGCATATCGCGCAATCCATGCTCGCGACCCTGTGATTCTATCCTTAGACAAGGCTTACTTTTTGGCGAGCTGCCTGTGGGATCAGGTTGAAGACGCCCATGTAAGTCAGTGCCTCCAGTGTGCTTCGCATTTCCCATCCCTGTACCCCATGGCTAATCAATGCCATATTTGTGCAAAATCTGAAGAAGTCGCCAATTTTGCTCTGAAGCGCCATCGCAGCAGAGCGGCGGTTGCACGCCTGACAGCTTGACACCCCTTCTCCGAATCACTCTCCCAGGAGCCGGAAACACCGCCATTTTTGATGGGGTTTCCGGCGCACATGCGCTTCTCGATCGGCAACAATATCTGTTGATTGGAGGAGTGTGTGGATGCGATACCTCGTAGTTTTATTGTCTGTTTTGGCAGCCTCGAAAGTTCATGCTGTCAGCCCGTTCTATGATCGAGCTGACGAAGGCTGGTTTTTCTATAACGAGCAGCGTTTGAAAGAGCGTTCGGCCGAGCCTGAGTTGCCGGCCGCACCGAAGCCCGAAGAAAGTTCCGTAGAAGTGACAGAGCTCCCGCCCGTGAGCTCAGGCCCAGCGCCGATGTCTGTTGAATGGTTCCGACAGAACTTTGATGAGATCCAAAACCGGGCAATAGATAACCCCACGCCTGAGAATGTCGCTGCATTCTACGCAGTGCATCAGCAGATGATCTCCAAATCAACGACTTTTGCCAGGGTGGCCGCTCAAGTTCTGGCGGACAACCCGGATCTTGATCCTCGCGTCAGATTTTCAAATTCCATCAGCGGTGAAAAAGAAAGGCAGCGTGTAGCTAAAGAAATGATGGCTACGGTGTTCGATCGACTGAAAGCAAACAACGGAGGCATTTGGTTCTGGTTTGATAACAGTAATGTCAGTCGGCAGATGGTTAACGGCATGATCAGTCTGGCCAAAGACTTCGATGTAGATATCTTGCCGATCGCGATTGATGGGGCGGAGCAGCAACTGATGGGCATGCGTGGCACGGATCTTCTACTCGATCCCATTGTAGATGATGGGCTCTCAAAACGCCTAAACATCGGCGCAACACCAGCTGTTGCGCTAGTCATTCCGCCACAACGTGTGGAGATTGTCGGCTATGGCACACTTGATCGCGGTCGGCTCGCCCAACGAATACCCGCTGCGGCAAAACTTATGGACATCCTATCTGAGGACGAATTTCTCCATGCTCGCGGGGAACTGCGAGGAGCGCCTAACGCGGCACGGCACACAGATTTCAATAACCTCAAAGACATTTCAACGGAAGAGATACTTCGGCAGTTACAAGAGGCCCGGAAATGACCCAGCTCAAAAACTTTCTGATCGCGTTCACCGCAACGGCAATGTTAGCGATGTCGGCCCCTTCGTGGGGGATGTCTAGTGCGTTGTCAGACATGGCAAAAGATCTTAAAGAATCAATCCGAACCACCTCACCTAAGGCTGTTTTCAATGAAGGTGCTGGCTTTGTAGATGGTGGCCGGGTGAGGGTTCGTTTTAAGGCCCCGCAATTCACTGGAGTAAAACTATGGGAGATAGATCCACCTTCGTTTTCTGCGTCCTGTTCAGGAGTGGACATTCATCTTGGATCATTATCCCTGATTACCAAAGATCAACTGGTTAATCTCATTGAACAAATTCCGGCAATGGCACCTTATTTGGTGATTTTGGCAATACAGAAGATGTGCGATGGATGTGCATCAGCGATCGCCGAACTGATGGACATGGCAAACGATTTCGGGCAGATGACCTTTGGCCGGTGCGAAGACAATCTCCAAGCACTCATCGATAACTCAGGTGATTGGGGTTACTCGGCGTCCGAGATTAAGACCAGCGTAATGTCGATGTTTTCGGGGGAAGATGATTCACCTGAGGATGGCGCAGCAACTCCATCAGAGGGAAATGCGGATAAAATCGAAAGCAAGAACCTCGTAACAGCGTACTTGGAGGAAGAAGGCTTTGACTCTAGGTTGGTTCCCGGAATGAGCAAAGAACAAGCTACAAACCTGGTGCTAACCCTGATTGGCTCAGTGATCTTGGAAGTTAAGACAGCTGGAGATGGACAAAAAGTACCAGAAGCGAACGTGCTGCAACCGGGAAGAACCGATAACCTTATTTATAGCTTAGTTGAAGGAAAGGAAATAGTTGGGAATAAGTGCAACAACGATCAGTGCATGTCACCTGAGGAAAACAAAGTGATTATAGGTGAATGGGAGGGGTTACATAAGCCGATCTTTGACATCGTAGATCCCTCCAATCCTGACTCCATTGTGAACCGTCTGCGAGTGTATTACGACATTGACACAGATCCAGCGAAGGCGAACCTAACGGATCCTGAGAAAGAGTTTCTGCCAAGACTTCCTGGTGTGTACGCATTTGCGAGAAACCTTGCAGAAATGAACCTTCCTATACCTGAGGACTTTGTTCGAGCAAGGACGAAACTATATGCCTTAGACGCCGCATATGAGTTTCTTATGCAAATGACGGTCGATCTCCGGAAAGAGCTTTCTTCTGTAGAGAAAACCGGGGGTAAGGAAGCGTACGAGAATATCATGAGAAACTTGGACACTGTGCAAAGGAACATCATTGGAGAATACGATGTTCTTGTGAAAGTCGTCCTAGATGAACAACAAAACGCTTTCAAAGAGATGAATACAATGCTCGATATCCACCAGGCTTTGAAGGGTAGGTAATATGGATTTTACTATTCGAGTTCTCGGTGATATCAGCTATTTGGCGGAGGTGATTCGGGCATCCTCCGCCATAATGTCGTTTGCAGACTTTAAGACATTACTTGCAATTGGTTTCTTACTAGGGATTCTTTGGATTGTAATCCAGGGGATAAGCTCCGGCGGTTCGGAAATAAAAGTAGGAAATATAGCAGTTGCCGGACTGATGTATGCCTTGTTCTTTGGGATTACCGTCGATGGGGTGAGGATTCAACAAGAGCGAACGGTTATAGGCGGTGGAGGTGCTGTGCTTGCACCGAGCAGAATCGAAATCGTCGATGATGTTCCGATAGGACTCGCGGCCTCCGGTGCAATCATATCCGGCATTGGCTCGAAACTCTCCGACTGGTTCAGGACAGAATTTACAAGGCCTGACGCCAACGGCATTGACCCGCTATTTGCGTTAGAAATGCTGATGAGAATGAAAGATGTGGGGTTCGACAACTCGATTGTTAACTGGGATCCCGAAGGATTGATTCAAGGTAACATCGATCGTTATTTCCAAGACTGCACCAAGGTCGGGTTGTCACTACAGGATACTGCTGGACAGCTTCCAATCAAAAAGAAAGACATCTTAGAGGCTGGCACTCCCGACGCGGAATACGAGACTGTTTGGGAAGCGATTAAGCTGAACAACAATCTTTATAGAACTCGCGTCATTTATAAAGATGATGCTGAGGATGAGGTTCTAGAAAATTTGGGGTGTGCAGAAGCGCATGATCGGATCAGCGTCAGACTGTTCGGTGATGAGGGATTAGAGAATATGAAATCCCGCATCGTCAGCGCAACCTGCGGCTCAAGCATTAGCGGCGGCATTTGCCCTAAAACAGATGTGGGATCTGTTGCTACGGATGCCTACAACACTGATGCCAAAGCACGTTTTGATGCTGTAGCAAAGGCCTATATACGCGCCGATATCGATGTAACCAAACAATTCATGAACCGCATCGGTCTGGGTGCTTTTGATCGTGCAGCAAAAGATGGGCGTGCCGTTACGGAAGGGGATGTATTTGTTCAAGCAATAGCCGGGCGAGCTTCGTCAACCCTTGTTCAAAACCAGGCGCTGCAATCATCCATTTTCATGAAGACAATGACACCTTTGATGGCTTTCTTTGAGGCCATGATGTATATCGCCGCTCCATTTGCTGCGTTTTTGGTGACGTTGGGCATAGGCGGTATCAGTCTCATTGGGAAATACCTGGTGTTCGCAACCTGGATACAGTTGTGGAAACCGGTAGCGGCGGCCATCGAGTTATACATTGAGATGGCGGCGTCAGGCGCTATGGCTTCTTTAAGCAAATACGGAGCATTAGATGGGGGGGCCTTGGGGTCAATATCCCGTGACGCGGAGCTTTATTCAACGGTCACGCACTGGCTCGGTACCGGATCGATGCTTCTGGCGGCTACACCTGCGATCACCTTGATGCTGATCTATGGGTCTGCGGTTACTGCCTCCAGCTTGGCCGGAAGGGTTGATGCCGCGTCCAACGCCGACGCAGGGGTTGATACCTTGGATGGAAAAGCTGAAGTGGGCGGTTTCAAGGGTCAGCTCACACCGAACGCTGAAACATCAATCGGCTACCAAGCTAATGCCAGTGATGCGCAAGGGACATTTGACCTTCAATCGATTTACAGCCAGGGGATGACCAATTCGGCGGCGAAAGAACAAAGCTTGATGGAACAGGCTACCGAAAGAGTTGGTCAGGGCTCTGAGGCCGCTATCGAAGGGGTCATGAGCTATGCGAATCAGGTTGGAAGCGCCACGGCGGCGGGAAGTAGCACTCAAACGCTTAGTTCCGTAGCAGAAAGCGCATCAGCAGACCTGGTATCGTCAAACCGTATTTCAAGCGGAGAACAAGATACGACTGCGATGGCCATTCAGCTGGGCATTGCCGCGCAAGCCGAAGGTGGCCAATCGACGCTCGATCAAGTGTCGGACACATTCAAGAAAAATGGAGTTGATACATCCAATTGGTCAACCGCCCAAAAAGCCACCGCCGCCGCAAAACTCTCGGCTCGTGGTGACATTAAAGGATCACAGACTTACCAAGAGATTGCTCAAGAAGTTAATGATCAAAGTAATCGTCAGGTTGCTGCGGTTGAAGAAAAGGTTCAGGAGAACAGCTCCAAGTTTGAAGAAGAGCGCTCTACATTCAATGAAGCCTATAGTAACAACGAAAGCTTTAAGGAATCTGAGAGAGCCTTTCAGCAGGCTGAGAAAGCGACATCCAGAGCGACGAGTCTCAGGGAAACCCGGCAGGCCACTCAAAGCACGGCTAACAGCCTGGGTGCCAGAGCCAAAATGTCTATGTCTGATTTCGTCGGATCATTGAACGATGATGGAACGAAAGCTGCGATCGGAGATTACATCAATCAGAGGATGGCGGATCCGAATAGAAATGAAGCTGTATGGGATGGTGTAGACACGTCGACCCCTGGAATTATCCGTGCGATGAAACAAGCTGCGGCAGAGGGCGACCTGGAAACGGTTAACGAGATCGGCGCAATGGCAGGGTTGATCGATCCTGTTGGCGTCGGCGCAGGAGAAGCCAACGTCGGCACCTCGGGCTTAGTGGATGAGGTGGAAGATGCAACCAGTGCTGACGTAGATGAGACCTACAATGACATGGCTGACGGCATTCCGAAGCCTAGCGAGTTAAAGCCGGATGAACGATCGGATTTCGCGGGCAGAGTTGCCGCCGGCCAAGAAGAAATTCTTAATAGAGAGTATGACACAGATGTAAATTCACCGGCAGAACAGTCAGTTGAAGCCCAGATCGAAAACAATAATATCGATAGAAACCTTCTGGGAGAGGACTTTGACAAGCTCTCTACAGAACAAAAGATGGCCCGAGTGCAGCAGGTCGGCGCACAACAGCAGGGAGCGAATGGAACCTATGCCAGAGATGCTTTTAAGGCCGTAGAGTATCTGACCTCTGAAGAAGGTCAGAAGGCTATGGATTCAATGGCGAACAATTCACTGGCTGCAACAGCTGGCGGAGCAGGGCTGGGCGCGATGATCGCAAAACGCGTAGGGTCTAATGTAGCCAAAGGCGCACTAAGAGGTGGCAAGGCCGGAATGGTGGCTGGACTGGCTGTAGGTGGTTACCAGGCATATAACGACTATAAAGATTATCAAACCGAACAGATGTTCAACGAAGATGGCTTCAACATCGCGACTGCTTCCGAGATGCAGCTTCAAGGTCTCAATGCGCTCGGGGATCGAGGCGATCAGATGCGGGACTATCTGAACACAACGATGACCAGCGTTGCCGGACAAGAGTTTAGTGCCAGGATGAACGCCGAAAGTCGTGGTGAAGAGTTTGATGCTGAAGCGTTCCGTGAAACTCTCAATCCGTTTGAACAGCAGGTTTACGATAATTTCGGAACGCTGTCTGAGTCATCCCAGACACAGGCTTTCCGGGATGATCTGGCAGATAGGACACAAACCTACAACCAGCTGAAAGCCCGGAGTGAAACAGGCCTCGGCGGCTTTGGATGGGGTGGTGCGACACAAGGCGTGGCGCAGATCGACTCTGCCTTGACAGGTGCTGGCGAAAAATACGATCAGTTCCTGAAAGATAACAACATTAATAGCATCGAAACCCCGGAACAGGAACAGGCGTTTTATGAGCAGCTCAATGTGCCAGAGCGTCGAGTGTACGCAGCCAGGGCAGAGCTGGGTGAAGCTGGGTATGGATCCCAGGTACAGAACGACTCGTTCTTTGAATGGCGAGATAATCCAGAGTTGGTGAATAATTATCGTGCCAATAATAAAAAGCTGTCTCAGAATTTTGGTGAACAAAGCCCTGATCAAGAGCGCATTGCAGGCGCATTCGTGGACGTGCCGGATCGTGAGGGCCGACCTTCAAACTACGTTCCAAGTATTGAGAGCGTTGGTAAAGCCGGTGAAGATTTCGAGTATCAGTCCGCAACAAGCGGTGGTGTGCAAAACAGAAGCTACAGTTTGGGCGATAATAATCGAAACGATCCTCCTCAAACCCCCGCACAGCCGGAGGCTCCGAATACGGTAGCCGAAACCCCGGCACAGCCGCAGGGTGCGCCCGCTGGTGCTGCGGTAGCCGGCGCTGAACTACAAGCTCCAAGTCAGCCAGGTGCAGCCAACTCGGGAGAAAAGCAAACCCGATTTGACGAGATGCGAAGCGCCTTGGAAGTATCAGCACCTAATCTGCTACCAAAAGGTTCTGAGGTTACTCCAGACTACGTTCAGAGCATTGATAGCACATTGCAAAACCTTGAATCGCTATACCTGAATTCAAGGCAGCAAAATGGTGACGGGTACAGTGCCGATCGGTTTGCAGCTGAAACTCCAATGAATGAATTTGAAGCAGAGGTTTGGAGCCAAAGAGATAATCTCATGGATAGTGGATTTGGAGGCGCGATGGTAGCCAATCGTTAATTCCAAACCTTTAACAATAAAGCCGTAGGAATGCCCTACGGCTTTTTTTATGCCTTATTAGGTTCAACGAGCCAGGCCAAAGATGACCCCGCTCTGAAACAACATCCTCGCCTGGTGCTCAGTCTGAACCTTAAACGGAAGCTCCACCGTGAAGCGAGTCCCGCAAGTGTATAAATACTTGTAGCCACCAGTGATGCTGCATGTCAGCGCAGAGTTCCGCTCTGATATGGGAGCAGCGTAAGGTCTATCAACCGACGTTGATTTCCGGACGACAGCCGTACCCACTCGTTCGTGATTAATGAACACGGAGTTCTTGTACAGAACGATCCTGGCAGGATGGTTGTGTACTCCATCCAAGCTTTGGGTGGGGCTCTTGAAGCTGATTGCAACCGGGATTGGTGAGGCAAGATAATCAACCAGCGCCTCGTCAACGGCCACTCCAGCGTTTCTGGCAACCCCTTTTGAGTCGTCCAGGGGCCCCTCCAGATCTGATCTTTCCGGGTTGATAGCGGGCATGGCTTGCAGAATGCTGTAGTAGGCATTCCAATAAGCGGTGTTCACGATCACATCCACAAGAACTCGTCCTTCGACGTAATCTGGGCCAACCATGTCCACGATGTACGTCCTCGGTGAGATGAAATACCCTGCTTGCAGCTGATCGTAAGGGCTCCCAAGAAAGCCTTCGAGCACACGCTGATACTCCCTCAATTTCCGTTGAGCTTCCGGTATTCCGGCTACCCTCGAAGCTTCGCCAACCCAAGGAACGATATCAGGGTTCTCTTGAGCATTGCCGTCGCTCGTCCTGGCCCGAGGAACAACTTCGGCATCCACCGTCACGCGGATACGTCCGTACTGACCGCTATCTTCAACCGAAACAACGTCATAGTTCCGAACAAACCCGTCCACTACGCCTACTGTTTTCGTGGTGCCACGGTGTCCTGTCATATCGAATGTGGAAACCGACCGCGAGACAATCAGAGCCCCTGTTGCCCGTTTTACGGCATCGGTTAGGGCCAGCTCTGTTGCGTCTTCAACACTCGAAGCGACACCGTAACCCTGTGACACAACGATCGCTTCATCGTCGGCAAACGACAATGACGATCCAAAAAGAGCCAGCAAAGCCCCACAAATCAACGAACGAAGCATAGTATTTTCTCCAAAAAGCGTCCTTACATCCCATTATCCATTAACCTGGGAGTCTGCAAGCTTAAACGAGGGGAGGGGAGGAGCTGAACTCCTTATGGAGTCGGAGTCCAGCCAAGAATGGTAGTTTCAGCTTTAACTTCTGATCCCAGAACCCATACGCGGGTTGAGATCTCCTCATGGAATACCCGGCCTTGCGAGCTTCCTGAAAGATACGTGACCGCTCCATGCCGCTCGGCTTGTAAGGTCTGGCCCAGAAGCGTCTCAACGATCTTCATGGTGGCTGCATTTTTGGCTTTGGCAACAGCCTGGCTTTCAGATTGAGCGGGCCGTGATGGGTTAAACGCAGAAACAGCCTCGCCAGTTACCATTGCGAACCGAAGGCCTTCGATGTCGGTATACCGAGATCTCTCAGCCAACTTTCGAGCTTCTGCGAGTCTTTCGATGCGCTGTTTATAGGAGCTGTTGGTCGCTTTCTGAGCTCTGCGAAATTGCTCTCTCGAAAGCTCATAACGAGCCCATACGATATAGGTGCCGTTGTTATTCCGTGTGAGATAAGAGTATGTGCCTCCAGATGAGTGGGCGTCACCTGAGAGGCCTACCGCGTTAAGGCTTGAGATTTGCTCCCGAGCAATGCCATCGGTGCCCGTTTGTGTTTCTGACAGCGAAAGCTCTGACACCCTCACATCAGCACCCAAGTAGCGAACCAGGTGACCTACAGCATGATTTTCAGCCTGGCTCCGGGCCTTTGCTTCTGAGGAGGCTTCTGCCTGACCTACAAACCAAACGCTTGTACCTGTTTCTCCGCTTGAAACCTGAGTCCATGCCGGCAAAGGCGCTGCTGAAGAGTAGGCATCGGAAGTCACATCTCCGGGTGATTGAGTGAGGGTGGAGCACCCCCACATCATCGTTGCACTGAGCAGCACGCTTGCCAGACGGGTAGTGTTCATAATTATTGACCTGTGGTATCGCCTTCAAATACAGCGGCCGGAACGGTGGTCATGACAAAAGCGGTAAAGAAGGTTTCACCTGTCGCTTTGTTCTTCCACTGCTCAAATCGCCATTTTTCGGGGCTCATCTTTTGGATAGCCAGGCTGGCAATTTCCTGGGTTACGACTTCGCGTGTAATGGTCGGATTCTGGATTCCATCCTGAAGGCCAGAGCTCCGCTCGGTTGTTGTAACCTGGTCATCAACCTGAGTTTCCGCATATTGAGTGATAAGTCGACGCACATCACTCATGGCTGCATCACGGGCCCCACGTTGCGTGCTATGGCGGTTGCTCATGCCAACAAAGGAAATCTCGTTCCTGTTAGCTTTTGACACAACCCCATTGGCAGTCCAGCCGGGACGCTTATCCTCACCATCTGAAGTCCAGATGAGATCGTCTGCAATCTGTGGGGGCTTATAGTTAGAGGAGCACCCGGAGACGATGAAAGCTGTTACGAGAACACAAAGAGCAAGTTTGAATTTGACCATGATTGTTACCTCTATTTAGAACTGGTTTGCCATGCCGCCCAGGATTGAATTCCGCACATCTTGGTACTGATCCTTTTCCTCAGGCTTTTCTTGGGTGGGTTGTTGGTCTTTTGCCGCTGCAACTTCCCTTGGGGTCTCTTTGGGAGAGTTATCCCCTGACTTGGCATCCGAAGATGCCGTTGCCTTGGAGTGTTTACGCGGCGCTTGAACTTGAACTCGACCCTCAAAATGAGAGCGCAGTTCAGAAGTAGCAAGTAGACGTAAGCGCTCGCCTCGTCGCCTCGGATCGACTTTCTCCAGATCGGCATACAGATCTGGGTGAGAGTCCTCGTTCACCTTTAGAATGACTCGAATTTGTCCGCCCATCACTGATTACCCCTTGCCAAGCTGGAAGAACCCGCGAGCGTTTGCCAGAACCGGTTCTTCGCCAGTAACCACTTTAGACCCTTCCATGATCTTGGCAGCAGCATCTTTGTAATGCTCAGCGCCACCTCCGGCAAGCAGGATGAAATCGGCACCCTGGATCTTCGACCGGCGCATTTTCTGCCGTACCGCTTTCATGACGTTCTCAGAGACATTGCCGGCGGCCAGATCGAGATACAGGTTCAAGTCCTTCATTTCGCCAAATACCGGCACCATGCGATCACCCCGAGCTGCATCTTCCAGTGTGGCCAGATCAAACGGTCGTCCGGTGTCTGCGGTCAGAAGGCGGCCTGCTTCTTCCAGTAGAACACTCATGGCGTCCTGGCTGGAGTCAGACGAGCTCTTATCGAAGTTACCCTTGTCGATGGCGCACCAGTCAACACTGAAGAAGCCCGGATCAATGACCAGCACTCGGGAGGCTTGAACAACGCGAGGGTCATCTACGGTCATCAGGTAATCGATAAAGGCACCTACCGGCTGAGGAATCACCTTGACCCGCTTCACTGTCACGAAACGGCCCTCGCTGATTTCATGCTGGCCCGTGAGATGGTTGACCAGTTTTGCCTTGAACTCTTCATTGATGGCTTGCTCGACGGGCAGGCCGGTGACGAGCATATCAATTTCAGATTTCTCGGTGACCATTAACGCTGCGTGCAAGAGGGCTTTGTAGTCATCGGAAAAGGGGTACTCTTTGGACAGCACCCGAGTCCAGCCATCGATGGAGCTTTGATCAATGCCGGCGATGTAATTCTCATTGCCGACCTTCACCTCGAAGCCGCCTTTCGAGTGGCTCGCCAGGATCGACTTTGAAACGTAGTCTTCAGGCGCAGCACCCGCAGGGAAAAGGATCGTCTCCGGCTTATGTCCAGCCTCACCGAAGGCCAGTTTCAGGTTGCTGTAGCCAATATCCATACCAAGAATAAACATGCACTTCTCCAAATAGGTTTCTGTTCGCTTATCTATAAGTCCAAAAACACTGATCAATGTTTAGCGAAAAGGTCTACTGAGCGTACCGCGAGAGTACCCGTGGAAACCCGGTATTCGCCGAGCTGCCACAAACCATCTGTTCGACCTGGAAGCTAAAGGTCTACAGAGCGTACTTTTAAGTGCGCCAGTGAGTACCTTTGAAAAATCGAGCAAACCACTGATGTTTCTGGCGGGTACACTGAGAGATACCTAAAAGTCTACTAAGCGTACCTTTGTGTAACCCATTAGGGTTGGCAGGAATCGGCAAGGTCTACAGATCGTACCTTTAAGTGTATCTCTGAGTACCTGCGGCTAATCCCGCCCAAGCAGGAAGGTCTACAGAGCGTACCGTTAAGTAATCCTCTGTGTACCTTTCCTGATTTAGCCCTGAATCAACAGGTCTACTGAGCGTACCTTTAAGTGCATCTTTGTAGACCTGTGAATGCCATTTTAGAGCCTCGCTATCCCCCCTGGTGACGGAAACCCTTGCTGAAAAGCGCCTCTTTCTGAAACAAACCAGGCCTTCGGAGTTGTTAACCTTTCCATTACTTCCAACCCTCATGCGCGGAGGGTAGGAGGCGGTTTGTTTTTCCAACCCTAGTTAGGAAAAGAGGTCTGGAACCTATGAGAAAACCACTTGCTAGGGTAGGAAATAACCCCATTTTCCGAACCTGTATCGGGGCAAGGCATCGTCGGCCTACCCTAACAAGAGAAAAAAGCGGCACTAGGGTAGGAAGCGCCACCAATTTCCGAACCTATTACGGATACAGGGGGTGCCAGCCTACCAGGAGGCAAAACAAGTGTCGCTAGGGTAGGAAACACATTGCATTTCCGACCCTACGGGTGATTTGCAAGGTAAGTGAGCCTACCCTCGCGCCCGCGTGCGCGAGGGTAGGAAAAAACACAAATTCCAAGCCAAGCAGAAAGGTGAGAAAAACCAATGTATTCCGAATTGGAAGAAACGCTGAAAAAGCGATTAGGGGATTTGGTGGAAGAGGCTAAACAGGTGGCCCAAAAGCACTGGGAGTATCACCTGTCAGAGAACGCGAACAGAGAGCCTTCAGAGAAAGGGCGTCTGAATGTGTACGTGCGGTGCAAGGGAGAGACGGTGGAAATCTATTGGGCGAAATACCGATTCATCAAACCCAATGATGGCGGTCGGTCAAGGATCCGGTCGACGTACCTGAAGCGCGGTCGGGGTAACTGGTACATGGAATCAACGCTGACCCGTGCAGGCAAGGCGTGGGAGATTGCCAAAGCGATCGAGGTTGAGAGGGAGTTGGGTGGAATCCGAGCGGAGGTTCAGAGCGTCAAGAAAGCCCTGAGGTATGTCCGCGAGGCAAACAAACAAATGAACGAGAGGCTGGTTACGGCTGGCAAGCAGGAGGCGGCATGAGTGTAGAGCAAATTGGTACTGGGAAAGATATTCGGCCGGCGCATAGGGCTTTCATTGGGTATTGGGTTTTGATGCTGGCGTTTCTGCCGCTGATCGTAGCGCCGGAATTCTTTGCGTCATGGGTCGTGAACTCGGCAGGCATGGAGCCGCCAGGAAAGGAAGGGTATGCCGGGATTTCGGGCCTGGTGCGTGCGTTGGCGTTCGTCGTGGTGGGCGGGATCTACTTGATGAAGATTTTGATTCCCCAGCTCTCCAATCGATATCAGGTCACTGAGGATCGCGTAGTCGAGATCAAGGGCATCATAAAGCGGGATCAGAACACGACAGAGTTGGCCCACATACGCAGAGTGAATGCGCGAGTTGGGTACGTGGGCCGAATCATGCAGATGCTGGGATTCAAAGGCTATGGGGATCTTGTTTGTTATACCGCCGGATCCGGAGACGAGGATATCACCCTGACGGGGCTGCTGGATCCAGTGAAGGTTGAAGGTCGGATTCGTGAGTTGATTGCGGAGCACCATAACAACAGGTCTTCGCATACTGGAGGCTCTGTATCGGCAGGCACCAAAGATCAGCCAGATGGGCAGGTTGGCGACAAGGATGCAGGTGTAGCGAATCGGTTGGCCATGCTTGAGCAGCGGATTGCGTATTTGGAGCACCATCTTCTACGGGGCGGTCAGGGGTCTTCTTCGCAGTTGTCGGCAGAGGACAAGTCAGATCAGCGTTCGCCCAAACAACCGGGGAGCATACTGGGGGCTAGTGTATCGGACGATCTTGGCAGTCCGTCCCAAAGTGATGCTGAGAGCGAAGGGCATGCTGCCGACTGGCACCTAAGCACGTTGCCGTCATACGAGGACAGCGAGAACCCTGAAGGAACGTCCGAGATGAAGTCAGAGACGCCGGAGGAAGATTGGTTGGAGCCGACGCCAAAGATGTTTGGTGATGATGGTGAGTTGTCGAAGCCGTCGTCAGAGAAGGATCGGAAAGGGCAGAAGAAAGATTTTGGTGGTGAGTCGGTCGGTATGTTGATGGACGAGGAGTAACGCGAGCTATGGGGCTGAGCGAGAAGCAACAGAAGGCAGCGTTAGCGAAGGGGCATGCGCGAGTGATTGCGGGCCCTGGTTCGGGGAAGACGACGTTATTGGTGGCCCGGACGGGGTATTTGCTGGAAGACCCGCAAGCGCGGGTTGGGTTGGTGACGTTTGCATCGGCGGCGGCGGGCGAGATGAGGGAGAGGTTGGCGAAGAAGGTTGACCTTTCCCGAGTGATGGTGAGCACGTTTGATGCGTTTGCTCGCCGTCAGGTTTTGGATCTGATTGATGGTCGTCGTCCGCCGAAGCCGTTTGAGCAGAAGATTGCGGTGAGCCGGGCAATCAGGGAGTCGCAAACGGACTACGAGGCAGACATTGCGGAAGAGGTGATTGCTCGGTTGTCAGCGAGGATGTATCCAGACGACGGCGACGAGAAGGAATATCGGCTGTTCAGCACATACCAGGATCTGCTGGAGCGTGATGGTCTGATCGAGTTTTCAGAGATAGCTCGGATGTCGGTTGAGGGGATGCGAGATGGCCGAGTGGAGCCGGTTCCGGCTACGCACCTACTGGTGGATGAGTTTCAGGACACGGCCCCGGTTCAGTTGGCCTGGCTGGAGGAGCATTGGAATCGCGGGATACTGGTAACGGTGGTTGGGGATGATGATCAGTCGATCTATGGATTCCGTCACGCGCTGGGTTACAAGGGGATGGAGCGGTTTGCCGTAGAGACGAAGGCCTCGGATTACTTTTTGAATGACTGCTATCGGTGTTCCCCGGAGGTTGTTCGTGCGGCCCAGAACGTCATAGGGAATAACAGGGCTCGAATAGACAAAGCGATAGAGTCCAAGGCTGACACTGTCGGCCGAGTCACGATCAAGCGATTTGAGAATTTCAAGCGAGACGAGATCCAGAGCCTTGATCGTTTTTTGCTGGTTCATGAGCGAGAGAGTTCGCCGGGAAGACCAGCGGTTCTTGGTAGGACAAACCGATCGCTGGATGAGCTTGAAGGTCACCTACAAGGTGTGGGTTGGAAAACAAACCGGATCGGAGGGAAGTCGATCTGGGAGCAAAGAGGTGCGGGGTTGGTGTTGGGTCTGGCCGAGCTGGCGCATAGCCGAGAGCGAGGGAAGATTGGCAACGGTTGTACGGCGTTGATGTGGGCGGGCTGTAATGCGGGTGACGTTGACGTATACCGACAACATGTTCTTGAACACGGTCTGTATGAGCCGGTGCCGGACAAGCTATCCCACGATCATCGTTTTGAAGAGTTTGTGGAGCAGCTGAGTCTTTGGTCGAGGTTGTCGATGGATGGCGACGGATTGACGACGATGGACATGATCTTTGCGTGGGTTCGGACATACGCCGCTGGCGAGCAGGACAAGCGGATTGCTGCGATCGCGGCGAGGATACTGAAGCCGGATCCTGACAACCCGAAGGATTCGTTGGGCCGTCGCCTGGCGTCGGCAACAAGGAAGAAGCCTGAGTCGGACAGCGAGGATGAAGAAAGCCTTCTTGAAGACGGCGAAAGAAAAGTGGTGGTCGACATCGCGACCCTGCACGGAGCGAAAGGTATGGAGTGGGACTCTGTATGGATCCATAAGGCAGACGAGCTGGAGATGCCATCGAAGCAGGCGGTAGAGCTTGAGGTGTTAGGCCAGCTTGAAGGGATCGAAGAAGAGCGTCGTTTGTTCTACGTGGGGATGACCAGGGCGAAGCGCCGGCTGGGCATCAGCTGCTCCTCTGGGGAGATGAGTCGCTTCATTGTGGAGTCGGCGGTACCGATTTCGGATGGTCTTGATGCTGCCTATAACGGGGCTGAGTTTTCCCTTGAGGGGAATGTGTGAATCAGGAGGTCGAGATGTTGAGAATGTGGAAGCACCCGAAGAATGGTTCGGTACGGCTTTACGTGGCCCCGGCGGCGGTCAAGTCGGCACTATCTGAAGTGGACAAGGATATGAATCCCAAGGCGGTGAAAGCCTGGCTGGAGGAAAAGGACGGCCAGGCGTTGCTGAAGATTTCGGTCAGGGACGAAGATCCCGTGTCGAGGGAAGTGGTATCCGAGGTGAAACGCTCGATTGCGGAGATGCTGGGATCTTCTCTTGGGGAGCCCTGGGGAGACTTGCTGGCAAAGTCTGAAGCGGACAATCGGCCTGATCGCCCGTCTCGAAAATCACGTTTGATGACGGATCCGGATAGTCGGATCAAGGAATCGCACCGCCTGGATATCGCGTCCATCAAGATGCCGGGAGATGTCACGATAGAGGTGGATCACAGAGAAACGAAGTTGATATCAGAGATTCTGTCACGTCACCCCAACATCACGGTAAAGCGGGTTGCGCTGGAGCTGGGTGACTTCCGGGTTGAGGATCGTGAGGGTAACGAGCTGCTCATCGAGCGCAAGCGTTGCGACCCTACAGAGTCCTCACCGGACGCACGAAATGACTTTGAATCGAGCGTTGTTGGAGACGGTCGACTGTTTGACCAGGCGGAGCGGCTCCACTTCCGGGCCTCGAACTCGGATCACCAGGTCATCCCGGTGATTTTGATTGAGGGTGATGTTCATCGTCATTCTCAGACAATGCTGATTCAACAGGTGGACGGGGCGATCTCCTGGTTAGCGGCGATCCAGCGGGTCAGCGTCTTTACCTCTCTGGGGGCTAATCATAGTGCGTATCAGATAGCGAAGCTGGCCAGCCATTTCGTGGACGGCTTGTTTACCCCCATAGCGAGACACAAGAAAAAGCCAAAGGCGCTGTTGAGTCAGAAACTTTACGTGCTTGAAAGCCTTCCTGGTGTCAGCTCGGGCATTGCCGAGGCCTTGCTTGCGACATTTGGCTCGATTCGGGCGATGGCTCAGGCGAGTGAGCAGGAGCTGGCGTCGGTGAAGGGTGTTGGGCCTAAGCGTTCACGGGAGATTGCGCGTGTCCTTGGAGAGCTGTGATCTTGAGCAAGAGATGGACGCCTATGTGATCGATGGGCCGGAGATCTATCGTGCTGGTTACCTCGCGGGCATCCAGGGCAGGGCTGTGAAAGAGTCGCCGCATCCTGTTGGTGATTGGCGTGATCAGGTCTGGTGTGACGGTTGGCGGAGCGGACGCCTTGACAGGCTGGCACGTTTCGTAGGATGTGAAGAAGGTGTGGGCTGACGAGTGGCTTGCAGAAGATCAAGACCATGAGATATTGAAATGAACGTAAGGCTGACCCAGAGGAAATATCATCCTGAAGCCTCCGATTTTTGTGTCGCGCTCCGTGCCTTGCCCGCCCCGTGCGGGCTTTTTTGTTTGCCTACCTCAGCTCGCCCTCTAAAATGTTGTCTTTCGACATTCTCAATCCCAAGAGTACCTGGTACACATCATGGAATTCCGTCGTCGCCATAACAGCTGCTTTGCCTCCCTTGGTGCCGCTGGAACCGGGGATCCGATTGGAGTGATTTCTGGCGAAGACATCGAAATAGAGAGATGGCTTGGGATTTGCGATCGGTCGGTGATTCGGGGTGTGCCGGGTATGGAGCCGGTGTTATTGGATATACAGGCCTGGCGAGTGACGCTGCTGGATCCGTACCACTGGCTGCCGGCGGGCTGTTACATGGCCGGGGCCAGGGTGCCCGGAGGGGTAGTGGGTGTCATGAGCGGATCAAAGCCGCTACTGAAAACAAAGTCCGAAGAGGACGACCGGCTTGGCCGAAAAAAGTCCCAGGAGCTCAAGTCGGAGGATCCCTGGTACATGCGAACCCTTTGATGCCGGGAGGGCTGATTGCAGAAAAGGGGAAAGCTGATACTTTGAGCATTAGCCAGCCGGGATACAGGAGTAGAGATATGTCGGAACAAATCCGGATCAAGTATTACGTTCGCACCGACATGGTGGGTTCAACCTGCGAAGACGTGTTGGAGATGCCCCGGTCAGAATGGGAGGCCATGTCGGAACAAGATCGCGAAGAGATGATGAGGGAGTTAGCCTTCAATTCAATGGACTGGGGATACAGAGAGATCCCAACTGGAGAGAGTGAAGCATGATGATGTCAGAGCTGCGAGGGTTAAAGAATCCCGAACTTTACCAGCCCTGGAGGCCGGGACTCCGAATGGCCGGATGCGCTTTGACCGCGCTCCTGGGTTTGGCCTTATGGGCGCATTCGCATTGGTACCCGGAGGCCGAGTGGTACACCTCAGGCATCACTGATCTCTCAGGGGTTTACGGGCTGGGTGGGATCGCTTTGCTTGTAGCAGCGGTTTCAGGCTTTGTCGTGACGGTTGTTTTCCCGTGGGTCACCCAAAAGGCCGCGAGATCGCCGATTGAGATAACGGTAGGGACGAATCAGCTCAGGTTCGGTGGTCGTGGACGCTATGAGCATCTGTCAGGCGCTCGATCAGTGCAAGGCGAGGATGCCTATAGCGACGACAAGGCTCTGATAGCCAATCCTCGGGCCTTTAAGCGGGCGGTTGAGTCGATCATCAACGGCCTTGATACGCGGGCTAAGCCCTTCGTTGTGATCACGGTTGAGTTGGATGGAGGTGCATCACCGTCGCTGGCCGACATTCACATAATCAAGAGCGCAATGCTGAGTTGCGAGAACGTACTCGATTTTTGTGTTCAGGGGAAGGCGTGATGGCCGTATTGCTAATGAACGCGATTGAGGCCTTGATTGCCCTACTGTGCATGACCGGCGTTGCTGTCCTGGCAGAAAGAATCACTTGGAAAGTATAGAGAGGCAGTGTGCTAGACAATATAACCCAAAAAGTAGAGACCAAAGATGTTGCAGCTGCGATAAGAGCCATCGCCGGCATGCTAATGACGGAAGACCAGTTGACCAAAAAGAAAGTGGTTGATGCTGCTGGAAAGATGCTGCTTGTGTGTCCCGGCATGATCACTCGTATAGCTCCGAAAACGCTTTACAACCCGCAGCGCGAGGGGGTCGAAGTTTTCTATGTGAACGGGGATAGGTTCAGCGTCGATCTGACGACTGAAGCACTGGCCGAGCAACTGGGTCTGGGTTAAAAGCGAGCTGTATCAACATGAAGATCATTCCAATGTTAACCAGGGCAATGACCGCAGCACTGTTGCTGGCGTTATCGTTATCGTCGTACGCGGACACCCCAAGCTCATTCCGGCAAGCGAAGGTCTGGGCCAAAGAGTATGTTTACTTGGATCGGAACACCAGTGATTACGGGACGTTGTACTGCGGCTGCCAATGGCGCTGGACGGGAGAATCCGGAGGCCGGATAGACCTGGAAGGTTGCGGGTATGAGATCCGGGCGCAGGAGAACCGGGCCAAGAGGATCGAATGGGAGCATATCATGCCGGCGCACTCACTGGGCCACCAGCGTCAATGCTGGCAGGAGGGTGGTCGTCGAAACTGCGTATCGAACGATGCGGTGTTCAACGTCATGTACGTGGATCTGTTCAATCTGACGCCGGTTGTAGGCGAGTTTAACGCTGACCGGAGCAATTATCGGTTTACCCAGTTTCCAGCTTCGGCACCGTACCAACATGGCGCGTGCCCCTCCCGCGTAGATTTCTCGCAGCGAGCGGCTGAGCCACGACCGGAAGCGCGTGGTTTGGTGGCTCGGACGTACATGTATATGCACGACCGCTACAACCTGCCGATGTCCAGGGCCCAGCAGCAGATCATGATGGCGTGGGATCGCCAGTACCCGGTGACCGATTGGGAGCGCGTGCGCCATGATCGGATTGCGGCCGTAATGGGTCATGAGAACCCCTTTGTCACGGGCGCGAAGACCTGGAGCTTGGGGCATACGAACAGCGGAGAGGGTCTCCGGCACGCGGGAAGTTCATTGTCCGCCAAAGACAGCCATTCTATTGACTTGCCGGGGCCGATTCACGGCAACCGGAACTCGAAGGTTTACCACCTCCCCACAGGCTGCCCCAGCTATAACGCCATGGCAGACCGGAACCGCGTTGAGTTTTCCAGCGAAGCCGAAGCGATAGCGGCTGGTTACCGTAAAGCGGGCAACTGCCGCTGAAAGCCGAGGTTCAGGCTGGGCCTTTACCGGCCTCCTCAGCTTTGCCGCCCTCTACCATTACCCTTGCTTGCCGATGAATACCCGGAGGCCCTGCGGTTGCAGATTAGGCACTTGGGATTAGCGTAATGGTGAAAGCAGATAACATCGTGTTCAACAAAGAGGTAACGCCGTGAAAAGTAATGTGAAGGGATGGCAGGCCAAGCGCCTGTTACTGGCGATGGGATGCTCGGTAGGGCTGGCCGGTTGTATCAGCGATAGCAGCGATGAGCCGGCCCAGAATCCTGGCGGCGAAGACATTGTAATCGTGGTGCCGCCGACAAGCGGTGGTGGTGATACCAGCGATCCAGGTCTGGAGGTTGGTGAGGCAGTAGAACAGCTGGTGATCTATGTTGACGATTCGAATGAGGTCGGGACAGACCGCATTTGTACTGCGTCTGGAGCAGACATTCTGGTTCACGACGCCAACGGTGCTCTCATCAAGACCTTGCGCAGCGATGCCAATGGGGTTGTAAATCTGGATGACGTAGTGAGCGGTCATTACCTGACGCTGACGGCATCAAGGCCGGTATCGGCAGGCGCATCAATCACGCAGGCGTTTTCGATTCAGCGCGACCTGATTGACGACAGCTACGAAGTGACTCTGTTGAGCTACAACGGCACCAAGACGAATTGCGCAGATGTTGAGGGCGACGATTCCGGTTGGGGGAGCTATTACACGCTGGCGGTTGATGGCGCAGAGGGCATTGACGCGGTGGTGGTGAAGCCCGACGACGCGGTATTCCAGACCTTGGGCGGCGGCTTCGGCGTAGTGGCTGATGGCCGGTCTCGGGATCTTCTGGTCATGGGATATAACTTCAACAGTTATGGCGACATGATTCTGGAGCGCTACAGCTACGAGAAAGGCGTTCAGGGCCAAGATGGGGATGAGGTTAGGGTATCCCTTGATTTGCTGCCAGAGAGCCTGATAAAGCCTGTGGAAAGCAATCTTGTGGACATGGAGAGCTTCTGGCTTCACCCGCAAACGTGGCGCAACCACTCCATTGAAGCGTTGTCGGCGGCAAGCGCGTCTGTGGCATCCAGCGTGAAAACGGTGAATGTTGGCGAAGGCGGGCTTCAGGTGCGCCGTAAATACGAGTCGGGCGAGTCAACGATGGTGTCCGTGGAGAACTACCCAAACTTTGGATTCCCGGTACCGGAGGTCACTGAGGAGGTCGGTGCGATCCTGTCACCAACCCTGACGGGTCAGGCAGTGTATTTTGACCTGGTGACACCGGGCTACGACATCTTCGAGATGAGTTATGAGCGCCGGAACCAGGGTAACCTTCTGCCGGATGGTAACGATCCGGTCAGTCATAAGGTTTACACCAAGGATGTCGACGGGGAATTCGTATTCCCGGATTTGGGAACCGAGCTGGAGTCCCAGTCATTTGATCGCCTGGATATGACGCTGGCGACGGGCCCAAACGAAGACGATGCATTGTGGGTGAAGAGCCGGTATACGGGGCTGATCATGATCCGTCCGTCGGATGATGCACTCACACGGTACCTTGGCGACGAGGTGAAGACGATTCAGGAGGCCCAGAGGAAGATTTTCGAAGGGTATAACGCGAACCGGGTGCTGCACACTTATACGAGTGAATCAGTACGCTGACGCTGAAGGCCCGCCCTACGGGGCGGGCAGTTACAGGTTAGGGGGAGGTGCGGTGAAAGCTGGCGTGATTATTGGGCTTGGTGTTGTGATTGGGCTGGCGGGCGTGACGGCCATGTTTTTTGGGGTGCTGGGACTATCTCTCCTCTATCCTCAGCAGGATGCGACCCTACTGGAAGTGCTTAGTGATAGCGCTGTCGCATCGCCTGTATTTTATCTGACGGCCGTGTGTTTTGCGCTGTACTGTCTTGCGTCATGGGTGTTCTACCGAGAGGCCAAAGGTGGTCACCCGTTGAATTCCCGAATGGCACGCAACTACCCATGGCTCCCGCTGCTGGCCGTACACACCTTCTTGTTGAGCATCATCCCCGCCGCTATTTTTGCATCGCTACTGGGCGTCACGATCTCGAACCTTTATGAGTATGCACAAGGGGCAGGGCTGGTTCGGGTCGTCGAAGCTGAGCCGTTATTGGATCTGACGCTTGAAGTGTCGATGATTGGTGTAGCGCTGTATGCGATTGGGTGCTTCTTGTTCTGGAAAGGCAGAGCGGAACCTATAGTGTTTTTTCGAGTTGGTTCAGGCGGTCTGGGCGTGACAATAACGCCTTTAGGGCGAGAGTGGCGGATTCATTACCAGCCAGATGGAAGTGAGAAGAGCGCAAAGGGGGAGAATTTCTTCAAAAGGGGGCTATCGGAGTTTTCAAAAGAATTTCAGCGTTGGAAGGGGGTGTGGCCCGAGAAGATTGTTATGTGCTCGCACCTGCTTGCGGATCTGAAATACGAGGCTGTGCAGCGAGAAGCGTTTCAGCAGCTCGCTGACCAGATCGGGTATGTTTTGGATTACCCGGATGATCGGGAGCAGGCAACTCGATGGCATAAAAGGCTGTTGAAAATGCGGTACAGCAAATTGTCGGATAAAGACAAAAAGGGCGAACTGGATCATGTCAGAACAGTGACCATATTGCGCGACAAGCCCCGTACTTTGAGTGCGGGGAAGGATAGCGCGGAATCCCCGGATTCCCGGTAAAACGCCTGAAACGACGCAACTAAAGACCATGACTGAATTGACCATCAAAACCCTCAAAGTTCGCGTTCGCGACAAGCACGGAAAGGCGCTGCGTCGTCAGGCGGCGGCTGTGAATTTCGTGTGGAATTTCATCAACGAGCTGAGTTCTCGCTCGATCCGTGAGCGGGGCATCTTCCTGTCGGCCTACGACATTCAGAGATACACCAACGGGGCAGGCAAGGAGCTGGGGCTTCACAGTCATACCGTGCAACGAATTGGTGCCGAATACGTCACCCGTCGTCAGCAGTTCAGAAAGCAGCGCCTGGCGTGGCGGAAGACGGCTGGGGTGCGCCGGTCACTGGGTTGGATTCCGGTGAATACCGGCCAGGCTAAGTGGAAAAACGGTCAGGTGTTCTTCCACGGCCAGCACTACAAGGTCTGGGACAGCCATGGACTCTCCCAGCACCGTTTTCGCAGTGCGACATTCAGCGAGGACGCCCGTGGCCGCTGGTATTTCAATGTCGTTGTCGAGGTTCCGGTTGAGCAATCGGCAGGAACCGGCGCTGTCGGTATTGACCTGGGCTGCAAAGACGCGGCTATTTGCTCTAATGGTGAAAAGCTCACTGGGCGCTGGTATCGGGCCATGGAAGACAAACTGGCCGTTGCCCAGCGGGCACGGAAAAAGCAACGGGTGAAGGCGATCCATGCGAAGGTCGCCAACCGCCGCAAGGATGCGATGCACCAATTTTCACGGCGGCTGGTGAACGAAAACGCCGCCATATTCGTTGGCAACATCAACACCCAGGCCATAACCAAAACCCGGATGGCGAAGTCGTCACTGGACGCGGGGTGGGGAATACTGAAAACCATGCTGGAGTACAAATGCGCAGGCGCAGGCGTGGTTTTTGGACTGGTCGATGAACGATACACCACCGTAACCTGTAGCGCGTGTAACAGCCGCACAGGCCCATCAGGCCTGGAAGGTCTACGAATAAGAGAATGGACGTGCCGTGTGTGTGGTGTCATTCACGGCAGCCGTGATGTTAACGCGGCCCGGAACATTCTCGCGCTCGGGCATGAGCGTCTCGCAGGAGGAATCACCGTCTCTTCAGGGCGGTGAGGATGTCAAATTAACGCGGTTTGATCGAAGCTGAGAGGGTGCCGTTTTGAGGTTGAAGCGTTTGTTTCAGTGGGTTTTTGGTATGTCCCTTCTGATATCCTCGCTGGCCCTGGTTGGCGGTATTGACGGGGGGTGGCGCACGCTGCTCTATGCCCTGGCGCTGGGTTCTGCCTTCGTGCTTCTGCGACTGACGGAGTATGACGGCTGGGTTGACCGTTCCGGGTTTGTCCGGGAAAGTCCCGAATACATCACGCAAGAGCTGGAGCGCATGCTGGATCGTGTGGAAGAGAGTTCGCAGGGGATTAAGCCGTTAAGCGCAGAGGCTCGGCAGCGGTTTGATGAAGGCATAAAGCGCTTGGGCGGCCTGTCTGTGCGTGCGAACCAAGCGGGGTTGCTGTCCGACAAGGACTTCCAAAAACTGAACGATAGGATTTTGGCGCTAGTGAACAATGATCGTCTTTGACCGCCCCCCGCAGCCTTTGTCCATCAACGGATTCCCAGTCACATTCCGGCCGGTTGATCTGGATGATGGGACGAAGCTGTGGGTGCCGAGGGGGATATCACGGAACAACGCGATGCGTTGCTGGCGGCTCCACCTGGTTAGCGAGGAAGCCGTCATCGGATCCAATGTCGCTGACAGCGATCATGAAGGAAATCCTGTCAGGTCTCTGGAGAAGTCATTTGAGATTCTGACAGAGTTCCTTGAGGGCAACACCTCGCGTTATGTCGTAGACCGGCGAGCTCGGGCAAACGGCATGGAGCGAGATCCACTGGTGGATTGTGGTGTGACAGGAGTGAGCATTAGCCGAGGGACGAGAAAGGACTATAAGGTGGTGTCGGTAACCGCGTTGGTCACGGTGAAGCCGCCGGGCGGCGCTTGCAGGACGACGCATTATTATGCTGGCGCAATCAGCGAGCACGATGTTACGGATGTGGCCGCCGCGAAGGCCAGGTTCGAGGAGATTGTAAGCCAGGCGATACAGGTTCGCCGGTACTATAACCGGTTGCGTTCAGAGGGAAAGTTCCCGGAAGCGATTCCGCGTTTCGAAGATGTCCCCCAGATATTCTGAGGCAGACAGTGACACTGCCGGATCACCTGGATCTGGCTGAGATCATGGACTCATATTCCGCAGCACCGTGGCAGCCGGTAGTGAGAACTACGGGAGGAGATCCAGAGAAACTGGCTGCGACCCTTCAAAGTTATGACTTGAGGACGCCCCACCGCAGGGTCTACCTGAATAACTTTCAAATTCATTTCATTGAAAAGGTGGTTGAAGGCGTTAAGCTCTACCTTCCGCTGGGGCTTTACCGGGCCAGGGGTGAATGGCGAATTCGCATATTTCACGCAGAAGGGATTGCGATTGACAGTGTAACCGACGCTGAAGCGGCTGGGGATTGGAATGAGTCGCTGAAGATGGCCTGGCAGTATTTTATATCTGAGTTGCGTCATCTGAAGGCACCGGGCCCTGAGAACCGGAGGCCGGCGAAGAACGCGATCCTTGAAACGGGTATCCGAGCTGTAAATGTGAATGGCTACGGGAAGATGAGCAAGCGTTATGGCTGCGCTCGCTGGCGTTTCACGTTGGGTATTAGCCAGGTAGAACCGAACGGCCAAGAACGAAGGTCTGTTGTGGGCACCTGGGCATTATCGAAGGTGACAGATGAGCAAATCCGCAATGATCTGCGTCGAGCGGCTGCGATGTCGAATTATCGCTATCACCTGCTGGATGCCGGCGCGACATTGGAGGAAGCCTATCTTGCGAAGGATTCCAGCATCCCTGCTGAGTATTGGCCAGAAGATCCGCCTTGTATCATTACCGCTGATGACCTGTGGTATTTTGCGGAGCAACGGCAGGGCGCACCGGTCGGCTGAGATTTTATGAGGTCAAGCTGTTGTCCGAAGAACCTACGGGTATTCGGATTATCTGCCCAACTCGGCTGTATCGCCTTCCTGATTGTACCGAACCCACATTTCCCGCGCCTTCTGCCTACTCCAAGCCGGAAGGTCCGGTGCTTTTGGCGTATCGAGCCCACGCGCCTTGCGCCAGGCCTTGAAGCCCTTCAGGCTCACCGGTAGACAGAAATGAAGCGGAAGCTTGTCCCACGGATTGCGCAGGGTGGCCAGAGGGTCGATGCGGTCCAGGATGCTGTTTCCGGTATAAACATCGATTCCTCGGGAATGCAGCTCCGGCGGAATCTGCTCCAGTGATAGGCCCGTCAACTTCATGATATCGGCCACGTTGGCAACACTGAGGTACAGAAAAACCTTGGCAGTCTCATCGTTATCGAGATAACACAGGTGGCGCTGCTCCTCGTAATCCACCAGCCCAAGATGGTGCTTGATTTGAGGTGTCGCTTCTTCGATGCTCCGATTGAAAACTCGCTGTTTTGCGAGTGGCTCGTAATCTACCAGAATTTCCCGTTGGCGGGTTCCGCTGCGAGTTTGGATGCCGCTGAAAGAAGGGCGTCCTTTGAGCGCGTCTACAATGCCCTCGAACGCCTCGCAGTCCACGAAGAAATACTCATGATTGAGCGCCAGAAGCTCGTCGACGAAGTTTGGAAGATGGTCGGCGACAGCCTTGTTGAACCACTCAATCACCTCGCGCTTACGGCTCTTATAGTCCGCTTTCACCAGCTTCTCAATCACCTTGCTCTGGTTATGGCGGGCCAGAAAATGAGCGTCGCGCACAATCCGTTCCTTGGTAGCCAGAGCGAACGGGTCAATGGGTTGGAGGTTGATGGTGCTGAGCCTTTCCTTGTCGAAGAAGGACATTTCACGGGTATCGATCGCTGAGATCTCTGGCTCTTCGCCATCCTTCGAGATCAGCACAACCTCGTCGTGTGAGCTCAGTGCGGAGGGGGGAATATACAGGCTGTCTTCGGGAACCTCCCCCGCAAACCTTTCTTCCATCCATCCGTTCGGGTTAGCCCGGTCCTGCCAGTCTGGCTCGATAGAGTGCATGAAGTCTGTGGACAGCTCGGTGCTCGTCCGCGTTTCAATCTCGAAACGCTGGCTGGCCGGCACTGGATACCGATCGTCGCCGGCCAATGAATGCGTCAGCTGGATCATCGAACCGGTAGCCATGACCGGCTCAATGACGCCCTCCACAAAATAGCGTTGCCGGCATTGCTCAATGAACAGGTGAAGCCACAACAGATCCCAGTCATCAAGGTCAGAAATCGCGCCAAGCACGCGAAAACCAGTGTCGCTCACCGTGATGTCCCGGCTTCCCGATCCCTGGGCGGCTCGCCGGCCATTATCTGACCACTGAATGTTGAGCAGGTCATACGGGAAACGGCTGTTTTCGATTCGATCCAGGTTGTACCTGTCGTTGCGATTGCGCATCCGGGCCTGCTGGAGCGGGTGGGTGTAGGTGCCCTTGTCGGTCACAATGATTACTCGTTCTCCGCTCCGGACAACCAGAACGAAGTAGCTGTCGCTGATGTGACTAGATGTAATGGCACAAAGCGAGAAGCCAGACGGGATGCTGGCACCATGATCGATCAGCTCCTCCAATGTCTCGAAAGCGAAAATCAGGCGGTTGATTTTTGGGGGTTCGTTCTCAGCGGCGTCGCCGTCGAACATCGTGAGCTTGGTGAGCTTCTCCAGGTCCTGGTGAGCGTCCAGACCTATCAAGCCGCTTTGGTGCTCCACGAATGCCCGTGTTTGCTCTGTAGTGCTCGAAACGGGTTGGTTGCGGTAATGGGCCAGGGCGTCCAGGCAATCGATGAAAAAAGCGTCATGAGCTCCCCGGATGTCGTCAGAATTGAGGAAGGTTTGCAGCTCCCGGGCTGGTTCAACCATGCGCTCGAAGTCATCTGGGACGCTTTCAAGCAGATCCGCGAGGGTAAACCGGAAGGAAACGCTCTGGGTATAGTCGGCCAGAAGCTGTCGGATGATCAGCGTTACTGCCGTATCATCGTTGAGCGCCTGAGCTTGCTGGATCTTCTGATTGGCCTGAAACAGTGAAAATGACTGTCCGATTGAGCCGGAAAACGATCGTGCGTTGACCTTGGTCCCGGTAAGCTTCTCCCATAGTTCGATAGCAGTGCCAGCAAAAGACATAGTGTTCTCCGCGATTTTTAGACGAATGCGCTTAGCTTCTCACGCTATGCTTCGTCTGCAATGCTATTAGATCAGAAGGAGCCCATGAGACGTTCGATGACTTCGTGTAGATGAAGAGGTTACTGAATTCAGACCCCAGAAACGCCACCCCAAAAAGTAATCGGTGATGCTGGACGGTTGATCCTGGCCACGCGGTTAACTTGGATCGGGATGTTGCGAAGATTCGCCAAGCGCACAGATTAAATCGTCCTACACAGACAATGGCAACCCTAATTCCCCGAGGCTCCGGGCGGCATCGAGATCCAAGCGTCCTTCTGGTTTAACGTGCAGGCCATTCCCTGATACGAGCGACGGCGAATCGGCCGACGGCAATCACAAGTCCGGTGGCGATGATGTTGGTTGCCATCATAGGCATGAAGCTGTAATCCGACAGGCTGTTCACCATGGCGTATGAGAGGTCGGCATAGATGTTGACGACAGGAATGGCCCACGCCCAGGAGGCGTTCTCGAACAAATATGCAGGCAGTACGACTGGGACAAAGAAAAGAGGGACGCTGAGCACCATTTGAAAAACGGAGATGACCATCCGATCCCGAAGGGTGATTTGAACAACAACGAGGATGGCGCAAATGGTTGAGATGGCGAAGATGATTGCGCCAGCGAAGAAGGCCAGGTCGAGATACGCTGAGGCGCTCAGGTTGGCGAATATGCGGAAGCTGTCGGACACAGACTCTCCGCTGCCGGCGAAGGATGCAACCAGCACCACGATGACGCCAAGCAGGATGATAGGAAGCACGACGGCCGCACAAGCGAGCATAACCGAGAACAGCTTGCTGATCATGATAGAGGTGTGCGTAGCCGGAGAGGCAATCAGCTCTTCAAGGTAGCCTTTGGAGCGCTCTTCCCAGACCAGAAATGAGCTGATCATGTTGGCCAGGATGATGAAGGTAACCAGGATGGCCCAAGCGGCTTTGGCCCCGGCGGACTGGTCATTGAGCCCGCTGATGGTTTTCACCGTGATAGACGTTTCATCGCCGGACAGTGATATCGGAATGCTTGCCTCATTCAGGATTATTCCGGCGTCCGCAGCGGATCGAGTGAGCATAACGACGTGCCCTGCGTCGTCCTGCGTGATGGCAAATCGAGCTTTGCGATCACGAATGTCTTGCTTAATGAGGGCGGCAGATTGTTCGAAGCGGACACTCAACGCGTCGTTACCTGCAAGGGCCTGTGCCAGGCCAGATGTCTGCAATGACTGGGAAATGACGACGGGGTACTTTGTGTTCCCGGTATCGGGTGCCGGAGTGTTCTCGCCCTGAACGGATCGATCGAGGATCAAGGCAATGGGGATGACAATCGCAATAGCGAGCAGCAGCAAAGGGATTGCCTTGGCCAGAGAGTACCGGATCTTCGCGAAGTCCTTGGCAATTTGGGCGGCGATCATTGGGTAAGCTCCTTGCTGATGTCATACATAGCGTGAGCGAGGGACTGGGACTCGTGATTTTCGATCATGCTGTCGATATCACCCTGATAATGGACAGAGCCCTGGTGCAGGAACGTCAGGTCATCGCACAGCCGCTCGATTTCCCCGGCGTTGTGGCTCACCAGAATGATCGGCACGTTGGTTTTGGAGACTTCCCGGAGGGTTTGCTCGAAATGCAGGGTGCCGATGACATCAACCCCGGATGACGGCTCATCGAGCAGCAGGGCTGACGGGGATGTGATGAGCAGTCGAGACAGTCGTACCCTTTGTCCCATGCCGAAACTCAGTTCTTCGGGCATGGCATCGACATAGGCGGTGCAGCCCATCATCTCCATAATCCGATCGGTTTCGGTCTCCAGCCGGGCTCCCCGAAGCCCGGCGAGCTTGCCATAGAAGCGCACATTGTCTTTCGCGGACAAGAATGGATAGAGAGCCCCGGAAGACGGAAGGTAGCCGATGTCGGGTTTTTGGCCATCCAGCAGCGTTTTCCCGTCGATCTTTACCTGGCCGCTGGTTTGTCGGGACAGGCCTGCGGCTATTCGCAGCAGGGTGGATTTACCACTTCCGTTGCTTCCAACCAGCCCATGAACTTCCCCCGGTCTAACTGAAAGCGACACGTTGCGCAGAGCGTGGAAGTGTTTGCCATCAATTTGAGGGTGTTGCTTTAGTTGCCGTTTTTTCTTGAGCTTGAAATCCTTTGATATTTGTATGAGTTCAATCATGTCGCACCGGGTTGCAGGTTCCCTGAGGATTATCGCGGTATATGCCGCAGGATCGTCGCTGAAAGACGAGGATTTTAGGGGGTGTTTTCGCCAGAAGTCATGCCGGGGTGCTCGTACAATGACAATTAATCACCCAAATCGCCGAAATGGCATGGATCAAGAATCTTGTCCCTATGGACAGATCGCTCGATGTTCGAGCGCACCTCTCCCCTGGAGAGAACGGTACCAGCCCGCCGCTGGCCGCCCCGTCCTTGAATGGCCGGAGCCCTGAATAGCTCAGGATCAACTCTTCGATGCCGCCGGCATCACCTTAACCATTTCAACCCAGCAGGGGCTCTCTCCCTGGTGGGACGGTGCTTCTGCTCATTTTGAGGAGAAGCATGATGTCCAAGTACGACGACCCCGTTCTGTACTACCAGGATCAAATCGATCTTTGGGAATCCGAGTTGCAGCAGGAAACAGATGACGCCAAGCGTGACGTTTGTATCCAGCTCCGCGACGAGGCGGCTGCCATGAATGCCCGTTATCAGCGAATCCAATACAAATTTCTGGAGCAAGGCGTAGGCCTGACCCTGAAATCCCGCAGTGCTTACTGCGTGGTATTGGAGGATGCCGCTGAGCCGGGACGATACCGGTACCAGGTGTTCAATGAATCTGGATTCATTGGTCATCTGACCAGGGATACGGCAGAGGAAGTTCTACTGGAAGCGTTCCGCGACGGATTTCGTGACATTGCCTCAGGCGATGTGCTGGCGGAGTTCTGTGGAACCGCTGAATGGGAGAGAGGCACTTTGGTCAATGATCTGGTTCGCCGGGTTAACCAGGGTGAACTCTCGCATAAGGATGCAGGTGAACTCTATGAGAGGGAAGCCTTGTCCGCGTGAGACTCCCACTCTCAGGAGGGCTTCGTTAAGAAGTCTTCCTGAGTTTGATGAAGAATTTGTCCGTCAGGACAGATCGCTCGAAGTTCGAGCGCAACTCTCCTTTCGGGGAGAACGGTGCCAGCCCGTTGCTGGTCGCGCCGGTCTTGATTGGTCGGTGCCCTAAATAACTAAAATTATAAGAGGTAAGATGATGAATGACTTAATGAACAAGTCCACTGCATCTGTGGTGGCCAAGCTGTCCAAGCTTGATAAGGATGGTTTGATCGTTGCGAAAGCGGGATTAAACAAAAGGGTGTTCCTGATGGGAATCGCCTTGAAAGTGCTTCTGGCCGTTCTGTTAGCCATGCTCACCGGTATTGGTGGTATGGGTTTCCAGTTGGTCACTGGGGCGCTGATGATGAACTTGGCGTTGTCTGCCTGGATGATTGTCGGCCTTTTGGCTGCAATCGTGATGGCAGTGATCTGTGTTATGCTGACTTTGGCCCTGTCCAAAGATAAAGCTGCGCTAGGTGTAACCGAAGATCTTCTTGATTTTAAGAAGAACAACTCCAAGTGAAACGGCTAACAGGCCAAAGGAAGAGGTAAATCCAAATGTGGACTGACGTGTTTGTAGTAATTCTGGCAGCTTCAGTGATTCTTTCTGTACCAGCTATCGCCATGGGCATAATGGTACTGAGATCGAATCGGAAGTTTTGGAATGAAATTCAGGTGATGGCGGCAAAGCAACCTTCATCAGAACCAAACAGTAAGTAAGGCCTCAAAGCAGTGAGTCGCGCAAGCGACTCACTTTAATCCCTTCTGACATCTCCGATTCAAGAGCTCTCGGCTCCCTTCAGATTTTCCAGCAGTCGCTTCAAGGCGTGAACCTGAGTGAGCAGCGTCATGCGCCGGGCTTTTTGCTCGGGAGAGGCCTGGGCACCTCGGGATTCGGCAGCTTCCAGTTCCAGGCCAATGCCCTGTGCGATGTCTTCTGCTTCACCGATCTGGTGTTCGAGCAGCTCGCGATTGACCGCCCGAGCTAGAAACTGACTGTCTAGTACGGACAATAACCGCTCCTGTTGTTCAGCGATCGTTCTCAGGGCATCCATCTCCTGCGCATCAGTACCCGCCCATGAATCGCTGGCTTGATCCACCGGGCCGGCAACGTCAGGCTTCAGCCATGTGACCCGCCCTGAGTCATGGATAGAAGCCAGTTTGCCGGGTTCCTTTTGGACAATGACGCCTACGACATTGCCCCCCAGTTGCTTCACCTTCTTTTTGGCAATGTAGTTCACGGACAAGCTCCCAATTAAGCAGGCTCGGTATCTTTGGTTTGTTCTACCAGAAACGCCCTGTTATTGCGGAACTCAGCCACATCAACAGTCGCCCCGTTCACTTTTTCGCTGTCTCGCAGCGCTTCAGGGTTGCCGATTTGCCAGTATGTCCCATTGGCGAAGACAAAGAGGCCGGATTCCTCGGTTAGATGAAGCGTTCCTTTGGTTGCCCGAAAGGTACCGAGATCCTCCTGGGTCGCGTTACGCTCTGCCACGTAGCGATCCCGGAAAAAGTACATCAGGACAACGCCGATCAGACTCGCAAGCAGGAGTTGCAGACCAAGATTTATGTCAGGAATGAAAAACGACAAGGCCCCAGCAACGACCGCTCCGATACCAAACCAGAGCACGATAAACGCGCCGATAAATAACTCTGCAATGATCAGGGCCACCCCAAGGGAAAGAAGTGCCCACCAGGATAGTGTTAATGCCATAACTGTACTGCCCCCGGAATACCGGGGGCCTCCATGGTTGTCTTACTGGGATTTTGTAGTAGTTGCCGATTTGCCGAGCATGTCTTTGGCCATGGTTAGCGCACCGATCAGGTTGCTGGCCTCGTAGGGCACGACGATCTTGTTCTGGCTGTCGCTGGCGGCAATGCCGTTCCAGGCTTCGATACGCTCCTGAGTCAGGATAAACTCACCGGCCTCAGGGTTGTCTCGCAGGCCTTCAGCAACCAGCTCAATTGCCCGCTTTTGGCCGTCTGCTTTGAGGATTTCAGCTTCCTTGGCAGCTTCGGCCAGCAGAACCTGCTCTTTCTTTTTGGCTTCGGCGGTACGCTCCAGAGCTTCGGCTTCCCGGAAGGCCTTTTCTTTGTCGCCTTCGGCCTGGGCGATGGTGGCGTTCTTATCGGCAGCCGCCTTGGTCTCGATCGCACGACGCTCACGGGTAGCTTGCAGTTGCAGTTCCATCGCTCGCTGCACGTTTGCCGGCACAGAGATGTCGCTGATTTCAACGCGAGTAACTTTGGCACCCCAACCGCCGGAGGCGTTATCCAAAGCCTGCAACAAGGCAGCGTTCATTTCTTCCCGGCTGGATAGCGTATTATCCAGTTCCATTTTGCCGATTTCGGAGCGCAGGGTAGTTTGTGCCAGTTGCGACACGGCTGTTTTGAGGTTTGAGATCTCGTAAGTTGCCAGCTTTGCGTCACTCACCCGAAGGAATACAACGCCATCAATCGTGATTTGGACGTTATCGGCAGTAATCACCCCTTGACTGGGGATATCAACCACCTGCTCAGCGGTGGTAAATTTCGAGCGCACAGTGTCGATGAATGGAATGACCAGGTTCAGGCCGCCATGCAAGACTTTGTGGAATCGTCCCAGTCGTTCTACGACTTGCACCTCCGCTTGCGGGACAATCCGAACGGCTTTTGCCAGGGTGACAATAATCAGGGCGGCGATAACGCCAGCTACAATTAATACGATGTCCATGTTTTTCCTTACTTAACGTATGATCGATGTGTTTTCAGGTGCGTGATGTTACGGTGATTTTGGTTGGATTAATTCCTGATACCCCTCCGTTTTCGACGTTCTTTTCGTTCGGTTAGTGCGCTTGCGCGTCTGGCTCGGGAGCCACAATCGCCTGGAAGGCATAGGCATAGGGTTTCCCTGAGCCAGCCAGATCTCGGATTTCCTGCTCGGACAATGGGTTTGGGTTCATGCGCCCATGGCTATCGGGCATTTTGCCGGCCATCCACAAGGCCTGCTGCAAGGTATCGTTCACGTTACGATGGGACTGTTGATAAAGCTGGTGCTGAGTTGGCTTGGTCATAGTCAATCTCCATAAGGCGGCGGGAGCTACCCCGCCGTGTTAGCGTCAGTGCCGGACAATCACTTCAAAGTCGTATTCGAAAGTTTGTCCCGCGTGCCGGGCGGTGACTCGCCACACGTTCGGCCGGATTTCTTCAGCCCGCCCGAGCTCTTCGTAAGAGAAGAACAGCTCGCAGTTTGTGAAACCTTTGCTGAAATCCGGGCTCCAGACTAGCTTTCGCTCGAACACATCACGCCAAGGCTCGCCGGAGTCAATGTCACACCGGATGGCATCCATGTGGTCACCGTCGAGCGATTCGACCTGAGCGACGCCGCCGTAAATGACAGTCACCGGGGTGCCTGAGAGCAGGTGAACAAAAGGCTTTTTGTACCGGAAGTACCCGAGCTTTCCCGCAAGTTCCAAAATATCGTCTATTTCCCATTCGTCACCGAGCAGCTCAGGAAGTTCGACCTGGGAAGCGGTGCAGCCGTGCTGGCTGGCGAGGCTGGCGGCTTGGGCGCTGAGTGCCGAGAGTGGAATTTCCATGTCGCTGCCAGGACTCTGAGAGCAGACGTACTCGCCATTGAGCGTCAGCACAGTCTCACTGCCATAGGACAGCAAAAGGACGGGAGAAGCCGCATTGACCCCCGAATCGAGCTCAGCGCCGTGCTGGCCGGAAAACAGGGCAGCCCTCAATTCTCCGTAAGGTTTCCCGTAAAGGCCCTGACACAGACTCTCCAGCAGCCATGCATGAGTGACAGGCTTGCCGGCCCGTCCAGGCATATTGAGCTCGCGCTTCAGGTACTTTGCAGCTTTCTTCAGTTGCTTTTCGGTTATCGTGGCTTGCAACGCCATAGTTACATCTCCTTTTTGGACTGGGGCCTGATCTGCGGGTGCAGGTTGAGGCCAGTTCGGTAGTTGGAGTCATTACTGCCGATCAGCCCTTTGGGGATGGCAGTTAACGGTAGAGTTCAAAGCAAGGATTTGGCATACCAGCAATGCTGGCGACTCCGCCGTGTTCCTTTGGACACCTTCAAGATCTCATGGGCTTCGGCATCTGCAACCACCCAAACATTGCGGCGACATCCCACTGAAGTATGATGAGAACAAACCAATGCAGATTGTCGTGAGCAGACAAGGGACAATATGAGCAAGACAAACGAGACGCCTAGCCCGCTGCCAAAAGAGATCGACGGGATACCCATAGACCCAAAACTCCCCGAAGGCTTCGACATCACACCGAACTACGTTCGCCCTCCCAGTCACAACGTATGGTGGCGGCGGCCGTACATCACGACGGATCGGCATGAGCCGGAGTCTTACCAAGACTACCTGGCACGACTGTCCCGGATGGGGTATGAACCTGACTATTCGCAAGCCGACTGGGAAGCGAGACAACAGGAAAACGCGAAACGGTGGCAGGAGGCTTGGCCCGAGGGGGTTCGTTACAATCTGAGATGTCTGGATGGCGGGGCTTGGGACAGATCCACAAATTACGGATTCTTCCCAAGCCTCGAAGCGGCCGTTGCTGCCGCGAAAGGATTGTCTATACCGGACTACGATGCCTACTAGGCGGCAACGCCCGGAACCGGATCTTCGTGCTCGAACGGGGCACCACACCAAGGGCCATAATGCCCGGCATCCAGCAGGTGTCGGCGGGCTTGCTCCGGCGTAAAGCGAACGCACTCGCTTGGGGATATTTCACCGATCAGGTAGTACAGATCGGACGGAAGGGCGACTTCTCGCCCGTTTGAGGCGTCGACAACGTACTTCACCCCGTTGTCGTCGAGACCCTCAACCCAAGCGTGTGTAAAGCGCAGCCCCGAGAGCTTTCCCTGGCCGCTCACAATGCCGTGAACGAGCTTAATGTCGGTGAGCCCATCCAGATGCCGGCTTTGTCGACCAAGGACGGGTAGCGCAAGCTCAGCGGCCACCTTGAAGCAGTCTCCGAGTTGCTGTGCAGTGTGACGGCGCTGTATAGACATAATACCTCCGGCGTAGGATGAATCGTTAGTGGATCGACAGATTCAGAATCTCACGGAAGCAGGGATCTGCAAGGGCGGGAGGGGAGCTCCGACCAACGGCCGGAGCACAAGATTCAAATCAAACGCAAATCAGTCGGCACCGCGTCCAGACCGTACTCAAAGGTGTAGCCGCGAATCTCCATCTCAAAGAGGAACTCACGGCAGACCTCATAGCCATTGTCGCCACCAGACTCCAGCGCATCGGTGTACCGGGAAATGATCGCCTGCACATCTTCTGGCAGAGTTTCCTGACACTCAAATAGATCCATGTCCTACCTCACTTAATTCATCGATGTGATCTTGATTGTGATAACACCAAGATCTCACGGAGATCAGAATCTGCAAGGGCATCAGAGTGGCAGATCATCTACCAATTCAAGTAGAGATCGCCGCCTCCTGAACCATCAGCTTTTGGAGCTCACGCAAGGTAGGCTCAGCGATAGTGTCGTCACACACCAGAATATCGATGGTTTCGCTTTTCTCCGGCTCGTAATCAACTTCAAGAAACGCGATTAAAGCCATAAGCTCCGGGTAATCGGTGCCATCACTCTCGGAGCTCCCGAAGAATGAGCCATAGGGCACCTCAAAGCCCGCTGGCGGCACAAACAGGTACCGGGTGGTGCCGTATTCGTGGGTGTGCGCCAGAACGTGAGTTTTTGCCTGATTACGCATTGGGATTACCCTCCATCATTTCATTGCAGCAGCGGTCGAGATCGAACTCTTCCTCGCGCTCGAAGTCATCCTCCATCCATACAGCGTCTTCAAGCCCGGTCTCCCACGGCTTCTCAGTCATAATGAAGCCCAGCACATTAACGTGATGGAAGCCGGGTGCGGCGTACAACGTATCGTCGTCATCGCCGCACACAATTGCCCAGACATGATGCTTATTCATCCCGCGAGCTTCGGCCGCTTCAACGGCGTCATCCCAAGTGCTGAGCATGTACTCACCTTCGCACTCCAGTCGCACCGGGATGTAGGTTTCCATGAACTGATCTTCCGAGAGCATGATCGTCTCCGTTGCCGATGTCTTTGGTGCTTTTAATGTCTCATGGAACCGAACATCTGCAACCGGGACAGAAGGTTAGCTCACGGGAATTTTCGCCCGACGAAGATCCCGCCAATACTTGAGTTCAGCCGTAAGCTCGGCGGCTTCCAGCTTCAGGCGCAGAATTTCCTCGTCCCGAACAGACGACCTGGGCTCCAGTAACCGTAAACGCTGCATTTTCAGCTTTAGAAGTTCGACGGCGACCACCAATTCAAGGATCTTTTCCTGAGTCGCGCTCAACACATGCGCTCTAACAGCCGACACCGCGACTGCCTCAGAGCTGAACTCTTGGCAGCCACTGAGATGATCCGGCAACGGTACCCAAGGATCGTCACCGGTACCGATCGGGCCTGGCCGGCAATCAACCATCTCGACCCGGCACTTAGCAGGGTCATTGTCCAGCACGGAATACCATTTACTTCCCCAGCTTGCACCCATCCCTCACCCCTTTTCCATCAACTGTATCGAGCGGACAATCTTTTCTTTGGCACGGGCAACCACCTCGTCCGGGATAAAGATGTCATCTCTTTTTGTGAAAGTTCCGTTGTCGCCTATGTGCGACCATCTCTTAACCTTCATGCCATCAATCTTATGCTCCCAATCAGTGAGCCAAAGACGAATGCCGTCAGGATCACTCAACACATTGAACCGGTACCGCGTATAGCCAGCCTCAAATTCCAAGGTTTCTTCGATCTTCATCACCATTGTTCTCACACTCCCGCTGAATCAGAACCAATCTGTTTCACAAGTGCCCGTGGCGGCCAGCTCACGGCGCGACAACCCGCTGTAGGGGCCGACAGGGGCGTGCAGGCGCTCGTCACGACGATCGCGCAAGTATCGAGCCTTCAGGTAGTGCAAAACACGACTGGCCTGCGCCTCCCGGTGCTCGGGATAACTGAAGATTTTGTGTCGAATACGGCGCAAGGCTCGCTGACTATTCTGATACATCGGCGCAAATGACATTGGCCTGTCCTCCTGGTGGCTAATGGAAGTCAGGATCCCACGGACACCAGAATCTGCAACCGGGCCAGAAAGGCGCTAGAACAGCGAAAGTTGGTCTTCAGCGGGCGCTTGGTCTTCGCCAACAAGCCAAAGCAGGCCATTAGAGATGGTCACAGGGCCGGAGCCCAGAGCGTCAGAGAAGGACATCAGAAGGGCTTCAGAGCAGGGCATAGCGGCCAGGGGTGGAGGCTCTTCAACAGCGGAATCAAGTACAACAAGATCAGCGGGAACAGAGCCAGAATAGAAACAACCAGCCGCAAACTCCAACGCTTCAGCCAGCGAGGAGCCTACAGCCAGAACGAACTGTCCGTCCCGGACTACCGCAAAAGGCGTCAGGCTCGCCATTGGGCCTCGAAGAATGTCCCGCCCATCTGGCCTTCGATGTCGCGCCGGAGGTGTCGGAAGGGGGTATCAAGCGTGACAATGTTCAGTCTGTGATCGAGCTGCGCGGCCAGCCTCCAATCCTGCTGGTACCGGTAATCAATGTCTCTTGGCGACTGACCCGGACGCATCAGGTAAGGGATGGCATATACCCGGCAACCGGAGTTGCCAGGTGCAATGTAAATGGTACCGCTGACGGTCTTGCCGGGACAATCAGGCATCACCAACTCCCCCCATCAGCCGCCGGAGACAAGTCAGCCAGAGTCTGGCAAAGGGATCGCTCCACCTTCTTGGTGCCGTCAAGAACGGATAGCCAAGCCTCTTTCCGGAATATCGTAGCGCCCCCAAGGGCGTCGGCCAGGTAGGCAACATGAACCAAAGCGCGGCCTCGGGAAGCTCCGAAGAGAGCCTCAAGCCGGGGGCCGAACCCATCAGAGCCGGGCGGGTTTTGTAGACGGCCTTCCGTCACTTTATCGAGCAGGTCGTCCATCAGGGAGTTAATGCCCCCCTCGCAAATCAGATCCTCATCAGCGGCCATCTGAAGTACCCGAATCCAGCCCTCCCGGAGAGCGGAAGGCAAAGGATAGATAGGTTCAAGCGTGAAAAGCTCGACCCTCACCAACTCGCCGTCGAGATCCTTTACAAGGTACCCGTTGCCTTGCTGTTGGGCACCCGCAATACCGAAGCGATCAACTACCGTGGTGAAGGAGTCTTCGCCATCCGTCCAACTGAACGTAACCGTCTCATCAAATTCATCATGCTCGAAGCTGCTCAACAGCGGGCCACCATCAACAGTTATGGCGTCAGCCGCATTCAACGCATAGAGAAAGTCGCTCACAAAGTCACCCCCGGACAATTACTTTAGATCTCAAAAAACTCTACATCAGGCGATCACCCGAAAATCCCGGAAAGAAGGGACGTTGACCGCCTGTTTCGGATTACTTCAGGTCAAAGCCAAGCTCATCTGCAATCTCCTCGTCGCTGAAGCCGGCTTGATCGAGCAGAATGAGCTGTTCAGCCAGACCCTCATTGTTTACCCGGCTGGCGATCCGGCTGGCGGCGTCGTGAACAAGGCTGTCGAGTTGCTCGCTGGTGATTCCTGCGGCTTCAATTTGCTGTCGAAGTGTCATGGTCGTCATCCTTTCAGAAAGTCGAAGTATCGGTTCTGTGCTTTCGCAGACCTGTACCGATGCTCTCAAGCGGTTTTGGCACTGCTTTCCACGTCATAGTCGGCATCGAACTCCGAAAAGATGTGGTCACCAGCCATATCCAGAGCGGCGCGTTCAGCAGCTCGCTGACTTTCAGCCCCGGTCACAGAGAGCGTTTTTTTGCTGTAAGCGGTACGCACCAGCTCAACGGTATAGTTTCCTGGGCCTTGATCCGACTCAATTTCGGGCACGGGAGCAGCCGGGTTATGGCAAGCGATCTGGCGAAGCGCCTTCTGCATGTGCTGGATAATTTCCTGCTCTTCCACCCCGGCGTAAGGCTGACCATCCTCAACGTCCATCTCATAGCCTTCCCAGCCCTGACAGTCGTACAGCGACCAGACATTGCGATTCAACGAGGGCAGGCTGTCGCTGGGATCAATAGAGACAGTGGATCCCATTTCGCTGACCCGACCTTCCTCGTCCAGAGGAGAGCAGGGCACATCGCAGCCATTAACACCATTGACCAGGCCGCCGCAGTAATCAGCGACCACCTCAGCAATGCTGGCAGCAAACCGCTCATGCAGAGAAGCATCATCCAGCTCGCCCAACAGGTCAGGACGAACAAGCAGGGTGGACACGATCTGCGCCAATTCAGGGAAGTAGATTTGTTTCGCCATGGACTGCTCTCCGTATTTATGTCTCGTTTCGATGGGAAGAGCATCTCACGGAGCCGACTATCTGCAACCGCGCAACTGCTTTGCGACGGATTTCCGTAACAACCACCGAAGCCGATCGCGCCCGGCGTTACCTGGCGGCCATACACCATCACGAATCTGATCGTCAGCCCCGGACACTGCACGCTCGATTGCGCACTCAACCTCGATACCGGAAGGCTGATCCATCTGGATGCTGCGAATCCAGTCCCAACAAAGCTCTCGGTACCAGCGCAGGCGTGCGCGGCGCTCGGCGGTACCAGGTTCTACCTGGGGGCTTTGGAGATGCTGAATCAAACGAGAGTAGAGGTCTGTAGGAGACAACAGATAGGTATCTGAATTGGCCAGCAGCTGCGCTTCAGTGAGGGCCGATTCGATCAGGTCAGCATACCGATCACCAGCGGAGTCCGGGGCAAAATCGGTAACAACGTCACGGCAGAACAGCAGAACGTCTGGGTTGAAGGTGAGCATAAAGCCTCCGTAAGAGTAGGGTTAGTCACTCTTACGGCAGGCAGAAAATTAGGAAGACTCAGTGGATTTGCTTGGAGTTAAGGGGTTCGCACTCGGTATTGCATTCCGGGCACCGGTCGTTGCACATGCAATCCCACTCGTCGATCCACTCTTCGCCGCAACTGCACTGATAGTGATTTTCGTACCAGGATGATTCTTTATTTGGCTCCATAAGAAATTCCTCAGTCGACTTCGATGTTGGTTAACCGGACGGCGATATGACGGCTACTAGCAAAGGCAGGAAGCTGTTCTCCGTTGTCGCCGAAGGACTGCCGCAAAACACCAAGAATGGTAT
The DNA here is from genome assembly GCF_001447135.1 of Marinobacter sp. P4B1. Classification (NCBI taxonomy): domain Bacteria; kingdom Pseudomonadati; phylum Pseudomonadota; class Gammaproteobacteria; order Pseudomonadales; family Marinobacteraceae; genus Marinobacter; species Marinobacter sp. P4B1. Next base: position 52,603 of record NZ_CM003615.1, read on the forward strand.
TCCAGATGTCGTCCGGCAAATCGGATTCGGTGCCTTCGCCATTCAGGCTCGGTTCAACCAGCACCACGACATCAGCATATTCGCCAGGAAGCTTGCCCGGCCGGTGCCAGGTGAATACTGGCTCCCGTTCAATGTAGTCGACGAAATCTTTGCGCTCGAAGAACTCCGGCGCATTGAGAACGACATGAAAGCCGATTTCAGGCTCAATGCCGCGAGACAAAACCTTCTGTAAGCGATCCATATTCAATGACTCCTGTTCTCAATCAAGCTGGCTGGCAATACTTGAAACGGCGGTTTGCAGGGCGTTAGTCACAGCCTCCGATTGAACATCCACACCTTCGGATGCCAAGGCAAGAAGGAATGACTCGATAGCGTCGGCGTAAGCCATTTCCTGATCACCAGGAGACTGTCCATCCTCGACAAACTGACAGACTAGGGAAGAAGAGATTGAGCTGTAGCCAGCGCCAACCTGGAGAGTAATACCAAACGGAAGATGCACAGTTTTGGGCACTGGCGACGATAGAGCTACTGACACGAGGAAGTCCTCTTGAGAAAGTTCACCCCCAGTTTACAAGCGTTTTCAAATCTGCAACCTGAGATCAGACTCCTATAATTACCTCTGATTCACCATCAAGTTTCTCTTTCACCGACCGCCACTCCGGCATGAACCGATCCAGAAGGCCGCAGAAGCGTGGGCTGTGGTTATGCTCCACCAGATGACACAGTTCGTGCAGCAGCACGTAGTCGATGGCCCGTGTAGGGGCTTTGATCAGATGCGGGTTCAGGAGGACGGCTCCTTCTGGTGAGCAGCTCCCCCACTGGGTCTGCATCTCCATCATGCGCCAGGCCGGTGCCGTCGTTGTCCAAGACAGACAATCAACCACCAAGTCGAGCCGCCGTTGGAACACCTCCACGGCCCGATCCCGGTACCACTGGCGCACGCTTTTTTTGTATCCGTTCCGCAGTCAGCTCTTTGCCCTGAACGCGGAGCTGGCCGCCAATCAGTTTGCAGGTGACCTTGCGCTGCTCCGGGGCCGGGATGACTTTCAGCACATACCGCCGGCCCAGGTACAGGACACTCTCCCGCTCACCCACTGTCTCTGCCGGACATCCCGGTGGCGCTCCGCGATGTCGTCCAGATGTTTCAGTATCCAGCGTGCCCGGCGCTCAGTCACATAACCGGCCGTCGGGAAGCGACCAGGCTGCTCCGTTCAACGCCGCATTAAACGCCTGGTAGTGATGCCGGCGTTCTGGGGTGTTGAACGTGAGCCTCTCCAGGTCGAGGGAGACTTTTCCGGGGCGATCGCCGCTCCCCTGGCCCAGGAAAACCTCATACAGGCAGGCGGTTGCCCGGCCAATGTCGAGATTGGCGCGGCGCACTGCGTCCGGGTTAGGCGAGCGAATCCCAAGCACTGATTGATATGCCCTGGCGGCCTGCTTTGCGGCATTGCTTTGGTGGACATCAGCGAGGTATCGGGTTAGGTAGATATCAACGTCGTCACGGATTCCGTTGCGATCTGCGTCCTTGCCCGTGAGCCCGTGATTACCCGAGCATCCGGTCACGATCAGGGCTACCAGCGAAACAATGAGCATAAGGAGAGGACGCTTGGCCGTACTGACTGGGTGCACGTTCAGATTCCGAGCGTGGCGAACGTCGCCTTCATGTAAGTCTGCGTAATGCGCCGCAAGGCTGTATGCACTGAGTCCGGTTAGGACACGGGAGAATGCCATCATCTCACCTAGAATATGAGAGCAGGTTTTCGATACTCTCCTTCACGCTGACCACATCTTCAATCTCAAAGCGTCCTGACTCGTGGTACACCCGGCGCACATAGGGAGCTACCAGCGCATCAATCTCCGCTTCCGTTGGATGAGAGCCATGCCGAGCAACAATATGAACCGTTTCGCTCTCTCGCTCATTGAAGGAGATGGTCACCGCAAAGACGCATCCTAAATCCATACCACAATCCTTTCACGAATGAATGAAGCCAAACCACATAAGGTAGCGAAGCGGCGACTCAACCCACCACCTCGTCCCACTGGGACAAGAACTGTTCCAGCCACCGACGATCAGCCTTGCCCAAGACGAGGGATTCATCGGCCAGCAATTCATCAGCACTGTTTTGCGGAAGCCCTTTCTCTCGGCAGAAGTCGTTAAGAGCCTTCGCTAGAGATTCCGCGCTGCGAGCATCCCGCAAAGAAAGGTTAAACCAAGCCCGATCTTGCCCGAGCGACTGCGGCAGGCCGTAGGAGCCTACGTGATCGCCGTTAAACACGGTTGCCTCTTCGAGACACACCCAACCATCGCGATAGTTCCAGTATCCCGCGCCGTCCATGGTGGCAGCCTCGTTTGCGGAATAGATCACCCATCCACCGAGTTCAGGGAACGGAATCTCTACATCCATCTCGGCACCATCTTCAGCAGAGTCCACGGCGAGAGCCGCTTTCAGGATAGCAACAGCCCCTTCCGCAAGATCTGAGGTCTCTTTGTTCAGCCGGATATCCTCAGCGGTGTAATCGCCTTCAAACTTATCCTGGCGATCGCCGCGACTATCAATACCTTCTTCAACCAGTTCCGCCAGAGCGTCAATATGCTTCTGGGTAAGCTGCACGGTGATGGTTTGCAGTGCTGACATAGTGTTCTCCCGCTGTCTTTTGAATAACTCCACTATCTCACGCACACCTGAATCTGCAACGGCCACCGGGGAAGTGGCCGGAGAAGTACCGGAGAAGTACCGGAGAAGTACCGGGGAAGTTACCGGGGAAGCGCCAGCAGATTGTCACCACCCGACAACTTGAGATTTGAGCTGAACGCTTGAGCACACTCGGCGATGTCCGCATCCAACTCTTCGGCGGCCTCACTCGCATTCTTGAGCCAACCCTTTAGCCTTCCGAACTCCACGTTGATCCGGCATGCCAGTCGCTGATTCATCTTGATATGGAGGTTGCCGTTCTTAAACGCCTTGACCTCGAACAGTGTGTTCACCTGGCCGGTGGTATGGTCGCGATAAAGGAAAGCCTGCTTCTTTCCTGACTCCCACTTGAAGTCGTGCGCCTGGGGTTGCCCGACGTTATCGAACCCCAGATTGTTTGCGACCGTTGCCAGATCGTCCAACATGGAGGCTGCCGCATTGCTCAGACCGCTGGCGGTGTGCTCGAAGGAATACTCAGAAACGCAGATGGCCTGATACATAGGCAATACGATGCGCAGTTCCAGCCCATAGCGATCAATCTCCGGCTGGCGGCCATATCGCCATTCATTGCTGTCGAACACTCTCTGATTCGACTTGTACTGCCGGATGTTGTCCTGCTTCGACAACCTCTCAACCAACCGAATCAACTGCGAGTCGTAATACTGGTTGGCATTCTTCACCACCCATGAGAGCAGGGCGTAGGCATTCGAGGCACTGAAATCGATGTTCGTACTCGAATGAAGCTTTTCGAGCATGTCCTTGCGGCTTTGCATGGTAAGCCGGTCGGTCACCGAATTAATATGATGGAAGAGTTCATCCCAGTACGCGGCCTTCAATCCTACAATCTTGAGCTTCAGGCCTTTTGCGATGGATTCGGTATTAACGCCCAACTCGTACAGCAGCACAGAATCAAGCTCGCAGATCCGCCGATAGTCATCCAGAAGGCTGTTCAAATCCTCCCGATAGAACGTCTCCAGAGCCTGCACAAGCCCGCTGGCGGTGATCAGTCCCTTACCCTCACTGACACGCTTCTTAACCTTGTTTTTGATGGCGTCGGCCGGATTCAGGCCGTCGTAACTGGCCTTGCCAGCATTGGGAGCAAAGTTGGTCTCGAACCAGAGATCGAAAGGTGATTTTATCTGAGATTCATCCCGGCCACCCAGTCCAAATGACCGCTCATAAGCCAGTCGCACACGGACAACGTGAACCTTGGCCCGAGCTTTGCGGTCAGCACCAGGCTCCATGAAGTCAAACTCACCGAGAATCGTGGCTTCGCCCTGGCGGGCCTCGATGGCGGCAGCGATCTCCGGGCACTTTTCCCAACGGGTCGGCAGAACCATATAGACCTGTTTGGCGTTGCCCTCGGTAATGATCTTCTTGGCCCAAGCCTTAAACTCGGAATAGGGCGGGTTGCACCAGATCACGTCAACGGGCTTGTCAATCAGCACCTGCTCATGGAAGTCGCACCCGATGGTAATGATGGAAGGATCCTGCGCCTCAATGAGCGGTTGGGATTTCTCGATGGCGTACCGGTCGCCTTTGGTCAGGGCTTCGAGGGCCCGACCATCACCGGCCCCACAGTCCAGAATGGACAACCGATCCGCAGCATCGTGGTTGGCGTGCAGATTAAAGCATTCGCGCATATCCGCTTTTGCCGCATCAAGCATTGCCTGAGTGGTTGGGTACCACTCGTAGTCCTGGTCGGTGAACTTCAGTGATTGGATCAGCTGGCTGGTGCTCAGGTTGCCCATGGGATCTCCCGGTGTTGATTCGTGATGAACTCACGATCACATGGAGATTGGCATCTGCAACCAGTGCCTCGGGTGATTATTTCCCTGGGCTGAACATTCGTGCGGAATAGATTGGCGAAAAGGTATCTTGCAACACGATGCGCTGTACCGCGTCCGATTCTGGGTTGAGCACGACGTTGGCGTAAACGCAGTCTCTGATCTCATTGTACGGAGACTGAGCGAGATCGATGTTAATGGTGCATGACGGAACGATAAAGCCATCGTACCGATCATCGCCCAGGTATCTATCTCCCAGCTCTTGGGCGGCCAGCGGGGGGTAGGGCGTGCTCCATCCATCCGGAAGCTCATCAGGGGTAACCTGGTGCAGCCGCAGGGCTGGAGCCTCAAAGACACCCATCACGTTTATCGCATTGGCGATAACCGGATCCGGCTGGTAGTTGGCCAGCTCAAGCATGGCGTTCTGAATGTTACTGCTGAAATAGATCACAGGCGTACCAGCGCTGTTCCATCGAGCCCCATCACGAAAACTACCTGTTTTGTGGTAATCCTTGAATTGGCCGATGTATTTCGCATTTGCGGCTTTGAACAGAATCAAGAGTAGTCTCCGTACTTGAGCTTCTGGACATGCCTCTCCAGGACTTTCCGGCCGGTGATTGTCCCCATCAGACTTTTTGGCGTCTCGCCATCCAATGCCGGTACCGGAGTATCGAGCCAGCGCTTCATCATCTCCTTATCCCCACTGAATAGGTCTTGCTCGACCTCTTTCCAGAGGTTCGTGAGATCCTCAAGCTCTTCGGTCTGGGTTCGCGACAAGGCCTTGCGCTGGTAGAGCTTTGCGAGATTGGTAATGCTGACATCAAGGGAGTCAGCAATCAAATCTCTTGGAATAACCGTGGCGATAAACCTCAATCCAGAACCCGAAGCGAGGCTGCTCGTTATGAGCCGGCGAGTTTTAATCAATGACACACGCGGGCCCGGTTTCTCGGAAAGGCGGAACTTAAACAGATCATCTACGCTGCGAATCTGAACCTCTTTAACCTGACCGCTGTCCACATACTCAATATGCAGGCCGCCATCAGCATCGCGCACTTCCTCGGTAGTAGCCATTCTCGATCCTCGTCAATCGTACCTTTAACGATAGTATGCGCGTATTCAGTACGATTTCAAACCTGAAGATAGGATGCCTTCAAGGATTCCACCAGAGAAATAGATTCCGGATCGGAGCCTTCGGCTTTCATTCTACGGACAAGAGCCGAACGAGCCTCGGAAAAACGAGTCGATAAGAGATCCCAGCCAAACTTGGCCTGCATCTCTTCCGGGAAATGCATGTCGATGGCATCCACTTCTTCGACCTGTAGCTCCCCACGGACAACATCTGTGCTGTCGAAACCATATACCTTCATGTTGTGCCCTCAAGACGTTGGTTCAACTAGACGTTGCCACAGGCCCTGCAATCTGCAACAGGGCTCAAGCGTTACTTCGAGCAGCCTCAAACCACGCGGCCATTTCCCCGGCCAGCCGTTCAGAAACCTCGGGTGAGGATGAAATCGGACTTGCAGGCTGAATGTTCGACTTAGAAGCAAGAATGGCTTCCCGCTGCTCCCTGAACACAGCCCCAAGAGCTTCGACCGGGATATCTTCGCCAGCCTCGTTGAGATGGCGGCGAAGCTCTTTGAATCGCTCAGCTGGCGGAGGGTTAAGCAGAACTCTACGGCGATCTTCATCGAGCACATCATTGAGTTCCGCCCAAAGGTTAACGCAATACTCCCAGGTTTCAGAGTAGCGCCGTGTTCGGAAGGTGTAGAAACGAACGCTTCGGCCATTGTCGGCATCGGACGCTCGATCAGGAATGTTTACTGCAAAGCCGGCCTGCCACTTTCCCCTTCGATCCCTCCTGAAATCGCAGGTCAACCCATGGACGCCGGTTTGCCTGAGAGGGTGAGTGGTAGGGTGATTTTCGGACACAAATCGCCGGTACTGACTCAGCGCACTTTCCGCAAGCCACTCAGCTTCCTTTATTTCGGCGCGAAGCCGCTGCATTTTGAACTGAGGGCAACGGTCATCTTGATACCGGATGTGGTCACCGGAAGTCTTAAAGTACGCCTGATGGTATTTCTGGGCGACCATCACGGTCACACGGAAGCCAATCCATCCGGTCGGGTGCTCCCCTTTTGCGTAGTAACGAATAGCCATAGGTATATGAAAGAACTTGTTAGCTGGAACAATTAACGACGCTTATACCTGCAAAAGAGCCCAAGTGCTGCCTTCCATCTTCAACCAGATAATTGACGGCCAGGACTCTCTCCATATTCGGTGTGAATAGGGGGTAAAACGCGTATTCTACAATATCCGTTCCGTTGACCCTGGAAGGGTAATCGACAACGATATTAACCTTAACCCCGGCGTTATGATCAACAACCCTTGTCACCTTGCCCTGGTAGCGATAACCTGAACGCATAGTTACAACGGCAGATCTGTCGCTCAGATTCCATTCCATTTGGCTCGCAGAAGTATGCACCGTCGTTGCCTCAATTTCACATTTGACAGTGCTGGCCACGGCCTGACTGGACGCCAGAAGCAACGGCAACAACAGTTTTTTCATGAAGTGAACGCCTTATGTGTCGATGACCAGTTGGGCGATTAAGGCGGCATAGCACCGAAGCCCGAATACCCAAAAAAAAGCCCGAGAGTGTCTCGGGCTTGTGGGGCAGTTTAAGTTAGAAGTTGTAGTGAAGGCCAACATTGAGAATGTCGGCATCATCAACGGAGGTGTAGTCACCCACAATGCCAAACTGGTCGTTCAGGTTGTAACGAATGCCGGCACCGAAGCCAATCTTGATGCTGGAGTCATCTTCGGTTGCAGAGACGGAGCCATTGGAAGCCTTGGCTTCAACATCCAGATAGACCAGGCCCAGTCGAACAAAGGGTACCAGGGTGTCGGACAGCTGAGTGAAGTTGTAAACGCCATAACCACCCAGAGTGGTTACAGAACCTTCAACTTTAACGTCACCCGCCCACGGGTTTGACCAGGTTTCTTCGGCGTCTTTCAGCGTCACCATCAGCTCCGCTTCCATGGCGAAGTTTTCATGCCCGGCAACTCTTTTACCAACGACCACAGAGCTGACAACAGCGTTATCAGAAAGAGTCAGGTCAGCGGAGCCGAGTTTCACCTGGCCATACAAGTCGGCGTGAGCGGCAGCAGAACCGAGGAGGCCGGCAGCAACAACAGAGGCGATCAGAGTTTTTTTCAAAGCAAATTCCTTGTGTAAATTCAGATGGTTGGTGCGTCAACTTATGCACACAACCAATCTATCGTGACCCAAAGAATCTGCAACATAGAAACCCTGTCAAAAAAGCGGTGCTTTCTGCGACATTCAGGGAGCCGATTAAGGCAGGATGAGAAGTAAGACAGGCGCGGATTAGACTGAGGGAATGTTTGAGCATTGAGCTGATTATTTATCTGTGGTTTCAGGAGTTCCTGACACTACTCACTATTGTGGCTGCACCGGCTCTGACGCTCTACGCGGCCAATGAGCTGTGGTATCGGGCTTGCGGCCTCTACGGCTATAAAACGGAATTGATCACCGGATGTGTCGGCACCCCCATTCATGAGATATCACACGCTGTCGCCGTAAAACTATTCGGAATGTCCATCCACGACATTGCGCTTTACCAGCCGGATCCCCAGTCACGAACCCTGGGTTACGTGGTCTATGCCTACCAGCCAGGTTCGGTGTGGCACGGACTTGGCCGTTTTGTTGTGGGTATTGCGCCGCTGATCGGTGGGGCCCTGGTGGTGACCGGGCTTCTTTGGCTTGGCGATTTGCCCCTGTTTGGGGATTACCGGCAAGCGTCGGATCCGGTGGTCGGGCCCTTTTGGCAGTGGGCGAGAGATCTGTTGTCCTCAGCAGACAACTTCTGGACTTGGGTATTCCTGGCGCTGGCGGTCATGGTCGCCACGCATGCGACACCAAGCGGGGCAGACCTGAAAGGATGCGCCTCCGGGTTGTTTGGGACGATTGTTATGTTTATGACGCTGAAACTGGTGCTGGTGTTGCTGCCGGAGGACGCCTACCAGGCCATCCGTCCCTATATCGACTTGGAGGCCTTCTTTACCGAAGTGGGTGCTCAGGTGATGCAGCTGGCAGCGCTGGGCATAGTCGCGGCGTTGCTGCTGTCTCTGGCAGCGCTAATGGTGAAGCTGGGAGGAAAGGTGCTGGCCCGGAGCGGGGCATAAAAAAGCCCGATCGGATATCGGGCTAAGAAAGGATTGCACGTTTCGCATCAAGGCTTGAGATGCTGAATAAAGATACGGCGTAGCCTGGTACAGGGATCACTCATTGAGGCACAAAAGATCCGCGTCGTAAGCGCAAACTTTTGGGTATCCAGTAACCGGTATTTCAGGGGCTGAACGCTTGAAGAAAAAGGGTCGGACAAACGGTTGGTAGGTGATGCGATCCCCCGCAAGCGACTGACCAGGCGGAGGGGTATCACAGGATCCCGCATAGTGACCGATGGCGACAGCATGGACATTCCGTACACCCTGGCTCACGCAGCGCTGATACCCGCCCTGATTCACCTTGAACACCACATCGTCCAGAATGACCGCTTTGGCCCGGCCAAGCACTCGACCTTTCTCCGGGCCCTCGTCAGCCTGAACGCTGAAATATCCGGGCGCATTCAGGTTGCGGTACACCCGGCACCGCATGCCTATCTCGGGTTCTGAGCGGCCTCGGAACGGGACAAAAGCCGAGGTCATAGAATCACGCCACTCCCATCAGATCTTCTGCCACGGACAACCCAAACTCAGACTCGAACCAGTGCCAGACCGCTTCCTTGTCCTCGCCTTTCTCAAAATGCAGAAAGGGGGCGTCCAGCTGATCATCCTCGTCCACCGGAATGTCGGCAAGCTCTTGCCAGAGCGTGTTAGCCACGACAATCTTTTTCTGTTCGTCGGGCGAACCCGCAAGCCGAGAAGGAGCAATGTGCCGGCATACCATCTGCTCGTTTCGGCAGATCACAGGTTCACCAGGCCCAGCCGGTAGTCGCTCTACGACAACCATCTCAAGAGGATTAACACAAAGATAGCGTCCGCCGGAGACGATGGCCTGGCCGTCACGGCCGAGTACGGGATGGGTTTTCTGTGTGGAATGCATGACGTTCTCCCAGTCGGTGAAGTTCATTGTGTTTGCACGAACAACATCTCACCGATCTGGGAGTCTGCAAGTGGTATCAGGAAAGATGATCAGGCCAGCCCGCAACGAAGGGTCGCAAATCATCGAGACTAAGCTTCTGGTGGAATCGCTTGTCCCGGTAACTCTCAGCAGGCCAGGATTCATGCTCAAGCATCTGAGGTGCCGGCTTGAGCCAGCGGTACAGCTGCTCGGCGGTGTGGAAGCGAATCCCGCCCAGATAGCCCAATGAAGGATGCAGCTGAATGCCCCGGATAGCCTGACGGTCGCGTGGCGACAATGATTCCAGCAGCGAGATCAGAGGGCTACTGGGAACCACCATGCGAGGAAGCCGGCCGGTGGCCCGAAACTCCATCATGGCCTTCGGGTTCGTGGCGAGATGATGCACCTGGCGTGAGTTCATGCTACCCCCTCTTCAACGCTTGCACCGGCTGTCAGGCCTCTGGCTACGACTTCGTGACCGATGGTGGCGTAATCATCGCCTTCGGCCCAAAGTTCCCGAGCAACGGCCTGAGCGACAAACAGGGGTTCGCCGAAGCCGTGGGAGAGAATGTATTCCTCGCACCGTTCCCAGTCGAAGGCTTCGACTCGAACATGTTTCATCCCCTCATCGCCCAACTGTTCCTGGACTTGATCAAGGGTGTAAACCACACCGTCAAATTCAAACTCCATGGGCAGGCAGTCAAAGCGTTTTAAGTGGTCGATCAGAAAATCTTTGGCATCGTCCTGAAAGTTCATGGCGATCTCCGGTCACTGGGAGTGAAGAAGGTGCCCCGAAGGGCACCAAGGTAGATATCAGGCGCTTTTGGCTTCCATAGCCTGCAAGGCGTGACTGACGAGAGTGTGGGGAGCGACTCGCTGCGTCCCGCTCCCATCACAGGTGTCGAGAAGCACGTTGTTTTTTCGGGCCCTCATGCGCAGACCGGCGATTTTCAGTCGCTCGCCATGAATGACTACTTCCCGCCCAAAACCACCCTCAGGGAGACCAAACAGGGTGCAGTAGCGGTCATAATCCTGCCGCTCTCTGCTGATCACTTCACCGGTTTCGGTAAGCATTGCCAGATCGAGCTTAAAGGTGCCGGTCTTGCCCTCCGGATCATAGGTGGCTCGACCAGCAGTGACCTGAATACCCAATTCTTTTGAAAGCTCTTCCAGCTTGGCATCGAGGGCAGGGCGGATCACTTTGGTGAGGGTCTGCTTGTCGATTGCTTTAAGGGTTGGTGTAGCCATAACACGCTCTCCTGAGTTGCGTTGTCGGTGTTGATACTTAAAGCTTCTCACTGGTTTCCGCATCTGCAAGCCGACACGCAGACACAAAAAAGCCCGGACAGTGCCGGGCAAAAGTCGGAAAGCCTTCCTAGCTTTCCTCGCAGGTGGGGGTCAGCCCATCTTCTTCACGGAAACCTCAAGATAAGTGGTTCAGCACCCCCTTGAGCCGTTCCTTCAAAGCAATACCGCGATCATTAAGGAAGAACAACGTCACCCTGTAATCGGCGCTGTCAGGCCTGGTATTCGCCACATTGATACCAGCCTTCCCCGGCCGAGCATGAGCGGTCAGATTCCGCATATTGCGGGACGCTCGGGACTTGCCCAGATTAAAACGGGCCTCAACCTCGCTAACCGTTGCGTACTGGTTCTCGCACAAATGCAAAAAACACAAAATCGTGCCAACAGGAATATCCTCTTCATACTCCCGGAATAGATCGATCGCTTTAGACAAGATGCTGGTGTTCAAAGACAAACCCTCTCACCAAACAAACCCAACACTGCCAATCCCCTAACCGGACAACGCCGGAGCAATTATCTGGATTGGCAGCACGAAAACAACTCGTATACCCCCTTAAATTCTCACGGGTTTTCTCACCTGCAACCCAGGCAGGACTCATCCGGCAGAGTCTTTAGCGGACAACCACAAAGCCCGCGGCTAATAAGCGACCTCCGGTTGCAGATCTTCAAATCGATGAGAGCTTGGTACCCAGACACGGATGAGGTGATGTGATGACTGGTATCGAGAAATCCCCCGCAACGACCGACGACCTTTTTGCCCCTCAGGGGAATCGGCTTACCGTACTGTCATTCGGTGCCGGCCAGGACAGCAGCGCTTTGCTGGAGCTCTATCTGGACGATCCGGATTTTCGCCGCCGTTATGCCCCGAATGACTTCGTAGTGGTCATGTCCGATACCGGTGACGAATTCGATCAAACCTACGATCATATCCGTGACGTACAGCGGCGATGCAAAGAAGCCGGCGTTGAGTTTGTCTTGATCAATCCAGACATGGGCTTTCACTCGGAAAGCTGGCGGTCTCTGCGTCATTTCTATCGAACAAAGGGCACGATTGGCTCCAAGGCTTTCCCCAAGACCTGTACTGACCGGCTAAAAATCCAGCCTATTTACCGCTGGCTGGAGCACTGGCTGTCGCAGCGGTACGGAGTGAAATGCAACCGCAAGGCGGGCATCAGAGAGTTTGCCGCCCGGTACGGCCGCATCAAGATGATGATCGGTATCGCCAAAGGCGAGGAATCCCGGATGGCGGATCCTGCGAAAAACCCCAACCGCTGGTACCGGGAGTCCATTGAGCCAATTTACCCCCTGGTGGATATGGGGATGGATCGAGCCGCCTGCCAGGAGCTCCTGCACGCAAAAGGTCTGTACGTCATTCCATCGAACTGCAAAGCATGCCCATTCCTCAGCGAGCCCGAGCTGGAATACCTTCGTCGGTTTAACCCGGAGTCGCTGGCGGATTGGGTTGAGTTGGAGGCTGCAAAACTGAAAAAGCATGCAGATAAGAACGAAGTGATCGTGACCGATAAGGACGGCCAGCCGAAACGGGATCGTCACGGCAATGTGAAGGTGGAGAACCGGAACTACGGCGTATTCGGTGTAACCCCGTTACCGGTGAAGATTGAGCAGGCGAAAGAGGACTATGCCTCATGGTCTGACGAAGACATTGCTGCCTATCGGTACTCCCACGGGCACTGCGTTGCCACCGCCTTTTAAAGGAAAGCCGATCGTGGAAGATAAACGAAAACCTGTGACGGAAGACGACCTGCGGGCCATCAGAGAGTTCATGGAGCGAAATCCGAGGGTTTCTGAAATCCTGCCGGCAACACTCCCCTGTGGGTTCAAGGTGACGGACTATCACCCGATCTGTTCGTCCTGTGAACAAGAGATTCCCGGAAACTGGGCTTGGGTATCCAGGCAGCGCCAGCAATTTGGAGGGCGGGTTGTTGAGGTCTGGGAGGCGAAGGGTGTCTGCACAGATTGTCGATACCTGACAAACACACTCATACGCTTTCGGTCTGATGGCACCTTCGATTCCCTCATTGGCCACCAGTGGAAAACGGGAACGATCCGAAATCGAAAAAGCGGGAAGAAGGCCTGGGCCCGGCGCTTACTGTCTCGTTTGTTTGGTATCTAGGAGAATCGCATGCATTTCATTGAATACGGGCAGTTGCCAGAGGCGTTGCAGCACAAGATCCAGGATGTCGCAAAAGCACGCTCACACAGAGTTCGGAGAGTCACGCAGGAGGAAGCGGATCTGATCCAATCGATGATTGGCTGGCGCGATGGCTGGTTTTTAGCGCCCGACAAGGCTCAGATCGTTTTGGAAACGCGGCCCTGCGGTCAGAATATCGTATTCCGAATTTGAGCGAGGGCCGATCAGAAGGGATTACCCCCAAGGATCATCTTCATCCCGCAAAAAATAAGACTGGGTGCCGGGCTGAAGGCCGGTATGGTCGTCTTCTACCGACTCTACGCGAACCCAATCCCCGTCTCGGCTAACCGGAGCAAAGAAGCTGCCAAGGAATAGACCAGCGATAAGTGCAATGATGGTGATAAGTAGAGACTCAGAAAAGAACGCAACAGTAAGTCCGGCGGCCAATCCACCCAACCGATACAAGTACGCCTTGTTCGCTTCTTTTTTCAGCTTGCTCATACATCACCTCATCTCACTAAAATAGAAAATCCTCCAAATCGCAACTCCATAAAGAGGGTTATGAATACAATATATCACTACATATTGATTCTGCAATCTACGTATTGAGAACATGTTGTGGTTCAAGAAGCCTTCGCCACTGGAGGCTCAATTTCAGGGACTTCTCCCGCAAGCGCTTTACAAGCTGAGGCAATACCAATAATTCCCCCATTGAGCATGAGTTGAAGAGGGGTTTTGCCGACAAAAGGCTGCGCTCTCCGAGGTGCTCGCATTTCCCGATTTGCCTTGGCGACGCTTCCATGCTCAGCAACCATCGCCTTATATGTCAGAACAAAACAGCGAATTCTCACAAGCTTGTCGCGATCCAGAGGTTCTGGCGGCAGCTTACGAAGCCTTTCCAGCTCAATAAGGCCTACCTTCAGCAAGCGGCATTGCTCATCAACAGTAGTGTTCCAATCCTTACAGATCCGAAAGAATGCTCGCAACGCGACGTAACCAAGTTTGGACTTAAAGTTGAACTTTGAAATTTCTGGGGGGAGATACATCGTCTACTCGCCTGGTCGTGTTAGGACAATCAGAGAAGAACGATACAGCATTGGCAGGCAGAGAAGGTTGAAGAAAGATGGAAACAAACGGGGGTGTTTCATCACCACCCACAGGGCCGCCCCTTCCCTAGAGAGCCTTGCAGAACTCAACTTTCATGGGACATTAAAAGAAAGTCAGTACAGAAGTAAACCCGTGAAGTCAGTACAGGAGTAAACCCGTGAAACAGAACACTAAAATCACCATCCAGTACGCAGATGCAGCTAACTGGAAACAGCACGCCACCGTGATTCTTGGCGGCGTTCCCACGGCAAAAGACATTCGCGCTGCGATTGCAAATCTGGAAGACGGGGAGTTTCTGGTCGCGCATCAGGTGGGCCTGCCAACCCCGCAGGAAGGCTCCGACGGCGAGGATGACCACGTATTTTGCACGCTGGACATTTTTGAGGGGGCTCACCCAGAAGATGATATCGAGTGCTTCCTAACCGACGAGCCGCCGACAATGAATATGAGTGTTGCCGACCTGCTGGATAAGATTGCCACGCAAGATTGGGATGTCGCGTCGGAGATGGCTCGGCTCGGTCTGAGTTAAGAGGCACCTCGTCACAGCCGCCTGAAACACCGTCAGGCGGCTTTTTCTTTTTTTAAACCGAACATCTATAGCGCCAAAAACACCGACAAACCACTGCGAGAGCCGGCGGGCCAGCAGACTCTCGCTCCAGCCTTAACTGGCCAAATCAAGGTTATCAGGGAGAATGGGAAGGGAGCCGGCGCGATCATAAATCCAGCGCTGAACCTGCTCTTTGGTGAAATCTGTCCGTACAGGTTCGGCACTCACCGGCTCCCAGTCGGGGCCCGGCTGATCTGAGTTGATGGTGAAAATACCGGGCCGATCACTGCCTGCGGGCTTGTAAAACATGTACATCGGCGTACCAGGGTCATAGCACTGCTTCACGAACCAGTCTTCTACAGCGGGCTTAATCAGGCTATGAACGAAGCCGGCGACTGTACGGGGCATACCGGGAATAAACGACATGGCGGGCGTCCTCTGTGTTGAATGTCGTTTTATAGTCACACGGTACCGGCCATCTGCAAGGACGAAACAGGCCCGACATCCAGACACCCTGTTTCTGCCCGTTTATAGGTTCAGGCCTGAGATCTGGGCACCCTGTCTTTGTCCGTTTATTGGTTCAGGCGGCGAGTGTCGCGCCACTGGGCCAAGAAATCAGGGCCGACAGTTGCCGGGCGAGGGCATACCCGACAGCTTCAAAGGCCGGGAAGATAACCGATTGGCCAAGAATCTCATGCTTGGTGCCAGTGGCAATGGCTGGATCTTCAATGATCTTCAGAGGAATACCCATGCAGCGGCTGTGCTCTTCTGGCGTTAGCAATCGGGACAACTCCGGTTTCTCGGGGTGGCGGATCATTGGATCCGTGCTACGGCGCCTATGGTACTGGCGAGTGATGGTCGAGATACGACTTTCTTCTCCAGTGAAGAGCTGCCTGCGGAAGCCCTTGGCATCGGCAATGTCACGCTTCTCCTTTTTCGCCAGATACGCCATTTCGCGCCACATGGGAGAATCAGCCGGAATGTCGTCAAGAACTTCACCCAAGGTGTCCGGCTTGGACACCAGCGGCTCCACATCGGTCAGGTCGACAACATCCTCAAGCCCCTGCGTGACGGCAACGACACACAGGCGTTCGCGATTTTCAAGCGCCCCAAATTCGTTACCACCTAAAACGCGCTCTGAGACCACGTAGCCTGCAGAGGACAGCACGCTGCGAATCACGGCCATGGAAGCTGAGGAGCTATAGGCTTTGACGTTTTCGAGAATGACCAGCCACGGCTGGGAGGCGATGATGTGGTTGAGAGTGTAGAAGAACAGAGATCCGGCTGTGTCATGCTCTTCCGGGAGATAGGTTCGGCTCTCGCCCTTGATGTGACGCATTTTTGACCGACCGGCGACAGATGCGCCTAAACACGGCAAACCGGCCAAAAGTATGTCGCAAGGAATCCGGCTGTCCGGGGTAACGTCTTCAATGCCACCCTCTATCAGGATGGAGTCTTCTAAAAAGAGCTCCGGGTTCTGGGAGAGCGATACATCCAAGTATTCCCGCTCTTTTTCAATGGCGACTTGCACAAAGCTATTCACTCCGGCCTTGGCAAGCCCAGAGTGAATGGCAAGGTCGAGCACGCCAGCCCCGTGATAATGGGAGTGGACTGCCAGCTTACGGCGTTCTGCGATGGCTTTGCGGGCCTTCTCCAAACGGGCAGCCACATGACCAGTCAGGATATGCTTGGTGATAATGATCCTGCCACGACGAATGGCAATACGCAGCTTCTGGCTGACCTCAAACCACTTTGCCAGCGACTTATTGTTGATATCGATGATCGGGACTCGCTTGCCGTTGCGCTTGCGAGAGGAGACCACACGGGCATCAGAGTCATCATTTACTCGAACCAGAATCAGCCGATCTCTCTGACTGTCATCCATTCGATAGTGCTCTCCGGCACGAAACCCTTCCCGGCGCAGCTTTTCCCCTTCAAACCAAATCCGTGGGGTGTCTTTGCGCTCGCCAACAGTCGAAATAATGATAGATGCCATGTCAGAATCTCCAATTGCCTGAAACAAATAAAGATTCGCATGGGTTAATCAATCTGCAACGCCCCCCTGAAAAGCCCAGATCGTCCGAAACAGACCACAAAAAAAGCCGCGGTTAGCGGCTTGATTGGCTACCACACCCACATGGGGGCGGTAGGGCGCTTCATCACAATTTTGGGCTTTTCCGGAGCTGGAGCGCTCGATGCTTCTGGAGCTTTGGCCTCAACAGAAGCGTTTGCCTTCCGATTACCAGCCCAAAAGGCTTTTCCGGTGCTGAAATCCACCTCATAACGACCGACAAGGCGATACCCTTTGTTAATCTTCTCGATCTGAACATCGAACACCGGCTTCTTGGTGTTCCGAGAGACATTGCTAAATTCCAAGACGCCACGCGCATTCCCTTGGGCAAGGCCGTCAACATCGGTTGCACCCCAAGCAACATAGCGCTGCCCATTCATCTCAAGCCCGCACCAGATTTTGTCGCCCCGCTTGCCTGGGGCCGCGTAAACCTCAGCAATACCAACAGCCATCAAGAAATCCTCCTCAACTCACCTGGTATTACTCTCTCACGGCCCCGACACTCTGCAACCGATCAACTCACGGAAACAAACCCCGCCTTTCGCTCAATAACACCATCCACCTTCCGGAACATGACCATCAACAACAAACCCTGCGGAAGCCAAGCCATGGGGCTTTGTCGACGCTCAACGCTTGCCATCTCTGGTCATCGTCCAAGTCTTGATCGGACTCTAACCTTTCGATTTGCTCCTAAAGGCCAACATGGATGGCGCTGGACACCGACTCCAACCTCCAGTCATCAGACAGGCTCAACTGATCGCGAGCGTTAAATTCATAGCGACCCCAAGGGTCATCAAACATCGGCTGTGTGGGCATACCAAAACTCCTAATATCGCGTATTGATCAAATCAAGATCGAGTTCGTCCGGCTCAATCGTCAAGGGTAAAGCATCGTCGTAATGGTCGAGACCAATCATTCGCAGCCGCTTGGCAATCTGAACCAGCGTCATATCGCGACCACCAACTTTCTGAGTCATAGCTGCTGCACCAGGGCAGTGACACACATCCACCGGACGATAGTTTCCTTCCTCATCGTGATTCCGACTATCGGAACGATACACAGTACGGTGGCAGTGAAATGTCCCGGCAGCACCTGTAAGCAAATCCTGGATGATCTGCTCCCGACGGCCCGGCATCAACTCAATCGCCTGATCGTCGTTCCGGAACGGGCAATTCGCGCAAGGCCTCCGTAAAGCAAACTGCTTCTCGCACATAGAAAGATCTCCAGAAGGTTTTAACCGATAGTGACACCCCAGTAGCGATCTGCAAGACCATGATTTGGCAAATTACCGCTGTCGCAGTCGGACAACCAGAAGAAAACACCCCCTACAACACGAACCTTTCCAGACCTTTTCCGTTAAAGCAGGCCATAGAATTCCGATAGCTACACGACAGGGTTGCAGATTTCAGATCCCCGGTATTCTGGAATCAGGAAACGCAAAAACGTGACCCACAAAAACTGTCACACTGACTGAGGAAACAGACATGAAAAAGAACATCATTGCAGTATTCGCGATCTCCACCATGATCCTGGCATCAGGTTGCAGCTCTAACGGGGGCTCAATCATTGAGAACCCGGTAGCCGGTTATCTGACAGGTGGTAATAACGCCATCCTGGGACTGGGCGACGAGATGGAGCCGGAACAGGTGACCTTGGCCAAACGCATCATCCACCTGTCCTCTGAACCTGGAGCCATCGACGACAACGGTAATCTCCGCGTAGCAGCAACAGTTACCGGGGTGCGCGTTGAAGAGATGAAAACCAATAGCCGCGCCTACCAGAATCTGACCGAGAACTACGGTGGCGCTGTTGTTGCATCAAACCCGCTGAACCCGAACAACGGGCGCATTGATGCTGCCATGCAGATCGGTTCCCGGCTCGCGGACTCCGTGTTTGGCAGCAAAACCGTAGAAGTGACCAAGTATGAGCTGACCACGGAATCAGGCTATCGCTTTGAGGTTGTGCAACCGGAGAACTTCCCCTCTGACTTCCAGGAAGGTGACGCCGTTATCTATCGAAGCGCCAAATCTGTTGAGAGCAGCGCCGAGAATGCCTTCTTCATGGTGAAACGCTAACCAAACCATCCCCCGGCCGGCCTTCCTCTGCGAGGGCCGCCGCACCCTAGCAAAGAAACATGCGCTCAAATGAACAGGTATTCAGCGCTCAAACTTTGCTCAGATCCATACACTAAAGACACATTCAACGCCGTCCAGCGAGGTAAGCATGGTCGATACAACCGTTCCCTTTCAGGAGCCGTCCAAAGAGATTTGGGCGAGCAAGTATCAACTTAAAGACAAGGCCGGGAACCCGGTGGATCAAACCATCGAGGATACTTACAAGCGAGTTGCACAAGCCCTGGCTGACGTAGAAAACACCGATCAACAGGGGGGCCAGTATGAGAATTTCCTGTGGGCGCTAAAGAATGGCGCAATCCCGGCAGGTCGTATCATGTCCAATGCCGGTGCTCAGGCCTACAAACCCGCGACCAGCCTGATTAACTGCACCGTGTCGCAGACTGTCCATGATTCGATGACAGATATCCTGGATAGCGTTCACCAGGCGGGCCTGACGCTTAAAGCCGGCTGCGGTATTGGTTACGAGTTCTCAACGCTGCGCCCGAAAGGCTCTTGGGTGTCCGGGGCCGGAGCAAGCACCAGCGGCCCACTGTCTTTCATGGACATTTTCGACCGCATGTGTGCCACCGTTTCTTCTGCTGGCGGCCGTCGTGGTGCCCAGATGGCAACCTTCGACATACATCATCCTGACGTAATGGAATTCATTCAGGCCAAGCGCGAGGATGGTCGGCTGCGTCAATTTAACTGCTCTTTGCTGATCACAGATTTGTTCATGGATGCTGTGATTAACGGTAAGGACTGGGTTCTGTCTTTCCCTGTGACCGGCAAAGAAGTGGAAGAGGATGGCTTGGATCTGACGAATCCCGAGCAAGTGGTATACCGAGATTTCCCGGTGACTGAAGGGTACATCACAAACAATGCCGGCCAGGTTGCCTGCAAGGTGTATGACAAACTACCGGCCCAGCAGATCTGGGACACCATCATGAAGTCCACCTACGACTATGCAGAGCCAGGCTTTATCCTGATCGACCAGGTAAACGAGATGAACAATAACTGGTTCTGCGAAGAGATCCGGGCAACCAACCCCTGCGGCGAGCAACCGCTGCCCCCGGAAGGCGCGTGCCTGTTGGGCTCTATCAATCTGACCAAGTTTGTGGAAGCTCCGTTCACGGATAAGGCCAGCTTCAACTTTGAGAAGTTCGCCAAGGTAGTGCGGATCTTCACCCGGATGCTGGACAACGTGGTTGAGATTCATGGCTTGCCGCTTGAGGGCCAGGCCAAAGAAATCGCGGCCAAGCGTCGTCACGGTATGGGCTTCCTCGGCTTGGGTTCGGCTTTATCCATGTTGGGTGTTGCGTATGGCTCCGACGAGGCCTGCAACATGACCAGTGAAATCGCCCGAACGCTGGCGGTTGAGGGCTGGAAGGAAGCTCTGAACCTGGCTAAAGAGAAAGGCCCGGCCCCGATCATGGAGCAGGAATTTGAGATCACACCAAAGATGCTGGCTCGCCGACCGGAGATGGCCAAAGACGGCATTCAAGTCGGTGACAAAGTTCCCGGTCGAGTGCTTCATGCCCGGTATTCCCGATACATGCAGAAGATTGCCAAGGTAGATCCGCAGCTGGTGGCTGAACTGGAACAGGTGGGTGCTCGTTTCACGCATCACTCCTCCATTGCTCCGACCGGCACGATCTCCTTGTCCCTGGGGAACAACGCCAGCAACGGTATCGAGCCCAGCTTCTCGCACAGCTATCTACGCAATGTCATTCGGGAAGGGAAGAAGACCAAGGAGCAGGTAGAAGTGGCGTCCTTTGAGCTGCTTACCTATCGTCATTTCATCAACCCGGAGGCGACGGACAAGGATCTGCCAGCATCTTGTGTAACGGCAGACACCATCTCTCCGGTAGAACACATTGCGATGCAGGCGGCAGCTCAGGAGTGGATTGACTCATCCATCTCAAAGACCGCCAACGTGCCGACTGAGATGCCGTTTGAGAATTTCAAAGACCTTTACCTGACGGCATACAAGGCCCGGTTGAAAGGCTGCACCACGTTCAGGTTTAACCCCGAAGCGTTCCAGGGTGTGCTGGTGCGTAAAGAAGACCTGGAGAACACCACCTATGTATTCACGTTGGAGGATGGTTCTCAGGTGGAATTAAAGGGGAATGAAAGCGTGATGTACGAGGGCGAAGAGCATACCGCTGCTAACTTGTACGATGCCTTGAAAGAGGGCACTTATGGGGCTGCGGCCTGAGGAGACTGACAATGAAAGAGATTGAACAGAAGATCGTAGGCTTTAAGGTAGCCGCCAAGAACAATGTCACGCCATTCCCTCAGGCAGATGACGACCCAACGATCAAGCGAATTGAAGAGCGCCCGGAAGGCTCTCTCGAAGCGGTGAGTGAGAAAATCGTATACAGCACCGCCGAGGGTAAGCAGAAGGTATACGTTCTGGTCAGCTTTATGAAAGTTGAAGGTGTCCTTGACGGAAAGCCTGTCACTGTTGAGCGCCCGATTGAGTTCTTTTTCCCGATTGGACAAGGAACTTCTGAGCACCAGTGGATCAGTGCGACCATGCGTTCGCTGTCGCTGGCGGCCCGAGGTGGCTATGCCGCTCAGAATCTACAGGATCTGAGGAAGGTCGCGTGGGATAAAGGCCCGGTTCGCTGTGGCGTCAATGCTCATGGCAAGCCGATCTACCACAACTCTGAGGTGGCCGCGATTGCCTGGTCACTGCAACAGATCCTCTATCGCCGTGGGTTCCTGGATGCGGACTTCAATCAGGTACCGGCCCGCTATCTGGCCAAAATGATGAGTCGATCAGAAGAGTCTCAGCCGGAGATCGAGCACGCAGAGCCGGAAAAGAGCCCCAAGGGGGCAGGGATGGCCGTAGTGGGGGAGTGTCCTGAA
Source organism: Marinobacter sp. P4B1 (assembly GCF_001447135.1). NCBI lineage: Bacteria > Pseudomonadati > Pseudomonadota > Gammaproteobacteria > Pseudomonadales > Marinobacteraceae > Marinobacter > Marinobacter sp. P4B1. Next base: position 74,388 of record NZ_CM003615.1, read on the forward strand.
TGTTCTGGTGACCTGATTCTGCGGGACGGTTGCCCGACATGTTCATGTGGATACTCAAAGTGCTGACAGAAAAGGCGGGGCTTCCCCGCCTTAATCTTTTCTAGCCTTTGCGTTGTCGAGCTCGCTGCGCTTAGCGATCAAATCCCGGATGGTTGGACGGTGCGCAATATCCATGTTCAAGAGATCGTCCAACAAGGAATCTGAAAACACAGAATCCTGATTCTTAATTGACCCTTCAAACACGTCGGCGATCTCGTTATCGTCACAGTACCTGGTGGCCTGAAGATGGTCACGTTCAGTCTGTATAGCCCGGATGTCGATCCCAAATCGTGAAAACCAGGCACCGAAATGCCGCCGGCCCGAATCGGTGTAACGGATCCGGCCGGTAGAGTAGACGGTGAAATACCGAGTACGCTTTGTTTGGTGACCGAGTGCTTTTTCGATCGGTATGACGTTGCTCAAAAGAAGTTCGCTATCAGGCTGTCGATGTTTGCACCATATTACATGGAATTCTGATTATCCAACAACGACAACGACAAACTCACTTGGGCAATTGTATTCGCAGGGTTTCTATCCGTTCAGCGTATTCAGAAGCTCGTTGAGAGTTTGACCAGGAACGATAACGGCCGGCAGCGTCAACAAGTGAACCACCAAACTTCCGGTGAGCATGCGCGATGATGGATGCGGCATAGTCAACAGAGGCAGCAACGTCCAGCAATTCAGCGAGCTTGTCGAAGCGATCACCATGCCAGTGTCGGTTAATCTGGAGTGGGCCAATGTCGTAGTTTCTGTAACCTGAACTCTCCCAGTCCTCGATAGTGGCTATTGCTTCAGATTTAGTTGTGAAGGTGAGCTTTTGGCCATTTCGGTGCAAAGTGAAAGGCCAGGGCCTCAGGATCATGCTTTCAGTGTCAATGCGTCCAGATTCCTCAAGCGTTACCGCAAAGAGCAGCCAAGGGTCATCAATCCCGTGCTTCCGAGCAGCGACATCCCACGCAGTACCGGCAAGAAGGCTCGCGGGAACGGGCTTTAACCAGTGATCCCAATGGTCTTCAGAAGCCGACGAAGGCTGAGCAAACGCAAGCAGGAAAGAAAGAATCATTGCCACGTAGTAAGGCATAAGCAATACCTATCGATCGAGAATCTGCCGGTCAGTGATGAGCTGGGGCTGGTCGATCATCGCAAGATAGTGGCTTGGAAGCTGGTCATCATCAATTAACACCACTCGATGCCCCATCATTTTGAGCAATTCAAAGTACCCTCGAACAAACCTGTCCGCGTTCAGAAAACCATGGGTGACCAGCGATAGGTTCCTCACAAGAATGGTTGAACTTTCAGGTATTGAACTTTTCTCCAAATACAGGCTCACAGCATCCTTTAGGGCGATGAGCCCAGACACAAGGTAATCAATGGAGGTTTTCGTCGTCGGGAGGTCTGTTCTCGATAGGCGGCTAACCAGGGTTTCGTGGCTTCTGGGGTTGATATAACCCTGAATCTGATCGAGCACCAGGGAGAAAGACGCTTCGGCTCCTGCCGAGCGCCACGAATCCATAACAACGGATTCTGCATAATCTTGAAGCCCCTGAATGACTTTGGCTCGCGAAACAACAAGAGCGCCGAGAAAAGCAGAACACTGGAGAAAGCGATCCTGGATAGAATCGTCCGCGATCTGTGATGCCCACGCAAAGGGTAGAGAAACCTTATCCTGAAGGATCCTCAAGAAGTCTGGGATCTCAGAGGAATTTTCAACCACAGACGGGGAGAATGTCGTGACACGAAGCAGGCCTCCCTGTCCGAGGGCTTCTGTAGCGATCGATCGAGAAAAGCTTAGTCGCGACTCACCGCTCGAATGAAGGAAAACAAGATTCGCGGTCGCAAGACTGTCAGCCGAAACTGCTGAAACTTTCTGAAAATCCATCAAAACCTCCCATGATTTCTAATGATTATGAATGAGAAGGTTTGCGAATATGGGCCTAAAGATGGCCAAAAAACGGCCTGTTTCTGACCACTTCCCCGACGGATTGCAGTTGTGTGCATTTTTGATACAAAATGAAACAACATAGCAGGACTGATAGAAAGGGTGCATTGATACAGTGAACGAGCTCCGAGAATTTTTCCCTAAAAACATAGTGGCATCCCTGCTTGCCAAATATCATTTGCCACGCTATCAATTGCTCGTGCGCAATGACGACCCTGATCAATCCCGCATTTTCCTGTACCGAAAACTTGAAGACAGCCTGTTAATGATGGCTCAAGAGCTGTTGGGAGACGCTGACATTAGCGAGGCGTGTCTGGCTGAGATCATAAAAGACATAGAGCCAGATCTGTTCAGCTTCGGCTCCTTAACGGTCAAGGAGTCAATTTCACAGTATAATTTCCTGCCAAAGGGGTTCGCTGAAGCCAAAGTGAGTGATGAGGCTGGCAATCCGATTGGCCGCACTTTGGTCAGCTATTACGATGGCGTGTTGTGTCGCTTTCTGGCAAGGAGCAGTCGTGAGTTTAGTTTGCTGGTCAATGCGGTTGTCAGTGGCGGCTCCATTGATGACCTGATAAAGCAAAGGCAACAGGGAGCCCCGAGAGAGTCGGCGAATATCATTTCTGTCCAAATGCCGTCAGGGCAACAGGTCATTGCCAAACATGCGGGCTCAGAACTCATCAGGCCTATGTCCATGGCAGGTACCGACGGACTCGTGAAGGCCATCTGTCACCCCGAGAGTCATGCGCCAGTAACGTCGAACTGGGCCCAAGAGAACTTTCTTCAGCTCGGGCTTCTTCGCAACTGGGATGAAGAGCCCCCTGGGTTCATCTTCTGTTTGTTAGGCAGTGAATTCTCAGTGTCAGGAGCTTCCGTTGGCGCTTTTGCTCATGATCTGTACTTGCAAAAACCTTCGTTGCCAAAGGTGTTGAAGTTTTGGACAGATTTCAGTGTTGAGGTTTCGGAAAAGAAAGAAGGGCACCCTGCGATCGCGGCCGCTGTCGGCCAGCTGCTGTTAAATCCAGATTATGATCCTTTGCTGATTTCCGGCTACAGCATCCCGGAGTGGTTTGCCAAAAAAGTGGAGCTTCTATCACGACGCTACAGCGATAGGAATGAAAAAGCCATTCATCACGCCGTTCATGCGACAGAAAATCATTACCCCGAATTGAAGGTCATGCGAGCGTCGTCGGTTGCCTGGGTGTGGGATCAGTACATAAGGGGCACCGAGAATCTGGAAGCCGATACTAGCAATGACCCGAAGTACCGAATCGACATTCGCCAAAGAGATCCTGCCTTCCTTTGTTATACCGTGTTCAGGCCTGCGATAGCGAACAGAATCTTTACGGACTTTTGGAGTGGGTCGTCCTACCTGACAATACCAACGGTAGAAGGGGAAATAGAAGTCTCGACGAAGGCGTTCTATTTGATGGTTGGATCAGTGGTGAAGGATATCATTGAGAGCAGTACAGGCGAAAAAGCAGTGTTGATAGAGGAGGCCTGCTTTCACATTCAGCAAGTGTTACGAGCAGTACGGGCTTCCTGGTCATTGACTGAAGCAGCATTGAATCCAGAGCTCGGGCCTCAGCTGATGACATCGAAAGATATCGAGTATTGTCACCACAATAATATCTCTTTAACGCGTCGGATCCCGGTCAAATAGGATGCCAGACCGGCTCTCCATCATTAACAGATAACGTATAGCGCGTAACCCGAATGTCCTCAACGGACAAGGTTTCTGGATTGAATATGGCAAGCCATTGATGAGACTCGTCAAACGAGTCATCGTCAGAAAAGAGAATGCCGCCAAACGATGAATCGGCCCTTACTGTACGGCCAAAGTTCTGCCAATCGCCCATTGGGTCAAGCAGCGCAGCATCTTCGTTCCTGGACACGTCCAGAAAGCGCCCGGATACCTTAGACTCCACGACGAGCAAGGCAGAAGAGTCAATGTCTGCACCTGCATATACGGGGAGCATATCAACAATCCGTTGAGCCAGGGCGTCAATTGCGCCCTGAACTGAATCGCAATAATACGAAACCGGGAATGAGCCATCGCTAAAAAGGCTTGGCTGTCGTAGCTCGAAGGGTGAATAAATCTCAGAATAGCTCTTTGATGGCTCGTTATCTGAGGTAAGGATATTGGCTCTAACGTAATTGATCAGGTCAGATGTAATCGACTGGTCAAGGGCGGATAGCGGGCAGAGAGTCGCTCGATACACGGGCATCGATGAAATGGCGACGGAATTGAGTTCGTACTGGCTCATAAAAGCTCAATCCGGCTTTTTAGCCAGGACTCTACATCGTAAAGATCTCTAACCCTGCCAGAAAGCAACTTTTCCAGCACGGTTGCACCGCCAAAGTTAGTTGTCGTATCTCGACTTCGTAGCCAAGCCCGCTTTTGATCTTCAGTGAAAATTCCAGACAGAATACTGTCGATCGACATCAGGTAACCGGCCCTTTCAAGGCGATCCAAATCGAACTTGAACGGTTTGTTATAGCAATCTGTAAGCTCACTTGCTTTCAATCTGAACAGGGTGCAGATATCACTATCCGAGAGACCCCACTGCGTCTTAATTGTTGATACGAAAGCTAATGACGTTTCTGCTGTTGCAGTGCTGTCTAAATTACTTGATTTCACGAATGTTCTCGCTTCAATAGCTGAACAAATTGCCTGATGTTTTTGATCTATTCAGGGCTGATGAGGTTGTGGAAAGCTGTTCCTGGATAGCTGCGCGGACGTTGTAATCAACAACGCCTTCAAGCCGATCAATTACGTCCTGGAAACTCTCAGGAATCGCCGCATTCTTACGAACATCTTGAGGTAGCTCCATGGCGATCGCTTCTATGTAATCGGTCATTTCCGGTATTTGAAACAAGATGTGTTCAAGTATAGCTACACGCTCAGCTGTGATTTGGTACTTTGCAAACACTTTTTTATTTCTATCAACCATTTCTTCGACCAACGCAACACGATCTTCCTTGCCAACCGCCATTCGTGCAGTGATCTCTGAAAGTACATTTCTGTGTTCAAACAGTGCCCCGACGAAGCGAGTCAGCTCGTCCAGATCCAGGTCGATCTCAGAGGGCACTGTGATCTGTTCGCGCCCAAGCTCTATGAGCTTATTGTCCGCATCCGACAACGTATATGCAATCGAGATCGGGGGGAAAATCAAAAAAACGGTCAGAGCAGTTCTAAGAAGCGCTTTTGATATAAGTTTTTGCACCAGAAACATCCTTTCCTTGCTGAGTATCTCTCAATGATTCCAGATTCTGGCGGAAGAGTGTTCCAGAAAGATGGGTGATTTCCCGGCTGTTACTGAATCACGGGAAGCTCCCTGCATCGGAGAGCTGACGCACCCGGTTGCAGGCGGCGATCTCGGTGAGAGTATAGAAACACGGGGCATGCAGGCATCCTTTTGGAGCCAAATCCCACGATCTTTACGTTTCAATGGTGTGGAAATCTGCTTTCAGGAGAAATAGGTGATGTTCAGATTCATTCTCGGCGTGCTGGTTGGCTTGTATATCGCTAATCATGACGACTTTTACCGGTACATGTTCACCCAGGCCTCAGATGACGCCAAAAATGCGGCCTATGAGGCCGTGTACGAAGCCAACAAGAAAGCAGAAGAGCTGCAAGAGTCTAGGCGCTAAACTCTGGCCAATTTTCCAGGACTTAGCAGCAAACCAGGTGACATAAAGGCAAACTTGATGACCCCTTCAATGACAGAGCATAGACAGCCAAAATCATACAGCTACATTCAAAACCCGGTATTCCAGCCTTCTAACGTATCGGTGATGTCCAAAATGCTTCAGTTTGCAATGGAGGCGTTTTTGGCTGCCGGCTCATCCACGGGCAAGTACAATAGCCAGGAGGCAATGATTCTTCTTGATGTGGAAGAAAAGCTAAAGCAGCACTTTCTCATTGGAAGCGCCCAAACCCTTTCCGTCTCCTCCTTGAACGTCTTCTTTAAGAGGTTGAACTCATACCTGGAAGAAATGGAGAAGCCTGAGGGGATCCCTCCAAGCATTGAGGTTCACTCATCCTACAGAAACGTGATGATGCTTTCCGTTGACTGGGGGCTGGTCACCGGGATGATGGACATACCTGAAACGATAACCCGGCACTAGGATCGAACGATGAGTGAAAACACCGAGCTGGCGATAGCCATTAAAAGCATTGCTGGAGACTACCTGGCAGAAAAAAAGCGCGAACGGCGCTGGAAAATGGTTCGCAATATCCTTGTGGCGGTCGTCATTATCGTCCTTTACAACGCCAGCTTCATGTCCATCTCAGCGGCACGGGACGGCAAACCCGACACCACCGCAATGGGAGAGCCCTTTGTGTCGATGGTGGTGCTTGAGGGCCAAATCGGTAAAGGCAGAGATTATCTGTCAGATGCCAACACTCGCGGGCTGCTTGAAAAAGCGTTTGAGGCGGAATCTGAAGGCGTGATCATTTACCTGTCTTCGCCTGGAGGCTCACCGGTTCAGTCCGAACTGATCCGGGATCGGATTAAGCGGCTCAAGGAAGAAACCGGAAAGCCGACCCTGGTGGTTGCGGAAGAAATCCTTGCATCGGGTGGTTACATGATTGCGACTGCCGGCGACGAAATCTACGTTCAACCGTCAACGGTCGTAGGATCCATCGGTGTGATCATGGCAAGCTTTGGCGCAACCGAACTGATGGAGAAGGTGGGTGTTGAGCGCCGACTGTATACGGCTGGCGAGAACAAGGGGTTCACCGACCCTTTCAGCCCCCAGAGCGAAGCCGTCAAAGACCATATTGAAACGATGCTACAGGATATCCATTCCCGCTTCGTGGCCATGGTCAAAGACAGCCGCAACGATAAAATTTCAGGTGAAGAGAACCTGTTTGATGGTCGCGTGTGGACAGGCTCTCAATCCGTGGAACTGGGCCTGGCCGATGGCATTGGTTCAGTCGAGCAGGTAGCAATGGAAGTGTTCGGCACGGACAATTTGAAGAAGTTTGCCAAGGAACCGAGCATTCTTGATCGGCTGGGTCTGTCTGTTCAAGCGTTTGCAGAAGCCTTTGCCAGCACAAACCAGAACCGCGTCCAAGCTATCTGGTAAGTTGCAGATCGGAAGTTCGGTATTAACGTGAGTGTCAGGAGGAACTTATGGCACTCACAGAAGAACAGATCGAATTCATTTACGCCCGAGAACCAAAAATCTTGGTGCGGGCGTTCGCCGGCTCGGGCAAAACCTTTTCTGCGTCTGCCTTCTCCAAGGCCAGGCCGGCAAGCCGGATTTTATACCTGGTCTTCAACAACGCAGCTCAACGAGATGCGAAGCATCGATTCCCCAGTAATGTCCAACCGCGAACCATCAACTCGCTGGCGTACAGCGCATTTGGGCGCATTTACAGGGACAAGCATGCCGACAACCTGACAGCTCAGGATGTACGGGCAGCGGTAGACCCAGTAGGGGAGATGAACTATCGATCGCTGATGGTGATTGCTGAAACCGTCCGGCAGTTCATGATCTCCCGAGACGAAGGAATCCGCCCCGTACACGCAGAGGCGGCTATCCCGGAAGACTCCGATGTAGACCCTGACCATCTGGCAAAGATCGCCACCCGGCTATGGGATGCGATGATTGATCCAGCCCAAACCCGCGTCAGGGCGACCCACGATACCTATCTAAAGCTGTTCCAGTTGCAGAGGCCCGACTTCAGCCGGCAGTTTGACATCCTGATTGTCGACGAAGCTCAGGACGTAAACCCGGTTACGCAGGCGATCATCGATGATCAGCAGCTACCGGTGGTGCTGATCGGGGATCCTCATCAGTCCATTTACGGCTTTCGTGGAGCCGTCAACGCGATTGAGGGCTTTGCGTATGAAGCGGAGTACCCGCTGACGTACTCCTTTCGGTTCGGTTTCGAGTGCGCGACCCTGGCCAACATGCTGCTCCAGAAGCACACCACCGAGGAAGAAATGCTGATTGGGGCCGGGCCAGACACCAAAATCCTATACGACACCCCGCTAACCGGGCCTCACATGAGGATTCATCGGACAGTCGCTGAAACGCTAAAATCCGCCGCAGATGCGGTCAGAAAAGGACAGAAGATTGCCTGGGCCGGAAACATTCATGGATATGGGCTGGATAAAGCTATGGATTTGTTTCACCTGTATTCCGGTGACCGTCGCTCCATCCGGGACTTCCGGCTGATAAAAGAATTTCCGAGCTACGACCGGTACAAGGAAGCTGCATCAGACTCGAAGAACGCAGAAATGATGCGCCTGACCCGGATTGTTGAAGAGTATGGGGCAGACATGCCATCTCTGGTGGATGCGATGCGGACAAACACAACCCATGCAAACCAGGCCGATCTGATACTGACAACGGCTCACAAATCAAAAGGGTTGCAGGCTCCCAATGTAGAGTTGGCCAATGATTTTCCGGATCTCGATGACAAGAGGTTGGAGGGAGACAAAAAGCGGGAAGAGGTCAATTTGCTGTATGTCGCCATGACCAGGGCTCAAACCACGCTGTCGTTACCGGACAATATCCGCAAACACATTTTCGCCTGACCATTGGCGAAGTCACGCCCTGTGGTACAATCTGCGCCATTGATCGTTGTTACGATCGGATTAGCGCTCCTTACGCGCCTGACTCCCGATGTGGAGTCAGTGGAGATCTCTCCAGCAGAGGCCTCCAGCGTTTATCGCTCATTGAGCAGCTTGTAGGGCCGCACCTCCGGTTGGGCTCCCTCAAAGCATCTGTTTCGGGTGTTTTGAGGGATCCCAACCAACGCAGAGAGGTGCATTATGGAAACCCTACAAGCTATCCGAGAAGCACAGTTAAGCGCCCGCCAGGATCAGACGGCTTACACGCTGTTTGTAGAGGGCGGAGCACCCAAGCGAAAGCCCGTTGCAAACCTGTCGCACGCTGCGATGGGCATCGATTTTTCGCTTAGCAGCGAACAAGCCTTGATTGGCTTTGTTTTCCCAAGTGGACGATTTGAAGGCCGGTACTGACATCAAGTTTGTACCAGGTACCACAATGACTGGGCATGATTGCTCCCCAAACCCAAGGGTTACTGGGTTTCCCCCCTGAAACATGCAATAAAAAGCACATCTTTCCCGCCTTGCTGATTCCACTTTATGGGGTCTAATACTCTCAAGCCCACTGAGAGTAACAGTCATGTTTTCAACCGCCATCGCTTTGGTAGCCCTTACAATCGTCGGCTGTCTTGTTTTCACCCTGCATAACTCGATCGTCCGCACGAAAAAAGCTCGACTGGCCAGCCAGATTCAGGCCGACATCCAAAAGCCCGAAATGGATGTTGACCAGTTGATGTCAAACCTGGAGGAAGTCAGGAGAGTGGTTTCGCGTATCGCCGAAGTATCCCCAGACACCATCGAACAGAATCCCGACATTTTCCATCGTCTCGACAACGTAGAAGCATTCTTGTCCGAGCAGATTGCGAAACGCATGAGCGATCCCAACCGATCTCTGGCCGATTTGTACGTCAGAGGTGACCAATACTCCCGCGCCAGGCGTCTTGCCAACGGCGAGCCCGGCGACAGCATCCTGACTTTTGACGAAGCCAAAAAAAGGCGGGCCTGGCAATGATGGCCATGTCCCATGTCGCTACCAGCGTCGTCGTCTGGTCTCTGGCATCTGAATTCACCGCCCTTGAACCAACGCCTGGGGGGCTCATCGCAGTGGTTTTGGGTTCGCTACTTCCAGACATCGATCACCCAAAAAGCTGGCTCGGCCGCCGGCTGATTTTCATATCCGGCCCGCTAAGCCTGCTTATTGGTCACCGGGGAATCACTCATTCGCTGATAGCCACTATTGCCCTGGTTGTGGCGCTGCTTTGGTGGGGCCAGCTTGGGGGCTACCTCGTCGCCTCACTATGTATTGGTTACCTCGGGCACCTTGCCGGCGATTTCCTGACAAAAGGTGGAATCCCGGTGTTCTGGCCGATAAAGCGCCGATTTGCAATGCCCATCTTCAGCACGGGCGGCGTGATCGAGTTTCTGTTTGTTGTGGCAGTTGTGGCATCAACCGTCGCATTCCAAAAAGAGTATTGGGCCACGGAAGTTTCAATGTGGCTGGCATCAGGAGCAATGTTTTGAGCAAGTTGTCACACACAGACATCGCACTGAAGATGATCCGTTCATTTGTTCGCCAACACGGCCTCCTGAACCTGGGGCCAATCAAGCGCATCAAAGAAACTGAAATAGAGGACAGGGCAACCGAGATCCTGATTGAGGTGAAGACCCACTGGGACATTGAGGGCAGCAAGGAAATCGAAGTCATTCAGATGATTCGCCAAGAGCTACTCCATGCCGTGTTTTCCAGAGGGCTTGAAGTTGAGTTGGAAAACGCCGGCACATCCGGACGTTTTGATGGGCCTATCCCCATCAACTTCTAGGCAGGCAAGGGCTTGCAGATTCCAGATCGCCAGTATTCTGGTGTTAGACCTGAAATACTGGAGACAGCAATGCTGAACGAAGAAACAAAGGTAGCGATCCGGGACGCCTACAGAAACCTCTCAAAGAACATTGAGGGGTTCAAGCCGCGCCGAGGCCAGGCCGAAATGATATCCCACATCGCCAGAACCCTTGATCCAGACGACACATTGAACACCCACATCTGCGTGATCGAGGGGCAGACCGGTACCGGGAAGTCGATCGGTTACATGATTGGCGCAATCCCGGTTGCCCAAAAGCTGGAAAAGCACCTCGTCATATCCACGGCCACGGTTGCCCTGCAAGAGCAGCTCGCTAATAAAGATTTACCGATGGTCGCCGAAAAGGCCAACCTCGACTTCACGTACCAGATTGCCAAAGGCAGAAAGCGCTATGTGTGCAGCCGGAATCTAGCTCAGCTGACCGGCTCCAACGCCAATCAAGACGCACTGGACTTCGGTGAAGAACACCAAGGCTCAGCGCATTGGCATCGGCCACCAAAGGATGGCGAAGTTGAACAGGTCGTCCGCATGGAACAATCCCTAACAGCTGGTGTATGGAATGGTGACCTGGACGAACTCAAGGAAGGGATCGACGACGACCTGAAAGGCATGGTCACCACATCGAATGCGGGCTGTTCCGGCCGGGCCTGTTCCCATTATCAGGACTGCCCGTTCTATCTTGCGCGCCAAGACCTGAAACAAGCTGATGTGATTGTGACAAATCACGATTTTGTCCTGTCCGATCTTGAACTTGGCGGCGGCGTCCTTCTTCCTGAGCCCGAAGATACGATTTATGTGTTTGATGAAGCCCATCATCTACCGGACAAAGCTATTGGACACTTCGCCTACCTCACCCGGATAAAGGGCAGTATCAAGACCTTGGAGAGCTTGTCGAAAAGCTGCAACTCCGGGGCCGTCATCATGAGCGATGAGAAGCTCAAGCAAAAGGCTCGCGAGGTCAAAGAAATTGCTCAGATTGCCAAAAACGATCTGATCGCTATGAGGTCAACGCTGGAAACAAGCTTCCCAAGCGAGCAAAAAGGGAAATTCCAGACCCAGACCAAAGAGAAATACTGGCGATTCGAAGACGGGAAAACGCCGCTAGAATTCTGCGATCCTGGGAAATCCATTGCCGTCAGCACTGCCAAGATGCTTCAGCATGGGCAGGAGATACTTGAAAAACTGAGGAAGGCCATTCGAGAAAAGTCCGTCGCCAATGAAGCCGGAGACCGCATTCTTCAGGATCTCGGCAACGACATTGAACGGGCCACCGAGATAGTGGACACATGGCAGTATTGGTCGACCCCGGAAACCGATGGCAAAGTGCCGATGGCTCGATGGGTTCACATGGACGATAACGGAGAGATTGGTGTGGCAGTGTCAGCGATCTCAGCCGCAAACATGCTCCGAACAATGCTGTGGGATAAGGCGTATGGTGCGGTATTGACCTCGGCCACGATCACAGCGCTGAACAGCTTTGACCGGTTCCGACGCTCCTCGGGGTTGAGAACCAACGACGGTACCAGCTATCTCCGGATTCCGAGCCCGTTTGATTATCAGAACAACGGTGAACTTGAGATACCCAGCATTCAGGCTGAACCGTCAGACAATGAACGCCATACCCGTGAAGTTGTCGACTACATTGAAAGAAATCTGAACCTGAAGACCGGCTCACTGGTACTGTTCGCAAGCGCCTATCAAATGAGGCAAGTACATAAGGCGTTGCCAGAGGCTATCGCCAAAAAATGTCTGGTTCAGGGTGATTTGCCGAAAGGGGAGATATTAAAACGCCACTATGAGGCGGTAAACGGTGGATACGGAAGTTGCATCTTTGGTTTGGCGTCCTTTGCCGAAGGCATCGATCTGCCGGGCGACCTATGCCGGCATGTGGTCATTGCAAAGCTACCCTTTGCGGTACCGGGAACGCCGATTGAAGAAGCTCGAAGCGAATGGCTTCAGAAGAATGGGCGAAACCCTTTTATTGAGATATCGGTACCGGATGCCAGTCTGAAATTAATTCAAGCGGTAGGCCGGTTAATCAGAACCGAAACGGATACCGGACGGGTAACCATCCTCGATAAGAGGCTCATAACCAAACGCTACGGCAAGCAGCTCCTTGACGCTCTGCCACCTCTTAAACGGGTCACAGGGCCCTGTCAGCAGCAGAAAACCGCGTAGTTGCAGATCCTCAACCCCGTGAGATTGTGAAGTAAAGCAATCTTTACGGGGTTCTACCATGTCATTGCAACAACACCCTCAAACTCCACCAGAACAGAAAGTGTGGTTGAAGGCTGGCGGCTTCCAGGCCGCCATCGATGAGGAGGCCACCAGGCCCATTGCGCAAAACCAGGAATTGGAACTGGGGAAGGTCATTGCCGTCACTCAAAAGCGGCTTGCAAAAACACTGATATCAGATCCGGGCCTTTGGCGAGAGGAATACTCCCGACTTGGAGATGAGGCTCCCTTGAGAGTGAAACGATTCCTGATCGACTGTAGCTCGCTGTCAAAATCCGCGGTTGATCATCTGGATCGAACAATGCTGTCCCTGAGCCACAATAGCCCAGGGTCGGAATACGCGCTCACCTGGATGATAGAGTCACATCGTTTATGCCCAGAGTTCCTGACTCGGATCTATTACCAGGTAGGGACGGCCTCCGCTTCAGCCAAAAGCGCGTTTATGCAGTGGCGGCACGCGATTAACTCGCTGACCGAACAGTTTTATCATGCAGCCATCAAAATATACTGGAGTGCAGTAAGATCCGGCGACCAGGATCCGGATGAAGTAACATCCGATGCCATGAGCTTGCTCATCCGGTGCGCAGAGCGGTACAACCCAGAGCGAGGAAGCTTTGCGGCTTATTTTATGACGTTCGCCAAGTACGCCCAGATGAAGCGTTTACACTCAAAGCTTGATGAAGCTGCTATGCGAACAGACATGCCGGACGAGCACCAAGAGGCCTTGGTGTTAATGTCCAGTCCGGACAATCACGCCGCCAACAGGCCGGAGTTGGACGTTTCTCAGAAGCAAATGACGGCAATTGTTCAAAGGCTGATTGGAGAGCTGAGTGAAGAAGAGAGACTGATTGTAGCCCATCATTTCGACATGGGTCGGCAGAACGAAACGCAGGCAAGCCTGGCTAAACGGATGAACCTAACAAAAGGCCGGATCAGCCAAATCAAAAGCGCTGCTCTGAAGAAGTTAAAGCGGAGACTGGAAGAATGCGGATATTAACCAAGATGCGAATCAGCCTTTTCGTGGCGCTGGCCATGACATCTCTTGGGCTCATGGCCAGTCCGGAGCTGCGCGAGCGTATCTATTACCAGGCAGTGTCAGCCTTGTACGAACGGGAGCACCCGACCGCCCGGCTGATCATTGCGCTTTATGCGGGTGACGTATCACCACGGCGAGAAGAAGATGTCCTGACTCTGCTCAATGCAGGGCCTAGATTCATCCCCGAGCCGGATCTTGAGAGGATCATGTCGTCTTCTGGCGGATTAACTGACTGGGTGTTCATGCGTGACATCAGAAATCGTGAGATGGGAGACCGTATCCAGTATCCCGAGATCTACACGTACACACGCCTTGTAGATTATCACTACCGGCAACTTCACGAGAATGCCAATACTCGCCACGGACAGAGTACAGAGTCGATGGAAGACATCGTTAATTTCTGGAGCGAGCACGCGGCAGGGGGTGAGTGGGATTACCGCCACCAGACGAAGAATAGGCTATCGAACTCGATTCATCACGATGCGATCGCAGACCTGGAGAGGCATCGGATCCGATCCAGAGTCATGACAGAATCGTTCCGGCGATTTGGGGGTGATTCGGAAGTACGAGAGCACTGGGAGAAGGAGGAGCTTGAGCGCCGGTATCGGGAGATAGAGCACCGTTACTCTGCCCAGGAAACTGTTGAGCCGGAGTTGAACAGGATGACCGACGCCATGAAGGCCTGGATTGGGGCCATGTGGGATCTTGAAAGTAATTTGATTGTGATGAATGCCTACGATTACAAGCGTTGCGATAGGCGATACGCCTGCATGGCCTTCCTGAAGCTTCCGTTGCCACCCCTGGTACTGAACTGATGAGCGCCGCCTTCCAGGCGGCTTTTTGTTGAAACACGGGAAAAATGAAGGGGGTATTCCCCGCAAATAAAACGTCCATTTCGCTATTCTGTCATCACATTAACCGGTTTGTGAGAGTTCAATGATCCGAGGGATAGTTCTGGCCTTCTCCGCTTCCTGCGCCATCGTCTTTGCGCCCATCAATGTCTATGCAGACAGCACGGTGCAAGCACAAGTTGAAACTAGGCAGACTGAGAACTTTGTGCATCGTTTCCTCGAAATGAGCGAGACAGGAGATCAGGAAGGTGCCAATAAGGTCATGGAGAGTGTTGCGCTCATATTGTCATGGCACATACAGGAAAAGGGCATCAGCCAGGATGAATTCAATGTTTTAAGTGCCTCAGAAATTGACGAATTGATAGAAGAGGCACTGACCGGTGCGGAAACCTGGACGCTGAACGACCTCCACGACAAAGCACGCCCGATGAGAGAGCTGGCGGAACAGGAAATTGAGCGTCAGGCACTGGAAAGCAAAGACACACTTTTGCGCCGGAAAGCGGAAATAGAGCAGTTCAATGGCCTTGAACAAGCGATTTCAATTGGTCAGATGCAGCGAGGCTCTGATATTGATGAGTTCGGTTATCCAAGGTGGTTCATCCAGTCAGAAGTGCAGAACGACTCAGATAGTGTTTTAACACACATTGAACTGAGCCTTATCGTAAACAGCGACACCGTTGGCACCGGGACTGTGTATTTGAAAGCGGAAGAGGGCATTGCCCCTGGCGGCCGGGCCACCATGAAAGCCTACGTTGACCCCACTACGCTGTTGGGTGAGGCCTATTCCAAGGCTCGGGCGCATGAAATAGGGCACAAAGTCAGTGCATTTTACCTCAAGGATAAAGGTCGAGTCTTCAAGGGGAAGTGGACAGAAGACATGGAAGACACGCTCAATCTTGCGCTGGATATTGAGCAAAGACGGAATTCGAAAAGCCAGGCTGAACAGTAGCTTTTCGAAATCAAAATGAGATTTTGCTGTGAAATAATGAGATATGACTGAACAAGATGTGAGTAACCCAATGCAAGATCACGCCATGATCGAATGTTTGACCAAGGATGCACAGCACCACAAGAAATTTTCAGTGGCCCGCTGGCTTAGCTTTCGGTCTGATGTGGAACTCGATTATTTGTCCCGGCTGGCCCAAAAGAAACGAATTTCTGAGGTAGAAAATCTTCTTGTGCTTCAGGTGATGCAGCATTGCGGATTTTCCCGGCTCAAAGTGTCGCGAATGATGATTCTGAGATGTGCCCAACGCCTGGGGCTTGCTGCTTCAGCCGAATACTGTTTCAGACGCGACCTGGCTCAGATAACCGCAGAAATG
The DNA here is from genome assembly GCF_001447135.1 of Marinobacter sp. P4B1. Taxonomy (NCBI): domain Bacteria; kingdom Pseudomonadati; phylum Pseudomonadota; class Gammaproteobacteria; order Pseudomonadales; family Marinobacteraceae; genus Marinobacter; species Marinobacter sp. P4B1. Next base: position 90,253 of record NZ_CM003615.1, read on the forward strand.
ACGCTCCGGAAAGATCCGAGAATGAATGTTCGGGTGTTGCCGATGGGGAAAGTCATGAGACAGGTGATGAGGGGATCGCCCCTGATTTCAGCTATTGACGATTGATCGCAAAATAACCAATCGTGAGATGGCTCGTAGAAACATAGTGTTAACTCGCTTTTCCACAATGATATTCCACGATTTCAGTGGATAACTTCTCCTGATCTACCCGTTGCAGATGCAAGCTTCCGTGAGAGCCTGAAAACATAAAGTTTTCACGGAAGCTCCGCCAATGAGCACCAAGCCAACCAGAAAGACCAACCCATTAGGGAAAATTCAGCAGCTAGGCCCGAAAGAGCTTTGGCAAGCACCTTTGCTCCTGCCGAAAAGCTGGGATGATCTACGGTTCCCAGTAGAGCACTTTGGGCTCCTGAGACCTGGCACACCTGATCCCGTTGTTGTCATTGGGGTTGTGGCATTTGATCCGGATGTCCGGTTTGGGAAAGTCCCTAGAACGGTTATAACCCTGTGGGATGTGGACAAAAACCCTATCCGCATGTCGTTCTTTGGCGACACTCGAAACCTGGGCCTGGCCAGAGGCCAGCGGCTGGGAGTCACTGGCGTGCTTACTGAGTGGTCTGGACAGCTGTGGCTGAACAACCCCTCGGTAGTGGAAGAGTTTTGGCTTGGAAGAATGCGACCAAACTACCCTGGCAAGCCAAAGGTGATCAAGGCGGAAACCGTCCGGTCAAAGATGCTTGAACTGCTGCCGGCCGCAATCCCTGAGGCAGCGGAAAAGCTACGTGAATCGGTTGAAGCGTTCCAACCTGTGGGCACGATCATTTCTGCCCTTGGTTATCAGAATGTCGATCTGGAAAAGGTGATCCGGGTTGCTCATGTACCGAAGTCGAAGGAAGCTGGTGAAAAGGCTCAACATCTTCTCGAATGCATTGCCGCCTTTCATCGAGTCTCAGAAGCCTCCCGATATACCCCCCCAAAGCGGCATCAGAGACTGTCAGTGTCGGTAAACGACGCTCGGGAGCTCGCCGCAAGACTGCCTTTCACACTGGACAAAGAGCAGATGGCAGCGGTTCTGGATATGGTCGGGCGACTGGGTGGTAACACACCTATGCGTCACATGATCTCAGGAGACGTTGGCAGCGGTAAAACAGCGGTATTTGCCTGCGTGGCGGCCGCAGCCGCTAAAGCGGGAGCCCGAGTTGCGATCATGGCTCCTATGGGAGTGTTGGCCGCACAGACATTGGAACGGGTCGCTCAATGGTGGCCAGAGCTCTCAACCGCCCTGATAACAGGGGCGGCACCGGACAACGAGCAAACCAAGTCAAAGATCCTGTCGGCATCGATCCTGGCGGGCTCAACCGCACTGTTGCACAGAGATGTCGGCGAACTTGATTTGGTGATCGTGGATGAGCAGCAGCGATTTTCCAGATCCCAAAGGGAGGGGTTGTGCCGGCGAGGTGATGAGCACCTGATCGAGGCCACGGCCACCTGCATCCCGCGCAGTATGGCTTTGATGAAGTTCGGGCAGTGGTCGTTCTCCCGGCTTCAGGGGGCGCACGTCAAAAAGAACATCACCACGGAGATTGTCGCAACAAAACAATCTCCAGCACTCGCACAGAAAAAGATCATGCAAAAAATTCAGTCCACGCTCGCGGCTGGGCGTGAAGTGTTGGTGATCTACCCATTGAAAGAAGAATCGGAGCCGGATTCCAGGACACGCTCGGTTGAAGAAGCGGCAAAGAAGTTTGAAAAGCTCTATCCGGGGATGGTTGCCTCCATAAGCGGCGGCATGACTGAAGCGGAAAAGAATGAAGCAATCGAAGAGCTCAAGAGCCGGCGCAAAAGAATACTGGTCGCCACCAGCGTCATTGAGGTCGGTGTGGACATTCCCGGCCTGCAACGGGTAGTCGTCGTCAGTCCAGAGCGAATGGGGCTTGCCGCTCTTCACCAAATCCGGGGCCGGGTAGCCAGGGCCGGAGGCCAGGGCTACATGGATTTGTATTTGCCGGATCCGATTGCCGATCACAGCAAGAAACGGCTTGAGGCACTGGTGGCCACGCAAGATGGGTTCGAGCTGACTGAGATCGACATGGAGCAGCGAGGCATAGGGGATATCTCCCAAGAATCAAACCAGCAAAGCGGCTCTGATGAAACTTTGCTGTTTGGTCGGGTTGTTACTTATGAGGCGATCAAAAAAGTCGAAGGCATGATTAGAAAGGCGGGCTAAAACCTACAGCTTTCAACGACACTCCGTTCTGGCGAAAGGGCACCATTAACCAGGCACTCTATTATGCCCCCCCGCCGACAAAGAGTTTGAGGTCGTTGCCCAATGAGAACCAGAAAGTCACGAATCAGACCTTGGTTGGTGGTTGTCCTCGCCGCAGCTCTATCAGGCTGTGCTGAAGACGACACCCCCACAACGTATGTATCGTCAGCTCAAGAGCCTGGTGCCTGGCAGTTCAGAATCACTGGCAACAGTCGCCACGCTTGGGCCGAAGCGAAATTTGGAAGGGACTTCTATCGCTTTGAAGGTGTCTTAATCGAGACTAATAAAAAGCATGAAGCGCATCGCTTTATTGGAACGCTGAAAAATTACCCAAGCAGGAACAAAGTCAGCTTTCCGATATACAGAGCATCCTCCAAGGATGTGAATCAATTCGTCTGCGATAGCTGCGGAATTTGGGTACGGCCTGGGCCAACATCCATCAAAATGAAGCGCTGGGATCCGGCCGACCAATCTTAAATCTGGTAGACCGGAAACAACCAGGTGACCGGTTTCTCGCACGCCTTCCTGTCGGCTCTTGGTTTGCGTTGTTTTCTCAGTCGCTCATCATACGTCCCGATGGGCTTGATTCTGATCGCGTCTCCTGGGCGCTGGAAAGTGAAGATGGGGGTGTGAGCCTCTCGGAGTAGGGTAGGGGGGCGTTGGCCTTCGGTGCCCTGCGTGTCCTGCCTGAATCTGATGTTCGCTAACGGTCGGACAATCAGCTTACGACGAAAACGCAACTCTGTAGACCTGGACAGAGACGCGACGTGACTCAACTCTGTATTTACCGCGTCATTCCATTGAGATAGAGACACATCTGGCGGTGGATCATTAAGGTAACGCTTCATCTTCGCCAGTAGCTCGTCCACTGTGACCTTCTTGATTTCGGTTTTAATCCCCCAAGTAAATGTGACGCTCTGAATTCGGGGCTGGGGTGGTAAAAGCGTCCAGTTCCGGATTAATTGAAGCGTGATCAGCATCCGATGGTGATCATGCAGGAGCCGGAAACGCTCATCCTGGCTTCCAAGCCGAGGGATCAGATCCCGGATTGTTTGCTTGATGTGGTTGGCCTGCTCGAACAGCCCGCCGATCGTCTCAACACGACAATCTCCCTCGTCCAGCACAACCACTCCCGGCGTTCTGGCGACAGCTTTGGTCGAGTGCTCCCCGTCGCCATACCAATCCGTAAGCGCTTTGAGAGCCAGAGTCAAAGCCTCTTCTCCAGTCAGGTGCTCAACCGGCTCGATGTGTGAGGGCAGATCGGTTTCCGCATCTTTCTTTGGTCTTGGCAGCTGGGAGGCCTGGGCGGCAATCATGGTGCATGCGCGAATCTGATCGCAAAGCTCATTGGCAAGGGCTTCAAGGGCTTCCATGTTTCGCCCGATTTCCTCGATGGCAGCCAGTTGATCCGGCGAATAGCGCATGTCAGCGTCCTACAACGACAATAAATATACCAACATCCTAATAGGTCTTTAACAATAGCGCCAGCCTGAAACCCCGTGCCATAGCAAAGAATAGGGGTATCGCTTCCTCAGCCGCCTATTCAAGAAAATTCAAAAAAACGCGAGAAAAACAAAGACAGTAAAAGGGAAAGCCCAAGCTGTGTGCGACACCTGGGCCGCGCCGAACTCGGAGTTGGGCTCGCCAATCAGGAACAGGGGATAAGTGGATGTTGGTATATTTTAGAGGTGAGCGACACAGTTTCTGTGCCGCTGCGATGATCAGTTAAATAGACTCAAGGGCTAGTATGGCAACGGTTTCCTTGCAATTGGTGCAAGGGCAGGGGGTTGCCGAAGCGATCGCCAAGGCCGCTTCGGTCACATTACGGAAAGGCTCAACGTCAACGTGTTCCGCAGAGGAGAATGACCAGCCGTTCTGCAAGCAGACAATGATGTGCCCACTTTCCTTACGCTCGTCATCCCAAAAGAGAATTCGCCGAGCCAAATGATCTGGGATGTACCGGGGAATCCCGGTACCGTCACACATTACCGCTTCAGGAAGCTGTAAAGACGACATGGCAAGCTCTCATTTAAGCTGACTGAAGGCTTCTCTTCGATTACACCAGTCTTCGAACATCGAAGGCATCTCAGTGGTCATAACCAGGAAATAGTCACCATCGGTCATGCTCTCAAGGTCGCCCCTGCACAGCCTGTCCCATGCAGACTCTTTGCGCGTCAGCGGCCGGTCAAGCGAAGCTGGCTCCTCATCCGGTTCTGCTGCGCTTTCGGCCTGTGGTTCGACGGCAGGCGGTGCTGGCTGCTCGATAGGCGCTGTCACGGGCGCTTGATTATCGTCGAGCTGGCCGGCAATCGTGATCAGATCAGCGTCGTCCCAGGAGGGCTTGAACGTCACGGTACGCCCATCAGGCAGCACCACATGCTCATAACCGGACTCATAGACGACAAACGACTTGCGATCCTCGAAATAGGACACACCGTAGTCGACATCTGGTAATGCGGTATAACGGACAGGCTCCACCGTTACGGCGGTAGGCGACTTGCTGGACACCCCAGAACACCCGGACATCACAGCTACAACCAGGCATGCAGCCCCAAAAGAAGTCGTGTTTTTCATCGAAAATCCCTATTGCTTACTTACTGCACAGGCTACCAGCTTCAAATCTCCGATAAGTTCTGAAAGACCCCCATTTTCGGTGCTGTTTCCGAAACCTTTTGCTCATCAGCGGCGGTATCTTATCGGCCATGATCAAATGGCTAACTTCTCTGTTTTCAAAAAATGGCCAGCTTCGCGGCAGCGGAGCTGATGCCAAGCTTAAATTCGAGCCCGGCGGCCTGGCTGCCATGGGTGATATTCCGCGCTACCCGCCGTTTCATGAGGGGTTGCCGAACGCAACGCCCAAGCAGCTCCTGGCGACACAGGAGCGCTTGATCAAACAGATCAAGCATGAGCTGGCCCTGCCGGAGTCTGATTATCAAACGCTGATACCGCCGCTTCTCGAAGCGTTTGCGGCCTACGTCCATCTGCTGCCCGCGTCCAAGAACCACCATCATCGCGGTGCTGGCGGGATGCTCCGTCACGGTCTGGAAGTCGGCTTGATTGCTACCCGGCGCTTCCACTCCAAAATCATTGATGGGCATGAAACCGGCCAGCGCCGGAAGGTGCTCGAACCGCGCTGGCGGCTCGCGGTGTTCATTGCAGGGATAACGCACGATATTGGAAAGTCGGCTTATGACGTGTCCGTGACGGACATCTCTGGCCGCCTGAAGTGGGATGTCTACACCCAGACGCTCCACGAGTTTCTGACCACCAACAAGCTCGATCGCTATTTCGTTGGCTGGCGGAAGAACCGCGAACACAAGATTCACGAAAAATTCAGTCATCTGCTGACCATGAAGGTTGTTCCGCCACACGTATTCTCCTGGCTGAACGATGGTGACCCGAGGATCATCTCTGCCATCCACGAAACGATCTCCGGGCATCAACCCAAAGGATCGGCCCGCGTCATGTATGAGCTGGTCATGCAGGCTGACCAGACCAGTGTGGCGGAGGATGTCAAAGGGCAGAAAATCTCCGAAGGCGAAGATTCAGTCGCGGTACCGGTACCCAAGTATCTGCTGGATGCGATGAAGCGACTGATCGAAAGCGATCAATGGCGAGCGAACAAAGAAGGGCAGCCGCTTTGGGTAACCAAGCAAGGCATTTTCCTGGAATGGGACAAGGCGGTTAAAGATATCGTCAACCTGCTGGAAAAGGATGGCACTCGCGGCATCCCCAAAAGCCGCTCAACCATAGCGGAGTCGCTCGCGGACTTCGACTTGATAAAGCTGCATGAGGATGGCGAGGGAAACCAGACCTATTATCGCCACATCGCGCCCGAACCCCTTGAGAAGCATGGTATCGATCTCACTGTCCTCACCGTGGTTGAAATCAACGGTGAAGGCGTCCTGTTTGACGATATTGCCCCAGCCAAGGTCGCTGTAGCCGTTGGTGAGGCTGGAATTCAGGCGAGAAAGGAAGAGCTCGAACAAGCGAAGCTGGAGGAGAAAGAAGCTCGCAAGAACAAACCCAGCCCACTGAAGGAAAAGCTACTGAAGCAGGGCGTGTCTGTACCCGTCCTGGAGTCGACTGAAAACCAGGATAAAGCGGCTAGTACAGACGAACCTGCCCCTGCTAAGCCTTCAACGGAACAAGAGGAACGCAGCGACAGCCAAACGCCAGAGTCGGAGGTAGACAGCCAGAAACGCCATGGCGACAACGATGGCAGCCAGACCGGCAAAGAATCTGAAGCCATTGACCAGGGCCCGTCCAGCGAGTGGCTAAACGCTTACGGCGATAAAGGCGACGTTCTCAAGGCGTGTTTTGTGCCAGGGCCAAATTCGCAGGCCATGTTTGTTGACGATGAAATACTGCTGCCTTACCCCGCCGGCATGGAGATCTACGGTGACGCTAAAAGCGAAAAGCTCGCGCTGATCACTGATCTCCTGAAGAAAGACTCCATGCTGTCAGCAAAGGCCGTCCAAAAACGTAAGGTCGGCAAGAAAACGCTGTCGGTATTGGTTATCGGCGGCGAGCTTGCGAAAAAGCTGGCAGAGCTCGGTACCGCTCAGGAGCGTGAGGATACACCTCCAAGCGCCCCTGAACCGAAGCCGACTTCTTCCAAGCAGACAGCCAAGCCTGATCCAAAGCCGGCACCTCATCGCCCTCAGCCAGAACCAGAGGCTCCAGTTGCCGAAAATGAGAGCGCACCTACGGGGGATGATTCACCGGAGAAATCCAAGCCAAAAGCCAACCCTCCAGCAAAGGAAAAGCCGGCGGCAAAACCAAAGGGTGGCCAGAAGGCAGCGCCAAAAGCACGTAAAAGGGCAGCCAAAAAAGACACGCCGCCACCTATGCCAAAGTCTTTGGCGGACAAGAAGCCCGCCCGGTCGCCCGTTATCGATACCATGATGGCCAGTTTCCGAGACGTTAAGCCTGAAATTAAGAAGGTCGATGGGGAAGGCGGTATCTGGATCCATCAAAACGATGGACTTGCCTGGTACCAAAGCGAAGTGGACTCATCTTCGTCTTATTTGTCGTTGATTTCAGCTCTGCGTCGAACCGATGTTCAAACGAAAACAATCGATAAAGAAACCTATTTATTTGTTCCGGATAGTGAGGTGTAACCGTGTCTAACCCTGACTACGAAATGCCGTGGCGGCCTCCATTTGAGGCCTACTCCATGCTGGCCTGGATCGCCAGCACGGGGGTCTGCTTTGCGATCGCCCATTACGGCTCCCTGCCATCAGGGCCATTCTACTACGTGAGCGCATTTGCTTTGTGCATGGCGGTCTTTCAGGGAGTGCAGGCGTACAAGCACATGAAGGTGAAGCGAAATCTGTGCGGTAAAGAACTCACCTTCATGGACATTGAAGATCTCTACAAAAAAGTGACCAAGCCCGGAGCCAAGTTCAACGAGAACCTATGGATCGGAAAGGGTTTCGAATGGGGGCAGAAGCACGCCCAGCGAGTGTATGAGATCACAAAGCGCTCGATGGAAGAGGACATTGATAAGCAGGTTGTCAAAAAGTTCGGCGCTGAGAAGGCGAAAAAAATGATGGGCAAGCCCTGGATTCACGGTGTCGAGCCCAACGAACAGGATCTTGTTATTCCAACAGACCATCTGAGTCTGCATACCGTTGTATTTGGAACCACTGGGGCCGGTAAAACTCGCCTGCTCGACTTGATCGTTTCACAAGCAATTTTCAGAAACGAAGCAGTAATTATAATCGACCCCAAAGGCGATAAGGAATTGATGTTAAACGCTTTTCGGGCTTGCAAGATAGCCGGGAAGCCCGAAGCATTCATGACTTTTAACCCTGCCTACCCGGAACAATCCGTCCGGATTGATCCCATGAAAAACTGGAACCGGTCGACCGAACTGGCATCACGGGTGAAAGATCTCATCGTGTCCGACGCGGACAATGATCCGTTCGCACAGTTCAGTTGGATGGCGATCAACAACATCGTGCAAGGTCTGATCGAAACAGGTACCAGACCAAACTTCCGCCGCCTACGGCAATACATTGAGGGCGGCCCGGCCAAGCTGCTGGCCAGGGCCCTGGCAAACCATTTTGATGACTGCGTGCCCAACTGGCGTACAGCGCTGGCATCCAAGCTTCAGAAGGCAAAAGATGGAGAGGCTGAGACTCGCATTCTGGTGAGTTTTTATGTCAACCATGTTCAGGAGAAGCATCGCAAACAGTCGCTCGACGGCTTGTGCAAAATGTTCCAGCACGAGAAATCGCACTTCAGCAAGATGGTTGCCTCTCTTGAGCCGATCCTGAACCAGCTCACTTCCGGTGAGCTCGGAGATCTATTGTCTCCAGACGAAGAAGACATCCACGATATTCGCCCGATCACGGACTCATCCAGGATTATCAACAGCGGCCAAGTTGTCGTAGTCGGACTCGACAGCTTGAGTGATTCGACCGTTGGATCGGCGATCGGCTCGATATTTCTTGCTGACCTGACGGCCGTGGCGGGTGACCGATATAACTACCCGGTGAGCAATCGCCCAATTAATGTGATCGTGGATGAGGCGAGCGAGGTCATCAATAAGCCATTGATTCAATTGATGAATAAAGGTCGGGGGGCAGGTTTTCGGGTAACAATTTGCAGTCAGGCATACCCCGATTTTATTGCTCGAATGGGTGATGAATCCAAAGCTCGACAGGTCATTGCGAACGCCAACAACCTGATTGGTCTGCGCACAAAAGACGATCAAACCCAGGAGTTCATCTCTGCACCCATGGGTGACACGATTATCCGCCAGATCATGCATACCCAGAACACCAACGCCATCGACAACGCAAACCCGACCAGCTTCTCCGGTGGGTACGGTGAGCGATTGATTGAGACGGAAATGCCGCTGTTCCCGCCCGCCCTGTTGGGCAACTTGCCAAACCTCGAATACATAGCCTCGTTCTCAGGGGGGCGGATCAGAAAAGGAAGGCTTCCCATCATCCAAAGCAACATTGAAGTGTCCCTGGATGATCAGGTCTGGATGACAGAGCGAGAAATCTGATGCACAAAATTATCAACCAGGAATACAACGCCAAGCTGTTTTCTAAAGCCGTCAAAGAATCCCAGACAAGCAGCTTCCGAGCCGAGTGCAAGATGGCATTCCCAACCATCGATGGGATTTTAATGCGGGCAGCGGCCCTATTGTGCGTGCAAGAGAGGGAAGGGGAGCCATACCTGCATTATGTCCTCAGAGAGATGCGTGCCTCCTACCGCTCGGGGAACGACTTGTGGTTTGAAAGGAAGATCACTATGCGGGTGTTCTACGAGCTGCTCTTGAAAGAAATCAAGAGGCACACCCTCCTTGGTGCATGTTATGAAATCGCGCTTGGCAATGGTCAGATATGGTCGTATCCCGCTCATGGCCCCCTTCTCAACTGGGTCGATGATATCCGATCGGTCTCAAGCGGCCCGATAGTGAAATGGGTGTCTGACGAGGACGCTCAGCAAATTATGGGTTTTTTGCTCGAAGAGGATGATCTCAGAATGCTCGATGTCCCGGTAAAACAGAAGCTCAAAGGGGTTGAAGCATGACGAAAACACGCATATTGGTCTGGGTTATCGCCTGGATATTGCAGATCATTTTGGTCGGCGTGATGCTGCCAAGCGACTTCCTTCAAAAGCAGATCGAAAATGAACGACGAATGATGGCGGATTGGATGGGGCTCCCGGCCGTAAACAAGTTGGTGACGCTATCCAACGAGTCGTTCGACAATAATTTTGTCAACACTGGGATTGTGGCAGCCAGCTATCGAATAGTGCCCTCAAAGGATGAGATTGCCAGGTCAGGAGGCATCGAGGATCTGGGCGGGCAAACATGGTCATATGTCGAAGGCCGGCTTGAGCTGTTTTGGCTCACGGTATATCAGGCCATACAGAGAATCAAAACCCTGGCTTTATGGTTCCCATACTTGCTTCCCCTGATGATTCCTGCGGTCATTCACGGCATGTGTGTCAGGGCGATCAAGAAGGTCTCGTATGGATACGCAAGCCCAGTTCTATACCACTCCGCAGGCCATGCCCTTGCATTGGTTCTCATGCTGCCTCTGTTCTACGTAACCTCCCCGATCAGCATTCATCCGATTGCGATCTTCTTTTGGGGCGTAGCGGTATCTATCACCATCGTCGTGATGACATCCAACGTACAGAAGCAGATTTGAAAGAAACACCCCCGCAAAGCTGAACCTTTCGCGAACAAAACCTCCTGGATTCTAAGTATCTTTTGGGTTCAGGAGGTTAGATATGAGTGAACCGATAAAAGTCCCGAAATATGTCGACGAGCCTCGAATCGTTCTGAAATGGACGATCGATGAGGTGATGACGTTTTTCACTTTGTTTTTGGCCGGCTTCATGGCCGATATCCCTTGGTTGGGTGTGCTCCTTGGCATCGTTGTCTCGTCTGCCGTGCGCAGAATGAAGAACACGCAACCCAAGGCTTTTATGCTCCACGCCGGTTATTGGTTCGGCTTCCCTCTCAAGGAAACTCGAACCATCCCCAACCGCTTCGATCAGCACTTTACAAAGTAATCAGTGAGTCAGTGAATGGAACTTAAAAAGCTGAAGCAAACCTGGTCTGAACTGCGACTTGAGAACCTGATACACAGGTTCTCGCTGCCAGTCCTCGCGATTGCCCTGGTGGTGTCGATCAGCATGGCCGCGAACAAAGATCCGGTTGTTGTTTTTTCCCCGCCCGAAGTCTTCGAAAAAATGGAAGTGGGCTATAGCCATGCCAGCGAAAGCTACAAGCTGGCCATGGGGCTGACGTTCTCAGCGATGCTGGGGAATGTTCACGCGGGAACCGCCAACTTTTATCTCGACACTCTGAGCCAGGTCATTCATCCGTCAACATTCCGGGAAGTGAAATCTCAACTGGAGTCGGAAATTCAGCGGATCAAGAACAACGACCTGTCCATCAGCTTTATTCCCAGATCAACCGCCTATTGGCCTGACACAAACCGCGTTGTCATTTATGGACAGCGAGAAACCCAAGGCCGAGGCGACAGGGGGTTCCGGGAAGAAATCACCTACGAAATGGAAATAGAGGTGCAGAACTATCGACCACAAATTACTGCTTTCCGGACTTATGAAGGAAAGCCTGAGCGTGATGTGAGGTAAGGATTTTTATGAAGCGGTCAATTCTAGCAAGCCTTGTTGCAGCATCGTTGATGAATGCAACGCCAGCCAACGCGGAGCCTCTCATCGCAGCTGCGGATCTCCCTGGGATCCCGCTGTCTGTAACCGACCCTGTCCGTAAAACGGCACCTCCGAAAGCGAGCAATGCAGGGAGCTCAAGTACACCTTCGTCTCAAGCAGAAAGCTCCAAGCCAGTAGAAGCGCGAGTTAATTCCAGTCGCTTAAACAGCGAGCTTCGCAAGCTTCAGGGGGAATTGCTCTCAGCGTCAGGTAACGGCAAAGCCACTGAGTCCGAGCAGGCCGGTAACACCGCAACCCCGCAGGGCAGCGGCAATATCGTGATGGAACCCGGCGTCAATGAGATCTTACAGATCAGCCGGGGCCATCCAAACCGGATACTTCTTCCTTTTGAAAATCCGAAAATTCAAACCACCGCAGCAGACGCCCAGATCAAAACGGATGGGTCGGTGGTATTCGTCGCGACGAACTCGACCCGCCCAGTAACCTTGTTTGTGTCTCCGCATGAGAATCCACGCATGGCGTTGTCGCTCACGTTGGTGCCCAGCGCTATGCCTCCCAGTCAATACGAAATTAGCCTCAGTGAAGATGCTATCGGGATTCCGGCTGGGGGGTATTTCATGGGGAATTCGACGGCCGAAAAGTGGGAGAAAAGAGGCAATTACACCCGCGCTTTGGTGGATTTGTTTGAAGAGCTCGCCAAGGAAAATCTGCCGCAGGGCTACAAGCTGAGATCACCTGCGATACAAGACGTTCACACCTGCTTCAGTGGCCCACAAGTCCAGTATGAGGTGGCTCAAGTCGCCGAAGGCCACCATTTGGTGGTTCAGATTCTTGTGGCAACCAATACCGGTAATGAGCCTGTGGAAGTCATTGGAAGCCACTGTGCCGCCGAAGGTGTAGTGGCCGCTGCTGAGTGGCCAAACTCGATCCTCGAACCGAGCCAGCAAACAGAAATGTACGTTGCGTTTGAGCGTAAACCCGCTGCTCAGAAGAAGAGTCGTCGACCCAGCGCACTAGGAGGTCGTTAATGGAGCGCGTCAAGAACTATTGGATTGGTTTGGATCCGAAGAAAAAGAAATTCATTGTGACGGGGATTGGCTTGGCTCTCGGGGTCGCGCTTCTTTCAAACTTCCTGTTCAAGGAACCGCCGTCCCGTGCGGATCGCATTACCGCAAGCACCGTCAGCCTGACCGGGGTTAACGAAGATCGGTTCGGTATGGAGGCGCTGGAACGCCGTATTCGCCAGGCAGAACAGCGCAACGAGGAGCTGGAAAAGGAGGTGGCCAAAGCATCGGAAGCCGAAGAGCTGCGGAAAGAATTCAACCGCATGATGCAGGCGCAGCAGAAAACCATTGAGCGGCTAGAGCGGCAGCTTCAAACAGCGAAAGACAATCCATCTACCGTAGAACCGGGCATGTCTGAGACAGAAATCGCCGCCATGCTGGAAGATGCCAAAAAGGAATGGCAGCGAACTGCGGCGGCCGAAGGCAAGACTGCCGGTTCGGGCAGCAAGGAAATCTGGGATGACGAAAAGGCATTCCAGGTGCCTGTACGGCCAGCGTCTGGTGTTGACGCAGCACGGAATCCTCAAGCCTCGGAGCAGGCAGAGCCTCCGTTCAAACTGATCACGATCGAGCCAGAGGTCAAAGAGAGCAAGACCGCTGATCGAGATTCTCGGCGAACCCCTCAGTATCTGCCAGCCGGCTCCATTATTAGTGGGGTTTTGGTCACCGGTCTGGATGCGCCGACGAATCAGGAAACCAGGGCAGAGCCTCACCCTGCGCTAATCAGAATCAAGCATGACACCATCATGCCGAACTTCTACACCAGTGACTTTTCCGAGTGCTTTGCCCTGGTGAGCGGCTACGGAGAGATGAGCAGTGAGCGGGCCTATCTGCGATCAGAGGTATTGTCCTGCATCGACAACGACGGCGTAGCTGTAGAAGTCCCTCTGAAGTCATTCGCTGTGGGTGAGGACGGGTCTGCCGGTGTTCGAGGCAAGTTGGTTAACCGTGAAGGCAAGCTCATTGCCCAATCCCTATTAGCCGGAACCCTTTCCGCAATGTCTCGGGCCTTTGGCTCTACACCCATTCCGCAAATCGTGACCAACGATACCGGCGGTGTGCAGCCGTTCCAGCAGAATCTGTCGTCTGACGCCCTTCAATCGGCAGGTGCGAGAGGTGTAGGCGAAGCGCTTGATCGAATCGCTGACTACTACATCGACCTCGCTGACCAGATTTTCCCGGTACTTGAGATCAAAGCCGGACGCGAAATTGACCTGGTACTGACTTCCGGGATTGAAATCGATTTTCAGCAATAAAACAGCCCCGAAATTGGCCACCTTTCGCGAACTAAATGGTGGAAAGTCTCTTTAGGATAGAGCTCATGAAAACATTACATCTCAGAAACATAGCACTGATTGCAACGATGGCCACCGCCCTAGGGGTCTCTCATGCTGCGATCGCAAACTCCAAAGAGTCGGTCGAGCTGCCGGTTAAAGGTGGCATCTTCCTTCACAAGCTCGAAGACGGCCAGACCGTTCTGATGAGTGGTGACGGTCGCTTCGTAATACCGGGCCGCTTTGTCGATCGAGAACAGGGTATGGAGGTAATCGCATCCATCGACAAAGCGAAAGAGCTTTATTCTGAGGGTGCCTCCGTAACCGGTACAAATCGTTTGGAACAAGTAGCTTCACTCATCGATCGAGTGGTTAGTACAGACATGCTCAAGTACCAGGTTGGCGAGCAAGATGGCAATAAGGAAGAAGTCGTGGTCTTTATCGACCCACTTTGCCCCTACTGCCACCAAATACTGAAAATGCAGCCGGAGCTGACAGACGAGTACGTGTTTGTGAACGTCGTAATCCCGCTGCTCGGCCCCCGCAGTGACAACTATGTAAGTCAGCTTTCCTGTGTAGAGCCTGACACGCTGGGCGAGGTCATTCTCTCCCGCAACATGAGCCCGGACGTTACCGACGCTTGCCGCGACGAAGAAGAGGCTGTCGCTCGCAGAACCGCGAACACAGTAGGCATTGAATCCGTGCCGTACACACTCTCGAAAAAAGGCGGCGTGCAACTGGGTGCATTCCGGACGGTTGAACAGTTCAAAGCATTCCTGGAGGGGCGGGGATGAAGCGACTAAGCATTCTTGCACTGTGCGCAGCAATGACCGGTTGTGCCACGACCATCGGAGACCCGGAGTTCAGCTGTAAGGGCTACTCAGAGGCCGGTTATTCCTGCAAGAGCGCACGGGAAGTCTATGAGCTGACCAATGATGCGGCCGGCCCCGTCACCGATCTCGGATATCAGGCAGCCCCTGGGCATCAGCCGGTGCAGACAAGCACTCAAACCAGCACCGTGAGTCCTGGCCACCCGAGGAGCGATGTAGGTGTTCATAGAACCACTGCAAGCAGCGGTCAGCCAGACGCCCCAAAGGTCGTGGTTGTTCCTCATAACGTCAGAGTTCAGTCACCAAAGGTGTTAACCGGCCCCACGCCCATCCGAACACAGGCGCAAGTGATGCGCGTTTGGATTAACACCTACGAAGACAATGCCGGAGCGCTGCATTCCCCGCAGCTCGTTTACAACGAGATTGTTGAGCGGAAATGGCGATTCGGTAACCAGGCAAAAGATCGGTCATCAGAAACCCCTGTTGTTCGATCTTCGCGCACGGCCCGCTCAGCGGGATCACAACCCACGCCAGTTGGCGAATAAATCAATCCAGAAGTAGAAGAGGAAGTGTCTATGTCAGTCATGACAAATACGTTTGAAGGAATGAGCGCCCAGACCAAGCGCACGCTGGCGTACGTTGCAGCAGCCGTAATGGTGCTCTTGTTTATGGTGATGCCGGACATCGCTTGGGCAGGTGATGAGGGCGCTGAATTCGACGAGATCTGGGAGCTGCTGGAAGGCTGGGTGCAGGGTACCCTCGGCCGGATTATTTCCCTGATCATGATTATCGTGGGTGTCGTTTACGGTATCCGGCAACAGAACATCATGGCCTTCGTAATGGGCCCGGCTGCCGGTATTGGTCTCTACTACTCGCCCTCTATCATTCAAGGCCTGGTAGGCGCTGGCATCGCCCTGTAAGCATCAAGTGTATAAGGGCGGCTTATGTCGCCCTTGTTTTTTTCTGGAGATAACGAAAGTATGACCTCGATCCTGTCTCGTCGCTCAAGCCTTATGGCACACAGCAAAATCACTAAGCTGTTGCCGGAAATCGGCTACTCATCGGAAGATCAGTTGTTTTATCTGGAGGACGGATATTTAGGGTTCGCACTGAAAATGACCCCGCTTTCCGGTGCCGACGAGTCAACGCTTGATCAGCTTTCAGGCGTGCTGAGCCAGGATTGGCCAAAAGGTTCGTTCCTGCAAATGAACCTCTTTTCCTCGCCCGACATCTATCATGTGCTGAACCAAATGATGGCAGGTCGAGATGAGAAAAACCCGACCATTTACCGCTTCTCAGAAGAGCGGGCAAAGTTCTGTGTGGAAGGTACCAAAAAACCGTTGGCATACGAAAACAACGCGTTGGTCAGGGATCATGTGATTGTACTGACGGGCAAGATCCCTTGTGGCAACCCGCCAACCGAGAAAGACATGAAGCGGACGATCAAGCTGGCGTCTGCCATCAAGAGCGCCCTGGAGTCCATCAGCTTTCGGCCAGAGATGATGACCGGCGCAACCTATGTGCGCTTCATGCAAACCATCTTTAACTGGGGCGACAACGCGGAGTGGCGAAGAACATCACTCGACAAGACGTATGACCCTCGAATTTTTGTCCGGGATCAGTACATCGATTCGACCACGGACATCGAAGTGTCTGCCGACCATCTGCGTTTCGGTGAAAAATACGTTAAGACGCTCAGCGTAAAAAACTGGCCGGATTACGCGTCACTGGGCATTCCCGCCAACTACATTGCCGATGTCAAAACCGGACAACGTGGTTTGAAGGGCACCTTCATGATCACCGCGACGATTCACTTCCCGGATCCGGAAAGTTTGCGTCAGAAAATGACTGGGCGGCGGCAGTGGGTGATCAACCAGGCCAGCGGCCCAATGCTCAAATTCATTCCCCGCCTGAAGTCCCATTACGACTCCTACAATGCGCTGTTTGAGGCGCTTGACGATGATGATCGAGGCGTAGAATTCAATCTGACGCTGACCCTGTTCGAAGACAGCGAAGATGAGCTGGTCAGTGCAACGTCCAACGCCAAGACGTACCTCCGGTCGATTAAAATGGCGATGATGGAAGATCGTTTCTTCAATATGCCCATTTTCTTGAACGCGTTGCCGTTTGGGGCCGATCCGGAAGCCATGATTTCCCTTGGGCGCTACTCTACGATGGCGACCCGGCATGCGATTCGATTCCTCCCTTTTATTGGTGACTGGAAGGGGCACGGGTCACCGCTGATGCTGATGATGTCCCGCAGCGGGCAGCTTATGACGATCGATAACTTCGCCTCGTCAACCAACTACAACGTCGTGGTAGCCGCCGAATCCGGCGCGGGTAAATCGGTACTTTCAAACGAGCTTATCTGCAACATTCTCGGTGTTGGTGGCCGGGTATGGATGATCGACGTTGGCCGTTCCTACGAGAAACTGTGCGCAGAGTTGGGTGGGAAATTTGTGGTCTTCGACGAAGACTCGCAAATCTGTCTCAACCCATTTGATCTAATTAAAGATTATGACGATGAAGCGGATATGCTCGTCGGCTTGATCGAAGCTATGGCCGCACCAACCGAAGGTCTGGACGATTTCCAGATGGCCCAGCTCCGCCGAATTATGCAGGAGCTCTGGAGGGAGCATGGGAACGACCTGACCATCGACAAACTTGCTGCACGGCTTATTCACGAAGGTCGTGCCAACCTCGACAAGGAAACCAGTGAAGAAAAGCGGATTTCCGATATCGGGTACCAGCTGTTCGCGTTCACCAGTCGAGGCGAATACGGCAAGTGGTTTAACGGTAAAAACAACCTGGACATCGACAATCGGTTTGTTGTCTTAGAACTGGAAGAATTGAAATCGAAGGAACATCTACAGCAGGTCGTTTTGCTGTTGCTAATTTATAAGGTACAGCAGGAAATGTACCTGGGCGACATGAATACGCGCAAACAGCTCATGATTGACGAGGCCTGGTCGCTGCTCTCATCCGGGGCTGTCGCCAAGTTTATCGAAGGCGGTTACCGCCGATTCCGTAAGTACAATGGCGCTGCCATGGTCATCACGCAGGGTATCAATGACCTCTACACGAATGAGGCTGGCCGGGCGATCGCTGAGAACAGCGCCAACAAGTGGCTCCTGTCTCAGGAAACACAGGCGATTGACAGTGTTGCCAAAGAGAAACGACTCCCCCTCAAAGAAGCTGGGTATGAGCTCCTGAAAACCGTCCACACGCAGAAAGGCCTCTATTCCGAAATTTTCTTCCTGTCGAAAGCCGGTGCAGGCATTGGACGGTTGATCATCAGCCGGTTCCAGCAGCTGCTCTATACCACCATGGCAACCGAGAAGATGGCCATCAAACGCTACCAGGATCAGGGCTATAGCCTTGTGGATGCGATTGAAAGGGTCATCGCCGATGAGCGAGCTCAAAAAGTGGATGCCCGAAAGGCCAGCTAAACCCTGGTCTATCGGGTGGTACTTAATCTCAGATAATCAACACTCAGGATACGGTAAGTATGGATGATCAAGCCCAAGGTATTCCACGCTGGGGGCAAGCGGTGATTGCAGCAATGCTGGTTGTAATCGGTTTGTTGGCGTATGCGTACATCGACTTGAAAAACAAGATTGACCGGAATGATTCCCTGGTCATCGTTAACACCTCAGAAATTGCAGAATCAATTCGCACCGGGCGCTCAGATATGACGGCCAAAGAGGTTGCGGACAAAGTTCGCATCGTAGTGAACAATCTGGCCAGCGAAGGGAAAGTAGTCATTCGGGGGGAGGCTGTTTGGGCCGCGCCAGACCACCTCAAACTGGATATTGTGGAGTAAGCGGTGAAAGCATTCCTGATAAAAGGCGTTCTGGCATTAGTGATCGTTCTGGGGTCTGGATATCTGTTTTTCGATCGCTTCAAGATCGGGATTGATCCGCAGGTTGTGAGATGTTTCCCCTACACCTTCTACCTGTACGACACGGCACACCAGAACATAGAGCAAGGCGACTACTTCGTGTTTGTTGCCGAAGGTATGGAGCCGGTGATACCTGACGGTCAGTTGGTGGTCAAGAAAGCGGTCGGTGTCGCTGGAGATGTCGTGTCAGTATCCTTAGAAGAAACAACTATTAATGGCGATGCCTGGGAGAACGGGGCGTTAAGGAACCCGAAAGATTTTGATATAGATACAGAAAGTCTTGTTCGGACAACCACAATTCAAGAGGGAGAGTTCTTTGCCATGGGTTCTCTGGCTACATCTTGGGACTCCCGGTATGTTGGAACCATTCGACAAGATCAGATTGTCGCGAAAGCCTTCCCAATCTGGTGATTCACGGAATCTTTTAGGTTAGAAAACCCGCCTGAAATCACGCACCTTTTCACGACAAGGCGCTTCAAAATACCGATAGAGTAGAGCAAATTCCTTTATTCCCGGTATCTCATGAAGCGTCTTTTTCTTAGTCTTTGCCTCTGCTTGCCACTCACAGGATACGCGGACACTGCCGTTCAGAACGCTATCAATGCTGCAAAGCAGGCCCAGGAAATCCAGAAGAACCCCGAAGCCTTTCTCGATCCCTCGACGATCAACGCCTTCAAAAACGTGGAGATACCAGAGTCGGCCATAAAAATGGCCCAATCCATTCAGGCGAAAACACACGATGACCTGAATGAGAAGCTCAAAACCTTCAACTTCATGGGGGCTCAGGTTAATGAGGAAGACGCTGCGGGATCCGGCCCCTTCGGTAGCAACCAGGACAACAATGCCATCCTCAAATCGGATACGGTCACAAGCATCGCATATGTGAGCCTGGGGATGCCTGATGATGTCCTGAAGCAAGTCTTAATGGCTTTGCACGGCCGGGAAAACGCGATAGCCGTTATCCGGGGCCTCGCAGACGAGGATCACAACATCGCTCAAACCATGTTCGCGATCAACGATCGTCTGGACGCGCTCGACCTGAACCATACCCCCAACCTTTATCTCGATTTCACGCTGTTCGACAAGCTCGACATTCAAAGGGTGCCGGTGTTTGCCATCTTCGACGGGGAAGAACCATTGGCCTATGTGGAGGGGTTGCCCAATTTTGAGTGGATTGAAGAGCAGATTGAGGAAGGCAAGAACGGAGGGCTCGGGCAGTTCGGTGCGATGTTTGAGATCGCAGAAGAACACTTCATGGACACCATTGAGCGTCGGTTGAAGACCATAGACTTCGAGGCGCAAAAAGAGCAGGCGATTGCGAACTACTGGATCAACCGGGGCCGAGAATATCGACATCTTCCAAAGGCCCTAGAAACACAGAGCTATTACCTGGATATGAGCATCACGGTCACCGAAGACATTGTGGGCCTGGAAAACCATGTCGTTGCCAGAAAGGGGGATACATTTAACCCGCTGGAGGTTGTGCCATTCAATCGCTACGGGATCATTTTTGATGGTACGGACGAAGACCAGGTGGAATGGGCTATCGAGCAAGAGCGGTTCGCGATCAGCCAAAACCTGGTGCCGGTGCTGATCTTCACGGATTTCGATGTGAAAGGCGATCCGTGGAAGAACCTTGAAGCTCTTCAGAAGCGATTCCAAACCAACCTTGGCCAGATGATCCAGCCGATCAAAGACCGGTTCCAGATCGAAGCGGTTCCCGCCACATTCCAAGCAGAGGAAAAAATGATGAAGATCACGGAGGTTGCACTTGATTAAGAGATTCCTGGTTTGTGCCGGTACTTCGCTGATGCTTTTGGGGGCCATGAATGCAAGTGCCGACGAGGCAGCCGTGAGCGGCTCAACATGCCGAAGCGCCTCCGTGTTCGAGAGAATGTTCACTCAAATCTGTTGGTCGTGTATGACCCCAATACGGCTGACCGGTGTTGATTTTTTTGGCGGCGATGTCCCTTCAAGGGCATCGAAAGACTACTTCTGCCACTGCAACAACAAGCCGGGGTTGCCTTTCAGTACCTGGATGCCAAGAGAGCTCATTGAGGTCGTGAAAGAGCCCGGCTGTTCCCCAACTCTTGGCGGCACCAAGTTGCCGTTTGCCGGAAACGACTGGGGTAACGATAACGGTGCAGCCGGGATGACCGGAAATGACCGAGAGTACCGCAATGTCCATAAGTTCGCGTTCCCCATTGGTGAAATGCTGAACATGGTTGGCGGTTGTCCGATACAAGCAAACGAGCTGGATCTTCTCAACATGACGGAGTGGTATCCGACCTGGCGTGACGACCTGATGGCGGCGATCGTGTTCCCAGAAACGATTATTTTCGCCAACCCGGCCGCCCTGGCGGCATGTGCCGCAGATTCGGCAATGACGGGGTTCGCTGGCAACGAGCCAAGCCGAAACATGTACTTTTGCGCAGGTGCCTGGGGAACGGTTTACCCGATGGTAGGTGGTATTTCTGGCGCTAACGGGAAAGTTGATCAACACGGTCTTCTTGCGACAAGGATGATGGCGTTATCCCATCGATTGATGACCGCCGGGAGCTCGATTGGCGATCGTTGCAGTCGCCCACTGGCATTAACCCTCCCAAGGGATCAATACAAACTCCAGCATTTTTGGCCTGAAGCCCAGTCCGGTGACAACCACTACATCGGCGAGTCCAGTTTTCGTTGGGGCCCCCATCGGGGTAGCTTCGTTAATGACACTCTCAAGATCGTATGGCGTTGGGAAGATTGCTGTTTGAGGCCGGTACAATGAAGAAGAGAATTTCACTTGCCATTGCAGGTTTGCTCGCAGGACAACTGGCGCTGGCTCAAGCCCCGGACACATCCTGGGTTCGGGGCCTGGCCAACGAGTCAAACAACAAGTCTACAGAAGCCTCCCTTTGGGATGGTACCAATGAGCAAGACCAGGAATACCTGTTTGGAAAACCCAGTGACGCGGATAAGAAAGCGTTAAACGACGCCAAAGCCGGTTTTGACAACGAAGAGTTGCTCAAGGATGCGGGTAAGAAGTACACCGCCGATCTTTCACAGAGCAACGATGACGGCGCGTTTCGAGGCGGGTACGGTCTATTTGAAAGCTCGCTGGAATCTGAGCAGGGCACCATCACCATAGACAGTTATGGCTGTGAGATTATCCGCACATCAAATAGTGACATGCTTTACGTCCCGGATGCACCGGTAGGGCAAAGAATCAAGTTTGATGGGCAGCAAACCGCTGGGGAAAAAGGGTGTCAGCCGAGTTACATCGACGCGTTTGGCGCAACCTGCGAGCTGCAAACAGACAAGGTGAGTTGCCAGCAATTTGATAACACCCGTATTGTCCGGGGCAACCTATCGGCTTATAACCGCCATAGGGATTCGTACCATACCTGGACAAACGCCGAGCTGAATAAAATTCCTGAGTGTGGTGAGATCTACACCTTTGAGCGCCGAAACAACCTCGTGGTGAATGGCAGCTTTGAGCAGCCAGGTGCCTACGGCAGCATCTATTACCCTAATGATATTGTACCTGGCTGGACATCGTTCTCCCGTGGTCGTATTGAGATGTGGCGAAATCCTGCCCAAGGAGCGCCAGATGGGAACATGATTGTTGAGTTGAACGAAAACGGGGACAACAACGGGATTTATCAGGATTTGACAGGCCTCGTTCCGGGACAAACCTATCGCATTAAACTTCAGCATCGCGCACTGAAATTTAATGGTGAGAGACTTGATGTAACCGTCGACAACCTGCCGATTGTTAAAGCATCAGGCTTCGGTTCCGCTCGCACGAGCAGCTGGACAGAACACACCGCTCATTTCGTTGCGACCAAAAATTCTCATCGTCTCAGCATTTTTGCAACCAATCCAGGCTCGGGAAAGCACGGTAACTTGCTTGATGATGTCCGAGTGTTTCCTGAATTCTGCAAGAAATACCCTGAAATAGTGGTAACACCGGAAGTTGCCAAGAAAGAGCTTTCACCGTTGTTCCAGGGCGACACTCAGAACAACGTGTGCTGGATTGCCGGCGTAGACGCTGTTTGCACCAAGGATACCCGGCAACGTAATGCAGAACTTCAGGCCATCGCCGATCTGATTGGCTCCCGAGCCGGGGTTGATCAAAAGTTTCTTGAGCTGTTCGGATCCTGTGAAAACCGATCCGTCACAAAAAACGAAAAGATCAGCCTGGGTTACGACAATGAGCAGCGTTGCTCCACCGCAGTGGATCCGACGTTCGACGCTTGCACATTCACTCGAAACATCACCTTTGAACCAGACTCTTTGAGGATAGCGACCAACGAATGGGTTGGATCAAGCCGGTGTGAGCAAGTCATCGCCAATCTTCCAGATTATCAAAATTCATGCTCATTCGACCTGGATCAGCGAACCGGCGACTGCGTAACCGTCGATGGTAAAGAGATTTGTTCCTGTGAAAAATTTGAAGAAGAGACCGGTGAAGAAATCTCGACCTGTGAAGCAGGCTACATCGGTGTAACACCGGAAATGGCCGCTCGGCTGGATCATTTGACCGATGACGACATCGGCATGTGTGCGCCAGTGGAGGAGGGGCTGGAAGCTCAGTATCTCCCTGGGGATAACGATTGTGTCAACGGAACCCTGCAAACTGGACTATATTCATCCTGCACTTTGGACGAACCCGAGCCTGCGCCTGAGATCACACCAGTGCCTCAATATGGTTGCCAGAGCGGATATACACTCAATTCCAGCACGAACCAATGTGAGTTACAGGAATTCAGACAGTGTCCTTCAGGTTGGCAGCCAGGAACGGGCGGTGGTTTCGGTCTTCCGGGTGCTCCTGTAGGGAGCTGTCTGGGGGATCAGACTTATTCAACACAGAGCGCGGCTCTCAATGCAGCTCGAAGCAGGAACCCAGATGGAGCCAGTACACTTGAAATGGTATTTTCAAATCCGAGAAGGTGGAAACCTATAGCCTGGATTCAATACTGTCCTTCGGGTACAACTTTGTCTCCACATGGCAATTACTGTGTGCGTAATACCGCCCCGAGAATTATTACTGGTTATTCTTGCCCAGCACCCAACACCAGTGCATGGTTCTCTTGGACGAATTCGTACAGCTATGTATCAGCAACCCATTCGTGTGAGCTCACAGTTAAGCGTCCAGCAAAAGGCCCTCATTGCCCGGTCGGTGAACCATCAGGGTTGGTGGATATGCAGACTCAGTGGGATGATCCGATGGCGTGTATTTATACGCCGGAGTCTGCGGATATCAACATGCTGATGCCAAAGAAGACAATGGAAATCCTGCTCGCCAGTAATGATGACGATTTCAACGCCATTGTTGCTGCGCAAGCGGGTGATGGGGAGTACACCCCGCCCAGCATCTTCTGTTCGCCGGATTTCTACCCATACACCTACAAAGGTGAAGACTGGTGTGTTGGCTCAGAGCTGATAGAGCCGCTGGCCACTTGTGCGCCTTATGAAGAAATTAAAGCGACTTCGCCGGTCTGGGGCGTCAGCGATGACAAAGTAGTGACAAGGCTTAATATCGGGGAGATTACCTGTGATCTTTATGATCACAATATCTGCGATTCTGAAGGGAATTGCTTCAACCAGGCAGACTTCCCCTACAGCTGTGATGCCCTGGCAACAGATAGCAACTGCCGGTTGTCAGAAATCGAGAGCGCGGAGCAAGCCGAGCACCCACTAGGGGTTTTCAACGCTTATGAAGACCGGGTGTATGCCTGCCGCGTGGAAGCCAATATCGAGGATAACTACACAGAGGATGTTCTCGACTGCGGTGAGCAAGGGATGTTCCAGTGCATCGAAGACAGCTGCTTTGAGTTCGATCCCGAAGCCGATGGCGGGTTTGTCGAGGCTATGGCCCGGCTGGCGATCGTCAACTCCTTGCCGGATGACATGGTTTGCGAAGATCCAGACAACCCAGAGACCTGCGAATTCTTTGCCGGCCGTGAATACAATTGCAGTTATGGTGTCGGAATCGCTCAATTGCTATATGGGTGTTGTCCAGGGAAAGAAGCGCTGCTGAATCCATTCTCCGCTGTTTACAACGCAGCACAGGTGATGAACAAGTCATTGGAAATGGTTTACGAGCGCGTCGAGGCTAATGTTGTTGATTCGGTGGGCTACATTGCCCCGGTGGCTGGGGGAGGCACAGACCTTGCGACATCCAATACGAAAGCCTTTGTGAAAATTAATCAGGCGATATTGGATGGAATCCCACACTGGCTGGTTAACAGCTGTGATTCTGGTGCATCGCTCATCATGAATCACGCGAAGAATGAGCCAGATATAGAGGTCATGCATTACGGCGGCCAATACTGCTCAGAGCGGATTAGTGTTGGTTTGACCAAGATTTGTGTGTCGAAGCGACAGCATTACTGCGTTTACAACACGCCGTTTGCGAAAATCCTGATGGATGGTGCCGCCCAGCAATTTGACATGGACAGGCGCAAAACCGGTTCTGGCGACTTCCTCGATTGTGGCGGCGTTTCCATGGATCAGGTTAGTAACCTGGACTGGTCATTGGTTGACACAGAAAAGCTCGCAGCGATGATGGCTCGAACCAACAATCTGCCACCGTCGAACCTGGACTTTAACTTCGGCGTTCAAGATATGAACGTGGATGAGTTCAAAGACAGAGCTGAATACGAAGTGCCCGGAGGCTGGTAAGAAAAAGGCTCAAATGAAAAAGCCCGGCTGGAAACCGGGCTTTTTTTTGTTTGGCTGAAGCCAAACCAGGAGCGAGTTGTAATTGATGTGATTAGCCAGCTGCTGCAACAGCTTCTGCTTTCGGGGCTTCCTCACCATTGTCATTGTCTTTTTCGGACTTCGACTCGCCAGCTTGATCAGCCGGATCAACCGGATCTGCTGGATTCGCAGGGCCGGATTTATGGAGTGATCGAGAGCGGTTGTAGGTATCGCGCACCTGGTTGGCCAGTTTGATCAGCCGGCGTTGCCAGTCGTACTCGCCACGCAATTTCTGCTTGTCATCGAACTCTTCGGCCAGCCAGAGGCAGTCCAGCATCTTCGCAATCTGATCCAGCTTCAGGATCAGCTGCAAAAACTTACCCCCCATGGGCGATGAGTAAGACACTTCCTGGGTCAGAGGATCGCTGTACTTGGGGGTGGCTGTAATGCCGTTGTCTTCCCGAATTTTCTGAAGGCGAGCCATTTCGCGATCCATGAGCTCATTCATGCCTTCAAACTTTTCCTTGATGGAAGCGTTAAGCTCTTCGGCCTGATCGGAGTCAGCGGATACGATCCGGGCTACGATGGACAGCGAGTACAGATTGCGAAGTACCTCTTCGAAAGTTCGGTTGAAAACTTTCTGAGCGCATGGAGTGTCCAGGGTTACGTTCTGCACCAGCGCTGGACGGCTGATATTGGTTTGGTTTTGGGACATAACACATTCCTCGTAATTTGATGGCTTCATGTGAGGTCATCATCACTATAACGAATGTATATCACGTTCGAGTTCCGAAAAGCCGACCTTTTTCGGGGGGGTTTCAGGTAATCACCGCCGATGATTTGTGCTTAAATAAGTCTTAATCATCCCGTCGGGATGTTAATGCAAGCTCTCTGCTATATGAGAGTCGGGAGAAATCCCACGCCAATAACGGCGGTAACCCCACAGGGGCATTTTGCCCTTGAGGGGTCAGAATGCCCCTTTTTTTTAACCCCTTAACAGAGGAGATCTAAAATGAGGGGCATCAATAAAGTAACTATCCTGGGCCGCATCGGACAGGATCCTGAAGTGCGCTACACCCAAGGTGGAGATCCCGTTGTTACGCTGAGCGTTGCTACTAACGACAGCTACACAAAAAATGGGCAGAAGGTTGAACAAACCGACTGGCACCGTGTTGTCGTCTTCGGACGAATGGCTGAAGTTGCTGCCAACTACGCGAAGAAGGGCGACCCGATTTACGTAGAAGGTAAGCAAAAAACTCGTAAGTGGCAAAACAAAGACGGGCAGGATGTCTACACCACGGAAATTCAAGTAACTCCGCGAGGTGAGCTCCAGTTGCTTGGTAGTCGCTCCAGTAATGGTGCCGGCCAACAGCAACAACAGAGCCAGCCTGCGCAAGGTGCTCAACCTGCTCCCCGCCAACAAGCTGCGGCAAATGCGCCAGCTCCTGGTGGGTACACAAACTATGATGAAAGTTGGGATGATGATGATATCCCCTTCTAACTCATAGCCAAAAGCTATCGTTAAATCATACTTGATAGTCTTAGTGAATAGCCCGCAAGGGGTGTGTAAGCATCCCGGCGGGCCACAAGGCCTCTGGGATGCGTGTTTCTCAACATGAATTCCGAGGAGGCACTATGCCAATTACGATTTTCGGCCCTGATGGGGAAGCCAGTGAATATCTGACTGTCAGCGAACGACTGCCAGAATTCCAAAAACGCTTTCCATTGGACGAAGGGTACCGGGTTATCCGGTCTCATGAGTCCGCAATTGATTTTGGATCGTCAGTCCATAAAATCTGGATTGAAGCGCTCCAGGCTGGCAAGGATCCCGTCCAGTTAGGTCTGCCAAGACTCACCGGAATGGGTGTGATTTTCACGGCAGAACTATACAAAGATGAGATCCTGATTGCTAATGCGTCAGCTTTCAAGAATGTGGCCAACACCAAAGATTGGGAAGCCGGTGAAACCGCATCTTTCCAACGCTTGATGGCTGCAACTGGCCTGGGCGGAAGCGACCTCGATGCGGACGATCAATACGATCGGATCACATCCGGGCTCGAACAACCCAAGCCCCCTCATGAACGCGCTCAATCGAACGCTCCTGAGACAGCTCCCCCCGCTGTTGAAGAGCCGGAGATTCCCGCACCTTCTGATGCTCAAGACGAACCTGCTGGCAAACCAAAGCCAGAACCAAAGGCGCGTCCCAAAGCTGCTCCAAAGGCAGAGATAAGCGACACCGATGAAGAGATCAGGCCGCAACTCCTGAATCAGCTGAATCATGTTGCAGCTCTTGCCGGCGAGCCAGTTCCTGAGGTCTCAAACAACGCTGAAGCGAAGAAAGAGATCAAACGGTTAACGCGCAAAGCACAGAAAGGTTGATTGAGAGCGACACCACCCAAGCGGGTGGTGTCGATTCCCTGAAACGCATAGCACGGGCTTCTTTCTCAGTGTATTCGGGTGCCCTGAGAAAGCAGTCTGCAACGGAATTTACTCGCACCGCGAGTGAATCTCTCGATATTCGAGAGAAGCTACTCGACCACCGAGTAGACAACTCCTCAACGGAGTTACTGGCTCGATCACCGAGCTTTGCTTTGCTCCTCAAAGGAGTTCATTTGCTCGATCACCGAGCCTTTGACTCCTGAACGGAGTTTTGCCTTCCCAACCGGGAAAGGTGGCTATCAGCACTCTTGCTGCTAGTCATTCAGCGCTACCCACGCTGAATTCATTTGATACGGGATGGGCACCCGAATAAGGAATTAATGATGATCAGAGTGATTATGCTTTCTGCGATTGTTTTTGGCGCAACTCAAATGTTCAGCGGACTTCAGGATCAGTGGACTACCGCTGCTGAAGATCGTCACCAGAACATTATGAATGTTGTGAGCAAATAACACGGTTGATTAGTGACTCAGGGTTCCTCCTGAGTCACCCCTGAGAGCCTGGGGGAACGGGTTTTCAGGGGTGACTCAGTTGGAATTCAATAAAGAGGAATTGATCATGAAGGCTATTTTCGCTCTGGTTATCGTTGTCGCTGGTGCTGTTTCTTTCGCTGGTGCCAATGCATCCAGCAATGCGGAAACAATCTTCAGCGCACACCATGATCGTCTTGAGCAGGCTATGAACTATTAAGACGATCGCCGGGGGCTCCTGTTTCAGGGGCCTCCGGCTTACTTCCCACATATTCCTATCAGGACAGCCAGATTAGCCGCGGCTGGCCTGAGCGGTACCGAACCGCACGAATCAACCTGCATCGCAGGTCTGAAAGGTCGCTTGCACCTCAAGCAAGTCGGAGCATGCCGTCCTGGCTGCTTCATCCCATGAACGATCAACGCTTAGCGAAATGATCCTGGCTATTTCAGCCTGAAACGAACCCGGCAGGGTGAACGCCCTGTTACAGGGTACGTTTGCGCCTGCCTCAATCACATTGGAGGCCTCCATGATTGGTGTCATTGAAAAAACCCCGATTGCAGATCTGATCCCTCTGGGAAAAGGCTTGTTTCGAGGTGAAGGCGAGTTGGGTAATCAGACCATCCGGTTTCTGATTCGCCTTGGTAAAGATGG
Source organism: Marinobacter sp. P4B1 (assembly GCF_001447135.1). NCBI lineage: Bacteria > Pseudomonadati > Pseudomonadota > Gammaproteobacteria > Pseudomonadales > Marinobacteraceae > Marinobacter > Marinobacter sp. P4B1. The sequence goes on from NZ_CM003615.1 coordinate 119,013, forward strand.
GCGAGTGTACGTGTTGAGAGCTGTTGCCAAGAGCAAAGCTGCTGCATAACCACCGTCAATAAACGATATCCACCTCCATCTGGAGTGTGGACAAGTGAACCCGGCAGGGCGGAAGTCATCCCTGTGGGGAGCGCTGTCCTGCCAATGAGGAGATATCGATATGACTGCTAACACCGCTGTTACTGAAGACTTGGATCTGACCTTTTCTTCAACCCCAGTGTCGTTTCTGGACTCCTACCAGGAGCGAGTTGGCAACCAGGTGATCTGCGGTTACCTGGTTGATTCTGATAGGCCCATGAATCCACTTGAAGAGTGGGATGGCGTTGGTCGTATTTATACGGCTCACCGGCATTCCTCTAGCCATGCAGAAATGCAGGAAGCTTTGGGTCTGGATTCTGACTGGGAGCCCAATGTAGAGCTTGTGCATGATGAGCACCCTGAGCGCTTCAAAAAGGCGTGGGTGCTGGCAGCTGCAAGTGATGTGGAATTTCAGGAGTGGTGCCAGAAGAACGGCCGGCCGCCAAAGTATGCCGACCAGGAGCAGCTGGACGCTTACTACAAGCGCAAGGCAAAACGCTTTTGGAAAGATACCGATGGCGAGTTGGGCCCGGACTGCTACTGGATGACAACGATCTGGAGTTTCGAGTTCACAGATTCCGTGCTGGTGAAGTTGTGGCACGAACTGAACTCTGAAGGCCTGATTGGTGATCCTGATCGAGTGTCACTGGATGTCTATGAACATTCCGGTGTTGCTTACTCGGTGAGTGGAACCAGCGCTGGATGCGCCTGGGACACAGCCCGAGGTGGAGCTGTCTGGGTTCCTGATGATTGTGCGAGAGAAGAAATCGATCGCAGGGCTCCTGTCTACGCCTACGGAGAGATCGTCACCAAGAGATCGCCGGCAGGCCGGGTATGGGCTTTCAAGCTTCATCAGTCACCTGAGATTACATCCATTTGGTTCAGTGCTTGGGGGTATGCGTTCAACGCACTGGAAGCCGCAACGCGAGCCAAACGAGAGAAAGACCAGTCCAGCCCCAAGTGGGCGGAAATGGCGTCCAAGGGAAGGCGGCAGGCAGCCGTTGAGATGGCGGCTGAGGGAGCGGAGCTTTACACGAATTACTGTAATGGCTCTGTGTACGAAGTTGTGATCGAGACATTCGAACTCTGTTCGTGCTGCAACTCGGCAACCTCCAAATCTGTTGAGCGCTTTTCGGAGTGTTATGGATTTGAGGATGCAGAGGAATCGCTTAAAACCACCTTCGCGGAGGAAGTTGTAAAAGCAACCAAGCGTGTTGAGTCGCGCTGATTGCAGACGTTCAGGCTCATGAGAGTCTGACTCAATAGGGGTGGCCTGGCCGGCAGAATCGGCCGGGTCATCACAATCGAAATGATTGGTTAAACTGTAGGAGGACATGATGACTGAATTAATGGTTCGCCCATCCGGCATACTCAAGCACGATGACTGCCCACGCAGTTACGAGCTGCAATATGAGCTTGGGCTCAGGACTGAAGCCATGAGCATCAACCTTCCATTTGGAACGGCGGTGCATAAGTCGGCTACAGACTACCTGATTGCGGAACACTACTCTCGTTCCTGCAACGTCGTAGACATCTTTAAGGAAACGCTCACGAAGGAGCTGGAGTCCAATATCATCGAGGTTCCCTCGTCAAAGTCCATTCAGGACTACTTTGCGATTGGTGAACGGTTGGTTGAGGAGTTTCCGGAAGCCTGGGATAAAAGCGGCTTGATGTTGTGTCTGGACAAAGAAGGTAAACCGATCGTCGAACGTCGAATGAAAGCAACCCTTTCGTTTGGCCTTGTCTTAAACGGACAGCCAGATATTGTCGCGCTCGATAGCGAAGGCGATGTCTGTGTTATCGACATCAAGACCCCGGCTCAGGTTTCTGATCCGTTGTTCTTGAAGGCATCTGATCAGCTAACGTGCTATCAGCTGCTTTTGGAACACAATGCAGATGCCCTTGGCATCGACGGAGTTCAGAAGCTGGGCTTTATGGAAGGCGTAAAGCGTGCAATACCGAAAACGGGTCGTGGTGAGGGCCCTGGTTGGGAGCCCATTCAGTTGGCACCAGCCAGAGATGAATCCGATCGTCAGGATTTGATTCAGAAAGCGCTTGAGATCAAGCGTCAGCGAGACAGCGGATACTTTCCGAAGCGTTCGCGAATGGCCTACAACACACCCTGTACGATGTGCGATTTTCGTCATTACTGCGTGGAAAAAGATGCTTCAGGCATTGTTTTTCCGAAAGAAAGAGAAAGTCGTCCCGAGCCGATTGCATTGCCGGCTTGGTTCTGACACTGCCCAAGAGTGGTGGTCTTCCAGAACACCCTTAATACCGTTGAGGAAGTTCTGGGAGATCCGCCAGTTCTCGCACTAAAGGGGAACGTAAATCTTACTTATTGGAATTTAGCGGAGAAGATCATGACTGAAGAAACCCTTTATTTTGGAGAGGAAGACGAGTCAGAGATTGTTCATATTGCTAGTGCGGACGAAATCAAAGATCGCGTAAAGCGATTGGCGGATGAAGCTTGGGCCGATCACGGGGATTCGTATAAAGCGTATCTCTCCAAATTCGGCCAACTCATCGAGTCCTATGTGGCAAACACAAACGAGCAAACTGAGCGAGGAGCTATCTTTCAATTCGCGTGTGAGTATGACTATCACATGCGGGCGGAGATCGAAAACCTGCCGGACGATCTGCCACCAACGTTATTGCCCGAACTAAAGACAGCTTAGGCAGGGCATTGAAGAATAGTCTGATTGAGATTGTGTTTGATTTCGGTCTCTTTCTGACACAAGACCCCCATTGGGGGTCTTCCAGAACTTCCTCAAGAGGGAGTTCCGGGAGACCTCTAAGGCGAGAGAAGACTATGTTTTTCAAGAAGAGCACGAAAGAATTGGCTGACACCAACAGAGGTGCCAAAAATTCCATGACAGCGAAGCTGCCAGGCAGGTTCCGATCTGCGTGCCCCGATGCCGGGGGATCCTGGTCAGCTTTGTACGAACTGCCAGCAATGTCGTTGCAGCGCCGAGTCCAGAATGTCGATGGTGGCGGGAATGGTCTCTCACGATACGAGTGGCAGACAGAAATAGCCACCGAGGCCATGATTATGATCGACAAGCGCCCCCTGCAAGCCCTGGTTGGGCTCCATGGTGAGCACACGTACGACTTTCACCGGGCCGCTTATTTGCGAGGGTTGGTGGCAGGCCTGGGCGCGTATCTTCGGGCCGGGGCCCTGTTGGTGGATGGTAAAAAACCCTTCCACCCAGCGCTAACTGACTGGCCCGATCGAGACATTAAGTGGGTAAAAGATCGACCGGTCAAACCCGAGTTCAAGCTTGCCCCTGGGATTTGTGAATACCGGATCGCGCAACAGATCGGAGCCATTGAGATGGCCGAGAAGCTCGATCCAAGTGTGCTGGGGTATTTCCTGGATTCGTTTGATGTTCGCCCGTCATCCAAGAACCCCATCGTGGTCTCCCTCCTGGAGGCTGAAAATAAAGTTTCAAAGGTGCTTGCCCTCAATGGCGAAGATACCCGCAGCATTCCTAAGCTGATGGATGTGTCATCTGTTATCGAGAGCAGTATCACGGAGGAAGTTGTTGCCGAACCGAAAGAAAAAGTGGCAACTCCACCGGTAATTCAGGAATCGCCGGCTCCGGCCGAGGCTGACCAGACACCTGTGGCTGTTGAAGAAGCCGCCCCTTTGTCCGTGTCCGGCGAAGACATCCTGAAGCTGATCATGACCAGTATCCCCCAAGGGGTGGTGACCGTTAACGACACAGACTCGATGTTATGCGAAGTCGAAGGTACGTTGGCCCTGGTCTTCCCGAGAGCGACGAGAATGCTGGCAGAAATGCTGCACAAGCCTGAAGAAGAAATTGAGGCAATGATTGTCAGGGATCTGACCGATGAAGCAGATTCCTACCCGGCAGTGGATTATCGAATCCAACGAAAAGGTCGAGGGTGGGGCAAGATACGCTTGAAAAAGCTCAAGCCTGAATATGCCTCGCAAGTTATGAGCGTTTTGTCGAACAGAAAGCCGGCACCCGAAATAAAACGGCGATAAAAGCTGAGATATTTTGGGGGGGTTTTCCAGATTAGGGCGGCAGGGATGCTGATAGTATGGATCTCATAGGGAAGCAACCTCCACATTGCCTGCACTTTATGTGCAGGCCTTTTTAAGAATCTGTCCCTCGGGACGATCACTCGCCTGGCGAGTGTTATACGAGCCTGACGTTTTCAGGTCGCTCTATCCGACTCCTCGGTGTGAGCCTGTCCTTCAGTTATTCCGAACGCCATCGCACGCCTTATAGGTAACGCGACTGCGCATTGATAATTTGGTTCTGGGATAACCCTTCTCTTAACCCACCTGCTGCTTGATCACCGGACTTCCGGAAACGTCTGGATCGGGCTTTTCCGGAAGTCCGGTGTGGACATCCTGAAACCTGAAGAAGGAGAAGCAGCATGGTTGTAATGAAGTCCAACGAAACCTTTCGTTCTGGATTTACCAATATGATGGCCTTTTGGCATGACGAATTCTCTATGGCTGGTTCTGACCAGGCTTATAAAGAGTTGTGTCGTGACCAGCTGGCGATTTTGGTCGAGCGACAGAAAGCCTTTGAGCGTCTGGTGAAAGCCTTTCGCGCTAAGGGAGCGAACCTGGAAGTGAAAGCTACCGGATCTGATCGTTGGTGCGCCTTTTGGGGTACCGATCAATCTTCGGGCACTTTCCGCTGCCAGATCTTCGACCAAGAGGTTTTTGTTGGTACCAAACATGAAGCATCTATAAGCGAATTGCTCTACTGGTGCGTCATGCAGGGACTAACAGAGCCGACAGCTGATTCGGTCAATCTCGCGGTTGAACCAGAATGGCGAAAAGGTATTCAGGTGGTCGAGAACTCTCTCGCCGCCTGATGATATGACCCCGCAGGGGAGACCCTGCAAGGGTTTCCTCTGTATCCACAAAAGAGGAAACCAAGATGAAGAACGCAGAATTTACTGCCAATCAGGTCGCCACGCTGTCCGACAGGGACTCTGGCATCGACAAAGCCATCATTCGGATGAATACCTCCCGAATAGATGCTACTGGTAAAGACCGGAACAAGTTCCGTCGTCGCCAGCCAGTTTCAGTGACGAACCTGGATACCGGACTCACCACGATGGCATATGTGATGGGCGGTCAGCTTGCTCGCGATGAAGTCGCGATCGACTATGACTGCCGGCATGCTCTGGGCCTGAAATTCAAGGACAAGAGCTGCCAGCTGGCGATCAAGCCGGCCGGAAAACTCACAGTGATCAAGCACTACGTCACTCACGCTGACCTGGGCTACCGGCTCAGCATGCAGCTGGGCTTGCTGGGTGCTTCATTGGGTGGTTACGGAGTCGCTAAAGATATAGTGGCGTGGATGATTGGCTGACCGTGCATGTGCGCGGTTAGCCGACCTTTTCCGGGTACCTTTCCGGATAAAACAGTGAACAACAGTTGCTAGAATCGAAGAAATTCAAATGAGCTGCTCCTCTCAGTTCATCTGAATTTAGTCGCACCGCGACTGAATCGGCCGATCTCGGCCAGGTTAGCTGAGCCTACAACACAGCGCTGAACCCGCCAATTTGGGAGACACCATCTCCCGAATTGGGGTGATACCTGTCTCCCGCATGAGAGGAGACAGAAATGATCGTATCACCTTCATACCGTGCTAAGGCTGAACAGCTTGGGCAATTGTCCATGCTGGACGACTTAGATCGCCTTCTCGATGAACTTCTCAATGTAGACGTTAATCGCCCGCCTTCATGGCGTGATGAAGAAGTCACCCTGCTTAAACAGAAGCTCTTGAGCTTCAGTTTGGAGCAACTCAATGACTCTCGCTTAAATGCGCAAGCTCGCGATGAAATCCTGTATTGGGTTTTTGATGAGATGGTGGAGAAAGGGCCAGCAAAGCCTTTTTCCTTCCAAGATTGCTGTCATGCAAGCGACCTCGATCCTGAAGAGATGCAGAGCCGGATGGAACATCAAGTTCGCCGTCTGGAAGCAGACCTTTTGGATAAGAACCTGCAAGCCCTCCAGAAGCGCAAGACGAACACCGTCAAGCGTGTACTGGGCTGGGTAAACGCGGAATCCAACGATTTCTTCTCGTTTCAGAGATGTTGTCGTGCCGCAAAAGCAAACCCTGACTCTGTGCGTGATCAGCTGATCCGTCAGTTTCAGTAATCCCTAACGGGGAACCTTCCCGTTAGGGGGTGGGTTCCCCTTTTTTTTGCTCTAAAAGGAGAATCCCGATGAATGCTATGACTGTTACTGAGTACACCATTGCCAACACCTTCGGACTTGAGGGTGTCCAAATCGGCGTAAGCGGGTACCAAGAAGGTCACAAGCATCAGGCGTTTGTGCCTGATCTTATTGAAAACTACCAGTTCCGCCGCGAGGTTCTGATGACGGTGGCTGCCTGGTGGCAGATGGAGGAATCACCTCTCTATCTGTGGGGGCCGATGGGTACGGGCAAGACCAGTATCCTCCTGCAAATGGCTGCACGCCTGAACATCCCTGTTCAGCTTGTAAGCTGCCACGATCGTCTTGAGACGCCTGACCTTATTGGGCGGTATGTTCTCAATGATGAAGGTGGTATGGACTTCATTGACGGCCCTCTGACAACAGCAATGCGCTTTGGCCATTTGCTGATTCTGGATGAGATTGATTATCTCAATCCAGCGACTGCCGCAGGCTTGAACGGACTTCGTGAAGGTCTGCCTCTGACAATCCCTGAAACAGGTGAAACCGTTCGCCCAGCTGAAGGTTTTAAGCTGGCAGTGACAGGCAACACCAATGGGATGGGCGACGATCTCAATGTTTACCCCGGTATTAACCGAATGAACCAGGCATTCCTCGATGGCTTCGTGGGTCTGGAAGTCGGTTATCCGGAAAAGCAAACAGAGATTGAGATCTTGAAAAGCGTTATGCCAGATCAGGATGACAATGTTCTGGAGGCAATGGTGTCTGTCGCAAACTCAGTCCGGTCGCTCTTTATGGGTAACCCTGAAGCTGATGAAGACAACGCCATCGAGGTGACGATGTCAACTCGAACGCTGGTGCGCTGGGCGCGTTGGAGGCTGGTGGCCGACAACCACCCGAAGCCATGGGAATTCTCCATGGAGCGGGCCCTGGGATGGCGCACGTCGCCTGAAACCAAGGCGGTGATCAACGGCATCATTGACCGTGTATTCGGTTAAGGGGGCCTCATGATTCACTCGATCTTGCAGTCTGCTGAAGGACAGCGAGTGGTACTGGAGATTGATCAGGATGAAGCACTTAACCTCTGGCGCTATGCGCCAGGGGCTAAGAAGCCAAAACTGATTCGGGTACCCAAGAAGCTGTGCGAACAGCAAAAGCCTGAGAAAGAGCTGGAAGTACGAGTTGCGAAACTCACTGCCCAAGGCTTCTTTGTCAGTGAATCCGAGGAAGCAGAAAACGCTTCTGACGAGCCGACCGAGAATCCCGACCACTCTATTTCCTGGAGGCTGGAAGGGGTTGTCAAACAAGCCTGGTTGCCGGATGACCTGAGAAAGGTTTCCGCAATCGAAAATGACTCGCTGGTATTGCGAATTGAAGGACTCAAAAAGATTGCGTTCAAGCAGTCGGCTAAAACACGAGCGATCTCTGCTGGAAGTCAAACGACTCTCAGCGCGATGGTTCCTCTGCTGAGGCTTAAAGAGACCTTACGCAACCACGGAGTTGAAATGCAGATCATTCATGAAAATGAAAAGCAGGATCAATTCGTGGAAAACGTCACAGTGAAAGAGGCTGCCAAAGTCTGGCCCGAGCTCATACCCGAGCTTGAAGAGCATGGCTTGCGGAAACCTCAAAAGCTTGGCGTGAAAACCGGCTGGGTTTGGTAACCCATCAATGAAGCTCACCTTACGGTGGGCTTCCCAGTAGGCCTGGTACTGGGTCTAGCGGGAAGCCTTCCGGCTTGTCTCATTTACTCTCCCTTGAGAGTGAATCCGCGAAATGCGGGCAGCTAGTTGGGCTGCGAAATAACCAGCAATGAACGGCCAATAGGTCATCCCCTCATAAGGAGTTAATTATGAATACTTCCAGCATTGATATTCTGGAGCAGGTGGTTTGTGTATCTCTCGACGTTCGGATCTGGTCTGGACGGAGAATGCTCAAAAAAGAAGATCTGATGGTTCAAGGAACCTTGCCGCCAAGTGATTTGGTGTCACTCGGTTCCAAGAAAATCATCGATCCAAGCGAGTTGTCGGTCTTCAACGCCATGAAAAAGCGTATGGAGCGGGCATGCCTCGAATATGGCACTCGTTTTCTCGGCGGTTATGCCGTCCCGTTGGAGCGCTTCAACGAACTGTCAGCGGAGCTCAATGACGCTGTGAATGAAGCGACCATGAAAAAGCAAGATCTGCTGAATCGTTATGACTCTCTGATCGATTCCTGGTGTGCGAAACATCCCACTTACGAAGCGATCATTCGGAAGGCCACGGTTCCCTCTCCGGTTGTTGATGAGCGAATCAACTTCAACTGGATGAGTTTCCGCGTCAATCCGGTGACCAATGACGAAGAGGCAGAGAAACGGCTCGATACCCAGGTGAAGGGTCTTGGCCAAAAGCTGATGGATGAGATCTCCAAAGAGGCAGAGATCATCTACGGCCGCAGCTTTAAGGATAAGCAGGAGGTGACCCAAAAGATCATCGCCCCGATCCGCAGGCTGCAAAAGAAAATGGTTTCGTTGTCCTTCGTCGACAACCGAATCAAGCCACTGAGCAAGGAGATCGATGATGTCTTAGATGCTCTTCCGAAAACCGGAAAGCTCAAAGGCATGGAGTTCTTCGCATTGCGAGGGCTCATGGAGCTCCTGTCCGATGACGAGAGGATTCGGGCCTTCTCTTCCGATGACGCCAAGGCGACTGACGATAGTGAAGACGTGATCACTGAAGAAGTTACCACTGAGAGTGTGGTGGCCGATGAAGTGACCAGTGGAGATGAGATCGAGGAAGCGGATATTGAGGAGGATGTTCTCCCAATGCCCACCCCTCAAAAACCAAAGACCCAACCGCTCAAAGGCTGGGTTTTCTAAGAAGCCCGCTGGCACGGGGAAGCATTTTCACCTTCCCCTGCCAGGGGGAAGGTGCGTCTAAATCAAGGAGAACATCATGACTGCACCTATGAACCGCAAAGCTCTTATCGGAGCACTGCCGCTGATCGCTCAAACCTTGGGGGATAAGTACGGAGTCAAAGTCCACATCGGACGCAGTGGTAAAGCGTACACAGATGGAGTCAATATCCACCTGCCGCCGCTACCGCTTGAGAATGATGAGATCGAAATTGTGGCCAATGGCTACATCGATCACGAAGCCTCTCACATCAAGGAAACGGATTTTGCGGTCTTCGCAATTCGCAAGCCGGCCATTGAGCAGCATTTGCTCAACATCCTTGAAGATCTTCGGATCGAGAAGCGAATGATGGAGCGTTACCCCGGTACCAAAAAGAACCTGAGCAAACTGGTTCAATACCTGGTAGCAAAGGGTGACGGCTTCACAATGCCGACCGGTGATCCTGCCGATGACCATCCAGCAAACGTGCTGGTGAATGCGTCATTGATGATGGGACGCTGTGAAGTGTTGGAACAGGATGCGCTCAACGACATTGCTGCTGCGTATGAGCAGCGTGTCGCGAAAGTGTTTACCAAGGGAACTGTTGTCAAGCTGAGCGCTTTGCTCGCACAAGCGATTGAGCAGGACAACACCTCCGGTTGCCACCGGTTAGCCAAGAAAATCCTGAAAATGGTTGAAGATGAGTTGAAGGATTCTTCGAAGGAAGAGCACGACAACCAGGACAGCCAGCAGGGTGATCAAGGCGACCAGGGTGATCAGGACGATCAGGGCTCTGGCGACTCCTCGGAGTCTGGGAACGACAATGACCAGAATGGCGATCAGAGCGATGACTCTGCCAGCGACGGTTCCTCCGGGGCCAGCGATTCTGGTGAAGACTCAGACGACGCTGACGGCGACTCGGGCCAATCTGGCCAAGGTTCTGCCGGCAGTGATAACGAGGAAGGCGACCAGGACTCCGATGCGGACAGTCAATCAGGCGGATCGGATGACGGTGCTGATGATCAAAATGGTCAAGGCAGCGACACCGACAGTGATCAGGATAACTCTGAACCCTCCGGCGGTAGTTCTTCAAAAGGCTCCGGTTCGGGCAACGGGGAAGAAGTGATTCACAAGATCAAGAATTCGTCCGCTGACGACATTGATGCCAAGTCTGACCTTGGAGATCTGATAGCCGACCGGCTGAATAAGGATGTGAGCGATCATCTCGATGAACATGGTTATGGCCATAGCATTGGGGAAATAGACAGCCACAAGACTTACGAGCCAAGAGGTCTTCAGGCGGTAACCAAGTCCGAAGTTAAGCAGGCAACAGTCAAGCTTAGAGCGCGGCTCCAGGCGAAGATTGAAGCCAGCCTTCGTGAAAACCGTTACCTCTCTGAAAGTGGTCGCAAAGTCTGTTCACGCGCTCTTCCGGGCGTGAAGACAGGCAATGCCAAGGTGTTCAAGCACCGCACGGAAAGTCGCGGAATGGACACGGCCATTCAGATCCTGGTGGATCGCAGTGGTTCAATGGGTTGGGATGATAACGGCCGTACGTCCGCCCCCATAGGCCCGGCCATGCAGTCAGCAATGGCTGTTATGGCTGCATTGGAAGGAATCAACGGAGTGGCTACGGCCTGTTCCGTCTTTCCATTCTGCGAAACGCTGACCGGTTTTGACGAGCCTCTGGCTCGGACGACCAAGCGTTATGAGCTTGCTGTTACTGGCGGAACGCCGCTTACGGAGGGGCTGCTTTGGTGCGTGAAGCATCATCTGTCCAAACGTCGAGAGCAGCGGAAAATCTTCATTGTGATTACCGATGGAGAGCCAGATAACCCATACACAGCTCATGAAACTGTGAAAAAAATGTCAGCTGCTGGCATTGAAATGATTGGCATAGGAATTGGTAACGATGCAGAGCATGTTCGCTCATTGTTCCCGGTTTCGGATGTCATCTATACGGTCAACGACTTGCCCAAAACGCTGTTCAAGCTGATTCAGGCAAAGTTTTGATCAACTTATCCGAGCCCCTTGTGGGCTCGGGATTTTTACCAAAGGAGAGTCTTCTGTTCCGGAGGTCGAGATCTGCCGCAAGTTTTCCTGCTCGGACAATTTGCGAGAGGCCTTGCCCTCGCCACAAATGTTCTGCCGTTGCAGGACGTTTCTCAGCCCCGGCTGAGCAGTAGCTTGCTGTCAACAAGCACAGAAGAACACCGAAAGGGTGACCAGTTCACCCTTGGGGGTGGTCGGTCTCCTGGAGGTCAAACCAATCACTTTGAGGAGATCGATAATGAGTAAGAAAAAATTTGTGGACATCCCACAAACGAAAGCTCTTGCAAGAGGTAACTGGCATACCATCTTCACCGCTTTCGTAGCCGCTTACGACCATAGGTTGTTTGAGAAGCCTGGACGCAAGCATGGCCCCTGCCCACTGTGCGGAGGCAATGACCGTTTCCAGTTCTTCAAGGATGCGAGAGAGACCGGTGGCAGTGTGTGTCGCCATTGCGGAGCAAAGCCAGATGGTTTTGATTTGGTTGGCCAGGCTAACGACTGGGACTTCATTGAAACAGCACGGCAAATTGACGCGCTGCTCAATGGTGAAGAGGTCTCGGCTCCGAAGTCTGTGGACTGGGAAAAAATCCAGAAGCAGCAGGAAGAAGCCACCAAACGGCAGAAAGAGAAAGACGAGTTCTTTCGATCTTTGCTGAAGAAAGTGTGGAAAGAATCCTTTCGGGCCGAAGCGCCTGAAGCTGCACCACTTCGTCGGTATTTGGCGAACCGTGGTCTGGATGTTCACAACTACCCACGAACGCTTCGTTTTCATCCGGGTCTTGATTCGGTGAATGAAGATGGAGAATTTGAGGGTACATTCCCGGTCATGCTGGCGCTTGTTGTCGATAAAGACGGCGCACCAGTGACCATCCATCGAACTTATCTGACTGAAGATGGCCGCAAGGCACCAATCGAAAGCCCGAAGAAACTGATGCCGTACCCATCGGACAGATCGGTTTCTGGCGGAGCCATCCATCTCTCTGGTACAGGCAAAGTGCTCAATGTCGCTGAAGGCATTGAAACAGCACTGGCCGTTCAGGAGATGGTAGGAGGATCCGTTTGGGCAACCGTCAACGCATCGATGATGAAGAACCTTCAGGTTGGGGAGCCGGTTGAGGCTGTCTGGTCTTGGGGGGATTTAGATCGAAGCGGAGACGGTCAGGCTGCATGCAAAGAGCTGGTTGAGAGACTCCGGAAAGAAGGGAAACAGGCTACAGCTTGTTTGCCGACGCTGGATATCCCGGCTGGCGCTAAATCGATCGATTGGCTGGATGTGTACCTCAAGTGGCACGACAGCTCAGTGATCGAGAGCTTGCGGTTCATTAAAGCATCACAGAAGGCGGCTGCATGAGCGTTTTCAATGCTATTCCAGTGGAAACTACTCCGGGGGCAAACCATGTGTTTGCCCCGCCGGAGGGCTGGTTCGGGACTAATGACGACTACCTGGCTCTGATGCGCAAGCGTTGGGCTGAAGGTGGCCTGTTAAAGCACCAGATGGGCTTTACAGCGAGATTCGTTATGAATCGGTGTGTTAAGCCCGAGTCAGTAATAGAAGGGCCGTATGCAGAGCCGGCAATGAGCATCATTGCCAGGCTTGCCCGGTCAGATTAATGAATGTTGCAGATACCGAAACCCATGTGAACCTAAAGGTATCAGCAACCACTTAAACGAGGTGAGATATGAATGCTGTTAAATATGAGACGTTGAGCGAAGTGAATGAGCGACTGGTCGAGCTCGGACTGCAAAAAATCAGTCCGCAACAGGCTGCGGAAATTCAAAAAGCCGCACCCAAATCGCGACTGGTTCAGGCGCTGCGCGAAGCATCGAGCAACACAGGGGCCATGAACTTTCTGCGCCGGCTTATTCCGGCGAACCAAGGTTCCCAGAATGCTCCGCAGACAGCTCCAGCAGCAAATCAGAGTGGGCCCCAGCAACGGCAAAGTTCCAGTCAGCCAGCTCGGGCCCATCAAGGAAATAACCCTCCAGCGAGCAACCGCCCACAGAACCAGGCCCCGGCCCAACCTCAAGGGGAAAGGCGAGGGGATAAGGACTACACCAGCCACCATGTTTATGGCGGCAAGGCAGCCCTGACCTGGAGCGCGGACGAAACTCGCAATGGTGAGCCAACCATTCGTCTGGAAGGCGCAAAGTCGATCGGTGAGCGACAGTACGACTGGTCAAATAAGATCGCGGTGCAATTTACCCGAGATGAACTGACCTGTGCTGTTGCTACCCTGACCGGTGCGCTACCAAAGATGGAAGGCAAGAATCACGGCGTAGGCGACCAAACCGGAAAAGGGTTTGAGATTGTTGACCAGGGAACAAATTTCTTCGTCAAAGTCTTTGCCCCAAATGCCGGCGTGTGTGCCGTACCCATGACGCCCGAGGATGCTTTCACGGTGACCTCGATCATTCTCAAGCAAATGCGCAAAGGCAAGCCATGGCTGTCAGGCCAAGACCTGATCATGCTTGCTGCGCGGACTGTAGGACGGATGAAAAAGTAAAGGGAGCCGGGCTTTGGCCCGCTTCCGTTCTTTAACGGCAAATCATGGGGAAATAGCGGTGACTACGATTCATGTGACAACCAAAAGGGAGGGCGATCGCTTTCTTGTCTCTTGGATGACAGCGAATCAGGCCGGGATCATTCCGGTTCACGTTGACATCGAGACAGAGGACGAACGAATTCTTGCAGAGATGGCTGGGCTTCGGCACCTTCTTATCGAAAAGGAAGTGCTTGGAATGGCGAGGACGGGTGAAGGGCTGACGATCAATGTCAGTTGCGGAGCTATCCGGAAGCTGTTGCAGCGGAAATCCAGCAAAAAAGAGCTGGTGAAATACTCAACTTGGATGCGATCGCGGTTTGCTGACGCTATCGTGAAAGCGCCCAAAAAAAGCATTTCGCCAAACCAGGTAGAAGCTCGGATGAAAGAGCAGGGCAAGGTCATGTCGGATCCCATTGTTATCAATGAGGATTATGAGAGTCGAGATACGATTCCAACGACACTTGGCCAAGTCTGCATTTCCCATCACGCGGTTTACCGCCTGGAAGAGCGCTTGGGAATGAAAAATTCCTCGGCAGCCTGGCGACTAATCAGGAAAACCCTTCAAACGGACAACCTGACGCCGGCCGAACTTCCTGAATCAGTCAGGAACAAGAAGCGTCGGAAATACTGTGATGATGCTGTGTACTTCAACAGCTCATCTGGTTGGCAGCTGGTGTTGGTAGAATCAGGAAGCATCCTGGTGCTGACCACGATCTACAAAATACCGGCAACCAGCTACTGTAGAGCGGCTTGAAACCGCAAATCCGGCTTAATAAGGTGACACCCTCTCGGGTGTCACCTTTTTTTATGGAGCGCTTGATTTACCAAGGAATCTTTGGCATCTTAAATACCTGATATGATAGTCGCCAAACTTAATATCGCTCAGAAGCCAGGCCCCCAAGGTCTGGCTTTTTTGCTTCATGGAAACATCGGCTTAATGTGAAGTGCCCATGCAGCCGGCCGGGAATAATCCCTGCAATGAGCTATCGACCTGCGCGGACACCCACTCAACATCTCGCGGAGATATCCGCAACCCCAGCTCTTGACCAAGACTCACAATATCATCAGTAATACCGGTATCCGGCCCATCCTCACTGATCGAAAGCGTTCTCAGTAGTTGACGACTCTCCTTCAGGCCAATCAAGCAGAAGTGCCGATACGCCAGTCCGCAACGGACATCATCCCAAGCGATGAGCAGCCCTTTCCCCTGGTCGACCAAAGCCCGACCTGTAATGGTTTCCATACAATCTCCAGCGTTTGATGTGTTCGCATATACTTTGACGAATTTCAGGCAGGCGAACTTACCAAGCGCCGGCACTTTTCAAAGGGTTTGTGTTGAATTCTCCGACTCTCTGCCATCTCGCAGGCTTAAATTATACAATTCCCATGAAGACAATCCCGGCCCGCTCTGGGGGGCGATTCCTTGAGAAGCACCCGCTCGAAATGTCACAAATCAGCTTATAACCCGTATTGCACACATGGGCATGTGTGGTACTGTATGTCACATATTCGGTTATAACCTGATTTGAGCACAACAAATGCCCGTTGAGAGATTGTTTAGCGAGAGCGATGTGCAGCGCCTGATTGACATGAACGCAGTGCCACCATTTGCACAGCGCAATAGCTGCTTGATTATCGCAGCCGTTTATTGGGGGCTAACGCCTTCTGAACTGAGTTTACTGAGGCTCGAAGATATAATGGATCAGTCGGGCGAGTTCTTTCGGATCTGGACACTTCCAGCCAGCACTGCATACAACGGCGATGCGAGGGAACTACACACCGATGATCACGTTCTCCCTTTCTTCACGCAATACATGGCTTGGCGGGGCTCTGAAGGGCTTTATACGAGCAATCAATCCTGGTACCGGGGCTCCGATCCGAAGAGTCACTTCTTTCTTAACGATCGCGGGGAGCCGTTCAAGCTATCACCGAGGAAAAAGGGTTCGACCGACTATCAGCCTCGCGCCATGAGCGCCAAGCTCAAGTCGTTCATTGAAAGAGCTGGAATAGAAGGGGCAACAGTTGCCACCTACCGCGATAGCTGGGTTAAGGCGATGTTTGAGGCGGGAGCTCATTACAAGGACTTGATGTACGTCTCTGGAATTAGACAACGCGAAACGATTGATCGGAAGGTTCGCCCTTCAGTTCAAGATTTGGATAAAGTGTTTAAGGAAATTTTCGGCCGCGTTCGTTTGGCTAAATAGGAAACCGACGCTGAGTTAAATTGGGAGAATTAATGTATGAGCGACTATTTTTTGAAGAAGCGCCAGAATGTCGTGCCAGAACAACGGAGCTTAGACATCCGCACGGATAAGGGCCGGAATCTGCGTTTCCAGGCACTGGATGGTTTGGTTATCGGAAATCTGCGTGACAGGCTGATCCATATGAAAGAAACGCTGGGTTGCGCCCTTAACATCTTGGGTGGAGGCCCTGGATCAGGGCTGTTGTTATTTTGCTGCCTTCCTGTCATCGAGGATGCTGACGCAAAGTTGACCTATCTGGATAGCAACGAAGCCGGTGCGGAGTGTATGCGGGAATGGCTAAAAGGGTACAGTTTTCGGGTTTCTGTGTGTTCAAAGGTAGAAGCCATACCCCATGATACGACGCACCTGGTATTGCGATTCGATATTGCTCCTGGTGGGCCATTGTCGTGTCAGTACGACCTGCCTATCGACAAGTTGAATGCCCTGAAAGAAGTGACGCTGATACCTCCAATTAATCAGGATGATGGTGGCATCGATGTGCCAGAGTGGGTTGATGAATGCTTGTGGCTTAAAGGCGTTAGAAGTTTTGACGATCCGATTCAGTGGGATGTTGCGGGCACGGGGAAGGGCCCGGCAGTGATAGATCAGGCACGGCTCCGCAGCTTTGAAACGAACTAGCTGTACTGCGAGGTGGCTGAATTTGGAAGAAAGGTGGCGTCAGAAGCGTTGTCTTATACCAAAGCCATATCTGTCGAGGATGGCAAAACCTTTGTGTCTGTCGTAGTGGTCGATAAACTTTGCCATGCAACCGTGGGCAACAGTTGTGAGCGGTATGTGGCGGAACAAATCAAGTGTGACGAAGGCCGCTACACCCGCTAACCCATATTGGAAAACGAACAAGAGAGGTTGAAATGGAAGATTTTGAAAGCTGGTATGCCATTCTCCAGGATCTGGCAAGTCTCCATGGAGAAAATGTATCGGATCAGGACGCATGGTCCGAAGACTTTGAAGCCGGGAAGTCGCCTGAAGCGGCTTTCTATGATGAATACCCTGAGCACGAAGAATGATTCGAGAATGGAGTAGCTATGTATATCTGTTTTTTTGAGGATGAGTCGATGGGGCGACGGTTTGACGATCCTGTCGAGATGGGGGCCGCAATCACTGAGTTCCTGCACTCTAATCCAGGTAAACAGGTAAAAACACAACTCTACATCTGATTGGAATCCGGGAGCGTGAACGAATGAAACATTTAAAGGCTGTTCGCACGGGAATGTTGCTCATCGGCGTGCTGTTAATCATCGCCGCAGTAGCCATCCATCTCTCAGGTCGAGGGCATGAAGTTTCCATTGCACTCGCCCTGGCTGGATCTCTATGCGGTTTCGCCACGGCAGCACTCAGCATCGCGATTTCACGACAAAGAGCAGCACTTGAGCAGCTTTAATTTGCGCCTGAACTGATATGGGAATTCGGGCACGTCTCCAGGTAAGTATTTCTTGAGAGCCTAAAACCAGGCTTAAAACTGAGAATATGGGGGAAACATGGACAAAGAAAATTCAGTTGTACTCTGGAGAACAATTGCCGTTGTGATTCTGGCAGTGGTTGTTGTCGGAGGGTTCACGGCCGGTTTTTCGTACCAATTTTATGAGCCGGGAGAGCGCTGGGATCGAGCAATGAACCACATAGGGTTTGGTCTGATAGGAGGCCCCATTTTAGTCCTCACCGTGGTTTCGTTCCATTTTGTTAATGCTTACCGAAAGCACCGCCTTAAAAAGGGTCAAGAATAGATTGGAATTCGAGGCAGCGACATGTCAGAGCATAAAGGTAGGCTGGACAAACACACTATCCAAAGGCTGGAGTTGATGTTCGCCTTGAGTATTTTCGGGCTCCCCCTGTTCGCCGTTTTATCCAGGCTGGTCGAGCCAGGTGGTTGGGGGCAATGGTTTGCGGAAGCTGGCGTGTTTGTATTTATCGGAACCTGTGCCTGGTCATGGTACCGACTCTACGCAGATGGCCAAATCCAAATTGGGCGGTAAATGGGAAAACGGAGTAGCAGCCAATGACTATCTACACCACTGTTGACGACGGGTACCAAGTAGACGTTTTCCGAACACAGAAAGCCGTGGCCGAGCGGGCAAACAGCTCTGGATCATATATCGTTCCCCATGACGAGTTCGCAGATGACGCTGAGTGGGTGCCGGCAACAAAATCTTCCATTGTTCAGGCCTTGAGGAAATACAGTGAGGTTCGGCTTGTCGAAGAGGAAGGTTGTCGGGATTGGACGCTGAAGATTAATAAACACTGATTGGAAAACGAATCATGATGAATGTAGCGCCAACAACTGAAGACATCCAGGTTGCCCGACAACAGCTTTCGGACAAGATCGCGCAGGAAAAGGCTGCCGGCATCCCGGCCTTTGATCGCACAGATGCTGTAACTGATATGAAGCGAACCCCATTTCTGATGGCCATGCGAGCAAACGGATATAACGCCAGGCTGAATCGCTCGGGGTGCCAGGTTTTGGAGACCTGTCCATTGTGCAGGGGCTCTAACCGCCACACGTTTACGAAGGGTGACCAGGAAGTAAAGCTATGTTCGGATTGCGGCAACTAATGGGGCGGCTAAGCGAACATTGGAGAACGACCAGAGAGCGCGTGCCGATGACGAAAACTGAGGATACGAGCGAACAATCGCCGCTTGAGCGGTTTTTGAAGTTCAACCATCCGGGCTTAACTGAGTCTGATTTGGAGCCTACAGGCACACCAGGGTATTGGCGCATTAAAGGTGGTTGTCCGGGCGGGGAAAATTGCCGTCATGCCTTTCGGGGCTCGATAGGCCCTTGTGCTGGCGGCGGAGACCTTACGATTTTGTTTTCACAGCCTGGCAGGGATAAAACCGGACGCTTTTTGCGGCCTAACCGCTACTGGGAACGGGTAACGCAAAATACGTGAAGATTACGAAGAACCAGATGGGAATGCGGGAGAGATGCCGAAGTGACAAAAATTGAGATGCTGCTTGTGTGCTTTGTGGGGGCTGTAGGCACCCTTCTGATGGGGGCAGCCATCTGGTATTTCGAAGGGGGTCTGGATGTTGCTCAAAGGTCATTGATGTTCCTGCTTGGACTATCAACTAACGCTTCAGCAGTGGTTTTCATCGTGTGGAAGACCGGCCTCTTTACGAGGGGTGACGTCGCGTCACCGGAAAGTAGCGAAACTAAATAGATAGGAATTCGACGCTGAGTTAAATTGGGAGAATTAATGTATGAGCGACTATTTTTTGAAGAAGCGCCAGGTAGAGAGCCTATTGGCTGACGGACCGCTGAATACTTTCGCCGCCCGTTTGGCTTTTCTGATTCCGGTGATCCTGTTCGCTGTATGTGCGGTTGCTGTCACCTTCTTCGGCGTCAGATACACATTCAGTCAATTGCTGGTGGGTATAGGAGTTCTCTTGATTGCCGCTAGTTGTTTGCCCTTCGCTTTTCAGAAGCCGAAAAACAGCCAAAGATAGGACTAAAACCATGGGAAACCGAGTGCCGTGATATGAACCTTGAACAATACAGACAAGACCTTCTCTCTGAGGCCGAAAGATTCATCAACTGGTGGCATGAGCACCACCAGAAGAACCCGGATGCATATCCACTGGAGATGCCGGAAGGCGAATGGGATGAGCAGTTTCGAGCCTGGCAACAAGTTGACTGATTGGAAACCGGCATGGATCATTTAACCCACATGGTTTCGAGCGCTTTGGCTGCGGCTCGAAACGGTTATGGAACACTCTCTACCGGGGAAGCGCTCGCTGCGGCGTTGATACTCAATGACCATGCCGCTCTGGCTGATCGCGGAATGACAATCGCCGAGGCGTTGGACCGGGTAGGTCCGGCCTGGTCTGCGCTGATACCTACGGCATCTAAGCGTGTTGCTGCCCAGCTGGACGATGTGGAGCAGACCCGGCGCCAGGTAAAGAAACAAGAGGCTGACCAGAGATTTGTTGATTTCGCAGCAGACGGCGGGCCAGTAGATCTTGAGGCAAAGTTCGTTACGTATGGGGATGCTCCAGGTTACCGAGACGCATACATAACCCTCAAGCTCGCTCCCCTTGGATCGAATATGGATGGGCCAAGCACTGTAACAGCGACCGTTAGGCTCGATGCGGTGGATAGCGCGAAGGTGGCACAATCTATCCTCGACATTCATCGGTTGGCATGGCGATCCGGCCATAGGCCTATCGACGCCAATGAAACGGAACCCCGCCCTAGCTGGTTGGGCTGAAAATGAGGAAGGGAATGCGGTGAGGCCTAATGCGGAAGAGACTCACTAACGTTATGCGTGAATATTGGGGGTGGTTCGGTACTGAACGCTTCACCCGTCAAGATTTGTGGCGGCGATTCGAAGGACAGTACCGCAATGCAGGTGGACAAGAGCCCTGGCCCAAGAACGATTTTCTGGGGTGGCTAAAGCTATCGGAACATAAGTGGATTCTGCCCGCCCCAGGCCCAAGGGGCGGAGAGGGTTGGCGACTGAGTGACGACCTTGTTGAAGCGTTTCAAACCGAAAGAAAGCAGAGCCGTGAACTTTGCTGTCTGGCGAAAAATACCATCGAACACACACAGGTCGGGATCGGGATGCTTGAGCTAGACAAAGATCTATACAGGCCAGCCAAGTGGAATATTGTTTGGTCGTTTAAGCCACCAGTACCGATCCCTGGCCCTGATGTGGACGGCAAACCGCGCAACGATCCGAGTTGGGTATTTGTATTCAGTGTGACTGCGGACATTGAACCTGAGAAATTGCAATCTCAAGTTGATGGCGCAGCAAGTCATTTGAAACTTTTGCTAGAGAAGGAGCGATGCCGGGTAGCCTCCACTCTGGAAGAGCTGGATACCTTGGCCGCTCAAATTAACTGATGGGAATCCGGCCATGTATGTGAATGAGGACGAATGTGAGGCGGCTGGGCTAGACCCTGAAGAGGTTAAGCGGATAGCCACAGGCTTGAGTCGATATGCCAAAAAAGCTGAGGCCCTGGGCCTTCAAATATTTGGTGGCACTGGGACTGGATCTCTTCGCTTTGATGACGGTGGCCCTGGGAAACTTGTTGTCGCCGAGATTGAGGGAAACTTTGACGGGGGCGACGGCGGATCAACGGTATCAAATGGCGGCCTACTAAGAGGCGAATGTTAATGGGAAAACGAACGATGGAACAAAAACACGATATCGAGCTTCTTGATAGAAGAGGATAGGCGATGATTAAGAAGATGACCCAGGGGGCACTCATCTTGGGAACTATTTCGCTCATTGATATTTTTGTGCTGACGTTACCGCTATGGTTGTTTGTCACAATCACCGTCATGGCTCTTGCCTTGTTAGAGGCTTCATCTTGATGTCGGACAAACAAATGATGGCAATCCGTCGACACACTAGGCAGCAACGACAAGCCCACTGAGAAGGCCGGTGAGCGCCAAAGCGAACCGGATCTGGCCGAGGAAGGGCCAGGCCCGACTGAGGCATAGGGACATAGTGCCGACCCCACTGCAGCCGGCGCCGAAGCTCGACGCACAAGACACGCGCTCACCTCCAAAACCACCGAGCCAAGGGCTGGCGACTGGTAGACATGGGGGAGCGCTGGGGCGTTAGTGAGCGCCAGATGAGCCGGGTTGCAAACCGGCCAACTCGCAAGGACCTGGATGCGATCAACGGGCTCCCAAACAAGGACTCATGATTGGAAAACGGCCATGGCAACTCTGAACACCAAAGCCCTCGATGACAACGGTGAATCGGTCGAATTTCTTCGAGGTATCCTGTTCGCCCTTTCAAGGCTTGACTACAGGTCTACAGAATATGAGGACATAGTTAACCAGGCTGGCGGATTCGACTTATTGCTTTCAGTCGCAGAAGACTGCGACAAAGAACACGTTGAGGCTGCAATGAAAGCACTACGTGAAGACGACTTTTAACATTGGAAATCGACTATGAAACCTTCTTGCGAGCTATCTGGCGAACAAATTGCCTCCCGATTGGTAGGGCTGATGCGCGGTAGCAATTGCCCTAATCCGTTCATGGAGCGCTATGCGGATTGCATTGAACAAGCTGCTGACCTCGACGATCTATCGTTCGTGCGAGTGGGCAAGGAAACGGAAGCGTTTGAAGAAGCCTTCCGGCACTTTGTGGCGGAATTCCCCGGAGCGCCGGCAGTGACGGTTCCGGAAGGTGAGTTCCTGGATATGGGGGTCTATCTGGCACGAGTCGAGCCGGTGTTGCGCCGGGATATTCTGAAGCGGTGGGCCGGAATCATCCGCTCTAAAGCTGGCAAGTAACAACGTGGGAAACCGGGAAAACGGAAATTGTAGTGATGATAAACAAGATCGTGAAAGGAACACTTGTGGCAGCCTCTCTTTTTGTCGTCCTGGTTGGATATCAGTTTTATGTCGTCATGGCCGATACAGAACAACAACGCCTTTCAGCGCTTGGTGGTTGGGCAATTGGGGATGAAGGCAACAGCAAAATTGCTGAGCAATTCATCGAAGCCTGCATGAAAGGTGGGCCCGTTGACGCCGACTCTCGGCCGGAAAAATTGGTGTCAGTTTATGAATGTGCAAACGAGATTGGTGGTTCCGACCTTGAAACTCTGATTCGCACTACTGACCAGAAAACCAAAGCGCCAGCACCGTTACGGTGGCTTTGAGAACCACATGGGAAAACGCCGGGTTGCAATTCTAGTGCGGCGAGAGATGCTTGAGTAATAGTTCATCGAAAAAAGAGGTCATTTATGAATAATGAATCAGTCAACAAGCGGATTCGGCATGAACAAAGTCGACGCCTGCAAAATGGTCTCTATATCCTTCTGGCTCTAATGTGTGTCGTGTTTGCAGCAACAGCTCAATAGGCGGCCTAATACCACTCGCGTTTATAGCATTAGCTACCGGTATGTCTAACGCTTGTATGCTACTCAGTCGGCCCCGCGTAGAAGCAACCGACGAAGAGATCAAGGCTTCAGCGGCGAAGGGGCCCAAGTGGTTTTTCAATCTCGTCGTTAAACTTGACGAACGGGATAATTACTACACTTCCTGGCCAAGCATCTAATCTCGAAACTCAAACAGTATCAGCGTAATGAACAGTCCACGACATGCGGAAATCAGGTTGCTGAGCCGTCAGCTTCATCTTCTTTCTGAGCGTTGATCTTCATCGTCAGATCCTGAATTATCTTCTGTTGCCCCTGTATCGTGGATTCGGCGTCCTTGAGCTCCTGAGCGTTCCTATCCTTTGTCTCATTGAGCTCAGCCACAAGCTCGGTAACCCGAAGCTCAAGTGATTCAATCGTGTCCTCCGCCGCGATCAAGGCGGTTTCGGTTTTGGAAATCTTCATGCTCATCGCATCGGCTTTTTTGCTGGCAATAAACAGCTCATTCTCCAGCCGTTTAATGACGTGCTCATCCTTCTCAGCCTGGGCCTTGGCTCGGGTGCGCGCGTTATCAACTTCAAGAATCCAGTAATCCAGCTGTTTTTCACTCTTCCGTGCATCAGCGGCCGCATTGTCCTCGGTGATTTTGATTCGCTGGAGTAGGGCTTCTTTATCCCTGTCAATGGCCATTTATTTTGACCCACCTTTGGCCAATAAAATTGACCCACCTTTCATAGTCTATCTTGTGGCTTTTTGCTTCAGTCGATAGCTTTCTCCTCCCAACATAAAGATGTGCGAATGGTGGATGACCCGGTCAATGATCGGCACCGCCACGTTGTCGTCGTGGAAGAACTCGCCCCAACTGGTGAAGTCCTTGTTGGTGGTCAAGATGATCGACCGGTATTCGTACAGGCTGTTGATCAACTGGAACAGATTGTAGCGGGCCTGCCGGGTCATGGGCAGGTAACCCAGCTCATCAATGATCAGCAGGTCGTATTTGGCCAGGGCGCTGACCCGTTTTTTCAGCTCACCCTTCATCTCGGCCAGTTCCAGCTCTTCCACCAGATCCAGGGCATTGCGGAACAATACCCGGTAACCAGCTTCCACTGCCTTGTGGCCAATACCGATGGCCAGGTGGGTCTTGCCCACACCCGGCGGGCCAATGAACACCAGGTTGTTCCGTTCGTCGAGGAACTGGAAGTCCAGCAAGGCGTTCACCTGGCGTTTATTAATGGTGGTCTGGTGCCGGTAGTCGAAGCCCTCAAGGCGCTTCTCGGCGGGGAACGCGGCCATCTTCCGATTCCGGTGGATGCGCTTGTCCTGCCGTTGAACCAGTTCGTGTTCGGCAAGCCGATCCGCGAAGCTGAGATAGGACATCTCGTTGGCTTCTGCCTCGGCCAGCAGGTTGATTAGTTCATCGGCGGCTGCGCTCAGGCGCAGGCTGCGGTAACGGGCTACAGTCTGTTCAAGCTGGCTCATGGGTCACCCCCTGGCCACTGGAGCGGCCAAGACGCTGGTAGGCGCTCAGATCCAATGCCTGCTTGGGTTCCGGTAACGATTCCGGCTGTCGCTCCCGCAGAACGGCCGCCTGGGCTGCTTCCAGGTAGTTTTGCAGTCGTGTGGCCGTCATGCCGGGGCGTTCTGCCAGCGCTGTGATCAACTCTGGATCCACCGGCGCATGGCGCTTGAGCAGGTCACGGGCAGCCACCAACTGATCCTTGTAGATCTTGGGCTCGGAGCGCTTGAGCTGCTGACACAACCGGTGCCCGGTCTCGTCGCTGATCAGGGCGTTGATGCCAGCTTCCAGCTTGTTCACGCGCTGGGCATGATCCCGGTAGTGATGGGTGTTCTTGATCACCTTGCCCTTGTCGGCGCACAGCGCATGACTGGCAATGACTTCGCCCGTGTTCAGGTCGCTGATATGGAGTTGACTGCCGGACTCCAGAACGCCCACCCGGGCCTGCTGCCAGGCCATGGGCACGGAGTACTTGTTGGCCTTCCAGGCGATCAGGCCGGTCTTGTCCACCTGCCGTGTCTCGCGGGCCACAGGCTGTACGCAAGCCGGTGACAGGTAGGCCTCCAGATGTTCTCGCTCATCCCGTTCGAAGCGTTCCCGCGGTGGTTCGCCGGTGGTGCCGTGGATGCGGACATTGGCCACGCTCTCAACCCAGTCCTGCACGTGCTGACGCACGTGTTCCTGATCCCGGAAGACTTCACCGTAGAGGCAATCCTGCTTGACGTACTTAACACCGGCTTCCACCTTGCCCTTGCTCTCCGGGTCATAGCCTTCGCAGGCATGGATCCGGAATCCAGCCGTGGTGGCATACTCATGAAACCGTTGGTTGAGCGTCAGTTCGCGGTACTGTTCGTTGATCACCACCAGCTTGGTCTGATCGTAAACGCACTCATCCGGCAGGCCACCGAAGTACCGCAGGGCTTCGTCATGGAGCTGGATAAACGTCTGGGTATCCAGCGGGCGGAAGGCCAGGCCCACGTACATCAACCGCGAGTACGACAGCACGAACACCACAAAATGCAGCGTGCGTTCTTCGCCACCGATCAGCACGCCGCGCAACTCACCGGGGTCCACCTGACACTGAACACCGGGCACATCCTCCAGAATGGGCTCGTAATAGCGCATCTGGGCCGAGGCCACTTCCTCCTTGAGCACTCGCACATAACGGCGAATGGAACGGTCTGAGGCCGGTAAGTCGCCGACCTTTGCCTGAAGCTTACGGGCAATCTTGACGGCGCTGAGCTTGGGGAATTGCTTGAGCAAATGCACCAGATAATCCCGGTGATCATCGAGGCGCTTGGTGCGTGAGGGATCTTCAATCTGTTCTGAAATCGCGTTCTCATTCATCCGCAGATACTTGCGGACGGTATTGCGGGACAGCCCCAGTTCCTGACTGATGGCGCGGATCGACAACCCTTTGCCGTTATCGTGCAGTGCCTTGATTTTGTGTATCACAACCCACTCCTTCACTGACATGCCCCCGGCTATCGATAAAAGCGGGGGACAGTAGCTGGTTCTGTGGCCTGACGGCCACCCGGAGGTGGGTCAAAATAAATGGCCAGTAGTGGGTCATTTTAATTGGCCACTAACAATC
>NZ_LLXM01000001.1:0-2053 GCF_001447135.1 Marinobacter sp. P4B1
GTTCTTGTATGATTTAAACTGAAGAGTTTGATCATGGCTCAGATTGAACGCTGGCGGCAGGCTTAACACATGCAAGTCGAGCGGTAACAGGGGGTGCTTGCACCCCGCTGACGAGCGGCGGACGGGTGAGTAATGCTTAGGAATCTGCCCAGTAGTGGGGGACAACAGTCGGAAACGGCTGCTAATACCGCATACGCCCTACGGGGGAAAGCAGGGGATCTTCGGACCTTGCGCTATTGGATGAGCCTAAGTCGGATTAGCTAGTTGGTGGGGTAAAGGCCTACCAAGGCGACGATCCGTAGCTGGTCTGAGAGGATGATCAGCCACATCGGGACTGAGACACGGCCCGAACTCCTACGGGAGGCAGCAGTGGGGAATATTGGACAATGGGGGCAACCCTGATCCAGCCATGCCGCGTGTGTGAAGAAGGCTTTCGGGTTGTAAAGCACTTTCAGCGAGGAGGAAGGCCTTAAAGTTAATACCTTTAAGGATTGACGTTACTCGCAGAAGAAGCACCGGCTAACTCCGTGCCAGCAGCCGCGGTAATACGGAGGGTGCAAGCGTTAATCGGAATTACTGGGCGTAAAGCGCGCGTAGGTGGTTTGGTAAGCGAGATGTGAAAGCCCCGGGCTTAACCTGGGAACGGCATTTCGAACTGTCAGACTAGAGTGTGGTAGAGGGTAGTGGAATTTCCTGTGTAGCGGTGAAATGCGTAGATATAGGAAGGAACACCAGTGGCGAAGGCGGCTACCTGGACCAACACTGACACTGAGGTGCGAAAGCGTGGGGAGCAAACAGGATTAGATACCCTGGTAGTCCACGCCGTAAACGATGTCAACTAGCCGTTGGGACTCTTGAAGTCTTAGTGGCGCAGCTAACGCACTAAGTTGACCGCCTGGGGAGTACGGCCGCAAGGTTAAAACTCAAATGAATTGACGGGGGCCCGCACAAGCGGTGGAGCATGTGGTTTAATTCGACGCAACGCGAAGAACCTTACCTGGCCTTGACATCCAGAGAACTTTCCAGAGATGGATTGGTGCCTTCGGGAACTCTGAGACAGGTGCTGCATGGCCGTCGTCAGCTCGTGTCGTGAGATGTTGGGTTAAGTCCCGTAACGAGCGCAACCCCTATCCTTGGTTGCTAGCAGGTAAAGCTGAGAACTCCAGGGAGACTGCCGGTGACAAACCGGAGGAAGGTGGGGATGACGTCAGGTCATCATGGCCCTTACGGCCAGGGCTACACACGTGCTACAATGGCGCGTACAGAGGGCTGCCAACTCGCGAGAGTGAGCCAATCCCTTAAAACGCGTCGTAGTCCGGATCGGAGTCTGCAACTCGACTCCGTGAAGTCGGAATCGCTAGTAATCGCGAATCAGAATGTCGCGGTGAATACGTTCCCGGGCCTTGTACACACCGCCCGTCACACCATGGGAGTGGATTGCACCAGAAGTAGTTAGTCTAACCTTCGGGAGGACGATTACCACGGTGTGGTTCATGACTGGGGTGAAGTCGTAACAAGGTAGCCGTAGGGGAACCTGCGGCTGGATCACCTCCTTAAACGAAGCCGAATGCTTCGGTCAGAGTCCACACGAATTACTTGGTTGGCTAATAAAGAGAGCAAACTCGGGTCTGTAGCTCAGGTGGTTAGAGCGCACCCCTGATAAGGGTGAGGTCGGTGGTTCAAGTCCACCCAGACCCACCAAAATTGCGTTATCCGTCGTTATCGCCGGGCTCACGTGCTACTCGCACGCTACACCCGTCGATGCCTAGGCTAACCCAATTTTCCGAGTTCGCCGAATCGTATCGGTGACTTGGTGCAGTAAGCCTCGAACGTTGAGGCAATCGCGGATGCGCCGGACAGGTTTTGTCAATCTAGGCGCAGTGTGAGCGAGTGAAGGAGTGACCCTCGATGGGTCATGACTGATGCGAGCGAAGACTGCAACGACGAGTGACAAAGGCTGGACAAGCAGACGGGGCCGTAGCTCAGCTGGGAGAGCGCCTGCCTTGCACGCAGGAGGTCAGGAGTTCGATCCTCCTCGGCTCCACCAAATTTT
>NZ_LLXM01000002.1:0-188684 GCF_001447135.1 Marinobacter sp. P4B1
TAGCCAACCAAGTAATTCGTGTGGACTCTGACCGAAGCATTCGGCTTCGTTTAAGGAGGTGATCCAGCCGCAGGTTCCCCTACGGCTACCTTGTTACGACTTCACCCCAGTCATGAACCACACCGTGGTAATCGTCCTCCCGAAGGTTAGACTAACTACTTCTGGTGCAATCCACTCCCATGGTGTGACGGGCGGTGTGTACAAGGCCCGGGAACGTATTCACCGCGACATTCTGATTCGCGATTACTAGCGATTCCGACTTCACGGAGTCGAGTTGCAGACTCCGATCCGGACTACGACGCGTTTTAAGGGATTGGCTCACTCTCGCGAGTTGGCAGCCCTCTGTACGCGCCATTGTAGCACGTGTGTAGCCCTGGCCGTAAGGGCCATGATGACCTGACGTCATCCCCACCTTCCTCCGGTTTGTCACCGGCAGTCTCCCTGGAGTTCTCAGCTTTACCTGCTAGCAACCAAGGATAGGGGTTGCGCTCGTTACGGGACTTAACCCAACATCTCACGACACGAGCTGACGACGGCCATGCAGCACCTGTCTCAGAGTTCCCGAAGGCACCAATCCATCTCTGGAAAGTTCTCTGGATGTCAAGGCCAGGTAAGGTTCTTCGCGTTGCGTCGAATTAAACCACATGCTCCACCGCTTGTGCGGGCCCCCGTCAATTCATTTGAGTTTTAACCTTGCGGCCGTACTCCCCAGGCGGTCAACTTAGTGCGTTAGCTGCGCCACTAAGACTTCAAGAGTCCCAACGGCTAGTTGACATCGTTTACGGCGTGGACTACCAGGGTATCTAATCCTGTTTGCTCCCCACGCTTTCGCACCTCAGTGTCAGTGTTGGTCCAGGTAGCCGCCTTCGCCACTGGTGTTCCTTCCTATATCTACGCATTTCACCGCTACACAGGAAATTCCACTACCCTCTACCACACTCTAGTCTGACAGTTCGAAATGCCGTTCCCAGGTTAAGCCCGGGGCTTTCACATCTCGCTTACCAAACCACCTACGCGCGCTTTACGCCCAGTAATTCCGATTAACGCTTGCACCCTCCGTATTACCGCGGCTGCTGGCACGGAGTTAGCCGGTGCTTCTTCTGCGAGTAACGTCAATCCTTAAAGGTATTAACTTTAAGGCCTTCCTCCTCGCTGAAAGTGCTTTACAACCCGAAAGCCTTCTTCACACACGCGGCATGGCTGGATCAGGGTTGCCCCCATTGTCCAATATTCCCCACTGCTGCCTCCCGTAGGAGTTCGGGCCGTGTCTCAGTCCCGATGTGGCTGATCATCCTCTCAGACCAGCTACGGATCGTCGCCTTGGTAGGCCTTTACCCCACCAACTAGCTAATCCGACTTAGGCTCATCCAATAGCGCAAGGTCCGAAGATCCCCTGCTTTCCCCCGTAGGGCGTATGCGGTATTAGCAGCCGTTTCCGACTGTTGTCCCCCACTACTGGGCAGATTCCTAAGCATTACTCACCCGTCCGCCGCTCGTCAGCGGGGTGCAAGCACCCCCTGTTACCGCTCGACTTGCATGTGTTAAGCCTGCCGCCAGCGTTCAATCTGAGCCATGATCAAACTCTTCAGTTTAAATCATACAAGAACCCGAAAGTTCTTAATTCTTGCTCAAGACAAAACTCAATATTTCGACGAGTCACTGTCCTGATATTTCGTATCCGAAATACCTCGGCCAGCGCCCACACGAATTACTTGGTTAACTTGTTAAAGAGCGTTTGAGCTGTTGCTCAATCAAGGCCGCGTATTCTACATCGTTCCGCCGCCTTGTCAACCGTTGATTTCGAATAATTTCTGAAGCAATTTTTCGAATACTTTCAATCGGTTATCGCTGAGGTTTTGCTCCGTTTCCGGCGTTGCCCCTCAAGCGAGATGCGCATTCTACAGACCTGGCCGCAGGAGTCAACGGCCAATTTGAAAAAAATTCAGACTGGCCGTTCACCCTCCTTATTCAGGCAACAATTACCACCCGCGCGATCTTCTTCTTGCCCGCCTGGATAACGCAGTCATCACCTTCGGCAAACATCCGCTCGCCTTCAAACTGGGCACCATCTATATAAACAGCACCGCGACCCAACACATCCCGGGCGGCCGCGCCGTTCTTGACCAACCCTGCCAAACGCAGCACCGCCGGCATTGGCAGACCTTCCTGCCCTTCCAGCGAAACTTCGACTACCGGTACATTTTCCGGAATCTCACCCAGGGCCACCCGGTTACCCGCCGATTTATGCGCAGTTTTTGCCGCTTCCTCATCGTGGAAGCGAGTGATCAACTCTTCGGCCAACACCTTCTTATAGTCCTGGGGATTGGCCCCTGCCGCTACAGCAGAACGATATTCTTCAATTTCCGCCATCGGGCGGAAGCTGAGCAATTCGAAATAACGCCACAGCAATTCATCCGGCATGGACAACAGCTTGGTGTACATCTCACCCGGGGAATCACTCACACCTATATAGTTGCCCAGAGACTTGGACATCTTCTGGACGCCATCAAGCCCTTCCAGAATAGGTACTGTGAGAATCGCCTGCGGTTTCTGACCATAGTGCTTCTGAAGAATCCGACCCATAAGGAGGTTGAACTTCTGGTCGGTACCGCCGAGCTCGATATCGGCCTTTAACTCGACCGAGTCGTAACCCTGGATCAGCGGATACAGGAACTCGTGGATTGCAATCGGCTGCTCGGAACGATAGCGCTTGGTGAAATCATCCCGCTCCAGCATCCTGGCAACGGTGTACTGACCCGCCAGCCGGATCATGTCAGCCGCAGACATCTTGCTCATCCACTCGGAGTTGAACACAACCCGGGTCCTGGCAGGATCCAGGATCTTGAACACCTGCTCTTTATAGGTGATCGCATTCTGGCGCACCTGCTCTTCGGTGAGCGGAGGGCGGGTAGCACTTTTTCCGGTCGGGTCACCGATCATGCCGGTGAAGTCGCCGATCAGGAAAATTACCTCATGGCCGAGGTCCTGGAACTGACGAAGCTTGTTGATAAGCACGGTGTGGCCAAAATGGAGGTCCGGCGCAGTGGGATCAAAGCCGGCCTTTACCCTTAAAGGGCGACCTTCCTTTAATTTTTCAACCAGTTCCTCTTCGGGAATCAGCTCGTCAATACCGCGCTTGATGATAGCCAACGCTTCGTCTAGTGATGCCATGAACCTTTTGTCCCCAGTTTTTAGGTGCAACAGGGCCTGCCGGTTACAGAGATCTACAAAAGAAATCTGCGCGTTACCGGCTCCCTTGGTAAAGTAGCCTTTGATCACAAATCGATCAGACTGTATATAATAAGGCCGGCATTATATCAGCGGCACAGCAGGTTGTACGACCAACCAAAGGCGCGAACTGTAATGTTGCGCACTGTCCTGTTTATGTCATATGCGGTAATCTGATGGTCTATACTTGAACTGGCGCTTTAATTAGCCGGCACAAATTACTGGAATACCGATTAAAACGGGTGAGCCACGTGCTGAAAAAATTTCCCAAGACACATATTACTCTGGCTGCAGCCGCCACCGTGGTTGTTACCACCGCTGCGCTCATGAGCCCCAGCGCCGATGTTGAAGCCCGGCGCATGTCTTACACCATCGACCTTGAACAGGGTGCCGCACTGGGCAACCCTGCTCCCATCAAACAAGCTATCAAACAACCGGAGCCTGTCGAAGCTGCCGCAGAAACCGCAGCCGAGACAGCCGAACTGCCGGCCACCAGCGAAGTGCCCGCGGTTGTTGATGCCGAGCCGACGCTGAACTGGAAAGAGTTTGATATCAAATCCGGCGAGACGCTGTCGTCCCTGTTCAAAAAGGCCGGCTTTAACGATGGCGTGATGCTTTCCGTCATTCACGGTGACGGCGAAGCCGACAAGCTTCAGCGCCTGTACGCCGGTGAGCATATCCGCTTCGGCATCGATGACGAAGGCAGCCTGGCCGCTATCGAGTTGCAACGCAGCCTGCTGGAAACCCTGAAGATTGAAAAGACCGATTCCGGCTTTGTTGGCGAAACCGACATCCGCGAACCGGAAGCCCGTCCGGCGTTTGCAACCGGCGTTATCGACGGCTCCCTTTACCTGGCAGCCCGCGATGCCGGCCTTGATGACCGCCTGACCATGGAACTGGCCGGTATTTTCGGCTGGGATATCGATTTTGTTTACGATGTTCGCAAAGGCGACAGCTTTGAAGTGGTCTACGAAGAGTTGTATGTAGACGGTGAAAAGTTCAATACCGGCCGCATTCTGTCTGCCCGCTTTATCAACCGGGGCAAAGAAAACGTTGCCCTGCTGTACACCGACACCAACGGTGACAGCGACTATTACACACCGGAAGGCCAGAGCATGCGCAAGGCGTTCCTGCGGGTACCGATCAACGCCCGGGTATCGTCGCCCTTTAACCTGCAGCGCCGGCACCCGGTTCTGGACGTGGTGCGCCCCCATGAAGGCACAGATTATGCTGCGCCTCCGGGCACACCGATCAAAGCCGCCGGTAACGGTCGTGTTCAGTTTGCCGGTTGGAAAGGCGGCTATGGCCGCACCGTTGTTCTCCAGCATGGTGACAACATTTCCACCCTGTACGCCCACATGAGCAAGCTGGGTAAAGGCATCAAGAACGGAACCCGGGTAAAGCAGGGTCAGACCATCGGCCACGTTGGCTCATCCGGCATGGTTACCGGCCCGCACCTGCACTACGAGTTCCGGATCAATGGCGTAGCCAAGAACTCCCGGACCGTAAAACTGCCAGACGCCCAGCCGGTGCCCAGCACCGAGATGGCCCGCTTCAAGCAGTTTACCGAACAGCGCCTGGCGCAGTTCAATGTGTTCCGCGAAAGTGGCCGCCAGCTGGCATTCGCTTCGGATAACTGATCATGACACTCTGGCTCGGCCTGATGTCAGGCACCAGCATGGACTCAGTCGATGCTGTGCTGGTGTCCTTCGGCGAGCCAGGCGTAAACATCCACAGCACGCTCTCCCTGCCTTACCCTGAACAACTTCGCCACCGCCTGCTGCAGGCGGTGCGTAATCAGGCCGACCCGGATGAAATTGGCGAACTGGACACCCTCACCGGCAAGCACTTTGCCAAGGCCGCCAGCGACCTTATCAACCAGTCCGGAGTCAACCCGCAAGAAATCCGCGCCATTGGCAGCCATGGGCAAACTATCCGCCACCAACCGTCCGGCGCCGCGCCTTTCTCCATGCAGATTGGCAATGCCGCCTGGATTGCCGAGGCCACCGGCGTAACCACCGTTGCCGATTTCCGTTCGCGGGACATGGCTGCCCATGGCCAGGGTGCCCCCCTGGTTCCGGCCTTTCATCGCTGGCTGTTCGGTTCGGCGCAGCAGGATCGCTGCATTTTGAATCTTGGGGGCATTGCGAACATCACCTGGCTCCCTGCCGGGCAACGCAAACCGGTTATCGGTTTTGATACCGGGCCGGCGAACGCACTGCTCGATGCCTGGTGTCTGGACCAGACCGGCCGCCACTATGATGAGAACGGCCACTGGGCCCATGAAGGTGCCACTAACCCGGATCTTCTGGCCAGCCTGTTATCAGATGCCTATTTCAGCAAGGCTCCGCCCAAGAGCACCGGCAAGGAACGCTTCAACCTGGACTGGATTCACACCCACCTTCAGCGTTTTCCGGATTTGCCACCGGAAGACGTGCAAAGAACCCTGCTACAACTGACCACAACCACCATCCTCCAGCAACTGCCCCAGGAGAATGCCGATATGGCCGTGTTCGCCTGCGGCGGCGGCACCTTCAATCCGGTATTGATGAATGAGTTGAGACTGGGTTTGGGGTCGGTACACCTGGCCACAACGGCAGAGCTGGGGCTGGATCCGCAATGGGTGGAACCGGTAGCGTTTGCCTGGCTGGCCCGGCAAACCATAGCCGGCCTGCCGGGAAATCTGCCTGAGGTAACAGGCGCTTCAGGGGAAAGAATTCTGGGCGCGATTTACCCGGCCTGAATGCTCAGATAGAGAAGGAACTACCACAACCGCAGGTGGAACTGGCGTTCGGGTTTTGTACCACAAACTGAGAGCCCTGGAGTCCTTCCTGGTAATCGATGGTTGCGCCAACCAGGTACTGGTAGCTCATGGAGTCCACCAGCAGTTTCACGCCGTCCCGCTCGATCACCGTATCGTCGTCTTCCTGGTTCTCATCAAACGAGAAACCATACTGGAATCCGGAGCAACCACCGCCCGTAACAAATACGCGCAGCTTGAGACCAGGATTCTCTTCTTCCTCGATCAGCTCACGCACTTTGGCAACGGCGTTGTCACTGAAGAACAACGGGGTGGCCATTTGTTGGACTACACTCAAGATCTGCCTCCGGCAACGTATGACTGACTAACGATTATGGTATTCCTGACTAAAACAATCAACTATTCGGATTTACCCTCATCGGCTTCGGGCTTTGCGCCGTCATGGGTCAGCAGGCCACTGTTTTCGGTTTCCCGAACCAGGTTGCCGTTTACCGAAGCCCCCATGGCCATTTCGACCAGTTTGTAATAGACATTACCGGTGATCGACGCTTTTTCCGCCAGCTCAAGGTGGGCAGAGGAACGCACGTCACCCTTCACCTGGCCATTGATGATGATGTGCGGGGCAATCACATCGCCGGTGATCTCGCCAACTTCCGACACGCGGACTACCGCGTCGCTGCCTTCCTCGGCAATGACGCGGCCGCGAATCTTGCCGTCCACATGCAGGCCACCGGAAAAGTGCACATCACCTTCGATGGTGGTCCGGGACGAGATCAGGGTATCGAACTGCCCGGTCGCGCGGCGCGGTTTCTGTTTTTTCTTGCCCATCATCTATTCAGTACTCCGCTATCTGTTGCCAGTCGAAGGTGCGTTCAGCCTGTGACGCCTTGCGCCCTTCAGCCTGAGCCACTACCTGGATTTCAAGGGGTTCAAAGTTTTCAGGAAGCATCAGGCTGCCTTCTACATCCTGAAAATACCGGAACCGGAATGCCACGCCGAGGTCTTCGATTTCATCGGACAGGTCCCGCAGCGCGATCACTTCTTTTTCGCCGTCAAGGTTACCGATAACATTCACCGCCACAACCCCGGAAATGTAGCTTTTGTTATCTCCCACCTGGGTCAGCACCAGCTTGAAATCGAAGGCCCGGTTGTCCCGCCCGGGCAGCAGGGTAAAGCGGTCTACCTGCAGGCCCTCGGCCGTTTCTGAGGGTGCCATGATGTTGCGGTAGAAGGTCAGGTCCGCTTCCAGCTCGGAAATCCGGGTTTCCAGGTTGACCATAGTGTTCCGGGCTTCCCGGAGCGCGTGCTCGTCAATCGCCCGACCCCGCTCCAGGTTGACCATGTTCTGCCGGGCCTCACGATATTGGCCCCGCAACGTCTCTACTTCTTCCACCAGTTGCTCGCTGGATGCCTCGACCGAAGACAGCCGAAAGCCGCCCTGTGCCAGCCCGGCCACGTAGCCTGCCACGGCAGCAACCACGGTAAAGGTGAGCAGAATCACCGTCCGGCGCAGGCGGTGGCCCGGCCGGTGGCGGATAACAACATATTCTTCGGAAGGTTTGCGCGTGTCGCTCACAACTCAGAGCCTCAGGGCAGCAATGCCGGTGCTTGCAGCCCCAGGGTCTCATCCAGGCCGAACATGATATTCATGTTCTGTACCGCTTGCCCGGCGGCACCCTTCACCAGGTTGTCGATCACCGAGGTTACGATCACGATGTTGCTCTGTTCCTGGCGGTGCAGGGCCATACGGCAGCTATTGGCGCCGCGCACACTGCGGGTTTCCGGGTGGCTGCCGAAGGGCATGACATCCACGAACGGCTCGTTGCGGTACCGCTCTTCATACAGCGCCTGCAGGCGGTCGAAATCGGCGGCATCAGACAACTCGGCGTACAGTGTTGCTTCAATACCGCGAATCATCGGCACCAGGTGGGGTACAAAGGTAACACCCACGCCGGTTCCTGCGGCTTGGCTCAGGCCCTGGCGGATCTCCGGCAGGTGACGGTGCCCGGAAGCACCATAGGCCTTGAAGCTTTCCCCGACTTCACCATGCAACATGCCGATCTTGCCCTGCCGGCCGGCACCGCTGGCACCGGACTTGGCATCGGCAATCAACCGGGACGGATCCACCAGCCCGGACTCCAGCAATGGCAGGAAGCCAAGCTGCACGGCTGTCGGATAACAACCGGGATTGGCCACCAGCTGCGCCTGGCGGATTTCATCACGAACCACTTCCGGCAGGCCGTAAACGGCTTTCTCGGCCCACTCCGGGCTTTCATGGGGCATGCCGTACCAATCGGTCCAGACATCCAGGTCTTTCAGGCGGAAATCCGCCGAAAGATCCACCACACGCACGCCGGCTTTCATCAGCTCTGGCACTGCGCGCATGGCTACACCGTGGGGCGTGGCGAAGAAGACCAAGTCGCACTCAGCCAGTACCGCGGGGTCCGGCTCGGAGAAAGCCAGGTCATAGTGACCACGCAGGTTGGGGTACATATCAGCCACCGGCATGCCGGCTTCTGAACGGGAAGTGATGCAGGTAACTTCCGCTTCCGGATGAACTGCGAGGATTCTCAGCAGTTCCACACCTGTGTATCCGGTACCACCCACAATGCCTGTCTTTATCACACTAATCTCCAAGGTGTTCTGGCCAGAATTTGCCTGTAGTCTACCATGATAATCCAAGGACTTATTGCAGCCTTCAGACCCGGAGCTACAATGTCCGCTCAAACCCATTGACCATGCCGTGTCAGCAACCGGAATCCCGCGCCAATGCGTAGTATCAGGCAACAGATTACCGAACACCTGATCCCCGTTTTCCGGCGGAGACTGTCCGGTGTGGATGCCCTGCCCCAACTGGCAGTTCTGGGCCTGTTATCCGGCATTGTCACCGGTGTGGTCATCCTGCTGTTCCGCCTCGCCATCGAATGGCCGCTGGAGCACTTCCTGCCGGGGACCGGTTCCGAGAACTTCGAGCAACTGGATATCCTTACCCGGGGCCTTCTGCCCCTGGCCGGCGCGCTGGGGCTCGGGCTGCTGCTGCACCGGCTCGCCATCCACGATCGCAAGGTCGGGATTGTGCACATCATGGAGCGCCTGAATTACCACCAGGGCTACATTTCATTCCGCAGTGCCGTGGTGCAGTTTGTCGCCGGGGTGGCGACCGTGGTCAGTGGCCAGTCCGCCGGCCGGGAAGGCCCGGCGGTGCACCTGGGGGCTGCGTTTTCCAGCCTGCTCGGCCAGTGGATGCGCCTGCCCAACAACAGCATTCGTACCCTGGTGGCCTGTGGCTGTGCAGCGGCCATTTCCGCCTCGTTCAACACGCCCATTTCCGGCGTTATCTTCGCCATGGAAGTGGTGATGATGGAATACACCATTGCCGGATTTACCCCCATCATCCTGGCCGCAGTGAGCGCCGCCATTGTTACCCAGGTGGTGTACGGTTCCGAACCGGCGTTCAGCGTGCCCGCGCTGACCATGAACTCGATGCTGGAAATTCCCTGGATTATCGCCATTGCGGTGATTATCGGCATTGCTGCAGCGGCGTTTATCCAGCTGGTGGACAGCATGGGGCGCTTCCATCACCGGCCGGTGCTGTTGCGCATTGCCATGGCCGGCCTGCTGATGGTGCCTTTTGCTGTATTCATCCCGGAAACCATGGGCATCGGCTACGACACGGTCAGCCAGACCATTCACGGCGAACTGGCGTTCTGGCTGCTGCTCGGAGTGGGTGCCGCCAAGCTGATCATTACCGGCATTTCCATCGGCCTGGGCATGCCCAGCGGGGTGATCGGCCCCACGGTGTTTATGGGCGCCACCCTCGGCGGTGCCATGGGGCTGATCGGGGCCCAGATTTTTCCGGAGCAGGCATCATCTGTGGGTTTCTACGCCATGCTGGGAATGGGCGCCATGATGGGCGCCGTGCTGCAGGCTCCGCTGGCGGCCTTGATGGCGCTCATGGAACTTACCCGTAACCCGAATATCATATTGCCGGGCATGCTGATCATTACCACCGCCAGCCTGGTAACCAGTGAAGCCTTCGGCAAGAAATCGCTGTTCCTGACGATCCTGAAAAGCCAGGGGCTCAGCTACCAGAACTCCCCGGTGATCCAGGCCCTGCGCCGGGTTTCCGTGGGCGCCATCATGGACAGGAGCATTCTGCGCACAGAACGGGAACTGACGGTTGAGGAAGCCAGGAAGGCGCTCAAGTCCGAACCCAAGTGGCTGTTGATCGACGGCAGCAACGGCCCCACCGCACTGCTGCCGGCGGTAGACCTGGCCCGCTACCTTGAAGACACCGCCAAGCAGGTGGCCGAAGAAGGTATAGAGGCGCCGGAGACGGTTGACCTGATGGAGATTCCGGCTAACCGGCGGGACGTTGCCCCGGTACAATACCAGGCCACCCTGGAAGAAGCCCTGAACGAGTTCGACAACTCCCAGGCCGAAGCGCTATACGTACAACGCCATGTGGCTCCGATGATCCAGCGGGTTTATGGTGTGGTACTTCAATCCGATATCGAAAGTTATTACCAATACCGACGGAGCTGACAGATGCTGTGGGTTAAAGCCTTCCACATAATTTCCCTGGTGTGCTGGTTTGCCGGCATCTTCTACTTGCCCAGGCTGTTTGTGTATCACGCAGCTTGCGAAGACAAGCCCGGGCAGGAACGCTTCAAGATCATGGAGCGCAAGTTGTACCGCGGCATTACCACACCCTCGATGATTGCCACGGTGATCTTCGGTGTATGGCTGCTCAGCTATAACGTATCCGGTTATTTCAGCCAGGGCTGGTTACACGTAAAGCTGTTACTGGTGACCCTGCTGATTGTCTACCACTTCTATTGCGGCCACCTGGTGAAGGTGTTCCGTGATGACAAAAACCACCGCAGCCATGTGTTCTACCGCTGGTTCAACGAAATCCCGGTATTTATCCTGCTGGCCGTGGTGATCCTGGCCGTTGTTAAACCTTTCTGAGGAGGCACAGCATTAACAATTACACCCGCCCCCACGTTCTTGTACTGTCTGGCCTGGATCCTTCCGGCGGTGCCGGCATCCAGGCTGACATCCAGGCCATTACCTCACTGGGCGGCCACCCGTTACCGGTTGTTACCTGCCTGACGGTACAAGATACCCACAACGTGTATGGCGCCGAAGCCGTTGACGCCCAGCTGATCCGCCAGCAATTGCAGTGCCTGGACAAGGACATCACCATCCACGCGGTAAAAACCGGAGCCCTGGGCAACGCCGCCATTGTCGCTGTACTGAAGGACTTCCTGGACAGCCAGGATGACGAACTGCCCCTGATTGTCGATCCGGTCATCAAGGCCGCCGGTGGTGGCGACCTGGCCGATGACGAGCTGGTCCAGGCCATGAAGGACAAACTGTTCCCTCGCGCGGAAATGATCACCCCGAACGGCGAGGAGCTGACACAGCTCGGCGGCAGCGATGATGCCGACCAGGCCGCCTTGAACCTGCTGCAAGCTGGCTGCCGTTCCGTACTGGCAACCGGCGGCCACGGCACCGGCATTCACATTACCAACACCCTGTACAACCACTCCCCGGAACCCATGCACTGGGAAGTCGAGCGGGTTGGCAGTAACGAATACCACGGTACGGGTTGCACCCTGGCTGCCGCCATTGCCACCGGGATGGCCAGTGGGTTATCAGCCCGGGCGTCCATCTCCCAGGCCCAGAACTATGTACACCGCACGCTGCTGCATGCCCTCACCGTGGGTCAGGGCCAGCGGGTTCCGGACCGGGGCATCCTGTGGGAACGCTGAGCCAGAAGTTGCAACCGGGGCTGTATGCAATCACCGACAACCGGCTGACACCCCCGGAAACCCTGCTGGATTCCGTTGAAGCCGCGCTGCGCGGTGGTGCCGTGCTGGTGCAGTACCGGGACAAGGGATCCTCGTCTGCAGAACGGCTGCGCCAGGCTACAGACCTCAACAGCCTGTGCCGCAACGCCGGCGTACCCCTGTTGATCAACGACGACCCGCAGCTGGCACACCGGGTTGGCGCGGCAGGCGTTCACATGGGCCAGGACGACGGTGCTCCGGACGAAGCCCGGCGCCTGCTGGGCCCGGAGGCGATTATCGGCATCACCTGCCATCATCGCCTTGAACTGGCCCGGGCAGCAAAATCCGCCGGCGCCGATTACCTGGCCTTTGGCCGCTTCTACAACTCGGGCACCAAGCCCGGCGCGCCGGCGGCCGAAGCAACCGTGTTGACCGAAGCGAAAACACTGGCCTTGCCGATTACCGCCATTGGCGGCATAACCGCCGATAACGCCGAGCCGCTGATTCTGGCCGGCGCAGACCTGCTGGCCGTGGTCGGCGGTCTGTTCGGCGGCACTCCAACCGAGATTGAAACCCGGGCAAAGCAATTCTGCCAGCTGTTTGCCCGGCACCATCCGCTTTACACACATTCCGACTGACAGGAGCTCACTGTGACTCATTCTGAAGATCTGTTTGAACAGGCCCAGAAATACATTCCCGGCGGCGTTAACTCTCCGGTGCGGGCATTCCGTGGCGTGGGCGGCACCCCGGTGTTTTTCAACCATGCCGAAGGCGCCTACCTTTACGATGAAGACGGCAAGCGCTACATCGATTACATCGGCTCCTGGGGCCCGATGATCCTCGGTCATTCGGACCCGCGCATCAAAGCGGCACTGCACGCCCAGGTCGACCTTGGCGTTGGCTACGGTGCGCCTACCGCCATCGAAACCGAGATGGCCAAGAAGGTGTGCGAACTGGTGCCGTCCATTGAGCTGGTGCGCATGGTCAACTCCGGCACCGAGGCCACCATGAGCGCCATCCGCCTGGCCCGTGGCTACACCGGCCGCGACAAGATTGTGAAGTTTGAAGGCTGCTACCACGGGCACGTGGACTCGCTGCTGGTGAAAGCCGGTTCCGGCGCCCTGACCCTGGGCGTGCCCAACTCCCCGGGCATCCCGGCCAGCCTGGCCGAGCACACCATTACCCTTACCTACAACGACATCGACAGCGTAAGGGAAACGTTCAAAGAGATCGGCGACCAGGTTGCCGCGATCATCGTGGAGCCGGTGGCCGGCAATATGAACTGTATCCCGCCGGTTCCGGGCTTCCTGGAAGGTTTGCGGGAAGTGTGTGACGAGCACGGCACCGTACTGATTTTCGACGAAGTGATGACCGGTTTCCGGGTCTCCCTCGGCGGAGCCCAGGGTTACTACGGCATCACCCCGGACCTGACCGCACTGGGCAAAGTGATCGGTGGCGGCCTGCCAGTCGGGGCCTTCGGCGGCAAGCGGGAAATCATGGAGCACATCTCTCCGCTGGGCCCGGTTTACCAGGCAGGCACGCTGAGTGGTAACCCGCTGGCCATGACCGCCGGCCTGACCACCCTGAATACCATTTCCGAGCCCGGCTTCCACGACAAGCTGATCGAGAAAACCAACAAGGTTCGGGACGGCTTCAAAGCTGCAGCCGACGAAGCAGGCATTCCGCTGGCCGTGCAGTCCGCCGGCGCCATGTTCGGTTTCTTCTTTACCAAGGAAGACTCCGTTACCCGCTTTGACCAGGTCATGGAGTGTGACGTAGAGCGCTTCAAGAAGTTCTTCCAGGGCATGCTGGCCGAAGGCGTGTACCTGGCACCGTCTGCGTTCGAGGCAGGTTTTGTGTGTGCCGCGTTGTCTGAAGAAGACATCGAGTTCACCATCGCCGCTGCGCGCAAGGTAATGGCTACCCTGTAACGGGTAAGCAATCAGTCCCGGCCCGGGTCATAACCGGGCCGGGGCAACCTGTTGCTTTCAGAATACCCCTTCCAGCGAGACCGTCAGCGTATGCCGGTCGTAGTCATACCGGTCAATTCCACTGCCCTGGTTGCGATACAGCCACTGGTTGCGCACCAGCCACTGCCGGTTCAGCCAGTATTCCGCCATCAGCCCCAACTCCAGACGGGTGTCCTTCCGCCTGCGCTCCACCAACACATCCTGTTCCAGCCACTGGTGTGGTGAATCATAGCGGCTGTGCCGCAGCGCGCTCTCTGCGCCTACCAGCACATCCGGGTGTAACGGGTATATCGCCTCGATGCCGATTTCATGGTGGCGGGGCGAGACACTCACCACATAGCCTTCCTGGCTGAAATTGTCCCGGTTGTTGGACTCCCAGCGGTAGAAACCTTCAAGCAACCAGCCCGCAAGGGTCCGGTCCGCCCGGGCTTCAAACAGATACCACTGGCCAGCGTAGGCGCTGTATCCGGGGCCGCCGTTTACCTGCTCTGCCGCCAGCTCAAAGGAACAACCGTGCAACAGGGCCGCCCCAGTACAGGCATCGGTGCGGCCCAGTAACGCCAGCCCGGCCCGGGTTTCCAGTTCATCGCCGCCGAGCCAGGCTCTGGAGCCGCCCCCACGTATTCCCAGTTCCCAGACATCGACCACCTGCAAAGCGGTTATCCGCGCCTGCAGTACCGAGGTGTCATAGTCGCTGTCGTGGTGATAGTCCTGGCCATAGAACACACCATCCCAAACCAGTCGCCAACGCTCCGTGGCCTGGTAGCCAAGGCTGCCAGCCGCCACCAGCTCGGCAAAGGCGCTGCCGCGATTACTGGGAGAATCCTCGGGCACCCCGGCCATGTTGCTGTCGTAGCCCAGACCCGCAGAGAGATAGCCCTGTCGGGCCAACATGGACTGTTGCCGGGAAGCGTTGTCCTGAACTGAAAGGTCCGCAAGCTGGCGCTCCGCAAGCTGCCGCACTTTAACCGGTGGGTCATCGGCTGCCGCCTGGCCAAACCAGTCGCGGGCCTGTCCGGGCCGGCCCTCAGCCAGTGCCACCAATCCGAGGTTATATTGGGCCAGGGCCTGGCTGTCGCCATTGAGTAACGTCGAAAAATGATTACGGGCCGCGGCATAGTCGCCGGTTTTGTAGCAGACCACGCCCAGGTTGTAGCGGAGTGCGGGCGTGTCAGCACCCAGCGCCAGCGAGCGCTCAAAGTGCTCCCGGGCCAGCCGGTAATTGCCTTCGCGGAAATGTTCGATACCGGCGGTCATCGCTTGCCCGGCAGAGTTATCGTCACTGGCACAGGCAGCACCGGCCAGTACCAGCAGGCTCAGAACAAGCAGGAATCTGAACAACAGGAAACCCCGAGGCTAGTGATTAGCAGATAAGCCCGGGTAAGGCCGGGCTGTCAGGGTTTTGAGGTTACCATAAGTGAGAAATTACGGACGTGACGATTGTGGCGGCATATCTGGCTTGCGCTCACGGGCATCCAGAGCCGGCTGTGGCAGCCGGTCAATTCCCGGTTCCGGCTTTTTTTCCCGAGCTTCCCTGGCCCGTTCAGACACTGACTGGCCAAAGTCGCGGCCACGCTCGCGGGCATCTTTTGACACTTCACGCCCCGGAGCATCCGGACGAGCCCGTCCCTGGTCGCTTGCCTTGCCTTGTAACACCGGTAATTCCGGCAGGCGGATTTCGCTGGTAACCGAGTTGGTCAGGTCTTCGCTGTCTTCCACCATACGCATGGTGACATCCAGGTCATTCGCCGCAGCCAAGGGCGCCACAACCAGCAAACTGGTGGTCAGCAGCCAACCGCCAAACGTTAGGTTTTTACCAACACTCATGTTGCCGGTTCCTCCTGCTCATTGGGCACACTGTTACCGGGATGCTGGGGCACAACCGCCCGGAACACCTTCTGTCGCCCGTTGGCATCCAGTTCTGCAATCAGCTCACCGGCACCGGGAAACAGGATTTTCAGGGGCAGGGCCAGCACGTTATCGCCCTGTTCAAGGTTGACCTGCCAGCTAACCCGGCGCTGGCCCGGCAATCCGGACAGTTCCACATGGGGCGGCAACGCCAGGGTAAGCGTGACATTATCCAGGGGCTCACCGGCCGTGAAGGCCAGCCGTACCGTTCTGTCCACGGGCTCCGGCATCGGGCCAGCACTCTGCTCCTCCGGCGCCGGCTCACTGGCCAGTTGCGGCACAGGGTCCGGCTCCGGCATTACACGCCCCAGCATCAGCCCGAGTACCAGGGCGGCAGCTACCGCACCACCCCAGGCCAGGTGAACCTTGCGGCCCTGACCGGAACCGGATGCCGCAGCCAACACCCGGCTTTCGAAATCCGTCGAAGCAGCCGGTACCGCATAGCGACTGGCCAGCTCATCCTTCAGGACCGCTTCGATCTCTGCCTGCCGGGCACAGGACTGGCAGTGTTCCAGGTGCGCGAGCACCTGCTGCGCCTCCCCGGAAGCCAGCTGATTCCTGATAAAGTCAGGCAATTGTGATCGGATTTGCGAACAGGACATAGTCATCACCTCACAGTTCCTGACGCCCGGAACCGGGTTCCGGTTCCATGCATTCCTGAAGAAATTTTCGCAGGTTGGCCCGGCACCGGTGCAAGCGGGATTTTACCGTTCCCACCGGCACACCCAGCACCTCGGCAACATCTTCCTGGCGCCAGCCATCCACATCGTGCAGCAGCAACAACGTGCGCTGATCCGGTGACAATCGTGCCAACGCCTTGTCCAGCATCGGGCCCAGCTGCGCCTGCCCCAGGGCCAGTTCCGGTGAATGGTCGTCCGCTTCCAGTGAATCCAGCCAGTCTGACTGGCTGTCGGCGTCCATCAGGTCACTCACCGGCTGGTCCGCCTGGCGACGCTTCTTGCGCAGGCCATCAATAAACTGCCGGTACAGAACCCGGTTCAGCCACGGGCGCAGCTGGTCTACGGATTCGAGTTCATCAAGCCGGGGGTAAAGTTTGACCACCACATCCTGCACAAGGTCTTCGGCATCCTGGCTGTTGCCGGTCAACCGACAGGCGAAGCTGTGCATAGTTTGCAGGTGCGGCTGCACCATACGCT
This sequence comes from Marinobacter sp. P4B1, assembly GCF_001447135.1. Classification (NCBI taxonomy): domain Bacteria; kingdom Pseudomonadati; phylum Pseudomonadota; class Gammaproteobacteria; order Pseudomonadales; family Marinobacteraceae; genus Marinobacter; species Marinobacter sp. P4B1. The sequence goes on from NZ_LLXM01000002.1 coordinate 16,820, forward strand.
GAAAACGCTTCTGGGCTGAGGGACGAAACGGAAGGATTGCCAAAAAACGACTGCCTGGTTGCGGTTTCGGGATGCGCGCAGTCTATAACAGCTGCGCCCGCCATGCACTTGCCACGCACTATGGCCAAAACATGTGCAAATGTTAATCAAAGTGATGGAACCCCACCCGCAACGGCTTCGTGAGCTAAATACTGGCGACCACAACGCCGGACTTACAACGGAAAGAATACAAACCGGAGGATTTATGAAGAATTCAACCAAGGTATTCGCAGTTTCCGCCCTCGCCGGCGCCCTGGCTGCCTGCGGTGGCAGTGGCGGCGACGGAGGCAGCAGCGGACAGACCGGCACGGTCTCTGTGGGGCTGACGGATGCGCCTGTAGACCATGCCGAGGCCGTAAACATCGAAGTCACAGCGCTTGTACTCAAGCACCAGGATGGTTCTCCGGTGAGATACGAGCTGGAGATTCCCGAGCCGGTAAACCTGCTTGATTACCAGAACGGCCAAGTAAAGGCCCTTCTGGATCGGGAAGAGCTGGATGCCGGCGAGTACGAGTGGGTAAGACTGGAAATCGGCGAAAACAACAACATCGTGATTGACGGCGGGGAATACCCGCTTACCACTCCCTCAGCCCGAGGCATTCAAACCAGCGGATTCACGGTGCCTGCTGGCGGCGAAGTAGCAATCACCATTGATTTTGACGTCAGGAAGTCGATCGTTAACCCCCAGAACGACCCGAACAGTTACAAGCTGAAGCCGGTACTTCGCCTGGTTGATAACGCCCAGGTTGGTACGATTACCGGCGCAGTCAGTGCGGAACTGATCACTGAGGCTTGCGGGGGCGTGGCCACAACAGATGGTTTCTTGGGCAATATTTATGTGCATGCCGGAGCGGACCAGACCCCTGATGACATTGGCAGTGCCAACGAGCCATTGGTCGTGGTGCCAGTCGAATACGGAGAGGAGTACAGCTACCAGGCAAGCTTCATTCCGGAAGGTGACTACACGGTCAGCTACACCTGCGACAGCGACCTGATCGAGGATACGGAAGGCAACCCATCAGACGATGAACTGAACTTCACCAACGGCCAGAACGCTACCGTAACGGCTGGAGAAACAACCACTGTAAACTTCTAAACCATTACGGGGCTGCCAATTAGCAGCCCCGTTCAGCCTTACAACGCCCGGGCCCGATCCTCCGCCTGGCTGGCCCCCGCAACATTTCCCCTCGCCCGACGGATATCCGCCAGCAACAGCCAGCCTGAACGCTGCAGGCTTGAGTTGTTGCCCGCCAGCGACAGCCCCTTCAGGGTGAACTGCTCCGCCGCACCCAGGTTGTCACCGGCCACATAGGCTTCTGCCAGCTTGAAATAGACCTCTGCAGAACGGGGCGCGATTCGCTGTGCCCGCTCCAGACTGGAGATTGCTCCGGCAGAATCCCCTTGTTGCAAACGCTGGTCGGCATCCCGAATCAGGGTTACCGCCGCTGCAGGCAGGGCGTCCCCGGATTCCCGGTAGCTAGGGGTACGGGACGGCTGTTCCGGCTCGCTCACGGCGGGCTCTTCGCTTTTGCGCCAGACACGAGGCTCCTGTTCAGAATTCCGTTCAGGCTCCGCAGTTCTCGGCGGCTCGGGTGCCCGGGAGGGCTCGCCGCCGCCCATCGGCACATAAATGGAGCCACCACCGGGGCCGCTGGCACAACCCGCCAGGGCCAGCGCCAGGGCAAGCGGTGCGAAACGGATACTGGTTACTTTTATCATTGGAACAATCCTTCAAACCAACTGCGAATTTGCCGGCCGATATCGCCGTTGCAATCTGTGCTCATTACCGGCTCGCTGCCGGTGATAAATGGCACCAGCCGGGCATTGGCACAGCCCTCACCGGTCAGGGCCTGGGCCTCGGCATCTACCCAATGATACTGCACGCCGTCCGGCATTACCGGTGAAAACCCGTGCTGGGGAATCTGCGACATCATGGATGACCACACCGGCAGCGCGCCAGAGGCGCCGGTCAGCACCGTTGGCCCGTTGTCGTCACGGCCCACCCAGGCCACCGCCAGCAAGTCGCCGCTGAAGCCGGCAAACCAGGCATCCCGGCCATCATCGGTGGTGCCGGTCTTACCGGCCAGGGTGAGCTGGTCAGGCAAGGTATAGTAGGCAGAGCGGCCGGTGCCTTCCTGCATGGTTTCCTGCATGGCGTACTGCACCAGGTGCACGGCGGCCGGGTCTGCCACCTGGTCTACTTTCAGGTTGTAGCGGGACAACGGCTCGTTATCGGCATCGGTCACTTCCCGGATGGTGCGCAAGGGCGTGTTGAAACCGCCGGTGGCCAGGCCCTGATACAGCTGGGCCACATCCACCGGAGCCAGGGACACAGAACCCAGCAACATCGACGGGTAATCGGATATCGGCGTGGTTACCCCGAAATCCCGGAGTGTTTGCTGAACATTCGGAATGCCGATATCCAGCCCCACCCGCACCGCAGGCAGGTTATAGGATTTGGACAGGGCCAGGTGCAAGGGCACTTCGCCGCGCTCTTCCTTATCAAAGTTTTTTGGCTGCCAGAGCCGGCCGTCATCGAATTCCAGGGTGAACGCCTGGTCTTTAACCGGCGTGATCAGCGTGTAACGATCCGGCTGTTCCAGGGCAGTCAGGTAAACAAACGGCTTGATCAGAGAACCCATCGGCCGGTGGGCATCCACCGCCCGGTTAAAGCCGGCAAATTGCGGATCCTTGCCACCCACCAGTGCCAGTACCTCACCGGTATCCTTTGCGGTAACCACCAGTGCGGCTTCCAGTTCATCCGCATTGGCCAGTTTCGGCAGGGTTTTGCTGACCGCTGTTTCCGAAGCATGCTGCACTGCAGGGTCCAGTGTGGTGAAAATACGCAGCCCCTCGCTCTGCAGGTCTTCCTGCTGGTAATCCCGGGCCAGGTGCCGGTGTACCAGGTCGATGTAGGCAGGGTAACGGTTCTCGGTAAACGAAGGCTTTGCGCTTACGCCCAGCGGCCGTGATTTCTGCTTCGCCAGCTCCGGTTCGGCCAGCAGCCCGGCCTCGGCCATTTCATCCAGCACCAGGTTCCGGCGCGACGTGGCCCGTTCCGGGTGTCGGCGAGGATTGTAATAGCTGGGGCCCTTTACCATACCAATCAACAGTGCCAGCTGGTGCGGGGCCAGGTCTTTCAGGCTTTCACCGAAATAGAACTGGCTGGCCAGGCCGAAACCATGAATGCTGCGGGTGCCCGCCTGCCCCAGATACACTTCGTTCAGGTAGGTTTCCAGGATGTCGTCTTTGTCGTAATGCAGTTCCAGCAAAATCGACATCAGGGCTTCGTTGCCTTTACGAACCAGTGTCTGCTCCCGACTCAGGAAGAAGTTTTTCACCAGCTGCTGGGTCAGGGTGCTACCGCCCTGAACAATCCCGCCCGCCTTGATATTGGCCAGCATGGCCCGGGCAATGGACAGCGGCGCAACGCCAAAGTGGTCGTAGAAACGGCGGTCTTCCACCGCCATCAGGCCCAGCGGCAGCAATTCCGGAACCTCTTCCAGCTGCACCAGTACCCGGTCTTCCCGATGGGCCGGGTAGATACCCCCAATGCGTGCCGGTTCCAGCCGCACAATCGCAGCCGATGGCCCCGCCAGCACTGAAAACGAGCTGACCCTGTCGCCACTCACCACCAGCGATAACCTGCGCCGGGCTTCTTCACCGTCCGGGAACAGGAAACCACGGGTACTGATGACAAAACGGCCACCATTACGCTGATAAGTGCCGGCCCGCACGCCATCGCCCTTGCGATAACCGGACAGCTCCAGTTCACGCACCAGGCCCCCTGCGCTTACGCTGGCGCCGTCATACAGTTCCAGTGGCCGGGCATACACGCGGGATGGCACCTCAAAGCGCCGGCCTTCGAAACGGGAGGTGACCACTGCATCTAGGTACACCATCCAGCCGGCCAGCAAGACCAGCCCCAGGGCACCGGCCCGGAACATGAAACGCCAGAAGCCGGATTTCTGGTTTCCGGAGCGGGATTTGGGAGATTTTTTACGGGAAGAAGATGATTTACTCATGCCGCGATTATAACGAAGCCACATGGGCGACCGGCAGGCCTGTAATGTGTTATTTCTGTAATCTGCCCGCTATGATAGGCCAAGAAAAATCAACGAGTTCAGGGAACCCAGGAGAACAATGTGAGCGAGAACGCCCCGGATACACTGGTGAAGGCACTGCAGAACCCGGAATTGTACGACCACCCGGTGAAGGATTTCCGGGTTATCGAAACCCATATTTCCCAGGTTCTGCTGACCGGCGACTACGCCTACAAGATCAAGAAGCCTATGGATTTCGGCTTCCTCAACTTCTCGACCCTCGAACGCCGCAAACATTTCTGCGAAGAGGAGCTGCGGCTTAACCGCCGGCTGGCCTCGGAGCTTTACCTGGATGTACTGCCCATCACCGGCAGCCCGGAGCAACCACAAATCGGCGGTGCAGGCGAGCCCTTCGAATACGCCATCCGCATGCGCCAGTTCAACCAGGACGAGCTGTTCGACCGTCGCCAGGAACGGGGCGGGCTGACGGCCGAGCTGCTGGCCAGCGTGGCAAGGCAAGCCGCAGAGTTCCACGACAGCCTGCCCGCCATTACCGATGACAAGCCGCTAGGCACACCGGAAGCCGTCTACGCCGCCATGCAGGAGAACTTCGACCAGGTCCGCCCCCTGCTGGAAGACAAGGCCCTGCTGACCCAGCTGGACGCCCTGGAAGACTGGACCCGCACCACCTTTGAACGCCACCGCGAGCTGATCGCCAGCCGCCGGGCCAACGGCCTGGTGCGGGAGTGCCATGGCGACCTGCACCTGGCCAATATCACCGTATTCAACGACAAGGTAACGGTGTTCGACTGCATCGAATTCAACGAGCCGTTCCGCTGGATTGATGTGATTAACGACCTGGCCTTCCTGCTGATGGACCTGGAATCCCGGAACGAGCCGGCGCTGGCCAACCTGGTTCTGAACACCTACCTGGAATACCGCGGCGACTTCGAAGGACTGGCACTGCTGCCCCTGTACAAAGCCTACCGCGCCATGGTTCGGGCCAAGATTGCCCTGTTCACCATGGGCAATCCGAGCCTGAACGAGCAGGAGCGGGAAGAACTGATGCAGCGCTATCGCGGCTACGCCCAGCTGGCGGAAAACTACGGCGCCATTCCCAACCATTACCTGCTGGCCACCACCGGGCTTTCTGCCAGCGGCAAGACCTGTGTAAGTGCCGCCATGGCCGGCGAGTTGGGGCTGATTCGGCTGCGTTCGGATGTCGAGCGCAAGCGCCTGCATGGCCTGGGGCCGCTGGACAGCAGCAAGTCAGGCCTGGGTGAAGACCTCTACAGCCCGGAAGTAACAGAGCAAACCTATCAGCACCTGGCGAACCTGGCCGGTGACCTGCTGGCCTCCGGCGCCTCCGTGATCGTAGATGCCGCCTGCCTGAAGGAACATGAACGCAACCTGTTTGCCAGTGTCGCGGAAAACCAGGGCGTGCCCTTTGCCCTGCTGCACTGCGAAGCACCGGAACAACTGCGCCGGGAATGGGTGCGCAAACGCAAAGGGGATGCCTCCGAGGCTACCGAAGAGCTGCTGGATGCCCAGCAAAGCTGGTTCGAACCCCTGACCACGGAAGAGAAAACCCACACCGTGCACCTGCACACCGAGCAGGAGCATGTGGCCGAGGCAGTGGCAGACCGTATCCGCCAGCACCTGGGCCTGGCTCCGGCCCAGTAAGCCCTCAGGGTACCGGTCAGGGCTCCAGGTTGACCGGTACCGCTTCTGTCAGGTCCAGCCGGCCGGTGGGGTTACCATCGTCACCGGCCAGGGCAGACCGATAAGCCACCACTTCCACCCCCGCTTCACAAGCCTGGCGCAGTAACTGGCCATAACGGGCGTCGATGTGGTCTGCCGGGCGTACTTCTTCGATACCGGTGTGGTTCACCAGGAAGAACAGCACCCCACGGTCGCCCTTTGCCACCTGCGCCATCAACTCACGCAAGTGCTTCTGGCCCCGCTCGGTGACCGCATCCGGAAAATAGCCCCGCCCGCCTTCGGCCAGGGTGACATTCTTGACCTCCACCCAGGCATCCGGCTCGCTGGCATGGCCGGAGAGCAGCAGGTCAATCCGGCTTTTTTCCTCACCGTACCGCACTTCGCTACGGACCGTACTGTACCCGGCCAACTCCTCTACCACGCCGCTTTCAATGGCATGCCGGGCCTGGGCATTGGGCCGCGCCGTATTCACACAGGCCAGCACCCCGGGTGAGGTTTCCACCAACTCCCAGGTGTATTGCAGCTTGCGCTTGGGGTTGTCGCTGCGGCTGAGCCACACCCTGGCGTTCTCCGGCTGGCACCCCAGCATGGAACCGGTGTTGGGACAGTGAGCGGTTACCTCCTCGCCACCGGGCAGGCGGACATCCGCCAGAAAGCGTTTGTAGCGCCGGATCAGGCGCCCTTCCACCAAAGGTTCAGGAAACTTCACGTGATCTCCCCATAAAGTCGGCGTTACAGGGCTGGCACCCCCGTAACTTATCTGCTATTTTCCGCAAACTCCCGATTCAGGACGAATGCTTTATCCAGGGTTAAACCGCGCAGCCACGCTGGCGCGGCGGAAGCAAAGCGTTCTTGTGAAGTACAAACAAGAGGCCGGGTTCAATGGCAAACACTGCAGAACAACCACGCGAACGTTTTACCAACTTCACCCCTTATGAAATGAAGAAGGGTGAAGAGTATATGAGTGCTGACATGCTGCAGCACTTCAAAGATCTGCTCCTGCAATGGAAACAGGAGCTGATGGAAGAAGTGGACCGCACCATGCACCATATGCAGGAAGACGCCGCAAACTACGCGGATCCCAGCGATCGCGCAACCCAGGAAGAAGAGTTCAGCCTGGAACTGCGCACACGGGACCGTGAGCGTAAACTGATCAAGAAGATTGACCAGACCATCGACCGCATCGACAAAGACGACTACGGTTTTTGCGACCAGTGCGGTGTGGAAATCGGTATTCGCCGGCTGGAGGCCCGCCCGACAGCCACGCTCTGCATCGACTGTAAAACCCTGGCAGAAATCCGCGAGCGCCAGACTGGCATCTGATCACGCCTCAATGGCCGGCAGCACCCGCTGCCGGCCAGATGACTCCCTATGAAGCAACCCCGCTACCGCGGGCGCTTTGCGCCTTCCCCAACCGGCCCCCTGCACTTCGGCTCACTGGTTACGGCCCTGGCCAGCTGGCTGGAAGCCCGAACCGCTGGCGGTGACTGGCTGGTACGAATCGAAGATCTGGACCCCCTGCGGGAACCACCCGAAGCCACCGGACAAATCCTCCATTCCCTGGACTGCCACGGCCTGTTCCCGGACGAACCGATACGCTTTCAGTCAAAGCGCCATGGCGCCTACCAGGCCGCCATCGCCCAGCTGCTGGAATCCGGCAAGGCATATCGCTGCCGCTGTTCCCGCAAACAACTGCAAGCCCATGGTGGCCGGCACCCGAACCACTGTCGCAACGGCACTGCCGGTGTCGGCAACGAGCCTTTCGCCATCCGCTTTGCCCTGCAGGACGAAACCAGCCACTGGCATGATCAGCTGCTGGGCCCGCAGCAACAGCAGGTACATGCCGAAATCGACGACCCGGTCATCCTGCGCAAGGAAGGCTTCTACGCCTACCAGCTGGCGGTGGTGGTGGACGACATCGACCAGGGCATCACCCACATTGTTCGTGGCTCAGACCTGCTGGACATGACCGCCCAGCAGCAACAGATCTACCGGGCCCTGGGCGCACAGCCGCCCCACTGGCTGCATATTCCGGTGATCCTGAATGACCAGGGCCAGAAACTGAGCAAACAGACCCATGCCCCGGCACTGGACGATACCCGCCCGGCAGAGAACCTGGTTCAGGCACTGCAGGCGCTGGGACAAAATCCGCCACCGGAACTGGCCGCTCGCGGTGTGGACGCGATACTGGCCTGGGGCCGGGCAAACTGGCAGCGACAGGCTATTCCCCTGACATCCCGGCAGGCCCGTGGTATAACCCCCGGTACACACACCCGTTCGGACCACTGAGCCGATGTACATTTACCGTCTGGTTTTTCTGCTGGTACTGGCCATCTATATTTTTTCCCCGAACATCCTGGATTGGTGGACGTCGCCGGATAACGTCTGGTACAGCCCCTATGTGATCTGGGGCGGGCTGATAGCCATCGGCGTCTGGCTGGAATGGCGACGGGATCCCAATGAGTTTTAGTGCCACCGGCCTGTTACTGGCCAGCCTTCTTTACCTTGTCCTGCTGTTCGGTATTGCCTGGGGCACCGAACAGGGCACAATGATGCGCCGCTGGGTGCGTCACCCCCTGGTGTATACCCTCAGCCTCGGGGTCTATGCCGGCATCTGGGCCGTGTATGGCGCCATTGGCATGGCAGCGGAGTCCGGCTACGGCTTCCTGGCCTATTACCTGGGCATCAGTGGTGCGTTTTTGCTGGCACCGGTGCTGCTTAACCCCATTCTGAGAATTGCCCGGGCCTACCAGCTCACATCCCTGGCCGACCTGTTCGCCTACCGGTATCGCAGCCAGTGGGCGGGCACCCTGGTAACCCTCTGTTCCGCCGCCGCTATCCTGTCCTTGCTGAGCATGCAGATACAGGCGGTTACCGTATCTGCCAGCCTGCTGGCGCCGGCCACCTCACCGGAAGCCATCAGCGTGATGTTTGCCCTGATCGTGGTGTTGTTCACCATGCTGTTCGGGGCACGACGGCATCAGAGTTCCGGCAACCATCAGGGCCTGGTACTGGCCATTGCCTTCGACTCGCTGGTGAAGGTCATCGCCCTGCTGGTGCTTGGCGGCGTCATCCTGTTCGGTGTCTTCGATGGCACCCGCGGGCTGGACGACTGGCTGGCGCAGAATTCCCACCCGGAAGCGGCCATGACCATGGCTATCAACGACGGCAGCTGGCGCGCCCTGCTGCTGATGTCCTTCGCCGCCGCCCTTGTGCTGCCGCACATGTACCACATGACCTTCAGCGAAAACCCGTCACCCCGGGCGCTGGCCAAGGCCAGCTGGGGCCTGCCGCTGTACCTGCTGCTGGTGGGCCTGCCGGTTCCGCTGATAGTCTGGGGCGCCCAGGCACTGGACGTAACCTCGCCGCCCGCCTTCTTCAGTATCGGCGTTGCCCAGGCGCTGGGCAGCCCGGCCCTGACCATGCTGATGTACATTGCCGGTTTGTCTGCCGCCAGCGGCCTGATGATTGTCAGCACCCTCGCCCTGGCCGGCATGGTGCTGAACCACGTTGTGCTGCCTCTGAAAACCCCGAAGGATCAGGGCGACATCTACCGCTGGCTGCAGTGGGTCAAGCGCCTTCTGATCGCCGTTATCCTGTTCCTGGCCCTGCTGTTCCACGAAACCATCGGCCAGAAGCTGGACCTGTCCATTCTGGGCGCGATTTCCCTGTCCGGCACCCTGCAACTGCTGCCCGGCGCGCTCGGAGTCATCTACTGGCCGGAAGGCAATCGCCGGGGGCTGGTCGCGGGTCTGGTTACCGGCCTGACCATCTGGCTGTTTACGCTGGTACTGCCGTTCTCGTCTGCCACGGATCTGCTGTACTGGCTCGACCTGCCCATCAACCCGGGCTACGACAACTGGCACATCTTTACCTTTATCAGCCTGACGGCGAATATCTCGGTCTTTGCCCTGGTCTCGATCATCAGCCCCGCGTCGGCGGAAGAAACCAGCGCTGCCCAGGCCTGTTCCTTGGGCGCACTGTCCCGGCCCCAGCGCCGGGAACTGCTGGCAGCATCCTCCAAGGAATTCATCCAGCAACTGGCGGATCCGCTGGGCCAGAGCGTGGCACGGCGGGAAGTGGAGCGGGCCCTGGCCCAGCTGAAACTGCCCAATGTGGAGTTCCGGCCGTACCAGCTGCGCCGGCTGCGGGACCAGATAGAAATCAACCTGTCCGGCCTGCTGGGGCCCTCGGTGGCCCGGGATATTGTAAAGCGGCACCTGGGCTTCAAGCCTCTGACCCACGGCGTCACCGGCCAGGATATCCGCTATGTGGAGCGGGCGCTGGGGGATTACCAGAACCAGCTGACCGGCCTGGCCGGGGAACTGGACAACCTGCGCCGGCATTACCGGCAAACCCTGCAGAACCTGCCAATCCCGGCGTGCTCGGTGGGCGAGGACGGCGAAATCCTGATGTGGAACCACGCCATCGAAGCACTCACCGGCATTTCCGCTGACGAAGTGGTGGGCGCCCGGCTGATGGCCCTTCCCGAGCACTGGCACACCCTGCTGGATGACTTTAACCGGGGCTCGGAGCTACACCGCTACAAGCACCGGCTGGACCTGCGGGGCAAGCCCCATTGGCTGAACCTGCACAAAGCGGCCCTGAGCGGCCCGGACCACACCGAAGGCGGTTCCATTATCCTGGTGGAAGACCAGACCGAAACCCGCCTGCTGGAAGACGAACTGATGCACAGCGAACGGCTGGCCTCTGTTGGCCGCCTGGCCGCTGGCGTGGCCCATGAAATCGGCAACCCGGTCACCGGCATTTCCTCCCTGGCCCAGAACCTGAAGCTGGAAACCGACGACCCTGGCATCCTGGAAACCGCAGACCAGATACAGCAGCAGACCCGGCGCATTTCCGCCATCCTCCAATCCCTGATGAACTTCGCCCGTACCGGCAACCATGCCCACGCAAACCGCTATGAGCCGGTCAACATTCACCGCTGCGTGGAAGAATCCATCAACCTGCTGTCACTCAGCGAACGGGGCATGGGCATCCGCTTTGTTAACGACTGCCCGCCCTCCATGCAGGTGCTGGGCGACGAGCAGCGGCTGGTTCAGGTATTTGTTAACCTGTTGGCCAACGCCAGGGACGCCTCGCCAGACGGAGGTACCATAACGGTCAATGGTAAGGGCGACGGCTACTCCGCTATCATCGAGGTGATTGATGAAGGCTCCGGTATACCGGCAGATCAGCTGGACCACATATTCGAGCCCTTTTACACCACCAAGGCCCCCAACAAAGGCACGGGCCTGGGGTTATCCCTGGTGTACAGTATTGTTGAAGAACACTATGGCAACATCCAGGTAGAAAGCCCGGCCGACAAAGCCACCGGCCGCGGCACCTGCATGAGGCTGCGCCTGCCCGCCTACGAGCCAGAAACCGATACCGGCAACAGCAGCCCGAACGAAAGGTCGTGAACGCAATATGCCCCGTATTCTGATAGTTGAAGACGAAGACATTATCCGCTCGGCAGTCCGAAAACTGCTGCAGCACGCCGGCTACGAAGTGGCCGATGCCGTCTCTGTAGAAGAAGCCGAAGGGCTGGACCCCGACAGCTTTGACCTGATCATCACCGATCTGCGCCTGCCCGGCGCGCCCGGCACCGAAATGATCACCCGGGCGCCGGACACCCCGGTGCTGATCATGACCAGCTATGCCAGCCTGCGCTCCGCCGTGGACTCCATGAAAATGGGCGCTGTGGACTACATTGCCAAGCCCTTCGACCATGACGAAATGCTGGCTGCTGTGGAGAACATCCTGGCCCGCGGCCACGAGCCCGCCAGCAGCCGGGCCGATGAAGGCCCTGACCGAACCGCAGACACCCCATCCGGTGATCCATCGACCGTCATGTTTGGCACCTGCGAGCCTATGCAGCAGGTATTCACCCTGATCCGCAAGGTAGCCCCCACAGAAACCACGGTGCTTATCCAGGGCGAATCCGGTACCGGTAAGGAACTGGCCGCCCGGGCCCTGCACCTGCTCAGCCCACGGGCCAACAAGCCCCTGATTTCGGTAAACTGCGCCGCCATCCCCGAGAGCCTGATTGAATCGGAACTGTTCGGCCACGAAAAAGGCGCCTTTACCGGTGCGGTTTCAGCCCGTACCGGCCTGATCGAAGCTGCCGACGGTGGCAGCCTGTTCCTGGACGAAATCGGCGAATTGCCCGCCGAAGCCCAGGCCCGCCTGTTGCGGGTACTGCAGGAAAGCGAAATACGCCGGGTAGGCTCTACCCAAAGCCAGAAAGTAAACGTGCGGATGATCGCCGCTACCCACCGCAACCTGAAAGCGATGACCCGCACCGGCGAGTTCCGGGAAGACCTTTATTACCGCCTGAACGTGATGCAGATCCGTATTCCGCCACTGCGGGAACGCCGGGGCGATGTGCTGGGCCTGGCCAGCCGGTTCCTGAAACGGCAAGCAGAGAAACTCGGACGCCCGGACCTCAGCCTGAGCCCGGAAGCCATGCAAGCCCTGGAGCGTTACCGCTGGCCTGGTAACGTGCGGGAACTGGAAAATGCCATCGAGCGGGCGTCAATCCTGACCGATACCGACGTCATCACCCCCTCTGTGCTGGATCTGGACAGTGATTACGGCGACGAATACATCCCGGAAACCCTGGTGGAAGGCGACAACGAACAAACGCCCACCCGCGACGCAGATTCTGCCAATGACTTGTCCCTGGAAGACTACTTCCAGCACTTTGTGCTTGAAAATCAAGATCGTATGAGTGAAACCGAGCTGGCCCAGAAACTCGGCATCAGCCGTAAATCGCTGTGGGAACGCCGCCAGCGGCTGGGCATCCCCCGTAAAAAAGGCGCCGGCAGTTAACCATCCGAAAGGTAACAAATGAGCCCCTGTTCATTTGTTACCTCCCTGTTCCTCACGGTAACACTCCCTCCCCAGATAACGTGACACAGGTAACACTTCCAGCGGGTACGGGGTAACACTTATATCTGCATTTTTCGTAACCCGCTGTTAATAAACACTTTTCAAAAACTGGCACGCCCCCTGCAACCTATTAAGCGCACAACAACAAAAACAAGAGTGACAACGCGGCGTCAAAACAAAAACAAAAAGCTGCAAGAGCGTCCGGTAACAAAAACAAAAACAGGACGCGAGCGAACTGAGTGTTTTGGGTACTTTGCTTTTTTAGTGGTCCCACAACATGCGCGAGTTGTAGAAGTGGAGAAGAATCGTCTTCCAGGCGACACCGCAACTACTGTAAAGCCCGCGCCATGTTTCTGACTGCTCATGTATTCAAAGCTTTCCGTTTGCGTTGCTTATAAGCCCTGACCTTGGGGCAACACGGTGGGGTAGAAAAATCAAAAAGAATCCCGACAACAACAAGAACAATGCAGATCGTCAACGCTTTCAGGGCGGGTTCGTAATCGCGAACCCGCCTTTTGATTATCTGGCTTCCGCAAAAGCCAAACACCTTCCCGAAACACCCCCTGAAACGACTTTATTGCCAGCGATTCCCGCCAAACGTGTGCAATTCCTGCGCAAACCGTTAAAATCCCCGTTTTTGCGGCTCGCAAACACGGAATTCCATGCCTAGACGACTAGTAGAAAAACTCCGCTCTTTCATGCCCGGCAACGGGAAAAAGAAAGCCAGACACTACCAGCGGCAAGAGATCCCGAGGGATCAGCACAACGTGTCCCGCTCGATGATCAGCGAGCCGGCCAAGAAAGTGCTGCACCGGCTGAACAAAGCCGGCTACGAAGCCTACCTGGTGGGTGGCGGCGTGCGGGACATCCTGCTCGGCGGCAAACCCAAAGACTTCGACATCGCCACCAATGCCACCCCTGAAGAGGTCCACGACCTGTTCCGGAACTCCCGCCTGATCGGCCGCCGGTTCCGTATTGTGCACGTGGTGTTTGGCCGTGAAGTTATTGAAGTCACCACCTTCCGGGGCAATGCCCGGGATGCAGAAGACGATGTTGCCGACGACGAGCACCGCACCAGTGAGCACGGCCTGCTGCTGCGGGACAACGTATACGGCAACCAGGAAGAAGACGCCCTGCGCCGCGACTTCACCATCAACGCGCTGTACTACTGCATCCGCGACTTCAGCATTATCGACTTCGCCAATGGCGTGGAAGATTTGAAAAACCACCAGATCCGCCTGATCGGTGATCCGGAAACCCGCTACCGGGAAGACCCTGTGCGCATGCTGCGGGCCATCCGCTTTGCCGCCAAGCTCGGGTTCGAGATCGAACCGGAAACCGAGGCCCCGATCCGGGAGCTGGCGCCCCTGCTGAGCCACATTCCGCCGGCCCGGCTGTTTGATGAAGTGCTGAAACTGTTCTCCGCCGGCCATGGCGAAGCCACCTATAACCTGCTGCAGCAATACAACCTGCTGGAGCCGCTGTTCCCGGAGACCGCCCGTGCTATTGAAGCCGGCGAACCCGACGAACTGATCCTCCAGGCCCTGCGCAACACCGATGCCCGCATCGCCCAGGGCAAATCGGTAACACCGTATTTCCTGTTTGCCGCCATGCTGTGGCCTGCCCTGCAGGTGGAATGGCGCCGCCGCCAGGACAACGGCGACCCGGTGCAACCGGCGCTGCACGGTGCTATCGGCAAGGTTATCGGCCGCCAGGTTCAGGCCACATCCATTCCCAAGCGTTTCTCCGGCCCCATGAAAGAAATCTGGGAAATGCAGATGCGCCTGCCCCGGCGCCAGGGCAAGCGGGCCTTTGCCACGCTCACCCACCCCCGCTTCCGGGCTGCCTACGACTTCCTGTTAGTACGGGAATCTGCTGGTGAGATTGAACCCGGCCTCGGCCAGTGGTGGACCGAATTCCAGAGAGTGGACGAGCGCGGCCAGGAAAGAATGCTGTCCCAGCTTGGCTCTGCCACGGCGCCCCGCAAACGCCGGCACAAGCGCAGCCCGGTGAAACGGCCGCCTCAGTCATGACGGTGCTGGCTTACGTCGGTCTGGGCAGCAACCTGCAGGACCCCGCTGCCCAGCTTGCTCGCGCCGTTGCCGAGCTGGCCAGCCTGCCGGACACCACACTGATGGCGCAGTCGCCGTTCTACGCCAGCCGCCCCGTGGGCCCGCAAGATCAACCGGATTTTGTGAATGGCGCTGTCGAACTGCGCACGGCCCTGCCGCCACACCAGCTGCTGGACCACCTGCAAACTATCGAACAGGCCCACGGCCGGGAGCGGCTGCGCCACTGGGGGCCACGCACCCTGGATCTTGACCTGCTTCTGTATGGCGACCAACAGCTGGCAGATGAGCGGCTGACGATACCCCACGCCGAGCTGGCAAACCGGGACTTCGTGCTGCAACCCCTGCTGGACCTGAACCCGGAACTGAGCCTGTCCGATGGCCGCCGCGTCGACCAGCTGCGGTCCGAGTGTCCGGACAATCAGCTGCGCAAACTGCCACCCACAGGCGGAAGCAACTGATTAACAGCTGGCAACTCCGTGCTACTCTTGTAACAGGTATACCCCGGCATTCATCTATTCAAAGGCAAGGATTCTATGGCAGTTACCATCAACACCCTGCGGGAATACAAGCAAAAGGGCGAAGCCTTTTCTGCCCTCACCTCCTATGACGCCACCTTTGCACAGGTGGTCAGTGAAGCGGGCGTAGACGTGATCCTGATTGGTGACTCGCTCGGCATGGTTCTTCAGGGCAATGACAGCACCCTGCCGGTAACCATGGAGCACATGGTCTACCACACCAGCTGCGTTGCCAGGGGCAACCGTGGCGCACTGATCATGGCGGACATGCCCTTCATGTCTTACGGCACCGTGGCCGACGCCCTGGACAACGCCGCAGAACTGATGCGTGCCGGCGCCCACATGGTGAAACTCGAAGGCACCGACTGGATGCGCGACACCATCGAGGCCCTGAGCGAACGCGGTGTGCCGGTCTGTGCTCACCTGGGCCTTACCCCCCAGTTCGTCAACAAGTTCGGCGGCTACAAGGTACAGGGCCGTGACGACAAAGCCGCCGAGGCGATGATCGAACACGCCTGCGAACTGGAAGCCGCTGGCGCCGACGTTATCCTGCTGGAATGTGTGCCCGCACCGCTGGCTGCCCGCATCACCCAGGCGGTCAAAGCCCCGGTCATCGGCATCGGCGCCGGCAACGGCACCGACGGTCAGGTGCTGGTGCTGCACGACATGCTCGGCGTCACCACTGGCCGTAAGCCGCGCTTTGTGAAAAACTTCCTGGCAGAGACCGACTCCATTCCGGAAGCCATTGCCGCCTACGCAAAAGCCGTTAAAGACCGCTCATTCCCGGCCGAGGAGCATACGTTCAAGGCATGAGAACCGTACATTCACTGAAAGAACTGCGCAGCATCCTGAAGGCGTTCCGTCAGCAGGACAAAACCATTGCGCTGGTGCCCACCATGGGCAACCTGCATGAGGGCCACATTTCCCTGGTGCGCAAGGCCACAGAAGCCGCTGATATCGTGGTCACCAGTATTTTCGTGAACCCGATGCAGTTCGGTGCCAGCGAAGACCTGGACAAGTACCCTCGCACCCTGGCAGAAGACCAGGCCCAGCTGGAAGCTGCCGGCAACACCCTGGTGTTTGCGCCCACGGTTGACGAGATCTATCCGGAAGGCCTGGCCAACCAGACCAAGGTTTTGGTGCCGGAAGTCAGCGAAGGCCACTGCGGCGCCAGCCGCCCCGGGCATTTCGAAGGCGTAGCCACGGTGGTGACCATGCTGTTCAACATGGTACAGCCTGACATCGCCATCTTCGGCGAGAAGGATTTCCAGCAACTGGCGGTGATCCGCAAGATGGCGCGAGACCTGATGATGCCCATCGAAATTATTGGCGCCCCGACCATCCGCGAAGACGACGGCCTGGCCAAGAGCTCCCGCAACGGTTACCTGTCTGACCAGGAGCGAGCCATCGCTCCGGTGGTGTACAAAACACTCACCAGCGTCGCCAGCCAGCTGGAGCAGGGCCGTTCGGACTTCAACACGCTGGAGCAGGAAGCCAAAGAGGCACTGGCCGGTGCCGGGCTGCGCCCGGATTACTTTAATATCGTGAACAGCCTGAGCCTCAAACCCGCAGCGGAAGCCGACCGCGAGATCACCCTGCTGGTCGCCGCCTTCCTGGGCACCACAAGGCTGATCGACAATATTTCCGTAACCCGCTGAACCCGGAACTGCCGCCTGCCCGAACGGGGAAGGCGGCAGACAGAAAGGACACTCTGATGCCAGACATCACGGCAGCACTGACCCAAAAGCCCGAGTGGCAGGCGCTGATCCGGCACAAAGAAAAACTTGCCGAAACCCCGATGCGAGACCTGTTCCGGGACGATCCCACGCGCGCCACCCGCTACCTGATCGAAGCTGCGGGCCTGACCCTGGACTTCTCCCGCAACCGGCTGACCGATAATACCCTCAGCGCACTGGCCGACCTGGCCCGGGCCTGTGGCCTGGAGCAGCGCACAGAAGCCCTGTTTACCGGCGGCATCGTCAACATCACCGAAAACCGGCCGGCCCTGCACACGGCACTGCGCCAGCCGGCCGATACCGACGTACAGGTAGATGGCTGCAACATCATGCCGGAAGTGCACAGCACACTGGCCCGCATGGAGCAGCTGGTTGAAGCGATACACAGGGGCCAGCATCGTGGCCACACCGGCAAACGCTTGACCGATGTGGTGAGCATTGGCATCGGCGGCTCCTTCCTGGGCCCGAAACTGGTGGTCGAGGCCCTGAAGCCTTACTGGCAGGGCGGCCTGAACTGCCACTTTGTTGCCAACATCGACGGCACCGACATCTCCGAAACCCTGAAGGCCCTGGACCCGGAGACCACCCTGTTCCTGGTGCAGTCCAAATCCTTCCGCACCCAGGAAACCCTTGATAACAGCCTGGTGGCCCGGCAATGGTTCCTGGCCAATGGCGGCTCCGATACGGCTATCGCCAGCCACTTTATGGCTGTCACCACCAACATCGAAGCAGCAACCGGCTTTGGCATTGCCGCTGACAACATCTTTCCCATGTGGGACTGGGTGGGCGGCCGTTATTCCCTGTGGTCGGCCATTGGCCTGCCCATCGCGCTGACGCTGGGCATGGAACACTTCCGTTCCCTGCTGGCCGGCGCCCATGCCATGGACTGCCATTTCCGCAACACCCCGGCCGAGCGAAACCTGCCGGTGGTGATGGCCATGCTGAGCGTCTGGTACAACAACTTTTGGGGGGCCGGCAGCCACGCGGTACTGCCCTACGACGAGTACCTGAAACACCTGCCGGAACACCTGCAACAGCTGGATATGGAAAGTAACGGCAAGCGGGTAACCCAGCAGGGTACCCCGGTGGACTCCACAACCGGCCCGATTCTCTGGGGCGGTGTGGGCGCCAACGGCCAGCATGCCTATCACCAGCTGATCCATCAGGGCACCCGGCTGATTCCCGCCGACTTTGTGATTCCGCTGAAGTCCCACAACCCCGTGGAACACCACCACGCCACCCTGTTTGCCAATTGCCTGAGCCAGGCACGGGCGATGATGGCGGGGAAAACCCGGGAGGAAGCCGTTCAGGAACTGCGGGATAGCGGCATGGCTGAAGATGCGGCGCAGGAGCTGGCCCCGCACAAGGTGATCCCCGGCAACCAGCCCAGCAACATCCTGATGATGGAACAGCTAACGCCGGAGACACTGGGTGCGCTGGTTGCGCTGTATGAGCACCGCACCTTTGTGCAGAGCGTTATCTGGGACGTGGACTGCTTTGATCAGTGGGGCGTGGAGCTGGGCAAGCAGATTGGCAACGAAATCCTGCCGCGCCTGCTGGGCGAAAAGAGTGACGGCACGGCAGGAGACAGCGCCACCGATCACCTGATTGAGCGGTTCCGGTCAGCCAACGGCCTGTGAAATCCGCCGCCCCTGCCAGGTGAAATCCACCGGCCAGAGTTTCTGGTCGGTGCTGTAGGCCTGCCACAGACTCTCATAGCGCTTGCCACACACCGGATGCACCTCATCCGGCGCAATATCTGCCAGTGGACGCAGCACAAAGGCATTCTTCAGAATCTCGGCCCGGGGCAATTCAACGCCATCGGTTACGCCGGTAACACTGCCCCAGGTCAGGATATCCAGGTCCAGCGTTCGCGGGCTGAACTTGGGAGCATCCGGCTTGCGCCCGTTTTCCCGCTCCAGTTGCTTGAAACGGGCAGATAACTCGCCAACCGGCAAGTCGGTCTCCACCCCCACCACCAGGTTCAGAAAGTCCGAACCGTCAAAGCCCACCGACTCGCTCTCGTACACCGGCGAGATCACCAGCTCACCAAACCATTTTTGCAAGGCATCCAGTGCTGCCGTTACGTGCCGGTAGCGGTCGATGTTACTGCCGATACTGATATACACCCTGGCCATCACCGCTCTCCCCTTTCAATTTTTACACCCACCGCCCTGGCCGCCGGCACGGCGCCAGGCTTTCGCAGGGTTAATCGCAACCAGCGTACCCCGAACTCATTCTGCAGCACCCCGGCCAGCTCTTCCGCCGCCCGCTCCAGCAACTTTGGCTGCAGCGCCTGCAGCACGGCAGTTACCCGCTCGCTCACCGCAGCATAGTCCAGGGCATCGGCCACATCGTCACTGGCACCCGGGCGACGGTTGTCCCATGCCATTTCAAGGTCTACCAGCAGCCGCTGGGTGACGTCGCGTTCCCAGTCGTACACGCCGATAACGGTCTCTACCGCCAGGCCTTCGATGAAGACGATGTCTGTTGAAGCATCTGCCAAACCGGACTCCAGGATGTTCCACTCAAGGCTGATTGAATAATGCACAGGCAAGCGATACTGTGGCTGTTCGCCTGTCTGCCGGATTTAAGGGCCGGCATTTTCTCACAGAACACCCGGTGCCGTCTGCGCACCTGCGATGCAGCCATGGATGTAACCAGCAACCCGATTGTGATTGTACTGCTCTGCTTCGGAGCCTACCTGGCCGGCTCGGTGCTGTTTGCCGTGCCCGTATGCCGCGCATGGCAGTTGCCCGATCCGCGCGCGCTGGGTTCCGGCAACCCCGGAGCCACCAACGTGTACCGGGCCGGCGGCTGGAAACCGGCGCTGATCACCCTGGCGCTGGATGCCTTCAAGGGCTGGCTACCGGTGTGGCTGGCGCACCTGGCGGGACTGTCCATCCTGGTGCAGGCCATGGTGGCCCTGTGCGCGGTAACCGGCCATATGATTCCGCTGTTCTACCGGTTCAAGGGCGGCAAGGGCGTGGCAACAGCCCTCGGGGCCGGCCTTGCGCTGGCACCGGTCACAACCCTGATCATGGCCGGCATCTGGCTGGTGATCATGTGGCGCTGGCGTATCTCTGCGCTGGCCTCATTGATTGCCATTGCCAGCGGGCCGGTCATCAGCGCCCTGCTGGAGCCGGACACCCTGCCCCTGTTTGGCCTGCTTACCCTGTTGATTGTGGTGCGCCACCGCAATAACCTGATCCGCCTGGCCCAGGGCCGGGAAACCGGTTTGTAATACTCAGTCTACAAGGCCGTTAGCCCGGGGCTCATTCACCGCCGGCAGGGTGTTCATCGGCCAGCGCGGCACCGACACAATCCGTTCACCGTCACGCTGCCCGGCCCGCAGCCGCTGGGCACCGGCGTAGGCAATCATGGCCCCGTTATCGGTGCAGAATTCCGGGCGGGCATAGAACACAGAGCCGCGCAGCCTGGCGGCCATCTTCTCCAGCCCGGCCCGCAGCCGCTTGTTGGCACTTACGCCACCGGCAATCACCAGCCGCTTGCAGCCGGTCTGCTCCAGTGCCCGCTTGCATTTGATGGTCAGGGTATCCACCACCGCCGCCTCGAAGGCCAGGGCGATATCGGCTTTTACCTGCTCGTCCAGGTTGCCGTTATCCCGGGCCGCATTCACGGTATTCAGGGTAAAGGTTTTCAGGCCGCTGAAACTGAAGTCCAGGCCGGGGCGATCGGTCATCGGGCGCGGAAACCGGTAGATGCCATCGCGGCCCTTTTCGGCCAGCGCCGCCACCCGGGGGCCGCCGGGGTAATCCAGGCCCAGCATCTTGGCGGTTTTATCGAAAGCCTCACCGGCGGCGTCGTCTACCGATTCGCCGAGCATTTCATACTCGCCAATGCCGTCTACCCGCACCAGCTGGGTGTGGCCGCCGGATACCAGCAGCGCCACAAACGGAAATTCCGGCGGGTTGTCTTCCAGCATGGGCGCCAGCAAATGGCCTTCCATGTGGTGCACACCCAGTACCGGAATATCCAGCGCAAAACCCAGAGCATGGGCCACCGAGCCTCCCACCATCAACGCGCCGATCAGGCCCGGGCCGGCGGTGTAGGCAATGCCCTCAAGATCCTTGCGGGTTTTGCCGGCCTCGGCCAGCACCTGGTCGCACAGGGGCAACAATTTGCGCACGTGATCCCGCGAGGCCAGCTCCGGCACTACCCCGCCGTAGTCGGCGTGCATGTCAATCTGGCTGAACAGGGCGTGGGCCAGCAGCCCCTGCTCGTCATCAAACAGGGCAACGCCGGTTTCGTCGCAGGAGGTTTCAATACCAAGAATCAGCATAGTCAGGCCGTATCCGCAGGAGGAGAAATGAAAGCTGGCGGCATTTTAGCAGAAACCCGAATGCCTCCGGCAGTTTCGTTGAACAATGATTGACCTCGGCAGGCCCAGCCGTTATCATTGCCGCCCTAAATTAGCACTGGTCGAGTTTTAGCCAATCTGACCAGGGATCGAGCCCGCATGGCAAAGGCCGGCGGAACCAATTGAAACCGAATCTATCAGGTAGGTGATTTTCGAATGCCAGCTGTTAAAGTGAAAGAGAATGAGCCGTTTGATGTAGCACTGCGTCGCTTCAAGCGTTCCTGCGAGAAGGCCGGTGTACTGTCTGAAGTACGTCGTCGTGAGCACTACGAGAAGCCGACCGCTGTACGTAAGCGCAAAGCAGCTGCCGCCGTTAAGCGTCATCTCAAGAAGCTTCAGCGTGAGCAGCGTAAGTTCGAGCGTCTGTACTGAGTTCAGAACGCATCGACAGCAAGACTGATTGCCGGAACGGCGTTTCGCCCTACCCGGCAAACTGAAAATGCCGCCGAGGCCTGGCTTCGGCGGCATTTTTGGCTATGGTGAATAGCGTTTTACCCCGGCACCCAGGCTGAAGTGGAGCCACCATGAGCGGACTGATCCCTCAACGATTTGTTGAAGACCTGCTGGATCGTATCGACCTGGCGGAGCTGATCGGTTCCCGCATTACCCTGAAAAAAGCCGGCGCAAATTACAAAGCCTGCTGCCCGTTCCACGACGAAAAAACACCTTCGTTCAACGTTCGGCCAGACAAAGGCTTCTATCACTGTTTCGGATGCGGCGCCCACGGCGATGCCATCAGCTTCGTTCGTGAGTTCGAGGGCCTCGGGTTTACCGAAGCAGTGGAAGAACTGGCCAGGCGCGCAGGGCTTGAAGTGCCTTACGACAAGGCCGCCAAGCAGGAAATGCAGCAGGCCCGGACGCTGACCGATGCGCTGGACTTTGCCAATCGCTTTTACCAGTCGGCCCTGGCCGGCCAGCAAGGCGCCTACGCCAGGGACTACCTGACACAGCGCGGACTGGATAATTCGATTATCCAGCAATACCAGATCGGCTTCGCCCCGGGCACAGGCACCGCCCTTTACGACGCAGCCCCGAAAGATCTGAAGGGCCCGCTGATTGAAACCCGGACGGTTTCCGATCAATACGGCCGCCCCAGAGACCTGTTTCGCAACCGGGTAATGTTCCCGATCCGGAACACCCGGGGCAAAACCGTCGCTTTCGGTGGTCGCACACTGGGCGACGACAAAGCCAAGTACATCAATTCGCCGGAATCGGACGTATTCCACAAGAGCCGTGAAATCTACGGCCTGTTCGAGGCCCGGCAAGCCATCCGCCAGCTGGACAAACTGCTGGTGGTGGAAGGCTATATGGACGTGATCGCCCTGGCCCAGCACGGCATTCACTACGCCGTTGCTACCCTGGGCACAGCGACCAACCAGGACAGCCTAAACGCCCTGCTGCGGCAGGTAAGACACATCGTATTCTGCTTTGACGGCGACCAGGCCGGCTTCCGTGCTGCCGACCGGGCCATGGAAAATGCCCTGGAACTGATGGCAGACGGCCTGCATCTGCAGTTCCTGATGCTGCCGCAAGGCGAAGACCCGGACACCCTGATCCGAAAAGAGGGTGCCGAGGCCTTCCAGAAACGCATAGACAGCGCTACTCCGCTCTCGCGCTACCTGTTTGACCGCCAGAGCGAAGGGCTCGACCTGCAACTGCCGGAACACCGGGGCGAACTGAGAGCCCGGGCCGAGCCGCTACTGAACAAAATGCCCCGCAGCACGCTGCGGGACGCCATGTGGCACGAAATGCTGCGACTGTGCGGCGGCCGCAACCAGTGGCAGAACCGCCAGCAAGGCCAGAACTACAAGGCCCGGGGCTGGCGCAACGAAGGCCAGAACCGGCCGTCAGAAGAACGTATTGACGTAAAACTCAGCAAAGACAGTACCTTGTGCCTGGCCCTGCTGGAGGCGCCGGAACTGGCCACGGAAGTGAAAACCCTGGCCGACCGCACAAGGCAACTGGAGCAGGCCGGCCGACTGGCCCGCTGGCTGCTGGAAAACAACATCCAGACCCGCAAAGCACTGGTAGCGGGACTGGCAACCGATAAGCAGGCCCGCGACAGGTTCTACAACCTGTTCGACGGACTGGAGCACATACCGGCACGGGAAAGCACACTGGCTGCTGCCAGAGAGCTGTTAAGCCCGAACGAAGAAGCCGCGCGCCAGCAAAGACTGGCAACCCTGCTCCGGAACCTGGCAACGCTCACCCCGGAACAGCGGGAAGAGCTGAGAACCCTCAGCGCGGGTACGTTAAACCCGAAAGCCGGGGAGTAAAAACTTGAAACTATCGCAATTGATCACCATCTAACCGGTTGGTGGCAGCAAAACCAAGCGACAGCTATAATGGCTGTTTAACTTTTTTCCTTTTTAAAAGCGAGTTCACAGGGTGTCTATGTCAGGCAATTCGCAGAAATCACGTTTGAAAGACCTCATCGCACGAGGCAAGGAACAAGGTTACCTGACTTACGCCGAGGTAAACGACCACCTGCCGGAAGATATCGCAGACCCGGACCAGGTTGAAGATATTATTCGGATGATCAACGACATGGGTATCCAGGTGTGCGAAGAAACACCGGACGCCGATACCCTGCTGATGACCGAAGGCGATTCCACCGCAGACGAAGCCGCTGCCGCAGAAGCCGCCGCAGCCCTTGCCGCCGTGGAAACCGACGCCGGCCGCACCACCGACCCGGTGCGCATGTACATGCGCGAAATGGGTACTGTTGAACTGCTGACCCGCGAAGGCGAAATCGTTATCGCCAAGCGCATCGAAGAAGGCATCCGCGACGTCATGGCCGCCGTTGCCCACTTCCCGGGCACAGCTGGCACCGTAATCCAGGCCTACGACCGCATCATCGAGAACGAAGGCCGCATCAGCGACATCGTAACCGGCTTCCTTGACCCGGACGACGCCGAGCCGTTCATGGGCGAAGAAACCACCGAAGATACCTCTTCGGACGATTCCGACAGCGATGACGATGACGACGACACCTCCAGCGATGACGACAACGACAACGGCCCGGATCCGGAAGAGACCCGCCTGCGCTTCGAACTGCTGAAAGAAAAGCTCGACGCCGCCAACAAGGCCCTGGACAAGCACGGCCGCGGCCACAAGAAAACCCAGGAAGCCCTGAACGAACTGGGCCAGGTTTTCGCCCCGTTCAAACTGGCCAACAAGGCGTTTGACGAGCTGGTGAACGTGGTTCGCTCCACCAACGACCTGGTGCGCGAGAACGAGCGGGCGATCATGCAGATCTGCGTACGCGACTGCAAAATGCCCCGCAAAGACTTCATCAAGTGGTTCCCGGGCAACGAAATCGACCTTGAGTGGGCGAAAGAAATCGCCGCCACCAAGAAGCCATACGCCGCTGCCATCGGCGAGCGCATTGACGAAATCGTACGCCTGCAGAAACGCATCCAGAACGTGCAGACCGAAGTGGACCTGGACGTGGTCGACATCAAGGAAATCAACCGTCGCGTTTCTATCGGCGAAGCCAAGGCCCGCCGTGCCAAGAAAGAAATGGTCGAGGCCAACCTGCGTCTGGTTATCTCCATTGCCAAGAAGTACACCAACCGTGGCCTTCAGTTCCTGGACCTGATTCAGGAAGGCAACATCGGCCTGATGAAGGCCGTCGACAAGTTTGAATACCGTCGTGGCTACAAGTTTTCTACCTACGCCACCTGGTGGATCCGTCAGGCCATCACCCGCTCTATCGCGGACCAGGCCCGCACTATCCGGATTCCGGTGCACATGATCGAGACGATCAACAAGCTGAACCGCATTTCCCGCCAGATGCTGCAGGAAATGGGCCGCGAGCCCACACCGGAAGAGCTTGGCGAGCGCATGGAAATGCCGGAAGACAAGATCCGCAAGGTACTGAAGATCGCCAAAGAGCCGATCTCCATGGAAACGCCAATCGGTGACGATGAAGACAGCCATCTGGGCGATTTCATCGAAGATATCCAGGCCCTGTCGCCGGTGGATTCCGCCACCGCCGAAGGTCTGCGCGAAGCGACCCGCTCCGTGCTGGCCGGCCTGACCGCTCGCGAATCCAAGGTGCTGCGCATGCGCTTCGGTATCGAGATGAACACCGACCACACCCTGGAAGAAGTCGGCAAGCAGTTCGACGTAACCCGTGAGCGTATCCGTCAGATCGAAGCCAAGGCCCTGCGCAAACTGCGCCATCCTTCCCGCTCCGATCACCTGCGCGGCTTTATTGACGATCAGGGCAACGGTTAATCCGCAACACAGTAGCGGGCGCCACCCCTCGCGGGTATAATGGCGCCCGTTTTCCTTTCCGGGCCTATAGCTCAGTTGGTTAGAGCAGGGGACTCATAATCCCTTGGTCGCTGGTTCGAGTCCAGCTGGGCCCACCATTTCTTTCTATTCTCCCGCTGCCTTCCGAAGCCGCCACAACCACACCGTCAAAAAACTTTACACATCACTTTCAGAACTTCCAAAAACACTCCTGAATACAAACAACTACGAAGCTGGCACACATACTGCTACCTTTCTAGCGAGAAAGGACAAGGTTGCGAACCGCAACGAAGGAGTGTCACGTGAACCGTTCAACGATAACCAAAACACTATTGCTTGCCGGTATGGCTGCGGCCGGCTCGCTTGGCATGGCCGGCGCCCATGCTGCTACCATCGAGATTCTCTGCACGGCATCCGAGCCTTGCGGCCAATCGTCTGGCACTACCGCCGACGGCACCATCTTCGAAGCTGCTGCGAACCCGACAGAGCCTTCCACCGGAACCGGGGTTTTCAAGCCCTTTGTTCGGGTTCAGGCCCAAGGCAATAGCGACACCCAAAGCGGCTACAATACCGACTATTCGCCAGACAATGGTATAAATTTTGACACTAAATCCGGCATCTGGACCCACTCCGTCTTGTTTGGCGATCTGGGCACCGTCGACATCGGGGGGCTGTCCTACTACCAGTTTTCCATGGACGCCAATGAAGAAGGCGGAAGGAAAAACCAGATTGACCTGACCGAAATCCAGATTTTCCTCGGTGGTGACGACCTTCGAATTCCAGAAAACAATGGCGGCTACACCGGCACCCAGTTCGATGGCAGCGCATCGGACAACTTCCTGGCGGGCTATGCCCCGGTCTGGAACCTGGATAATGCTCTGAACGGAGACGTTACTGTTATCCTGCAGGCCAGTATCTGCGACAATCCGGGGCAGTGCGGTAGCGGGAAGGGAGACCTCAATTTGTTCATTCTCGACAGCCTGCTGCAAGGCGATACCGATGATTACTTTGTATTCTACACAGAGTACGACCGGGTGGGCTCTGGCTTCGAGGAATGGAATTACCTCGCAAGAACCATCCCCGTCCCCGAGCCCGGAACCCTGGCCCTGTTCGGCCTGGGCCTTGCTGGCCTGATCGCCTCACGCCGCAAACTGCAGAAGTAACCAAAAGCCTGTGTCGGGAAACTTTACATAGCACCCCGGCACAGGTTTTTACCCGACTATTACGCTACATAACACCCCGTCACATTTATCAAACAACACGATTTATCCCTTTCTTTTTGCCCCGCCCAAGAAACATTACGCTACAAAAAATCACACCTGACACCTGTTATTTCAATGGCTTAGCGCTAACTTGAAGTCACGGGCTAGCACTACGTGGTTTTACCGACACTGACCTGTGTCAAAAATGCCAAAGTCCTCATCGGACAAGCCCAATACACTTGCCACTGAACCAATGTAGCCAAACCCGAGGTCCGCGATGGCGCAGGGTGTCAGGTTTGAATACAACAATAATGAGCGAACGGAGTGTATCAATGGTCCCCTCTCCCCGATTTTCCGTACGGGCAGTGTCCCTAGCAGTTGCAGCAGTTTCCGCCAGCCTTACCATGAACGCCTCGGCGAGCATGGGCAACCTGGGCACCACTTACGGCGTAATGCCCATAGATGTGGCAACCGCCCAGTCGCTGTCCATGTTCAACGACCAGGTATCCGCCACCTACTACAACCCCGCGTCTCTCACCAAGGACACCCGGGGTGAGCTGACTACCGGCATACTGCACGCCGAGCAGGAGCTGCGTTCAGCCAACCCCAATGCCAACGGCGATGTACTGGCTAACTCCCCCAGCCAGCACGTGCTGATCGGCATGAAAACCAACCTGGGTTCCCTCACCCGCTTCAAGCACCCCATTTACCTGGGCTTTATTGCCGGTGTGGAGAAGTACGGTAAGGAAATGCTGGCGTTCAACTCGCAAACTTCCGAGAACGGCCAGTTCCTGCAATATGGTAAAGAGCCGCTGTTCCTGAACGTGGGTGGCGCTACGCCGCTGTGGCGCGGCATTTCTGCTGGCCTGTCTGTGCGGGTGACCCTGGATGCTACGGCGCAGCTGGATGCGGTATCCACACTGGGCGGCGAAACCAGCCGCGAACGCCTGGCGGTGAACGCAGAGCCCGCCATGAAGACGATTCTGGGCACCACCGTAGATTTCGGCAGCACCTTCTGCCCTGAAAACGATTGCTTCCTGGACGGCTGGGAAGCGGCCTTTGCTTACCGCACCAAGTCTTCCGCTTCCACCACGGTAGACTCCAACATCATCGTTACCCAGACCATTCCGGACCCGGGCCTTAGCCTGGCGGTTTCCACCATCGACTCCTTCCAGCCGGAAACCTATGTCGCCGGTATGCAGTACGCCGGTGACGGATGGCGCGTAGGTGGTAGCGTGGAGCAGCAGAACTGGTCCGAGCTCGGCGATGCATTTGATAGCGACACCATTCGCATGCAGAACGGCGTGAATGGCCCGAAGATTGAGTTCGACGACATCCTCATTCCGCGTCTCGGTGCAGAATATCAGCTCAGCGAACACTTCGCCCTGCGCGGTGGTGTGGCCTACGAAGAATCTCCCCTGAAAACCACCCGCAATCCGGACCTCAACTATCTGGACACCGACAAGATTGTGGTTGGCCTTGGTGTTAGCGCCACATACGACCGTACCCGCCTGCTGGCCTACCCGGTTCGCCTGGATCTGGGCTACCAGTACCAGCAACTGCAGGAGCGTGACTTCACCCTGGTGGACTACGACGGCAACGAAACCGACGTAACCGCAGACGGCGACGTGCACGTAATCAGCGGCTCCATCACCCTGAAGTTCTGAGGAGAAGCAGGCCATGAAACAATTCAAGACTCTGGCACTGATTCCCGCCATGCTGCTGGCAGCCTGTGGCGGCGACAATGATACCCAGACCATGAAAGAAAAAACCACGCCGGGCGCGATGGTGTATTCCTTCCCGATGGACGGCCAGAATGATGTCAGCCCGAAAGCGGATATCGTACTGCGCTTTTCCCATGCCGTAGTGGATGATGAAGCCACCCTGGCAGAAAAAATCAAGGTAGAATCTGACGGCACTTCCGTAGACTTCACCGTTACAGTCATTGATGGCGGCAAAAGCCTTAAGCTGGAGCCCGCAACTGCCCTGGCAAGCGGCAGCGACTTCAATGTCAGCTTCAGTGAACCCCTCGCAGCTGAAGGTGGCCGGATTATCGGCACACCAAATGCCGTTGGCGAAGATGGCATACAGTTCAATACCCGTGCCGAGTTCAGCGGCGTTGCAAGCCTGGGCACTACTTCCGACCAGTTCGGTGTAGCCTGGCAGGTGCCGGCTAATGGCAGCGCTTTCCAGGCCATGAACTTCTCCACGTTCCGGCTGGCCATGACCCAACCGGTTCATCCGGAGTGGGAACAACTGGGCGGTAGTATCGAACTGCTGGACCAGAATGGCGAAGCCGTGCCGGCCACCGTGCTGGTAAAAGGTAACCGCATCACCGTCGACCCCTGCGTGGCAGACCGTTGCGGCAGTAAGGAAGACATTCTGGCGGCCGGTGAAACCTACACCCTGAAGATCAGCAACCTGGCCAGCCTGACCAACAGCGCAGAAGACAACCGCTTCTCCGCTGAATACAGCTACACGCCGCGAGACACAGGCCCGACGGTGATGCTGGAACAGCAAGCTGTGGACTCCAACGGTGGCGCTATTAAGTCCGTGCTGAATGACGAAGCGGTAAACGGGGTTGTTCTGAACTCTGTCCTGCAGGGCGTAACCGACTCCTCCCAGCAAACCGGCTCGCTGTTTGCTGAACTGGCTTACTCACCAAGCTTTGAAGCGAATGAAGCGCTGCCACTGCGGATTCCGAAAGGCAGCGTGCTGGAAAGCACCAGCCTGAACGTAAAAGTGGGTGGCAAGGTACAGGTACTGGATGCCGCAACCGGCGGCAAACAGCAGACCGGAACCATCAAGGTAACCATGCTGTCGGATGCCTCCGGCTACATGAGCCCCAACCCCTACACCGACGACCTGAACGCTCCGCGGCACATCACCCTGTTTATGGACGTATCCATGAACACCGAAGAGGCACAGCCCAACGCGGCCCTGTCTCAGGACCTGATGGGCGTGGAGCTGCGGGGTATTGCGCTGGTTCAGGACGGCGTACTGACCATCGATGCCATCGGCATGGTCGAACCCAACCTGCTGGGCCAGGAGTTTACTGACTCCACCATCGCCTTCCAGCTGAAAGCCGCCACCGACGTTAACTCAGCACTGGATGCTGAAGACGACTGGCTGCGAGATATGGACACCACACCGCCCCAGCTGGTGAGCTGGATGCCGGGCGCGGAAGATGCCATTCCGGCTACTCGTCAGTCCATGCAGCGGCCGGGTGACCCGGTGATTTTGTTCTTTGATGAGCCGCTGGATCCTGCGTCGGTGGCCAATGGCGTAACGCTGACTGCTGACGGTAATTCCGTCGAAAGCCTGAACACCAAGCTCGACGGCACGACTCTGGTGATTAACCCGGAAGGTGGCCTTGAACACGGCGTCAGCTACAACGTGAATATCAGTGGTCTGACTGATCTGGCCGGCAACGCCGCCCAACTACCTGCCCTGACCTTTGAGCTCGACCGTATCGACCGTGCGGACGATCCGGTAGAACAGCGCCCGCCGCTGGCTCTGACCACTTACCCAGGGTTCCCTTGCGAAACTGATTTTGCACAAATGAATCTTCTGGAAGGCGCCCTTGGCGAGTGTTACTCAATCAAAGAACCCGGGCACAACAAAGGCAATGCTCCTCTTGAGGTTGACCTCCTGCCTGTCAGCACAATGCCTGAAGATCGCCCGATTACTGTAGTGTTCTCACAGTCCATGCAGCCTGAATCCATCCGGCTTGGAGTGGACGGCACCTTTATCGTAGAAAAAATTACGGTAAATGAATCCGGACAACCGAACGAAGCCGAGATAGGAAGCGGAGAAATTGTTGAAGGTCGCCTCGAATTTAACAACCAGCAGGTTCGATTCTTCCCGAACACACCGTGGCAACCGGGCGAGTTTTATCGCTACACCATGAAATCGGTAGAGGATGATAATGCGAGCACATGTGCGCTGGAGACTCCGACTTCCGTATGTGGCACCAATGGCATCGCACTGAAAACTGACATTCTGGAAGGACTGGATGATGGGAATGGTGCCAACGGCGCAGACAACCTAACCATTTACTTTGAAGGCACAGAGAAGCTGGAAACAGTTTTCACTCCGCTCAGAAACTTCCCGGTAAGGGATACTAACTCGAACTTCCTGATTGATTGTGAAGACAACAATGATGCTAACTGCCTTGAGCCATTCGAAACTGCCCACACTGGAAGTGATGAGACCGGATGGAATGCGGCGGCAAACTCTACAAAATTGTCAGTGATCGGAGGGAAAGCCACTGCAAGACTGCTCGATACTGGTGATACTGGCGTCCCTCTCACCGATCCGGCTGCCCGGGTTGGCTGTGAGGCGGGTACGACAGGCTCGACAATCCTAAACAGAGGAGACGATCACCCTGATTGCCCTCGAAATAAATTCATTTACCAAACTTATGCCCTGAATACTGAGGTACTTGGTCCAGGAACTTACGATCCAACACCAGAGGACCCTACCAACGGTGATGAAATCGAAGGCATAAGAGTTGACCTGTACCCCACGTTGCTCACAACCACCTCGATTAGCGTCTTTACGCAACTGGAAGTATTGGGACTTCTACTGCAGGAAGAGTCCATCACAAACACTCAGGTTTTGAGGATGCGCTACGCCAAAGATGATCCAACTTGTACGATCGATTGCAGCCGCAACTCATTAATTCCAGGAATAATTACAGAAGGAGATGAGGGCCAGCCGATCTTTGTTACTAGCGCGGATCTTCTGATCGATGCGCCAGACATGGAAATACCACTTGGTGGTACACATGATCTTTACGGGCGCCCATTCACCCTCGAACTGGATGGTAATATTACGTTCTTCGATGATGGAAGAATGCAAATCGAACAACGTAACAGTAACTGGATTGGTGAAATGGATGAACTGCTGGTCACAGCAGACGCCCTGGGAATAAGCAATGCCGGGCTAGCAACGATCCGCCTGCCCCTCGAAATCCCGGTCGGCGGCACCTACCTAAACTTCATCTCCAACCCGGTAAAAGACCTGCCGGCCCAATACGAGCAGCAAACCGCTCAGTAAGTTAACCAGGTAATACGGACCCTCCTCAGGCCAGCCTTCGGGCTGGCCTTTTTTGTCGGGCTTATCGGGTCACATTTACAAAAACCCTTTTCCCATTGCGGTTCGTTTCCTGATAATCTGGTTTCAATTTGAAACCTAAAAACAAGAGTTCCGGAGAATCCTTATGCACAACGGCACCCACTACCGCACCTGCCACCTTTGCGAAGCCATGTGTGGCGTGGCTATCGAGGTTCAGAACGGCAAGGTTGCCGCTATCAAAGGCGACGAAAACGACCCGCTCAGCCGGGGCCATATTTGCCCGAAGGCGGTGGCGCTGCAGGACCTGCATGAAGATCCGGAACGGCTGCGCCGGCCGGTTCGCAAAACCGCCACCGGCTGGGAAGAAATGAGCTGGGACGAGGCCTTCGACCTGGTCGCCCGGCGGCTGCATGAGGTGCGCAAGGCCCACGGCCGGAACAGTATCGGGGTGTATCTGGGCAACCCCAATGTGCACAACCACGGCGCCGCCATGACCATTACGCCGTTGCTGCGGGCCATAGGCACCCAGAACCGCTTTTCAGCCACCTCGAACGACCAGCTGCCCCATATGCTGGCCAGCCTGGAGATGTTCGGGCACCAGGTGCTGTTCCCCATTCCGGAT
Organism: Marinobacter sp. P4B1; assembly: GCF_001447135.1. NCBI lineage: Bacteria > Pseudomonadati > Pseudomonadota > Gammaproteobacteria > Pseudomonadales > Marinobacteraceae > Marinobacter > Marinobacter sp. P4B1. Next base: position 49,385 of record NZ_LLXM01000002.1, read on the forward strand.
ATCGACCGCACCGATCTGTTTATCTGTATCGGTGGCAACCCCATGGCCTCCAACGGCAGCCTGATGACGGTGCCGGATTTCCGGGGGCGGGTGAAGGAGCTCAGGAAACGTGGCGGCAAGCTGGTCGTCATCGACCCGCGCCGCACGGAAACCGCCCGCATTGCCGATGATTTCCATTTTATCCGCCCGGGCACCGATGCCCTGCTGCTGATGGCCATGGTGCACACGCTGTTTGCGGAGAACCTGGTCAGTACCGGCGCGGCCACCGGGCTGGTAAAAGACCAGGACCTGCTGCAGCTGGCTGCCCTGAGCTTTACGCCGGAAGCCGTCGCAAGCCATACCGGCATCAGCGCCGATACCATTCGCGGCCTGGCACGGCAGCTGGCCACCACGCCAAGGGCAGCCCTGCACACCCGAATGGGGACCAGCACCCAGGCCTTTGGTGGCACCACCACCTGGCTGGCTTACTGCCTGAATATCCTGACCGGCAAGCTGGATGCCCCGGGCGGGGTGATGTTCACCCAGCCTGCGGTGGATCTGGTAGCGCTGGGCGCACTGGTGGGCCAGGCCGGCCACTTCGGCAACCGTTACAGCCGGGTGCGCAAGTTGCCGGAATTTGGCGGTGAATACCCGTCCAGCACCATGGCCGATGAAATCCTGACCCCGGGCGAGGGGCAAATTCGCGCCTTTGTAACCGTGGCCGGCAATCCGGTGCTGTCGAACCCCAATGGTCAGCGCCTGGATGAAGCCCTGGCCGGGCTGGATTTCATGGTGTCGGTGGATTACTACCTGAATGAAACCACCCGCCACGCCGATGTGATTCTGCCGCCCACAGCGGCGCTGGAGCGCAGCCATTACGACCTGATTTTCAGCATGATGGCGGTACGCAACCAGGCCAAGTACAGCGAAGCCCTGTTCGAACCGGCACCGGACAGCCGCCACGACTGGCAGATCAACCTGGAACTGGCCCACCGTCTTGAACGGCAGCGCAAGGGCGGGAAGTTGCCATTGCAGGCGGAACTGGGCTGGCAGGCGTTCAAGAAGCTGGGGCCAGACCCGATCCTAGATGTGCTGCTGCGCACCGGCCCCTACGGCGCCAACCCGGGCCGGGTGGGCGGTGTGATCAAGCCGCTGCTGGACAAAGTGCTCGGCATTCTGCCGGAACGCCACCCCCTCAAAGGCCTGGCGCGGCTCAGCCCGCTGAACCCGCAGTGGCAGCACATGCCCAAGGGGCTATCACTGTCCGCCCTGAAGAAATCACCCAGCGGGGTGGACCTTGGCCCGTTGCAGCCTACCCTGCCCCAGCGGCTGTTTACCCGGGATGGCAAGGTCAACCTGGCGCCGCGCCGCTACCTGGCGGATGTGGAGCGCCTTCAGGCCCTGCTGGACCAGCCTGAAGCCAGCACCAGCCTGCAGCTTATCGGCCGTCGCCATGTACGCAGCAACAACTCCTGGATGCACAACAGCCAGCGACTGGTGAAAGGCAAAAGCCGCTGTACGGTGATCATGCACCCGGAAGATGCCCAAAACCGCAAGCTCGAAGACGGCGCGCAGGTACAGGTACAGAAAGACGGCAGGGCCGTGGTGCTGCCGCTGGAGGTATCGGAAGATATCATGCCCGGAGTGGTGTCGATTCCCCACGGCTGGGGCCATAGCCGGCCCGGAACAGGGCAGTCGGTTGCCAGCGCCCACGCCGGTGCCAGCATCAACGATATCCTGGATGACACCGAAACCGACCCGGTTTCCGGCACATCGGTACTGAACGGGCAGGCAGTGGAAGTGAAAGTCTGGCAAACTGGCGCCCAAAGCAAACAGGCCTGACCCACCGGGCAGGCCCCGCCATTCATTGATACGAGGTTCAACAATGCCCAGAGGACTGCAACTGTCGTTTATTGTTGTCGGGCTGGTGGTGATCGGGATTCTGCTGTTCTACATCTGGCGGCAATCCAGGGTGCTGAACGAAAACCGGATGCGCCAGAAGAAGGCGGAAGAGTTCCAGGCCAAGCGGCGCGACGAGATGATCGAAAGCATCCGCATTATTGCCCTCGCGGTGGAAGAAGGACAGGTGGAACATTCTGAAGCCTGCCTGCGCCTGAAGGGCCTGCTGGATTACGTGGCCCCGGAACTGCTGGACCAGGCGCCCTACCGGGTGTTTCAGGAAGTGCACGACAAGATCCAGCACATGCCCACCCACCGCGCCCGAAAGGCCACGGATGCCAAGCTGGTTCAGAAGATGGACAAGGAACGCTTCGCGGTAGAACGGCAGCACGCCGAGGATGTGCGCAAGGCGGCTACCGCCATTCGCCATTACCGGTTCGACTGAACCGCAGTTACCGGGCCAGCGGCATCATTCCGGCCATGGCCATGATGCCGTCCCGGTTATGAACCAGCGCATCAAACTGCTGCTCTACCCTTTGCCGGCTCAGGCCCAGTTCTTCAAAAACAGACTGGGGCACTGGCTCCGCCCGGCCCGGCATCACGCCCCGGGCGGTTAGCAACTGCCGGCCCAGCCAGACAATTCTGGCCAGGTAATGATGAGGGCCGCTGTAGTCGGCATCCGCCTGGTGTCGTACGGCCAGGGTCACTTCATCGGGCATGCCCCAATTCTCCAACAGGCGGGCGGCGATCTGTTCCCGGCTGAACCCCATCAATTTCTGTTCCTGGGCGGCGCGGTCACCGGCCGGGTTATCTCCCTGCCAGCGCATCAGTTGCTCGTGGTAGGGCGGGAACACCTGCACCAGCACCAGGTCGCCAAAGTTGTGCAGCAAACCGGCCAGGTAGGCCAGCCCGAACAGGGGCCGCTTTGTTCTGGGCATCATCCCCGCGAGGATTCCGGCAGACTGGGCCTGCCAGGTGGCTTGCTGCCAGTAGTCCCGGTAGCCTTCGGGCTGATCCAGCGGCGCTTTGAGGGTACGGCCAAGCGCAAGGCCCATGGCCAGGTTCATCACGGTATCGAAGCCCAGCACCCGGGAGATGGCATCGTGCACCGAGCGCACCTGCCCGGCGGAGGCGTAAAAGGAGGACGAGGCCCAACTCACCACCTGGGCGGCCAGGCCCGGGTCGCTCTCCACAATGTCGACCAGGTCTCCCATGACGGCTTTCGGGTCTGACCGAAGGCGCATGATGCGCTGGGTGGTTTCCGGCAAGGGCGGCAGCTCCAGGGTGTCTTCAAGGCGCTGCAGAATGCGCAGACTGGTGAATTTGCTGGAGGCCGGGAAGTGCATGGTCAGACCTCTCCGTACCGGGTGTTTTCACCGAGCCAGCGGCGCACCAGGGCTTCGGCCACGCCGGGCTGTTTCACCAGCGCCGGCGCCATTTCCTTGACCGGCTCTATCCAGCCCCTGTCTCGCTCGAAATCGGCCAGGCGGAACTGCATCAGCCCGGTCTGGCGGGTGCCCAGCACTTCACCGGGGCCGCGGATTTCCAGGTCTTTCTCTGCGATGAAGAAACCATCCTGGCTGTCCCGCAGGGCCTGCAGGCGGGCTTTACCATTATTCGACAGCGGCGGGTGGTACATAAGTACGCAAAAGCTGGCCTGGTGGCCCCGGCCTACCCGGCCACGCAACTGGTGTAGCTGGGCCAGGCCCAGCCGTTCGGGGTTCTCGATGATAATCAGCGATGCGTTGGGCACATCCACCCCCACCTCGATTACGGTTGTCGCCACCAGCAAGTCCAGTTCACCGTTCTTGAAGCGTTCCATCACTTCGGCTTTTTCCTGGGCTTTCAGGCGACCATGCACCAGGCCCACTTTAAGATCCGACAAGCGCTCGGAAAGTTCCTGGGCCGTCACTTCAGCTGCCTGGCACTGCAGGGCTTCGGATTCTTCAATCAGTGTACACACCCAGTAGGCCTGGCGCCCCTCCCGGCAGGCGCTCCGTACCCGTTCAATAATATCGTCACGCCGGCTGTCGGGCACTACGATGGTCTCTATGGGTTTACGACCGGGGGGCAGCTCGTCGATCACCGATGTATCCAGGTCAGCATAGGCGCTCATGGCCAGGGTGCGCGGAATGGGTGTGGCGGTCATGATCAGCTGGTGCGGGGCCAGCGAGCCGCCTACACCTTTTTCCCGCAGGGCCAGTCGCTGGTGAACCCCGAAACGATGCTGCTCATCCACAATCACCAGGGCCAGCCGGTTGAACTTTACTTCATCCTGAAACAGGGCGTGGGTGCCGATGGCTACCCGGGCTTCGCCGCTGGCAACGGCATCCAGGGCCTCCTGCCGGGCCTTGCCTTTGACCTTGCCAGACAACCACGCCAACCGGATGCCCAGGGGCTCCAGCCAGCCCCGGAAATTATTGTAGTGCTGTTCGGCAAGGATTTCCGTGGGCGCCATCAGGGCCACCTGGGCACCGGCTCCGATGGCCTGCAGTGCGGCCAGGGCCGCCACCACGGTTTTACCGGAACCGACATCCCCCTGCACCAGTCGCAACATGGGCAATGGCTGGCTCAGGTCCTGCCGGATTTCCTTCATCACCTGGCGCTGGGCGCCGGTCAGGCTGAAGGGTAATTCTTCCAGAAAACGCTCGGTCAGATCACCGGTGGGCAGCAGGGGTAAGGCCTGCCGCGCCTGTATCTGTTCCCGCACCTGCAGTAGGCTGAGCTGGTGCGCCAGCAACTCTTCCATCACCAGGCGCTGCTGGGCCGGGTGCCGGCCTTCCACCAACTGGGGTACCGGGGCACCGGCCGGGGGCTTGTGGACCAGTTTTACGGCTTCAGTAATGCCCGGCAGCTGGTAGTCCGCCAGCAGTTCCGGTGGCAACCAGTCTTTGATGGGGTAACGGTCCAGGTACTGCAGCGCCTGCTGGCACAGCCCGCGCACCCGGGGCTGCTGTATGCCTTCGGTGAGCGGATACACCGGGGTAAGCGTGGCTTCATCACCCGCCGGCATGGGCGGCGGGTTCACCTGGTATTCAGGGTGGTAAAACTCGTAACCGGCGCGGCCCGGGCGGACTTCGCCAAAGCAACGTACCCGGGTGCCTTCGGTCAGCTGGTTACGCTGGGCGGCATTGAAGTGGAAAAACCGCATTACCAGAAAACCGCTGTTGTCCCTCAGGGTGACCTGCAGGCTACGGCGCCGGCCCATCATCAAGTCGGTTTTCATAACCTCCCCTTCCACCACCGCAACATCGCCTATGCGCAGGCTGCCCATGGGGATTACCCGGGTGCGGTCTTCATAGCGGTGAGGAAGGTGGAACAGCAGGTCCTGTACGGAATGGATGCCGAGTTTTGCCAATGTTCCGGCCAGGGCGTTTCCTACGCCCTTGAGCTGGGTAACGGAGATGTCTTCCAGTGACGTCATAGTGGCACTCAGGCGCCTTTGGCAACCGCCGGCGTTTCGGTTTTGGCTTTTTCGATCACCCGGCACTGGCTGGCCGCCAGCGACAGCACATCAATGGCCTTGGGCCGCGGGAAGGTTACCCGCCAGGCCAACGCCACGGTCCGGAAAGGCACCGGCGCGGCAAACGGGCGAACCGCCAGGATATCTTCGTGGTATTTCATTCCGGTGGCCGCAGACAGTGGCAACACGGTAATACCAAGGCCGGATGCCACCATGTGGCGGATGGTCTCCAGGGAGCTACCTTCGGTCACCAGGTCCGGTTTGTCACCATCTGCCCGCTTGGTAATGGCATCCACCAGCGGCGGGCAGGATTCCAGTACCTGGTCCCGGAAGCAGTGGCCCGGGCCCAGAAGAAGCAATTGCTCCCGGGACAGTTCGTCTGCGGTTATCTCATCTTTTGCGGTGAGCGGATGATCCGCCGGCAGCAATACCACGAAGGGTTCGTCGTACAGCGGCATGGTGACCACTTCCGGCTCTTCGAACGGCAAGGCGATGATGATGGCGTCCAGGTCTGAATGGCGAAGCTTCTGGCGCAGGTTGGCGGTGTAGTTCTCTTCGATATACAGCGGCATTTCCGGCGCCGCCCGGCGCAGTTCCGGCAGCAGGTGCGGGAACAGGTAGGGGCCGATGGTGTAGATGGCCCCCACTTTCAGCGGTGAGTTCAGCTGGTTTTTGCCGTCCTGGGCCATGTCTTTGATCACGCCCACCTGGTCCAGCACCCGCTGGGCCTGCTCGATGATGCGCTGCCCGGTTTCGGTTACCCGGATGCTGCTTTTGCTGCGTTCGAACAGGGGAATACCGAGTTCGTCTTCCAGCTTCTTAACCGCCACACTGAGGGTGGGCTGGCTGACGTGACAACGCTCGGCCGCGCGGCCAAAATGCCTTTCCCGGGCAAGCGTAACAACGTATCGTAACTCGGTGAGTGTCATGGTGAGCTCCGGTCGGATCGATCAGGTCGAAGTTTCACATACTTTATCAGCCAAAGCATAAGGATTGAAATTGTCTATGGCAATGACAGATCGCAACCCATCTGCACGAATTCTGGTGGCCGGCTGCGGCAAGCTTGGTGGCGACATTGCCCTGGCCCTGACCGGCGCCGGCCAGGTGTACGGTTTACGCCGCAATCCGGACAAGGTTCCGGCGGGAATTACCGGGATCGGTGCAGACCTCACCCGGCCGGAAACCCTGCAAGGCAAGCTGCCGGACAACCTGGACATTGTGATCTACTGCCTGACACCTTCAAGCTATGACGACGAGGGCTACCACAACGCCTACGTCGCCGGCCTGCAGAACCTGCTGGATGCCATCGGCAACAACCCGCTGACCCGCCTGCTCTTCATCAGCAGCACCAGCGTGTACGCCCAGGACGACGACAGCTGGGTGGATGAAAACAGCCCCGCCGAGCCGGACCGGTTTACCGGCCAGCACATTCTGCAGGGCGAGCAAACGGCACTGAACAGCATTCACCCGGCTACCGTGGTGCGCTTCAGCGGCATCTACGGCCCTACCCGCCAGCGGTTCCTGGAAGAAGTGCTGGAAGGCCGGATGAACCCGCAACCACCGGCACCGTTCAGCAACCGGATTCACGAACAGGATGCCGCCGGGGCCATCGCGTACCTGGGCCAGCAGGCATTGCAGGGCCAGGAGCTGGAAAACCTGTATATCGCCAGTGATTGCGAGCCGGTGCGGCTGGATGAGGTGGTGAACTGGGTTCGGCAGCAGGTGCCGTGCAAAGATCCGGTAGAGGGTGCCCGTAAGGGCGGACGTGCGGGGAGTAAGCGGTGTAACAACCAGCGGTTGCTGGCCAGCGGTTTCGAGTTCCGGTACCCCGACTACAAGGCGGGATACCGGGAGATGATCAACAACCTCAGCTGAGCACCATTACCGCTTCCATTTCCACCGGCACGCCTTTCGGCAGCGCTGCCACGCCTACGGCGGCGCGGGCCGGGTACGGCTCCTGGAAGTAGGTGGCCATGATCTCGTTCACCGTGGCGAAGTTGGCCAGGTCGGTCATATAGATGTTCAGTTTTACGATGTCTTTCAGTTCACCACCAGAGGCTTCGCACACAGCCTTCAGGTTTTCGAACACCTGACGGGTCTTGGCGGCAAAGTCACCGGGCACCACTTCCATGGTTTCAGGGTCCAGGGGAATCTGGCCAGACAGATACACGGTATCTCCGGCTTTGACTGCCTGGGAGTAGGTACCAATCGCCTGCGGGGCGTTTTCGGTCTGGATAACAGATTTATTGGTCATGACCTGCGTTTTCCTCTCGTTCAAAACGCCAATCCTCTCCCTTCAGCGTGGCGACTGTCAACCACGCTAAAGTCGCACTCAGTGGCGAACCCGGCTGATGTGAGTAACCGCACGGATATTGCGCACCCGGCGCATCACCCGGGCCAGGTGCCGGCGGCCATTCACGTGCACCACCAGGCTGACAATACCGAACTTCGCGTTCTGGTCTTCCACGTTGATGCGTTCGATATTGCCATCGGCCATGGCCACGGCGTTAGCCACTTCGGCAATCACACCGCGCTGGCGCTCCAGTTCTACCCGCAGCTCTACCGAGAACTCATCGGTGATGTCCTTGGCCCACTTCAGGTGGGTCAGACGGGCGCGCCCTTCGTCGTCTTCCGGCAGGCTGGAGCAGGTGTCGGAGTGGATTACCATCCCGTTCCCGGAATCCATAATACCCACGACCGGATCACCCGGAATGGGTTTGCAGCAGCTGGCAAAGCGCACCAGCATGCCTTCGGTTCCGCGAATGGTCACCGCGCCCTGCTTTTCGGCCGGGGCATTTTCCAGGTTGGCGGTAGTTTCCAGCCCTTCACCGCCACTGACCAGCTGCCGCGCCACCAGGTAAGCCATGCGATTACCCAGGCCGATGTCACTGACCAGGTCATCAAAACTGTTCACCTGGTTATGGCTGACCACGGCCTGGCGCTGGACTTCGGTAATGTCCGAAAGCTTGGCGCCAAAGCCTTTCAGGGAACGCTTGAGCAGGGTACGGCCCAGCTCCAGGGATTCTGCACGCTTGCGGGTTTTCAATACGTGGCGGATGCTGCTGCGGGCCTTGCCGGTTACCACAAAGCTGAGCCAGGCCGGGTTGGGCCGGGCGCCGGGGGCGGTGATAACTTCCACCGTCTGGCCGCTTTGCAGGGGCTGGCTCAGAGAGGCCAGGTTGCGGTTAACACGACAGGCTACCGTGGCGTTGCCGATATCAGTATGAATGGCGTAGGCGAAATCCACCGGCGTTGCCCCGCTGGGCAGCTCCATAATCCGGCCCTTGGGAGTAAACACGTAGATTTCGTCCGGGAACAGGTCGACCTTCACGTGTTCGATGAACTCCATGGAGTCGTCGGCCCGCTCGCGCATTTCCATCAACCCTTTCACCCAGCGGTCCACACGGGACTGGTTGATGCTGGTAACGCCGGATTCCTCGTTCTTGTACATCCAGTGGGCAGCAATACCATTGTTGGCGATGTGCTCCATTTCCTCGGTACGGATCTGGATTTCAATGTTCACATGCATGCCGAACAACGTCGTGTGCAGCGACTGGTAGCCGTTCGCCTTGGGCATGGCTATGTAGTCTTTGAAACGGCCCGGCAGGGGCTTGTACAGGCTGTGTACGGCGCCCAGGATCCGGTAACAGTCGTCTTCCGTATCGGTGATGATGCGGAAGGCGTACACATCCATGATTTCATGGAAAGATTTCTGCTTGAACTTCATCTTGTTGTAGATGGAGTTCAGGTGTTTTTCCCGGCCCAGTATCCGGCCCGGCAGGCCGCGCTCTTCCAGCTTTTCCTGCAGTTTACCCCGGATATCGTCGATAATTTCCTTGTGGCTGCCCCGCAGCTTGGCCACCGCTTTCGAGATGTACTTGGAGCGCATCGGATACAGCGAGGAAAAGCCCAGGTCTTCCAGCTCGGTAGAAATAGAATGCATACCCAGGCGGTTGGCAATGGGGGCGTAGATATCGAGGGTTTCAGTGGCAATGCGCTGGCGTTTTTCGTAGGGCATGGGGCCCAGGGTGCGCATGTTGTGCAGGCGGTCTGCCAGCTTTACCAGGATCACCCGGATGTCCTTGGCCATGGCCAGGGTCATTTTCTGGAAGTTCTCGGCCTGGGCTTCGGCCCGGGAGCGGAATTCAATCTGGGTCAGTTTCGATACGCCGTCAACCAGTTCGGCCACGTCTTCACCGAACTGTTCGCTCAGGGCATCTTTCGGGATACCGGTGTCTTCGATAACGTCGTGCAGCATGGCTGCCATCAGGCTCTGATGGTCCAGCCTCAGGTTGGCAAGGATGCCGGCTACGGCCAGGGGGTGGGTGATGTAACGGTCGCCGCTTTTGCGCATCTGCCCTTCGTGGGCCTGTTCGGCGTAATAATAGGCCCGTCGCACCTGATTGATGCGATTGGTATCCAGATACGAGCTAAGCTCTCTGGCCAGATGTTCAACCGTTGGCTCTACCGACACCGCGCCTCCAATGTTTCTCTGAAAACCGGGGACAAAAAAGCCCGAATGCATGCATCCGGGCTTTTTTGTTGTCCTTCCGGCGGATTTCTATAGATACACTATAAAACCGCGCGGTCAGATTTCAATGCTTCTTAACGGTTGGCAGTAATTCTACGCACAACCGCAAGCGGGCATTTTAGTCTTCGTCGTCTTCGGTCAGCAGATCGCGAGTCACTTTGCCTTCGGCAATCTCGCGCAGGGCGATAACCGTGGGCTTGTCGTTCTCTTCCGGCACCATCGGCTCAGCACCCTTGGTGGCAATCTGGCGGGCGCGCTTGGTGGCCAGCATAACCAGCTGGAAGCGGTTATCTACGTTTTCCAGACAATCTTCAACGGTAACTCGTGCCATTATCTTCCCCGAACAAAAAGAATCACTGATTTAGCAGACCGCGTAGTTTACTGGCACCGGCTCAATTTGTATACAGTGGAAGCCACTATGCATGCCGGCACGCCAATCAGCCGCGGCCAGACAATCCCGACAGCAGGCTGGCGTGGCGAACTTGCTGCACGCCCATCTTCAGCCGGTGGCTGCGCGCAATCGCCAGGAGATCAGCCAGCGCCACACTGAAATCGTCGTTCACCACCAGGTAATCGAATTCTGCCGCGTGGCGACACTCTTCTTCTGCCTCCGCAAGCCGGCGCTCCACCACGTCTGGCGCATCCGTACCACGGCCAACCAGGCGCTGGCGCAGAACCTCGGCCGACGGCGGAACAATAAAGATGCTCACACATTCAGGAATCAGCCGGCGCACCTGTTCGGCACCCTGCCAGTCGATTTCCAGAATGACGTCCTGCCCGGTGGCCAGGGTTTCCCGCACCCATACTTGCGAGGTGCCATAGTAGTTGCCGAAAACGTCTGCGTGTTCCAGGAAGTCACCCCGGGCAATCATCGCCTCGAACTCGTCCCGGCTGACGAAGTGATAGTTCACCCCGTCCTGCTCGCCTTCCCGCATCGGGCGGGTTGTGTGAGACACCGAAACCCCCAGCCGGGAATCCTGGCGGAGCATTTCCGACACAAGGCTGGTTTTACCCGCACCCGAAGGGGCGGAAATCACAAACAGGGTGCCCTGCTCACCGGCCTGACTCATGGCGTGATGACTCCTGAACAACAGTTTGCGGCCACTACGGATGGCCAGAAAGCGGCAAATTATACGGGGTTTGACTTATCTCCGCACCCCGGGTGACTTTCTGCTGATAGTATTGGAACAAATTCCACGTTAGCTGACGGATACCGACATGGACAAACTGCTGATCATCATGGACCCCCAACACAAAGACCAGACCGCACTGACCCGCGGTGTTGAACTGGCCCGGGCAACCGGTGCCAGTGTGGAAGTGGTGGCGTTCGTGCATGACTACCTGGACGCCCTGCCGGGCGATCCGGAGGTACAGAACCGGGCCAAGAAGGCGCTGATGGACCATCGCCAGAAATGGCTGGAAAAGATGCTGGCGCTGGCCGACTGCAACGACCTGAAGATCAGTGCACGAACCGTCTGGGAAAAGCAGATTCACCTGTGGGTCATTGCCCAGTGCCAGAAAGAGAAAATCGGCGCCGTGGTCAAAACCGGAAACCGCTCGGAAACCTTCCTGTACACCCCGACAGACTGGCACCTACTGCGGGAATGCCCGGCGCCGGTGATGCTGGTGGCCGAGCAGAAATGGAACAAGGCCCGGCCGATCCTGGCAGCGGTGGACCTGAGCTCAGATAAAACGGTCAAAAAAGCCCTGAACAACCGGATTATCGACCAGGCCTGGCACCTGGCCAAAGCCCTGGGCACAGAGTTACACCTGGTGCACGCCCTGCATACCTCGGTGATCCTGGCAGACCTGGACATCATCGACCCGGTTGCCCACGCCCGCAAACGGGAGGCGGCACTGAAGCCCCACATTGAACACCTGTGTAACACCTGGCACCTGGCGCCCGAGCAGGTTCATATCGCATCCGGGCCGGCCCAGAAGGTGATCCCCAGCGTGGCCAACAAAATCAAGGCCGACATGATAGTGATCGGCACCACCGGCAAGACCGGACTGGCCGCCAGGGTGATCGGCAATACCGCCGAGAAGGTACTAACTCATTTGCGGACGGATTTGCTGGCTATCAAACCGGCGGAGTAACCACTACCCGCCAGGGGGTGATTCCATCGCAACAGCCCGGGGCGTATGGGCTGTGATGCTGGCCATACAACAGAAACTGCACGCAGACTCAGTTTGACGCACAAACCCATTGTGCATAGAATGCACAAAAAAACACTCAGAAAACTATGGCTATCGAATTCAGGGATGAATGGCTGGAAACTTTCTACGAGGAAGATAGTGGCCACAGAAAAATACCAGTGACTATTGAAAGCGCACTGTACAGGAAGCTCCAGATTCTTGATGCAGCAACGCAGGAGTCAGACCTCAGGGTTCCGCCTGGGAACAGGTTCGAACACCTGCTGGGCAGGCTCACCGGATGGTGCTCCATACGGGTGAACAAGCAATATCGTTTGATATTTCGCTGGGAAGACGGGATTGCCCGGGATACGTATCTGGACCCTCATGCTTACAGGGGCTAAGGGAGGTAAAAGTAATGAGAACGACAAAGCGTCGCCCAGTGACCGTCGGCCAGATGCTGGTAACAGAGTTTCTGGAACCAATGAACATCGAAATCCGGGAGCTGGCAGAAGCTATGGGCGTACACAGAAACACCCTGAGCCGGATCGTGCATGACAAAGGCGCCCTGACCGCGCCCATGGCTATCAAATTAGCAGCAGCGCTGGGGAATAGCCCGGAATTCTGGCTGAACATACAACACGCCGTCGAGATCTGGGACGTTCGGCATCGGGCTTATGCACAGGAAGCCGAAAACGTGCGGCGAGTGAAGGCCCACCCAAGCAACGCCAGAGCTGCCGCCAACTAATTACCCAGAGGAACCTTACTCCAGGTTCTGCACCTGCTCCCGCATCTGCTCGATCAGCACCTTTAAGTCCACCGCTGCGCGGGTGACGGCGGCATCGATGCTCTTGCTGCTCAGGGTATTGGCTTCCCGGTTCAACTCCTGCATCAGGAAGTCCAGGCGCCGGCCGATGGCATCGTCGTTTTGCAGGGTGTCGGTGACTTCACTGATATGGGCATCCAGGCGGTCCAGCTCTTCGGCCACGTCACTTTTCTGGGCCAGCATGACCATTTCCTGGGCCACGCGCTCCGGGTCCAGCTCTACCTTGGCTTTCTCAAAGCGATCCCGAAGGTTCTGCTCCTGGGCGGCCAGCAGCTGGGGCATTTTCTCCCGAACTTCCGCCACCAGCTTACCCATGGTGGTCAGGCGGTCCTCGAACAGTGGCCGCAGGCGCTCACCCTCTCGCTCGCGAACCGTCATCAGCTCCTTGACAGTTTCCGCGAACAGCCCCGCCGCCGCTTCCTTGGCCGCGCTGTAATCCTTCTCCGGCAACGACATCACCCCCGGCCAGCGGAGAATATCCAGTGCGTTGATGTGGGCCGGGTTATCCAGCATACGGTTAATGTGGTTGGCTGCCTCGTTCACCGCCTGGGCCATTTCATCGCTGATCTCGAAGCTCTGCACCTCGCTCTCCACCGACTGCAGGCGCATGGAGATATCCACCTTGCCCCGCTTCAGCCCCTGCTTGCGCAACTCCTCCCGAAACCGGTTTTCCAGTTCACGGAAAGCCTCCGGCAGGCGGAAAGACGGCTCCAGATAGCGATGGTTTACGGTACGGATCTCACAGGTGAGAGTACCCCAGTCACCCCGGGTATCCTTGCGGGCAAAAGCAGTCATGCTGCGGATCATAATGGCTCCAGTCGTGTTCAACAGAGTTTCGAGTTTAACAGGCAAACGCCCGGAGCAGCGAACCCGACCAAATGCTATACTCGGTGCCCTTTCAAAACGCCCGACCGGCAACAGCCGGACATTCATCTTCAAAAACAGGACACACTATGCGACCAAGCGGCAGAACGCCCGAGCAACCCAGAGACGTCCGCATCACCCGCAACTACACCCGCCACGCCGAAGGCTCGGTGCTGGTTGAGTTCGGCGACACCAAGGTTATCTGCACCGCCTCGGTAGAGAACAAAGTACCGCCCTTCCTGCGCGGCGAAGGCAAAGGCTGGATCACCGCCGAATACGGCATGCTGCCCCGCTCCACCGGCAGCCGCATGGGCCGCGAAGCCGCCCGTGGCAAACAAGGTGGCCGCACCGTAGAAATCCAGCGCCTGATCGGCCGCAGCCTGCGCGCAGCGGTAGACCTCGAAGCCCTGGGCGAACACACCATCACCATCGACTGCGACGTCATCCAGGCCGACGGCGGCACCCGCACCGCAGCCATCACCGGCGGCTGCGTTGCCCTGGTAGACGCCCTGAACCACCTGGTCACCAACAAACGCCTGAAGCGATCCCCGCTCAAGCAAATGGTCGCGGCCGTTTCAGTGGGTGTATACAAAGGCATGCCGGTAGCCGACCTGGACTACCCGGAAGACTCCGAAGCCGAAACCGACATGAACGTAATCATGACCGATCAGGGCGGCTTCATCGAAATTCAGGGAACTGCCGAAGGCGCACCGTTCGAACAAACAGAACTGGACGCCATGCTAGCGCTGGCAAGGAAAGCGATTAATCAGTTGTTTGAACTGCAGAAAGAAGCTTTGAGCGCATAGGCCTGACGGCCTACTGAAAGCTAGCGGGTTCGGAGGGGGGAAGCCTTTCCGGAACCGTCTCCGGCTAGGGATGGCCGGAGTCGAGCGCACAGGGATGTGCTTGTAGCGTGTTCCGGAAAGGCTTCCCCCTCCGGACACGCGACCGACTATCTCAAAGCTTAGAAGCCGATTTCGATATCGTAATCCATGATCACCGGCGCGTGGTCAGAAAACCGCGTGCCGTCATCAATCCAGCCATCGCGAATAGTCTTGCGAATCCCCGGCGTCAGCAAATGGTAATCCACCCGGATACCGGCCTTCTTGCGGGAACCCTCGGCCTGCTCCGGCCACCAGGTAAACTGGTTGCTCTGCTTGTTGATCTCACGGAATGCATCAATACAGCCCATCTCATCAAACAAACGATCCAGCCACGCACGCTCATGGGGCAGGAAGCCGGAAAAATCCGTCTTGTGGTAGAGCGGGCTGGCATCCGTTACATGGTGAGCCGTCTGCAGGTTGGCACAGAAGATAAACTGACGACGCTTCCGCAGGGTTTTCTGCATATGCACGCCAAAGGCTTCCATGAACTCGTCTTTGTGATCGAGAACGGTCAGATCGTCTTCACCAGTCAGCTCTTCTTCACGGCCCAGGGCACAGGGCGCCAGAACACAGGCTACGGATACCTTGTCGAAATCGGCCTGGATAAAGCGACCTTCACGGTCGGCCTGCTCATTGGCAAAGCCGTACATAATGGCTTTCGGGAAGTGACGGGTATAGATGCCCACACCGCCGTGCTCGTTCAGCTCCCCGTCGATGAAGTAGGCCTCATACCCTTCCGGAACCAGGTTTTTGTCTTCAACTTCGTAGGCACGCATCCGGTGGTCCTGAACACAGACAACATCAGCGTCCTGCTCTGCCAGCCAGTCAAAAAAGCCCTTCTCAACAGCCTGCTCCAAGCCATTGACGCTGATTGATACTACGCGCATACGTGTTCCCTGATTCGGTTTGTGTAGTATGATACCGGTTTTACGCTTTAATTAAAGATCCTATCCCGCCAGAAGCCTTGCCATGCATGACTATCAGCAAAAATTTATCGAATTTGCCATCCAGCGGAACGTTCTGCGTTTTGGAGAGTTCACCCTCAAATCCGGGCGCACCAGTCCGTACTTTTTCAATGCCGGACTGTTCAATACCGGCGACGACCTGCTACAACTAAGCAAAGCCTATGCCGCCGCGATAGAACGCAGTGGACTGGATTATGACATCATTTTCGGGCCTGCCTATAAGGGCATTCCGTTGGCTACGGTTACCGCCATGGCCCTTGCAACAGACGGTAACAGCAAACCTTTTGCCTTTAACCGTAAAGAGAAGAAAGATCACGGTGAAGGCGGTAATATCGTAGGCGCTCCCTTGCAGGGTAAAGTGCTGATTGTGGATGATGTGATCACCGCAGGCACCGCCATCCGGGAGTCCATTGATATTATCCGGGCCGCCGGGGCCGAGCCGGCAGGCGTACTGATTGCCCTGGACCGCCAGGAAAAAGGCAATGGCGAACTCTCGGCCATCCAGGAAGTCGAAAAAGAATTCGGCATTCCGGTCGTCAGCATCATCCGCCTTGAACAGGTACTGGACTACCTGAAGTCCAACCCGGAATTCGCCGGCCATGCGGAGAGCGTAGCCAGCTACCGGGACCGTTACGGAGTCTGATAAATGCAACACCGTGTGATCGCATCGCCGGTTCTCGCCGGTCTTGTCGCCCTGGGGCTCCTGGCCTCTGCCGGCGCGCAGGCGACCATGTATCGTTACACGGACGAAAACGGACAACTGGTGATCGGCAATACCATTCCCCAGGAAGCCACCAAGCGCGGCTATGAGATCCTGAGCGACAACGGCCGGGTTGTGAAAACCATACCCCGGGCGCTGACAGCCGAGGAAATCGCCGCGCGGGAAGCGGCCAGGCAAGCCGAAGAAGAGCGCCAGCGGCAGCTCGAGGCCCAGCAAGAGCTGGACCGGCAATTGCTGAAGCGCTTCAGCCATCCGGACCAGGCCATCCGGGCCCTGCGCCGGAAAATCCAGGAAATGAACAGCCTGATCCAGCTCAAACGCGGCAATATCAACGTGATTTCCGGGCAGCTGGATAACGAGCAAAGCCGCGCCGCCGATATGGAGCGGGCGGGGCGTGAAATCCCCGAAGCCACGCTGGAGAAAATCCGCAGGCTGGAAGCCCAGATTCGTGAGGTGGAGCGGGAAATCTCAGCCCAGCAGCAAGACATCGAGTCCGTGCGCAAGGCCTACGAGGAAGACGTTCTCAGGCTGGAAGAAATTACCGGGGAAAAACGAACCATTCCCCTGAACCCGGAAAGCGAAAATGCTGATCCGGAAACAACAGAGGGCGCTCAATGAGCGCCCTCTGCTTTTTACACTACCGGCCTTAATCAGGCTGAGGCAGTTTCTTTCTTGGCCGCAGGCTTGCGTGCCGCAGTTTTGCGGGCAGTCGGCTTCTTGGCGGTGACTGACTTCTTGGCGTCCTGGGCCGCCTCGGCCACATCTTCAGCGGCTTCGGATACGGCATCAGCACTTTCAGCCGCTTCTTTCTCCAGCTTGGCAACCAGCTCAGCTGCGAAGTTGCCGAAACGGCCGTTCAGGGAGCGCAGTTGCTCGAACAGGGTTTCGGAGTAGCCGTTGTAACGCTTGCGCAGGCTCTTCACGCTGTACTCGCGGGCTTCCGCTTCCAGCTTCTCGGCGTAGTCGAACGGCTTGGAGGCCAGCTTCTTCTGCTGCTCTTCCGCGGCGTTGATGCCCTTCTCTACGATGTCCTGCAGTTGTTCCTGGTAAGATTTAAGTTTACCCATGATGACTCTCCTGACGTTTCAGACGTTCGTGATTTTCCAACTTCGGCCGGCACTTCAGCGATCAGCGCAGCCGGCTTCTGGTAACTTTCACGGTCAGGTTACGGGCAAAAATTAGAATGTTCATACTAGAACTGCTCAGGTAATCACCAACGGAAGATTACCCAACTCGGAACCAGCAAGTCTGAATCGGTATCCTGCACCCAGCCACCGCCATCGGCAGGCACCAGGTAGTATTCCGGACCGATTTCCGGCACCACCTTGATCTCCATAAGCTGGCCGTTGACCCGGTACTCGTAGAAGACTTCGTTCTCGCCAGGGCGGATGACAATCTCCGGGCCACCTTCGGGCGGCTGGTAATCGGAAATCACCAGCGGCTCCTGTGGCGTGACCACCGGGACGGCATCCAGGGCCCCCTCATCCTGGGCCACAGCCGGCACACAGAAGCAGCCCAGCAACAGGGCGGAACAGGCGATTCGTTTCATTTTCGTGGTACCCTTTGGTTCATCTTTCTGGCTAGAGTTGCACAAGCCAACCCACGCTTCAATCAGAATCCGGACCCGTTTTGACATGACTGAGAAAAAGACCCCACCCGTGGTTCTGGTAGACGGATCTTCCTACCTGTTCCGTGCCTACCACGCCCTGCCCCCGCTCACCACCAGCAAGAACCATCCCACCGGCGCCATCAAAGGCGTGGTGAGCATGCTGCGGAGGCTGGAGCAGGACTTCCCGGAATCAAAAGTCGTGGTGGTTTTCGATGCCAAGGGCAAAACCTTCCGGCACGACATGTACGAAGAGTACAAAGCCAACCGGCCGCCCATGCCGGAAGACCTGGCCATGCAGATCGAGCCGATCCACAACATCGTACGGGCCATGGGCCTGCCGCTGCTGATCGTGCCCGGGGTAGAAGCCGACGACGTGATCGGCACCCTGGCCCACGAAGCCACCAGCAAGGGCATTGATGTGGTGGTGTCGACCGGCGACAAGGACATGGCCCAGCTGGTGAGCGACCACGTCACCCTGATCAACACCATGACCGAAACCGCCATGGACCGTGACGGCGTAGTGGAGAAGTTCGGCGTAACGCCAGAGCAGATCATCGACTACCTGGCCCTGGTGGGCGACAAGGTGGACAACATCCCGGGCGTGAACAAATGCGGCCCGAAAACCGCCGTAAAGTGGCTGCAGGCGTATAACGACCTGGATAACCTGATCGAACACGCCGGCGAAATCAAAGGCAAGATCGGTGAATACCTGCGCGAGGCTATCGACACCCTGCCCCTGAGCCGGGAACTGGCCACCATCCGCCTGGATGTGGAACTGGAATTCGGGCTGGAAGACCTCACCGAGCGGGAGCAGGATGACGACAGCCTGCTGGAACTGTTCAAGGAATACGAATTCCGTAGTTGGATTGCCGAGCTGGAGAACGCAGGATCTACCAGTGACAACAAGGCCGCTGCCTCCGAGACAGAGCCTGCCAAGGCCATTGAAAAACAGTACTCGGTGATCACCGAACAGGCGGAGCTCGACAAATGGCTGGAGCGTCTGAAAGCCGCCGACCAATTCGCCTTCGACACCGAAACCACCAGCCTGCGTTATATGGACGCCGAAATTGTGGGTGTGTCCTTTGCCATCGAGCCAGGCGAAGCGGCCTATGTGCCCCTGGGCCACGACTACATGGGCGCACCGGACCAGCTGGACCGCGACGATGTACTAGCCCAGTTCAAACCGCTGCTGGAAGACCCGAAACAGAAGAAGATCGGCCAGAACCTGAAGTACGACAAGAACGTGCTGGCCAACCACGACATCCACCTGGAAGGCATCAGCGACGACACCATGGTGGAGTCTTACGTGCTCAATTCGGTAGCCACGCGCCACGACATGGACAGCCTGGCCCGGGAGTATCTGGGCGAACAAACCATCACTTACGAATCCATCGCCGGCAAGGGCGCCAAGCAGCTTACCTTCAACCAGATTGACCTGGAAAAGGCCGGGCCCTACGCCGCCGAAGATGCCGACATCACCCTGCGCCTGCACCAGACCCTGAGCCCGAAACTGAAAGAAACCGGCAAGCTGGAACCCGTCTACCGGGAGATCGACCTGCCCCTGGTGCCGGTACTGTCACGCATGGAACAGCGGGGCACCCTGATCAGCGCCAGCACCCTGCGCCAGCACAGCCAGGAACTGGCTGAGCGCATGGCTGAACTGGAGAAGGAAGCCCACGAGGTAGCCGGCGAAAGCTTCAACCTGGGCTCCACCAAGCAGCTGCAGGCGATTCTGTACGACAAGTTCGGCCTGCGGGTGATCAAGAAAACCCCGAAGGGCGCGCCATCCACGGCCGAACCTGTGCTGCAGGAACTGGCCCACGAGCACGAACTGCCCCGGCTGATTGTGGAACACCGCAGCCTGAGCAAGCTCAAATCAACCTACACCGACACCCTGCCGGAGCTGATTCATCATCGTACCGGCCGTGTGCATACCTCGTACCACCAGGCGGTCACCGCCACCGGGCGCCTGTCGTCCTCCGAACCGAACCTGCAGAACATCCCCATCCGCACCGAAGAAGGCCGTCGCATCCGCCAGGCTTTTATTGCTCCGGAAGGCTACAAGCTGCTGGCGGCGGACTATTCCCAGATTGAGCTGCGCATCATGGCGCACCTGTCTGGTGACAAGGGCCTGCTGACCGCCTTCGAGCATGGCGAAGACATCCACAAAGCCACGGCCGCCGAAGTCTTTGGCGTGAGCCTGATTGAAGTCAGCTCCGACCAGCGCCGCAGCGCCAAAGCCATCAACTTCGGCCTGATCTACGGCATGTCTGCCTTTGGCCTGGCCCGCCAGCTGGGCGTGGAAAGAAAGGTGGCCCAGGAATACATCGACCGCTACTTCGAGCGTTACCCCGGCGTGCTGCGTTACATGGATAACATTCGCAAACAGGCCCACGACGATGGCTACGTGGAAACCCTGTTTGGCCGTCGGCTGTACCTGCCGGAGATCAATGCCCGTAACAAGCAGATGCAACAGGCCGCCGAACGCACCGCCATCAACGCCCCTATGCAGGGCACCGCTGCCGACATCATCAAACGGGCGATGATCGATGTTGACCAGTGGCTGCACGCCGAGCACCAGAATGACGCATGCATGACTATGCAGGTGCACGATGAACTGATCATCGAAGTGCGGGAAGACGCTGTGGAGAAAGTCCGCGAGGGACTGGTGAAACGCATGTCGGCTGCCGCAAAGCTGGACGTACCGCTGCTGGTGGAAGCCGGCGTGGGCGACAACTGGGACCAGGCCCACTAACCCGGCGCTCGCATGGCATAAAAGCTGCATCGGCCCCGGTGTCCGGGGTAACACCCGATGCAGTGACATCCATGCGAGGCCTTCCCATGAATTCCGCAACCATTGAACGCAACTGGCTGTTCGACCCTTCCCTGTTAAAACTGGTGCACCAGTGCCGGCGCCTGATCCAGTCCGAGTTCGGGGTAAAACTCCACCTTAACGAAGCCGACCTGGCGCAGAACCTGGCCAGCTATGCAGGCAGAAGCCGGTCAAAGAATCTGGTGTATACCTGGCAAGCACTGAAACAACGGGTGCCGGAACTGAACGAAGAAACGGAAGAGGAAAGTGTGACGCCGCGAATGTACCGGGGACAGCCGATTGCCGATGGCCGGCAGGAGAAGAGTTCTGTAGAGGGGGAACCCTGCCCCCGGCAGAAGAAAGTGATCTACCGGGGGCAGGTGGTGGGCTGATTTCAGAGGGAATCAGCCCTGAGTTGAGGTCAGCCGATTAGAAGGCTTTGCTGAACTCGATAGCGGCGCTCCAGGCGCTGAGGTCGTATTCGGCTTTGTAGTTAGTCTTAGAAGATGGAACGGCTGGCTGCTGATGTGAGTATTCACGATCATCTACATTCGCATCATCCGCGAAAATCAGAGTGCCAATGGCCGCGTCGACAGTCCAGCCGCTTTGCGCGTCTTTCCACTGAGTTCCCAGAGTCAGCCAGTGGCGATCTTCGGAAGGAATACGCGCTGTCACAAAGTTCTCGTTAACCGGTGATTCGTCAAAAGCGTAACCTGCCTTGAACGCCCAGGCTTCATTGGCTTGCCAGATACCACCAAGGTTGAACTGCCAGGTATTGTTCCACTTTTCCGTTACGTGGGTAATAGGATCACCGGCAGCGGGCTGGATAACCTGAGAAACCTGACCAGCTCCTCCTTCTGCACTGTATACGTCCAACTCCTCAAAACGACTCCAACGAGAATAGGTTGCACCGGCAAGCAGAGTGAACTCCGGGTTCAGCTGGTGGCGCACACCGACTGTGAGACTCTCAGGGATCGCCAGCGGCACTTCGGCTTTCTCCGTCAGTGTCTGCGGCCCAGTAACGCCCGGAATGCCCAAGAGCTCTCCCGGAAACTGACTAATTTCCAGATCGCCTTCAAGTTCAAACTCAGTCCCGGTCTGGGCTGTCAAACCGAATTGAGTAGCTTCTGACAACTCATACAAAAAGCCGACACGGAAGTTAATCGCAATATCATCCCCTTCCACATCGGAGTATGTATCGGGATACTGAGCCGCCAAGCCATTTGCTTGCGCCAGGATTTGTTGCTGTGCAGCCGCTGGCAACTGGTCCAGGCTGGTAGCACCAGCTGCCTGAACACCGCCTCGAACAACGGCACCGCGCAAGTCCTGATACTTCGTCAAACGGCCCTCGCCGTACATAACGTTGATGCCAACGCCCATGGATAGGCCTTTACCGTTGTTCACCGCGATCGAGGGACTAAAGGAGATCACCGTTAATTCAGTTTTGTCTGCCAGATAACGACCGGCAAAATCGTTCTCGTAATCTGCTGCCAGGCCATAAGGAGCGTGGATGCCAAACCCAACATCAATGGAATCGTTGATTTCGTGGGTCAGATAAAAGTTTGGCAGCACAGCAGGATCAGCAATGTCACCACCATTACCGGTGTATGCTCCCGGCTGACCAAGCGCGTCTGTTGACTGGACAGTCGAGCTCTTAGCCTCAGCATCAATATCCAAAACCGCCGCACCAAAAGAGATATTGGTACCAGACAGCTGGCTCATACCGGCCGGGTTGAACAGCACGGTGGTAGCGTTTTCGGGGTTGGCGGCAGCGCCGGCGTTGGCGACGCCCATCTGGCTGGCACTTTGTTCGTTCAGAGAGAAACCACCGGCCATAACGGTTGCTGGAGCAGCAACAGCGGCCAGGGTAGCAAAGCGGATTGCTTTTACGAGTGCATTGGTATTCTTGTGCATGGTGTCTCCTTATTAGTTTCGCGCGGAGTATACGCAGCACATGGCAACGGCCTCAAATGCCAAAGCTACTGATTCAACAGGCTAACCATCTACGACTTTTGTCTTAAATCAAAGCCCCGGAGCCGGGGCTTTGTACTGCGGAATTAATCGTGCTGGATCGAGAGTTTGTCGACGGTAGAGGACAGCTTGTCAGCCCCCTGGGCATCTGCGCCCAATTTGATCATCAAACGCAGGTCGTTGGCGGAGTCGGCATGGGCCAGCGCATCTTCGTAGGTGATCGATCCTTCAGAGTATAGACGGTACAGGGCCTGGTCGAAGGTCTGCATGCCGGATTCGTTCGACTTCGCCATCAGCTCTTTAAGCTTGTGTACCTCTGCCTTGCGGATCAGGTCAGCCACCAGCGGGGTGTTAATCAGGACTTCGATAACGGCCTTCCGGCCTTTGCCGTCCGGCGTGGGTACCAGCTGCTGGGCCACAATAGCCTTCAGGTTGAGGGACAGGTCCATCCAGATCTGGTTGTGCTGCTCGGGCGGGAAGAACTGGATAATCCGGTCCAGGGCCTGGTTGGCGTTGTTGGCGTGCAGGGTAGCCAGGCACAGGTGGCCGGTTTCGGCGAACTGCACGGAGTATTCCATGGTCTGGCGGGTACGCACCTCACCGATCAGGATCACATCCGGAGCCTGGCGCAGAGTGTTTTTCAGGGCCACTTCGAAACTTTCGGTATCAATACCCACTTCCCGCTGGGTAACGATACAGCCCTGGTGCTGGTGCACAAATTCGATCGGGTCTTCGATGGAAATAATGTGGCCGCGGCTGTTGCGGTTACGGTGCCCCAGCATGGCCGCCAGCGAGGTGGACTTACCGGTACCGGTGGCGCCCACAAACATGATCAGGCCCCGCTTGGTCATGGCCAGGTCCTTGACGATTTCCGGCAGGGCCAGGTCGTCAATCTGCGGGATCTTAACTTCGATACGCCGCAGCACCATGCCGCACAGGTTGCGCTGGAAGAAGGCGGACACACGGAAACGGCCGATACCCCGGGCGCTGATCGCAAAGTTGCATTCGTGGCTTTCGTCGAATTCGGCGCGCTGCTTGTCGTTCATGGCGCCGTACACCAGCTCGCGGGTCTGTTCCGGTGTCAGGGCGTTCTTGGTGACCGGCAGAACCTTGCCGTTCACTTTCATGCTGGGTGGTACGCCTGCTGTAATGAACAGGTCTGAACCGCCCTTCTCGACCATCAACCGCAACAGTTTTTCGAATTCCATCTTGCTACCTATTTATCTCAGAAGTTATCCGGCATCTTGGCCTTGGCACGGGCCTGTTCGCGAGAGATGAGGCCCTTCTGCAGCAAACGCTCCAGGCACTGGTCGAGGGTCTGCATGCCCAGGGAACCACCGGTCTGGATCGACGAGTACATCTGGGCAATCTTGTCTTCCCGGATCAGGTTACGAATAGCCGCAGTGCCAATCATGATCTCGTGGGCCGCAATCCGGCCGCCACCCATTTTCTTCATCAGGGTCTGGGAAATAACCGCCTGCAGGGATTCCGACAGCATGGAACGAACCATGGATTTTTCTTCCGCCGGGAATACGTCTACCACCCGGTCAATGGTCTTGGCCGCGGAGGTGGTGTGCAGGGTGCCGAATACCAGGTGGCCGGTTTCGGCGGCGGTCAGGGCCAGGCGGATGGTTTCCAGGTCCCGCAATTCGCCCACCAGGATGATGTCGGGGTCTTCCCGCAGGGCCGAACGCAGGGCTTCGTTGAAGCCCAGGGTGTCCCGGTGCACTTCACGCTGGTTCACCAGGCACTTCTTGGATTCGTGCACGAATTCGATCGGGTCCTCAATGGTGAGGATGTGCTCGTAGCGGGTGTCGTTGATGTAGTCCATCATCGCCGCCAGGGTGGTGGACTTACCGGAACCGGTGGGGCCGGTGACCAGCACCAGGCCGCGGGGCACCGAGGAGATATCCTTGAAAACCTGGCCCATGCCCAGATCTTCCATGGTCAGAACCTTCGAGGGGATGGTCCGGAACACTGCGCCGGCACCGCGGTTCTGGTTGAAGGCGTTAACCCGGAAACGGGCCACGCCGGGCACCTCGAACGAGAAGTCGGTTTCCAGGAACTCTTCGTAATCCTTACGCTGCTTGTCGTTCATGATGTCGTAGATCAGCCCGTGCACTTCTTTGTGCTCCATGGGCGGAAGGTTGATACGGCGAACATCGCCATCAACACGAATCATCGGGGGCAAACCGGAAGACAGGTGCAAATCCGACGCACCCTGTTTGGCCGAGAAGGCAAGCAGTTCAGTAATATCCATAGGATTCCTCGGAGGGCTTTTTCTTTTAGTCCAGAAGCGGCAAACTCACACTATGAGCAGCATAGCAGACAACATCGGGAGCGTAACCCGACGCATACAAAAAGCAACACTGAAGGCGGGGCGCGACCCCGACAGTGTGCGCCTGTTGGCAGTCAGCAAGACCCGGCCACCGGAAGACTTGCGCGCCGCATTCGAAGCCGGGCAACAGGCGTTCGGTGAAAACTACCTTCAGGAAGCGCTCGACAAGATCGGCGCGCTGGAAGACCTGGATGGCATCGAATGGCACTTCATCGGGCCTATCCAGTCCAACAAAACCCGGCAGATTGCCGAGGCCTTTGCCTGGGTGCACAGCGTGGATCGCCTGAAGATTGCCCGCCGGCTGAGCGAACAGCGGCCGGAGTCTTTGCCGGCCCTGAACATTTGCCTGCAGGTGAACATCAACAACGAAGACAGTAAGTCAGGCTGCACGCTGGACGAACTGCCGGAGCTGGTGTCTGCAATCAGTGACCTGCCAAACATCAGACTGCGCGGGCTGATGGCCATTCCGGACCCGGACCAGCCGGAATCGGAGCTGCGGCTGAGTTTCCGAAAGCTGGCCGGCACCCTGAAAAACCTGAAACAGGACTACCCGGACGCCGGCCCGCTGGATACCCTTTCCATGGGTATGTCTGACGACCTGGAACTGGCCATTGCCGAAGGTGCCACCTGGGTTCGGGTGGGCACCGCCCTGTTCGGAGCCCGGGCGAAGCAACAGAGCCTGAGCTGACCGGCCCGGTTCCTGCTATCATCCGGATCAACGAATCCATCGACCAAGCCCGGAGTTTACCGTGAGCAACTCATCCACCATTTCCTTTATCGGTGCCGGCAATATGGCCAGCGCCATCATTGGCGGCATGCTTGATAACGGCTACCAGGCCGGGAACATCTGGGTCAGCGCGCCCGACGACAGCCACCTGCAGGCCCTGCGCGACCGCTTCGGCGTAAGCGTGACCACCGACAACCGCTACTGCGCCCAACAGGCCGACATGGTGGTGCTGGCGGTGAAACCCCAGGTGATGGCCGAGGTTTGCCGGGATATCGCCCCGGTGGTGCAGAACACTCGCCCGCTGATGGTGTCTATTGCCGCCGGCCTGGGGTCTGACACCCTGGACAGCTGGCTCGGTGGTGGCCTGCCCCTGGTGCGGGTAATGCCCAATACGCCGTCACTGGTTGGCAAGGGCGCCGCCGGCCTGTTCGCCAATGCGGCGGTAACAGCCGAACAGAAAACCATGGTGCAGTCGGTATTTGAAAGCATCGGCTCTGCCCTGTGGGTAGACGATGAAGAACAACTGCATGGCGTAACCGCGCTGTCCGGCAGTGGCCCGGCCTACTTCTTCCTGATGCTCGAAGCGCTTGAAGCGGCCGCCACCGAAGCCGGCATCGCCCCGAAAACTGCCCGGGAACTGGCCATCCAGACCATGGCTGGTGCCGCCGAGATGGCTGCCCGCAGCGAACACGACCCGGCCCAGCTAAAACGCAATGTGATGTCGCCCGGCGGCACCACCGAGCGGGCCATCAATACCTTTGAAGACGGCGGCATGCGAGACCTGGTGCAGAAAGCCTATAATGCCGCCTTCGAACGCTCGCAAGAAATGTCCAAAGAACTGGCAGACAAACAGTAACCGATAACGGAGACACAGCTTCATGCTGGCAGACATTGTCATTACCATCCTGCTGATCGCGTCCACCTTCTACATGACCATCGTGTTGCTGCGCTTTCTGCTGCAACTGGCGCGGGCGGATTTCTACAACCCCATTTCCCAGTTTGTGGTGAAGGCCACCAACCCGCCGCTGCGGCCCCTGCGCCGATTCATTCCCGGCTGGGGCGGCATTGACGGCGCCGCGCTGGTACTGGCCGTCATTATCCAGGCCATCACCTTCTTCCTGATCCTGGTCGCCCTGAACGGTGGCATCCCCGCCATCAACCCCATCACCCTGCTGGTGTGGGCGGTGCTGAACGTGCTCAGCCTGATTGTGAAGATCTACTTCTGGTCAGTTATCGCGGTGGTTGTGGTGAGCTGGATTGCGCCCCAGAGCGGTCACCCGGCTATCCAGCTGGTGGCGCAGATTACCGAGCCGGTAATGCGGCCTGTGCGCAACATGATGCCATCCATGGGCGGGCTGGACCTGTCTCCGATCATCGTGTTCCTGATCCTGAACGTGATTACTGTGGTGATCGATCACATGAAGGTGGCTGCCGGCCTCGGCTCGATCGGCCTCGGGATGTAAAACAGGTCTCGAAAATACATTTTGTTACACAAAAGTCGGAACGCAGACTTTTTGAGAGCCGGAAGATCAACCTTTTGATTTTCCGGCTTTTTTATTTTGTCATCCCGGGCCTTCCGCCTTGATCCGCGACAGGTTCGGGCGCCAAAAACCGGCAAAGCGGTTATGATTAACGGCATTTAATCTGGGAGCACCCGGAAGTCGCGCAGAAGGATAAACCGATGAAAATGCAGGGAACTCTGTCGCAGCAGGTTGAGGCCTATCATAACTGGAAGAAGGAACTCATCCGGCAGATCGGCCGCTACCGGCTGTGGCTGCAGGACAACGACCTTTTCTCAGAAGACGTCAGCACCCGAATCCGTAACGGCCTGGAGCTGCTCATTGAAGATGAGCTGACCATCGCCTTTGCCGGGGAATACTCCCGGGGCAAGACCGAGCTGATCAATGCCCTGTTCTTCTCCGGCTATGGCCAGCGCATGCTGCCGTCCCAGGCGGGCCGCACCACCATGTGCCCCACTGAACTGTTCTACGACCGCAGCGCCAACCAGAACTACCTGCTGTTGCTGCCGATCGAAACCCGCACCGGCGAGCTCTCCCTGCAGCAACTGCGCAAGCAACCGGAGCACTGGGTCAGGCACGACTTGGACGAGCACGACCCCGAAGTGATGCGAGAAGTGCTGGCCGAAGTTGCCCGCACCAAGAGCGTAACGCCCCAGCAGGCCCGTAAACTCGGGTTCGATGAAGACATGCTGGAGCACGACCGCAGCAACCCCGGCAACGTACTGGTACCGGCCTGGCGTAACGCCCAGATCAGCATTCGCCACCCGCTGTTCGAGCGCGGCCTGCGTATTCTCGATACCCCGGGCCTGAACGCACTGGGTTCCGAGCCGGAACTGACCATCAGCATGCTGCCCCGGGCCCACGCCATTATCTTTGTGCTCAGTGCCGACACCGGCGTAACCGCCAGCGATATGGCGATCTGGAACGAGCACATCGACACCGAGTACGCCGACCACCGGGCCGGCCGCTTCGCGGTACTGAACAAGATCGACGTACTCTGGGACGACCTGCAGGGCGAGCAACATACCAACGATGCCATCGAACGGGTGCGCGGCTACACCGCAGACCACCTGGGCATCCGCCAGCAGGACGTGATTCCGCTGTCTGCCAAGCAGGGCCTGATCAGCCGTATTCGTAATGACGATGCCCTGTTTAAACGCTCCAACATCGACCAGCTCGAGCAACTGATTGTCCGCCGCATCCTGATGCACAAGGAAGAGCTGATCACCCAGAACCTGATCAACGATCTCCTGGGGATGCTGCAGAACAGCCAGGCGGCCATGCAAATCCGGCTGTCGGCCCTGGAAGAGGAACGCACGGCCTGCACCGGCGCCACCGTAGACAAGGCCTCCATTGCCCGGCTCGCCGAACGGGCCCACAAGGATTACGACTTCTACTACAAGAAGCTGATTACCCTGCGCTCATCCCGGCGGCTGATGGACTCCCAAGGCGAGATGTTGCGCAAGCTGGTGAGCGAGGAACGTTTTGAAGCCCATGCCGCGAAGGTACGGCTGAAAATGTCGAAGAGCTGGACGACCGCGGGCATGAACGCGGCGATGGATCACTTCTTCGAGCTACTGGAAACCGACCTGACCAACCTGCTCAGCGAAGGCCACCTGGCGGAAAAAATGGTTGGCGCCATCTACCGTCGCTATAACGAAGACAACCGGGCACGGCACCTGGAGCCTATCCCCCTGCGGGCCGGCCGCCATGTGATCGCGGTGCGGGAATTGCGCAAGAAAGCCAGGCGGTTCAGGGTCAGCCCCAAGAACCTGCTGACTGAGCAATCCCTGCTGGTACGCCGGTTCTTCAACGTGATGGTGGGTGAAGCCCGCACCCTGCATGCCCGGGTGCGAGCGGACGTGGAACGCTGGCCCCATGAGGCCCTTCTGCCGATCATGCAGTACTCCATGGAGCAGAAGCAGTTGCTGGAGCACCAGATCCGCCGCCTGCGCGATATGGTGCGAACCGACCGCGACACCCGGAGTGAACGGGAGCGGCTGGACCACACCATTGCCGACCTGCGCAAACAACTGGAGCTGGCCGATGCCATGATGCGGCAAATCCGAAAACCGGCCCCCACCCTGCTGCAGCAGAAGGTGGTAAATATTTCCGGCGCTGTCTGACATACCGGAGCCCGGGCAGCACACCCCCGGGCTCCGGGCTTTGCTCGCCGGCACCGCGCCGGTTGCAGCAACCACCCCCCGCCTTTAAACTGCAGTGCTGGCGCGTTTTTTTTCCGCGCACCCCATGGCCTCTGGCCAGAACCTTGTGGACCGGATCAGGAACTCAACACACCCATGCCCGATTCCCTGCCCTCGGATTCCGTTGGCCTTGTCAGCCCGCAGACCATCCATTTTAACGCCCCGATCGACCTGGCTTGCGGTCAGTCCCTCGAGAACTACGACCTGGTGGTGGAAACCTACGGCACCCTAAATGCCGATGCGAGCAACGCGATCCTGATTTGCCATGCCCTGAGCGGGCACCACCATGCCGCCGGCTACCATTCGATGGAAGAGCGCAAACCCGGCTGGTGGGACAGCTGCATTGGCCCCGGCAAACCGATAGATACCAACCGCTTCTTTGTGGTCAGCCTGAACAACCTTGGCGGCTGCCACGGCAGCACCGGGCCCGGTTCCGTCAATCCTTCCACCGGCAAACTCTACGGCCCGGACTTTCCGGTTATTACCGTAGCAGACTGGGTAAAAAGCCAGGCCCGACTGGCCGATCATCTCGGCATCCAGCAATGGGCGGCGGTTGTGGGCGGCTCCCTGGGCGGCATGCAGGCTTTGCAGTGGAGCCTGGATTTCCCGGAGCGGGTGCGGCATGCAGTGGTGATTGCCTCGACCCCCCGGCTCAGCGCCCAGAACATCGCCTTCAACGAAGTGGCCCGCCAGGCCATCACCTCGGACCGGGAATTCCACGAAGGCCGCTACTACGAACACGACGTCCTACCTCGCCGCGGGCTGATGCTGGCGCGCATGGTCGGCCACATTACCTACCTGTCCGATGCGTCCATGGGTGAGAAATTTGGCCGGGAACTGCGGGAAGAGGCCTACAAGTTCGGCTTCGATGCCGAATTCCAGGTGGAAAGCTACCTGCGCTACCAGGGCGAGCGTTTCTCCGAAAGCTTCGATGCCAACACCTACCTGCTGATGACCCGGGCCCTGGACTACTTCGACCCGGCCTACGAACACGGCGGCGACCTGTCAAAAGCCCTGGCACCGGCACAGTGCGAATACCTGGTGCTGTCATTCAGCACCGACTGGCGGTTCTCGCCTGAACGGTCGGAAGAGATGGTGAATGCCATGATCTCCGCCCGCAAGAAAGTCAGCTACGCGGAAATTGATGCACCCTGGGGCCACGATGCGTTCCTGATCCCGACACCCAGATACACCGACATCTTCACGGCCTACATGGACCGTGTTGCCAGGGAGGTTGGCGCATGAGACCAGACCTCGAAATCATCCAGCAATGGGTTGAACCCGGCCACCACGTGCTGGACCTCGGCTGCGGCGATGGCACCCTGCTTGATTTCCTTCAGCGGGAACGGGGCGCCAGCGGCTTTGGCCTGGAGATCAACCCGGACCACATCACCACCTGCATGGGCAGGGGCGTGAGCGTGATCGAGCAGAACCTGGACACCCAGGGCCTGGATAACTTCGATGACGGCATGTTCGATGTGGTGTTGATGACCCAGGCCCTGCAAGCCGTTCGCCGGCCAGACAAAGTCATCGAAGAAATGCTGCGGGTAGGCCGGGAAGGTATTGTCACCTTCCCCAACTTTGCCCACTGGCGACTGCGCTGGGGCCTGGCCCTGAGCGGCCGCATGCCCGAATCCAACGCGCTGCCGTATAAGTGGTATAACACGCCCAATATCCGGCTGTGCACCTTCAAGGATTTCGAGGCGCTGTGCCGCCAGAAGGGTATTCGCATCAAGAGCCGGCGGGTGGTCGACGGCCAGCACCAGAACAGCTGGCTGGCCAGGCTGTGGCCGAACCTGCTGGGAGAAATAGCCATCTACCGCATCACACGGGAGAACCCATGATGATCACACGCACTGTTTTAAAATTGGTGTTTATGGCCTTTGCCCTGTTGGTAGCCGTTCAGGCCCAGGCGGGGGAAAAGGATTTTGGCGACTACCAGGTTAACTGGAGCGTTTTTCCCAGCACCTTCCTGGACCCGGAAGTTGCCAAGGCCAACAAACTGCAGCGCAGCAAGGGCATCGGCATCGTCAACATTTCCATCATGGCCGAGAACGAACACGGCCAGCCTGCGCCTGTGGGTGGCCAGGTTGAAGGCCAGGTGTCCAACGACATCCAGCAGGTAAACTTCCTGGCGTTCCGGCGCATCCAGGAAGGCGATGCGGTGTACTTCATCGCCCAATACCAGTACCGGTCCGGCGACCTGATGACTTTCAACATTACCGCCCGCCCCACCGGCCACCAGCAGGACCTGCCGGTGCGGTTTTCCCACACGCTGTTTAACGACTGAACCTATGTCACAGAAACTCGTCATCGCCAGTAACAACAAGGGCAAGATTGCCGAACTGACCGACCTGCTCGGCCCACTCGGGCTTGAGCCCGTTGCCCAGGGCGCGCTGGGCGTGGGTGAAGCTGAAGAGCCGGCGGTCACCTTCGTGGAAAACGCCATTCTCAAAGCCCGCCATGCTGCCCGGGAAACCGGTTTGCCCGCACTGGCGGATGACAGCGGGCTGGCAGTGGATGCCCTTGAAGGCCAGCCTGGCGTGCGCTCTGCCCGCTATGCCGGCGCCAATGCCACCGATGCCGACAACGTGCAGGCCCTGCTGGCCGCCCTGAAAAACGTGCCTGAGGCAGAACGCAGTGCCCAGTTCCACTGTGTGCTGGTATACCTGCGCCACGCCGACGACCCCACACCGGTTATCTGCCACGGCCGCTGGCCCGGCAGAATCCTGGCCGAGGCCCGCGGTGAAGGCGGCTTTGGCTACGACCCGGTGTTCTACGCCCCCGAATTCGACTGCAGCGCCGCCGAGCTGACCCGGGAGCAAAAAAGCAGCGTCAGCCACCGTGGCCGCGCCCTGGCCAGCCTGCTGGAACAGTTAAAGGCGGAGGCCTGACGGCATGACCGCCACCTCCCCCGTGGCGGTCTGCCCGCCCCTGAGCCTGTACATCCACGTACCCTGGTGCGTGCGCAAGTGCCCCTACTGCGATTTCAACTCCCACGCCATCCGGGGCGATATCCCGGAAGCGGCGTACCTGCAGGCCATCCTGGAGGACCTGGAGCCCGACCTTGCCTACCTGCGCAGCCGCCCCATCGAAAGCGTGTTTATCGGTGGCGGCACCCCGTCACTGATGACCGGGGACTTCTACCAGCAGCTGTTTACGGCTTTACGCCAGCGTATGGACTTTAGCGACAACGCCGAGATTACCCTTGAGGCCAACCCCGGCACCCTGGAAGCCGGCCGCTTTGAGAGCTTTCGGGAAGCCGGCATTAACCGGCTGTCGATCGGTGTGCAGAGCTTCAACCCGGAGCACCTGAAAACGCTGGGCCGTATCCATAATGCCCAGGCCGCCCACGAGGCCATCGAAGCGGCCCGAGCCGCCGGCTTCGACAATTTCAATATCGACCTGATGCACGGCCTGCCGGTCCAGACCCCGGAACAGGCGATAGGCGACTTGCGAGAGGCCCTGAGCCACAACCCTGCGCACTTGTCCTGGTACCAGCTGACCATCGAGCCCAATACCGAGTTCTTCTCCCGGCCGCCACCGCTGCCGGATGACGACCGGCTTTGGGCCATCTACCAGCAGGGCTCGGAGTTTCTGCATGCTGCCGGCTTCACCGACTATGAAGTGTCTGCCTGGTCCCGGCCCGGCCGGGAAAGCCGCCATAACCTGAATTACTGGTTGTTCGGCGATTACCTGGCCCTGGGTGCAGGTGCCCACGGCAAGGTCAGCCTCGAAGACGGGCGCATCATTCGTTACTGGAAAACCCGGCAGCCGGACGCCTACCTGAACCGTATCGGCAGCCGCACTTCAGGCACCGAAGCCATCGAGCCGGAAGACCGGGCGCTGGAGTTCATGATGAATGCCCTGCGCCTGAAACAGGGGGCTGATGAGCAACTGTTCAGTGAACGAACCGGTTTACCCCTGAGCACGGTTGCGGTACAACTTGGGTCATTAAGAAAACAGGGTTTGTTGACCCCGCACCGGATTCAGGCAACGGAGCAGGGGCAGAGGTATCTGAACAGCCTGCTGGAGCAATTTCTCTGATGGTTACCGTACAGCGTCCACCGTTCCTGCCGGTAAAACCCATGCGTTCGCCCATGAAGGCGTCCCTGGTGCTGGCCGTCGGCCTGTTTCTGGTCATCGCGGTGCTTAACCAGTCCCTGAAAACCGAAGCCGCGCCCCAGGGCATTTTCAGCTTCCAGCTGGCGGCAACGGCTGAACAGAGCGGTGCCATACTGCAGAGTTGGGGGCAGGAGAACCTGGCTTTTGCCAAACTCTCGCTGTGGCTCGGGCTGTTGTTCACCGTGGCCTGGCTGGCATCCCTGCTTCAGCTGACCCGGCACTTTACCCGGGACCGGCCGGGTATCCGGGAACGCAAGGTGGCGCGCTGGGTGCGGGTGCTGTTTGTAATTGCAGGATTGTGTGACGTAGCGGAAAACTCGGTGCTGCTGAACAACCTGGCAACGCCGACCGATGCCATGAGCAGCTCCGCTGCAATCCTGGCGCTGGTAAAGATTACCGGAGTGATGCTGGGTATTGCGGGACTGGTGGTGATCCGGGCGGCGCGCCGGCACCCCCTCAGCCAGCCTGGCTAAGCAGAGTGGCGGAGGAAGTACCGGGGCAGCAGATCAGTTGGTGCGATAGAACAGCAAGTCCCAAACGCCGTGGCCGAGCTTCTCGCCACGCTTCTCGAACTTGGTGATCGGGCGGTCATCCGGGCGCGGAGAATAGCCACCCTGCTCCTGGGTGTTGGCGAAGCCTTCGGAATCGTTCATCACTTCCAGCATGTGTTCCGCGTAGTTTTCCCAGTCTGTGGCCAGGTGCAGTACACCACCCACCCGCAATTTATGACGGATGCGCTGAATAAACTCGGGCTGGATCAGCCGGCGCTTATGGTGCTTCTTCTTGTGCCACGGATCCGGGAAGAAGATCATCACCCGGTCGAGGGATGCATCCGGCAGGCACAGGTCGATCACATCATTGGCGTCGATGTTGTAGACCCGCACGTTCTCCAGGCCACGGTCTTCCACATCCTTAAGCAGTGCGCCTACGCCCGGCAGGTGCACTTCCACGCCAATAAAATCCTGCTCCGGCGCGGCTTCGGCCATATCCGCCAGCGACTTGCCCATGCCGAAGCCGATCTCCAGGTTCAGCATGTTGTCGCGGCCGAACACCTCGCGGGGGTCGATCATGCCGTTGTCACGGCTCAGGCCGTACTTGGGCCAGCTGCGGTCAAAGGCCTTTTTCTGGCCTTCAGTCATCCGGCCCTGACGCAGTACAAAGCTGCGCACACCACGGCGGGTGGTAATCGGGTTTTCGCCGGAAGTCTCCTTCGGGTCGTTCTGGTCGCTCATCTGTTATCCTCACGCGCCTTCGCGGATGTGTTATCAGGAAATTGCCGACAGTTTAACAGACTCCGCAGGGCCAGACCTGCTCCCGGACAGGTGAAACTCAGGCTGAAACCACCGGGCCCTGATTCTGCTGGCGATCAAGCTGACGGTAGCCCAGGGCTTCCATCAGATGGTTGCGGGCGATGTCCGGCTCGCCATCCAGGTCTGCCAGGGTGCGGGCCACCCGAAGAATCCGGTGCAGGGCCCGGGCCGAAAGCCCCAACCGCTCCATGGCGGCCGACAACAATTTTTCGCTGCCGGCATCCAGCTGGCAGGACTGGTGCAGCAGATTGCCTGCCAGGGCGGCATTCAGGCTCCCCCGCTCCGTTTGCGCCGCCCGGGCTTTCAGCACCCGTTCCCGTACGCTGGCACTGCTTTCTCCTGCTTCACCAGAGCCCAGCAGCACCTCGCCGGTCTGCACGGGCACCTCCACATGCAAGTCAAAGCGGTCCAGCAACGGGCCGGAGATCTTCGAGCGGTATCGCATCACCTGCGCCGGCCCGCACTGGCATTCAATGGTGGGATGGCCGCTGTAGCCGCAGGGGCACGGATTCATGGCGGCAACCACCTGGAACCGGGCAGGAAAGGTTACCTGCCGGGCAGCCCGGCTGATGGCAATCTCGCCGCTTTCCATCGGTTCCCTCAGTACTTCCAGTACCCGCCTCTGAAATTCCGGCAGCTCGTCCAGGAACAATACGCCCCGGTGCGCCAGGGAGATTTCTCCGGGTCGGGGGCTGCTGCCGCCCCCGACCAGGGCCACCGCTGAGGCAGTATGGTGCGGCGCCCGGAACGGTGGCTGGCGCCAGCCACCGGGCTTCACCGGCAAGCCCGCAACGGAATGCACGCTGGCAACTTCCATGGCCGCGGCATCATCGAGCGCGGGCAGAATGCCGGGAAGCCGGCTGGCCAGCATGCTTTTGCCGGTGCCCGGCGGGCCGAAGAACAGCAGGTTATGACCACCGGCTGCGGCCACTTCCAGCGCTCTCCTGGGTACCTGCTGGCCCCGGACATCCGCCAGGTCGGCGCCGGCATACTGCCCCTGCGGCTCAGGATCTTCTGTCCGGGGCACCGGTACCAGCCGCGCCCGGCCCGACAAATGCTCGCACACCGTCAACAGGTGACTGGCCGCCAGCACATCGCCGTTACTGGCCAACGCGGCTTCATCGGCATTGTCCTGGGGCAGGAGCAGTGAACGCCCCGCCTCCCGGGCCGCCAGCACCGCCGGCAATATCCCTTTAAGTGGCCGCAACGCACCATCAAGGGACAGCTCGCCAATACACTCCAGGTCTTTCAGGCTTTCGGCAGGAATCTGGCCGGAGGCCGCCAGGATACCCAGGGCAATGGGCAGGTCGAAGCGGCCGCCTTCTTTGGGCAGGTCCGCAGGGGCAAGGTTTATGGTGATTCTACGGGCAGGGAATTCAAACCCGGCATTGAGCAGCGCGCTGCGCACCCGGTCTTTGCTTTCGCGCACGCCGGTTTCAGGCAGCCCGACAATCGACAGCGCCGGCAAACCACCGGACAGGTGCACTTCCACGGTAACGGCAGGGGCAGACACGCCAATGCTGGCGCGGGAATGGACAATAGCTAGCATGACAACCTTCCTTGGTAACAGACAAATGGCCCCCGGTTACGAATCGGGGCCGCCGGGCAGGCATCCTGCGCCCGGCTGTTTCATTTACGACTGCAGCTTCTGCTCCAGTTCGGCTACCCGTTTTTCCAGCGCTTCGACTTTTTCGCGGGTTTTCATCAACACCGCCTGCTGGGCATCGAATTCTTCCCGGGTCACCAGCTCAAGGCGGGACAGCACGGTCATAACGGTAGCCCGCGCCTGGGTCTCAAAATCTTCCCGGGCGGCACGGGCCATGTCGGGAACAAACTGGCCAAACTGGCCCTGCAACTGTGCAAAGAAATCCTGTGGCCCTTTCATCGAAAACCTCGCATATAACACTTCGTTCAAATCGGATTGCCGGCCAATTCAGACTATTGGCCATGGGGTAACCGGGTTTGCGGGAGTGTATCACACCGCAGGCCCTGCCATACTGTACCCGGTCGGCATTATAATGGCCGCCGGATGGCCACCGGGCCTGCGCATTTTTGGACCGCAGCCCCGTAGCACGCACCACAACGGTGCAGGCGCTTGCGCCATTCTGGAACCAGGTATTTTTAACTTATTGATAACAAATACCTTTTTTGCGTTGGCACACCCGATGCTATAGACCTCGTACGCAATCCGCACAATTGATGTGCGAGGTGGCAGCATTTACCAAGGAGAAAGCAATGAAACTTGTGACAGCGATCATCAAGCCTTTCAAATTGGATGATGTCCGTGAGGCACTATCCGAGATTGGCGTTCAAGGCGTAACCGTTACTGAAGTTAAAGGCTTCGGACGGCAGAAAGGCCACACCGAACTCTATCGTGGCGCGGAATACGTAGTGGATTTCCTGCCCAAGGTGAAGGTTGAAATCGCCATCGGCGACAACCTGCTGGACCAGGTTATCGAAGCCATCACCAAGGCTGCCAATACCGGCAAGATCGGCGACGGCAAGATCTTCGTGACCGAACTGGAACAGGCGATCCGTATCCGGACCGGCGAAACCGGCGAAGAAGCGGTGTAAACCCGGCCTGATCCCCGAATCAGCCAACGCAAAAAACCTATAAACCTGAAGAGCCTTGTGCGGAGGGCTTCCTATGGAAACCAATCTCTTTCACCTGCAGTACGCTATAGATACCTTCTATTTTGTCATGTGCGGCGCATTAGTTATGTGGATGGCGGCTGGCTTTGCCATGCTCGAATCCGGCCTGGTGCGTGCCAAGAACACAACCGAAATCCTGACCAAGAACGTGGCCCTGTTCGCCATTGCCTGCACCATGTACATGGTATGCGGATACGCCATCATGTATGGCGGCAACGTGTTCCTCACCGGCATTGCCGATGTGGATGTAGACGGCGTTCTGGGTGACTTCGCTACCCGTGAAGACGGCTTTACCGGCGGCTCTATCTACTCCGGTGCAGCAGACTTCTTCTTCCAGGTGGTGTTTGTGGCTACCGCCATGTCCATCGTCTCCGGTGCGGTTGCCGAGCGTATGAAGCTCTGGGCCTTCCTGATCTTCGCGGTGGTCATGACCGGTGTGATCTACCCGCTTGAGGGGGCATGGACCTGGGGTGGTAAAGACGTGTTCGGCCTGTACAACCTGGGCGACCTGGGCTTCAGCGACTTCGCCGGCTCCGGCATTGTACACATGGCTGGTGCTGCAGCTGCCCTGGCCGGTGTTCTCCTGCTGGGTGCCCGTAAAGGCAAGTACGGCCCCAACGGCGAAATCCGCGC
Organism: Marinobacter sp. P4B1; assembly: GCF_001447135.1. Classification (NCBI taxonomy): domain Bacteria; kingdom Pseudomonadati; phylum Pseudomonadota; class Gammaproteobacteria; order Pseudomonadales; family Marinobacteraceae; genus Marinobacter; species Marinobacter sp. P4B1. The sequence continues at coordinate 87,551 of NZ_LLXM01000002.1, forward strand.
CTTCCCGGGTGCCAACATGCCGCTGGCGGCTCTGGGTACCTTCATTCTGTGGCTGGGCTGGTTCGGCTTCAATGGTGGCTCGGTGCTGAAACTGGGCGATATCGCCAGCGCCAACTCCGTAGCCATGGTATTCCTGAACACCAACGCTGCCGCCGCCGGTGGTGCCATTGCCGCCCTGCTGACAGCGCGCCTGATGTTCGGCAAGGCTGACCTGACCATGCTGCTGAACGGCGCTATCGCCGGCCTGGTGGTGATCACTGCCGAGCCGTCCACTCCCAGCGCACTGACCTCCACTATCTGGGGCGCACTGGGCGGTATCCTGGTGGTGCTGAGTATCGTGACCCTGGACAAGCTGCGCATCGACGACCCGGTCGGCGCCATCTCGGCCCACGGTGTGTGCGGCTTGCTTGGCCTGCTGCTGGTACCGGTGACTAACGGCGACGTAACCTTCAGCGGCCAGCTGATCGGCGCCCTGACCATCTTTTTCTGGGTGTTCGTAGCCAGCCTGGTTGTCTGGGGCATCCTGAAGGCGGTCATGGGTATCCGGGTAACCGAGGAAGAAGAGTACGAAGGGGTAGACCTCGCGGAATGTGGCATGGAAGCCTATCCGGAGTTTGTCAGCGGCAAGCAGTAATCCCGCTGCAAACCCAAATGCAAGAGGGGCGCCGGTTGGCGCCCCTCTTGTTTTGCTGGATGATTGGCGGAACTAACCCACCCCCTGAAACAGGGCATCTTCGGCATGGCGAAGATACAGCAGCAATTCCATTTCCGCTTCGCGGACATCGTCGAAAGGCCCTTCTACGGTGCCTTCACGGGTCTGGAAATACCATTGCCCGTTAACCAACGAATACCGCTCGCTCCGGAACCAGTGACGTTCCTGTTCACCGCTACGGACATCCATAACAACTCCTTCTGACTGCTAAACGGAAGACTGGCCATTAGATGACCATTGCAACCAGTTTAGACCAACCCCGGAGCCTGTCCAATTTTTAATCAACCCTCTTCCGGGTGCACCTCATCTTCCAGGGCATCTACCATGAACTGGGGCATGGCCAGGGCACCGTGGTGAATACCAGCGTTGTAGTAACGGGTTACGAACGGGCGGTTGTTGGCGTCTTCCTCGCGGAAATACTTCAGCGGGTTATCCTTGCTGCCCATGGTGCAGCTCCACCAGCCGGTGGGATAAACCGGCTGCGGGAACGGAAGGGTCTGCACGTGGCCGAAGCCGGCCTTGCGCATATCGGTGTGGATATCCTTGATGATGCTGTCGGTGTGTAACAACGGCGATTCGCTTTGCTGAACGATGATGCCGCCATCGCGCAACGCGGCCATGGCATCGCGATAGAAATCCAGGGCAAACAGGCCTTCGGCCGGGCCGACCGGGTCGGTACTGTCGATAATCAACACATCGATGCTGTTGGGCTCGATGTCCCGCATCCACTGGATACCGTCACCAAAGAAGAAATTGGCGCGGGGGTCACCATTAGCTTCACACAGCTCCGGGAAGTATTTTTCCGACATGCGCGTTACCCGCTCGTCGATTTCCACCTGCCAGGCTTCTTCCACACCCGGGTGCTTGAGCACTTCTTTCAGGGTGCCACAGTCGCCACCTCCCACAATCACCACTTTTTTCGGGTCTTTGTGAGTGAACAGGGCCGGGTGGGTCATCATCTCGTGGTACAGAAAGTTGTCCCGGGTGGTGAGCATCACGCAGCCGTCGAGCACCATCAGGTTGCCGAAGGTTTCGGTTTCGTAGATTTCCAGCTTCTGGAACGGGGTCTGTTCCTCGTGAAGCTTACCTTTAACCTGCAGGGAAAAGGCGGTGCCCTGGTCCTGGAATACCTCGGTAAACCAGCCTTCGTTCAATGCTGTCATGTCTGTCTCCCACTGTGTGCCACTGCATTGCGCCCGGGCATCTGAAAAGAGGCGTATTGTAGGGGCAGCGGTCAGCTCCTACAATGCAGCCTGACGCCGCTTTGCCGGCCACCCCGGGTTTCCTGACAGGATAGCAACAATGGCTGAAACCACCGCATCGCCGGCCCACAAGGTTTACAACATCGCCCACTGGAGCGACGGCTATATCTCCGTCAATCCGCAAGGCCAGGTGGAAATCCGGCCAGACCGCGGCCGGAGCGAGGCCAGTATCAACCTGCCAGACCTCACCGCCTCGCTGGCCGATGCCGGCATTGCCCTGCCGGTGCTGATCCGCTTTACCGATATCCTGCACGACCGGGTCAACAAGCTGTGTGGCGCGTTCAACAAGGTGACCGAAGAACACGGCTATCAGGGCCGTTACACCGCAGTGTATCCCATCAAGGTAAACCAGCAGCGCCGGGTGGTGGAAGAACTGCTGGCGGCTGAACCTGCCGCCTCGGCCAACCAGGTGGGGCTGGAAGCCGGCAGCAAGCCGGAGCTGATGGCGGTGCTGGCGTTATCGCGCCAGAGTGGTTCGGTGATTATCTGCAACGGCTACAAAGACCGGGAATACATCCGCCTGGCGCTGATTGGCCAGAAGCTGGGGCACCGGGTATTCATTGTGGTGGAGAAGCAGTCCGAACTGCCGCTGATCCTGGACGAAGCCAAAAAACTCGATGTGGCCCCGCTGATTGGTGTGCGGGCCCGGCTGGCAACCATTGGTAAAGGTAACTGGCAGAACACCGGCGGTGAAAAATCCAAGTTTGGCCTGTCCGCCAGCCAGGTGCTGGATGTGGTGCACACCCTGAAACAGGCCGGCGCCCTGGACACTCTGCAACTACTGCATTTCCACCTGGGCTCACAGATCGCCAACATCCGCGACATCCAGACCGGCCTGAAAGAATGCGCCCGCTTTTACAGCGAGCTGCGACAGCTGGGCGCGCCCATCGGCACCGTGGATATTGGCGGCGGCCTGGGTGTGGACTATGAAGGCACCCGTTCCCGCAGCAGCTGCTCCATGAACTACACGGTGTTCGAATACGCCTACAACGTGGTGCACGTACTGCAGGCAGAATGCGACCGCCAGGGTTTGCCGCATCCGGACCTGATCAGCGAGTCCGGCCGGGCCCTGACCGCCCACCATTCGGTGCTGGTGACCAACGTCATCGACCGGGAAGAACCGGACCACCGTGAACCCGCAGCACCCGCCGAGGAAGCACCGGCGCCCCTACAGGATCTGTGGCGGGACCTGGAAAGCCTTAACGACGACGATTCCCCGCGCTCCCTGGCCGAGATCTACCACGACGTGTTACACGCCATGACCGACGTCCATGCCCAGTTCGCCCATGGCCTGTTGTCACTGCAGGAACGGGCCCAGGCAGAAACCCTGTACACCAGTTGCTGCCGCCTGCTGCGCGGCCAGCTGGACAGTGCCAACCGTGCGCACCGGGAAATCATCGACGAACTGAACGAAAAACTGGCCGAGAAGCTGTTCGTAAACTTCTCCCTGTTTCAGTCCCTGCCGGACGTGTGGGGCATCGACCAGATTTTCCCGGTGATGCCGATCAACGGCCTGAACCGGCCCCTGAACCGGCGGGCCGTCATCCAGGACATTACCTGTGATTCCGATGGCCGGATCGACCAGTACGTGGATGGCCAGGGTATCGAAACCACCCTTCCCCTGCCGGAACATAATCCGGATGAGCCACTGCTGATGGGCTTTTTTATGACCGGCGCCTACCAGGAAATTCTGGGCGACATGCACAACCTGTTCGGCGACACCCATTCGGTGGATGTGCGGCTGGACGAACAAGGGAACTACAGGATCGGCAAACCCATCACCGGCGATACCGTCGCCAAGGTGCTGCGCTATGTGAACTTCGAGCCGGACGCACTGTTGCAGGCCTACCGGGAAAAATTCCGGGCCAGCACTCTCGAACCCGGCCTTCAGCAACAGCTGCTGGATGAGCTGACAGCAGGTCTGGAAGGTTACACCTACCTGGAAGAATAACTTTCAGCATTAATTTCGCCCGGAGCAATCCGAACCTTTCGGGCTGGCGTAAAAACACTCACTGACAACACTGTGGTGAGTGCATAGAATGATTAGATTAGCCAGCTCAAATCATGCGACCGTCAAGGAGCGTCCGGTGACGACACTGGATAAGCAACCCGCCAAAGGCGAGGGCCGCAGCAAGGATCCGTGGGGAGCCCTGCTGGAAAAAGTCGGCAAGAGCCAGGATCGGGCCGCGTATCACGCCCTGTTCGAGCACTTTGCACCACAGATCAAGTACTACGCCATCTCCAACGGCCTGGCCAGCCATGCCGAGGAACTGGTGCAGGAGGTCTTTATTTCGATCTGGCGCCGCTCGTGCCTGTACGACTGGAAAAAGGCAGCCGCGTCTACCTGGATTTTCACCATCGCCCGTAACCAGCGCATCGACATGCTGCGCAAAATGCAGCGCACCAGCGCTGAAATGGCCGTGGAAACCGAAGATTTGTGGCAGATTCCCGGCGAAAACGAAGATGAACCGGTAACCTCCCTTCATCGTCTGATGTCTGAGCGGCGCATTCGCGAATCCCTCAGCCAGTTACCGGAAGAGCAGATTACCGTGATTGCCAAGGTATACATGGAGCATAAGTCACACCAGATGGTGGCCGACGAGCTCGATATCCCGCTGGGTACCGTTAAGAGCCGGGTACGCCTGGCATTGAACAAGCTGAAAGTGATTTTGCAGGACCAGAACGTATGACACGGCACCACCCCGACAGCCTGAGCCTGATGGAGTACAGTGCGGGCAACCTCACGGAGCCCCACGCCCTGTGCATCCGTTTGCACCTGGACCAGTGTGCTCACTGCAGAAGCCGGGTAGACACTCTGAACAGCCTAGGCGCCGTGATGATGGCCGAACAGCCCAAAGTCAGTGTGTCTGATACCAGTTTCGAGCAGCTGATGTCCCGTATCGACAGCGCGCCGGAGCCGGTTTCCCCAATCGCAGAAGCGCCGCGCATGAGCCCGCTGCAGAAGCTGCTGGGCGACGACATCAACGACCTGCCCTGGAAACGTCAGCTGGGTGATGTCAGCGTGCTGGACATCACCGAGAAGTTCCCTGGCCAGGGCGAACGTGTGGTGCTGCAAAAACTGGTAGCAGGTGGCAAGGCTCCGGCCCACACCCACCGCGGCACTGAAACCACCATCGTGCTGCAGGGTGCTTTCTCGGACCAGAAAGGCGTGTTCAATCAGTGGGACTTCGTCGTGCTGAACGAGGAAGACGAACACAAACCGGTAGCCGTTGGCTGCGAAGACTGCATTACCCTGTCGGTTCTGAGCGCACCGCTGAAGCTTACCGGCACCTTTACCCGCATTCTGAACCCGTTTATTCGATGACCTTTACCGCCGCAGCCCGTCTGCGGCGGCTTTTTCCCCGCTTTTACCAAGGCAAGTCGCTGCCATCCCAGCTGATAAAGCGGCCGTTATCATGCTCCTGCAAGGCTTCAATAACCCGGTACAGATTGTCTGCCGTGCCCTCAGGCTCGTGCACCGTCAGGCTCGCCAGAGACTGGCTGAACGGCTCACTCAGCCCCGACCGGGTGGTTCCCGGATGCAGCGCCACGCAGGCTACAGGCCGATAACGCCGGGGCAGCTCCACCGACAGGTTTTTCACCAGCATATTCAGCGCCGCTTTCGAGCAGCGATAGGCATACCAGCCACCCAGGTGATTATCGCTGATGGAACCCACCTTGGCTGAAATGGCAGCAACACGAGTTAGCTGCGCCCCCCGGAACCAGGGCGACAACGCCTGCACCAGAAGCCCGAACCCGACACAGTTCACCTGGAAGGCCCTGGCCAGATTGTCTGCGTCCAGATCCTCAAGGCGCTTCTCCGGAAACATGCGGTCGTCGTGCAGCAACCCGGCGGCGTAGACCAGCCGGTGAATGCCTCCGGAATCCGCCAGCGTTTGTGCCAGTTCATCATCCACCTCCAGCGGCACTGCAGGCTCCGCGTCCCAGGGCCGCAGCTGCAGTCCTGGCGGCTTCCCCATCGCTTCCGTTGCCTTGTCCGGATTCCGGCAAAGCCCAATCACCGGTTGCCCCGGAAACTCATCCAGATACTTCAAGGCCAGTGCCTGGCCAATCGCGCCCGATATACCGGCAATGATGGTTGCCATTCTGCTCTCCCCAGTTGTGATCAGAATTGTGATGAAGGCTGTGATCAATCCGATTCATTCCAACCATACGAAAAAACCATCCAATCGGGCTCGCCTGCAGCAAACCAAAACATTCAAACAGCCGTATGAATGACCACATCGACTTTGTACCCACCGTGCAAGGCGAATACCGGTAGCCCGAGCTACCCACCGATAACAGGAGAGAGTCCATGCAATATCAGGCACCCGCCAATGATCTTCGCTTTTTGCTGTTTGATGTCCTTGGTGCAGACAAGCTGCACGAGCTGGAAAAATACGCCGATGCCACGCCCGACCTGATCTCGGCGGTGATCGACGAAGCCGGCAAACTGGCCGCGGAAGTGATCCAGCCCACCAACCAGGTTGGCGATCGCCAGGGCTGCAGCTACGACCCGGAGACCAAGCTGGTCAAAACCCCGGACGGCTTCAAGGCCGCTTACGACAAATTCGTGGAAGGTGGCTGGACCGCACTGGACGCACCCATCGAGTTCGGTGGCCAGGGTCTGCCCCACACCCTGAAGTTTGTGGTGGATGAAATGGTGTGCTCCACCAACCTGTCGCTGGGTATGTATCCGGGCCTGACCCACGGTGCCATCAGCGCTCTATATGCCCACGGCTCTGACGAGCTGAAGCAGACCTACCTGGAGAAACTGATCTCCGGCGAGTGGACCGGCACCATGTGCCTGACCGAGCCCCAGTGCGGCACCGACCTGGGCCTGATCCGCACCAGGGCAACCCCGAACGACGACGGCAGCTACGCCATCGAGGGCACCAAGATCTGGATTACCGGCGGCGAACACGACCTGGTCGACAACATTGTGCACCTGGTACTGGCCAAGCTGCCGGGCGCACCGGATACCACCAAGGGCATTTCCCTGTTTGTGGTGCCCAAGTTCCTGCCGGATTCCGGCGAGCGCAACCCGGCCTTCTGTGGTGGCCTTGAGCACAAGATGGGCATCAAGGGTTCCGCCACCTGCGTGATGAACTTCGAAGGCGCCAAGGGCTGGCTGGTGGGCGAGCCCAACAAGGGCATGAGCGCCATGTTCACCATGATGAATGAGGCCCGCCTGATGGTAGGCATGCAGGGGCTGGGGCTGGCTGAAATGGCCTACCAGGAAAGCCTGGCCTTCGCCAAAGAGCGCCTGCAAAGCCGCTCCCTGAGTGGCCCGAAGAATCCCGACGGCCCGGCAGACCCGATCATCGTACATCCGGATGTACGCCGCATGCTGATGCGCCAGAAGGTACTGAACGAAGGCATGCGTGCGCTGGCCCTGTTTACCGGCCACCAGTTGGACCTGTCAGTGGCGCACCCGGACGAACACGTGCGGGAAAACGCCGACGACCTGGTTCAGTTACTGACACCGGTGGTCAAAGCCTTCCTGACCGACGAAGGCTACAACAACGCCAACTGGGGCCAGCAGGTGCTGGGCGGCTCCGGCTTTACCCAGGACTGGCCGCTGGAACAACTGGTGCGTGATGGCCGGATCGCCCGCATTTATGAAGGCACCAACGGCATCCAGGCCATGGACCTGGTGGGCCGCAAGCTGGCCCTGAAAGGTGGCCAGCTGGTACGCGCCCTGTTTGCCGAGCTGACCGGCTACCTGAAGGACAACCCGGAAGCACCCTACCGGGAAGAACTGAAAGGCGCCATCAAGGGCCTGGAACAAGCCACCCTGTGGCTGGCCCAAAACGCCCCGAAAGACCCGGAGCAGGCCGGCGCCGCAGCCACCCCGTACCTGCGGTTGATGGCCCTGACCGTGATCGGATACCTGTGGTCGCGGATGGCGGGCGTTGCCGGCCAGCAACTCGAAGCCGGCGAAGGCAACAAGCCATTATTGGAAAGCAAGCAGGCCTCGGCCCGCTTCTACTTCGAAAAGCTGATGCCGGAAACCGACTGGCTGCTGAAAGACATCCAGAGCGGAAAGGACAGCCTGATGTCGCTTTCCGATGAGCACTGGGTGGCCTGAGCGGCCACAAATGCCGGCCAGACCAAAAATCTGGCCGGAAATGACCGGTAAATGTCCATTCATGACCTTTATCAAGACATGTTTCCGGTCAATAATGAATGCGTTGATTAGTGTCTCTGAACTAGTCCAACCCGCCTCCTTGTGAGGTTGGTACCTTCTTGAAGCCGCGCTTTGCGCGGCTTTTTTTGTGGGTCAGTCGCTGGACCTTTCAGCAAATCACACAGGTTCGCGCAAGCACTGAAATCAGCTCACCCTGACGCCTTGTCCCGGTTTTTCGAAGCAAGCCCCGGAGGTGATACTTGATGGTTTCCCGTGACCGGCCAAAGCTCTCTGCAATTTCAGTCAAACTACGGCCTTTAACCAATTCACCCGCGACCCTGACCTCTGCACTCGTCAGACCAAACATTTCTGTAAGCAAGTCTGAATCGATCGCAGGTAAATCACTCCAGTCATATAGAGTGATCAAGGCGCCAACACCCGGAACATTCTCAGTCACCATGGTCTCAGCCAGCAGAGGAGTAATCACCAAAGTACAGTGCTGGTCATCATAACGAAGCTGAAGCACCTGATCTTTCCGCTCCGCCTGGACAAGCGAGGACTCCACTGCTGCGGACAACATCGTACTCAGCTCTCGGGCCTTGCCAGTACCAAAAGCGCTCAGGGTTCCATCAGGGTTCTGTCTTATGCCAACGCCGCGATTGAGCATATCTGTCGCAGCTGCATTGCGGAACACAATACAACCGAACTCATTACAGACCAGGATACCCCGGCTCAGAGGCACTGATTTCACGAAACTTTTACTCGTTGCAGGGAAAGCATTCGGGTGTCCACCCCATACCTCAACTCAGACTCAACATGTCGCCTATCCTGACAATCTAGTTCACACCCGAAACAATATCCATTCACAACTGTTACATCATTGCTACAGAAAACCGTCATTCCCCTACCCATATGGGTGGGCTCCATCACAAAACCCTGTGCTATAGAACCTCTACCCTCTGGTTTTGAGGGTGAAGCCGGTGAAAGGAAAAATTCAAAACAAGAATCCGGCACTCACCAGATCAAGGAGTTGTTATGCAACGTATTAACAAAGTGATTTTAGCTACAGCCGTGGCGTCAGCATTAGCTCTGACGGGCTGTAATAATGACGGGGCTTATATCCCGGGAGAATCAACGCAAGGTGATGGAACAACAACATCAGGAGAGTCGATCTCCGGCACAGCTTCCGCACCGGGCGGCATGGTTGCCCAGTTTGAGACTCAGGGATTCCTTGAAATCGCATCGAACTTCTTTATTCCTGCGGCAGTTGCCGAGATCACCGGACTTGAGCCTATTCAGGGTGCCGACGTCGAACTCATACGTGTCGACAACGAGGGCAACCAGGTCGGCGATGTCCTGGCCCGAACTGCAACATCGATTACCGGCGACTACCGTTTGACACTTCCACAGGGCGTTAACCTGGCTGGCAACCTGATCCTGCGAATTACCGGCGCCAACCACTCCCTTAGAGCGCAGGTGGTAGAAAAGACCATCGATATTAACCCCGCTTCCGAATTCGTGCTGCGCAAATTCATCGAAACCGGTGCCGACCTCGAACAACTGGTCGTTGAAGATGTGGTCAAGCTTTCCGGTAAGGTGAAAGAGTTTGACCTTGCCGCAGGGGCCAACCTGGATGAAATGTTCAATACACTTGAGCAGGAAGTCGGTGCCTTCGTTGAGACCGAAGTAGCCACCATCTCCGCTGCAGGCGCCGATGTCAGTCTGATCGCCGGTGATTACGCTAACGCAGCACTGGCCTTCCAGCTCCATGATGACGATGGCCGCGATGGTTATGGCACCTTTGCCCACGACATGTGGCTTGGTCAGTTCAAGTTCGCTGACGGGGGTTCCGGCACCGTAAATATGACCTATCTGTCGGAGGACAGTGTTTACGGCAACTTGAATGGGCAGTCCATCGCAAACAGTTATGTTTATTACGAAGCCAGCCCGTCAGATGGCGAGGATCCGGAGACTTTCCCCGGATCCTTCAACACCAAGGGTGTTCTGTCGGTTCAGGGCGAGTTTGAAGAAGAGATTGGCGATGCCGATTACCCTTATGGATGGCGGTATCCGGCGACTACTTACGTATTCCAACAAGTCGCGGACAAAGGCCTGTTCTTCGGTTTGACCCACGAAGCCGCCGTTCGATATGGCCTGACCGATTCGTACGACGCGCTTGATCCAAACAACCGACAGGGCGATGAAGTATTTCGCTCGCTGGAAGTCTTCGCTCGCAAGCCTGCTAACCTGACAGATGCCGATCTCAGTGGAGACTACGGACGAGTATACTTTGGCTCCCAGTTTTACCCCGGGTCATTGGAGCTCAGAGCCGAGACCAACACGGTCACCTTTAGCTCCGGCTTCAGCGCGGACTTAAATGCGGGCCTTGCCCACACTATATTCGTTGACGGTAACGGCGCTGACTATGCTGACCAGGACGTCGCGGCAGAAACCGGAATTAGTCTGAACATTGCAGCCGATGGCACAATTGCAGGCGATTCCGGTGCAGTCGGCTTTGTGAGCGAGGATGCAAGCTACCTGGACTTTTCCGAGAGCTATGGCAGTTACGTTGACGGCACATCAACACCATCGGACTTCGCAGAATTCAATAAGACGATGATGGTCAAGCTGCCCAGCAGCGTACCTGATCTGTCCGCTAAAAAATATCGGCTGATGATGGTGAGCTCGGCACTTGAGGGCGGTTCGACAGGTTTTATCGCCATGTTCGCAAGTCAGTTCAACACATATATGACCATGAACAGCAATACTGCAGGTTCCGTCACAGGCAACTTCTCTGAAATCAGCAAGAACGAAGGTTTGGGCTCTGATATCACGGCGAGTGTTGATAAGGTCAGCGCAGTCGAGTTCAGTATGGAGGTCGCCTCGAATGGGGCAACGACCATAACCGTTGCCGATGCGGACGGTGATACCAAGTTCGAAGGCTTCTTCAACGAAGATGCCAGCCTTGGGGTGTTCACGGTTGGCTATCTCCAGACCGACGCTCAGAATTATGACGAACTGGGGCTCGCAGTACTGGTGGACGTCACCGGCAAGTAAACCAGGCCCTTACTACCGGCGAGCCCCAACCGGGGCTCGCCGAATTCTAATTTCTCACCTCATAGCCCCGGTCGCAGGCACTGCGTTACAATTCAGCAGCATCCAACCCTTCTTACCCAGGTGACCAGCTAAGAGCCGCGAATGAATTCACATGTCCCGCCGACCGACGACTACGCTTTCCGCTTCGGCGGCATAGAGCGCCTCTATGGCCGCAAAGCCCTGAACGCTTTCCGCAATGCCCACATCGCCATTGTCGGCCTCGGCGGCGTGGGTTCCTGGGCGGCGGAATCCCTGGCGCGCAGTGGCATTGGCACGATTACCCTGATCGATATGGACGACATCTGTGTCTCCAACACCAACCGCCAGTTGCACGCGCTTCAGGGCCAGTATGGCCGCACCAAGACCGATGCCATGGCTGAGCGGCTGCGGGCCATCAATCCTCAGGCGGATATCCGGGTGCATTTTGGTTTTCTGACCGCTAAAAACGTGGCCGAACTGATTACCGAAGACATGACCGCGGTGGTGGATGCTATCGACAGCGTGAAGGCCAAGGCGGCGCTGATTGCCCACTGCCAGAGGCGCAAGATTCCGATTGTCTGTGCCGGCGGTGCCGGTGGCCAGATGGACCCGACCCAGATCCAGGTGGCGGACCTGAGCAAGACCACCCAGGATCCATTGCTGGCCAAGGTTCGTAATATGCTGCGTCGGGAATACGGCTTTTCACGAAATCCCAAGCGGCGTTTTGGCATTGAGGCCGTATACTCTCTGGAGCAGCTAACTTATCCGGCGGCCGATGGTGAAGTGTGCCTGCAGAAGCCCGCCACAGACGGCCCGGTAAGGCTGGATTGTGCCTCGGGTTTTGGCGCCGCCAGCCCGGTAACCGCCAGCTTCGGATTCTTTGCCGCGTCCCGGCTGCTGAACAGAATTGCACGCAAAGCCAACCTTTAATTAACCAACCGGAACCCGCTTATGGCCATTAGTACCACCCTGATCCTCGCAGGTATCGGCCTTACCTCCCTGATTTGCCAATGGGCTGCCTGGCGGGTACGCATGCCGGCCATCCTGTTTCTGCTCGCTGGCGGCATCATCGCCGGCCCGGTGACAGGCTTTCTGCATCCGGAAGATATTTTTGGCGACATCCTGTTTCCGATGATTTCGCTGGCGGTGGCCATCATTCTGTTCGAAGGCAGCCTGACGCTCCGGTACGAGGAAATCAAAGGCCACGGCAAGATGGTGCGCAACCTGATCCCGGTCGGCACCATTGTTACCTGCATTATCGGCACCCTGGCCGCCCGCTGGATCCTGGAGGTGTCCTGGGAAGTGGCCCTGTTGTTTGGCGCCATTTCCGTGGTAACCGGGCCAACGGTGATTGCACCGCTGCTACGGGCGGTGCGGCCCACCTCCAAGCTGGCCAATATCCTGACCTGGGAAGGCATTATCATTGACCCGGTCGGCGCCCTGCTGGCGGTGCTGGTGTTCGAAGGAATTGTGTCCTGGGGCCAGGGCAATGTCTTCAGCCACTCCCTGTATATTTTCGGCAAAACCCTGCTGGTGGGTTTCCTGATCGGCGCGGCAGCCGGTTACCTGAATGGCCTGGTGCTTCGCAAGCACTGGATTCCCCAGTACCTGCACAATGCCGGCACGCTGACCTTCATGCTCGGTGTGTTTGCCATTTCCAACGAGATGGCCCATGAGTCCGGCCTGTTGACCGTGACGGTAATGGGCATCTGGATGGCCAACATGAAACAGGTGCCGATCGACAGCATCCTGGAGTTCAAGGAATCCCTCAGCGTACTGCTGATCTCGGCCCTGTTTATCATCCTTGCCGCCCGGGTAGAATTTACCGCCATTGCCGACCTGGGCTGGGGCCTGGTGGCAGTGCTGGCCTGCCTGATGCTGGTGGCCCGGCCTGCCAGTATCTTTCTGTCGGCCATCGGTACGTCCCTCACATGGCGAGACAAACTTTACCTGAGCTGGATTGCGCCCCGGGGTATCGTGGCAGCTGCTGTCTCCGCCCTGTTCGCTTTCCAGCTGGAACGGATCGGCTATGAGAGCGCCGGCGTGCTGGTGCCGTTGGTGTTCATGCTGATCATTACCACGGTGGTGATCCAGAGCCTGACGGCACGGCCGGTCGCCAAGCTGCTGGGCGTACAGGAACCGCCGGCCCATGGCTTCCTGATTCTGGGTGCCAACCCGGTAGCCCGCCTGATTGCCCAGGCCCTGAAAAAACACGAAATTCCGGCCATGCTGACCGATACCAACTGGGAAAACGTGCGCCAGGCCCGCATGGAGAACCTGCCGGTGTATTTCGGCAACCCGGCCTCGGAACATGCTGCAAAACATATGGACCTGACCGGCATCGGCAACCTGCTGATCCTGTCGCCGTACAAACAGATGAACAGCCTGGCCACTTATCACTTCCTGGACTGGTTCGGGGAGCACTCGGTATTCGGGTTGACAGAAGGCGACCAGGACCAGCGCGCCCGCCTGCAAACCGCCGGCAAGGTACAGCAGACCCGGGGTCTGTTTGACGGTGTGAGCTATGCCAAGCTGGCCAGCCTGGTGAGCCAGGGCTATACGGTGAAGACCACCCAGCTGAGCGAGGAGTTCAGTTACGAGCAGTTCCTGAACCAGTACCAGAACGAAGCCCTGGTGCTGTTTGTGATGGACGGGAGGGAACACATACATCCGGTGAAAGCGATGGATGACCTGGAACCGGAAGACGACTGGGTTCTGATCAGCCTGGTGCCACCACAGCCCCAGAAAGAACGGAAAGAGCGGGCATCCGATACCGGCGACCAGAAACCCGCCAGCAACGAAGAGCAGCAGGCCTGACGGCCTGCTGAATCCAGCGGGGACAGATCAGCGGCAGTCGAGCACCAGCTTGCCCCGCACGTGGCCTGCTTCCAGCAGGTCGTGGGCGTCGCGGGCCTGCTCGAGCGGGAATACCCGGTCAACGTGCACCCGCACATCGCCGTCTTCGATCAGCTCGGCAATTTCTTCCAAGTGGAAAACGTCCGGCCGGGTTTTCATACCATGGGCTCTTACGCCCATGGCTTCCGCGGCACTGACCACCTCATCGGCGGTCACCGTGGGAATGGTCACCAGCACACCGGATTCCGACAGGGTCTGCAATGACCGCTTGCCGGTTTCACCACCGATCAAATCCAGCACCACATCCAGTCCGTAGCACTCGTCCGCAATGTCGGTGGTGTGGTAATCAATCACTTCATGCACGCCCAGCTCGGCCAGGAAATCCCGGTTACTCGCAGACGCTGTGGCAATCACATGGGCACCGCGTTCCAGGGCGAACTGCACGGCAAAGTGGCCAACGCCTCCAGCCCCGGCGTGGATCAGAATCTTCTGCCCGGACTCCAGCCCGGCCACTTCAAACAACGCCTGCCAGGCCGTCAGCGCCGCCAGCGGCACGCCCCCTGCGGTAACCAGGTCCAGCTCTTCCGGCACGATGGCCAGTTCGTCAGCCCGGGCCACGGCATACTGGGCATAGGCCCCGCCAGATTCGGCAAAGCCGATCATGCCCATCACCCGGTCCCCTGGAGCCAGGGTGGTCACGTCATCAGCCACGGCCACTACCTCACCGGCGGCATCGTAGCCCGGGGTCCACGGCATGCGGCCTTCGATCTGAGTGGCGACAAAGCCCAGGCCTTTGCGGGTTTTCCAGTCGATGGGGTTCAGGCCGGCGCCGTGGACTCGAATCAACACTTCGCCTCCGGCGGGCACAGGTACCGGAGACTCCGTTACCTGCAGAACATCACTGCCCCCAAACCGGTCATAGACCACGTGGCGCATCGGCACAGCGTCAGTTGCTTCAGAGGATTCCATGGGTGTCTCCAGACAACAATGAGTCAAGCGCCTGAACAGGCGCGCAGTTTCAGCTTCAGACTAGCAGAATTTCACCCGGCGGGCTTTATAGGGGCAAACCACGACCACCCGGCACCAGGGCACCGGAGAGGATTTCGGCAAAGGCTTTCGGTGCCCGGGACGGCCGCTGGCTCTTCATATCCACGCAGGCATGGGTTGAAAGCCCCCGCAGCAGGGTTTTGCCATCGGCCACGCGAATCAGCTGGAACTGACGGGCCGAGCGGAACCGGCCGTCCCAGTCCGTCAGCCAGGTACCCAGCACCAGCTCGTCGCCGGCATTGGCAGACAACAGGTAATCCACCTCGGTGTGGGTGATGGCCATGGCCTTGCCGGTTTCTTCGTGCAGGGCCCAGGTCATCCCCAGGCTTTCGATGTGGGCCCAGCTGACGTCTTCCATCCAGCGCACGTATACCACGTTATTGGCGTGGCCGAGGCGGTCGGTGTCTTCTTCCCGCACGGTGATGGGCAGGATGAACGGATCCGGCAGATCCCAGTTGTGTGCTTCTGATTCGCTCATGGCTGTTTCATCGCTCAAGGCTGTTTCATCGCTCAAGGCTGCTCCCCCAGACCGGAAATAGCCTGCAAAGGTAGCCGGCCGATGCGGTCATTGTGAAGTGAACCAAAGTATAGAAAGCCGTTGTGCGGGTTCACCGAGGTGATTTCCTGCAAATGGCTGCCGGTCGTGTCGTGCAGGCTGGTGAGCATACGGCCGCGGTCATCAAAGGCCACTACCAGGCCGTATTCCTCCGGCTCGGGCTGGAAGCCGGCAGGCAGGCGAGCAACCAGGTTCTTCATCCAGGGCCGGCGGTGCATGGCGTCCACCTGGGGGTTACGCAGGGTCGGGAAGGCAACCCAGTAACGGCCCCGTTCATCCACGGCCAGGTTGTCCGGGAAACCGGGCAGGTTGTCTGCAAACACTTCGGTACGGCCGGCTTTCGGGCCGTTGATCCAGTATTTCAGGATGCGGTATTTCCAGGTTTCGTTTACCAGCAGGTAGTCACCATCCGGAGATACCGCCACGCCATTGGCAAAATACAGGTTACGCAGCAGTACTTCGGTTCTGCGGGTTTTCGGGTTGTAGCGCAGCAAGCGACCGTGGGGCCGCATTTCCAGCAGGTCCAGGATGTAATCCGGCTGGCGGAAGCGGGAGCTGGCATCGGTAAAGTAGATACGACCATCCGTGGCGACAACCACATCGTCGGTGAACCGGAACGGTGTGCCTTCCGCCTCCCGGGTGAGCACGGTAATCTCACCGTCCGGCGCTATCGACAGCAAGCCCTTCCAGGCATCCGCCACAATCAGGTTACCCTGGCGGTCAAACACCATGCCCAGTGGCCGGCCTTCGGTCTGCAGCCAGGTTTCCACCCGGCCGTCAGGAAATACCCGAACGATTTTGCCGTCC
Source organism: Marinobacter sp. P4B1 (assembly GCF_001447135.1). Taxonomy (NCBI): domain Bacteria; kingdom Pseudomonadati; phylum Pseudomonadota; class Gammaproteobacteria; order Pseudomonadales; family Marinobacteraceae; genus Marinobacter; species Marinobacter sp. P4B1. Next base: position 103,996 of record NZ_LLXM01000002.1, read on the forward strand.
TGGGTGCCGGTATAGAGCACGCCGTTGGCATCCACCGTGGTGTCTTCCGGGCCGTACACCTGGCCCCGGGCCAGCAGATCGGCCTGTCGCAGCTGGTTATTAGGCGCCAGGATTCCGGTCAGGGCCGGAGGCTCGGGCGGCTCCCAGGCCTTGCTGTCGACAGGGGATGGTGTCAGCAGAAAGCTGCCCACCAACACAAAGAGCACCAATAGTCCGGTCAGTAACCATTTCATCATGCACGCCCGATCCGTTTTATGATTCTTCGTTTGGGACCACTCACCTTAGCAGACATCCACCGGTTGCCGGCAATGGCCGCGTCACACCTTACTGCTCCAGAAACCGCCGGCACAGGGTGGCGAAGGTATCGGCTTTTTCGGCGTGCAGCCAATGGCCGGTGCCTTCGATAATTTTCAGTTCGGCGTTCGGAAACAAGCGGCGGATGGTGTCCTGGTGTTTTTCCTGGATGTAGGCGGAGTCTGCGCCCTTGATAAAGAGCACCGGCCCTTCAAACGGGCCATCACCTTCCGGTGCGTCCGCCAGGTTCTGGTAGCAGGCATCGATCACCGGCAGGTTCAGGCGCCAGCGGAAGATGATATCGCTGTCGGTCTGTTCTTCGGCCGGAATACGCTCCAGGTTCTTGAGCAGGAACTGGCGCACACCGGGGATTTCCACGAATTCTGCCAGCCGCTCGTCTGCCTGTTTGCGGGATTTGACCCCGTTCAGGTCGAGGCTTTTCATACCTTCGAGGATGTCGTCATGGCGGGGGTGGTAGGTCACCGGGGCAATGTCCGCCACGATGATGGCTTTCACCCGCTGCGGATAACTCAGGGCCACCTGCATGGCCACCTTTCCACCCATGGAGTGGCCCAGAATAGTGGCCTGACCCAGCCCCTGGGCATCCATGTAGGCGATGATATCGGCGGCCATGGCCGGATAGTTCATTTCATCACTGTGGGGAGAACTGCCGTGGTTGCGCTCGTCCAGCGCGTGAATCTGCCAGTTATCTTCCAGCCGGCGGGCAATGCCGCCCAGGTTCTCGAGGGATCCGAACAATCCGTGCAACAGGATCAGCGGCTCTCCCTGGCCGGAAATACGGTGATTCAGTTCAACGCCCATACGCAGGCAACCTCCGGTTATCTGAATGAACCGGATACACTACCACCGCCAGTGCACGGGGCAAGGGGAATTTCAGGCAGAAAAAAACCGGGCAAAGGCCCGGCTAAATGGTCACAGACATTACGACTGAGAAATCAGCAATAGAAGATGCTGTCCAGATACTCAGCCAGCGCCACAATGTTTTCGCGCTCGCTCTGGGTACGGGGAACAAAGATTTCCTGTGTCATACAACACCTCCAATTGGCGTTAAGGCTACTTCAACCTGATGCCACACATGCTATCGTTTAAGGTGTTGATACCCGTTGACCAGCTGTGCCAATCGTTTGACATTTTGTATCAGCCTGAACCGAACCGCGGAGCCAGCGAATACCATGCATCCCCAAGCGGATCCAGCAACAACGCCCCATGTGGCGGCCTCCAGCACCCTTGCGCTGGTGCATTACCTCGAAAAACGGGGGCTGCTGGACCGTGCCCGGGTGGAAGACATCGCAGGCGTGCGCCTGGAAGAACTGGATGACCCGGACCTGCGCATTCCCGCCGGCATTCACTACCAGCTATGGGAACTGGCCGAGCAACTGACCGCAGACCCCGGCGTGGGCCTGCACGCCGGCCAGGTGATCGACCCGGAACGCATGGGGCTGGTAGGCCATGTCTTCTTCAATTGCGACACCCTGGGAGAAGCTGTTGTCCAATACGTACGGCTGCACCGGCTGATCAATGAATCGGTGACGCTCAGCTTCGAGCAGACGCCGGAGCAGGCCATTCTGACCTGGCAACCGGATAACCCGGCCCACTACTGCCGGCAGGACATGGACCGCACCCTGGCCGCCGCCCTGTGCCGCACCCGGCACTTTATTCATCGGGGCATCGAGGCAGACTGGGTGGAAATTGCCCACCCGGAACCGGATTACGCCGCGGAATACCAGAAGCTGTTCGGCGGCCAGGTCCTGTTCGGCTGTGGCATTACCCGCATGGCCTTTGCCAGCAAGCACCTGGGGCACCGCATTCCGCACCGCAACCCCTATGTGTATTCGGCGGTACTGAAACAGGTAAACGCCGTACTGGCCCGGCTGCAAACCCGCCGGTCATTCAGCCGCAAAGTACGCCGGCTGATCTCCCGGCAAATGGCGACCGACCGTATTGACGCCGACACCCTGGCCAGGCAATGCCACATGAGCCGGCAAACCCTGTACCGCAGGCTGAAAAAAGAAGGCCTGAGCTTCCACGACCTGGTGGAACAGGTCCGCAAAGACAAGGCGCTGCGCTATGTTGCCGACGATCAATATGCCCTGGGCGAAATTGCTTTCCTGCTCGGGTTCTCCGAACTCAGCGCCTTCAGCCGCGCCTTCAAGCGCTGGACCGGCATGGCGCCTGCGCAATACCGGGCCAGGCACCAGGAGGCAAGCGCATGACCGGTGATACCCTGTCCTGGCTCGCTATCCCACTGGCGTTGCTGTACCTGGCCGCCATCGCCTGCATCTATCGCATTCTGCTGACCTACCGTACCTCCCAGGGCGCCATTGCCTGGATTATTGCCCTGCTGGGCCTGCCCTACCTGGCCGTGCCGGCGTTCCTGCTGTTCGGGCGTATCCGCTTTGGCGGCTACGTAAAGGCCCGGCGCATGGGCAACAAGGATTTGTCTGACCTGCTGGATACCTTTGAGAACCAGAGTACGTCGATTGCCAAGCCCGGCGACCGGCACTTCAGCGATGAACTGCAGGTGCTGTGCAAACTCAGCCGGCAGCCGTTTACCAGCGGTAACCGTTGCACACTGCTGCGGGATGGCGAGGCCACCTTCGAGGCCCTGTTCGAAGCCATGGAACAGGCCTCCCGCTACATTCTGCTGGAGTTTTACATGGTGCGCTCCGATAAGGTGGGCCATCGGATCAAGGAAATCCTGGAGCGCAAGCTGGCGGAAGGTGTGTCGGTGTGGTTTCTGTACGATGACATCGGCAGCGTCTCCCTGTCCCGCCGCTGGCTCAACGAACTGAGCGCCGCCGGGGCACGGGTTGCCTCCTTTGGCGACGGCAACATCCGCCGCCGGCGCTTCCAGATCAACTTCCGCAACCATCGCAAGCTGCTGGTGTGTGACGGCCACACCGGCTTTGTCGGTGGCATCAACCTGGGCGACGAATACCTGGGAACTGCCATGGACCAGGAGCCCTGGCGGGATACCCACTGCCGTATCGACGGGCCGGCGGTCATCGGCCTGCAACTGGCCTGGCTGGAAGACTGGAACTGGGCCAGCAACGACCGCCCCGAGCTGGAATGGGCGCCGGCAGAGCCACCTCCGGGGCAGCAGGAAGTGCTGGTACTGCCCTCCGGCCCGGCCGACACCTGGGAAACCTGCACCCTGTTTTTCCTGAACTGCATCAACAACGCCCGAACCCGCCTGTGGATCGCCTCGCCCTACTTCGTGCCGGATTTCCAGATCATGAACGCGCTGCAGCTGGCGGCACTGCGTGGCGTGGATGTACGCATCCTGATTCCGGAGAAATCCGACAGCCCGCTGATCCGGGTAGCGGCCTATTCCTACCTGGTGCAGGCCAGCCAGGCCGGCATCGGCATCTATCGTTACCAGCCGGGCTTCATGCACCAGAAGGTGGTACTGGTGGACGACCGCTATGCGGCCCTGGGCACTGCCAACATGGATAACCGCTCCATGCGCCTGAACTTCGAGATCATGGCCATTAACACCCACCCGGAGTTCATCGGGCAGGTAGAGCAGATGCTGGAAGACGACCTGAAACAGTGCCGGCTGATGACCGAAAGCGACTACCAGGACCGCTCACTTCCGTTCCGCCTGGGCTGTCGTGCCGTACGGTTGCTGGCACCGCTTCTTTGAACTGGTTCTCAGTGCAGGCTTGTGCCAATATGACCGCCCGAAAACCGGCAAGACAACAACCGATACTCCATGACCGCATTCAAACCCCGTGAGACCCTGACCGAGCAGGTCGCCCGCCACATTGAAAACCTGATTGCCTTTGGCCAGCTCCGTTCCGGCGAGCGCATCTACGAAAGCGCCATGGCCAAGGAAATGGACGTAAGCCACGGCTCCATCCGCGAAGGCCTGCTGCTTCTGGAAAAACGCCACCTGGTCAGGAACGTACCCCGCAAAGGCGCCTTCGTAACCCCGCTGGACGAGCACTTCGTCAGAAGCCTGTACGAAACCCTGGAGCTGTACCTGACCCACACCGGCCGCAAACTGGTACGGCAGTGGCAGCCCGAAGACATGGCCCGGCTGGAATCACTGCACAGCCAGATGCAGGCTTGCTACCAGAACAACGACCTGATGGCGTTCCTGGAGCTGGGCATCGAGTACACCAAGGCCTCGCTGGCCTACGCAGACAACTACTTTATTGTCTCTGCCATTGAAGACCTGTGGCCATCGGCCAAGCGCTGCGCGTTTGTAGCCTTCCGCCAGGGCGGGAAGCAGGTTCTGGAAGACAACCTGAAGCATATGGAAGAATCGATCCAGGCCATTCGTGACCGGGACGAAGAGGCCCTGGCTTCGCTGCTGCACAGCTACGCACAACAGCAAAGCGACCAGGTACTGGCGGCGCTGGATCAGTAGAACAGCTGGGTAAACGAGAAGCCGATGTTCAAGTAGGCGGTCCAGTCATCTTCATTATTATAGGCGCCGGCCAGCTGCACCGGGCCCAGGAAGGTATTCACCCCGGCAAACAGGCTCCAGGATCGTACCAGGCCAGACCAGCGGGCATCGTCCATGGTGTCCCAGGCGTTACCGGTTTCAAAGCCCACGCCGGCGAACCAAGGCATCACCGGCCCGCCGAATTCCCGCCGGGCATAGGCCGACAATAGTGCCGCATCGTTACCGGTGATTTCACCCGGCGCATAGGCCGACAGCTGCCGGAAGCCACCCAGGCGGGCCGCATTCTCGATACCCGGCTCACCACTGACCACCTGCCGGGTGTACGCCAGGCCGGTGAGGTTGAACCGGCCCCAGGTGCCGGTGCCCAGGAGCATGCCGGTCACCGAATCGAACTCCCGGTCAGAACCCAGCCCGTCTCGCTCAAAACGGCCCCGGATACCAGCAAAGGCACCGGATTTCGGGTAAAAGGTATCGCTCAGGGAGTCGTGAACCAACTGCACACTGGCGTAGCCCTGATGAACATGGCTGGAAGGTGCCACCGACGCACCCAACTCATCATCCACTGACGCCAGCCCGCGCACGTAGCCCAGGCGCACCTCACCGTTGCGGCCCAGCTCCATACCTACTGCCAGGTCTATCTGGCGGAAGCCTACATCAATCTCGGCAATCCGCTCGCCATCCTGGTACACGCTGTAATCATCCTGGCGGTATTCCACGCCCAGCACCGCGAACCGGTCATAGCCGTAATCCAGCGGCTGGTACCACTGGGTGCGCACCCAGGGCTGGGTCCCCAGCTGCAGGGCAGTCTGCCACTCGGCCCCCAGCTGGTTCAGTTCGGTCATACGCAGGCCCGCGGCCAGGTTAAAACGGGTGTCGCCGTCAAAGTTGTCTTCGTAGTTCAGGCCAAACGACAGGTAGTTCGGCCCCCAGCTTTTCTCCCGGGCCCGCACCATCAGCACCGGTCCCTCTTCAGACGGGCGCATCGACCAGGACACTGTCTCGTAATAGCCGAGGCCGTAGATGCGTTTCAGGTCATCTTCCAGCTGTTCGACATCCAGTGGCTCACCGGCTTGCTGGTGAATCCGCTCGCGCAGGAATTCACTGGCCAGGCGGTCACCCTGTGTGAACTCGATCCGGGCGATCGGCCCCGGCTGCCACATGCCGCCTTCGACCGAATCCCGCCAGGCCTGCCAGGCCGGGCCGGAAACCGCCAGCCGGTTCAGCGCCACCGCATGTTCGCGGGCAGCGGTCGCGCCCAGCTCGAACAGTACCGGGCCGTCAAAAAAGTCGGCAGAGGAGTGCCCTTCCAGGTCCGGCCGGATGAGTATGTCGCTGTCGGTCAGCCGGGCCAGCTGATCGTCGGTATTACGGCGGGTCATCATGGTGGTCAGCTGGCCAACCACCGAAAAGGCTTCCTGCATTTCCTCGTTGGTCAGCAGCGGGTCGGTGATATCCACGGCAATGATGATATCGGCGCCCATGTCCCGGGCCACGCTAACCGGCAGGTTGTTGGCTACACCACCGTCTACCAGCAGCCGGCCGCTCCGTTCTACCGGCGCGTAGACTCCCGGTATGCTCATACTGGCCCGGATGGCTTCCGCCAGGTCGCCACTGCCGATCACCACTTCCACCCCGGTTTCCAGGTCGGTGGCCACCGCCCGGAACGGGATCGAAAGCTCATCGAAATCCTCCACCAGCGCGGCATTGCGGGTGAGTTCGCTCAGGATAAAGCCCAGATTCTGGCCGGTCACCAGGCCGCCACCCAGCCGGATACCGTCCATGCTCACCCCCAGGCCGGGGGCCAGCGGCAAACGCCAGTCATCCTGCTTGCGCCGGACCGGCTTGTAGGCCCGGCCGGGGTCGTCCCGGAAACTGGATAGCCAGTCCAGCTCGATAAACCGGCGTTCTATTTCCTCCACCGGCATGCCGGAGGCATACAGGGCCGCCACGGCGGAGCCGGCGCTGGTGCCCACCACCAGGTCTACCGGCACCTTCATTTCTTCCAGCGCACGCAACACTCCCACATGGGCCATGCCCTTGGCGCCGCCGCCACTGAGCACAAGGCCCACCTTGGGGCGAACCTCGGGCCGCGACTGGCCCCAAGCTGGCGCTGCCAGCATGGCCAGCAGCGTCAGCGCAATGGCGAACAGCTTCGGGGGGCTCAAGATCGGGCGATCAGTGCTTTTTCTTGTCATCGTCGGCCAGGGAAAGGTGGGAGATATCCGGCACAACCGGCGGCGGAACCACCCGGTCTACGCCAAGGTCGGTACCGGGTGGCGCCAGGGTCCAGTCGTCCAGGTGCTCAAACATGGGGGCTTCCGCTTCCCGGTGCTCCACCAGCGTGACTCCGGGCGGGTCCAGGCTCAGGCCGGAACCGGCCAGGATGTCATCCACTTTTTCACCGGCAACGGGCAGTCGGTCACCGGGTTCCGGTTCCGGCGCTTTACCGGTTCGGGCGGGAGCATCCTGCGCGGCACCGGTAGCTGCCGGCGCCGGGCTGGCGGGGCGTTCCGGTGCCGACGGTGCCGGTTCCTGCCGGGGCTGCGGCCTGGATGGCGCTGCACCGGCCATCGGTTGCACATAGGCCACCATGCCATGCTTTTTCAGAACCGCCTGGTATTTTTCGGCCTGTACCTGCTCAAGCTTGTTGCGGATAACCACCGGCTGACCACTGAACATGCGGTCGAGCTGCTCGACACTGGCCTTGAACAGGGCCTTTGCGTTATTGCGAACCGCAGCAGGGTCGGTGCCCGGCACGCACTCCCCTTTGAACACAAGCTGGAACATAGTTTTGCCTCGTTATTTTTCGCAGACCAATGCGCCAATGATAGCTGAAAACCATCGCCGGAACAGACCAGCCCGGTGAGCCCCGGCAAATGCCTGCAGATTGCAAACAATTGAAAAATCCGGTGGGTACCTGAGGAAAATTGCCAAATCCTCTGCAACAATCTAACTTAATAATCTGTTACATTGCGTTACACGGATTTAAGGCGCGACCCAAGGAGAATAACCATGCGTGCCCTGTTGCCATCCCTTGCTTCCGCCGCGGTCATCGCACTGACGGCACCCGCAGCTCAGGCAGAAAACCTGGATGTTCTGATGAGCGGCGTTTTCGCGGACAACGAAGCCACCTACATCGGCTTTGAAAGCATCGAGCGGGAAGACATTCCTGAACTTGCGGCAGTGGATCGCAAATACCTGGTGGTGGACTTCCGCTTCACCGGCCAGGAGCCGGCCAGCGAACAGCTTCAGGCCAGCGTACACAAAGTCTGCATGACCCTGCTTAAAGACCGCGACCTGATCCGCTCATTGTCGGATTCCGGTTACGACATGGTGTCGGTTGCCTTCGACCGCCAGTCCCAGTTCGACTGCCTGTAAGCCAGAGCCGCCTCAGCTCTGGCCCAGCAGGCGCGGGAAGGCTTCCAGCGCGGTGTTAACGGCATCCAGGTTGAAGGCTTCCACATCCGACAGCAACTTCTCACCGTACTGGGTCACCGACGGCGACCGATAGCGCTGCCCCCACTCGACGACTCTCAGGGCAAAGTCTTTCATCTGTTCCGGGTCGCCACTCTCGCGAACATCTTGCCATTCGTTGCCGAAGTCTTCCGCCAGTTTTTCCCGCAACCAGCCCCGCTCCTGCATGCTCATGGTCTGGGCCAGTAACCGCTCCGATTCTTTCGGCGTACCGTCGTCTTCCACCTGTTCAACGGTAGCCTCCACCCGGGGCAATACCACCGAGAAGGTCGACCCCACGTCCGACTCACTCTCCACCGTCAGCTCGCCGCCCATCATCTCAACCAGTTTACGGCTGATTGCCAGGCCCAGCCCGGTGCCACCGTAACGCCGGGAGCTCTGGCCTTCCTGCTGTTCAAAGGCATCAAAAATGCGCTCCTGCTGGTCTGGTGCAATGCCAATGCCGGTATCCGCCACCGTCACCACCAGCCGGTAATACCGGGTTTCGGAGTCTTCCCCGCCCGGTTCGTCAAGCTCGCTGGCCACGGCCCGAACGGTGACCCCACCCTCGTGGGTGAACTTGATGGCGTTACCCACCAGGTTGAACAGCACCTGCCGCAGCCGGGTTTCATCCAGCATCATGGCCGCCGGCATTTTCTTGCCAACGCTCACTTCCAGGGTAATGCCCTGCTCGGTGGCGCGCAGATCGAAGATGTGGCGGACATCACTCAACAGCCGGCGTACCGACACGGGGCCAAAGTCCAGGCGCATCTTGCCGGCTTCAATCCGGGACAGATCCAGGATGTCGTTAATCAGCATCAGCAGGCTGCGGCTGCCGGCACGAATGGCGTTGAGGTAGTTACGTTGCTGGGGGTCGGTAACCGAGTTATACAGCAGGTCACTGTAGCCGATTACCGCGTTCATCGGTGTCCGGATTTCATGGGACATATTAGCCAGGAATTCGCTTTTGGAGCGGCTTGCGGCTTCGGCCTGCCGCGCCAGCCGCTCCGCCTCCAACTTGGCTGCCCGCAGCTCGTCTTCACTGCGCCTCAGGGCATTCTCGGACCGGATCCGCTCGTCGACTTCCAGCGACAGCTTTCGGTTCCAGTACAGGAAGATCAGCACCACCACGATGGCGATCAGGATAATCCGGCGCACCACGGTGTAGTCGGCTTCCTGCTCGATATCCAGGTGAATCCAGCGGTTGTACACCGCCTCGGTTTCCGATGCCGGCAAACCACTCAGGGCCTTGTTCAGTATCCGGTGCAGCTGCTGGGCCGACTGTCCCACGGCTAACCGCAGGTCATACTGGTACGGGGTGATGCTGGTAATACGCAGATTGGTCAGCCCCAACCGGGCGACGGTGTAACTGACCGCCGGGATGTGGGTCACCATCACGTCCAGGTCGCCGTTAGACAGCGCCAGCAAGCCTTCTTCCACAGTTTGCTGAGGATAAATATCCAGGTTCGGATGATTGATCAACAGGTAATCATGGCTGGCCTGGCGATTGACCACCCCCACCCGCTCGTCACGCAACTCCCGCAAATCCCCGATAAACCGCCCGGTGTCCCGAATCGCCAGGGCAATGGGCACGTTCACATAGGCCCGGGTAAACAGGAAATCCTGCTCGGTACGGGGTGTTCGGGACATGCCCGGCAGGATATCCACTTCACCGGATTTCAGCTGTTCTTCCGAGGCACTGCGGCTATCCACCGGGACATATTCGAAGCGGATGTCCAGATCCTGTTCCAGGCGCTTGAGCAGGTCGACCACCAGCCCGGCGGGCCGGCCGTCCTGCTGGAATTCGAAGGGCGGCCAGTCTGACCGGACGCCCACCTTCAGCCCGGGATTGGCTTTCAGCCAGGCCCGCTCGGAGCTGCTCAGGGACTGGTTACCGGCGTCCATCTCCGGTGCGCTGGCCTGCAGCCAGGACTGCCGGATGCTGCGATGTTCCTGGTGGCCGAGGGCGGTAATGGCGCGGTCGAACACCCGGAACAGGTTGGCTTCTTCGATGGGCACCTGCAACACGACATCCACCTCCCGGTGGTCGAGCAGCAAGGACAGGCCAACGCCGTTGATCATTGCCGATTCCAGGTAGTCAGACACCACCGGTACCGGCCCCAGAAACGCATCCGCCTTGCCCGACAACAGCAGGCTGACAGCTTCGCCAAGATTGGCCGCCGGCACCGGGGTAAAGTTGTTCACCGGGTCCAGCAGCGGGTACTGGTTGGGGTCGTCACCGACAATGGCCACCCGGCTGCCTTCAAGGTCTGACGGGCCGCGGATTGCCGCCGCTCCGGCGTTCACAAAGACCCCATAGGTGAGCGACATCAGCGGCGCCGTATGGCGCACGCCCGGAATCACCGGGGCATCGGGAATGCGGGTCGTCAGGATGATATCCGGCTCGGGCTGGTTACCGGAGCCATCCAGGAGTTCCGGCTCTACCAGCACCCCCAGCTTGTTTTCAATCCGCTGCAGGTAATCGATCCAGATACCCGCCAGGGGGCCATCGCCGGTATCGAACACCAGGGGTACCTGGCTGTGGCGGATGCCCACCCGGAAGCTGTCCTGCTGCTCCAGCCACTCCAGGTCTTCCACGCCCAGCACCGGGTCCGGCGCAGCCAGTGGCGGATCTGCCAGCGCGGCCCCTTGAAATACCAGAAACAGCAGGCAGAACAATAACTGTGAAACAGACTTCACTGGATATCCTCGGCGGGTCCACTACATTTCAGGAAACCATACCCGTAAACGGGGTACATTGCATTTTGCCAACCCATCACAGAGGGCACTTCCATGGACACCAGCAAACATAGCCTGAGCACCCTGTTCGAACAACTTGGCATGCCGGCAGACAAAGCCAGCATCGAAGACTTCATTGGCCGTCACTCGCCACTGCCCTCGGAAATCGCACTGCAGGATGCCCCGTTCTGGTCCGAGGCCCAGTCCCACTTCCTGGAGGAAGGCCTGGAAGAAGACAGTGACTGGGCAGAAATCATTGACGAGCTCGATGCCATGCTGAGGCACTGACGCCCGGTTTCAACTCTCGCCGGAACCCGACCCCCCGCGCCGGCGCCTGGCCCGGGGATGGCTCTGGTCATAGACCCTGGCCAGGTGCTGAAAATCCAGGTGGGTATACACCTGGGTGGTTGCGATATCGGCATGGCCGAGCAATTCCTGCACGGCCCGCAAGTCACCACTGGATTCCAGCATGTGGCTGGCAAAGGAGTGCCGGAGCAGGTGCGGGTGCAGGCGCTGGTCGGCCCCCTGCAACACACCCCAGCGGGCCAGCCGGGCCTGGATGCTGCGCCGGCTCAGGCGGTCACCCCGCTGGCTGACAAACACTGCGGGCTCGCCTTCCGGCGCCAGGGACGACCGCATTGCCAGCCAGTTGTTCAGGGCCGTTACCGCCTTGCCGCCTACCGGCAGAATCCGCTCCTTGTTCCCCTTACCCAGCACCCTCACCTCCCGGCCTTTGAGGTCCAGGGAGAGCAGGTCAAGCCCGGCCAATTCTGCCAGCCGCAGGCCAGAGGAATACATCAGTTCGAACATGGCCAGGTCCCGGACTTCCAGCGGATCGTCCGGGTTTACTTCCAGCAACTGGTTGATCTGGTCGACATCGGCCACTTTCGGCAACCGGCGACCGGTTTTCGGAGCCCGGATATCCAGCGCCGGGTTATCCCGGGCCAGGCCTTCCCTGAGCAGATACTGGTAGAAGCGACGAATAGAAGATAGATGGCGGGCAATGCTGCGGCCGCCAAGGCCGCCTTTACTGAGGTGGGCGACATACCGGCGGACGTCGTGGCCGGACAGGTCCGCCCAGCAATCGCAACCGACTCCTGTCAGCCAGAGCGCCAGGCGCTGCAGGTCACGCTGGTAATTATCGCAGGTGCGCGCGGAGTGCCGCTTTTCTGATTGCAGGTGGCGGATAAAGCCCGACAGCGGCGCCGCCAGGGCCTCGGGCGGCGTGCCGGGGGTGTCGAGGGCGCCGGGGTCAACCTCCAAGGTCACCCCTGACCGCTTTCCACCGCCAGGTCAGACACCGATGCGCCGGAGCCATGGCGTTTGAGCATGGGCGGCAGCAGGCGGCTCAGGGTATCGCTGATATAACTCAGGAACAGCGATCCCATGCTCTGGTCAAAATAACCCGGCTCACAGCTACCCACCGCAAACACCCCGACCAGGCCTTCATGGCGCAGTGGCATCAGGGCGACCGAGGCGATCGGTTCGTCCCGGTCCGGGAACAGGAATTCCCGCTCATTCTCCCGGAACTGTCCGCACACCGCCCGCTCACCATCCAGCAGGCTACCCAGTCGTTTCTGGGCCAGGTCGGCATTGACAACATGCAGGGCACCCTGGCCGGAGCCGGGCAGTTCATCATTGCTGAACAGCAAGACGGACGCGGCATCCAGCCCGAAATCACTGCGGATACTGTCATCGATAGCCGCCGCCATGTCGTTCAGGTTTCGGGCTTCGATCACCTGCAGCAGCAGGCGTTTGCTCTTCTCGAACAGGCGGTCGTTGTGGCGGGCAATCGAGACCAGCTCGACCAGCTCCCGGCGCAGGGTATCCCGCTGCTCTCGGAACAGATGAACCTGGCGTTCCACCAGGGAAATCGCACGTCCACTGTCGTGAGGCAGGGTCAGGGTGCGCAGCAGTTCATCCTGGTCGACAAAGAAATCAGGGTTGTCGCGCAGATAATCCGCTACCTGCTCACGGGTGAGTTCTGCGACCTTCTGGCGGGCCGTTTGTTCTGTCATCGTGTTCTCCTGAGCTGTCAGGACCTTGTTTTAGGGCTGCGAGGGCCTTTGCGCCGGCGCGGCGGAGCCTCGCCCGGCAGTCGTAACTGGCCTTCAAATACTGTTGTCGCAGGGCCTTCCATCATAACAGGGGTACCCTCACCCTGCCATTCGATCACCAGGCGCCCGCCACGCAGTTCCACATCTACCCGGGCATCCAGCAAGCCACGCAACTGGCCGGCAACCACGGCGGCACAGGCACCGCTGCCGCAGGCCAGGGTTTCACCGGAGCCCCGCTCGAACACCCTAAGCCGGGCATGGCTACGATCCACAATTTGCAGGAAACCGATATTGGCCCGGGCCGGGAACCGCGGATGTTTCTCCAGCGCAGGCCCCAGGCTGGCGACCGGCGCGGTATCCACGTCGTCCACCACCAGCACACCATGGGGGTTGCCCATAGACACCGCCGACAATTCAATCTGCTGGCCGTCCACTTCCACCGTGTACACGGTTTTCTGGCGGTCGGCGGCAAAGGGAATGGCGGGCGGGTTCAGTTCCGGCACACCCATGTTCACCATCACCATGCCGTCTTTGCCAATTTTCAGTTCAATCACGCCCTTGGCGGTCTGTACCCGCACCACCCGCTTGTTGGTCAGGCGCTGATCCCGCACAAAGCGGGCAAAACAGCGGGCGCCGTTGCCACACTGTTCCACTTCCGAGCCGTCGGCATTGAAAATCCGGTAGCGGAAGTCGACATCCGGTAATCCGGGCGGCTCCACCACCAGCAGCTGGTCAAAGCCAATGCCAAAGTTACGGTCGGCCAGCTCCCGGATCATTTCCGGGCGCAGGCGAAACGGCTGGCTGATGGCATCCACCACCATGAAATCGTTGCCCAGGCCGTGCATCTTGGTGAACCTCAGCAGCGGCCCCTGATTCCGTCTTTGCTGGTTCATCTCCGGTTCCCCGCTCATTCCGGCAGACAACTTTCAGGAGCCAGCTGGTCTTCCAGGGTTTCCCGGCGCCGGACCACGTGCACCTTGTCACCATCCACCATCAGTTCCGGCGGGCGGTTTCGGGTGTTGTAGTTGGAGGCCATCACAAAGCCGTAAGCACCGGCAGAGCGCACGGCCAGAAGGTCACCGGCCTGCAGGCGCAGCTTGCGATCCTTGCCCAGGAAGTCGCCGGTTTCACACACCGGGCCCACCAGGTCCCAGGCTTGTTCTTCGCCCTCCCGGTGCGGCTGGACCGGAATGATCGCCTGCCAGGCGCTGTACAGGGCCGGGCGGATCAGGTCGTTCATGGCCGCATCGATGATGGCAAAGTTCCGGTGTTCGGTGCACTTCAGGAATTCCACCCGGGTCACCAGGATGCCGGCATTGGCGGCAATGGAACGGCCCGGTTCCAGGATCAGCTCCAGCTGACGATCGCCCATACGCTCGGCCAGGGCTTTCACATAGTCCGCCGGCTGGGGCGGCTGTTCCTGGTCATAGGTAACGCCCAGGCCACCGCCCATATCCAGGTGGCGAATGCGGATGCCCTGCTCCGCCAGCGAATCAATCAACGCCAGCACCCGGTCCAGCGCATCCAGGAACGGCGACACAGAGGTCAGCTGGGAGCCGATGTGGCAGTCCACGCCGTGAATATCCAGGTTCGGCAGGCTGGCCGCCCGGGCATAGACCTGCGGAGCTTCGGCAATATCAATGCCGAACTTGTTCTCTTTCAGGCCGGTGGAAATATAGGGATGGGTGCCGGCATCAACATCCGGGTTCACCCGCAGGGAAACCGGTGCCTTCACTCCCAGCTCGCCGGCCACCTTGTTCAGGCGGTCCAGTTCGGTGTCGGATTCCACGTTGAAACAACGAACGCCGGCTTCCAGCGCCCGCTTCATTTCCCATTCCTGCTTGCCGACACCGGAAAACACCACTTTTCCGGCCTCGCCACCGGCCTTGAGCACCCGCTCCAGCTCACCGGCCGAGACAATGTCGAAACCGGCACCAAGCCGAGCCAGCACATTGAGTACAGCCAGGTTACTGTTGGCTTTCACGGCGTAGCACACCAGGTGCGGCCGGCCAGCCAGGGCGTTGTCGTAGGCCTTGTAATGGCGCTCCAGGGTAGCCCTGGAATAGACATAGGCGGGCGTACCGAAGCGCTCGGCAATCTGTGCTACGGGGACGTCTTCGGCGTAGAGTTCGCCGTCACGGTAATTGAAATGATCCATGGTGTACCTGACTGTTCGGGCAGAATCGGGTTAAGTGGTCAGCTTTCTGGCTTGTCATCGCTTTGCTGTGTTTCAGCACTGTTTTCAACCGCCGGCACCGGCGCTTCCCGGTACAGGGGGCCTTTCTGGCCACAACCGGAAACCATCAGCGAAACCAGCACCAGGGCCGCCAGCCCCGGCCAGCGCACCTGCTTGACCTGCATACCCAATCCCCTGAGTGAATAATGGGCGAAGTATACCCGACACCCGGCCATTACGGCGAGGGAACCGGCTCCGCCCGGGGCAATCCGATAGCCGGGACGTCATCCACTTCTTTTCGGGTGAAGAGCCAGTATCATGGGAGCCATTCTGTCATTTACAGCCATAACGACAACCCGGAGACCCGCAAGGGACAACCGCTGTGAAAGAATTCCTGATCCAACGCTATCGCCAGGACCCGCTGGGCCCCGCCATTCCGCCCACGCTGGTACAGATCGATGACACCGGCCGGGTCATCCGGGCCGATCGCCATACCGATACCATGTTCGGCTACGAACCGGCGGAACTGATCGGCAAGCCGGTGCAACAGATTCTCGCCTCGCGCCAGGACGACCCTTTTGCACCGGCTAACCGGCACCGACTGAATGACGGCCAGAAAGTCCTGGTGACCTTCCGCCACAAGGAGGGATTCTTCTTCACGGCCCGGCTGGGCCTGCACACCGAAATGCGGGATTCCGACCAGGCCGCCAGCGCCGCGATTACGCTGCGGGACAGCATCGCCATGGACAGCAGCCTGTTGACACTGGCGGAGCAGAGCGCCGGCTTCGGCCTGTGGGAACTGGATATCGCCAGCAACGAGATCGGCTGGACCGAAGGCGTTTACCGGTTACTGGAACTACAGCCCGGCACCGAGCTGACGCCCGAGCAGGCCCTGTTCTACTGCCAGGCCGGCCAGAACCGGGTCCGGGCCCTGTTCCGCCGCAGCATCCGCACCGGCAAGCCGTTCCGGATTGACCTGTCCATCCTCACCGGCAAACAGAACCCGCAAACCGTCACCCTCGCCGGCGGCCCTCTTGGCGACAGTCGGGAGCCGCAGCGGCTGGGGGGCGTCATCGTCAATCACAGCGAAGCCATGCGCCACGATGACGAAAAACAACGGGTACAGAGTATTCTGGAAGCCACCAGCAACGCCACCGAAGACCTGGTACTGGCAGTGAATACCCGGCTGGACCTGCTGCACTTCAACAAGCCCTGGGCCCGCCAGTTTTATAAAGCCTTCGGACTGGCCCCTTCTGTCGGCGACAACCTCAGCAAACTACTGGGCGACTTCCCGAATGAACGCCGGCTGATCGAACGCCTCTGGCAACGGGCACTGGAGCGGGACAGCTTTGTTGCCGAGATGCCGCTGAACCGTCAGGGCGAAGGCTTTCCGGTGTACGAATTCCACTTCCAGAGCCTGCGCGCCCCCCATAACGAAGTGGTTGGCGCAACCCATGTGGCGAGGGATATCAGTGACCGCCTGAAACGCAACCTGGACGATGACCGGCGCACCCGGTTTGACCCGGTCACCGGCCTGCTCAACCGGCGCGCCTTTCTCGAACACCTGGAACGGGCCCTTACCCACCAGCACCGGCGCCAGTTCACCGACAGCCTTCTGTTGCTGGACCTCGACAACTTCGAGCAATGCCAGGAAAACACCGGCAGCGGCGCCTGTGACCGTTATCTGAGGGAACTGGCGGCCACTCTGGGGTTGCGGGTCCGGCAACGGGATGCACTGGCCCGGCTGGCCGGCGATACCTTTGTGCTGTACATCGAGAACTGCCCGGAACCCAGGGTGCGCAAACTGGCGGATGAAATCCGCGAGCAGATAGCCCGCTTCCAGTTCGACTGGCAGGGCCAGCAACTGCAAACCACCGCCAGCGGCGGGCTGTTGATTCTGGGCGGCGAGCAGCCGGAACAACCGGAGCAGCTGCTGAGCCAGGCCGCCAACCTGTGCCACACCGCCAAGATCTCCGGCCGCAACCGGATTCACGCAGCCCACGCCAGGCATGGTGAACAACCGGCGGGCAGTTCCGACCAGCAACTGGAGCAGCTTCGCAACGCCCTGGACAACAACCACCTGCTGCTGGAATTCCAGTCCATGAAACCGGTGGCCAGCGTAACCTGGGGCGACCACATTGAAATCCTGTGCCGGATTCCGGGTGCCAACCCTGACGACACGCCACTGACACCGAACCAGTTCCTGCCCATCGCCGAACGCTTTGACCTGGTAAAACGGCTGGACCGGCAGGTCATCCGCCAGACCCTCGACTGGCTGGACCGGCATCCATTGCTGGAGCCGCGGCTGAAGTACTGCGGTTTCAACCTGTCGCTGGCCAGCATCCTGGATGACAGTTTTGCGGAATTCATGGAACAGACGGTGGCACCGCTGGCCTACAAACCGGAGTGTTTCTGCCTGGAAATCCGGGAGGCCCATGCCACCGAGTATCCGGATGAAGTGGCGGTGCAGTGCGATGCCCTGCACCGGGCCGGCTTCCGGGTCGCCCTGGAAGGAGCCGGTGCTTCGGTGGAAAGTTACAGCCTGGCCGCCAACCTGCCGGTCGACATCATCAAGCTGGATCAGCGGGTGATGAAGCACCTGGAAAAAGATCCGGTACAACAAATTATGGTGGATGCCCTGCACCGCATTGCCGAGGCTGCCGGAAAGGAAACCGTAGCCACCTTCATCGAAAACGATGAAACCTTGCGCAAGGTACGAACACTGGGAATTCACTTCGGCCAGGGCTTCCGGCTGGCAGAACCGCAACCACTGGAACAACTGAAACCGGCGGTGGTGGAGCTGAGTACCGGGCGGATCGGGGGCTGAGTTCCGCCGGCACAGAGGTTACCCCAGTGCCGGCGGATGATCAGGGCAGGATTACTTCAGGGCGGCGCGGGCCCGGGCTACGGCGGCACGCACCTGGTTCGGCGCGGTGCCACCCAGATGATCACGGGCCTGCACGGAACCTTCCAGGGTCAGCACGTCAAACACGTCCTCGCCAATCACGTCAGAGAACTGCTGCAGCTCTTCCAGGGTCATCTCAGACAGGTCACGGCTTTCGGCCACGCCAAAGGCGACAGACTTGCCGACAATCTCGTGGGCATCCCGGAAGGGGACACCTTTCTTGACCAGGTAATCCGCCAGGTCGGTGGCAGTGGAGAAGCCCCGCTTGGCCGCCACCCGCATGTTGTCCGCCTTGGCCTTGATGGCCGGGATCATGTCGGCGTAGGCCTTCAGGCAGCCCTTGATGGTATCGACGGTGTCGAACAGCGGCTCTTTGTCTTCCTGGTTGTCCTTGTTGTAGGCCAGCGGCTGGCTCTTCATCAGGGTCAGCAGACTGATCAGGTGGCCGTTCACCCGGCCGGTCTTACCACGCACCAGTTCCGGTACGTCCGGGTTTTTCTTCTGGGGCATGATGGAAGAACCGGTGCAGAAACGATCCGGCAGGTCGATGAAATCGAACTGGGCGGAAGTCCAAAGCACAAGCTCTTCACTGAACCGGGACAGATGAGTCATCAGCAGCGCAGCGAAACTGCAGAATTCGATGGCGAAGTCCCGGTCAGAGACGGAATCCAGGCTGTTTTCCGTCGGCCGGTCAAAGCCCAGCAGCTCGGCGGTCAGGTTACGGTCGATCGGGTAGGTGGTACCAGCCAGGGCAGCGGCGCCCAGGGGCATCACATTCACCCGCTTGCGACAATCCTGCAGGCGATCGGCATCGCGTACCAGCATTTCGTACCAGGCCAGCAAATGGTGGCCGAAGGTGACCGGCTGGGCAGTTTGCAGGTGGGTAAAGCCGGGCATGATGGTATCGGCTTCGCGCTCGGCCAGGTCCAGCAGGCCGGCCTGCAGGCGAGCCAACTCTTCGGCGATCACGTCGATTTCATCGCGCAGGTACAGGCGAATGTCGGTAGCGACCTGGTCGTTACGGCTGCGACCGGTGTGCAGCTTCTTGCCGGTGATGCCGATGCGGTCGGTCAGCCGGGCTTCGATGTTCATGTGCACGTCTTCCAGGCTGACGGACCACTCGAAGCGACCGGCTTCGATGTCTTCCTTCACGCCTTTCAGGCCTTCGATGATCTGGTCCCGCTCGGCGTCGGTGAGCACACCCACCTTGGCCAGCATGGTGGCATGGGCGATAGAGCCGGTAATATCATGGTGGTACAGGCGCTGATCAAAACCGACTGACGCGGTAAAGCGCTCGACAAAGGCATCGGTAGGCTCGCTGAAACGGCCACCCCAGGGTTTTTCGGAGGATGTGGCCTGGTCAGATTTCTTCTGATCCGTCATGGTCTATCTTTCCTGCTGACAGCCCGGCATCATCATGCCGGCAGTGAATCGGTAAAAAGTTGCCGCAGTATAGCATTCTGACCCCGGTTAAGGAGACACCCCTGAAACCAGACCATGGCATAGGCAAGCAACAGCCTGGCAGCTTTTACGTTCCCGATCTGTGCCGGGTGCGGGCGGTGTTCCTGATGCTGGTCACCAGCGAACTGTTCGTGCTGGTGTTATCCATTGTCCAGGCGGAACAGGGCTGGATTGACTGGAACTACTTCGGGCTGCTGTCGCTGTTTGTGCAATGGACCACCCTCACCAGCGCAGCGCTGATCTGCCTGCTGCGGCCCCGGCTGGCGCACATGGGCATAGCCGGCGCCACCCTGGCCATCGTCACCATCGTCCTGCTCGATGTACTGGCGTTCAGCCTGTTTGCCGACAAGGTTCTCAACCCGCAACCCGGCGGCATCCTGTGGCAAAGCATCGCCAAGAAACTGCTGCTGGCACTGCTGATCTCCCTGATGGTGCTGCGCTACTTCTATCTGCAACACCAGTGGCAACAACAGCAGGAAGCCGAAATGCAGGCCCGGCTCACCTCCCTGCAGGCCCGTATCCAGCCCCACTTCCTGTTCAACAGCATGAACACCATCGCCAGCCTGATCGACAGCCACCCCGAACTGGCCGAAGAAGCCGTGCTGGACTTGTCCGAACTGTTCCGGGCCAGCCTGAGAACCACCGAACAGCTGGTCCCCCTGAGCCGTGAACTGGAACTGTGCCAGCGTTACCTTGCCATTGAAGGGCTCAGGCTGGGCGAACGGCTGGCACTGGACTGGGCCATCGAACCCGGGCTGGAGCAACAGGCAATCCCGCCGCTGACCCTGCAACCCCTGGTGGAAAACGCCATTTACCACGGCATACAACCCAGGGCGGAGGGCGGCACCGTGCGGATTGAAGTTTCCGCCAAGGATCGGTTTGTCTATCTGCTGGTACAGAACCCGGCCCCGGAGGCTGGCGAAAGCCGGCACAGCGGCAACCACATCGCCCTGGACAACACCCTGGCCCGGCTCCGGGCCCTGTTCGGGGAGTCCGCCGTGCTCAAGCGCAGCCGGCAAAATGACATTTATACCGTTACACTGAGGCTGCCCAGGCAGACGGTAAACCAGTACAAACGCCTTGTTTCACGGTGAGACGATGGATTCACAACCGCAGCAAACCATATTGATTGCCGACGACGAGCCCCTGGCCAGGCAACGGATCCGCAGGCTGCTGGAAGACCTCCCCGGTTACCGGGTGTGTGGCGAGGCCACAGACGGCCACGACACCCTGCACAAAATTGCCGCACTGGAACCGGACATCCTGCTGCTGGATATCCGCATGCCCGGCATGGACGGCATGCAGGCGGCCGGCCAAATCAGCCAGCTGGATAATCCGCCTGCAGTGATTTTCTGCACCGCCTACGACCACTTTGCCATCCAGGCCTTTGATGTGCAGGCCTCCGGCTACCTGCTCAAACCCGTACGTAAGGAAGCCCTGGCCCAGACCCTCGCCCGGGCCGGACGCACCAACCGGGTGCAGCGCCGCAGCCTGGCCGGACAGACCGGCCAGGACTCCAGCCAGCTGGCGGTTCGCACCCACCGGGGTACCGAGCTGATCGACCTCGACACCATCCTGTACTGCGAAGCCGACCAGAAGTACGTCACCCTGCACCATACCCGGGGTGAAACCCTGTGCGATTACACCCTGAAGGAACTGGAGCAGGCCTATCCGCAGCTATTGCTGCGCATTCACCGCAATACGCTGGTGGGCGTGCGCTTTATTCGTGGGCTGCAACGCAGCAGCGACGGCCACCATAGCCTTGCGCTGAAAGGGCTGCCTGCGGAACTGCCGGTGAGCCGGCGCCATGCCGGCCACGTGCGCCAGTGGTTACAGGAACACCAGCCCTCCCCCTGACGGGGTATGCCGGGGCAACCACGGGACTTTTTTACTGCCACAAGGTAACCTTGGGGCACATTTTCCCGAACGACAGTGAGTGCCATGTCCAAACGAACCCTTCGCATCGCAACCCGTAGCAGCGCACTGGCGCTGTGGCAGGCAGAATTCATCAAATCCGAGCTGGAGCGGCTGCACGACAACGTCACCGTGGAGCTGGTCAAGATCAAGACCCAGGGCGACAAGATCCTTGACGTTCCCCTGGCCAAGATCGGCGGCAAGGGCCTGTTTGTGAAGGAACTGGAAGAAGCCATGCTGGACGGCCGCGCCGACCTTGCCGTGCACTCTATGAAAGACGTACCCATGGAGTTCCCGGAAGGCTTGGGGCTGGTCGCCATCTGTGAGCGCGAAGATCCCACCGATGCCTTTGTCAGCAACCACTACGACAACCTGGACCAGCTGCCCCAGGGCGCCGTGGTTGGCACCTCGAGCCTGCGCCGTGAAACCCAGCTCAGGGCCAACCGCCCGGACCTGGAAATCAAGATGCTGCGAGGCAACGTGAACACCCGGCTGGCCAAGCTGGATGCCGGAGAATACGACGCCATCGTGCTGGCCAGCTCCGGCCTGAAGCGGCTGGGTTTCCACGATCGCATCCGCTACTGCATGCCGGATACCGTCTCGCTGCCGGCCGTCGGCCAGGGCGCACTGGGCATCGAATGCCGCCTGAGCGATGACGAACTGCTGGGCCTGCTGGAGCCACTGAACCATACCGACACCGCAGACCGGGTAAAGGCCGAGCGCGCCCTGAACCGCCGGCTGGAAGGTGGCTGCCAGGTCCCCATTGCGGCCTATGCCCTGCTGGAAGACGACAACACCCTTTGGCTGCGAGGCCTCGTGGGTGCAGTAGACGGCACCCGGATTTTCCGGGTGGAAGGCCGTGCGCCCCGCGCTGAAGGTGAACGCCTGGGCCGGGAACTGGCAGAACAGCTGCTGGCCATGGGTGCCGACAAGGTTCTGGCTGAAGTCTATGGTCACACCCCGAGCTGAAGCCCACCAGGCGCAACCGGAACTTGCTGGCCGGCGGATACTGATCTGCCGGCCGGAGCCGGAAGCCGACAGGCTGGCCGAAGCTTTCCGGGCGGCCGGCGCGCGGGTTCGGGTATTGCCCACCGTGGTTCGCGAATCCTTGCCGGAAACCCCGGAACGCCGCAGCCTGCTGCAGGAACTCGATAATTTCCACCATATCATTGCCGTCAGCCCCTATGCCGCACGGCTGCTGCTGGATGAGGTCGATCAGTGGTGGCCGCAGCCACCGGTTGGCGTGCACTGGTATGGCGTCGGCGCCGGCACTGCGGCGGCGTTTGCCGAAGCAGGGCTGCCGGCCGAGAAGCCGGATGACGGCTGGACCAGCGAAGCCTTGCTGGCGCACCCGTCGCTGCAGCACCTGGAACACGAAAAGGTTTTGCTGGCCCGGGGCGAGCAGGGTCGGGAGCTGATTCGCCAGACCCTGGAGCAACGGGGAGCCCGGGTAACGGTTCTGCCACTGTACCGACGCCTCCAGCCGTACTATCCTGCAGATAAGCTAAGCGAGATTTTTACCGGGTTCCGGCCCGAAGCGGTGATCGCCCTGTCCGGCGAAACCCTGAATAATCTCAAAGACATGGCCCGGGAATACCCGCATGCCCTGGACACTGCCCTGGTGGTTGTCCCGGCAGACCGGGTGGCCGAGCAGGCCAGGGCGGCCGGATTCAGCAACCCGGTGGTTCCGGATGGCCTGTCCGACCGGGAACTGGTGAATTGCGTGGCTGTGCGGCTCGGGCCGCAGGCCGGTAACAACGGATAACCAAGTAAGGATGCCCGTGACTGAAACAACAGAACAACTACCCGCCACCATCGAGCCCGACAACAACGCAGAAAAACCGCGCCTTTGGCCCATCTGGGTGGTCGCCGGTATTGCCCTGCTCATTACGCTGATACTGGCCCTGTGGAGCTGGCAGCAGTGGAACAACCACCAGGCCACCCTGCAGGTGATTACCGACCTGCGCCAGGATACCGCCCAGCTGGAAGACCTCTACGGCAGCCGGGGCAGCGAGCAGAGCCAGCGCATGCAGACCATGGAGCAGAAGCTGGCCGAACAGCGTGAACTGATTGCCACCCAGCAGCGCCAGATTGACCACAACGCCCGGGAACTGCTGGAAGCCGGAAACCGCACCCGCACCGACTGGCTGCTGGCCGAGGCCGAATACCTGCTGCGCATTGCCAACCAGCGCCTGCTGATTGAAAAAGACATCAAGGGTGCCTTGTCGGCCCTGGAGTCTGCCGACGAAGTGCTGGCAGAGTCTGACGACATCGGCGTGTTCCCGGTACGCCAGCAGCTGGCTAAGGAAGTGCTGTCCCTGAAGGGTATCGAAGGGGTCGACCGCACCGGCCTGTACCTGAAACTGGAAGCCGCCATTGCCAGCCTCCATGACCTGACCGACCAGGCCCTGATCCACGACCGTGCGCCCGGGTTCAGCATGGTCGGAGACGACCAGGCCCCGGAAGACGGCAGCAACATGCTCACCCGCGGCTGGAACCGGTTCGCCGATACCATGAAACAGGTGGTTGTGGTGCGCCGGCTGGACGAACCGGTCAAACCGCTGTTGTCTCCTGACCAGAGCGCCTGGGCCCGGCTGAACCTGCAACTGATGCTGGAAGAAGCCGAAATGGCGGTCTTGCGGGGCAACCAACCGCTGTACGAACGGGCGCTGAACAAAGCTATCAGCACCGTCAAAGACTGGTATGACAACACCAACCCGGCTATCCAGGGCATCAGCGGCACGTTGACCGAACTGGCTGACCGGAATGTGGATCCCCGGTTGCCCGATATCAGCAAGTCCCTGGACCTGCTGAAAGAGCGCCTGGCCGGACGCACCGCTGCCGGCAGCAACGGAGGCGATGAATCATGATCCGCCTGCTGCTGATCCTGCTGATTGCCCTGCTGGTGGGCACCGGGCTGTCTCTGGGGCTGGCCTATGATCTCGGCTATATCCGTGTCAGCCTCGGCAACTATCTGATCGAAACCAATTTCTGGGTTGGCCTCGGGCTGATCGTTGTCCTGGTGATGCTGAGCCTGTTCCTGATCGGCCTGCTGAGGCGGTTCCGCCAGGGCACCGGCCTGATGGCCACCTGGGTCAGCCGCGGCAACGAACGCCGTGCCCGCCGGCGCACCACAAAGGGCCTTCTGGCACTGGCCGAAGGCAACTGGCCACGAGCCAGGAAACTGCTGGTGAGCTCCGCCAACCACGCCGACACACCGCTGATCAACTACCTGGCGGCAGCCCAGGCCTCGTTCGAATCCGGTGACCACGACTCGGTCGACCAATTACTGCGCCAGGCCTTTGAAAGCACCCCTGGCTCCAGCCTGGCGGTCGGCCTGACCCAGGCCCAGCTGCAGCTGGCGGGCAACCGGCTGGAGCAGGCCCTGGCCACCCTGCTGCGCCTGCGTAAAGAAGCACCGCACCATCCGTTCGTGCTCAAGCTGCTAAAGAACACCTACCTGCGGCTGGAAGACTGGCGGGAATTGTCAAAGCTCCTGCCGGAATTGCGCAAGCGCAGCGTGCTGACTGAAAAAGAACTGGATGACCTGGAACGACAGGTATGGCACAACCTGCTGGAACAAGCCGCCGCCGACTGCGAACGCCGGCGCAAGGAAGATCCGGAAGCGACCCTGGAACCGCTGACCCGGCTATGGGACGAACTGCCACGCTTTGTACGCCGCGACGAGTACACCATCCGGGACTACGCGGGGTTACTGGCCCGTCTGGGCGATGAGGGGCAGGCCGAAACCCTGCTGAGAAAAGTGCTGCGTAACCACTGGAGCGACGAGTTGATCAACCTCTACGGGCGGCTTGAAGGCCACCAGCCGGATGAGCAGTTAATCATTGCCGAACAGTGGCTGAAAGACCGCCCCAACAATCCGGAACTGCTGCTGGCACTGGGCCGCCTGAGCCTGCGCAATGAACTGTGGGGCAAGGCCCGGGAATATTTCGAAACCAGCCTGCGCCTGAAACGCAGCCGTGAAACCCTGGCGGAACTGAGCCGCCTGAATGCCCATATGGGCCATGAAGAAGCCAGCATCAAGCTGCTGATGCAGGGGCTGGAGACCGACAACGGCCTGCCCGAGCTGCCGATGCCCCGGGCCTGAGCCCTCAGCGCACAACATGAGCCTTCAGCGCCACAACATAAGCCATCAGCGCCACACTCTAAGAGAGTCAGGCTAAGCAATCAGGCCCTGGGGGCATACTCCAGCACATCCGAGAAAAACGCCTGCTCAGGCAGGCCTTTTTCCAGCAGTGCATCCATCAGGGTATACACCATGGTGGGCGAGCCACTGGCATGCACTTCCACGTTCTGCCAGTCGGCCCCGGACGCCAGCACAGCCCGCACCAACTGGTCATGGTGACCACCCCAGTCATTATCCTCGTCATCCCCGACGACAGGCACAAAGCTGAAATTGCTCCGGTCTTCATGCCACTGTTGCGCCAGCGACCTCAGGTACATGTCCTCGTGCTTGCGCACGCCCCAGAACAGGGTCACGGGGTGGCTGTACCGGGTTTCCTGAAGGAATTCCACCAGGCTTTTCATCTGGGCAAAGCCGGTTCCGGCCGCTACCAGCAGTAAAGGCTTGTCCGGCGCCGCAGCCAGGCAGGCTTTGCCATTGGGCAGTTCCACCGTCACATCCTGGCCGGAGGTGAGCGCATCAATCACCTTGCGGGCTGAAACCCAGTCCGGGGAAGCCTGGATGTGCAATTCGATATGCTCGGCGGCGGGGCTGCTGGCGATGGAGAAATAACAGGGGTCTTCCCCCGGCAGGATGACCGAAAGATACTGACCGGCATGGAAGGCCACATCGCGGCGCCTCGGCAGCTTCAGCTCAACCCGGAACACATCGTGACTGATCGAGCGCACATCAACTACTTTGGCTGCATACTGACGGGGCAGATGGTTCGCAGTTGCCATAATGGCAGGTATCTCCAGTTTCAGGTCGGTCAGGGCAAGCGTCCGGCACATCATCAGCCGATCACCCACCGATAAGGTTTGTTGGTTCCGGGTATTCAGGGCCTGCCCCGTTATCAGGGTTGCCTCACAGATCTCGCAGACACCGTTGCGGCAGGCTGCCGGCGCCTGGATACCCGCAGCCGCGGCAGCGGACAGCAAATCCTCATTGCCCGCTACGCCGTAGCCCAACCCGGCCGGCTGCAACTCAACCCGGTATGCAGCCTGTGCCTTGTCAGTCGGGGCGGGTGTCACGATTTTCAATACCGAGACTGTCCCAGATCTCATCCACCCGCTGTTTGACCTCATCGGTCATGGTAATGGCAGTGCCCCACTCCCGGTCGGTCTCGCCGGGCCATTTATTGGTGGCATCCATCCCCATTTTCGAGCCAAGGCCAGACACCGGCGACGCGAAGTCCAGGTAATCGATGGGGGTGTTCTCCACCAGCGTGGTGTCCCGGGCCGGGTCCATACGGGTGGTGATAGCCCAGATGACATCTTCCCAGCTGCGGGCGTTCACATCGTCGTCGGTCACAATCACGAACTTGGTGTACATGAACTGACGCAGGAACGACCAAACGCCCATCATCACCCGCTTGGCGTGGCCCGGGTACTGCTTCTTCATGGTGACCACCGCCAGCCGGTAGGAGCAACCTTCCGGGGGCAGGTAGAAATCCACAATCTCCGGGAACTGCTTCTGCAGGATGGGAATGAACACTTCGTTCAGCGCCACACCCAGCACCGCCGGCTCATCGGGCGGGCGGCCGGTGTAGGTACTGTGGTAGATCGGGTCTTTGCGGTGAGTAATGCGCTCCACGGTAAACACCGGGAACTGGTCCACCTCGTTGTAATAACCGGTATGGTCGCCAAACGGGCCTTCAGGCGCCATATCATCCGGATAAATAAAACCTTCCAGCACAATCTCGGCACTGGCCGGAACCTGCAGGTCGCTCAGGCCGGCTTTCACCAGCTCGGTACGGCTGCCCCGCAGTAACCCGGCAAAGGCGTATTCAGACAGGGTATCCGGCACCGGCGTAACAGCGCCCAGAATGGTGGCCGGATCAGCCCCCAGGGCAACCGCAACCGGATAAGGCTTGTCCGGATTGGCCCGGCGAAACTCCTGGTAATCCAGCGCGCCACCGCGATGGCTGAGCCAGCGCATGATCAACCGGTTACGGCCGATCAGCTGCTGCCGGTAAATACCCAGGTTCTGCCGCTCCTTGTTCGGGCCGCGGGTAATCACCAGCGGCCAGGTCACCAGTGGGCCAGCATCCCCGGGCCAGCAGTGCTGCACCGGAATCTGGTACAGGTCGACCTTGTCTTTCTCGATCACCACGTCCTGGCAGGGCGCGGAACGGAGCACCTTCGGGCTCATGCGCATCACCTGCTTGAACAGCGGCAACTTCTCAATCGCATCCTTGAAGCCCTTGGGGGGATCCGGCTCCTTCAGAAACGCCAGCAGCTTGCCGATCTCCCGCAATGCCGAAACATCCTGCTGGCCCATGCCCATAGCCACCCGCTTTGGCGTGCCGAACAGGTTGGCCAGCACCGGCATGTCGTAGCCCTTGGGATTTTCAAACAACAACGCCGGCCCACCGGCCCGCAGCGTGCGGTCGCAGATTTCGGTCATTTCCAGGTGGGGGTCGACTTCAGCGCTGATGCGCTTGAGCTCGCCCTGCTTTTCCAGCTGGGCAATGAAGTCTCTCAGGTCGTTGTATTTCATGCTGTGCTCCGCTTCTGATCTACGGTACTACGGAGTTCGGGCTTCTCCGGACTGCCCTTGTAGTTGGTCTTGATACTTTTCTGTTCGATGTTGGAACAAGGCCGGGAGGGGGTGTCAAAACGGAAAACAGTGGTTTTCCTGATGGTTTTGACACCCCCTCCCGGCCTTGTTCTTCCGACTTCTTTACTCGCGCCCCAAAATCAGGCGCGCAGAGAAATCAGTATCAACGACGCTTCATAGACTGGAAGAATTCGTCATTGGTCTTGGTATCCCGCAGCTTGTCGAGCAGGAATTCCAGAGACGCAGTGTCGTCGTCCATGGAGTGCAGCAGCTTGCGCAGGATCCACACGCGCTGGATTTCCGCTTCGCTCATCAGCAGGTCTTCGCGGCGGGTGCCGGAACGACGGATGTTGATGGCCGGGTAAACCCGCTTCTCGGCAATCTTGCGGTCCAGGTGCACTTCCATGTTACCGGTGCCCTTGAACTCCTCGTAGATAACCTCGTCCATCTTGGAACCGGTATCCACAAGCGCTGTGGCCAGGATAGTCAGGCTGCCGCCCTCTTCCACATTACGCGCCGCACCGAAGAAGCGCTTGGGCTTTTCCAGCGCATGGGCATCCACACCACCGGTCAGTACCTTGCCGGAAGACGGAATCACGGTGTTGTAGGCGCGGGCCAGGCGGGTGATGGAGTCCAGCAGGATGATCACATCCTTCTTGTGCTCCACCAGGCGCTTGGCCTTTTCGATCACCATCTCGGCTACCTGGACGTGGCGGGCCGGCGGCTCGTCAAACGTAGATGCCACAACCTCGCCGCGCACGGTGCGCTGCATTTCCGTCACTTCTTCCGGGCGCTCGTCAATCAGCAGCACCATCAGGTGACATTCCGGGTTGTTGCGGGTGATGGACTGGGCAATGCCCTGCATCAGCAGCGTTTTACCGGCCTTGGGCGGAGATACGATCAGGCCACGCTGGCCTTTACCGATCGGAGCCACCAGGTCCAGTACCCGGGAAGAGAGATCCTCTGTACTGCCGTTACCCAGTTCCAGGGTCAGACGCTCCTGGGGGAACAGCGGGGTGAGGTTCTCGAACAGAATCTTGTTACGGGCGTTGTCCGGCTTGTCGAAGTTAATCTCGTTAACTTTCAGCAGGGCAAAATAACGCTCGCCATCTTTCGGCGGGCGGATCTTGCCGGAAACGGTATCGCCGGTACGCAGGTTGAAACGGCGGATCTGACTGGGAGAGACGTAGATATCGTCCGGACCGGCCAGGTAAGAGGCATCGCCGGAACGAAGGAAGCCGAAACCGTCCTGCAGAATTTCCAGTACACCATCACCGTAAATGTCTTCGCCGCTTTTGGCGTGTTTCTTCAGGATGGTGAAGATCACGTCTTGCTTGCGCGAGCGAGCCAGGTTATCCAGACCCATTTCTTGCGCAATATCGAGCAATTCGGGCACGGATTTCTGCTTGAGTTCAGTAAGATTCATAGTTTGTTGGATTTTCAGGAATGGAAGTAAACGACAGTTGGAATGACAGGGGTGCCCCTGAACGCATTGATCTGATTAAGCTGAAACAAGGTGCTGGCTCGATGGAGCTACCGGTGCAGATGAAATCCGGATTAAGTATGCTGAAGCCAGAGAGTGGGAACAATCGTTCGCCGGGCAAGCGGCATAATCGACCACCTTGAAGCCTGATGTCAAGACCTGTGACCAAAATTAAACCAGCGGCTTGCCCTGCATCAGACCAATGTCGACACCCAAAATCTCTCTGGCGGCCACCCTCTTCCATTTACCAGCGCCAATCCGGATACTGACTCTATTATTGATACAGCCTTCCGGAGCCTTTCCATGAGCAGTGACCTTACCAGCGAACTCAAACCCCTGAACGTCGCCCTGTTAACCGTATCAGACACCCGCGGCCCCGCCGAAGACACCTCCGGCCAGTACCTGGAGGACCAGATTATCGAAGCCGGCCACCGGCTCCTGGCCCGCCGTATCCTGCCGGACGACGTCTACCTGATCCGTGCGCTGATGTCCCTGTGGATTGCCGATCCGGAAGTTCATTCAGTCATTATCACGGGCGGCACCGGCTTTATGGAGCGGGACAGCACTCCGGAAGCCGTTGGTGCGCTGCTCGACAAGGAAATTGTCGGCTTCGGCGAAGAGTTCCGCCGTTTGTCCGCCGCCGAGATTGCCAGTTCCACCATTCAGTCCCGGGCCTTCGGCGGCATGGCCAATAACACGGTCATTTTCTGCCTGCCCGGCTCCACCGGTGCCTGCCGCACCGGGTGGGAAGGCATTCTGAAAAGCCAGCTCGACAGCCGCCATGGCCCCTGCAATTTCTCAGGGCTGACCTTGCGCAAGCCGGATCGTGCCTGCCAGCGGCTGTATGAAGTAATCGGCTCCCGGGCCGAGCGATAAGGAGACGTTATGGCTGGCCAGAACCTGATCTCCCTGGACGATGCCCTGAACCACCTGCTTGACCGGGCCACTCCGGTTACCCGTGCCGAGGCCGTCAACCTGACAGAATGTCTGGGCCGGATCCTGGCGGAAAACCATTATGTACCGGCCGATGTGCCGCCGGCCGACAACAGCGCAGTGGATGGCTACGCGGTTTACCACAGTGATGTACGTGATGGCGAAGCGCTGACCGTGTCTGACCGGGTTCCCGCCGGCACCGCCCCGGCGCCGCTGCAGCCGGGCACGGCAGTGCGCATCTTCACCGGCTCGGAGATCCCCGAAGGCGCCGATGCAGTGGTGATGCAGGAGCGGGTAGAGCGTACCGGCGACAGCATCGTGATCAACGCTACGGTCAGCTCTGGCCAGAACATCCGGCAGCGCGGGCAGGACCTTACCAAGGGGGCCCTGGCCCTGGCCCGGGGTACACGAATCCGGCCACAGGAAATGGGCCTGCTGGCGTCCACCGGTATCAACCGGGTGCCGGTACTGGCGAAGCTGAAAGTGGCCATCCTGACCACCGGCGATGAGCTGGTGGACCCGGGCCAGCCGCTGGCACCGGGGCAGATCTACAACACCAACCGGTATACCCTGCTGGGCCTGCTGGCCGAGGCTGGCTGCGACGTAACCCTGTGTGAAAGCCTGGAAGACACCCGCGATGCCACCCGCCAGACCCTGACAAGGGCTGCGGCAGAGGCCGACCTGATCATCACCAGTGGCGGGGTATCGGTGGGCGAGGAAGACCATGTGCGGGCCGTGCTCGAGGAATCCGGCAAGCTGTCACTCTGGCGCCTGGCAATCAAACCGGGCAAGCCGCTGGCATTTGGCGAAGTGGCGGGCACGCCGGTTATCGGACTGCCCGGCAACCCGGCGTCGGTACTGGTTACCTTTATGGTCGTGGCCCTGCCCTACATCCGCAAGCGCCAGGGCCGCTCCGATATTGTACTGACCGGTGAGCGGTTGCCTGCCGCGTTCGAGATTACCGAGACATCGGTGCGCCGCGAGTTTGTCAGGGCCCGCAAGGAGAATGCCGGCTCCGAAGTGCAGGTTGCGGCCTTCCCCAACCAGAGTTCCGGGGTAATGAGTTCCGCCTGCTGGGCTTCGGGATTGGCAATAGTGCCCGAGAATACCCGGGTGGCCCGGGGCGACCTGGTTACGTTCTATTCCTTTAACGAATTGCTGAGCTGATGATGACCGAGCCTACCCTGACCGTTCGCTTCTTCGCCCGCCTGCGGGAAGAGCTGGATACCGATTCCCTGAGCCTGCCCGCCAATGACGGGCAAACCGTCGACGACCTCCTGACCCAACTGGCCAGCCGCGGCGGCCGGTGGGCCCAGCTTAAGGGCGACCAGCCGGTTATGGTGGCGGTCAACCAGGCCATGGCAAAACCCGCCACGGCGGTGAAGG
The DNA here is from genome assembly GCF_001447135.1 of Marinobacter sp. P4B1. Lineage (NCBI taxonomy): Bacteria > Pseudomonadati > Pseudomonadota > Gammaproteobacteria > Pseudomonadales > Marinobacteraceae > Marinobacter > Marinobacter sp. P4B1. The sequence continues at coordinate 135,974 of NZ_LLXM01000002.1, forward strand.
CCGGTGATGAGGTCGCGTTTTTCCCGCCGGTAACCGGAGGTTGAGATGATTTCTGTGCAGACCGGGGATTTTGATACAGGCGCGGAATATGCCGCGCTGAGAGCAAGCGGTTCAGGCACCGGTGCCATTGCCACCTTCACCGGACTGGTCCGGGATTCCGGAGACCTGTCCGGCGTAACGGGGCTGTTCCTGGAACATTATCCGGGGATGACGGAGGCGGTTATTCAGGGGCTGATTGACGAGGCTTCCCGCCGCTGGGATGTCCGTGATGCCCGGGTGATTCACCGGGTCGGGCGACTAGCGCTTTCCGACCAGATCGTATTTGTTGGCGTGTGCAGCGCCCACCGGGGCGATGCCTTCGCCGCCTGCTCGTTCATCATGGACGCCCTGAAAACTTCCGCCCCGTTCTGGAAGAAAGAGATGACCTCTGACGGCGAGCACTGGGTGGAACAGAAGGCGTCTGATCGTGAACGGACCCAGGCCTGGTCTTCAGACTGACAGGCTCAAGGCACAAAAAAACCGCCCGTGAAGCGTTGTTCAGGGGCGGTTTTTTTTTCAACAGCAGATCAGAGGTTGCTGTCGAGGAAGGCGGCCAGCTGTGACTTGGACAGGGCACCTACCTTGGTGGCGTCGACATTGCCGTTCTTGAACAGCATAAGGGTCGGAATGCCACGAATGTTGAACTTGGGCGGGGTCTGCTCGTTTTCGTCGATGTTCAGCTTGCAGACTTTGAGCTTGCCTTCGTATTCGTCGGCGATCTCTTCCAGAACCGGTGCGATCATCTTGCACGGGCCACACCACTCGGCCCAGTAATCTACCAGTACCGGAACGTCGGATTTCAGTACGTCCTGTTCAAAGGAAGCGTCGGTGACATTAACGATATTTCCGCTCATTACCTTTTCCTGATTCAGGCGCTCCCGGGCCGTTCTTGCCGGCCCCGGCGGAGTCGCTGTTGACTGTAGCAAACGGACTTTTCCGAAAGGGAAAATCCCGCCTGCCCGGATTTCGTTAGACGGATACTTTACGCGATTGGCCGCCTGAATGTGAAGCGGGAAGTATCCCGCGCACGGTTGATTCGTGTCAGTAATGACCGCAGTCCGTTACTGACACACCCCTGTTTCTTCACTTATAGTACGACCAAGTTCACACCACACAGGATTCCTACCAACGTGACGGCCACCCCCAACGCCGAGAACGCAACACCCGCACCGGACATGCTGGCAGCCATTGATATGGGCTCCAACAGTTTTCACATGGTCGTGGCCCGCCTCGTGCACGGCGAGATCCGCACGGTGGAAAAAATGGGCGAGAAGGTTCAGCTCGGCGCCGGCCTGGACCAGTACAACCGCCTGACCGAGGCCGCCCAGCAACGGGCGCTGGAGTGCCTGAGCCGGTTTGCCCAGCGGCTTCAGGGCATGCCTGCGGCGGGGGTGCAGATTGTCGGCACCAACGCCTTGCGGGTGGCACGCAACGCCCACGAGTTTATTGCCCGGGCGGAGGACGTCCTGGGTTATCCGGTGGAAGTAATTGCCGGCCGGGAAGAAGCCCGCCTGATCTATCTGGGGGTATCCCACACCCTGGCGGACGATTCCGGTAAACGGCTGGTGATTGATATCGGCGGCGGCAGCACCGAGTTTATTATCGGCCAGCGCTTCGAGCCCCAGGAACTGGAAAGCCTGCACATGGGCTGCGTATCGTTCCGCAACCGCTATTTCCCGGACGGCAAGATCAGCCGCCGGCAAATGGACAAGGCCATCATCCACGCCGAGCAGGAACTGCAGAATATCCGCCAGCACTACCGGCAGGTGGGCTGGCAAAGTTCCGTGGGCTCTTCCGGGTCGATCAAGGCCATCGCCAATGTGCTGGCCGCCCTGAAGATCACCGATGGCACCATTACCCGCACCGCCATGGAAGAGCTGCGCAAGCGGCTGGTGGATATGGGCAAGGTGGAAAAACTGGCCGAACTGGGTGTCCGGCAGGATCGCCAGAGCATTTTCCCGGCCGGCTTTGCCATTCTGCTGGCCGCCTTCCGGTCACTGGACATCGACGCCATGACCTTCGCAGACGGCGCCCTGCGTGAAGGCCTGCTGTACGACATCGTCGGGCGTATCCAGCATGAAGATGTGCGGGAGCGGACCATTTCCGCACTGCAGGAACGCTACCATGTCGACCAGGCCCACGGTGCCGCCGTTGAGCAGACCGCCATGGCTGCCTGGGAGCAGGTCGCCGACCAGTGGGGCCTGCGCACCGATGCCGACGAAGATGTGTTGCGCTGGGCCTGCCGGCTGCACGAAATCGGCCTGACCATTTCCCACAGCCAGTACCACAAACACGGCGCCTACCTGCTGCGTTACTCTGACCTGCCGGGCTTTACCCAGCAGTTCCAGAAAGACCTGGCCACCCTGGTGCGCGGCCACCGGCGTAAATTTTCAGCGGCGGTATTTGAAGGCATCGAGCCGGAAGACAAGCCCCGGCTGCGCTACCTGTGTGTGCTGGTCCGGCTTGCGGTGCTGATCCAGCACCCCCGCAACCTGGAACAACCGCCGGAATTTTCCCTGCACGGCCACGAGAACAAGCTGGTGGTGGAACTGCCCCAGGGCTGGCTGGACAACCGGCCGCTGACCCTGGCCGACCTGAAAAACGAGCGGGATTACCTGGCCCGGCAGGATTTCGTGCTGGAGATCAGCGCCCGCTGAGGCCGGCACTCAGCCGGCCAGTTCTGCCTCCAGGTTTTCCACGGTTTCACTGACCTCCAACCACTCGGCTTCCACATCGTCCAGTTCCCGCTTCAGGCCGGTCTGCTGTGCCAGCAGCTCCTTCAGCTTCACCTTGGCGCTGTCGTCGTAGATGGCCGGATCGGACAACTGCTGTTCGACCCCAGCCAGCTCCTGCTGAAGCTGCTCCATCCGGGCTTCCAGGTTTCCCTGCTTCTTGCGCCAGGGGCTCAGTTTCTGGCGCAGCTCAGCTTCCTGACGCTTGCGGGCCTTGCGCTCATCGGCGGTCAGGGCGGTAGCCCCGGCGGCAACCTTGTTTTCTGCCGCCTGTTCGACCACCTCACGTTTCGGAGGCTCGTCGTCATCCTTGCGGCGCTCCGCCAGCCAACGCTCGTAGTCTTCCAGGTCGCCGTCGTATTCCTGCACCGCGCCGTCTGACACCAGCCAGAACTGGTCCACGGTGTTGCGCAGCAGATGCCGGTCGTGGGACACCACCACAATGGCACCGTCGAAGTTCTGCAGGGCCATGGTCAGGGCCTGGCGCATTTCCAGGTCCAGGTGGTTGGTGGGCTCATCCAGCAGCAACAGGTTGGGTTTCTGCCAGGCAATGATCGCCAGCGCCACCCGGGCCTTCTCGCCACCGGAGAAAGATCGGATCGGGCTCAGGGCCTCGTCACCGTGGAAATCAAAGCCGCCCAGGAAGTTTCTTACCTGCTGTTCGGAGGCCCTTGGTGCCTGGCGCTGCAGGTGCAGGAACGGGCTGGCGTCCAGGTCCAGCGATTCCAGCTGGTGCTGGGCGAAGTAACCGATGGCCAGGTGTTCGCCACAGGTTCGCTCACCGGCAAGCAGCGTACCAGTGCCACGCAGTGCATCCATAAAGGTGGACTTGCCGGCGCCGTTCGGGCCCAGCAGGCCGATCCGGGACCCCGGCAACAGGGTGACGTTAATGTTCCGCAGAATGGCGGTATCGCCATGGCCCGCTACGCCGTGTCGAATCGACAGCAAGGGGTTCGATACCTTGTCGGCCATGGGGAATTCGAAGCTGAACGGCGAATCTACATGAGCCGGGGCAATCCGTTCCATGCGCTCCAGTGCCTTGACCCGGCTCTGGGCCTGCTTGGCCTTGGTGGCCTTAGCCTTGAACCGGTCAATAAAGCGCTGGATTTCGGCAATCCGGGCCTGCTGGCGCTCGAAGCCCGCCTGCTGCTGGGCCAGCCGCTCGCTGCGCTGAACCTCAAAGGCGGAATAGTTGCCGGTGTAGAGCACCAGTTTTTTCTGGTCGAAATGCACCAGGTGGGTGGCCACCCGATCCATGAAATCCCGGTCGTGGGAGATAAACAGCAGGGTGCCGGAGTAGCGACGCAGCCAGTTCTCCAGCCACAGGCAGGCGTCCAGGTCCAGGTGGTTGGTGGGCTCATCCAGCAGCAACAGGTCTGACGGACGCATCAACGCCTGGGCCAGGTTGAGCCGGATGCGCCAGCCCCCGGAAAACGCCGACACCGGCCGTTCCGCATCGCTGTCCGCAAAGCCCAGGCCCCGCAACAGGGCTTCTGCCCGCCGAGGAGCAGACCAGGCTTCATGCAGGTCCAGCTCGCCGTGAGCGTGGGCGATGGCGTGGTCATCGCCCCGGGCTTCTGCCTCGGCCAGTTCCCGTTCCAGCCGGCGCAGTTCGAAATCACCATCCAGGATAAAATCCCGGGCCGAGCGTGCCGAGGCTTCGACTTCCTGCGCCATATGGGCAATCCGGCAACCGCCGGGCAAGGATACACCACCCTGCTCCGCCGCCAGCTGCCCCAGTAACAGCTTGAATAAACTGGACTTACCGGCGCCGTTGGCGCCCACAATGGCCACCCGCTGGCCGGGTTGAACTGTCAGGTTGACGTTTTCTAGCAACCAGACGCCGCCTCGTTGTAAACTGAGATCGGTTATCGTTAACATAGATTTACTTTATCCATGGAATTCTGCCGGAACGCGCCCTGCCATGACCGCTTGCCAGCCTGAACCGCTGAATCTGCCGGTAATAATGGAACCGGATAACCCACTCTGGCGTTATGCACTGGCCTGTTGGCGCAACCCCGGGCTGGCACAGGGCTGCCTGGAGCTTCAGAAGCAGGGCTGGAGTGTTACCCGAATTTTATGCGCCGCGTGGCTGGGCGTGAACGGGCGCGTGTTCACTGGTATCGAGGACGCTAAGGTAACAGAGTGGCGCGACCGTGTAACCGGTAGCATCCGGTCGGCGCGAAAATCCATTCCCCGGCACCATCAAGATTGCCGGCAACTGCGGGAAGCCCTGGCCAGCGCCGAATTACAGGCGGAACAAACGGAACTGGCCCTGGCCTGGCAATCCATCATGACCTTGAATCCGGAGACCGGCACCATGCAAGACACCACCGTTGCCATCCTGCAAAACCTGGATGCGGCAGCCCCGGCCCGGACACCGGAGCCCGATCAGATGAATCAATTACACACACTGGCTGCACATCTGGCCGATACTGCCCGGGGAGACAGTCAGCCATGTTCATGAAATGGCTGATTCGCCTGGCGTTTCCGGCACTGGGCCTGCTCTTGCTGCTGATGTTTTTCGGCCTGGGCGACCCGGAGACGGTATCCAAACCCACGGCAGAGAAAAAGCCTGAAGAGGTACCCCGCTTCGAGGGCCTGCTGCCCTCGCCCATTCCGGTAGAGGGCCCCGACATTGTATTCAAGTGGCAAGATACCGAAGGCAACTGGCACTACGCCGACCAGCCTCCGGAGCAGGGCTCCTGGAACGCCCTGGCCATCGACCGGCCTAGCCAGACACCCCAGGCCACAGGCGCCGATTCCGCCAACGACTGGCAGGCACCCTACCGCGCGCCGTTCAGCCTCAATGGCTCCACCGGCAGCAACGGTTCCTGACCTCCCCGGACAACTCCCTTACCACATGTTCAGTGGCATACTGGCGACGAACCCGTTACCTTGTCTTTCTTAACAAATCCAATAGGGCCCGGCGCCCTGATACACGTGTAAAGGACGGAAATATGAAGAAAACCCTGTTAGCTGTTGCCATGACCGGCCTGGTTGCCGGTTGCTCCACTTCCCAGGAACCGGCCAAGGACCCTGCCCTGGAGTCCACTCCGGAAAAGGTCAGCTACGGCATGGGCCTGGTACTGGGCGAGCGCATGGGCAACGACCTGCCAGACCTGCAGATGGAGCAGTTTCTTCAGGGCATCCAGCACGGCCACGCCGGCGATGAAGATGCCAAGCGCCTGAGCCGCGAGGAAATCCAGGAAGCCCTGATGGCGTACCAGCAGGACATGCAGGCCCAGCAGGAGCAGCAGGTCGAGGAACTGGCCCGGAAGAACCAGGCAGCCGGTGAGGCGTTCCTGGCTGAAAACGGCGAGCGTGACGGCGTAGAGACCACCGAGTCCGGCCTGCAGTACGAAGTCATTGAAGAAGGCAATGGCAGCCAGCCGACCGCCGAAGACCAGGTGCAGGTGCACTACACCGGCGAGCTGATCAATGGTGAGGTTTTCGACAGCTCCCGTGAGCGCGGCCAGCCTGTCACCTTCGGCCTGAATCAGGTTATTCCGGGCTGGACAGAGGGCCTGCAGCTGATGAGCGAAGGTGCCCGTTACAAGCTCTACATCCCGTCAGACCTGGCCTATGGCCCGGGTGGCAACCAGGCGATCGGCCCCAACGAGGTGCTGGTGTTTGATGTGGAACTGCTGGCAGTGAATCCGGGCCAGGAATAAACAAAGGCCCTGAACAGCAAAAAACCGGCCTGATTGCCCAGGCCGGTTTTTTTTATGATTCGGTTGTTGACCCTGCCCGGATCAGGCGGATGCCATTTTGCCGGCGTGGGCGTTGTGCAGGTGTTCGATCAGGAAGTCTTCCAGCTCGAACCGGCTCTCAAGTACTTCGCCAAGCTTCGAGACTTCTTCAAACAGGAAGCTCACATCCTGTTCGGTCAGGATGCGGCCATCCACGTTGTCATTGAAGTTCAGCGCCACTTCCGTGGTTTCCTGGATGCGGGGATACACCTTGGCCGCCAGTTCTTCGCCACCGTCGTTGAATTCCCGGGCTTCGCGGATCAGCTGCTCGTAGATTTCAAAATGGCCGGTCGATACATAGTCCACCAGCACTTCGCACAGGCGAATAAACTTTTCCCGGAGCATGTCGGTTTGCGAGTAATCCGTCAGCGCTGACAGCTCACAGTAATGAACCAGCAGTTCCTGGCGCTCTTTCAGCCAACGGTCGATCAGCTCGCTGACGCCACCCCAACGCTCCCTGGCATTCCGGCAATTCTCCAACATGACGCCTGTCTCCCCTCGGTCTTTCCGTCAGGCAACCAAGTTACCCCATGGCTGCAGCCTGCCGCAACTGTTTCAGCTATTCACCCAGTTTTTGGGTTGGTAGCTCCGGAACATGACAAACAAGCCAACCAGAATGACCAGGCTGAAGAACACAGCGGTCCAGCCCGGAATACTCAGACCCAGAAAACGCCAGACCACGGCTGCACAGTCTCCGGTGCCTTTGAGGGCGGTCTGCAGCACTTCAAACCAGGGCAGGACTTCGAGCATGTAATCCACTGAGGGGCCGCAGGCTGGCACCTGGTCTTCCGGCAGGCTTTGCAGCCATAACTGCCGTCCGGCTACGCCAAGCCCGGCACCGGCACTGAGCACCATCAGGAAGCCGTAAACCCGGTTACCGAAACCTTTGGGACCATGCAGGAATGCCAGCAAGCTGACCAGCCCGGCACCCATAAAGCCGAAGCGCTGCAACCAGCACAAGGGACAGGGTTCAAGCCCCATCACGTGCTCCATGTAGAAGGCCACCGCAAGCAGCCCGGCGCACACCAGAAATACAAGACCGAAAATCCATCTGCTCGTCAAAACACTACCCCGCATCACAGTTAGGGACTGCACGAAAACTCAGTGAGCAATCCTACCCCATGACGCGGGCAGAGCATAAGCGGTTAAAGCAAAAGGGGAAGAAAAATCGGGGATCAGGCGATGCGGGCAAACAGATCGTCGTCGCCCTGCTGGCCACCGGCCTGCACGGCTTCACCGGCGTCGTCCCAGCCGGCCTCCCAGGCCGCAATCACAACGTCACCGCGATAGGGGCAGCGGGTTTTGTCCATACCCATGGAACCGGCCATGTAACCCTGCCGATACGCCTTGTTCAAGGCTTCCACGTCCCATCCGAGTTTGATGTCTCTTGCCACGGTACAGCCTCCCTTACCTGATGTTAATAAACGTAACAACAGGTAAGGGAGGCGGCAAGCGGCAAAAGCACTTTCTGTGAGTCAGGTCGCTTTCAGGCTTTCAGATAGTCTTCCAGGAATTCGGAGAACGGCTGGGTATCGGCCGCTTCCATCGCCTGCTGCTCCGCCAGCGATTCCCGGGTCATGGCCTGGTAGGCCGACAGCACATCCGGCGCCAGAGTCTCATTACGGAGGGTTTGCTGATGCTGGCGGGACATTTCCAGGGTCCAGTCCCGGTGGCCAAGGCCGGACGCACTCATAGCATCGAGCACCCGGGCAGAAGGTACCGCCCAGTCTGAGCCCTGCAGCTTGTCGCGCTGTGCAGCCAGGGCGTTGCGGTAGGTCTCACCCTGCTCCCAGCCGTCCAGTTGTTCCGCCAGCGGCTGCAGCCGGTCCAGCAGTTCCCGGGCGGCGTTGCCGACAGGCACCCGTTCGCCGTTTGCCCGGCACAGGGCCAGTTCCTGCCAGCGGCCGGAAGCCACGACATCCTTGTAGTTGTCATCCAGCCGCTCGCATTCTTCGTCGCCAATACGCGGCGAGTCGGTCAGCAGGCAATCGAGCAGGAACAGGTCCAGGAAATCAACCTGCGCCTGGTTCACGCCGACCGGCGAGAAAGGATCGAGGTCCAGGCAACGCACTTCGATGTACTCCACGCCCCGGGCATCCAGCGCCTGTATCGGCTTTTCGCCCCGTTCGGTGGTGCGTTTCGGGCGCACCGCGCTGTAATACTCGTTCTCAATCTGCAGCACGCTGGTGTTGATCTGGATGAACTCGCCATCGCGCTGGGTGCCGATGGCCTCATAGGCCGGCCAGTTGGTGTGGATGGCGCGGTCCAGGGTGCGGGTGTAGGTGGCCAGTTCGTTGAAACAGATATTCAGGGAGGCCTGGGCATTGTTGTGGTAGCCCAGATCGCCCATGCGCAGGGAGGTCGCATACTGGCCGTGCCAGGTGCGGTCGTCGAAGCGGCTGAGATCGTGCTTCATGTTGGCAACGAAGCTGGAATCCAGCGCCGGAGACGCCCCGAACAGCAACATCAGCAGCCAGCTGCGGCGGCGGAAGTTGCGGATCAGCCAGAAGTACTGGTCGGATTTGAAATCCTGCAGGGAATCGCTGTTGCCCGTGACTTCCTGCCACTTCTGCCAGAAGCTGTCGGGCAGCGACAGGTTGTAGTGGGCACCGGCAATGCTCTGCATCACCCGGCCATAGCGCACCGCCAGCCCCTGACGATAAACATGCTTGAGCTGGCCGATGTTGGAACGGCCATACTCGGCGATGGGAATGCTCTGGTCGCCATCGATTTCGCAGGGCATGCTGGCGGCCCAGAACACTTCGTCACCCAGGTTCTGCTGCACATAACGGTGGGTGTCCCGCAGGGATTCCAGCATGGCACCGGTGCTGTTGAACACCGGGGTAATCAGCTCCAGCAGGGCTTCGGAGTAGTCGGTGGTAATCCGCCCGTGGGTCAGGGCAGAGCCCAGAGCCTCCGGATGGGGCGTCTGGGCGATGAAGCCGTTGGCATCCACCCTCAGACCTTCTTTCTCGACACCTTTCAGAAAACCGCTCCAGTCACTGGCGGCAAACTGCTGAAGCAGGGAGTGGCGGGAATCTGCCATGATTGGCTCCTGTTGAAGCGGCTACCCTTTTATGGGATAGCCGCCATTGATTCAAGGAAGTGGTTTAACGGCCGCCTTTACGGGCAGAGGCCAGTGCCTGTGCCAGCGCGCCAGCCATGGCACCCTGCGCGGGCTGGGAACCCTGGCCGCCACGGGGCTTGCGGTCGTTACCGCGGCCACCACTGCGATCGGCGCCACGGGCCGGCTTGGACGACGCCTCGGCACCGGGCTGGTCATCCATACGCATGGACAGGGCAATCCGTTTACGGGGAATGTCCACTTCCATCACTTTAACCTTAACGATATCACCCGCCTTCACCACTTCGCGCGGATCTTTGACGAAAGTATGGGACAAGGCAGAGATATGTACCAGACCGTCCTGGTGCACGCCGATGTCCACGAACGCGCCGAAGTTGGTCACGTTGGTGACGGAGCCTTCCAGCACCATGCCCGGCTTCAGGTCGTTCAGGGTTTCCACCCCTTCCTCGAAGTGGGCGAAACGGAATTCCGGACGTGGGTCCCGGCCCGGCTTTTCCAGCTCGGAGATGATATCTTTCACTGTGGGCAGGCCGAACTGCTCGGTCACGTAATCCTGCGGGTTGAGGCTGCGCAGGAACGCAGAGTCGCCAATAATGTCGTCCACTTTCTTGCCGTTGCGCTGGGCAATGGCTTCCACCACGCCATAGGCTTCCGGGTGCACAGACGAACGATCCAGCGGGTTATCGCCACCGGCAATGCGCAGGAAGCCGGCGGCCTGTTCGAAGGTGCGCTCGCCCAGACGGGAGACTTTCATCAACTGCTTGCGGCTGACGAACTTGCCGTTCTGGTTGCGGAAATCGACGATGTTCTGGGCAATGCTCTGATTCAGGCCGGACACCCGGGTGAGCAGTGGTACAGACGCGGTGTTCAGGTCGACCCCCACCCCGTTTACACAGTCTTCCACCACGGCATCCAGGCTGCGGGACAACTGCACCTGGGACACATCGTGCTGGTACTGCCCTACACCAATGGACTTGGGTTCGATCTTCACCAGCTCTGCCAGCGGGTCCTGCAAACGGCGGGCAATGGACACTGCACCCCGGATGGTGACGTCCAGGTCCGGCAGCTCCCTGGAGGCAAATTCGGAAGCCGAGTAAATCGACGCACCGGATTCATTCACCACAATACGGGCCAGCTTCAGTTCCGGATAACGCTTGCACAGGTCGCCCACCAGCTTCTCGGTTTCCCGGGACGCGGTGCCGTTACCGATGGCTACCAGCTCAATTTTGTACTTCTGGCACCAGGCCGCCAGCTGAGCAATGGAGGGCTCCCACTGATTTTTGGGCGCATGGGGGTAAATCGCGCCGTGGTCGACCACCTGGCCGGTGCCGTCAATCACCGCCACTTTCACACCGGTCCGCAGGCCAGGGTCCAGGCCCAGGGTCGCGCGCGGGCCGGCGGGAGCCAGCAACAGCAGGTCTTTCAGATTGGCGGCAAACACGTTGATGGCTTCAGCTTCAGCGGCTTCGCGTACCTGGGACATCAGGTCAGTTTCAATCTGGGTAGAGAGCTTCACCCGCCAGGTCCAGCGCACCACCTCGCCCAGCCATTTGTCGGCAGCACGGCCGTTGTCGCGAATGTGCCAGTGGGCCGCAATGCGCTGCTCCGCCGGATGGGGCTGGCGGCGGTCATCTTCGGCATCACCCATCACAAGGCTGTAGGCCAGGATACCTTCATTGCGGCCACGTAGAATAGCCAGGGCCCGGTGCGAGGGAACCTTCTTCAACGGCTCGATGTGGTCGAAGTAATCGCGGAATTTCGCACCTTCGTTTTCCTTGCCTTCCACCACGCTGACTTTCAGCTGGCCTTCCTGCCACACGAAATCCCGCAGCGCGCCCAGCAGCTCGGCATCTTCGGCAAAGCGCTCCATCAGGATGTAGCGGGCGCCATCAAGCGCGGCCTTGGTGTCGTCAATGCCCGCTTCGGCATTCAGGTAGCCGGCAGCGGTGGTTTCCGGGTCCAGGGTGGGGTCATCAAACAAGGCATCAGCCAGCGGCTCCAGCCCCGCCTCCTTGGCAATCTGGGCCTTGGTGCGGCGCTTTGGCTTGTAGGGCAGGTACAGGTCTTCCAGGCGGTTCTTGGTATCTGCCGCTTCGATGGCCGTGCGCAGCTCGTCGGTCAGCTTGCCCTGCTCCTCGATGCTGTTGAGGATAGTGCCCCGGCGGTCTTCCAGCTCCCGCAGGTAACGCAGCCGCTCTTCCAGGGTACGCAGCTGGCTGTCGTCCAGGGAGCCGGTGATTTCTTTCCTGTAACGGGCAATAAACGGAACGGTGGCACCTTCATCTAGCAGGGCGACGGTGGCGTTTACCTGCTGCTCACGTACGCCGAGTTCATCAGCAATGCGCCGGGAGATACTGTTCATGCGACCTCTGTTATCTTGCTTACAAAATTAATGGGCAAAGGTACAGCGGCTTGATGTTGCAGGCAAGCTGGATGCGGCGCGGTGGTGTAGAATAGCCGGACGCAACACTCACCCCGGTTTATTCTCTGGCGTCTTTATCGTGAACAAGCTCAACCCCAGACAGCGCGAAGCGGTTCGCTACGCCGACGGCCCCCTGCTGGTGCTGGCGGGCGCCGGCAGTGGCAAGACCAGCGTGATCACCCGCAAGATCGCCTACCTGATTGAAGAACTGGGCATCCCGGGCCGGCACATTGCCGCCGTCACCTTTACCAACAAGGCCGCCCGGGAGATGAAAGAGCGGGTCGGGCGCATTGTTGACCGGGGCAAGACCCGGGGGCTGATTGTCTCTACCTTCCACAACCTGGGCCTGAACATGATCCGGGAGGAGCATGCCCACCTGGGTTATCACCCCGGCTTTTCCATCTTCGATGCCGAAGATGCCAAGGCCCTGCTGCAAGACCTGATGCTGCGCGAAGCCAGTGCCGAGGCCGGTGACGAGCTGAACGATGTGCAGATGACCATCTCGTCCTGGAAGAATGCCATGCGCAGCCCCTCCGAGGCCTACAGCAAGGCGGCAGACGAGCGTGAGCAGCGCATTGCCATCGTTTACAGGCACTACAACGAATACCTGAAAGCCTACAACGCGGTAGATTTTGACGACCTGATCCTGCTGCCGGTGCAGCTGTTCCGGGACAACCCGGAGGTGCTGGCCAAGTGGCGCCGGAAAATCCGCTACATGCTGGTGGATGAGTACCAGGACACCAACGTGTGCCAGTACGAACTGGTGAAACAGCTGGTGGCCGAGCGGGCCGCGTTTACCGTGGTGGGCGATGATGACCAGTCCATCTACGCCTGGCGCGGCGCCCGGCCGGAAAACCTGGCCCAGCTGAAGGAAGACTTCCCGAGCCTGAAAATCGTCAAGCTGGAACAGAACTACCGTTCCACCAGCCGGATCCTGCGCTGCGCCAACACGGTGATTGCCAACAACCCCCACGTGTTCGAGAAAGCCCTGTGGAGTGACCACACCGTGGGTGACGAAATCCGCATCATACGTTGCCGCAACGAAGATGCCGAAACCGAGCGGGTGGCCACCGAGATTCTCGACCAGAAGCTGAAGAACGGCCTGGATTTCAAGGATTTCGCCGTTCTTTACCGGGGCAATCACCAGGCCCGGCTGCTGGAGATGAAGCTGCAGGCCTACCAGATTCCCTACCGCATCTCCGGCGGCCAGTCGTTCTTCTCCAAGAACGAGATCAAGGATGCGATGTCGTACTTGCGGCTGATGATCAACCCGGACGACGATGCCGCCTTCCTGCGGGTGGTGAACGTGCCGCGCCGGGAAATCGGCCCGCGCACCCTGGAGCAACTCAGCCACTATGCCCGCTCCCGCAACGTCAGCCTGTTCAAGGCGCTAGGGGATATGGGTGCGGAAACCCATGTCACCGAAAAAGGCCTGGACCGGCTGCGCCGGTTCGCCCACTGGGTAGACAAGACCTGCGAGCGGCTGTTTTCGGAGAACCCGATTCCGGTGATCAAGCAGCTGTTCACCGACATCGAATACGAGGAGTGGCTGCACCAGCATTCCGGCAGTCCGAAGCAGGCCGAACGGCGGATGGAGAACATCTGGTACCTGGTGGAGTCCATCCAGCGCATGCTGGACGACGGCAAGGGCACGGCCGACGAGATCGGCATCGAGGATGCCATCGCCAAGCTGGTGCTGCGCGACATGATGGAGCAGCGGGAAGAGGAAGACGACAGCGACAAGGTTCAGCTGCTGACCCTGCATGCTTCCAAGGGCCTGGAGTTCCCCCACGTATTCATTATGGGCCTGGAGGAAGAGATCCTGCCGCACCGGAGCAGCATCGAGGAAGGCAATGTGGAGGAAGAACGGCGCCTGATGTATGTGGGCATCACCCGGGCCCGGGAAACCCTGGCGCTGACCTATGCTGCCTCACGCAAGCAATACGGGGAAAAACTGGAGACCATTCCCAGCCGGTTCCTGGATGAACTGCCGGAAGACGATGTGAAATGGGAGGGGCTGGGCGAATCAGACCAGCAGGCCAACCAGAAAAAGGGCAAGGCCACTCTCAGCGCCCTGATTGGCGACCTGGGCCTGTAAAACGACAAAACCCCGCACAGGGCGGGGTTTTGCGTCACAAGCCGGGTGTTACTGGCTTGATTCCACCATGTGTTCAACGGCGGCAACGATTTCTTCATCAGAACAGCTGGCACAGGCACCTTTCGGCGGCATGGCGTTAAAGCCGTTGATGGCATGGCTGATCAGGGTTTCCAGGCCCTGCTCGATGCGGGGCGCCCACTGGTCGGCATTGCCCACAATCGGCGCACCAGCTGCACCGGTGGCGTGGCACGCAGTACAGGCTGCGTTGTACACGTCGCTGCCGGAACGGGCAGCAGCACCGGCGCTGGCTTCCTGGGCAGGCGCAGCTGCGGCTTCGCCACACTCTTCACCCTGCAGGCACACTTCGCCAACCGGCTTGATGCGGTCGCGGATTTCGTCTTCAACACTTGCTACTGCGGCGCCGGCGGCCAGGCCAAAACCAAGCAGAACTACAGCCAGGACTCTCTTCATCTTCACAATGCACCTCGCATTTGAGCGTTATAATCTTTCGGTCGCCGCATTATAGCGACTGTGCCCCGGCAAAAAAACCAAATGGCAGAATCAGAAATTGATTTCAACCATTTTAGTGACAGTTTCGTAGGGTGTATCTGAACTGTTACCGTTTCCGGTTACCATAGCCATCCGACATTCCTCCACCAGGTACCTAGAGCCCGACCATGCCACAGACGCCCGCCCCACGCCCGGATAAACGACGCAAATCCCTGCTGATCCTGGAATTCTCCAGCCTGGCTGTCCTGTTGGTGTCCATGGGCTGGTTCAGCAACCTGTCCAGCGCCGGCAACCCGGTGCATCCGGTCTGGCTGCTGGTTCCTGCGGTGGCCAGTCTGGGTGTTTTTCTCAGCTTTATCGGCCTGATGTACCTGCGCTGGGTAGCCTCGGTCAGCGATGACCGCCGCACCCGGCACCGGATTATTTTTACACTTCTGACCTTAACCCTGCTGGGCGTCTGGGTGTATGGCATTGCCAACACCTGGCTCAGCCTGACCGCCAGCCAGTAAGGACACACCATGCACCTGACCGCCCGTTTTCCCCTTGCCTTGATTGTATTGGCGCTGACGGCAAGCCCGGCGATTTTCGCACAGGATACCGGCGACAGCTCCGTAAACTGCGCCCTGATCCGGGACGGCGTGCAACGGCTGGCCTGCTACGACGCCCGGAATGATCCCCAGACAGCCCGGGATAACGCCAGCGAAGAGGCACTGAAAACCTCTGAAGCACAGGCGGAACAACTGGCTGCCGACAAGGAGACCCGCGCGGAGATTGTCGGCAACGCCCTGGAGGATGACCCGGACGAAGGGGTCATGAAGTCACTGGTGAATAATTACCTGGCGGCCGAGCAGGCGGTGTTTTCCTTTGCCGGTAGCCTGGTAACCCACAAGCCCAACTACATCCTTCCGCTGACCTGGGTAGACCACCCCAACCCGAACCCGGTCAGCCCGCGGCTGGGCACCACTGGCTACGACTACTTCCTGGAGAACGAGGAAGCGAAGTACCAGATCAGTTTCAAGGTACCGTTGCTGACCGGCTTCTTTGATAAGCGGACCACGTTCTGGTTCGGCTATACCCAGAAGTCGTTCTGGCAGGTGTACAACCAGGACGAATCAGCCCCCTTCCGGGAGACCAACTACGAGCCTGAGCTGTTTTTCCGGCACCAGCTGGACTGGGATATCGGGCCGGGGACCCTGAGCGGTGTCACCATCGGCTTCAACCACCAGTCCAACGGCCAGGCGGACCCCCGGTCCCGGAGCTGGAACCGGATCAAGGCGTCCGCCGCGTATAGCTATGACCGATGGTTGTTCCAGGTGGAGCCGTGGTACCGGCTGCCGGAGAGTTCCAGCGAGAATGATAATGCGGATATCGAACGGTATCTGGGGCACGCCAGTTATAACGCGGTGTACAAGCTGACGGAGGATCGGACGTTTTCGCTGAAGTTGCTAAATAATTTGCGGTCGGATAACCGGACGTCGGTGGAGTTTGGGTACAGTTTTCCTGTTGGGGATACGTTGAAGGGGTTTTTCCAGTATTACAACGGGTATGGGGAGAGTTTGATTGACTACAATGAGCGGATTGAGCGGTTTGGTATCGGCATCATGCTGAATGACTGGCTTTGACTCGGGTGCAAAGCCTTTGTCACGCTAGGCTTGGGTGCAAGGTCTGGGTGAGGGTACCCCTTTCTGAAACACGCTCCTTGCGGCACGTCCTTGTGACGCTTGAGCTCCGCCATCCATGGCTCCGCACAGTTTCATAAAGGGGTACCCTCACCCAGCCCCCGAACAATACACTAGGCCTTCCTGCGGCCGCATGCCTTCCGAAGTGACAGAGGCCTAGCGTCAGGCCCTGTTTAACCTTTCCATTTCCGCCAGTAGTTCTTCCGTTTTCTTTTCCATCAAGGCCTTGTCAGCCCGTGCTTCCACGTTCAGGCGAACCACCGGTTCGGTGTTGGACATGCGCAGGTTGAAGCGCCAGTTTTCGAATTCCACGCTCAGGCCGTCTACGTAGCTGACGTTTTTGGCGCCGGGGCTGTAGAGGGCTTCTATGGCGGCGAGGACTTTGGCGGGGTCGGCTATGGTGCGGTTGATTTCGCCGCTGGCCGGGTAGGTTTCTATTCTGGCGTCGATGAGGGACGACAGGGTTTGGCCGCTCTGGCACAGGCGTTCGGCGATGAGTAGCCAGGGGATCATGCCGCTGTCGCAGTAGGCGAAATCGCGGAAGTAGTGGTGGGCACTCATTTCGCCACCGTAGACGGCATCTTCGTCGCGCATTCTTTGTTTGATAAAGGCGTGGCCGGTTTTGCTTTCGATGGCTTCGCCGCCGGCGGCTTCTACCAGGTCCTGGGTGTTCCAGGTGAGGCGGGGGTCGTGGATGACTTTTCCGCCGCCGGTTTTTCTGAGGAACTGGTCCGCCAGCAGGCCGACGATGTAGTAGCCTTCGATGAAGCGGCCGGTTTCGTCGAAGAAGAAGCAGCGGTCGTAGTCGCCGTCCCAGGCGATACCCATGGCGGCGCCGTGTTCGATGACGGCATCTGCCGTGGCGGTGCGGTTTTCCGGCAGGATGGGGTTGGGTACGCCGTTGGGGAAGTGTCCGTCCGGCTGGTGGTGCACTTTGATGAATTCGAACGGCAGGTGTTGTTCCAGTTCATCAATCACCAGACCAGCGCCGCCGTTGCCGGCGTTGCAGACGATGGTCATGGGCTTGAGGGAGCTGGCGTCGATGTAGCCCAACAGGTGGTCTGTGTAGGCGGCCATCACTTCCAGGGTTTCGTACCTGCCCTGCTCCGGCGCATCAAAGAAGGGTTCGCGCACGCGGTCCCGGATGTCGTTCAGGCCGTTATCGGAGCTGATGGGCCGGGACTGGGGGCCGACCATTTTCATGCCGTTGTGGTCTTTCGGGTTGTGGCTGGCGGTGACCATGATGCCGCCGTCCATGCCGTAGTGGCTGGTGGCAAAGTACACCTGTTCGGTGCCACACAGGCCGATGTCGTAAACGTCGGCACCGGCCGCCATCAGGCCGGAGCTGAGCGCCTCGGAGATTTCCGGGCTGGACAGGCGGATGTCGTAGCCGACGATGACTTTTTTTGCACCGGTAATTTCCACATAGGCCCGGCCGATTTTTTCTGCCAGGGGCGGGTTCAGCTGGTCCGGAACCCGGCCCCGGAGGTCATAGGCTTTGAAGCAGGACAGATCCATTGTCGGTGATTACTCCGCTGCCGAGGACTGCAGCTGGATGTAGTTCTGGATACCCATCTGGGAAATCATCTCCAGCTGGGTTTCGAGCCAGTCGATGTGTTCTTCTTCGCTGTCGAGGATGCTCCGGAACAGTTCGCGGCTGGTAAAGTCCTGAACCTGTTCGCAGTAGATGATAGCTTCTTTCAGGTCGGTGTGTGCGGTGTGCTCAAGCTTTAGGTCGCACTCGATCATTTCCTGAACATTTTCGCCAATCAGCAATTTGTTCAGATCCTGCAGGTTGGGCAGTCCCTCCAGGAACAGAATGCGCTCGATCAGCTGATCGGCGTGCTTCATTTCGTCAATGGATTCTTCGTATTCCTTGGCTGCCAGCTTGGTAATGCCCCAGTCCTTGTACATTCTGGAATGCAAAAAATACTGGTTAATGGCGGTCAGCTCGTTGGCAAGAACCTTGTTCAGATACTGGATGACTTTCTTATCGCCTTTCATAACCAAATTCCTTATGTCGCAGTTGCTTTAATTCACAAGGATAGTCGGTTTACCGGCAATAAAAAATCACGGATGTGAAAGAGGTGCAATTGCAGTATCGGGACAGGTCAGCCCGTCAGGCGGGCTGGGCCAGCATGTTGGCAAGCGCCAGATAATCCGGTGACCGGGCTTCCTTAAGGATCTCCCGCGCGGTGCAGGCGCAGCGACCACACTGGCGGCCGACACCCAGCTCTTTACCCAGCTGGCGCATGGAGCTGACACCATTTTCGGCGGCTTCGCGGATTTCTCTGTCTGTTACCCCGTAACACAGGCAAACGTACATAGGGCGCTCTCACTAACAGCACTAAAGTTAGTGATAATTATTGTCATTAACAAACAGGAATGCAACCCTTTTAACCGCGGAATTTGTTGAGAAAGGTTACCGTTCTGTTTCCCGGGTCAGGTTGCGGGCACCGGAGGCTGTTACCGCTACGTTGTCCTCAATACGAATGCCCCCACAGCCTTGCAGCTCATCAAGCAGGCCCCGGTTCAGGTACTTTGCCTGCGGCCCGTTCAGCACAGGCTCCAGCAGTGACGGAATAAAATAGAGGCCGGGTTCGATGGTGACCACCATGCCCTCTTCCAGGGTGCGGGTCAGGCGCAGGAACGGCGCATCTTCCGGGGGCGGCGTCGGCTTGCCGGCCACATCGTGCACCTGGATGCCCAGAAAATGGCCGATGCCGTGGGGGAAGAAGGCCCGGCTGATGCCCTGCTCTACGATCGCCTCGTCACTCAACCCGGAAACAAGCCCGGACGCAGACAGCAAGGCCGCGATGCCCTGATGGGCCTTGCGGTGAATATCCACGTAATCCACGCCGGGAGCCACCATCTCGCAAAGCCGCAGCTGCAGTTTTTCCAGGCCGTGCACCAGTGCCGCAAACCTCGGCTCCCCGGGGCCGGCCGTAGTGCGGGTAATGTCGGAGCAGTAGCCCCGATAACGCACACCGGCGTCGATCAGAAGGCTGCGGGGCCGGCGCGGCGGCTGAACGTCGTAATACTGGTAATGCAGGGTGCCCGCGTGTTCGTTCAGGCCGATGATGCTGTGGTAAGGCGCTTCGGCTTCACGCTGGCCGGTGGCCTGCTGGTAGGCGAGGTTGATCCCGAATTCGCTGTCGCCGGCCAGGAAGGCATCCCGAGCGGCATTATGGCCAGCCAGGGCAATCCGGTTGGCATGGGCCAGGCATTCGATTTCGTAGGGTGTCTTGCGCACCCGGGTTTCTTCCACAGCCGCCACCAGTGCTGCCGGGTTATGCTCTCCCGGCACGCCGTCCAGCACCAGCGGATCGCCGATCACCGCCAGCCGGCCCGGGTTGTCCAGCCCCGGGGCGCCGGGCTGCTGCCGGCTGCGCACTTCAACAACCTCTTGCCAGGATTCTTCAGGCATCGCCGGGTTGGCATGCCAGAAATCCACCGGCTGGTATAGCCAGAGCACCGGTTTGTGGCCGGGGCGAATCAGCAGCCAGCTGTGCTCCTGGCCGGCCAGGCCGGTCCAGTGCAGAAACGGCCCGAAGCCCTGAAACACATAGGTTTGATCATCCCGGTACCGGTAGGGAGCGGCACCGGAGGCAATCAGCAGGCTGTCATATCCGTGCTCAGCCAGTGCCTGTTCGTACCGGTTCTGCAGCTCCTGGATGTGGGTGGGCTGCAGGTCGAGGATGTCTTGGTTTGGCATATCAGGTTTCCAGTTGTTTCCAGAGATTCAGTATGTCGTCAGAGCGGGCGTCCCGCAGGCGGATCAGGCGGATTTCCAGCGGCACGTCCCAGTACTCATCGCCGGCCCGCACCAGGCGGCCGAACTGCTCGCTTTTCTCGGTCATCCGCCGGGGCAACCAGCCCATGCCAAAGCCCTGTTTTACCAGGGCCTTTATGCTGGCCGACTGGGTGTTTTCGTTCAGGGGCAGCAGGTTGGCCGCCAGTTTATGGCGCTGTATGTGGCCTTCGATGGCCGACTGCAGGAATCCGCGGCTGTGATAGGCAATCAGCGGCACAGGCTGTTCCGCACTGCCGGGCAACTGGTAACGGGGTTCGCCCTGCTCGTTCGCGATACTTACCGGTACCAGTGCCTCTTTACCAATGGTCTGCCAGTGGAACTTGTCACCGGCCAGGCGATCGCCCCAGGCAAGGTCCGGGTGCCAGTAGCACAGCACCAGGTCACACTCGCCACTTTCAAGGGCATCCAGGAACTGCTCACCTACCCAGTTGGTGGCGGTCAGGTTCAGCTGCAGGCGTTCAGCAATGCCCATTTCCATCGCCCAGCCCTGATAGAAGTGGGAGAACAGTCCCTGGGTGGAGCCCACGCTGATGCGGGCAGACGCTTCCGCATCCAGGGCGGCGATCCGGTCGCGGGTGTCCCGCACATCCCGGGTGATGCGTTCGCACAGTTCCTGGAACACTTCCCCGGCCGGGGTCAGTGACAGTGGCAGGGTCTGCCGGTTAATCAGGGTGGTGCCCATGGACTCTTCCAGCAGCCTGATGCGCCGGCTGAACGTAGGCTGGCTCACGTGCTGCTGTTCGGCAGCACGCGAGAAGTGGCGCGTGCGGGCAAGCGCCAGGAAGTCTTCCAGCCAGCGTATTTCCATGAAATCCCCTGAGGTTCGGCAAAGGTGACAACCCGTGCAGTTCAGCAGGCATGATAGCCCAACCGTACCCGGCTGTTACAAACGCCCTTCCTCTACAGCATGGCAGGCCACCTGGGCACCACCGTCGGTGGCAATCAGCTGCGGGATCTCCTGCCGGCAACGCTCGTTGGCATACGGGCAGCGGCCATGGAACACGCACCCCGAAGGCAGGTTCACCGGTGTGGGCACCTCACCCTGCAGGCGAATGTGGTTGGGCCGGTCGTCTTCCAGCTTCGGGATGGCCGACAGCAAGGCCTGGGTGTAAGGGTGCCGGGGCGTAGCAAACAGGGTTTTGGTGTCCGCCAGCTCACACACCCGGCCGAGATACATTACCGCTACCCGTGTGCCGAAATGCTCCACCACCGCCAGGTCGTGGGTGATGAACAGGTAAGTCAGCCCCCGGCTTTCCTGGGCGTCCATCAACAGGTTCAGCACCTGGGCCTGGATGGACACGTCCAGGGCGGAGATCGGCTCATCCGCGACGATGAACTCCGGGTCTACCGCCAGTGCCCGGGCAATGGCGATGCGCTGGCGCTGACCGCCGGAGAACTCGTGGCCGAAGCGGCTGCCCCAGTCCGGATCGATCCCCACCGAGTGCATGACCTCGTGGATCTTGTCCCGCACCTGAGTTTGTGACCAGTCCGGATGGTGGAAGCGGATCGGTTCTTCCAGGGTCTGCTGGATGGTCATGCGCGGGTTCAGAGACGCATAGGGATTCTGGAAAATCATCTGCATCTTGCGCCGGTATGGCAGTGCCGCCTTGCCGTCCAGGTTATCGATGCGTTGACCGTCGTAGTGGATCTCCCCGGCGCTGGGGGAAATCAGCCCCATCACCGTGCGGGCCACGGTGGACTTGCCACAGCCGGATTCGCCCACCACGCACAGGGCCTCACCCTTCTGCACTTCCAGATCGACGCCATTGATGGCGTGCACGGCTTCCTGTTTGCGGCGGAAGCGGCCGCCCTCAAAGGTGATCTGCTCCAGCAGGCTGCCGGACAGATCAAAGCGCTTCTCCAGGGCGCGAATACTTACCAGGGGGGAGGTCATGATTCGGCCTCCTGCATGCGTTTCTCCTGCTCAATCAGGTTGGCGACTTCGTAACAGGCCACATCCACATTGCCCGAGCGCACATACTCCGGCATCGCCTGCTTGCACTGCTCGGTGGCGAAGTTGCAACGGGGATGGAACGGGCAACCAGTGGGCACATTCTTAAGGGACGGCATGGAGCCGGGAATCTGGAACAGCCGTGACCCGGGCTCACCCATCTGGGGCAGCGCGTTGATCAGCCCCTGGGTGTAGGGGTGCTGGGCATCGTTGATGATTTCCCGGGTCGGCCCCTGTTCGATGATGCGCCCCGAGTACATGACCAGCATGCGCTGGGTCACCTGGGAGACCACGCCGAGGTCATGGGTGATCAGCATCAGCGCCACGTTCTCCTGCTCGCACAGGTTCAGCAGCAGATCCATGATCTCCGCCTGGATGGTCACATCCAGGGCGGTGGTGGGCTCATCGGCAATGATGATCTCCGGGTCCAGCAGCAGGGCGATGGCAATGATCACCCGCTGGCGCATGCCACCGGACAGCTCATGGGGATACTGGTCCAGGCGCTTCTCGGGCGACGGAATCTGCACCTTCTGCAGCCGGTCCAGGGCAATCGCCCGAGCTTCCTTCTTACTGATGTTCCGATGCGCCAGGATGGCCTCCACCATCTGGGTACCGATGGTCAGTACCGGATTGAGGGTCATCATCGGGTCCTGAAAGATCATGGCGATACGGTTGCCACGGATCTTGCGCAACTCGCGCTCGCTCATGGCCGCCAGATCTTTGCCTTCGAACAGGATCTGCCCGCCGGCGATATAGCCAGGCTTGGCAATCAGGTTGAGGATGGAGAAGGCCGCCACCGATTTACCGGCGCCGGACTCCCCGACCAGGCCCAGCCGCTCGCCCTTGTCCAGGCTGAAGCTGATGCCCCGCAGGGCGGTCAGGTCACCGCCGCGCACCGCGAAGCGCACATCCAGATTCTGTACTTCCAACAGTGCCATGGTGTTACCCCTTGTACAGCCGTGGGTTCATTACATCCCGCAACCAGTCACCCAACAGGTTGATGACCAGCACGAGCACCACCAGCACCAGGCCCGGGATCAGGGTGATCCACCAGGAGCCGCTCTGGATGTAATCGAAGCCGGATTTGATCAGCGAGCCGAGGGAGGGCTGGGTTTCCGGCATGCCCAGACCGAGGAACGACAGCGCCGCCTCGGAAATAATGGCATTGGCAATCTGCACCGTGGCAATGACGAAGATCGGCGACAGGGTATTGGGCAGGATGTGCCGGAACATGATCCGGCGGGTGCCGAAGCCCATCACCTTGGCCGCGTCCACATACTCTTTCTTCTTTTCCGCCAGCACCGAGGCTCGCACGGTACGGGCGATCTGGGGCCACTCGGCGACACCGATGATGAAAATCAGCATGTAGATGGCGATCTCACCGAACATCAGGTTGCCGAAGCTGGCCTTGAACACGGCACCGACAATGATCGCCACCATCAGGGTGGAGAACGACAGCTGCACGTCGGCGATGCGCATCAGGATGGCATCCACCTTGCCGCCCAGGTAGCCGGCCAGCAGGCCGAACAGGATGCCCAGGAACGCCTGCAGAATCACGGCGCCAAAGCCGATCATCAGGGATACCCGGGTGCCATAGAGGATGGTCGAGAGCAGATCCCGGCCCTGGGCGTCGGTGCCCAGGGGGAATGCCGGATCAGCACCGCTCATGCCCACCGGGGGCAGCTCGGAGTTCATGATGTTGATCTGCGCCAGATCGTAGGGATCGGCGGGCGCCAGCAGCGGCGCAAACACCGCCGCCAGCACCATCAGCAGCAGCACGGCAAAGCTGACAATGGCCACCTTGTCGCGCTTGAAGCTGTACCAGAAGAAGGACTCGCGGAAGCGGTCCCAGCGGGAAACCGTTGCCGTTGTCATGCTTTCTTACCTGTCAGTTTGACGGTGGGATTCACCAGGCCGTAGATCAGATCCACGAGGGTATTGGTCACCACGAAAATCAGGCCCACCACCATCAGGTAAGCCACAATCAGGGGAATATCGCTGCGAGTGATGGCCTCCAGGAACATCAGACCCAGGCCCGGCCACTGAAACACCGTCTCGGTCAGGATGGTGTAGGCCACCATAATGCCGATCTGTACGCCACCCACAGTAATCACCGGCAGCATGGTGTTCTTCAGGGCATGCAGGAAATTGATACGGCCCGCACTCAAACCCTTGGCCCGGGCATAGCGGATGTAATCGCTTTGCAGAACCTCCATCATCTCGGCCCGGATCAGGCGGATAAACAGCGGCAACATAATGGACGCCAGCGACACGCAGGGCAGCACCAGATGGGCCAGGCCTTCGCTGGTAAACAGGCCGGATTCCCAGGTACCGAACAGGTGCACCAGGTCATCACCCCGGCCATAGGACGGCAGCCCACCCTCGGTGGTAAAGAAATCGTTGAGCCACTGGCCCCAACCGGTATCGGCCGGAAACCAGTTGACCGTCACACCAATGGAGAACAACTGAATCAGAACAATGGCCGTGAGAAACACCGGTATGGAAATACCGACCGTACTCACGCCCATGAAGAATTTGGACAGCCAGGCCTGGGGCCGGATGGCGGCATACACGCCAATGGGTACCGACAGAAAGATGATGATCAGACTGGCGCCGATCACCAGCTCCAGGGTGGCGGGAAGATGTTCGGCAATCACTTCCAGCGCCGGCTTGCTGTAAAAATAGGAATTGCCCAGGTCGCCCTGTATGGCATTACCCGCAAACCGCAGGTACTGGACCAGGAAGGGGTCGTTCAGCCCCAACTCCTCACGAATGGCTTCCCGCTCCTCGGCAGAGACGGACATGCCCACCATTTCCTGAAGCGGGTCCCCGAGGCCATCCTGAATGGCAAAGGCGATGATGCTGATCACAAACATAACCAGCAGCGCCTGGGATGTCCGCTGAACCAAAAACGCTAGCATGAAGGATTTACCGTTGATGAATACTTGAAAGCCTCTCTCCCGCATGGGGAGAGAGGTTGGGTATGAGGGAGCACACACCCCTTATTCGATAACCAGATCGCCCAGGTAGGGGAAGTTCATGACATTGAGCACCGGCTCGATGTTCACGCCCTTGCGGGAGGCCCAGGCCAGATCCTGCCAGTGCAGCGGAACGAATGCTGCGTCGTCATACAGACGCTGCTCCACTTCCTGCAGCATGGCGGCACGCTTGTCCAGGTCGGTCTCCACGTTGGCCTTCTCTACCAGCGCATCAATTTCCGGGTTGCAGTAGTTGCCGGCGTTGTACTGGCCAGAACCGCTGTCGGCATCCGGACAGAAGGTGAGGAATTCGTAGAAGTTGGCGGAATCCTCGGTGTCTGCGTGCCAGCCGATCAACATCATATCGGCGGCACGGTTGTCATACTCCGGCCAGTACTGCGCTTTCGGCAGGGTTTTCAGATCCACCTTGATGTTGATGCGCGCCAGCATGGCAGCCGCGGCCTGCGCGATCTTGTCGTCGTTCACGTAGCGGTTGTTGGGCGACATCATGGTGATGGTGAAGCCGTCTTCATAGCCAGCTTCTTTCATCAGTTGCTTGGCTTTCTCAACATCGAAGCGAGGCTTCAGGTTCTCGTTGTGGCCCTGGTAACCCGCCGGGGACATCTGTGCAGCCGGGGTCGCAAAGCCTTTCATGATCTTGGCCGCGATGCCTTCCTGGTTGATGGCGTAGGCGATGGCCTGGCGCACTTTCGGGTTCTTGAAGGCTTCAACCCGCTCCTGGTTCATATGGAACAGGATGATACGGGTGCCGCTCATGGTCACCAGTTCGCTGTTGCGGTCGCGCTTGATGCGGTCCAGGTCATTGGGCGGAACCGGAGCGATGAAGTCGACACCGCCAGACAGCAGGGCGGATACCCGGGTGGCGTTTTCCTTGATCGGAGTCAGCACGATCTTGCCCACGTTGCCCGGAGATTCGGTATCCCAGTAGTCGTCAAAACGTTCGAACTCAACACGCACGCCCTGCTTGCGATCGGTCACCGTGTAAGGTCCGGTGCCGGACAGGTTCTCGGAAGCGAAGGAGTTGCCGTGCTTGAGGATGGCGCCTTTATCTTTGCCATCTTCGGTCTGGCCGGAATAGAACTCACTGTCCAGCGGGAAGATATAGGTGGCGGTGTTCAGCAGCAGGGGGTAAGGCTCGCTGGTGACCAGCTCGAAGGTGTAATCGTCGATCACCTTGATGGCGCTGAACGGCTTGAAAATGGCCTTGAAGTCCTGGCTTTCCTTCAGTCGCTCAAAGGTGAACTGCACATCGGCCGTGGTCAGTTCGTTACCGGAATGGAATTTCACACCTTCACGCAGTTTGAAGCGCATGGTCTTGTCGTCCACCCGCTCCCAGCTTTCTGCCAGGCGTGGTTCGAAACCCAGGTCTTTGGTCCAGCGCAGCAGCGGATCAAAGGTCATGTGGGACAACTGAAGAATGCCGCCAGACAACTGCTCATGAATATCGAGGGTGACCGGGTCGGCGTCGTACGCCATTTTCAGTTCTTTGGTTGCATCGGCTGCCAGGGCCAGGGGCGCAGACGCCAGGGCCATGGAGCCCACAAAAGCTGCCAGTAATTTTTTCATCGCGTTTTCCGTCGCTGTTTTAGGAATTTTCACGGAACATCGACGCAGGACGGCGCCGATTGCCTGCACAACAAGCTAGTCTCGGAAAACCCGTACGGCAATCGAAATTGCGACATGGGCCTATTCGTATGGTGAATGACCCAAAAAGCAGCAGCCTTAGAACGGAAAGGTAAACGGCAGGAACAAAGCCGTAAACACCCCCGTCAGCCCCATACCGAGAGACGAAAAAGCACCGGCTGTAGGGCTGATTTCAAACGCCCGGGCGGTACCAATGGCATGGCCATTCAGGCCCAGTGCGAAACCGATAATCCGGTCGTCCTTGATGTTGAGCCAGCGGGCACACCAGTCTACAAACACCGAGGCCAGTACGCCGGTAATCAGCAAGCCGCCCAGGGTGAGCGACACAGAGCCACCCAGCTGCTCGGCAATACCCATGGCTATGGGTGCCGTCACCGACTTCGGCGCCAGGGAAGACAACACCAGGGGTGATGCCCCCATCAACCAGGCGATCCCCAGGGCATAGACCGCCGCCAGGGTGGCCGCCAGGGGCAAGGTGACCAGGATGGGTTTCCAGAGCGCACGAATATGGTGCATTTGCTGATACAGGGGCACCCCAAGCGCCACGGTGGCCGGGCCCAGCAACACCGTGAGCCAGCGGGCGCCCTGTTCGTACTCTTCAAAGCCGATGCCGCTGAGGGCCACCACGGCCGCCAGCAACAGCGCAGCAATCAGCACTGGCGGCATCCACAACGGGCGACGGAAGCGGGCAAACAGCCAGTTCGCCGCCAGGAACGCCGCCAGCGTTAGCGCAATGGAAAGCATAGGGCCTGCTGTCCAGACCGTGAGCAGTTCAGCAAAGGCATTATTCATGGCTATTCTCCCCTGCACTGCTCTCCGACACCTTCTTCATCAGCCACAAGGTGGTCAGTACACTCAGCAGCGTACCGGCAATCAGGGCGACAATAACTGTTGTCCAGTGGCCGTAAAACTGGTCGACAATAAAAAATACGCCCACCACCCCCGGTGTAATGAGCAGTACCAGCACCGAAATCAGGCCACGACTGGCCTCTGCCAGCTCATCACTGACCCGGCCACGCACCATCAGGGTAAAGGTGGCCATCACCATCCCCAGCACCCCGCCACTGACCGGCAAACCCGCCAGCACCCGCAGCGCCTCACCCAGCAGGAAGAACACCACCAGAACCAGAAAACCCCGCAACAACACCATGCCGCTATGCACCGCCTCGCTGAAATTGCTTTACACTAATGCCCTGCCCACCAAAACCACAGGACGCTCAATGGCACTGAAAGCCACCATCTTCAAAGCCACGCTCCATATTGCCAATATGGACAGGCACTATTATGCCGACCACCACCTGACCGTGGCACGCCACCCGTCAGAGACCGATGAACGCATGATGATACGCCTGTTGGCCTTCGCGCTGAACGCCAGCGACACCCTGGAGCTTACCAAAGGCCTGAGCACCGACGACGAACCGGAGCTGTGGCAGAAATCCCTGAGCGATGAAATCGAGCTCTGGATTGATCTGGGGCTCCCGGAAGAAGACCGCATTCGCAAAGCCTGCAACCGCTCACAAAGGGTGATCCTGTACACCTACGGCGGGCGCGGCGTGCCTGTGTGGTGGGACAAGCACCATAACAAGCTGGAGCGATTTGGCAACCTGACCATTGTCGACCTGGCCGCCGAACAGACCAGCCAACTGGCCGCCCTGGCAGAGCGCTCCATGACCTTTCAGGTATCCGTACAGGACGGCGAAGTGACCTTCAGCAACGACAGCAATCTGGTGAGCATTACTCCCGAACAGAAAATGCCGAAAATCTGAGGGATGAGTTGAGCTCTGGGGCTGGACAGACGCCCCCTGCGCACGTAAGATTGCGCACTCGAAATTGAAGAGTAATTCGCGGTTTCGAATGCGCCCGTAGCTCAGCTGGATAGAGCGCTGCCCTCCGGAGGCAGAGGTCAGAGGTTCGAATCCTCTCGGGCGCGCCATGAATATCAAGGACTTGCGTGAAAGCGCAGGTCCTTTTTTTTGGCTTGTGCCCAAATGGTGCCCTGACAGTGCCCTGATATTCAGGCACCCTTACGATCCTTACTGCAATAACCAACTACTCCTGCAACTCATCCATCAACCAGTTCCTGAATGCCTCCATGCCTTTGGTGAGCGGCCGGTGTTTGCGGTAAACCAGGTAGAACGCTTTTTTGGTATCGAGCGGGATATCAAAAGGCACCACCAGTTTGCCGGATTCGATTTCCCGGGAGATCAGGGTCTGGTCTGCCAGGGCCACGCCGAGATTCTCCTGGGCTGCGGCAGTAGTCAGCTGGCTGCTGGACAACTGCATGGAGCCTTTGGGGGTAATAAATTCAACCCCGGCCTTCTTCAGCCAGTTATCCCACTCCCAGGTTCGCTTGCTCACGTAGATTAACGTGTGATTGGCCAGGTCTGCGGGCTTCTCAAGCGGTGGCCCGGTCTGCAAGAGGCCAGGGCCGCACACGGGCACCAGCATCACTTTGCGCAGAAACTCCACTTCAATGTCGTCCCACTCGCCATTCCCGTAGTAGACCGCCATGTCTGTGCTGGTTCGATTGAAATCCAGCAACCCCATAGACGCATTGATCTGCAATTCGACATCCGGAAATAACGCACGAAACCGGGACATCCGCGGCATCAACCACCGGATGAGGAAATTGGGGGCTACGCTGATCTGAACCACGCTGGCACCCTGGGTCACAGAGAGCCGTTGCGTCGCCATTTCGATCTCATCGAATGCGTGCTTTACAGACGTCAGGTACTGCTCCCCCTGAGGGGTCAGAGTCACTTTTCGGTTGCTCCGATGGAACAGCTCTACGCCTAAAAAATTCTCAAGCGTTTTAACCTGGTGACTGACCGCTGAAGGGGTAACGAACAATTCCTCCGAAGCCCCTGAAAAACTTAGGTTTCTTGCTGACGCCTCGAACATCTTCAAGGCATTTAAAGGTGGAAGTCGACGCATAGGGGCAAACCCTTATCGTGAATTTTTCTCAGCATTGCGCTTAGAATTTATCGCTTTTTGATCGGCCTGGAAGCTCGTAGCATAAGCACCATACAAATTGCCAGTTGCCCTCAGGAGGCACCATTATGAAACAGCAAGACAGCAACATCGTTACCCAGGCAGAAGTCGACCACTATATCGCCCTGGCGACCGAATACCGCAACCAGTACATCAAAGAGCAGTTCAGCCAACTGGTAAAAAACATTAAAGCGCGTTTCCATGGCATGACGGCTCGGGTATCTACCAGCCACTGATATCCTGGGCACATCCGAGCAGCCTCCCGGTATGTCCTGTGCAGCGGGTGGCCAGTACGCTAGGCAATCTTATGCCGGCGCACCCAGGCCGCCCGAAGCACTTCCGCGATCATCCCCGCAAGAAGCCCGAACACCGGGTCAGCCCATACTGTGACCAGCGCGGTTACGCCTATCACGGGCCAGCATGACGGCCTGGCTGTCCACAGACGTTTGGACGACGCCAGCTCTACAGCAGCAACCAGCAACAAGGCTCCAAGGCCCGCCGCTGGAATGGCAGCAATCACCGAAAGGCCCCCCGGCAACAAAGCCACCAGCAACAGCCCTGCTCCCAGCAAGACGGGCGCCATACCGGTTCTGGCACCGAAACGATAGTGTGCCGCCAGCCCCCCGGCTCCGTGGCACATAGGCAAGGCACCGAAGGGCACCAGGCAGAGGTTGGCCAGGCCGGTGCTTATCGACAGGCGCGCCGGCGAAGCCCGATGAGCCTGTTCTCCAAAATAGTCTCCCGCCAGTAATGCGGTTAGCAGGATGGCGTTGGTTAATGTCAGGGCCAACTGCGGCAACGCCAATACCGAAAACCCTTGCTGCCAGTCACTCAGGCCCGGCAGCTCGGGCCAGTGGAATGCAACTGACTCCGGCATCGCCAGCGAAAGCCCCGGCGACCCTGTTACTGCGCCAACGGCCAAAGACACCGCCAACCCGATCAGCGTTGCCGGCCAGGCAGGTAACCGCCACAGAATAAAGACCAGCACCAGCAACGTGGCCAGACCCGCCAGCCAGGACGTCGCCATCAAACCCAGGCTCATGCCAGCCAGCAAGAGCCCCAGCCCCAGCTGAAGGCCGCTCAGTATCGATCCCGGAACCCGCCGAGCCACCCGGTTGATCCATCCGCTCACCCCTAACAGCAACATGATGGCACCGATCAGAATACCACTGGCCACCAGGCTTTCGTGGCTTACCTGGGTGGTCAGCAGTAATGCGGCAACCGCTTTCATCGGCTGTACCGGGATCGGCAGGCGATAATATAACCCGGTCGCAATGTAAAACACCGCAAAACCCAGCAGCACAGGCACCGGCGCAAGCCCGGCAACCGCAATCGCGCCAAGGCTCAGGGGCAACAGCGTGCCGATATCGCCCAGCGCGCCGCTGACCTCTCTTACCCAATCTTTTCGGGTTGTAAGCATGCTGGCTCCTGTTCCACCCGTCTCTCTAACCTGGCAACTCGTCAGGCGTTATAAACCACTCGCCCCAATTCACGGATATCATAGCCACCCAGTGCATCAGCCCGTTGTGCAAAACGCTCACTGCCGGCAAAGGCGAGCAACTGCTGCATGGCCGGCTCAAAATAGTGGCGACGGCGCATGGCCAGGTCGAAATGTTCCTGTTGCAGCGGAATAAACGCCAGCCCCTGCCGGCGTGCCGCCGCTTCAATGCCAATGCCGATATCCGCCTCACCCTGCCGGATGGCTAACGCAAGATCATCCTCACTGAGTGACGGGTGCGAGGCCCAGCCAAGTTGCTCTGCATCGATTCGATGGCGGGCAAGCAGGCTCTGCAACAAATGGCTGACACCGGCATCGGGCTGGCGGTGGGCAACCCGAATACCGGGGCGGGCGATATCTTCCAACCGTGCAAGTTTATGGGGATTATCGGCAGCAAGGAGAAGGCCCTGCTGGCGTTTCGCCCACCGGATCAGCACCAGGTCACGCATCCCGCCCAGCCCCAGTGTAGCCGGGTCGTTGTACCGCTGGCTTTCGGCATGCCAGATATGCATACCAGCAAGCAGCGCCCGCCCGTTAATCAACCGCTGCACACCATCACCACTGCCCTGGCACAACAACGCCAGTTCCGCTCCGCTTTCCTTCACGGCCCACTCCAGCAGCGGATCCTGACTACCGGCCAGAACCGGCGGCGTGGGCGCGCTGACAGCGTCGTCCCCCTCCAGGTGGTTCATTAACCACAGATCAATACGCTGGCGCGGAAACAGCAGTTTTCCGGTCACCCGCACACAGGGAATAACGCCCTGACTGACCAGGTCGTAGATTTTGCGCTCCTTCAGGCGCAGATACTCGGCCGCCTCTGCGGTGGTGAGGTAGGTGGGAAGGGACATTGCTTTCTCCTGCTGTCCGGCAAAGCATACTGCTGTTTTTGACTGCATATATTTCAGCAGGCTGTGCAAAGCGTAGTTAGAAACGCCACGATGCTCAAATAATAAGGAGACGCAGCTTTGGAAAACAATGCGTTCTATGTAGCACTCTCGCTACTGTTCAACCTGGATGCAGCACTGTTCCAGATTGTGATGCTGTCGCTACAGGTATCGCTACTGGCAGTCCTGATCGCCGCTGTGCTGGGCTTTCCCCTTGGCGCAGCGGTCGCGCTTTGGCGCTTCCCCGGGCGTGGCGGGGTCATTGTCATGCTCAACGCCCTGATGGGGTTACCACCGGTGGTTGCAGGGCTGATGGTTTATTTACTGCTTTCCCGCGCCGGCCCGCTGGGCGAACTGGGGTTTCTGTTTACGCCGGGGGCCATGGTCATTGCCCAGGTAGTGCTGGTGTTACCCATCCTGGCCGCCCTTTCGCGCCAGAAGGTCGAAGAGATGCTGGGCGAGTACCGGGAGCAGTTTGTTTCTCTGGGCATGTCACGGGCTCGCATGATGCCCACGTTATTGTGGGATGCCCGGTTTGCCCTGCTAACCGTGCTGCTGGCCGGCTTTGGCCGGGCCAGTGCGGAAGTCGGCGCGGTAATGATGGTGGGCGGCAACATTGATGGGGTTACCCGGGTAATGACCACCGCTATCGTACTGGAAACCGGCAAGGGCAACCTGCCGCTGGCACTTGGACTTGGCATTGTGCTGCTGACGCTGGTGATGCTGATTAACGCCGGCGCCTACATGGTCGGTGAACTGACCCGGAGGCGGACAGGATGACCTCATTGAGCGCCTCACATCGGGTTTCCTTAACCATTGCCCCTCCGCCGGCACTGCGGTTTGAGGGCGTGGCCTTCAGCCATGAAGACAAGGTGCTGCTGGGGCCCTGCTCCTTCACCCTGGACGGCATTGGCCCCACCCTGGTGATGGGGCCTAACGGAGCCGGAAAAAGCCTGCTCCTGCGGTTGGCCCACGGATTGCTTTCGCCCAGTCAGGGGAAGGTCTCGTGGTCCGGCGGAACACCCCCGCGCCAGGCCATGGTATTCCAGCAACCGGTGCTGTTGCGCCGCTCCGCAGTGGCAAACCTCATCCACGCTCTGGCCGTGAATAATGTTCCCCGGCGGGAACGCGGCAAGCTCGCGCTTGGCGCCCTCGAACGCTTTGGCCTGGCCTCCTGCGCAAAGACACCGGCCCGGTTGCTCTCCGGCGGCCAGCAGCAGCGCCTGACGCTGGCCCGAGCCTGGGCACTTTCGCCCCAGGTTCTGTTTCTGGATGAACCCACTTCTGCGCTTGATCCGGCAGCCATCAAGGCGGTAGAGACCGCCGTCCGTGATTTTCACCAGCGGGGAACCCGCATCGTGATGACCACCCACGATATCCACCAGGCCCGGCGCCTTGCCGGCGATGTGTTGTTTTTATCGGGCGGAAAGCTGCGCGAGCACACTCCTGCCGAAACCTTTTTCAACCAGCCCGCTTCCCCGCAGGCTCAGGCATTTGTGGCCGGCGAACTGGTCGAATAGTTGTTCCGAAAGATGCCCTTACCCACGAACGGAGAAAACAAAATGAAAAAAACCCTGAACCTGGTACTTGCCGGTGTGACGGCCATGGGCCTGGCACTCAGCGCCCATGCCGAGGATTACATTACCCTGGCCTCGACAACTTCCACCGAGAATTCGGGGCTGTTCGACTCCATTTTGCCCAAGTTTGAAGAAGCCTCCGGTATTGCGGTACGGGTGGTGGCCGTGGGCACCGGCCAGGCGTTTGAACTTGCCCGCCGGGGCGATGCCGACAGCCTTCTGGTGCATGACACGGCCGGCGAGAAGCGGTTTGTCGAAAACGGCTACGCCACTGAGCGCGCCGATGTCATGTATAACGATTTCGTGCTGATTGGCCCGGAGAGTGATCCTGCTGACGTCCGCAGCGCAAAAACGGCAGCGGAAGCCTTCGCAGCCATTGCCAATGCCGAGGCACCCTTCACGTCACGGGGCGACGATAGCGGCACCAACCGCGCTGAACTGCGCCTCTGGGAAAATGCCGGGGTTGAGCCCGGCGGCGACTGGTACCGTGAACTGGGCAGCGGCATGGGGCCAACCCTGAATACCGCAGCGGCCATGGATGCCTATGTCATGTCAGACCGGGCAACCTGGGTAGCCTTCGGCAACCACCAGAATCTCACCCTGGTCTTTGAAGGCGACGATGTGCTGTTCAACCAGTATGGCAGCCTGTTGCTGTCTGAAGAAAAGCACCCTCACCTCAAGCACGACCTGGCCACCAAGTGGCACAACTGGTTGATTTCAGAAGACGGCCAGCAAGCCATTGCCGACTTCAAGGTGAATGGAGAACAGCTGTTTTTCCCGAACGCCAAATAGGCTAATCTCTGGCAATCTATGTAGAGGCTGCGTTCTGCAGCCTCCATAAGACGGCCAGAGCAAAATGACGATTGAACCCCTGCTTCCAGATCCTCACGACCCCCGGCTGTCCCGTTCAGTCGAGGGCGTTGACGAAACCGGTCAACCGAAGTCCCTCAGTGTTATCGAAGAACGCCCCCTGACCATCTACCTGAACAGTCAGGAGATCGTTACGGCCATGACCATCGGCGATCACCCGGAATACCTCGCTCTTGGCTTTTTGCTCAATCAGGGCATGCTGAAAGCAACCGACCAGGTTACCGGCATCGATTACGACGAAGAACTGGAAGTGGCCGTGGTTCGCACCGCCGGCACCACAGATGTCGAAGACAAGCTGGAGAAGAAAACCCGCACCTCCGGCTGCGCCGTTGGCACCGTGTTCGGCGATATGATGGCCGGCCTTGAAGGCCTGGCACTGCCTGATACCCCGGTGCACACCAGCACCTTCTACGACCTTTCTTACCAGATTAACCACACCCCCAGCCTGTACATGGAAACCGGCGCCATCCATGGCACCGCGCTGTGCCAGGGCCGGAACATCCTGGCCTATATGGAAGACGTGGGCCGCCATAATGCCGTCGACAAGATCGCAGGCTGGATGTATATCAACGGCATTACGGCAGCTGACAAGGTACTCTATACAACCGGCCGCCTGACATCCGAGATGGTGATCAAGACTTCCTTGATGGGCATTCCGACGTTGATCAGCCGGTCCGGCTTCACCGCCTGGGGCGTGGATATTGCCCGGCAGGTCGGGCTGACCCTGATCGGGCGGATGCGAGGCAAGAAGTTCACCTGCCTCAGTGGCCAGAACCGACTGGTGTTCGACCAGGACCTGTCACAGGTGCCGGATGAAGACAAAAAAATGCGTCGAAAAGGGGCTGAACATGAGTAAGTGCGCCGTCATCCTGGCCGGCGGCCAGGCCAACCGCATGGGCGGTGTTGATAAAGGCCGGTTGATGCTGGGCGATCAGTCCCTTATTCAGCGGGTTATCGGCCGAATTACGCCGCAGGTAGACGCCGTGGTGCTAAATGCCAACGGCGACCTGGGCCGCTTCGATGATCTGGGCTTGCCCGTAGTTGCCGACTCCATACCGGATTACGCCGGGCCCCTGGCTGGTATTCTGGCAGGTATGGACTGGGCCGCTGAACAGGGCCATGACTGGCTGTTCAGCGTGGCGGCAGACACGCCGTCATTCCCCCTCGACCTGGTCGAACGCCTGTCCGGCGTCGACGCTCCAGTGGTACTGGCGGCAACTCCGGACCCGGAACGTGGCCGGATCCCCCAGCCAACCTTTGGCCGCTGGGATGTTTCGCTGCGAAACGACCTGAGGGCTGCCCTGAACGACGGCGTGCGCAAAATCCGCCAGTGGACACTGGCCCATGGTGAGTCGCTGGTAATGTTCGATGAGGTCGACTTTTTCAACATCAATACACCGGAAGACCTGGCCTGGGCGGAGCAGCACCTGAAATGAATGTGATCGGCATCGTAGGCTGGAAAAATTCGGGCAAGACCACCCTGGCCAGCGCAGTGATTCGTGAATTATCCGCCCGGGGCCTGAACGTCAGCTCGATCAAGCACGCCCATCACCTGGTGGATGTGGACCAACCGGGAACCGACAGCTACAAACACCGGGAGGCCGGCGCACAGGAGGTCATCCTGGCAGGCGGCCAGCGCTTTGCCATCATGCATGAACTCCGGGGTGCCAGGGAGCCGACGCTGGACGAGTTGCTAACCCGGCTGGGCCCCTGCGATTGGGTTGTGGTAGAGGGTTTCAAAACCCACTCTCACCCCAAAATCGAGGTGCACCGAAAGGACAGCACCCGCGCCGCCCTGTATCACGAGAACTCCAGCATTGTTGCCGTCGTGGCAGACTATGCTGCGGACTTCCAAGGCCCGGTTTTCGACATCAACGATGTCTCCGGAATCGCTGACTTTATCCTGAAGCGTGAACCGTCATGAACAGCAGCGCCAATCAAGAAAGCACCGTAAAACCGCTTCGTAACGACTGCTTTGCCCTGCCTCCCGGCGTGAACTGGACGCCGGTAGACGAGGCACTGGAGCGTTTGCGATCCCGTTTACACCCGGTGGTAGGGGTGGAGCACGGCGTTCCTCTCTCGCAGCTGAACGGCTGCATACTGGCCACCGACGTGTTTGCTCCCCGAGCCCATCCGCCCAGCAACAATTCCGCGGTTGATGGCTATGCGTTTGCCGGCCCCCTGACCGAAGCGCCTTGCGCACTGCCGCTGGTAGACGGCCGCAGCGCCGCCGGTGAACCCTATAGGGAACAGGTTCCCGCAGGCCATGCCATCCGCATCCTCACCGGCGCAGTCATGCCGGCAGGCACAGACACGGTAGTGCTGGAAGAAGACTGCGAAGTCATCAATGGCCAGTTGCACCTGAACGGCACACTGAAGGCAGGCGCCAACCGGCGCCTGGCCGGAGAGGATATCCAGGTGCAGGACCGGATTCTAAACGCCGGTACCCGCCTGACGCCCACCCAGATTTCCGTACTCGCCAGCGTGGGCGTGGAATCCGTTGACGTTTACCAGCGCCTGAGGGTTGGCGTGCTGTCAACCGGCGATGAAGTAAAGCCCGTTGGCGCTCCGGTCACTGACTGGCAGATCTACGATGCCAACCGCCCGATGCTGAGCTCAATGATCACGCAGCTGGGCTATGAACTGGTCGACCTAGGCCATGTGCTGGACCGGCCTGAAGCCGTGAAAGAGGCGCTGGAGCGTGGCGCGGAGCAGTGCGACCTGATCCTCACCAGCGGCGGTGTTTCTGCGGGGGATGAAGACCACGTGTCGAAAACCCTGAAAGCCCATGGCGAGATCAGCAACTGGCGCATTGCCATCAAGCCGGGCCGCCCCCTTGCACTGGCCATGTTCAAGGGCACACCCGTGGTGGGCCTGCCGGGCAACCCGGTTGCCGCCTGGGTTTGTGCATTGCGCTTTGGAGCGCCCGCCATGGCCTTGATGGCCGGTGCGGAATGGTTTGAGCCCCAGGGTTATCTCGTGCCGGCCAACTTTTCCAAGAACAAGAAACCGGGGCGCAGCGAGATGTTGCGCGCCCGTGTTCGCGATGGAAAAGTTGAGGTATTCGGTTCCGAAGGCTCCGGGCGGGTCACCGGCCTGGCCTGGTCTGAGGGCATGGTCGAGCTGGACGAAAGCGCCCGGCAGATCGAACCGGGCACCCCGGTAAAGTTCATTCCCTACGGCAGCTTCGGTCTGTAATCAATCGACGCTGCCGTGCACCGCAAAGGCCTCCAGCGACGCATCCTGCGGGGCCCGGGAGCGGTAGGTTTCCTCCACGCCCAGATCGGTCAGCCGGCGGCTGACCATCAGCAGGGTATTGTCTTCGAAGTCCTCGCACATGGTGCGCATCTGGTCGATTTCTTCGCAGGCCACGGGGTAGGCCGCATCAATATCCGGCGCGCCGTATATCTCGACAAAGGTTTGCGCCAGGGTCCGGCGTAACTGCTCCAGTTCCGCTTCGGTGATGTTGCACACCCCCACAAAACTGGCCCGGCCACCAGACTCGATGCTGTACCAGCCGTTGCTGAAGGCCTGGCGGGCCTTGCCCTTCAGGTCTGCTTCGGTCCAGTTGGAAAACTCGAAGCCGCCGGAAATGGCCCACTCACCACTGGGGGCGGGGTTTTCAAAAACATTTTCATCGGATACGTCCAGCCTCAGGGTTCGTGCCAGCTTCATACATGCTCCGCGAATTCAATCAAGCTCACTGTTTCGGTCATCACACCCTCACGCAGCAGCATCCGGCCTTTTTCATCCAGTCCAACAAACAGCCCGGGTTTTGGATACTCGATCGTTTTGCCCAGGGTGTCGCAGCGGGGCCGCCATTCGTTGTGTACCCGCTCGAACCCGCTGTCCAGGAAGTAGGTCAGCCATAACAGGGTGTGCTTGGACCAGCTTTCCAGCAGCGCCATGGGCATGATATCCACACAGCCTTCTTCGTGCAGGCAGGTTTCATTCGGGTTGGCACCCGGCTCACCGACTGCCGGGGTAAAGGGCACATCAATGCCAATCACCAGCCAGTTAGGGAAGGCTTTCGGATCGGATACGTCCGCCGCAAAGCGGACGCTGCCGCAGACAGCACCGTTCACCTTGATGCGATCGGGCCACTGGAAATGTACCGGCACTTCCGGTGGGGCCAGGGCGCCGAGGCTCTCGGCCAGGCCAACCTGGGCCACGTAGACTGCCTGGATGGCTTCTTCCAAAGACGTTTCCGGTGCCAGCACCAGGGCCGCATGCAGGGTGTCGGGGGCCTCCGAGTAGAACACCGTACCCGAATCAACCCCGGCAATGGCCCGGCTGACCGCCTTGGCAAACGGATCCATGTGTCTGGGCACCGCTTCGCCCGTGAGCAACGGCGGAAACTGGGGTGACTGCATCATCGGATGGCCCGGGCGTAGACGTCAGAGGCGATGATTTCATCGGCAGTGCGCTGGAAGGCTTTTGCCTGTGGGCTCTCGGGCTTGGAGACCACGATCGGCACACCGCCGTCCGAACCCAGCCGGATATCCAGGTCCAGCGGAATCTCTCCCAGGAAAGGCGCGCCAAGTTTTTCAGCCTCGGCCCGGGCACCGCCGTGCCCGAACGGGTGGTGCTCTTTGCCGCAACCGTCACAGATAAACGATGCCATGTTCTCGATCAAACCGAACAGCGGCACACCCATGCGCTGGAACATGTCGATGCCCTTGCGTGCATCCATCAGGGCGATGTCCTGGGGCGTGGAGACCACCACGGCACCGGCCACAACGAATTTCTGGCTCAGAGTCATCTGCACGTCACCGGTCCCCGGGGGCAGGTCCACCAGCAGAACGTCCAGCCGGCCCCACTCCACCTGGTTCATCATCTGTTGCAGGGCGCCCATCAGCATGGGGCCACGCCAGACAATGGCTTCGTCTTCCGGAGCCATCAAACCCAGAGACATCAGGGTTACGCCGTGATTGCGCAGCGGCAGGATAGTGTGGCCATCGGGGCTGGACGGGCGGCCTGAAACACCTAGCATGCGGGGCTGGCTGG
Source organism: Marinobacter sp. P4B1 (assembly GCF_001447135.1). Classification (NCBI taxonomy): domain Bacteria; kingdom Pseudomonadati; phylum Pseudomonadota; class Gammaproteobacteria; order Pseudomonadales; family Marinobacteraceae; genus Marinobacter; species Marinobacter sp. P4B1. The sequence goes on from NZ_LLXM01000002.1 coordinate 175,526, forward strand.
GGCCGTATACGTCGGCATCCAGCAGCCCTACTTTCAGGCCCTTCGAGGCCAGCGCAACCGCCAGGTTCGACGCCACTGTGGACTTGCCCACGCCGCCCTTGCCCGAGGCAATGGCAATAATCCGGTCAACGCCTCTCGGGTTCTTGTCCTGTGGCCGCGGCGCGTCGGTGCCAATCAGGTTTTCTTTTCCTACTTCGGTGTATTGAACCATGTTACTTCCCGTTTAGTGTTCAGCTGTCCCGATAGTCGTCACTGGTGCGAACCCGGGGGCGCTCACCGCCCGCCATGGGGGCGTTGTTGCCATGGTACTGGGCCTTGACCCGGCAGTCGTCGCACATTTTGATCAGCTGAACATTATCAGATTTGGTGTACATCCAGTGCTGGTTCTCCAGCTTTTCAACAATCCGGTTAATGGTGCTGGCAACACCAAACGGCTTACCACACTGGATGCACTCGAAGGGTTCCTCGCCATGTAACGCCCGGGGGCTCAGCGCGTCTTTCGACAGGTCCAGCTGGGGCTTCAGGGTGATGGCCGTCTCGGGGCAGGTACTCTCGCAGATGCCGCACTGGACGCAGGCGTTTTCGGTAAAGCGTACTTCTGGCCGATCAGGGTGATCACCCAGGGCCCCGGTAGGGCACAGCGACACACAGGCCAGGCAGAGCGTGCATTTGTCGGAATCAATCTCGATGGCGCCATAGGGTGCGCCGGCCGGCAGCGGAATCGGCGCTTCGATGTTATCTGCCATCGCGTTGGCCGTTACCCGGGTGATATCACGGCGCCCGCCCACCAACAGTACCGGTTCACTCACCCGCCCGGCGTTGTCGCCGGCGGCGCAGAGTTCGATGGCTTCGATAACCCGAACCCGGCTGGGAGAGTTCCGGGTGCCCGTAAGCATGGCCTGGGCCAGCTCAACTTCCGCTGCAACCGCCCGGCGGTCGATCTCGTTGTCCGGCAGGATCAGCACTTCCGCGTAACCGGCACCGAAGGCTGCCATGATTTCGGCATGGCCAACCCGGTCGATGTGCTCCAGGCCGAGCGGGATCAGATCGTCTGCCAGGCCATCGTCGTAACGGGCCAGGTAGGCAATCGCCTCAGCGCCGGCGTCCAGGGTGTGAAACACCAGCCTCGGGGCCTCGCCAGATTGCTCGCGATAAATCCGGGCCATCACCTCCAGGTTTCGTGTGATGGCTTCAAAGGAGGTCTCGTTCATGGTGATCGCAGAGGTCGGGCAAACCGCCGCGCAGGATCCGCAACCGGCACAGATATCCGAGTCGATCTGGATATGGTCACCGGCAGAGAAAATGGCCTCGGTGCAGCATACGTCCAGGCAACGGGTACAACCCGGCTGATTGGCCCGGGAATGGGCACACAGGGATTCTTCCAGCCGGAAGTACACGGTCTTCTCGAACTCGCCCACCAACTCCCTTGCGTTCAGGGCAATGCGCTCAAGCTCCCCGGTCCTGGCCGGGTCGGCCCAGAAGTATCCATTACGTTTCTCGTGGCTGGGGAATGCCGGACCCATGCCGCGCAGGTCGATAAAGATGTCACATTCACTGTGGGCGGTGGCTTTCGCCTCGCCGTAACCGGGCTCGCCCCGGCCGGCGGGATTCAGCATCTGCAGGCCGGAGAACTCCAGCTTGAAGTTGCCCAGTGCGCCATAGGCACTGGTCAGCTTGCCCTTCGCCACGTCATAGGCTGCCGAGGGCAGTTGTACCGGCCCCGCATAACTGACGATACAGGTCACACCGAGTTCATCCTGAACCAGTTCGGCCATGCGTATGGCCTGCTCGGTGGGGCCGACAACGCAGCATACGCCGCTGGAACGGATGGTTTTCACCGGTGCCATGGGGGCCGGCAACTGAGCCGCAGCCATCAGCGCTGCCTGCTTGGCATGGAGGCGTTTCGGATTAGCCTGCGGCGCACTCCATCCCGCGCGATCCCGGATATCGAGGGTACTCAGGGGCGCGGAATGCTGGATCTCCGCCTGTATATCCTCGCCCAGGCGCTCGAACAGAGCCGCCTGCTGGCCACAGGCAATAAGTACTTCGTTTGCGCCACTCAGGTGCTCCGCAGCGGTTTTCATGTCTGTGCCGCACAGCTGGTCCACCACGATGACCTGCTCGGCTGCCGCGGCCGCCTGCAGTGCCTTCGGATCAAAGCTCTGTGTTTTGTCACAGGTGCATAACAGTAGGGTCTTGTGTGCCGTCATCAGGAATTTGGCTCTTTTCGTTGTTTTTCTGCGTATACAGATTAATTCTGACTTTCGAGCATGCCACAGGCTTTTACGTAAGGACAATTGGATAATTGTTTGTGTCCTGCTAGCTTAGGGCTATAACAAAACGAGAATTCCCATGAGCAGTCGTACCGAGCATTGGAAACGTGAGTTACAGGTGGGGGCCGTTGTACGCCGCACCCCGGGGATAACCCGCTGGGCGAAGGACATCTGGAAGCCCGTGGCGGTGATACCCGGCGCTCCGGAGGCGTTCTGGAAAGAGCTGGTTCGCGAGGGCGAAGTGGTCGATTACCACGCGGGCACGGTCACCATGGAGTTGTTCCGCGCGGATGTGGAGGGCTACCTGGTCTCCCTGAATATGGCCGTGCCTTCAGTCTGGATTGTCATGGACAAGGACCAGACCGGCCAGTCCCCGTCTGGCTGGGTCGTAAGCACCGTTACCGCCAGTGCCCATGAGGCGCTGGATTCCCTGGATAGTGGTGAAAGCATTGTCGAACCGGTTCCGATTCCCGAGTCCCTGGCGGCCTGGATCAAGGAATTTATCGATATGCACTACATCGAGGAGCCCTTCAAGAAACGCCGTCGCAATGAGGTTGCTGTCGACACCGTCGAAGACGGCAAGGGCGACCCCCGGATTCGTCAGGAAAGCGACGTTTACCGCGCCCCTTCCAATATCAAGAAGCCGAGGGTTCAATGATGGCTGAGTCACGTCTTCAGCGCTGGGCGCGCAAAAAGGCCGAGGCTGGCAAACCGGCCGAACCTGTTCCTCCCCAAAGCAATGACCCCGAGCCTTCACCCGAGGAACAGGAGCTCGCTCTCAATGAAGCCCTGCCCGAGCAGGAGGTGCTGGCAAAGTATAATCTGCCCGATCCGGACACCCTTGAACTGGGTGCGGACATCACCGGCTTCATGCGTAAAGAGATTCCGGAATTACTGCGCCGCAAGGCCCTGCGGGCACTCTGGAAAACCAACCCGGTATTGGCGGTGCTGGACGGCCTGAATGACTACGACGAAGACTACACGGATGCCGCCCTCGCCACCAAAACCGTAAACACCCTGTATAAGGTGGGACAGGGCATGTTCGATAAGAACGCCCGCCGTGAAGAACAGGGCGACACTCAGACCGAGCCCCAGGCGAGCTCTCCAAACGTGATTCCCCCTGCCCCGAAACAGGCGCCACCTGTGAGCGCTGACAATGAACCGGCACCCGAAACCTCGGTCATACCTTCCGCAGAGCCTTTCCCGGCCGAGCCGGCTTCTTCCGAAACCCAGGAAGAGTGGGAGCCACGCTACAGGCCGAGGATGCGTTTCGAATCCTGACGGCCGGAAGTATGATTGCACCGGATACAGGTTAGGGCTATAACTTACAAATGACTGTCTGAAAGTCGTACAAAAATCCGAAGGAAAAAGACTTGTCTGATACCGCTGCACTTCAATGCCCCCGTTCGATCACTGACGAAGACCGCGCCCGGGCCCAGATCTACCAATTACTGGCTGTATTGTTAAGCAGCCCGCCTTCGGACGAGCTGCTTAAAGGGCTGGCGTCCTTGCAGGGTGACGACACCCCCCTGGGTTCCGCCTACAAAAACCTGGCTGCCCTTGCCCAACGTACTACGGCCGTCGACGCCGAGCAGGAGTTCAATAACCTGTTCATTGGCGTAGGCCGGGGTGAGCTGTTGCCCTATGCCAGTTATTACCTGACCGGCTTCCTGAATGAGAAACCGCTGGCAGACCTGCGTACCGACCTGATGGCCCGGGGAGTCAAGGTCAGCGACGGCGTTAAAGAACCGGAAGATCACATCGGTACCCTGTGTGAAATCATGGCGGGCATTATTACCGGCGAATTCGCCTGTGACAGCGATGTGTCATCACAGAAAGCTTTTTTTGACGCCCACATAACAAAGTGGGCGGCGTTGTTTTTTACGGATCTGGAAGAAGCGCAAAGCTCAGTCCTCTACGCTCCGGTCGGCTCGCTGGGCCGTGCTTTTATGGCGGTAGAGGCGGATGCCTTTGCAATTCAATAACCGGGATCTGCCCGATCCCTTAACTCAGGTGGAGGAGTCCGATGGACAGCCCGAAGCGTGAAAACAGTCGGCGCCGCTTCCTGCAACTGGCCGCATCTGCAGCACCCGCTGCTGTTGCCATGGCCGTTGCACCGAACGCTGCAGCCGGGGTGGCAACAGAAGCCCCGAAAAGCAGCGGTCTGCGCGACACTGAACACACTCGCAAGTATTTCGAATCGGCTCGCTTTTAAGGATGCGTGAATCATTCAAGGTTGCGTGACGCTCTTGGATGATCACACCTCCGGAAAAACGAGAATAAAAAGAGAGAGGTAGGTGACATGTTACGGAAGAAGACCAACGGGGTTGCGAAAGGCCCCCGTGCGGGATCTTTACTTTCATCCCTCGCTGCCAAGACTATGGACCGTCGTAGTTTTCTGGCGGCTTCCGGTGTAACAGTGGGAGGCCTGGCGGCCTTGTCACTGACGTCGGGGCGGGTTCAGGCAGCAACTCCGTCGAACGAAGGCGGGGAAATTGTCCTTAAAAAGTCTGTGTGCACCCACTGTTCGGTTGGTTGCACCGTGGTTGCCGAGGTTCAGAATGGCACCTGGGTAGGCCAGGAGCCCGGCTGGGACAGCCCGTTCAACCTGGGTTCACACTGCGCCAAGGGCGCTTCTGTGCGTGAACACGCCCACGGCGAGCGGCGCCTGAAGTACCCCATGAAAATGGTCAATGGCCAGTGGCAGAAGATCTCCTGGGACGACGCCATCAACGAAATCGGCGACAAGATGTTGCAGATTCGCGATGAGAGCGGCCCGGATTCGGTGTACTGGCTGGGCAGCGCGAAGTTCAACAACGAACAGGCGTATCTCTACCGCAAATTTGCGGCTTACTGGGGCACCAATAACGTCGACCACCAGGCCCGGATCTGCCACTCCACCACAGTCGCCGGTGTAGCCAACACCTGGGGCTACGGTGCGATGACCAACTCGTACAACGACATCCACAATTCCAAGGCCATTTTCATTATCGGGGGCAACCCGGCCGAGGCGCATCCGGTGTCGCTGCTGCACGTCCTGAAAGCCAAGGAAGAGAACAACGCGCCGCTTATCGTTTGTGACCCGCGCTTCACCCGCACGGCCGCCCATGCCGACGAATATGTGCGCTTCCGGCCCGGTACCGACGTAGCCCTGGTTTGGGGACTGCTCTGGCACATCTTCGAAAACGGCTGGGAAGACCAGGAATTCATCCGTACCCGTGTGTACGGCATGGAGCAGATCCGCGAAGAGGTGAAACGCTGGAACCCCGAGGAAGTCGAGCGGGTAACCGGCACCCCTGGCGCGCAGCTTGAGCGTGTCGCCCGCACTCTGGTCAATAACCGTCCGGGAACCGTTATCTGGTGTATGGGTGGTACCCAGCACTCCAACGGTAACAACAACACCCGTGCGTACTGCATCCTGCAGCTGGCGCTGGGCAATATGGGTGTAGCCGGCGGCGGCACCAACATTTTCCGTGGCCACGACAACGTTCAGGGCGCTACCGACCTGGGCGTACTGGCAGATACCCTGCCCGGCTACTATGGCCTGGCGGCCGGCTCCTGGGCCCACTGGGCACGGGTCTGGGAAGAGGACCTGGATTGGCTGAAAGGCCGGTTTGCCACCATGGACAAGAATGGCAAATCCAAGGCCATGATGAACGAGAAGGGCATCCCGGTATCCCGCTGGATTGATGGCGTACTGGAAGCCAAGGAAAACCTCGAGCAGCCCGACAACACCCGGGCCATGGTGCTGTGGGGCCACGCGCCCAACTCGCAGACCCGTATGCTCGAAATGAAAGAAGCCATGGAGAAGCTGGACCTGCTTGTGGTTGTTGACCCGTTCCCGACCGTGTCAGCCGTGCTGCACGATCGCAAAGACGGTGCCTACCTGCTGCCGGCAACCACCCAGTTCGAGACCCGCGGCTCAGTAACTGCCTCGAACCGCTCCCTGCAGTGGCGGGAAAAGGTGGTCGAGCCACTGTTCGACTCCAAGGTCGACCACGAAATCATTAAGCTGTTTGCGGACAAGTTCGGCTTCACCGATCGCATGTTCCGCAATATCGCCATTGAGGGCGACGAACCGGTGGTGGAGGACATCACCCATGAGTTCAACCGGGGCATGTGGACTATCGGCTATACCGGCCAGTCGCCTGAGCGCCTGAAGAAACACATGGCCAACCAGCATCACTTCGACAAGACCACCCTGCGTGCAGTCGGTGGGCCTTGCGATGGCGATATCTACGGGATGCCATGGCCGTGCTGGGGCACTCCGGAGATGAACCATCCGGGCACACCGAACCTGTACGACATGTCGCTACCGGTGTCCAAGGGCGGCCTGACTTTCCGCGCCCGCTTCGGTGTTGAGCACAACGGCAATAACCTGTTGGCTGATGGCGTGTACTCGAAGGATTCCGACATCAAGGACGGCTACCCCGAGTTCACCATGCAGATGCTGATGGACCTGGGCTGGGATAAAGACCTCACAGCCGAGGAGCGTGCCAGCATTGATGCGGTTGCAGGCCCCGAGACCAACTGGAAAACGGACCTGTCCGGCGGTATCCAGCGTGTAGCCATCAAGCACGAGTGCGCACCCTTCGGTAACGCCAAGGCCCGCGCCATCGTCTGGAACTTCCCGGACCCCGTGCCGCTGCACCGTGAGCCTCTATACACCAACCGTCGAGACCTGGTGGCGGATTATCCCACCTACGCCGACAAGACCTTCTGGCGGGTTCCGACCCTGTACGAATCCATCCAGCAGAAGGACTTCAGCAAGGACTTCCCCATCATTCTGACCTCCGGCCGCCTGGTCGAGTATGAAGGTGGTGGTGACGAGACCCGCTCGAACCCCTGGCTGGCAGAACTGCAGCAGGACATGTTCATCGAGGTGAACCCGCGTGATGCCAACAACCTGAACATCCGTGACGGCAACGACGTCTGGGTGTCCGGCCCTGAGGGCGCACGCATCAAGGTTAAGGCCATGGTTACCGAAAGGGTTGGCGAGGGCGTTGCCTTCATGCCATTCCACTTCGGCGGGCACCTGGAAGGAAAGGACCTGAGGGACAAATACCCGAAAGGTGCGGATCCTTACGTACTGGGTGAATCCACTAACACCGTTCAGACATACGGGTACGACTCGGTCACGCAGATGCAAGAGACCAAGTGCACCCTGTGTGCGATCGAACCAGCATAACAAGAGGTGTAGACCATGGCACTTGAAGGACAAGCAAGAGCAAAATTCCTTTGCGACGCCGAGCGCTGCATCGAATGTAATGCCTGCGTAACGGCCTGTAAAAACGAGCACGAAGTCCCCTGGGGCATCAACCGTCGCCGAGTGGTAACCATCGAAGATGGCAAGCCGGGCGAGCGGTCGATCTCGGTAGCTTGCATGCACTGTTCAGACGCGCCCTGTATGGCGGTTTGTCCGGTGGACTGCTTCTACCAGACCGAGGACGGCATCGTGCTGCATTCCAAGGACCTGTGTATCGGTTGTGGCTATTGTTTCTACGCCTGCCCGTTCGGTGCACCACAGTTCCCGCAAGCGGGCAACTTTGGCAGCCGCGGCAAGATGGACAAATGCACGTTCTGTGCAGGCGGTCCTGAGGAAGACAATTCCGCAGCCGAGTTTACCAAGTACGGCCGCAACCGTATTGCGGAAGGCAAACTGCCGATCTGTGCGGAAATGTGCTCTACCAAAGCCCTGCTTGCCGGTGACGGCAACGAGGTGGCGGACATCTATCGCCAGCGCGTGGTGAACCGTGGTTTCGGTTCCGGCGCCTGGGGATGGGGCACAGCCTACGAGAAGAAAGGTGCATAAGCTGATCTGAAGAAGTTCCGGAGCTCGCCGAGCTCCGGAACTTCTTCAGCCACAACGCCTTCTTGTTGATTCCGCTGGAGTACTCTGATGAACAAACATCTGTTGGGTGCCGCTGCCCTTGTGCTGGCGTCACTGATATTCAACCCTGCCTGGGCGCAAGAGGGCCCGGAGGTTGACCGCACAGCAACCGGGGGTGCCCAGACCCTCGAAGATATCATGCGCCGCCAGGAGCAGCAGAAACTGGACGACAGTTTCCGGTCCGAAAATCTGGGCAATCCTGAGAAGGCGGCACCAATCACAGAACAGCTGGGAACCCGGGGCGGCGTCTCGGATGCCGACACCTGGCGCGCGATTCGCTATAATCAGATCGACCCCACCGTGCAGTCTCCGGGCCCGGCCAATGGCGTCATGATCCAGGACGGGGGCATCAGTTGGTACAAACTGCGGGAAGGACCCATCATCACCTGGGGCGGTGGTGCCCTGCTGGGGATCATCGTGCTGCTCGTGGTGTTCTACTTTGTGCGTGGCAAAATCATGATTGATGGCGGCCCTGCGGGCACGACCATTGAACGATTCAAAGCCATAGAGCGGTTTGGTCACTGGCTGCTGGCCGGCTCGTTCATAGCCCTGGGCGTAACGGGGCTGCTGACCTTGATGGGCCGCAGTTTCCTGATCCCGGTGATCGGGCACGATGCCTTTTCGACCCTCGCAGTCGGTTCAAAGTGGCTTCACAACAACATTGCCTGGGCGTTTATGCTCGGCTTGGTGATGACGTTCGTGATGTGGGTAGCACACAACATACCCGACAAACTCGATTGGCAGTGGATCAAGGCGGGGGGCGGCATCTTCACCAAGGGCCATCCATCGGCCAGGAAATTCAACGCAGGCCAGAAGGTTGTTTTCTGGACCGTGATGCTGCTGGGTGTGTCTGTCTCGCTTTCCGGATTATCCCTGCTGTTCCCGTTCCAGATGCCTCTTTTCGGCGACACCTTCGGTGTCATCAACAGCATTCTGGGCACAGGCCTGCCAACAGAGCTGACACCACACGAGGAAATGCAATATGCCAACATCTGGCATTCGATCGTGGCATTCGTGATGATGCTGGCCATCATCGCCCATATCTATATCGGCACTATTGGTATGGAAGGCGCATTCGATGCGATGGGTAGCGGCCAGGTTGACCTGGAATGGGCTCGACAGCACCACGACCTCTGGGTAGAAGAGGAAGAGGCCAAACAAGGCAAAGGAGGATCATCATGAAGGTAATGATTTCCGCATTTGTCGCAGCATTGATCATAGCCTCGCTCGCCCCGGTTGTTCTGAACCAGTTCGGCTGGTCTTCAGCGGAACAGGGCAGCAGTGAGAGTGTACGACTTGACTGATCAAACCGAGGTATACCAGATCGATGCCGTCGGTTTGGTATGCCCCCTCCCTATTCTCCGCTTCAAGAAACGCACCCAGGGGTTACCCAGCGGGACCCAGGTCGAGTTCCTGGCCGATGACCCCAGTGGCCGTAAGGACATGCAGGCGCTGTGCGATATCACAGGGCACCGAATTGAATGGATTCGCGAGGAGGAGGCCGGCGTGCTCCGTTATCGGATTTGCCTGGCTTAGAGAGAGTGCCTTTGGATTCTTTCTGCAGACTTTCATTTTTCCCAGACCTGAAATGAAAAAACCCCCGGCAGCAACGCTGTCGGGGGTTTTGGTATTAAGGGCCTGACGATGACCTACTCTCACATGGGCGAACCACACTACCATCGGCGCTGGTCTGTTTCACGTCTGAGTTCGGGATGGGATCAGGTGGTTCCAGACCGCTATGGTCGTCAGGCAAAACGGATGATCACTGGGGGACGAGTTAGAACGGTCAGTTTGGACTGACAGCGATATTGATTTCTTTGAGCGTGGCGTTTGCCTTGCTCTGCGTTATCCGCAATTGTCTTGGGTGTTATATAGTCAAGCCGCACGAGCAATTAGTACTGGTTAGCTCAACGCCTCGCAGCGCTTACACACCCAGCCTATCAACGTCCTGGTCTTGAACGGCTCTTCAGGAGGCTCAAGGCCTCAGGGAGATCTCATCTTGGAAGGGGCTTCCCGCTTAGATGCTTTCAGCGGTTATCCTGTCCGAACATAGCTACCGGGCAATGCCACTGGCGTGACAACCCGAACACCAGAGGTTCGTCCACTCCGGTCCTCTCGTACTAGGAGCAGCTTTCCTCAAATCTCCAACGTCCACGGCAGATAGGGACCGAACTGTCTCACGACGTTCTAAACCCAGCTCGCGTACCACTTTAAATGGCGAACAGCCATACCCTTGGGACCGGCTTCAGCCCCAGGATGTGATGAGCCGACATCGAGGTGCCAAACACCGCCGTCGATGTGAACTCTTGGGCGGTATCAGCCTGTTATCCCCGGAGTACCTTTTATCCGTTGAGCGATGGCCCTTCCATACAGAACCACCGGATCACTATGACCTACTTTCGTACCTGCTCGACGTGTCTGTCTCGCAGTCAAGCGGGCTTGTGCCATTACACTAACCGCACGATGTCCGACCGTGCTTAGCCCACCTTTGTGCTCCTCCGTTACGCTTTGGGAGGAGACCGCCCCAGTCAAACTACCCACCACACAGTGTCCTCATCCCCGATAAGGGGACCAAGTTAGAACCTCAAACATGCCAGGCTGGTATTTCAAGGTTGGCTCCACTCGAACTGGCGTCCGAGTTTCAAAGCCTCCCAGCTATCCTACACAAGCATGCTCAAAGTTCACTGTGAAGCTATAGTAAAGGTTCACGGGGTCTTTCCGTCTAGCCGCGGATACACCGCATCTTCACGGCGATTTCAATTTCACTGAGTCTCGGGTAGAGACAGCGCCCCCATCGTTACGCCATTCGTGCAGGTCGGAACTTACCCGACAAGGAATTTCGCTACCTTAGGACCGTTATAGTTACGGCCGCCGTTTACCGGGGCTTCGATCAAGAGCTTCGCACGAGTGCTAACCCCATCAATTAACCTTCCGGCACCGGGCAGGCGTCACACCGTATACGTCCACTTTCGTGTTTGCACAGTGCTGTGTTTTTAATAAACAGTCGCAGGGGCCTGGTATCTTCGACCGGCTTCCGCTCCACCCGCGGGGGTTTCACGTACACACCGGCGTGCCTTCTCCCGAAGTTACGGCACCATTTTGCCTAGTTCCTTTACCCGAGTTCTCTCAAGCGCCTTGGTATTCTCTACCTGACCACCTGTGTCGGTTTGGGGTACGGTCTCGAATAGCCTGAAGCTTAGAAGATTTTCCTGGAAGCAGGGCATCAATGACTTCGCGCCCTTGGGCACTCGTCGTCACGTCTCAGGATTGTGGACCCGGATTTGCCTAAGTCCACTCCCTACTCGCTTAAACCGGGACAACCGTCGCCCGGCTCACCTAGCCTTCTCCGTCTCTCCATCGCAGCTATCCAAGGTACGGGAATATTAACCCGTTTCCCATCGACTACACCTTTCGGTCTCGCCTTAGGGGCCGACTCACCCTGCGCCGATTAGCGTTGCGCAGGAACCCTTGGTCTTCCGGCGTGCGGGTTTTTCACCCGCATTGTCGTTACTCATGTCAGCATTCGCACTTCTGATACCTCCAGCAAGCTTCTCAACTCACCTTCGCAGGCTTACAGAACGCTCCCCTACCCCGCATACAATGTATGCAGCCGCAGCTTCGGTGACCAGTTTGAGCCCCGTTACATCTTCCGCGCAGGCCGACTCGACTAGTGAGCTATTACGCTTTCTTTAAAGGATGGCTGCTTCTAAGCCAACCTCCTAGCTGTCTGAGCCTTCCCACATCGTTTCCCACTTAACTGGTACTTTGGGACCTTAGCTGGCGGTCTGGGTTGTTTCCCTCTTCACGACGGACGTTAGCACCCGCCGTGTGTCTCCCGGATAGTACTCACAGGTATTCGGAGTTTGCATCGGGTTGGTAAGTCGAGATGACCCCCTAGCCGAAACAGTGCTCTACCCCCTGTGGTATTCGTCCGAGGCGCTACCTAAATAGCTTTCGGGGAGAACCAGCTATCTCCGGGCTTGATTAGCCTTTCACTCCGATCCACAAGTCATCCCCTGGCTTTTCAACGACAGTGGGTTCGGTCCTCCAGTGCCTGTTACGGCACCTTCAACCTGCTCATGGATAGATCGCCCGGTTTCGGGTCTATGTCCAGCGACTGATTCGCCCTATTCAGACTCGGTTTCCCTACGGCTCCCCTAAACGGTTAACCTCGCCACTGAACATAAGTCGCTGACCCATTATACAAAAGGTACGCCGTCACAGAACAAGTCTGCTCCGACTGCTTGTACGCATACGGTTTCAGGGTCTATTTCACTCCCCTCACAGGGGTTCTTTTCGCCTTTCCCTCACGGTACTGGTTCACTATCGGTCAGTCAGGAGTATTTAGCCTTGGAGGATGGTCCCCCCATGTTCAGTCAACGTTTCTCGTGCGCCGACCTACTCGATTTCACTGGACTCAGGTTTCGGATACGGGGCTATCACCCACTATGGCGGCTCTTTCCAGGGCCTTCTCCTACCAGTTGTCCAGCTTAAGGGCTGGTCCCCGTTCGCTCGCCGCTACTTAGGGAATCTCGGTTGATTTCTTTTCCTCGGGGTACTTAGATGTTTCAGTTCCCCCGGTTCGCCTCTTACACCTATGGATTCAGTGTAAGATACCTAACCGAAGTTAGGTGGGTTTCCCCATTCAGAGATGTCCGGATCACAGCTCGTTTGCCAGCTCCCCGAACCTTATCGCAGGCTTCCACGTCTTTCATCGCCTCTGACTGCCAAGGCATCCACCGTATGCGCTTAGTTGCTTGACTATATAACCCCAAGACAACTGTGTTCCCTTTATCGACGTCCGGGTAAACCAGGAAATCCATAACGGGAGACAGTTACTTGAAGCGATATAACAACCACTTCAACGACAACACCGGATAACGCTTGAAATCGCTATCACTTTGAACAGTTTCTCTCGGAGATAATGAGAGAAATCTATTCGTGTTCTATCTCGTCCAATTTGTTAAAGAGCAAATCTGACCCAGTGATCAGAAAG
>NZ_LLXM01000003.1:0-4853 GCF_001447135.1 Marinobacter sp. P4B1
TGCGTTATCCGCAATTGTCTTGGGTGTTATATAGTCAAGCCGCACGAGCAATTAGTACTGGTTAGCTCAACGCCTCGCAGCGCTTACACACCCAGCCTATCAACGTCCTGGTCTTGAACGGCTCTTCAGGAGGCTCAAGGCCTCAGGGAGATCTCATCTTGGAAGGGGCTTCCCGCTTAGATGCTTTCAGCGGTTATCCTGTCCGAACATAGCTACCGGGCAATGCCACTGGCGTGACAACCCGAACACCAGAGGTTCGTCCACTCCGGTCCTCTCGTACTAGGAGCAGCTTTCCTCAAATCTCCAACGTCCACGGCAGATAGGGACCGAACTGTCTCACGACGTTCTAAACCCAGCTCGCGTACCACTTTAAATGGCGAACAGCCATACCCTTGGGACCGGCTTCAGCCCCAGGATGTGATGAGCCGACATCGAGGTGCCAAACACCGCCGTCGATGTGAACTCTTGGGCGGTATCAGCCTGTTATCCCCGGAGTACCTTTTATCCGTTGAGCGATGGCCCTTCCATACAGAACCACCGGATCACTATGACCTACTTTCGTACCTGCTCGACGTGTCTGTCTCGCAGTCAAGCGGGCTTGTGCCATTACACTAACCGCACGATGTCCGACCGTGCTTAGCCCACCTTTGTGCTCCTCCGTTACGCTTTGGGAGGAGACCGCCCCAGTCAAACTACCCACCACACAGTGTCCTCATCCCCGATAAGGGGACCAAGTTAGAACCTCAAACATGCCAGGCTGGTATTTCAAGGTTGGCTCCACTCGAACTGGCGTCCGAGTTTCAAAGCCTCCCAGCTATCCTACACAAGCATGCTCAAAGTTCACTGTGAAGCTATAGTAAAGGTTCACGGGGTCTTTCCGTCTAGCCGCGGATACACCGCATCTTCACGGCGATTTCAATTTCACTGAGTCTCGGGTAGAGACAGCGCCCCCATCGTTACGCCATTCGTGCAGGTCGGAACTTACCCGACAAGGAATTTCGCTACCTTAGGACCGTTATAGTTACGGCCGCCGTTTACCGGGGCTTCGATCAAGAGCTTCGCACGAGTGCTAACCCCATCAATTAACCTTCCGGCACCGGGCAGGCGTCACACCGTATACGTCCACTTTCGTGTTTGCACAGTGCTGTGTTTTTAATAAACAGTCGCAGGGGCCTGGTATCTTCGACCGGCTTCCGCTCCACCCGCGGGGGTTTCACGTACACACCGGCGTGCCTTCTCCCGAAGTTACGGCACCATTTTGCCTAGTTCCTTTACCCGAGTTCTCTCAAGCGCCTTGGTATTCTCTACCTGACCACCTGTGTCGGTTTGGGGTACGGTCTCGAATAGCCTGAAGCTTAGAAGATTTTCCTGGAAGCAGGGCATCAATGACTTCGCGCCCTTGGGCACTCGTCGTCACGTCTCAGGATTGTGGACCCGGATTTGCCTAAGTCCACTCCCTACTCGCTTAAACCGGGACAACCGTCGCCCGGCTCACCTAGCCTTCTCCGTCTCTCCATCGCAGCTATCCAAGGTACGGGAATATTAACCCGTTTCCCATCGACTACACCTTTCGGTCTCGCCTTAGGGGCCGACTCACCCTGCGCCGATTAGCGTTGCGCAGGAACCCTTGGTCTTCCGGCGTGCGGGTTTTTCACCCGCATTGTCGTTACTCATGTCAGCATTCGCACTTCTGATACCTCCAGCAAGCTTCTCAACTCACCTTCGCAGGCTTACAGAACGCTCCCCTACCCCGCATACAATGTATGCAGCCGCAGCTTCGGTGACCAGTTTGAGCCCCGTTACATCTTCCGCGCAGGCCGACTCGACTAGTGAGCTATTACGCTTTCTTTAAAGGATGGCTGCTTCTAAGCCAACCTCCTAGCTGTCTGAGCCTTCCCACATCGTTTCCCACTTAACTGGTACTTTGGGACCTTAGCTGGCGGTCTGGGTTGTTTCCCTCTTCACGACGGACGTTAGCACCCGCCGTGTGTCTCCCGGATAGTACTCACAGGTATTCGGAGTTTGCATCGGGTTGGTAAGTCGAGATGACCCCCTAGCCGAAACAGTGCTCTACCCCCTGTGGTATTCGTCCGAGGCGCTACCTAAATAGCTTTCGGGGAGAACCAGCTATCTCCGGGCTTGATTAGCCTTTCACTCCGATCCACAAGTCATCCCCTGGCTTTTCAACGACAGTGGGTTCGGTCCTCCAGTGCCTGTTACGGCACCTTCAACCTGCTCATGGATAGATCGCCCGGTTTCGGGTCTATGTCCAGCGACTGATTCGCCCTATTCAGACTCGGTTTCCCTACGGCTCCCCTAAACGGTTAACCTCGCCACTGAACATAAGTCGCTGACCCATTATACAAAAGGTACGCCGTCACAGAACAAGTCTGCTCCGACTGCTTGTACGCATACGGTTTCAGGGTCTATTTCACTCCCCTCACAGGGGTTCTTTTCGCCTTTCCCTCACGGTACTGGTTCACTATCGGTCAGTCAGGAGTATTTAGCCTTGGAGGATGGTCCCCCCATGTTCAGTCAACGTTTCTCGTGCGCCGACCTACTCGATTTCACTGGACTCAGGTTTCGGATACGGGGCTATCACCCACTATGGCGGCTCTTTCCAGGGCCTTCTCCTACCAGTTGTCCAGCTTAAGGGCTGGTCCCCGTTCGCTCGCCGCTACTTAGGGAATCTCGGTTGATTTCTTTTCCTCGGGGTACTTAGATGTTTCAGTTCCCCCGGTTCGCCTCTTACACCTATGGATTCAGTGTAAGATACCTAACCGAAGTTAGGTGGGTTTCCCCATTCAGAGATGTCCGGATCACAGCTCGTTTGCCAGCTCCCCGAACCTTATCGCAGGCTTCCACGTCTTTCATCGCCTCTGACTGCCAAGGCATCCACCGTATGCGCTTAGTTGCTTGACTATATAACCCCAAGACAACTGTGTTCCCTTTATCGACGTCCGGGTAAACCAGGAAATCCATAACGGGAGACAGTTACTTGAAGCGATATAACAACCACTTCAACGACAACACCGGATAACGCTTGAAATCGCTATCACTTTGAACAGTTTCTCTCGGAGATAATGAGAGAAATCTATTCGTGTTCTATCTCGTCCAATTTGTTAAAGAGCAAATCTGACCCAGTGATCAGAAAGGAAGGCTTCATCAGGATGAAACATTCGTTTCTGTACACTACAGACTAGAGTACAAAGGCGCCTGCCCAGCAGACCCTTTTGCTCTCTTTACTAGCCAACCAAGTAATTCGTGTGGACTCTGACCGAAGCATTCGGCTTCGTTTAAGGAGGTGATCCAGCCGCAGGTTCCCCTACGGCTACCTTGTTACGACTTCACCCCAGTCATGAACCACACCGTGGTAATCGTCCTCCCGAAGGTTAGACTAACTACTTCTGGTGCAATCCACTCCCATGGTGTGACGGGCGGTGTGTACAAGGCCCGGGAACGTATTCACCGCGACATTCTGATTCGCGATTACTAGCGATTCCGACTTCACGGAGTCGAGTTGCAGACTCCGATCCGGACTACGACGCGTTTTAAGGGATTGGCTCACTCTCGCGAGTTGGCAGCCCTCTGTACGCGCCATTGTAGCACGTGTGTAGCCCTGGCCGTAAGGGCCATGATGACCTGACGTCATCCCCACCTTCCTCCGGTTTGTCACCGGCAGTCTCCCTGGAGTTCTCAGCTTTACCTGCTAGCAACCAAGGATAGGGGTTGCGCTCGTTACGGGACTTAACCCAACATCTCACGACACGAGCTGACGACGGCCATGCAGCACCTGTCTCAGAGTTCCCGAAGGCACCAATCCATCTCTGGAAAGTTCTCTGGATGTCAAGGCCAGGTAAGGTTCTTCGCGTTGCGTCGAATTAAACCACATGCTCCACCGCTTGTGCGGGCCCCCGTCAATTCATTTGAGTTTTAACCTTGCGGCCGTACTCCCCAGGCGGTCAACTTAGTGCGTTAGCTGCGCCACTAAGACTTCAAGAGTCCCAACGGCTAGTTGACATCGTTTACGGCGTGGACTACCAGGGTATCTAATCCTGTTTGCTCCCCACGCTTTCGCACCTCAGTGTCAGTGTTGGTCCAGGTAGCCGCCTTCGCCACTGGTGTTCCTTCCTATATCTACGCATTTCACCGCTACACAGGAAATTCCACTACCCTCTACCACACTCTAGTCTGACAGTTCGAAATGCCGTTCCCAGGTTAAGCCCGGGGCTTTCACATCTCGCTTACCAAACCACCTACGCGCGCTTTACGCCCAGTAATTCCGATTAACGCTTGCACCCTCCGTATTACCGCGGCTGCTGGCACGGAGTTAGCCGGTGCTTCTTCTGCGAGTAACGTCAATCCTTAAAGGTATTAACTTTAAGGCCTTCCTCCTCGCTGAAAGTGCTTTACAACCCGAAAGCCTTCTTCACACACGCGGCATGGCTGGATCAGGGTTGCCCCCATTGTCCAATATTCCCCACTGCTGCCTCCCGTAGGAGTTCGGGCCGTGTCTCAGTCCCGATGTGGCTGATCATCCTCTCAGACCAGCTACGGATCGTCGCCTTGGTAGGCCTTTACCCCACCAACTAGCTAATCCGACTTAGGCTCATCCAATAGCGCAAGGTCCGAAGATCCCCTGCTTTCCCCCGTAGGGCGTATGCGGTATTAGCAGCCGTTTCCGACTGTTGTCCCCCACTACTGGGCAGATTCCTAAGCATTACTCACCCGTCCGCCGCTCGTCAGCGGGGTGCAAGCACCCCCTGTTACCGCTCGACTTGCATGTGTTAAGCCTGCCGCCAGCGTTCAATCTGAGCCATGATCAAACTCTTCAGTTTAAATCATACAAGAAC
>NZ_LLXM01000005.1:0-590272 GCF_001447135.1 Marinobacter sp. P4B1
TGAAGTGGACCCCAAATTTTGGACAGGTGCCTAAGCTCTGATTCATCATCTCCATAAGGAGGAGAATCATGAGCAAGAAACGCAAGCAATACAGCGCATCATTCAAGTCCAAAGTCGCCCTGGCTGCCCTCAAGGGCGACCAGACCACATCCGAAATTGCTGCCCGTTTCCAGATCCACCCCACCATGGTCAGCACCTGGAAGCGCGAACTGCTGGAGAATGCCCCGGGCCTCTTCGAAGGCAAGAAGAAAGCCGGCAAGCAATCCGATGAGCCCAGCACAGACGAACTTTACCGAGAGATTGGCCGACTGACGGTGGAACGCGATTTTTTGTCGCGCAAGCTCGATCAGTAAGCCGTCAACAGCGGTTGGCGATGATCGAGCGTGGTCATCCCCAAGTCAGTCTTTCGCGCCAGTGTGAGCTGCTCAAGCTGAGCCGCTCATCGGTGTACTACGTCCCTCGTGAGCAGTGTCAGGAGGATCTGGATCTGATGTACCTGATTGATCAACAGCACCTGGAAACGCCGTACTATGGCTCTCGCAAGATGCGGGTCCACTTGCAGCACCAGGGCTATCGGGTCAACCGGAAGCGGGTGCAGCGGCTGATGCGCACCATGGGCATTCAGGCGGTGTATCCGCGCCCCAGAACCAGCATTCCGGGCGATGGGCACAAGGTGTACCCGTATCTGCTCACAGGGCTGAAAATCGACCGCCCCAACCAGGTGTGGGCAACAGATATTTCATATATCCCGCTGGCCCGGGGCTTCATGTATCTGGTTGCCATCATCGACTGGTACAGCCGCAAGGTGTTGTCCTGGCGAGTCTCCAACACCATGGACACAGACTTCTGCGTCGATGCACTGGAGGAGGCTCTACAGCGCCACGGAACACCGGAGGTCTTCAACACCGATCAGGGCGTCCAGTTCACCAGCGAGGCCTTCACAAGCGTTCTCAAAGAGCATGGCATCCGGATCAGCATGGACGGCAAAGGCTGCTACCATGACAACATCTTTGTGGAACGGCTCTGGCGCAGCGTCAAACACGAGTGCGTCTACCTCACTGCCTTCGAGGATGGCCGACACTTGAAGCAGGCGCTCCACCGGTACTTCCGGCATTACAATCAGACCCGGTACCACCAAACCCTTGATTACCAAACACCGGATGAGGTGTACTACCAACAACCCATGACCCTGGCAGCTTGAGCCGGGAATACAGCCGGATCAGAGCTTAACTGCACCTTCAGGCTGTCCAACTGATGGGGTCCACCTCAGTCACGGTATATTACATTGGTCACGGGCCAGGCCCGGAGCGGCTACCCAGAAGGGTGCGGAATGGCGGATTTCTTCGATTTCCGGGCCTGTCGCCGGCAAGGTAATGGCAATCTGACCGGAACAGGCTGTATTCAACGCCCGGGCTCCGGCCTGGCGATAGCGGGCCGTCACCTCCGGATGGGGGTGCCCGAAACGATGGCGATATCCGGCGGTGTAGATGACCTGGTCGGGCCGCAGAGTTTCCACCCAGCTTTCTGACGACGAGGTTTTGCTGCCATGGTGGGGTGCCAGCACCAGGCGGTGGGCCGGCTGCCGGTGGAACCAGTCCAGCTCCGAGGCCGCCAGCATCCGGGCTTCTACCCCGTCGCTGATATCACCGGTCAGCCAGATCTCGGTATCGGACAACCCATGGCTTACCCGGAGCACGCAGGATGCATCGTTACCCGCCCTTGCATCCGGCGCTTGCCAGAATGCCAGCTCAAGACCTCCCCAGCGCTCAGCGACGGCCGGGCAGTCACGCACAAGGCGCAGGCCGTCCAAACTCCCGGATAACTCCCCGGCTTCACCGCTGGATATCCGCACCACATCGAAGGTATCGAGCAACACAGGCAAGCCGCCGGAATGGTCGTTATCGGCATGGCTCAGCACAAGGTGGTCTATCCGCCGGATACCCCGGGCGCTCAGCTCCGGTATCAGCACCGAATCGGCCGCAGAAAACACGCCTTTCACCTCCGGGCCGGTGTCATAGAGCAGAACCTTGTCATCCACCCGGATCAGAACTGACAGCCCCTGCCCCACATCCAGGATACGAATTTCCGGAACCGCCACTGACGAGAGCACCGGCTCACGATGGTACAGCGCCGCAAGACTCCATAATGCGATGGCGGCGAATGCCACGGGCCGGAACCCGGGCACCGGCAGCCGAATCATGACAACCACCACCAGCGCCAGCAAGCCGGATTGCGCAACCTTGCCTCCTCCGGGCACAGGCCAGTCCAGAACCTGGACCCACTCAAGCCAGCCCCAAAGCAATGCCAGTGCCCCGTCCATCAGCACCATCGCGAAGCCCGACAACCCGCCGCCGGACAGCGCCGACAGCAACGCACCCACAAACAACACCGGCATCACCACCAGGGACACCCAGGGAATGGCCAACAGGTTGGCCAGCAATCCAGCCACCGGCTGGCCCAGACCGAAGTGCGACAGAACCGGCCACAAACCGGCGAACACCGCAAACTGCGCGAGCACCAGGCCTTTCAGCCAGCCCGGAGCCGCCACCCTGCCGGCAAACACCAGCAACAATACCGCCACCGCACCAAAGGAAAGCCAGAAGCCCTGATCCAGCGGCGCAAATGGATCCAGCAGTAACACCAGGAACAGCGCCGCCACAAAGGGTTGCCAGGCACTGGCTTCCCGGGCCATCAACAGATACCAGCCACCCACAACCACCATGATCAGGGCCCGGCGGGTAGGCACCGTAAACCCCGCCAGCAGGGCATAGGCCAGGCTGCACAGCATCACCAATGCAAACACCGCCACCCGGCCTTGATGAACGGACACCCACCCCGATGGCACCAGCAACAACAGCCGGCGCCCGAGCAGCCCCACTGCTACCGCCACCAAGCCCAGATGCAGGCCGGAAATAGCCACCAGGTGAATGGTGCCGGTGGCTTTCAGGGTATCCCAATGGGCGTTTTCCAAATGCCCGCGGTTACCGATCAACAGCGATGCAATCAGGGGAAACTGTTGTGCCTCACCAAACCAGTCTTCCACCACAGCCGCCACCGACCGGTGCCAGGCCCGGTATTCGCAGTGCCAGCCACAGGCAAGCCCGGGCTCCGGGGCAACACTTTTGACGCTGCCCGTGGCCCGGAAGCCGTTCCGGAACAGCCAGTCCTCGTAACGAAAGCCGGCCTGGTTCAGGTTGCCGTGGGGGCGCTTGAGGACCACTTCCAGGCGCAGCCGGTGGTCAGGCAGGTCTTTACCGTCACGCCCGTACCAGGCCAGCCGCAGGGTTTCCGGCAAGCGGGTGCCTTCGGGCACCGTCTCAGGTTCGTGCCAGCGCTCGACGCAGAAATTGAAACGGAGACTGCCAAAGCTGCCCGGTTGAGGAAGGCTGCACAGATGACCGGAAACTGTCACCCGCTCGCCCTCAAGCCCCTGGGGCAACCGCTCCGCCAGGCGCCCATCGGCATGCCAGGTAGCCCAGAGCAGGCCCAGCAACCCGAAACAAACCAATAAACAGAGACTGGAGAACCGGCTGCCCCGACCCCAAAACGCGGCGGCACCAACCATGAAGGTAAGCACAAACAACCATGTATAAGGTGGTAAGACTGTCAGCCAATACAGTAAGATAACGCCGCTAGAGAAGGCGACCATGCAGGATGCGGCCAGCGCCGGTTTTATCCGCTCACAGCCGTTATGAACTTGCCCGGACACTCCCTGTCCTCCTCTGGTAAAAGCTGACAATTTCCGTTTGTCAGTGGTGTTTCACTGCAACGCAACAGGCCGAACTTCCAATGCCGAAGAAGTTCATGAAACGGTATTTGCCCAGCCCCGAGAGAGTGCGCGCCATGCGTTCGCTGCACTTTCTGGGCGATATCCTCCATGAACCCAACCTGTGGCACATCAACCGGCATTGCGTAGCACGGGCGTTCCTGGTCGGCGTCTGGTTCTGTTTTATTCCTATGCCCTTCCAGATGCTGGCCGCGGCCTTCTGTGCCATATGGATCAACGCCAACCTGCCGCTGTCAGTGGCACTGGTGTGGATCAGCAACCCGCTGACCATGCCGCCCATGTTCTATTTCAACTACAAACTCGGGGCCTGGCTGCTGGATCGCCCGGTGCTCGACTTTGAATTCGAACTTACCTGGCACTGGATCAGCCACCGCCTGGTGGACATCGGCATTCCGCTGTACCTGGGGTCACTGATCATCGCCACCCTCTGTGCCTGCCTCGCCTATCTGGGCATCCAGTATCTGTGGCGGCGAAAAATCCGCACCGACTGGCGCCAGCGACGCATAGCCAGGCGCGCTGGCCGCGCCCCTGGTAATCAGACTTCCTGAACCAGCCGGCCCTGTTCCAGGCGCAACACCCGCCCCAGACTCCGGGCCATGGTCATATCGTGTGTCACCATGATGAACGCGATGCCGGACTGATCACGCAGCTCCTCGATCAAAGCCCGAACCCCCTCACCGGTGTGCTGGTCCAGGTTACCGGTAGGCTCGTCCATCAACACGCAATCCGGCTCGTTCACCAGGGCACGGGCAATGGCCACGCGCTGGCGCTCTCCGCCTGACAGTTCACCCGGCTTATGACGAAGCCGCTCCGTCAGGCCCACACGCCCCAGAAGCGCTTCAGCTTTCGGAAGGACCTGGGCCGGCGACAAGCCACCCAACACACAGGGCAGCATCACATTCTCCAGTGCGGAGAATTCTGGTAACAGGTGATGAAACTGATACACAAACCCCAGATGGCGATTACGGAAGCGGGCCCGACCGGCTTCCGAGAGTTTGTGAATGTTCTGGCCACAAATCTCGATCTGGCCGGACGAGGGCTTGTCCAGCCCGCCCAGCAGGTTCAGCAGGGTAGTCTTGCCTGCACCGCTGCTACCGACAATGGCAACGGTTTCTCCGGGCGTCACCTCCAGCGAGATGTCAGAGAAAATCGTGAGCTTCTCCGGGCCCTCACTGTAGGTTCGGGTCACCTGCCGGCAGTCGATCACTAGAGGCTTGCCTGCCTCGTTCGCTGTGACATTACTCATAGCGCAAAGCCTCCGCCGGTTCGACCCGCGATGCACGCCAGGCCGGGTAAATCGTTGCCAGCAGGCTCATGGCAAGGCCGGCACCGCTGATAATAAACACATCCTGCCACTGCAGCTGCGATGGCAGATAGCTGATGAAGTACACATCCGCGCTCAGGAACTGGTGCCCCATGGCGCTTTCCAGCCAGGCAATAATGCCGCTGATGTTGAGTGCGCCCAGCACGCCCAGGGTGGTACCGACCAGCGTACCGAACACGCCGATTACCGCCCCCTGGATAATGAAAATGCGCATGATCCGGCCCGGAGTCGCCCCCATGGTTCGGAGAATGGCGATATCCGCAGTTTTGTCGGTGACCACCATCACCAAGGTGGACACAATATTGAAGGCAGCCACCGCCACAATGAACATCAGCAACAAGCCGATCATGGTTTTTTCCATGCGGATAGCCTGGAACAGGTTGCCGTGGGTGCGGGTCCAGTCGGATACGTAATAGCGGCCACCCAGCTCCTGGGCCACCTGGTTAACCACCCGGGGCGCGGCAAACAGATCATCCACCAGCAAGCGCACACCTTCCGCCTTGCCACCGGTGCGCATCAGTCGCGCAGCATCGTCCATGTGGATCAGGGCGTAGTTGCCATCAAGTTCTGCGCCGACACTGAAAATACCCTTCACGGTGAAGCGTTTGAGCCTGGGCAACACACCGGCCGGAGTCACCGACGCTTCCGGCAACACCACCGTCAGCTTATCGCCAATCGCCAACCGCAGGCTGTTTGCCATCAACCGACCGATAATGATGCCGAATTCACCGGACTTGAGATCGTCCAGCCCACCTTCAATAAAGTGGTTCTCGATAATCGAAACCGAGGCTTCTTGTTCCGGCAGAACACCGCTGAGCATCACCCCGCGTACATTGCCACCACCGGTCACCATGCCCTGCCCCTGGATAAACGGCGCAGCCGCCAGCACCCTGGGGTGTTCCTGCACCAGCTGGTCAATCTGCTGCCAGTCTTCCAGCGGGCCATTGGCGCCCTGAATGGTCGCGTGGGGCACCATGCCCAGAATTCTCTGCTTGAGCTCCCGGTCGAAGCCGTTCATCACCGACAACACAATAATCAGCACCGCCACACCCAGCATAAGGCCGATCATGGAGGTCAGGGAAATAAAGGAAATAAAGTGATTGCGCCGTTTGGCGGCCGTGTATCGCAGGCCTATATAAAACGATAAGGGTCTGAACATTAGGAGGTGCCTGTCGCCACTTTCAGAGGGGTAGATGCCGGCGCGCATTATCGCCTTGGATCAAAATGCGTTGCAACCGCACCACCCGCCGCACCATGGCCGGCAGGCTGCCCGCAAATTTGCCCCCGATGTGATCCAATGACTGAAAACACGGGGGCAAACCGGATAAACTCTCGAAAATATACTGACTTTTGCTAATATTTTCGGGATATTACGTTTTATACACATTCCGTGGACACACCACAGCATTCCGGCATCAGTGGAGAGCCATCTATGAACAACAAACGGAACCTGATCGCTGCCTTTACCATAGCCGCAGCAGTGGCGGTTGCAGCCCTGCCCCAGGCCCACGCAGAACAACTGACCATCCCGGTTGGCAGCCAGGCCGACCGCAGCCTGGTCAAGCTGCCGGCCAACGGCATGACCGGGGGGTCCGTGCAAAGTCGCTGGGGTGCCCCTATGGAGATTCGGGGCCCGGTTGGCCAGCCACCGATTACCCAGTGGCACTACCAGGACTTCGTGGTGTACCTGGAACACGACCGGGTTATCCATGCGGTCATGAAGCGCCGCAAATAACCGGTCGGGGGCAATACACCGGTTTTTCATTGCCCATGTCCTGACGTTGCCTTAGCGGTCAGATAGAATGACTGCTTTTTGCGAACCAAGGTGGCAGATAACAGTGACTTCCAGACGAGTGTTGCCTGCGGAATGGGCTCCCCAGAGCGCAGTAATGTTGACCTGGCCTCACCCCGGAACCGACTGGGCCCGGATGATGGCAGATGCAGAACAGGTCTTCCTCGACATCGCCAAAGCGGTACTGCGCTTTGAACATTTGGTAATCAGTTGCGAGTTTGTGGCCGGGCTGCAAAAGCTGGGGCAGGAACTGAACCAGTACGCTGAAGACAACCATCTCCCCGGCCGCGTTGTGGCCGTACCGGCCCCGGCCAATGACACCTGGGCACGGGACCACGGCCCCATTACCGTTACCGATGCTGACAGCGCCACGCTTCTGGATTTCAGCTTCAACGCTTGGGGCGGCAAATTCCCCTGGGAGAAAGACAACGCCCTCAACCGACACCTGGCCAATGCAGGCGTATTCGGCAAGACACCGATGCAAGCGGTGGATTTTGTCCTGGAAGGCGGCTCCATTGAATCTGACGGCCAGGGCACCATCCTGGCCACCAGCGAATGCCTGCTGACCCCCACCCGCAACCCGGACCTTGATCGCTCAGACATCGAACATCGGCTCTCCGAGTTGCTGGGCGCAGACCGCATATTGTGGCTCAACCACGGCTACCTGGCCGGCGACGACACCGACAGCCACATCGACACCCTCGCCCGCTTCTGCGCCCCGGACCACATCTGTTATGTCACCTGTCCGGATGTGGCAGACGAACACTACAGCGCCCTGGCCGCCATGGAAGAGGAACTGCAGGAGTTCCGCCAGCAGGATGGCAGCCCCTACAGGCTGACTGCCCTGCCCTGGCCCGATGCCATCTATGACGAAGAGGGCGAGCGCCTGCCGGCCACCTATGCCAACTTCCTGATTATCAACGATGCAGTTCTTTTGCCGGTCTACGATGTGCCGCAAGATCCGGAAGCCATTCGCATCATGGGTGAGATCTTCCCGGAGCGGGAAATCATTCCCGTTTACTGCCGTCCACTGATCCACCAGCATGGCAGCCTGCACTGTGTCACCATGCAGATTCCTGCCGGAGTCGTTTCCCTATGAGCCAGCTGAAAATCGCTGCTATCCAGCAAAAGTGCAGTAACGACAAAGCCGCCAGCCTGGCAACCTCCGAAAAACTGGTGCGGGAAGCCGCCACCGGGGGTGCGCAACTGGTGGTACTTCAGGAACTGCACGCCACCCTGTATTTTTGCCAGACCGAAGACACCGCCGTTTTCGAACTCGCCGAACCCATTCCGGGCCCCACCAGCAACCGCCTGTCGGAGCTGGCCAGGGAGCTGGGCATTGTGCTGGTAGGCTCTATCTTCGAGCGCCGGATGAACGGGGTGTATCACAACACCTCGGTGGTGTTTGATACCGACGGCAGCCTGGCCGGGATCTACCGGAAAATGCACATCCCGGACGACCCGGGCTTCTACGAAAAGTTCTATTTCACCCCGGGCGACGCCCGCTTCAACAATGGCGACAGCGGCTTTACCCCGATCAATACCTCCGTCGGCAAGCTCGGGGTATTGGTGTGCTGGGACCAGTGGTACCCGGAAGCCGCCCGCCTGATGGCGCTGGCCGGCGCGGAAATCCTGATCTATCCCACGGCCATCGGCTGGGACATTACCGACGAAGCCGACGAACAGGCCCGCCAGCTGGAAGCCTGGGTGACCGTTCAGCGGGGCCACGCGGTGGCTAACAACCTGCCGGTGATTGCCCCCAACCGGGTGGGCACAGAACCCGACCCGTCCGGCCAGGGCGATGGCATCCGCTTCTGGGGCAACAGTTTTATCTGCGGGCCCCAGGGCGAATTCCTGGCCCGGACCGACGATGAAAGCGAATGTATTCTGACCGCCACGCTGGACCGCGACCGGACTGAATCCGTCAGGCGTATCTGGCCGTATCTTCGGGATCGGCGCATTGATGCCTACGACGACATTCTCAAACGGGTACGGGACTGAGGCCTGCATGAAACAGAAAATGGACAGCGTGGTTGCCGAGCTCAACAAGATCTTGCTGGGCAAAGACAACCAGATCCGCCTGGCCCTGTGTGGCCTGCTGGCCCGCGGCCACCTGCTGATCGAAGACATACCGGGCATGGGCAAGACCACACTGTCCCACGCGCTGGCGAAGATCATGGGGCTGAGCTATCAACGCATCCAGTTCACCAACGACCTGCTACCCGCGGACGTTCTGGGTTATTCGATGTACGACCGGGAGGCCGGCAGCCTGGTGTTTCACCCGGGCCCGATCTTTGCCCAGGTGGTACTGGCAGACGAAATCAACCGGGCCTCGCCCCGCACCCAGAGTGCCCTGCTGGAAGCGATGGAAGAGCGCCAGGTATCCATTGAAGGCGAAACCCGGCCACTGCCTTCGCCGTTCTTTGTGATTGCCACCCAGAACCCCATTGAACAGGGTGGCACCTTTCCGCTGCCGGAATCCCAGCTCGACCGCTTTCTGATGCGACTGCAACTGGGCTACCCGGATCCGAAAGCGGAACGGGAGCTACTGGAAGGCGAAGATCGCCGGGCCATCACCGGGCGGCTGCAGGCCATACTGCCCCAGCCGGAGCTGGAAGCGGCTCAGGCCGCCGTCGAAAAAGTCAGCGCCAGCCCTGCCCTGCTGGACTACCTGCAGCGACTGCTTGAACAAAGCCGGCGCATGCCAGGCCTGGTCTACGGCCTGTCGCCGCGAGCCGGCCTCGGGCTGTTGAGGGCCGCCAAGGCCTGGGCCCTGATGGCGGGGCGTGACCACGTGCTGCCAGACGACGTCCAGGCAGTGTTCCCCTCCGTGGCCGAGCACCGGCTTGAGCAGGGCGAATCCGGCAAGAGCAAAGAGCGGGTGCGACAGCTGCTGACCACGGTCTCGGTACTTGAATAATCCGGCTCCGCCCTCATACATCCAGATTACATATCACATACCAGCGAGATTCCCATGAGCGAAACACAGCACTCCCGACTGATCATTCTTGGTTCCGGCCCCGCAGGTTACACCGCAGCAGTCTATGCCGCCCGCGCCAACCTGAACCCGACCCTGATTACCGGCATTGAAGTGGGTGGACAGCTCACCACCACCACAGACGTGGACAACTGGCCGGGCGACAACGACGGCGTTCAGGGCCCTGAACTGATGCAGCGCATGCAGAAGCACGCAGAGCGCTTCGAAACCAGCATCGTGTACGACACCATCAACGAAGCGGACCTGCAGAATCGCCCGTTCCGCCTCAAGGGCGACAGCGGCGAGTACACCTGCGACGCCCTGATCATCGCCACCGGCGCCTCCGCCATGTACCTGGGCCTGGAATCCGAAGAGAAGTTCAAGGGCCAGGGCGTATCAGCCTGCGCTACCTGCGATGGTTTCTTCTACCGCAAGCAGAAAGTCGCTGTGATCGGTGGTGGCAACACCGCCGTTGAAGAAGCCCTGTACCTGTCGAACATTGCCGATGAAGTCACCCTGGTACATCGCCGCGACAAGCTCCGCTCTGAGAAAATCCTGCAGGACAAGCTGTTCGAAAAGGCCGAGAACGGCAACGTGAAGATCGTCTGGAACCACACCCTGGATGAAGTACTGGGCGACGGTACCGGCGTAACCGGCATGCGCATCAAGAGCACCGAAGACGGCAGCACCCGGGACATCGACCTAGCCGGCGTATTCATCGCCATCGGCCACAAGCCGAACACCAGCCTGTTCGAAGGCCAGCTCGACATGGACAACGGCTATCTGCGTATCCAGTCCGGCCTGAACGGCATGGCCACCCAGACCAGCATTCCGGGCGTATTCGCCGCCGGCGATGTAGCGGACCACGTTTACCGCCAAGCTGTTACCTCCGCCGGTTTCGGCTGCATGGCCGCCCTGGATGCCGAGAAATTCCTGGACCAGCAGGACTAAAACGGCCATCACGGAATGACCTCTCTACCCTGGCTGAAGCCGGAGGAACTTTGGTTCCCTCCGGCCGACGAAGCACTGGACGATCCGGACGGTCTTCTCGCCGCGGGTGGCGACCTGTCCCGGAGCCGGCTCCTGCTGGCTTACCGGAACGGCATCTTCCCCTGGTTCAGTGACGACCAGCCCATTCTCTGGTGGTCCCCCAATCCCCGTTGCGTCCTGTTTCCGGACGAAGTCCACGTATCCCGCAGCCTGCGCCGCACCCTGAACCAGCACCGGTTCGAGGTTACCGCAGACCGATGCTTCAGCCGCATTATCCGGTTGTGTGCCACCACCCGCGCCGAAGGCACCTGGATTACCGACGACATGATCCAGGCCTATACCGACCTGCACCGGCACGGCACCGCACACTCCATCGAAGTCTGGAACCGCAAGGGTGAGCTGGCCGGGGGCATGTACGGCATTGCCCTGGGGCGTTGCTTCTTCGGTGAATCCATGTTTTCCCTGGAAACCAATGCTTCCAAGGTTTTGATGGTGCACCTGGCCCGTCAGCTGGCACAATGGGGTTACAGACTGATGGACTGCCAGGTCGAGAGCGACCATCTGCTCAGCATGGGTGCGAGCACTATTCCCAGGGACGAGTTTTTATCTATACTCGGGAAGTACGTGGATCAAAAACCGGAAAAGGAAGACTGGGCCTTCAACTGGCGCTGGCCCGGGCCGGAGGAATGAATGAGCAATCTCAGAACGCTGGTCTTCTTCGCAACGCCGCCCCACGACTGCAGTTACCTGCCGGATCGCGAAGCCACCACCATGTTTGTGGACCCGAGGGCCAACGTCGACAAGAAACTCTACAGCCAACTGACGGCACTGGGGTTCCGGCGCAGTGGCTCCCACTATTACCGCCCCCATTGTGAACATTGCAATGCCTGCGTGCCGGTACGCCTGAAGGTAGATCAGTTCCAGCCGGATCGTAACCAGCGCCGTGTCTTGCGCAAGAATGAAGACTTGTCGTGCCGCCTGGTGCCCGCCGCTTTCAGCGAGCGTTATTACCGGCTGTACGCCCACTACATTGAAGAGCGCCACCGGGATGGCGATATGTACCCGCCCTCCAGGGAGCAGTTCACATCGTTCCTGGTAGACGGCGCCACCGACTCCTGGTTCCTGGAAATTTCCCTGGGAGACGAACTGGCCGGCCTGGCAGCGGTCGACCTGCTGGATGACGGCTTGTCCGCCATCTACACCATTTTTGCTCCGGAACTGGAAGACCGGAGCCTGGGCACCTTTGCCGTACTCTGGCAGATTGAAGAAGCCCGGCGCCGCGGCCTGCCCCATCTGTACCTGGGTTACTGGATCCGGGAATGCCGTAAAATGAACTACAAAACCCGTTTCAAACCCATCGAAGCGCTGCGCGACGGGCACTGGCGAGAACTGCAATCAGACTGACTTTTGCCAAACGGCAAGAATTCAGGCAGAATTGCGCAATTTAAAATCACCGAAAAGCATTCCGAACGAGGTTTCTACTGAATGGCGAAATCAGATGTCATTGAAATGGAAGGCGTTATTATCGACACCCTTCCCAACACCATGTTCCGCGTTGAGCTGTCCAACGGCCACGTTGTGACTGCCCACATCTCAGGAAAAATGCGCAAGAACTACATCCGCATCCTGACCGGAGACAAGGTCAAGGTTGAGCTGACTCCCTATGACCTGAGCAAGGGCCGCATCGTATACCGCGCCCGTTAACCTGCTCGAGTGACATCTGAAAAGCCCCGCAAATGCGGGGCTTTTTTGTTGCTTCAGAGGGCTTCTGCCGGTTCGCTCTCGTACTCGAACACCAGCTCGTCGCCTTTCAGGTGGATGAACACATCCCCACCCTTCTCTGCCAGGCTTCCGAACAGGATCTGCTCGGCCAGTGGCCGCTTGATCTTGTCCTGGATCAGACGCGCCATCGGGCGTGCGCCCATGGTCACATCGTAACCCTTCTCGGCCAGCCACACCTTGGCAGCCTCATCCACATGCAACACCACGTGTTTCTCGTCCAGTTGCGCCTGCAACTCGGTGAGGAACTTGTCCACCACATGGGTAATGGTGGCCTTCTGCAGGTCAGCAAACTGGATAATGCCATCCAGGCGGTTACGGAACTCCGGCGTGAAGGTCTTGCTGATCACTTCCATGCCGTCAGTACTATGGTCCTGCTCGCTGAAGCCGATGGAACGGCGAGCCATGCTCTCGGCGCCGGCGTTGGTGGTCATCACCAGGATCACGTGGCGGAAATCCGCCTTGCGGCCGTTGTTATCGGTCAGGGTACCGTGGTCCATCACCTGCAGCAGCAGGTTGAACACCTCGGGGTGCGCCTTCTCGATTTCATCCAGCAGCAACACACAGTGCGGATGCTTGTTGACCGCCTCGGTCAGCAGGCCGCCCTGATCGTAACCGACATAGCCCGGAGGCGCACCGATCAACCGCGATACGGTATGTCGCTCCATGTATTCGGACATATCGAAGCGAACCAGTTCGATGCCCAGAACCTTGGCCAGCTGCTTGGTCACTTCCGTCTTACCAACACCGGTCGGCCCGGCAAACAGGAAGGCACCTTCCGGCTTCTCAGGTGCTTTCAGGCCGGCGCGGGCCAGCTTGATGGCCGTAGCAAGGGATTCAATGGCCGGATCCTGCCCGAACACCACCATTTTCAGATCCCGCTCCAGGTTACGCAGCAGGTCTTTGTCGCTGGTGGAAACGTTCTTCGGCGGAATGCGCGCAATATTCGCCACCACGTCTTCGATATCCGAAACCTCGATGGTCTTCTTGCGCTTGTCTTCCGGCTGCAGCCGCTGCCGGGCCCCGGCTTCGTCGATCACGTCAATGGCCTTGTCCGGCAGGTGGCGGTCGGTGATGTACCGGTCCGCCAGCTCTGCAGCCACCCGCAGGGCCTGGTCGGTGTAGGTCAGGTCGTGGTGTTTCTCGAAATTCGGCTTCAGGCCTTTGAGAATCTGGTAGGTATCTTCAACACTCGGCTCGTTCACATCGATTTTCTGGAAGCGACGGGCCAGGGCGCTGTCTTTCTCGAAGATTCCCCGGAATTCCTGGAACGTTGTCGAACCGATGCAGCGCAGTTCGCCGGAGCTGAGCATCGGCTTGAGCAGGTTCGAGGCATCCATCACACCGCCGGATGCCGAACCGGCACCGATGATGGTGTGGATCTCGTCGATAAACAGGATGGCATGATCCTGTTTTTTCAGGTCGCTCAGCAGGCCTTTCAGGCGCTTTTCGAAATCACCGCGGTACTTGGTACCGGCCAGCAACGCGCCCATATCCAGGGAATACACCACCGCATCGGAGATGATATCCGGCACCTGGCCGTCAACAATGCGCTTGGCCAGGCCTTCGGCGATGGCGGTTTTACCGACACCGGCCTCGCCCACCAGCAAGGGGTTGTTCTTGCGGCGGCGCACCAGGATCTGCACCACCCGCTCCACTTCGTGCTCGCGGCCGATCAACGGGTCGATCCGGCCCTGCCGCGCCTGTTCGTTCAGGTTGGTTGCGTAGCTGTCCAGCGGGCTGGACTGGCTGCCTTCTTCTCCGGCTTCTTCGTGGGCGGAATGATCCATCCCGTCCTGGTCTTCTGCACCCTGTACCCGGGAAATTCCGTGGGAGACAAAGTTGACCACATCGATCCGGGCAATGTTCTGCTTCTTCAGCACGTACACCGCCTGGCTTTCCTGCTCACTGAAAATCGCCACCAGTACGTTGGCGCCGGTGACTTCTTTCTTGCCGGAAGACTGCACATGGAATACCGCCCGCTGCAGCACACGCTGGAAGCCCAGTGTCGGCTGGGTTTCGCGTTCGCTGTCGGTGCTCGGTATCAGAGGTGTGGTTGAATCCACGAATTCGACCAGCTCTTCCTCGAGCCGCTGGAGGTCTGCACCACAGGCTTTGAGAACGCCCACCGCCGATTCGTTGTCGAGAAGGGCCAACAACAAATGCTCCACGGTCATAAA
This sequence comes from Marinobacter sp. P4B1, assembly GCF_001447135.1. Taxonomy (NCBI): domain Bacteria; kingdom Pseudomonadati; phylum Pseudomonadota; class Gammaproteobacteria; order Pseudomonadales; family Marinobacteraceae; genus Marinobacter; species Marinobacter sp. P4B1. Next base: position 14,830 of record NZ_LLXM01000005.1, read on the forward strand.
CTCATGACGCTTGTCCCGGGCATTTTTGAAGGCCGTATTCAGCGTAATTTCAAGATCTTTGCTCAGCATGGGCCACCCCGCCGTCTATCAGTCAGCACGTTCAATCTCACAAAGGAGCGGATGCTCACATTCCGAAGAATACTGATTCACCTGTGCCGCCTTTGTTTCTGCGATGTCACGGGTATATACCCCACATACGGCTTTTCCCTGCGTATGGACGAGCAGCATCACCTGCGTCGCCTTTTCCTCATTCATTCCGAAGAACTTCATCAATACTTCCACCACGAAGTCCATGGGTGTGTAATCGTCGTTCAGGAGCACCACCCTGAATCGGGCCGGGCGCTTCAGGGCAGGCTTTTCAGGCGCAACACTGACCCCCTCATGGCGCCCTGGCTGTTCGTCCTCCCCCTGATTGAATACTAGTAGAGAATTCTTAATTGTCCGCATGGTTCTGTTTACCGGTTATTCGGTTTCCTGACTAAATGTGGTTGCCCGACTGCGGCTTTTCAAGCCGGAAGCGGAGCAAGCGTGCGTTATTTATCAATACGGACATGATACAGCTTCCAGACCTGCTTCAACCACTCATTCACCCCGTCAGAACTCTTGACTCAGACGCCGGATTGGCAGAGAGTTAACCTGCACTGTAAAACAATGTAAATAAACACAAGACTTATGTAACCAGAAGCAACACACGCACAACGCTCAATCCAATAATAAGACAGACAGGGAACAAGGGAGTTCATCATGCCAAAAGGCAAAGTCAAATGGTTCAACAACGCCAAGGGATACGGCTTTATTATCGAAGACGGCTGCAGTGACGATCTGTTCGCCCATTTTTCTTCGGTACAGATGGAGGGTTATAAAACCCTGAAGGCGGGCCAGTCGGTCACCTTCGACAAAAAGCCGGTCGAAAAAGGCGTTCACGCCATCAACATCGTACCCGATGAAGCGCCAGCAAAGCGGGAACCGGGCCAGGAGTCCAGGCAAGGCGGCGAGTCCCCGGATAGCGGGCTGTCGGGCCACTCAGGGTATCCTCCGAGAGCTGTGAACGGCTGAGACAGTCGCGGCGATTATTTCCCCCGATTCCTGCCGGGTTGCCGGCAGGCCGTGTTTTTTTGTGCTTTTTCCGGAATTCCGAATCCTTTAGGCTTGCCACTCCTCCGTATTACCAACAGGAACCGTGCATGGCCGAGCTGATTCTGTTCAACAAACCTTTCCAGGTGCTGAGCCAGTTCACCGATGACCGCGCCGGACAACCCCGCGCAACCCTTGCCCAATGGATTAAAAAGCCCGGTTTCTACCCCGCCGGCCGGCTGGACTATGACTCCGAAGGCCTGTTGCTGCTGACCAACCACGGCGCGCTGCAGCACCGGATTGCCTCCCCCACCAACAAAATGCCGAAAACCTACTGGGTGCAGGTTGAAGGGGAAATCTCCGACGATGCAATCGCACAACTGTGCAGCGGTGTGGAACTGAAAGATGGCCTGACGCGCCCCGCCGGCGCCAGGCGGATGGCAGAACCGGATGTCTGGGCCCGGGTACCTCCGGTGCGTTACCGTGAATCCATCCCCACCAGCTGGCTGGAACTCACCATTACCGAAGGCCGTAACCGGCAGGTGCGGCGCATGACAGCCGCCGTGGGCTACCCTACCCTGAGACTGATCCGCTACCGGATAGGGGACTGGACACTGGATGGCCTGAAACCCGGCCATTTCCGCCTTGAAACCATTCACTTGCCAGACACTCCGCCGGCTGGCAAGCAAAACCCGCGCAAGGCCAAGCCCGGGCGCCGCACGACCAACAGGAGGCCAAGCCGAAAATGACCTGGAAACCCCATGCCACCGTGGCCGTTGTGGCCGAAGACGAACAGGGCCGCTTTCTGCTGGTTGAAGAGAAAAGCCACGGCAAGGTCGTTTTCAACCAGCCTGCCGGGCATATCGAGGAAGGCGAAGCCATTCTGGATGCAGTCCGGCGCGAAGCACTGGAAGAAACCGGCTGGCAGGTTGAGCCGGAGTCCTTCCTTGGCGTTTACACCTACAAGGCCCCGGCCAACGGCGTTACCTACTACCGCTTCTGTTACGCCGCCAAAGCCGTCAGGCAAATCACCACCGAGCTGGATACCGGCATTATCGCCCCGCACTGGCTTACCCTGGACGAAATCCGCAACCTGGGCACCCGGCTGCGCAGCCCGCTGGTGCTGCAGTGCATCGAGGATTACCGAAACGGCCGGCGATTCCCCCTTGAAGTGGTGGTCGACGGACAGACGTAACCGCCACAAGATGGTAAAATCGCCCCTTTTCAGCGGTAACCCGGAAAACCAATGACCCAGACTGCAGAACCCAAGACTCCCCAGAACACCCGCGTGATCGTCGGCATGTCCGGCGGCGTGGACTCCTCCGTAGCTGCCTGGTTGCTGAAAGACCAGGGCTACCAGGTGGAAGGCCTGTTCATGAAGAACTGGGATGAAGACGACGGCACCGAGTACTGCACTGCCATGACAGACCTGGCCGATGCCCAGGCGGTGGCCGATGCCATCGGTATCAAGCTGCACACCGCCAGCTTTGCCGCCGAATACTGGGACCGGGTGTTCGAGCATTTCCTGTCCGAATACAGCGCCGGGCGCACCCCGAACCCGGACATCCTGTGCAACAAGGAAGTAAAATTCCGCGCTTTCCTGGATTATGCCGTCACCCTGGGCGCCGACTACATTGCCACCGGCCACTACACCCGCCAGCGCCCCCTCAACGACGGTAGTGGCAAAGCGCAACTGCTGAAGGGACTGGATCCCAACAAAGACCAGAGTTACTTCCTGCACGCCGTCTCCGGCGACCGCATCGCCCGCACCCTGTTCCCTGTGGGCGAGCTGGAAAAGCCGGAAGTTCGCCGCATTGCCGAAGCCCAGGGTTTTGTAACCCACGACAAGAAAGATTCCACCGGTATCTGCTTCATCGGCGAGCGCAAGTTCACCGACTTCCTGAAGCAATACCTGCCGGCCCAGCCCGGCAACATTGAAACGCCGGACGGCAAGGTGATCGGCAAGCACCAGGGACTGATGTACCACACCATTGGCCAGCGCCAGGGTCTGGGCATTGGCGGCCTGGCGGAGTTTGGCGATGAACCCTGGTACGTGGCAGAAAAAGACCTGTCCCGCAACGTGCTGATCGCCGTTCAGGGCAAGAACCACCCGCTGCTGTTTTCCCGGGGCCTGGTCTCCGGCCCCATCGACTGGGTCGCAGGCGAACCGCCGGCGCAGCAGTTCCGGTGCAAGGCCAAAACCCGTTACCGCCAGCCGGACCAGAACTGCGAAGTCACAGTTATCGACGGTGGCGTGCAGGTGGTCTTTGACGAGGCCCAGCGGGCGGTGACTCCCGGACAATCCGTGGTGTTCTATCAGGAGGAAGTCTGTCTCGGCGGCGGCGTGATTGAAGAAACCTGGCGCGATGGCGAACCCCTGCCCGCCCGCCTGGCTGCGGAAGCCGACGCATGAGCCGTTCCCTGCACGACCAGACCCTGGCCCTGGCGGGTATCTTTCAGGCAGCCGCGCTGGTGCGGGAAATTGCCCATACCGGCTACTGCAACGAAGCGGCCATGGAAACCTGCATCCGCTCGCTGTTTGCCACAGATCCTGAGACCACGCTGGATGTTTACGGTGGCGAGTTGTCCGACATCCGCGATGGCCTGCAGGTGCTGTCGACCGTATTCGCCCAGCAAGCCCGCCCGCAGGACGCAGAGGTCCTGCGCTATGTGCTGAACCTGATTCACCTGGAATCCAAGCTCAAGCGCAAGGGCGATGTGATGGATGTGCTCGGCAACCGCATTGAGCAGGCCCGCCACACCGCCAGCCATTTCGGTTACACCCACAGCAACCTGCTGAGCAACCTGGCATCCGTATACAGCGACACCATCAGTACCCTGGGCCCGCGCATCCAGGTCAGCGGTAACCCCAACATGCTGCAGCGGGAAGACAACCAGCACAAAGTCCGTGCCCTGCTGCTGGCCGGCATCCGTTCGGCTGTACTCTGGCGCCAGAGTGGCGGCCACCGCTGGCAACTGATCTTCAAGCGCAAGAAAGTGATCCTGCACGCCAGGGAGCTGCTGCGCTGATTCGCAGCGCCCTCTGGTGTATCATTAACGCCTTCGCATTTTTCCGATCCGATTTTTCTTTGATGAACTGAGAGGTTTTCGATGGAACTCACCGCCCTGACCGCTATTTCCCCGGTCGATGGCCGCTACGGCAGTAAAGTCAGCGTATTTCGCAGCATCTTCAGTGAATACGGCCTGATCCGTAACCGGGTAACCGTCGAAATCCGCTGGCTGCAACAATTGGCCGCACACCCGGCCATTACCGAAGTGCCGGCGTTCTCTGCCGAAGCCAATGCCTTCCTGGACAAGCTGGTCAGCGAATTCAGCCTGGCCGATGCCGAGCGCATCAAGGAAATCGAACGCACCACCAACCACGATGTGAAAGCGGTCGAATACCTGATCAAAGAAAAGATCGCCGATGTGCCCGAGCTGCACGCAGTGACCGAATTCGTGCACTTCGCCTGCACCTCCGAAGACATCAACAACCTGTCCCACGCCCTGATGCTGCGCGAAGGCCTGGACCATGGCCTGCTGCCAGGCATGGAAAAGGTGGTCGACAAGCTGGCTGAACTGGCCAAGGAACACGCCGAGCAGCCGATGCTGTCCCGCACCCATGGCCAGACCGCCTCTCCCACGACCGTGGGCAAGGAACTGGCCAACGTGGTTTACCGCCTGCGCCGTCAGCTGATGCAGATTCGTGAAGTGGAAATCATGGGCAAGATCAACGGCGCCGTGGGCAACTACAACGCCCACCTGTCTGCCTATCCGGCTGTAGACTGGGCCGCCAACGCCGAAGAGTTCGTCGAGAGCCTCGGCCTGGACTGGAACCCGTACACCACCCAGATCGAGCCCCACGACTACATTGCCGAGCTGTATGATGCCATTGCCCGCTTCAACACCATCCTGATCGACCTCGACCGGGACATCTGGGGCTACATCTCACTGGGTTACTTCAAGCAGAAGACGGTGGCCGGCGAAATCGGCTCCTCTACCATGCCCCACAAGGTGAACCCCATCGACTTCGAAAACTCCGAAGGCAACCTGGGCATCGCCAACGCCATCTTCGGCCACCTGTCTGCCAAGCTGCCGATTTCCCGCTGGCAGCGTGACCTGACCGACTCTACCGTACTGCGCAACCTGGGCGTTGGTTTCGCACACAGCCTGATTGCCTACGAAGCCTCCCTGAAAGGCCTGGGCAAGCTGGAAATCAACCCGGCCCGCCTGAACGAAGACCTGAACAACGCCTGGGAAGTACTGGCCGAGCCGATCCAGACCGTGATGCGCCGCTACAACATCGAAAAGCCCTACGAAAAACTCAAGGACTTGACCCGCGGCAAAACCATGAGCGCGGAAGTCATCAAGAATTTCGTGGAGACCCTGGAAATTCCGGAAGAAGCCAAGGCCGAACTGCGCACCCTGACTCCGGACACCTACATCGGTAATGCCGTCGAACAGGCCGGCAACATTTAAACGGGAGCAACACCATGGACATGCTTGGCGGATTGACAGCTTCTGAATTTCTGCGGGATTACTGGCAGAAAAAGCCCCTGGTGATCCGTCAGGCATTTCCCGGTTTCCAGTGCCCGGTCAGCCCGGACGAACTGGCCGGCCTGGCCTGCGAAGAAGCCGTGGAATCCCGCATCGTCATCGAGAACGATGCCGGCAAGCCCTGGCAACTGCACAACGGCCCGTTCAACCCGGATCGCTTCAGCGACCTGCCGGAACAGGACTGGACCCTGCTGGTTCAGGGCCTGGACCACTGGGTACCGGAAATTGCCGACTTGCTCGACAACTTCCGTTTCGTCCCCAACTGGCGCCTGGATGACATCATGGCCAGCTATGCCCCGAAAGGTGGCAGCGTTGGCCCTCACTACGACATGTACGACGTCTTCCTGCTGCAGGCCCAGGGCCATCGCCGTTGGACCTTTGGCGGCCACTGCGACCATGCATCGCCACGGGTAGAAGGCACGCCCCTGCGCATTCTGAGCAGCTGGGATGGCGAAGAAACCGTCACACTGGCACCGGGCGACATGCTGTACCTGCCCCCGGGTATCGGCCACCACGGTGTGGCGGAAGACGACTGCATCACCCTGTCGGTTGGTTTTCGTGCGCCCACCATCGACGACATCCTGACCAGCTTTACCGATTTCCTGAGCCAGAAAGAAAAGGCCGCCGAACACCTGGACGACCCGGACCTGCAGGTTCAGGACAACCCGGGCACCATCGGTGCGGAGGTTATCGACCGGTTGGATACGGTAATCCGCGAACAGCTGGGCGACCGCCGCAACCTGGCCCTGTGGTTCGGCCAGTTCACCACCGCTCCCAAGAGCATGGACATCGTGGTGCCGGCAGAGGAACCCGCTGAAGCAGAAGACCTGGCGGAAGCCATCCGCGCCGGCGAGCAGCTGCGCTGGAACGAAGGCTCCCGCTTTGCCTACCATGAACTGGCTGGTGAAACCGCCCTGTTTGTGGATGGTGAGCAATACCTGCTGAAAGGCGATGCCCAGCCACTGGCGCCCTTGCTGTGTGCCGGAGCCCGAATTGATATGTCAGCCCTGGCCGAATTTGCCGGTGACGAGGCCCTGCTGGGCCTGCTGACCAACCTGTATAACCAGGGTTCGTTGTACTTCGAGTAAGCTATGACTCCAAGATTTCGCAAATACAGCTGGCAACTGGCCCCTGCCTCCATCCGCGACATCCGCCAGCGGGTGTTTATCGATGAGCAGAAGGTGCCGCCGGAGCTTGAGTGGGACGACACTGACGAGATTGCCGACCATTACCTGGCAGTCGATCAGGGCAATACCCCCATGGCCACGGCCCGGCTGTTTTCCACCATGGAAGAAACCGGTTTTATCGGGCGAATGGCTGTGCTTCCGGAATCCCGTGGCAAAGGTGTGGGCGAGGCGCTGCTGCGGCACCTGATTGCAGAATCTGCCGGGCGCTTCCAGGAGCTTCGGCTATCGGCCCAGAACCACGCCACCGGATTCTACGAGCGCTTCGGCTTCCACATCTGCTCCGAGCCCTACGATGACGCCGGCATCCCGCACCTGGATATGCGTTGCCTTGCGCCCTCGCTGGCCCACCAGGCACTTGCTGACCGCACCCAACCACTGATTCTCGGGGCCGACACCGAAAGCTGGCTGTTTCACGACGAAGGCACCATGCTCGGCCTGATGGATTCGCTGGTGGGCCAGGCCGGCCAGCGCCTGTGGCTGTATGACAACCTGCTGGACCACGACCTGTATGACCGTTACCGGCTGCGGGAACTGATTTCTGCGGTAGCCCGCCGACACCGCCTGAGCGAAGTCCGCCTGCTGATCCACGACGACAAACCCCTGGTGAAACGCCGGCACCAGCTGGTTGAGCTGATGCGTCGCCTGAGCAGCCGCATGGAGCTAAGGCTGGTAAACACCGATTACCCGATGGAAGACCAGCCGTTCATGCTGGTTGACCGTGAAGGGGTTCTGTACCGCCATCACTTCAACAAACCCGACGGCTTTGCAGGCTTCGCCGCATCAGGCCGGGTAAAACTGATGGAAGAATCCTTCCAGCGCATGTGGGACGCCGCCCGTCCCTCCATGGAACTGCGGGAACTACCGCTCTGAGTGTTGCCCGTAGATTGCCTGGGGCGATTCGAAACGGGCACCGAACGGCGCAAATTCCTCATCCACCTCCTCGGCCACTTCGATAATCAGCCGGCGCAACCACTGATGGTCGCTGTTGTGCTGCAGCAAGGGGCTCCAGGCCATTTTCAGTTCGAACGGCGGGATTTCGAACGGCGGCACCTTTACCACCAGGTTCGGATTATCTTTCTGCAGCCAGGCCGCCCGTGACGGCAGCGTTGCAATCAGGTCGTGCTGCTCGGCCAGCAACATGGCCACCTGGTAATGGCGGGTAAACACGGAAATCTGGCGTTTGCGCCCCATCCGCCCCAGGGCTTCGTCTACCCACCCCAAACGCTGGACATCTTTCGGGTTTACCCCGACACCCACACCAAAACCGGTTTTGCTGACCCAGATATGGCTGGCTTCCAGGTAGGTGTCCAGGGTGAACGGCTGCTTGAGGATCGGATTGTGGGAATTCATCAGGCAGGCAAAGTATTCGGTCCAGAGGGTTTTCTGGTGAAACGACTGGGGAATCTTGTCGAAGCGGTTGATGGCCATGTCGAGCCGGCCCTGCTCCACGTCCAGGAAGCTGACATCACTGGGGGTCAGGACATCCAGGGTCACATGGGGCGCTTCCTGGCGAATCCGCCGCAATACCCTCGGCATCAGGCAGGATTCTGCGTAGTCACTGGCCATGATCCGGAACACGCGCTGGCTGTCGTGGGCCGCAAACGGCGTCTTTTCCTGCACCGCCTGTTCGATGTTCGACAAGATCCCCCGCACCAGGGGCTGCAGCTCCCGGGCCCGTTCAGTCGCGGTCATGCCTTCGCTGGTACGAACCAGCAAGGGATCGCCGAACAAGTCCCGCAAGCGGCGCAGGCCGTTACTCATGGCCGGCTGGGTAATGCCCAGATGGTTGGCGGCCTTGGTTACATTGCGCTCCCGCAGCAACACATCCAGGTATACGAGCAGGTTGAGGTCTACGCGGGAAATATCCATGGGCAACTCCATCAGGGGTTCTCGGCCCGACAACCGGCCGACTATTCACCGCTTCAATATACAGGAATCACATGATTCATTAAATGAATGGCCAATGCGGTTACGCAGGTTAACGGACTGATCCGGAGAATTCTGCTACGCTCTGGCGCAAAACACCGCGCTTATCCAGGGATCCACCACCACCGTGTTCAAAAGTTTCAGGCAACGGCTCTCCTACCGCCTTACCCGGGACACCGTTCTGGTTGCCATGGCCGTAGGCCTGGTGCTGAACCTGATCCAGATTACCCTGGATTATTTTGACGCCCGCGATTCCATGGAGCGGGAAGTCAAAGCCCTGATTGAAACCAGCCACAGCCCCGCGTCCCAGATTGCCTACAACATAGACATGCGGCTGGCCGATGAACTCCTCGACGGCCTGCTGCAGCACCCGGCCGCCATCGATGCCCGGCTGATCGATAACGAAGGCCAGACCATGTCGGCCTCCAGCGAAAGCAGCCCGGAATCCCGCTACCGCTGGGCCAGCGACCTGTTGTTCGGCGCAGACCGGGTGTTCCGGGAAAACCTTCGGGTACCCCAGCTGGCAGACCTGCCCCTGGGCCAGCTAGTGGTCACCATCGATACCTACCACTACGGCATAAGGTTCCTTGAGCGTGCCACCTACACCCTGGTTATCGGGCTACTGAAAAGCCTGGCGTTATCCGGGGTGTTGCTGGCCATTTTCTACTTTGTGCTCACCCGCCCCATGCTCAACGTAATCAACGCCCTGAGCCAGGTAAACGCCAGCTCCCCGGAAAAAGTTCGCCTGCCGGTTCCGGAAAACCACCGGGAAGACGAGATCGGTACCATGGTGGGCATTATCAATGAACACCTGGAAAACATGGACAACAGCGTTTCGCAACTGCGAACGGCTGAAGCTACCATGAAGAACTATTCCAGCCAGCTGGAACAGGAAGTTGCGGACCGGACCCGGGAAATTTCCGAGAAAAACGACGCCCTTCAGCGGGGTAACCGGGCCCTGGTCAAGGCGAAGGAAGATGCGGTACGGCGTGCCCGCACCAGGGCCAACTTCCTGGCCAGCATGAGCCATGAAATCCGCACCCCCCTGAACGGCGTGCTTGGGATGCTGGGGCTGGCGCTGGATAGCGAGAAAGACCAGGGCCAGCGCAATCGCCTGGAAATTGCCCTGAATGCCGGGGAAAACCTGCTTGGCCTGCTTAACGACATCCTGGACATTTCCAAGGTGGAAGCCGGAAAGCTAAGCCTGGAAACCATACCGTTCAGCATGCGCGAGCTGGTCGACGAATGCACCACACTGCATCGTCAACAGGCCGTAGGCAAACAGATCCAGCTGATCAGCGAAACCGATCCGGACTTACCCGACTGCTTTCTTGGTGATCCGACCCGCACCCGACAGGTCATCAATAACCTTCTGAGCAATGCCATCAAATTCACCGACAACGGTAGCGTGAAAGTGCGCACCAGCTGGACCGGGGGCAGCCTGCGTATCGAAGTGATAGACACCGGCATCGGCATGTCTGACGAAGGCCTTGACCGAATTTTCTCGCCATTTTCTCAGGCGGATACCGGCACAACCCGGCTCTATGGCGGAACCGGTCTGGGCCTGGCCCTGTGCAGGCAGCTCGTGGAACACATGAAGGGCCGGATCCTGGTCGATTCGCGCATAGACGCTGGCACCCATTTCACCGTCATCCTGCCCCTGGCAGTGGCGAAGACCGAACCCCGGATGCCAGCCTCCGAACCAGCAGACGAATCTTCAAAGGTGTCACCCCTGAAGATTCTGCTGGTGGAAGATAACCGGGTAAACCAACTGGTTGCCAGCGGGCTGCTGAGAAAACTCGGGCACCGGGTTGACATGGCCGAGAACGGCGAGCGGGCGCTGGCTGCACTGCAGCGCCAGCAATATGACATCATCCTGATGGATTGCCAGATGCCCGTCATGGACGGCTTCGAGGCAACCCGGACCATTCGCCAGAACCCCGAGTGGGCCGAACTTCCGGTTATTGCCGTTACCGCCAACGTGTTACAGGGCGACCGGGAACATTGCCTGGCCTGCGGCATGAACGATTACATCACCAAACCCTATAAACGGGACGAGCTCAGGGCGGTTATTGAGCGCTGGGCTCCGCCTGCTCAAGAACCGCCAGCAGCCCCCTGAGTTGCTGGCGCAGCGCCACCAACTGAGCGGGCTCCACGTCAAGCCCGCACAACAACTGTTCCGGTATGCCCGCGGCCCGGGCCTTCAGTTCGCGGCCAGCATCGGTCAGGGCTATGCGCACCACCCGCTCGTCATCCCCCCGGCGGGTACGCAACAGCAATTTGCGTTCTTCGAGCCGCTTGAGCAAGGGTGTCAGGGTTCCGGAATCCAGCCGCAACCGCTGCCCCAGGTCAGACACCCTTGGCCCGGCTCCACCGTCATCCAGCTCCCACAGCACCAGCATCGCCAGGTACTGCGGATAGGTGAGCCCGAGCCCGGCCAATAAAGGACGGTACCGGGCCGTCACAGCCCGGTTGGCCGCATAGAGCGCAAAACAAATCTGGTTATCGAGTGCCAGCATCGGGCTCTGGTCCGTCATGGATTCAGAGCAGCTTCTCAATGTCAGCGCGGATATCCTCCGGCTTGGCGGTGGGTGCATAGCGCCGGACTACAGCACCATCACGGTTTACCAGAAACTTGGTAAAGTTCCATTTGACCTTCTCCGACCCCATCACACCCCGGGCTTCTTTTTTCAGGAACCGGAACAGCGGATGGGTGCCCTCGCCGTTCACCTCAATCTTGGCAAACATCGGGAAGCTCACGCCGTAGTTTAGCGAGCAGAACTGGCTGATAGCGTTATCGTCACCCGGGTCCTGGCTCAAAAACTGGTTGCAGGGAAATCCCAGCACCTCAAAGCCCTTTTCTCCCAGGTCCTTGTGCAAGGCTTGCAGCCCCTCGAACTGGGGCGTGAAGCCGCACTTGGATGCGGTATTCACGATCAGCAAAACTTTGCCCCGATAATCCGCCAGGGACGTTTCGTTGCCCTTGATGTCCGTGGCACTGAAATCGTAAACGGTTGCTTCCGACATAAATCACCTGTCCTGTTGTGAGCCGAATGAATATCAATTGTGCACAATTTAATTGCTTAAAACCAGAGCTGCTATGTGATCAATCCGTAATTCGCCACAATTGGTCACAATTGCCCCTGTTACCCCGGTACATCCCTCCGCTAGAATAGTAAGCTTCCGTTATCCGGAAACTTTTCCCGTTTTTCGTTAAGGACGCATCACGCCATGCAGAACTATTTCAAATCCGCCAAACTCGACAACGTATGTTATGAAATTCGTGGCGTAGTTCTGCGTGAGGCGCGTCGGCTCGAGGAAGAAGGCCACCGGGTACTCAAGCTCAATATCGGCAACCCGGCCGCCTTCGAACTGGATGTGCCCGAAGAGATCCAGCAAGATGTGATCTACAACATGCACCAGGCCCAGGGCTATGTGGAGTCCAAGGGCCTGTTCTCTGCCCGCAAGGCGGTCATGCATTACAGCCAGCAGCGCGGCATTCCCCGGGTAGACATCGATGACATCTACCTGGGTAACGGCGTCAGTGAACTGATCGTGATGTCCATGCAGGCCATGCTCAATACCGGCGACGAAGTGCTGATACCGGCCCCGGATTACCCGCTGTGGACCGCAGCCGTCACCCTGTCCAGCGGCAAGCCGGTCCACTACCGTTGCGACGAGCAGCAGAACTGGTTCCCGGATATCGACGACATCAAGAAGAAGATCACCCGTCGCACCAAGGCCATTGTTCTGATCAACCCGAACAACCCCACAGGCGCGGTGTATTCGGATGAGCTGCTGCGCCAGGTGATCGAACTGGCCCGCAAGCACAACCTGATCATCCTGGCTGACGAAATCTACGACAAGATTCTGTACGACGGCACCGTGCACACGTCCATCGCCTCCCTGGCCGAAGACGTGCTGTTCTTTACCTACAACGGCCTGTCGAAAAACTACCGGGCTGCCGGCTACCGTTCCGGCTGGATGATCATCAGCGGCGCCAAGCACCGGGCACGGGACCTGATCGAAGGCATCGAGATGCTGTCGAACATGCGCCTGTGCGCCAACGTGCCGGCCCAGCTGGCCATCCAGACCGCCCTGGGCGGCTACCAGTCCATCAACGACCTGGTGGCACCCGGCGGCCGGCTCTATGAACAGCGCGAAACCACCTGGCGCATGCTCAACGACATTCCGGGCGTCAGCTGCGTGAAGCCCCAAGGCGCCCTGTACATGTTCCCGAAGCTGGACCCGAAGCACTTCCCCATCGCCAACGATGAAAAACTGGTGCTGGATTTGCTGCTGCAGGAAAAAATCCTGCTGGTACAGGGGTCCGCCTTCAACATCGACGACAAGCAACACCTCCGGGTGGTGTTCCTGCCCCGCCAGGACACCATGGCAGACGCCATGGGACGGCTGGCCAACTTCCTGGAACACTACCGCCAATAATCGGGATCTATCATGGCCGACATTCATGTCGAGGAATTCTACAAGGACGTAGCCATCGCCCTGGCGCAGTTGTACGCTGCCTTCCCCAGGCGCACCAACCTGTTTGTGGAAGACATTGCCGGCCCGGATGAGCCGGACGAATTCGGGCTGCACAGCAAACGCCACATGGCTTGCTTCGGCGCCCTGCTGTGGCTGCAGGAAGAAGGTTTGCTGCGATATGTCGACACCATCCGCCAGGAAGCCCTGGACCAGGCGGTGCTGACCCGGGAAGCCTTCGTTCGCCTCAGCGCACCAGCACCACAATCACTGGCCCGGAAGCTGAATGCCCTGCCCGAGGAAGCGAACCTTCCGGCCTCAGTCCAGCAGAACCTTTCTACCTATATCCACCTGCTGCGGGCCGCCCTGAAAAACGGCAGTTCCACCCGTATCAGCCTGGCCGTGCAGGCCGCTTTCTTTACGGATTTCAGTGCCGAAGGGCTGCATTAAATCGCGGTAAGGATCTTGAAGCAGTGAACCCGGGCCACATATAACGGTCAGACAGCCAACACGATTCAGCGTACGTCACTACAGGAAAACTCTATGCGCATTCTGTTGTTTCTGGCCACTAACCTGGCCGTTATTCTGGTGGCAAGCTTTACCCTGCGCCTGCTCGGGGTCGACAGCTACCTGGCCGGGCAAGGCATTGATTACGGTTCCCTGCTGGCCTTTGCCGCCGTCTTCGGCTTTGCCGGTGCGATCATTTCCCTGCTGATCTCCAAACCCATGGCCAAGTGGAGCACCAAGGCGCAGGTGATTGAGTCGCCCCGCACCCCTGCCGAGCGCTGGCTGGTGGATACCGTCGCGGAACTGGCGAAGAATGCCGGCATCGGCATGCCGGAAGTCGCGATTTTCCCGGCGTCCCAGTCCAACGCCTTTGCCACCGGCTGGAACAAGAACGACTCGCTGGTCGCCGTTAGCGAAGGCCTTCTGCACCGTTTCAACAAGGATGAAATCCGGGCGGTGCTGGGCCATGAGATCGGCCACGTGGCCAATGGCGACATGGTGACCCTGACCCTGATTCAAGGCGTGGTGAACACCTTCGTGATTTTCGCATCCCGGGTGATCGGCTCGTTTGTCGACCGGGTGATTTTCAAGAACGAAAACGGCCACGGGCTTGGTTTCTTTGTGGTCAGCATCGTTGCGGAAATCGTCCTGGGTATCCTGGCCAGCACTATTGTGTTCTGGTTCTCCCGTCGCCGGGAATTCCGTGCTGATATTGCCGGCGCACAGCTGGCAGGGCGCGGCGCCATGATCAATGCCCTGGCCCGCCTGAAACAGGAAAGCGAGGTGCCGGACCAGATGCCGGATACCCTGCAGGCCTTCGGTATCAACCGCGGAGCCCGCTCCGGCCTGGCGGCCATGTTCATGACCCACCCGCCGCTGGAAGACCGGATTGCCGCACTGCAGAACGCCAAGCTGTAAGCGGATCAGCCAGGCCATAACGAAGAAGGGGCGCACTATGCGCCCCTTCTGCTTTTCGCCAACCAGGCAAGCATCCTGGTCAGATTTTCAGCTTGAAACCGATGGCCTTGAAACTGTCCTGCAGGGACTTGCTACTGCCTTTGAGCTGAACCTTCAGGCTGGAGCATTCCCGCCGTACCGGGTAGTCCCGGCGCAGCTGGTCAAAAGCCATGCCCCTCTCTTCCGGGGCTCCTGTCATCGCCAATCGCAGGCGGGCGTCGTCCTGGCGGGGGTCATAACAAGCCCGGAGCGCAATGCGGATCGCCGCATCCTCGGCGGCATTGCTGGTAAACGAGACCTTGCTCATGGCCGGTTCCGGCAAAAACTGGCCGGCCTTCTTGCGCACCGGCAACCCCAGAAACTGACTCAGAGCCTGGTAGATCATCTCTGTGCCCTGAACCTTGCCTTCCAGGCTATAACCGGCAATATGGGGCGTCGCCAGCCAGGTCAGCGCCACCAGTTCGGGATCGATACGGGGCTCGCCTTCCCAGACATCCAGCGCTGCCAGTGGTGCATCAGCCTGTTCGAGGCGATGTTTCAGGGCCTGGTTATCGATGACTTCGCCACGGCCAGAATTGATCAGCAGCTGGTCGGGCCGAAGTGCCGCAAGCTCCGCTGAGGAAATCCTATGGTGGGTAGCATGGGCACCGGTTCGGGTCAGCGGCGTGTGCAGGGTGACGACATCGCACTCCAGCGCTTCCGCCAGGCTCACAAAGGCTTCGTCTGACTCCGGCTCGGCGTCCTGCCTCGGCGGATCACACAACCGAACCTCGAAACCGAGCCGGTCAAGAACCCGGGCGAGGGTTCCGCCAACATTGCCAACGCCGACAATCCCGACACTCAGAGAGCTCCAGTCATCACGCCCCTGGCGCTCGGCAAACAGCGAAAGCACCGACAACACGTATTCCGCCACGCTGCTGGCATTACAGCCGGGGGCAGCCGCGAAGGCAATGCCCTGCTGTTCCAGCCAGTCCAGGTCCACGTGATCGGTGCCGATGGTGGTGGTACCGACAAACTTTACCCGGGTGCCTTCCAGTAACCCGGGCCCGACCGGGGTTACCGACCGCACCAGCAGGATGTCGGCATCTTCCACCTGGTCCCGGCTCAGGGTTCTTCCGGTAACCCGGCGAATCTCCCCGATATCCCCGAAAAAGGCATCGAGTAACGGAATATTCTCATCTGCAACGATCAACATAACCTGTCTCCGGGCTCCCGATCAGTTGCGGCGCGGGCGCGGGCCACCACGGCCACCGGAGCCACGGTTGCCCTGAGGCCGGCGACCTCCGCGCTTGCGGGTGATCGGCGGATTTTCCATGGTCGCCATCAGGTCCTCGTCCGGCACCGCGGTCTTCAGCTTCTGGCTGATGTATTTCTCGATCTCCGGCAGCGCGAACGCATCTTCTTCGCCGGCAAAGCTCACCGAAACACCGGTACTGCCTGCCCGGCCGGTACGGCCGATCCGGTGCACGTAGTCCTCGGCGTTCTCCGGCAGGTTGTAGTTGAACACGTGGGTGACACCGTTTACGTGAATACCCCGGCCCGCCACGTCGGTTGCCACCAGCACCTGGATCTGCCCTTTCTTGAACTGGTCCAGGGTTTTCAGGCGCTTGTTCTGGGCAATTTCTCCGGACATCAGGGAAACTTTAACGCCCTGGTTACGGAGGTCTTCTTCCAGGTCACGGCACTGGTCACGGCGGTTGGCGAAGACAATAGCCTTGTCCACTTCCGGACGCTTCAGGTAATTCACCAGTACTGGCAGCTTGTCGTCGTCAGACACCAGGTAGACCGTTTGCTCAACCCGCTCGGCGGTTTTCTGTTCCGGCTCGATTTCCACAAACTCGGCGTTACGGGTCCACATGGAGGCCAGGTTCAGTACGTCCTGGTTGAAGGTGGCGCTGAACAGCAGGGTCTGGCGCTCATCCTTGGGCGTGCATTTGCGGATAATACGTTTTACGTCCGGGATAAAGCCCATGTCGAGCATCCGGTCTGCTTCGTCCAGGATCAGGATGTCGAGCTGGTCCAGGAACACATCCTGGGAGCCCAGGAAGTCGATCAGCCGGCCCGGGGTAGCCACCAGGATGTCCACGATTTCGTTCTGCAGCTGTTCCCGCTGCTTGTCGTAGTTCATGCCGCCCACCACGGTCACCACGTTATGGCCGGTGTACTGGCACAGCTGCTCGGCGTCCTTGGCAATCTGCATGGCCAGTTCACGGGTCGGCGCCAGGGCCAGGACCCTCGGTTCCGAGGCAAAGCGGTCTTTCTCGTCGATCGGGGTTTCCAGTAGGGTCTGGATGGCGGTAATCAGGAAGGCCGCGGTTTTGCCGGTGCCGGTCTGAGCCTGGCCGATCAGGTCTTCACAGGCCAGGGTCCAGGGCAGGGTTTCCGCCTGGATAGGCGTGCAGTATTCAAAGCCGATTTTGGTAATGGCATCCAGCAGGCGTTGATCCAGGTTAAGGTCACCGAAGCGTAGGTCGCCCGTATGTTTGATTTCAGATGTCATAGAGTGTCTGCTGTCCTTGATTTAAGGTATTCATTCCCCGCGGGCGCTATGCGAACCTTGTCGTGGTTCCAGTCGTGGCCGATGCGGGTTGAAGTGTTGTAGAACTGCTTGAGTGTGTCAAAAAACTGCTGGGCCCGTTCCGGCAGGCCATGCTCGAGGTAATCCGCAGCCTGTTTGCAAACGTTACGCCGGAAGGCCTGTTCGTCGGCTGCGCCGTCGCCTGCCAGGTTGTCCACACTGATATGGAACCGCGAACCGGCCGCCAGCGAAAACAGCCACTCGATGGCCTGGGGCCGGATTTCAACGTTCTCGAAGGCCTGCTGCTGCTCCGGGGTACGCCCATCCGGACAATACCAGTAACCATAGTCGTGCAGTGTGCGGCGGTGCTCACCGGCAATACACCAGTGGGCAATTTCGTGCAGGGCGCTGGCAAAATATCCGTGGGCAAAGACCACCCGGGCAAACCCCTCGGGCTCGCTGGCAGGAATGTATTCCGGTTCGTCGCTGCCCCTGACCAGTAGCGTCCGGCAGCTTTCCCGGAACAGGTCATTGAACAGAATGATAAGATCGTCTGGATTGTGGTTCATCGGTTGGCTATTGTGCGACTTTACTCCGGCCAATACCAGAGGGAACTTTAGCGGGGCCCCCGTGTCCACCCCCGGCAGAACGACTTCATGCATTTACGACACAGGATTATCACAAATTCATGACAACGCTCTCTGATCCCGGCGTCCGCCGCCACGCCCTGTTGCTGCCAGCACTGCTCCTGCTCGCTATGCTGGGCCTGCTGGCGTCCTCGCCCGCGCAGGCTTTCGGCAACTCCGGAAACTCTCTGTTCGGCGGCGGAAACGGCGACTTCCTGCCCGTGGATGAAGCCCTCCCGTTTAACTTCTCCACCGATCAGGGCGCTGTTGTGCTGTCCTGGGATATCACCCCCGGACACTACCTGTACAAGTCCCGCATCAGGATTAACCCCGTCACCGAGGGTGTCACCCTCGGAGAACCCGATTTTTCCCTGCCGGGCACCCTGACCGAAGACGACTTCTTCGGTGAAATGGAAGTCTTCTTTGATCCCGTAGAAGCCCGGGTGCCGGTAAACCTGCCGGATGGTGTCCGCGAAGCAGAACTCCAGGTGACCTACCAGGGCTGCGCGAAAGCCGGTCTTTGCTACCCGCCACAGACCCGGGATGTGCTGTATTATCCGGGCGGAAACGGTGGTGAATCCGCCGCTGCCGCAACCAGCAACAGCAGTCGCAGCGCTGCCGGCACAAATACCGGCCCGGGCTCCGTGCAGGGCGCAGACACTTCCAGCGCCAGCGGCCTGGCCAGCTTCCTGTCCAGCCAGACCATCTGGATGATCGCCGGCCTGTTTTTCCTGCTGGGGCTGGGCCTGACCTTTACCCCCTGCGTGCTGCCCATGGTGCCGATCATTTCCAGCATGGTTTCGGGCCATAACACCCGCTCCACCGGCCAGGCGCTAATGCTGTCCGGCAGTTATGTGCTGGGCATGGCCATTACCTATGCCGCCGCCGGGGTGATCACCGGTTTGCTGGGAGCCAGCTTCAACCTGCAGGCGCACCTGCAATCGCCCTGGGTGCTCGGGGTCTTTGCGGCGATGTTTGTTGTCTTTGCCCTGTCGATGTTCGACATGTTTGAAATCCAGCTGCCGCGCTTTATCCGAGAGCCCCTGAACAATGCCAGCCAGAAGATGACCGGCGGCCGGGTACTGAGCCTGTTCGGTATCGGCGCGCTGTCTGCCCTGATTGTCTCACCCTGCGTGTCGGCTCCCCTTGCCGGCAGCCTGCTCTATATTTCCACCACCCAGGATG
The DNA here is from genome assembly GCF_001447135.1 of Marinobacter sp. P4B1. Taxonomy (NCBI): domain Bacteria; kingdom Pseudomonadati; phylum Pseudomonadota; class Gammaproteobacteria; order Pseudomonadales; family Marinobacteraceae; genus Marinobacter; species Marinobacter sp. P4B1. The sequence continues at coordinate 33,849 of NZ_LLXM01000005.1, forward strand.
CGGTCATCGGCGGCGTTGCCCTTCTGTCCCTCGGCCTGGGTATGGGCGTGCCACTGATCCTGGTAGCCGTGGGCGGGCGCAAGCTGCTGCCTACCTCGGGCCACTGGATGACTACCGTCAAACACTTCTATGGTGTGATGCTGCTGGCCGTGGCCATCTGGCTGGTCGAGCGGCTGATTCCGGCCTGGGCCGGGCTGACGCTCTGGGGTCTGCTGATTGCCATCACCGGCGTGCAACTGGGCGCCTTTGATGCCGCCAGGGCCGGTTGGGAGCGCACCCGCAAAGGCTTCGGCCTGGTGTTTTTTGCCTACGGCCTGGCCTTGCTGGCCGGCGCGGCCGGCGGAGCCAGTGATCCCCTGCGCCCACTGGATCCCTTTGTAGCCACCGCCGGTACCGTGTCAGCGGCTGGCGCTGCCGAAGCCCACGCGCCTTTCGAGCGGGTAGAAGACCCGGAGCAGATTCGCGCCATGCTGGCGGATGCCCGCAGCGCCGGGCAGCCCGTAATGCTCGACTTCTACGCCGACTGGTGTATTTCCTGCAAAGTGATGGAACGCAACGTGTTCAGCAAGCCGGATGTGATTCAGGCATTACGGCCCTACACCCTGTTGCAGATTGATATGACAGACAACACCCGGGCGCAGCAGGCCCTTCTGGACGAACTGGGCCTGTTCGGCCCGCCGGCCATCCTGTTTTACCGCAACAATGGCGAGGAGCTGGGCCAGGCCCGGATTCTGGGAGAAATGGACAGGGAGCAGTTCATGGATCATCTGGGCAAGGTCGCCCGGGAAAGCTGAGCTGACTTGCGTTGACCTGGCCGGCGTCAGCCTTCGCTGCGCCGGATCAGGTATACGTATTCCCCATCCTGCTCGTGTTCACCTATCAGCTCATGGCCAAGGAACTGGCAGAAACGCGGAATATCGCGGGTCGTCGACGGGTCTGTGGCCAGTACCCGCAGCACCTGCCCGGGCTCCACATCGTTAATGCGGTTGTGCAGCATCATCACCGGTTCCGGGCAAAACAGCCCCCGGGCATCGAGTTCCGCGTCAAAATCTGAACCTGCCAACATTGCCTCCAGAAGTTCTCGTGATTTTTCAGAATTCGGTGCTAAATTATTGTTTATAGCATCGAAAATAAAGGAGATTTTAATGATCCGGGTTCTGATTGAACGCCATATTGCCGAAACACTCGAAACTGCCTATGAAGAGCGGTCCCGACTGGTGCTGCAACAGGCGGTGGGAGCGCCGGGGTTTATTTCCGGCGAAACCCTGGTCGACAGCCACGACCCCAACCATCGCATCACCCTGGCCAACTGGCGCTCCGAAGCCGACTGGCAACGCTGGTTCCACTCGGAAACCCGCAAGAACCTGATGGCCGAACTGATACCGATGATGGACCAGGATGAGGCCATCACCGTGCTCGAGCAAAGCCCCATGCCTTGAGAGGCTAGTCGAGCCGCTCGATAAAACAGGTGATCTCTTCACGGTCATGGTACAGGTGGCGGGCCTTCAGCTGACAATGCAGGCCCGCATCCTCCAGGCCCTGAACCAGGATTTCCCGGCACACCAGCCATTCCTCGTATCGCTTTTTCATCGGCAGCTTGAGATTGAACACCGTGTAGCGGCACAGCTTCTCACCCATCCAGTCCACCGCCATCCGCGTCGTCCGGCGGGGTTTATCAACAATATCGCACACCATCCAGTCCACGGCCCGCTTCGGCCGCCAGGCGTAGCCATCGGCCTCCACATGTTCCACATGGCCACTGGCCATCAGCTCCGGGTTCATGGGGCCATTGTCTACCGCCGTTACCATCATGCCCTGCCGCACCAACTGCCAGGTCCAGCCGCCGGGAGCGGCGCCCAGGTCAACCGCCTTTTTGCCGCCGCCGAGATAATCCAGCCAGCGCTCCTTCGGCAGAAACACTTTCCAGGCTTCTTCCAGCTTGAGCGCCGACCTGCTGGGGGCTGACGCCGGCAAACGCAATCTGGGCACGCCACCGACAAAGGGTGACCGGTTGCCGGCCAGGCTGTAACCCACCACAGCCGTGCTGAAATCCGTCAGCAGAATTTCCAGCCTTACCGGTGCCTCGGCCTCCTGATCGTCCTTTAACAGGCCGGCACCGCGCAGACCTTTTGACAGGGGCGCCACCCATTTGCGGGCGAAGTTGCCAAGGTCCCGGTCGTCATTGATTTCTGACAGCCGTACCTCCAGGCGTGCACAGCGGTCGCCCTGCCACTCCTGATCATTCAGGAACGCCAGGATCGCCCCTACCCGATCGCTGGCCGGCAATTCGCAATCGCCCAGCAGCGCAAACCAGTCCCGGGTGAAGACCAGGCTATCCAGGGCCACGCGGCGCATCAGTTCTTCGGCCGGCTCGTTGCCACCAATGGTGAAGCGGAGTAACCCGGTGTTCTTGCCGGGCTGGAAATAACCAAAAATACCGGCCGCCGCAGCCTGGTCGGTCAGTTCCTGACCTGCCTCGGTCTCGAACCCTGGCCGGCATATCAGCATGATCTGTTGCATATAAAGTGTTTCCCGGGGGCCGTCAGGAAAATGGCACCTGGCCGGCCACGAAAGTTGAACCTGTTTAACGGTCGCTCTGGTTTATTCTGGCTACACTTCCCGCTTTGCTTTTACGGGATGTTGTCTATGCTCAACCGAGCCTGTGCCCTGTTTGTAGTGGCTTTGCTGGCCCTGGCCCTGTTCGGCCCGGAGCAGGCCTTTGCCGCCGAGCGCTGCACGGTGCTTGATGCTGCCAGCGCAGACGCCCGACAGCGCATCAATGATCACCTGTGCTTTTACAGCGCCCGTCCCGGCGACCCGGCCCACAGCGCCAAGTTTCCGGGCGCCTTGCCCGAGAACCTGCAATGGCAGGCGGCGCAGGGCCATGACCTGGTGTTCAGCCATACCGACGCGGTGTACTGGGTGACGCTCACGGTCCGTAACAGCAGCCCGCAACAGGCGTTCTGGTTCCTGAAACTCAGTTATCCGCTGCTGGATGAAATCACCTTCTGGCAACACACCCCGGACAATCCCGGGCAGTACACCGAACTGGAACCACCCCTGCAAACCGGTGACCGCTTCCCGTTTGCCAGCCGGGGCATAGATTACCGTTATTACCTGCTGCCCGTCACACTGGATGCTCAGGAAGAACGCGCCATTACCCTCCGGATTCACAGCAGCGGTGCGCTCAATGTACCGCTGTCGCTGGTCACACCCGGTGAAGCCGTTGCCGAGAGCAACCACCTGACCCTGGTGCACGGGCTGTTCTACGGTGCACTGCTGGTGCTGGCCGTATTCAACCTGGTGTTGTTCTTCAGCTCCGGTACCCGCTACTACTTTTTTAACGCGTTCTACATAGTCTCCATGGCCCTGTTCCTGTTTGCCATGGGCGGGCTGGCTAACCAGTACTTCTGGCCCGACAGCACTGAACTGGCCAATCAGTCGATCCCCCTGGGGCTGGCCCTGTGTTCCCTGGCCATGGTGCTGTTTGGCGGTTCTTTCCTGGAAATCGAATCGGGCACCCTTGCGGGAAAGGCCATGCAAATTCTGGCATGGACTTCAGTCGGCTTCCTTGGAGCCAGCTTTATTTTGCCTTACTCGAAAAGCATCCTGCTGAATACTTTCCTGATCCTGTCGGTGATTGCCAGCCTGTCGGTGATTGCCACCATTCGCTGGCGCCAGGGTTACCAGCCCGCGTTCTGGTATCTCGGCGCCTGGCTGGTGATGGTGGTTGGCGCCTTGCTGTACGCCCTGGCCGCCTTCGGCCACCTGGGCGACTACCAGGCCCGGGAAGTCATGATGCAGGCGGCCATCGGTGCCCAGGTGGTGCTGCTGAACTACGCCATGGTGCAACGGTGGCGTCTGCTGAACCAGAAGTTGCTGGATATCGAACAGCAAGCCAGGACCGAACTGGAATTCAAGGTACACGAGCGCACCACCCAGTTACGCAACACCATGCAGGAACTGGAACAGGCAAACCGGAAACTGGCGTCTCTGAGCCTCAACGACGCCCTGACCGAGCTGCACAACCGCCGGCACATGGATAACATCATGCCGGAACTCTGTGCCGAGGCCCGGCGCACCGGCCAGCCACTGACGCTGGCGCTGGTCGACGCCGACCACTTCAAGCGGATCAATGACACCTGGGGCCATGATTTTGGCGACCAGTGCCTGAAGAAGATCGCCGACAACCTGGCCGGCCACGTTAAACGCCCCAGAGATGTCGCCATCCGGTTTGGTGGTGAAGAATTTGCCCTTCTGTTACCCGAGACAACGCCCGATGGCGCCGACACTCTGTGCCAGTCCATCCTCCAGGCCATGCGAACCACAGTAATCCGAACGCCCGATGGCGCCGACCTGTGCCTGACCCTGAGCGCCGGCATTGCCGCCCTGCAACCGGGCGAAGGCCCCAGAGAGCTGTTCCGCCGGGCCGACGAAGCGCTTTACACTGCCAAGGCGGCGGGACGGGACCAGGTCAGGGGCGCGCCGGGCACTCACGAGGCTGCGACAAAATCCGCCACAAACTGACGGGTATGGCCGGCCGCCTGCTGAATCAGGCTGGCCTGGGTTTCGGGATGCCGCACCGGAGGCTGGAAATCGTGGTTACCACCATCCAGCCAGACCAGCTTCGAAATCCCCGCAATCTCACCCTGGGCTGCCAGCTCATCCGGCTTGCCGAACGGATCCCGGGTGCCCTGCACCACCATCAGCGGGCAGGAAACCTGCGACAGGTGATCAATACGCCAACGGTCTGGCTTGCCCGGGGGATGGAAAGGATAGCCATAACACACCACACCACGGATACCCGCCATGGCTTCGCCGGCAAGCACCGAAGCCATGCGCCCGCCCATGGACTTGCCCCCGATCAGCAGCCTGGCTCCGGGCCCGACTTCCTGCCGGACGGCCGCCACCACTTCGGAAAAACACTCGAGCAATTTCGGCTGCCGGTCCGGCGGGCGTTTTTTGCCGTCTTCCCGGCGTTTCTGCATATAAGGAAACTCGAAACGGACACAGGCAATGCCCTGATCATCCAGGGCTTCGGACAGCGCTTCCATAAAGGGAGAATCCATCGGCGCACCGGCCCCGTGGGCCAGAATTATTACCATTTCGGCCTGTTTGCCATAGCCTTTGGTCTTAATCAGCTTCACATCGTTCACCTGTTACCTCTGAAGGGGTATCATTTGGCCACGCGCAAGTGGGTGTCTGTTGCCCTTTCAGGGCTTCTGAACCCGGAATGATTGTCATTGCAACTTACTGGTAAAACTCCGGAATCCGGCGAATTTGACGGATATCAGGAGTTGACCTGAATCATTGCAAACAACTAACGGTTTCTCCATACTTGCGCCCGCATAATTCCCCATCCTGAACCCATTGGTAAGGCTATGAGCACAGTAAATGCAAACCTGACATACAACTACAAGGTGGTGAGACAATTCGCCATCATGACAGTGGTATGGGGTATTGTAGGCATGGCTCTGGGTGTGCTGATTGCAGCGCAGCTGGTTTGGCCATCCCTCAACCTCGACCTGCCCTTTACCCACTTCGGCCGACTGCGGCCGCTGCATACCAACGCCGTTATCTTCGGCTTTGGTGGTAGTGCCCTGTTTGCTACCTCCTATTACGTAGTTCAGCGGACCTGTCAGGCCCGCCTGTTCTCCGATGGCCTGGCGGCATTCACCTTCTGGGGCTGGCAGGCCATTATCGTGGCTGCAGCCATCACCCTGCCAATGGGCCTGACCTCCACCAAGGAATACGCCGAGCTGGAGTGGCCGATCGACATCGCCATTGCAATCGTGTGGATAACCTACGCCCTGGTATTCTTTGGCACCATCACCAAGCGCAGCACGCCGCACATCTATGTGGCTAACTGGTTCTACGGCGCGTTCATCATTACCGTTGCTGCCCTGCACATCGGTAACAACATGGCGCTGCCAGCGACTGCGTTCAAGTCCTACTCTGCATACGCCGGTGTTACCGACGCCATGATGCAGTGGTGGTACGGCCACAACGCCGTAGGCTTCTTCCTGACCGCCGGCTTCCTGGGCATGATGTACTACTTCGTACCCAAGCAGGCCAACCGTCCGGTTTACTCCTACCGTCTGTCTATCGTGCACTTCTGGGCACTGATCGCCACCTACGTATGGGCCGGCGGCCACCACCTGCACTACTCTGCCCTGCCTGACTGGGCACAGACTGCCGGTATGGTGATGTCCCTGATCCTGCTGGCTCCGTCCTGGGGCGGTATGATCAACGGCATGATGACCCTGTCCGGTGCCTGGCACAAACTGCGCACTGACCCGATCCTGCGCTTCCTGGTGGTATCCCTGTCCTTCTACGGTATGTCTACCTTCGAAGGCCCGATGATGTCCATCAAGACCGTAAACGCCCTGTCCCACAACACTGACTGGACCATCGGCCACGTGCACTCAGGTGCCCTGGGCTGGGTTGCCATGATCAGTATCGGTGCGATCTACCACCTGGTTCCGAAACTGTGGGGCCTGAAAGAAATGCACAGCGTATCCCTGATCAACGTGCACTTCTGGCTGGCTACCGTTGGTACCGTACTGTACATCGCGGCCATGTGGGTTAACGGCATCATGCAAGGCCTGATGTGGCGTGCTGTGAACGAAGACGGCACCCTGACCTACTCTTTCGTGGAAGCTCTGGAAGCCTCGTACCCGGGATACTTCGTCCGCTTCATCGGTGGCGCAATCTTCCTGACCGGTATGCTGATCATGGCCTACAACGTGTACATGACCGTACGTCAGAAAGAAGCCGTTGCAGAGGACAATGCTGCGGTTCAGGCGGCGTAAGGGGAGAGACCAGATGAGACACGAAATAGTCGAAAAGAACCTTGGTTTGATGATCGTACTGATCATCTTCACCATCAGTGGCGGTTTCCTTGCAGAAGTTGTGCCCCTGTTCTTCCACCAGCAGGTGAATGAGCCGGTAGAAGGCCTTGAGCCTCTGTCTGCGCTGGAACTGGAAGGCCGGGACATCTACATCCGCGAAGGCTGCCACGTGTGCCACACCCAGCAGATCCGTCCGTTCCGTGCGGAAACCGAGCGGTATGGCCACTACTCCGTTGCGGGCGAGTTCGTTTACGACCGTCCGTTCCTGTGGGGCTCCAAGCGTACCGGTCCGGACCTGGCCCGCGTAGGCGGTCGTTACTCCGATGCCTGGCAGCGCCAGCACCTGTACGATCCGCGCAGCGTTGTTCCCGAGTCCAACATGCCGGCGTTCCCCTGGCTGTTCGAAAACCGTGTAGATCACCAGAGCATCGAAGCGCGTATGTCTACGCTGCAGACTCTGGGTGTTCCCTACACCGACGAACAGGTTGCCAAGGCTTCTGCCGACATCGAAGGCAAGTTTGAAATCGAAGCACTGGTTGCCTACCTGCAGCAGCTGGGCACTGTGATTTCAGAGAAACGGTGAGCCAATGGATATCAATGAGTTACGCGGAATTCACACCTTTCTGGTAATGGCCGTTTTTCTCGGCATCGTGTGGTGGGCCTACAGCGCCCACCGCAAGAAGGCCAATGAGGAAGCGGCTCACCTCCCCTTCGACGACGAAGAAGTGGACAAGCGTACTCTCGAACAGGATAAAACGGAGAAAAAACAATGAGTACCTTCTGGAGCATCTGGGTCACTGTGATCGTGCTCGGTACTGTGTTCGGCTGCTGGTGGCTGCTTTGGGCAACCCGCAAGGGCCAGACAACCGACACTGAAACTGACCGCACCATGGGCCATGCCTTTGACGGCATCGAGGAATACGACAATCCGCTGCCGAAGTGGTGGTTCTACCTCTTCATCGCGACCTGCGTATTCGCCCTGGGCTACCTGGCCCTGTACCCCGGCCTGGGTAACTACAAAGGCCTGCTGGGCTGGACTTCTACTAACCAGTGGGAAGCAGAAGTTGCCGAGGCTGACGAGAAATACGGCGAAATCTATGCCCAGTACGGCAACACCGCCATCCCGGAACTGGCCCAGGACGAAGACGCCATGAAAATCGGCCAGCGCCTGTTCGCCAACAACTGTTCCGTATGCCACGGTACTGCCGCTCGCGGCCAGGTGGGCTTCCCCAACCTGACTGACGACGACTGGCTGTGGGGCGGCGAGCCGGACCAGATCCTGCACAGCATCGCCAAGGGTCGTAACGGCAACATGACGCCGAAAGGTGTCATGCCGAACATGACTAACGAGCAGGTTGACCAGGTGGTTAACTACGTTCTGAGCTTCAGCGGCCGTGAACTCGACGCCGAAGCAGCAAAGGCCGGTGAGCAGGTGTTCGCCCAGGCGTGTGCGGCTTGTCACGGTGCCGATGGTACCGGCATGGCAGCCATGGGTGCGCCGAACCTGACCGATAACGTGTGGCTGTATGGTTCCACCTACGAGTGGATCAAGGAGACCGTGGTTAACGGTCGCCAGAACCAGATGCCCGCACAGGAAGGTCGTCTGACCGACGACCAGATTCAGATTCTGGCGGCTTACGTTTACAGCCTGTCAAACTGAGTCAGACCCGGCCAGGCTAGTCCTGGCCCGGTCTTTTCAACCCTGTATCTGCCCTCTCGCGGGTACAGGCTTGAGAAGATCAGCAGACCCGCCGAGGCCCGCTCCCAGCTTTACCCTATACCGGGAGGTACCCATGAGTAACGAGATTCCTGTCAAGCAGGTTGACCCATCCTCCGATCCCTCGAACAATAAAAACAAGAAAACAGAGACCGTTGACCTCTACGCAAGTCGCGAAAAGATTTACGTGAAAGAGGTAAAAGGCTTTTTCCAGAGAATCCGGAACGTCAGCCTGACCGTGCTCATGGGCATGTATTTCCTGTTTGTCTGGCTCACCCTGGACGGCCAGCCCCTGATCCACTTTGACCTGCCGGCCCGCGAGTTCCACCTTTACGGCATCACCTTCTTCCCGAAAGATTTCTTCCTGCTCTCGGGCATGCTGATTATCAGCGCCTTCGGCCTGTTCTTCATCACCACCCTGTTTGGACGTGTCTGGTGTGGTTACACCTGCCCGCAAACCGTGTGGACCTTTATCTTCATGTGGATTGAAGAAAAGGTGGAAGGCAGCCGCAACAAGCGGATGAAACTCGACAAGGCCCCCAACTCCCGGGAAAAGGTCACCAAGAAAACCATCAAACATGCGCTGTGGCTGTTTGTTGCCTTTGCCACCGGCGTCACCTTTGTCGGCTACTTCTATCCGATCCGCGAACTGATCGTGGACCTGTTCACCCTGCAGGCCAACGGCTGGGCCTACTTCTGGGTTGCCTTCTTCACCGTCGCCACCTACCTGAACGCCGGCTGGATGCGTGAGCAGGTCTGCCTGTATATGTGCCCGTACGCCCGGTTCCAGTCAGTGATGTTCGACCCCAACACCCGGGTAGTCTCCTACGACCCGAACCGGGGCGAGCCCCGCGGCAAGCGCAAGAAAGGTGTTGCACCTGATGAAGTGGGCCTTGGCGACTGTATCGATTGCGAGCAGTGTGTGCAGGTGTGCCCTACCGGCATCGATATCCGCGATGGCCTGCAGTACGAGTGTATCGGTTGCGCGCTGTGTATTGATGCCTGCGACGAAGTCATGGACAAGATGAATTACCCGAGAGGGCTGATCAGCTACACCACCGAGAACGAACTGGAAGGCAAGACCTCCAAGCTGCTGCGTCCGCGTACCTTTGGTTACGGTGCGGTACTGCTGCTGATGATCGGTGCAGTGATCTTTACCGTGGCTACCCGTGTACCGGCCAAGATGGACGTACTGCGGGACCGTGGCGCGCTGTTCAGCTTTAACGGTGAAGGCCGCGTAGAGAACTCCTACACGGTGAAGATCCAGAACATGTCGGAAGTGCCCCAGACCTTCGAACTGAGCGTTGCCGGCATGGAAGGCATCCGTATCCTGACCGAAACCACCTTTACCATCAGCAGTGGCGAGAACCGCTCCCTGCCGACGGTTGTGGACGTTCCGCCGGCGTCTATTGTCGAATCCAACAACACCATTCGCTTTTATGCAGAATCAGAGACAGATCCGTCCCTGAACCTGGAAACTGAAAGCCGTTTTGTTGGTCCAAGGCCCCGTTAACGACCCGTGCGCGGGTCTAAAGCCATCATCAGAGATTGAAGAGTAATGACTGATAACGCACCTGTTGCACCCTGGTACCGCCAGCCCTGGTTCTGGTTTCTGACCATTTTCCCGCTGGCGTCGATCATGTGGGGGATCACCACCCTGGTAGTGTCTTCCAGCCTGGACAACTCCATGGTGTCAGACGATTACTCCAAGGAAGGCCGGGGCATCAATATGTCCATCGCCCGGGACGAGCGCGCCGCTGAACTGCAGCTGGCCGGCGAACTGAGCCTGCAGGACAAATCTGCCACCCTGATGCTGGATACCGCTGACGGTGCGGCAGACTATCCGTACCTGGTGTTCAACCTGTATCACCCGACCCTGTCCGGCCAGGACAAAACCGTTCAGTTCACCCGTGTGGCCCCCGGAGAGTACCGTGGCCAGCTGTTTGAGCAGGTCAGTGGCCGCTGGTATTACGACCTGCAGGGCCCGGACAACGACTGGCGGGTAAAAGGCGAAGTGCGCCTGCCCTCTTCCTCCCCAATCACCATTGATGCGAAAGGCAACGCCCAAGGGTGACCGCCCTGAATTGTTTCCATTGCGGAGAGCCAGCGGACGGTGACCCTCCGATCACGCTGGACCTGAACGGAACACAACAGCATTTCTGCTGCCAGGGCTGCAAAGCCGTGTGTCAGACCATCCACCAGGAAGGTCTGACCGGTTTTTATGACTTCCGTACCGAACCAGCGGTCACACCCCGGGAACTCACCCGTGCAGAGGTTGAGCGCCTGAGGGAGCTGGACCATCCGCTGGTACAACAATCCTTTGTTTCGCCCGTCAAAGCGGGACAGGAAGCCCAGCTGCTGATTGGCGGGATTACCTGCGCAGCCTGCATCTGGCTGCTGGAAAACCACATGAAGCAGCAACCGGGCGTGCTGAGCTTCACTGTTAACCACACCACCCAGCGGGCCAGGCTGGTCTGGGCGCAGGATCAGACCCGCCTGAGTGACCTGCTCATCGCCATCCATGAGCTGGGCTACACCGCCCGTCCCTACCAGGCGGACGAAGCAGAACAGGCCCTGAAGGCCGAACACCGTTCCATGTTGATCCGGCTTGCGGTGGCAGGCATCGGCACCTTCCAGAGCATGATGCTCGCGTTTCCGCTGTACTTCGAACTGATCAACGACCTGTCCAACGATTTTGTCAGCTTCTTCCGCTGGTTCAGCCTGCTGGTGGCCACCCCCGTGGTGTTCTACAGCGCCCGGCCGTTTTTCCGAAACGCCCGTCGCGACCTGCAATCCCGACACCTGACCATGGACGTGCCGGTGGCCATTGCCATCGGCCTGGCCTATGCCGCCAGCGCCTGGATTACCGTGTTCGGCGGCCACGAGGTGTATTTCGAATCGGTCTGCATGTTTACCTTCTTCCTGCTGTTGGGCCGGTACGTGGAAGTGCAGGCGCGATACCGGGCGGGGCTCACGGGAAACGCATTGGCCGGGTTCCAGCCATCAGTCGCTGCCCTGGTAAAGGAAGGCCACGCCGATATCGTGCCGATGCACCAGGTCAAGGCCGGCGACATTGTCCGGGTACGCCCCGGGGAAACCCTGCCGGTGGATGGTGAAATAGTTTCCGGTGAATCGACCCTGAACGAAGCTGCCCTGACCGGCGAGTATCTGCCCGAAACCCGTCGCCCGGGTGACGCAGTCCATGCCGGCAGCGTCAACGGCGAGAATCCGCTGGATGTCCGAGTAATCAAGGCCGGTGCCCAAACGCGGCTGTCCGGAATCCTGCGGGTGCTGGACCGGGTCCAGTCCGAGAAACCGCCGGTGGCCCGGATGGCCGACCGCATTGCCGGCAAATTCGTTGGCCGTGTATTGATCCTGGCGCCGGTCGTCTGGATCGGATGGTGGCTGGCCGGCGCCGATAACGCGTTCGATATCACCCTGTCGGTTCTGGTGGTCACCTGCCCGTGCGCCCTGTCACTGGCTACGCCCACGGCAATTACCTCGGCCACAGTGCGCCTGCGCAAACTCGGCTTCCTGCCTACCCGGGGCCACACCCTGGAATCCATGAACACCATCGACACGGTGGTGTTCGACAAAACCGGTACCCTGACCCGGGGCGAACTCAGCCTCAGTGGCCAGCAACAGTTCGGCGGCATGGACCAGGCAAGCGCCCTGAAACTTGCAGCCGGGCTGGAGAAGCATTCGGAACACCCGATTGCCAAGGTGTTTCACAGCCTGGCGTCCGTAGCTGTTAACGATGTAACCAACCACCTGGGCGGCGGCTTATCCGGCATCTTCAATGGCCAGCCGGTGTATATCGGCCACAAGAGTTTTGTAGCCGGCCACACCCGGGCACCCGAGCCGGAGTCGGCCCCCACCAGGGGCATGGAGATCTGGCTTGCCAGCGATACCGAGTGGCTGGCCAGCTTCCAGCTGGATGACCAGGTTCGGGATGATGCCGGCAAAGCCGTGCGCGCCCTGCAGGACGCCGGTATCCAGACCATCCTGCTCAGCGGTGACCGCTCCGGCCACGTGCAGACCGTTGCGCAAATGCTGGGGATCGACCGGGCAATCGGAGAAGCCTCGCCGGAGCAGAAACTGGAGGTGCTGGATCAGCTGCGGGCCGAGGGCCACCGGGTGATGATGGTGGGCGACGGCCTGAACGACCTGCCCTCCATGGCTGGCGCCGGTATTTCGGTGGCCATGGGCACTGCCGCCGACCTGACCCAGCTCAAAGCCGATGCGGTCCTGCTGAACGGCCAGCTTTACCAGCTGGTGGAGGCTCTCAACACCAGCCGGCAGACGCGCCGGATTATCCGCCAGAATATGATCTGGGCTTTCGGGTACAATGTCTGTGCGCTGCCCCTGGCTGCCGCAGGCCTGGTGGCACCCTGGCTGGCCGCGATCGGCATGTCCGCCAGCTCACTCATTGTGGTGCTAAACGCCCTGCGCCTTAGCCGGAAGGCCTGAAACACCTGTCGCATTCCCCATGCAAGGAGGTTGTCGTGCATATTGTCATGTTCCTGGTCCCCCTGATGCTGCTTCTGGTGGCCCTGGGCGTGTTCCTGTTCTCCTGGGCCGTCAAGAATGGCCAGTATGACGACCTGGACGGGCCGGCCCATCGCATTCTGTATGACGACGATAAAGACATGATTCCGGATGATGCCCGCACGGACAAAAAAGCGGGTAAGGAAGGACAGGCCAGCACCGGGGATTTTGACCAAAAGCCCGATAACAAGGCCTGACCAGAACCATGCAGCCGGAACTTTACCTGAGCTATTCGAGCGCCTTTGTTATCGGCTTGCTGGGCAGTACCCATTGCCTGGGCATGTGCGGAGGAATCAGCGCTTCGCTGTCGATGGCGTTGCCGGTCGGCAAGGGGTTTCGCCTGCGCCAGACACTGCTGCTGATGGCCTTCAATTTCGGCAGGATAGGCAGTTACGCCCTGATTGCCACCCTCGTGGCCCTGCTGAGCACCCAGGCCGCCAGCCAATGGCGCTGGGCCGGCTTGCTGCTGATGACCATAGCCGGCCTTCTGCTGATTTTCATGGGCCTTTCCATGGGCCAGTGGTGGCAGGGCATACGCTTTGTTGAAAGAGTGGGGGCGCCGGTCTGGAAGGCGTTATCGCCGCTGACCAAACGCTTTATTCCGGTCAATAATGCCGGCCAGGCGCTGGCCCTGGGGGCCCTGTGGGGCTGGCTGCCCTGCGGACTGGTGTACAGCACGCTGGGCTGGGCGGCGCTTCAGCCAACAGTGCCGGCCGCCGCCCTGACCATGTTTTTCTTCGGCCTGGGCACCCTGCCCTCGATGCTGGCCACCGGCTACGCCGCCAACTGGATTCGCGGCATCAAGAGCAATCAGAGCTTCCGCAAGATCAGCGGTGTCCTGCTGATCCTGTTCGGCTTGTGGACGCTACCGTTCCAGGCCTTGTTGATGCACTGATCCAACAGCCGGCGGTTGCTGGCCGATCAGAGATTCAGCACGTCCAGCCGACCAAAGTCCTGTTCCGGCTCCGCAGACTGCACCACCGCCTGGCGCTTGCCGCCCAGCCGCTTACCTTCCTTGAAGTCGTACAGGTTCGGATCCGCCAGGTGCGATGGCTCGACGTTGCACAGGGCCCGGAACATGGTTTCCAGCCGCCCCGGATGCTGCTTGTCCCAGGTCTGGAACATTTCCTTGATCACCTGCCGCTGGAGGTTTTCCTGGGAACCGCACAGGTTGCAGGGAATGATGGGAAAATTCCGCAGTCCCGCATAGCGGGCAATATCCTTCTCCCGGGCATAGGCCAGCGGGCGGATGACCGTGTTACGGCCGTCGTCGCTGTGAAGAACCGGGGGCATGGATTTCAGCTTGCCGCCATAGAACATGTTCAGGAACAGGGTTTCCAGCATGTCATCGCGGTGATGGCCCAGGGCAATCTTGGTAACACCGTGCTCTTCGGCAAAGTTGTAGAGAATGCCTCGCCGCAGACGGGAACACAGACCACAGGTCGTCTTGCCCTCAGGCACTTTCTCTTTAACGATACTGTAGGTGTCTTTCTCGATGATGTGGTATTCGATACCTAGCGACTTCAGGTACTCAGGCAGGATCTCTTCCGGGAAGCCCGGCTGCTTCTGGTCCAGGTTGACGGCAATCAGCTCGAAACGTACCGGCGCACTTTTCTGCAGGTTCAGCAGAATATCCAGCATGGCGTAGGAATCCTTGCCGCCAGACAGGCAACACATCACCTTGTCGCCTGCTTCGATCATCGAGAAGTCGGCAATGGCCTGCCCCACGTCCCGGCGCAGCCGTTTCTGCAGTTTGTTCAGCTCCAGTTTCTGGCGACGCTCCTGCTCGGACATCGGCGCCTGCTCGGCATTGGCGATCATGGCTTCGGACATTCTGTTGGCACACTTGCAAGGTAAATGAGGCGGCAATTATACGCGCCCCGATTGCCGAGTGACAGGGGCCCCGGGCTCGGTACTTTCCTAAGTGCGCCGCACGCCACTTCCCTCAACTCCTGTGCTTTCACGTGCTGGCAGAGTGTCATACCATGGCCGCCATGATTACACCCGCACCCTCCGCCCGACCGGATCAATCCCCGATCAGCCGCGATCAGCTCGCCTGGCTTGAGCAGCAGGCCGATCACCTGCAGGTGGCTGCCGAACATGAACTTCGGGCGGCGGGGGCTTCCGGGCTGACAGAACTGGCTTTGATCCGTGCCTTACAAAGCCCGCGCTGGCAACTCATCGAGCCCGTCACCTTCAGCGACCCGACCGCGCTCTATCCTGTGCACTTCCTGCTGTTCCATGCCCTTTACCGGCTGCAATCGGAGCTGGCCCAGGCCGGGGAAACACTGGTGATTTCCCCGCTTCGATTATGTATTTTGACCACCGGCTCCGGCAATACCCGGGCCCTGCCGGCAGAAGAAGATCCACTCAGAAGCTTTTACCTGAATCTGTCCCGGTACTTCCTGTCCGGCCACGATATCCGGGGCATGATGGAGCGTTTCCTGGCTGGCGTAACACTGGCCGGCAGCCCGGAGGACGTTCAGGAAGCCGCGCAGGTGCTCGGCTTTGATACACTGCCCGGCGACTTCGATACCGTGAAGCAGCGATTCCGCCGGCGGGTGATGCAAGCCCATCCGGATCGCGGCGGGCGCACAGAAGATATCCAGGAGCTGAACCGGGCGTTTTCCGTCCTCAAACGTCACTTTACCCGGCAATAGACTGACATGACTCGACTCAACCGATTCGCAGCCGCGGCCATTCTTGGCCTGACTGCCTCCGCACCCCACGCCCTTGCCGACCTTGTTGTGCTGCAGTATCACCATGTGGCGGACCATACGCCTCCGGCCACCAGCACCTCCCGCTCGTTGTTTGAAGCCCAGCTGGACATGATCAGGGACCTGAACCTTGAGGTTGTGCCACTGCTGCCCGCAACCCGGCAGGCGCTGGCCGGTGAGGATGACAGCAACCGTGTTGCCATCACCTTTGACGATGCCTACGAGTCAGTCTATCAAAATGCCGCCCCGTTGCTTGAACGTCATGGCCTGCCCTTCACCATCTTCGTGAACACCGACGCCATCGGCAGCCGGGGCTACATGAGCTGGGAACAGTTACAGGAGCTGGCCACCGGTGAACAGGTGACCATTGCCAACCACAGCACTGACCACGGCCACCTGGCGCGCAAGCCCGGTGAACCCGAAGCGCAATGGCACAAGCGGACAGAGCACAGCCTGGACCAGGCCCAGGGCACGCTGAAAACCAGGCTCGGGGTGGAGGAGCCGATGTTTGCCTACCCCTACGGTGAGTTCGACGAAAAACTGGAGGGCAAACTGGAAGCCAGAGGCTGGCTGGGATTCGGGCAACAGTCCGGGGCGATTGGCCGCTATTCCCACAGCACCCGACTGCCCCGTTTTCCCATGGCGAACAGCTTTGGCCAGCTTGGAAGCCTGAAAGACAAGTTGCTGAGCAAGGCCTTCCCGGTGCCCGCCAGCGAGTTACCCGACGGCGTACTGGAAGCCAACCCGCCGGAACTGGTGTTCGAACTGGGGGAAAAACTGACTGCGGACCGGCTCACCTGCTTTGCCTCCGGTCAGGGCCGCATCGAATTCCGGACAACCGGCAACCGGGTCTCGGTGAAGGCACCAAAGGCATTCGACAGCCGGCGTTTTCGCTATAACTGTACCCACCCGGCAGGTGATGGCCGCTACTACTGGCTATCCCAGCAATGGCTGAACCTGGACGCTCCGGAAGACTGATCCCTTACTCTTCGAACGTGGTCAACCCGAGCTCACCGTAAGGCACATGGGGAATCGCCACGGGGCCGTGATCGGCGTCATACACGGTTTGCGCGCGCAGGTCTTCGCTACGGGTGAGCACCAATAACCAACGCTCACCCTGCCCCGGAAATACCGGCACCCAGGCTTCCAGGTAGCCCCGCTTACGCCAGGTTTCCGGGTAATAATCCATCACCAGGTCGGTAATCAGGCGAACCGGGCGAAAATCCCGATCCAGAAACGCCAGTGTGGGCACGAACACGCCCTTGTGGGCGTAGGAGCGCAGGCGCGTTACAAAGCCATGGGTAAACTCACCGGAGGGCAAGGCCACCAACTGGAAGGCGGACTCGCCACTGCTGAAATCATAAACCGGGGAATCTTCGGTGATACGAACCCCGAACTCCCTTCCCTCCTGCCAGTGCTCGAACTCCTTGTTGGATAACGCTTCACAGCAGTTGCCGGCAAAGGTGGTCAACACGTTCTCCGGTTCGCGCTCGATGCCGAGGACGGCAAAGGCATCCGGGTCATGGCCGGCTACGGGCTCGGCCTCTCCGGATTCCTGCCGGGGCAGGTAAACGCTGGCGGGGGTCAGGTTCAGTGGCGCCATGTCCGGGTTACGTTGCCGCTCGGTGCGGGTATCCGGCTTGTAATAGCTGACCCGGACAATGCCGTCGGCATCTCGCCAGGTGTAATAGGGCTGCCGCTGCCCCGGCCGGATAAAACCGTCCCGGGCCAGCTCTTCGCCATCCGGGTAGTTTTCGGTGGTGTAGTCGCCGGCATCCTCAAGCTTGCTGGCAGCATCGGGCTCGCCCAGTGCCCTCTTGGGAGGTAAGCCCGCAGTCTCGGCAACATCTTCGCTTTCCGGGCTTTCGGATTCTGATTCTGTTTCGGGAATGCGGGAGTAGCGTACCTGGCCCTGTTCGTCTACCCAGGTGAAGTAACCGTCCCGCTGCTCGATGGGGGTTCCACCCAACTGGCAGCCCGCCGACAGGGCCACTGCCAGGACACAGCCTGCCAACCGGACGGATCGCATCAGAACCATGACAAACTACTCCCCGGACTGCATCAGAATTTGGTGCGGAAACTCAGCCCCGCCATCACAACCCGCAGCGAGGTCTTGATCTCCAGGTCCGCATAGGGGTTGTAAATGATATTGGTGATGTTGTCACAGTTTACGTTACAGCTGCTGTCTGCCGGAATAGTCTCGATAGACTGCAGGTAAGACAGGTTCAGGTCGATTTCCGTGTCTTTGTCCCAGCGATACCCCAGCCCTACGCTGTACAGGTTGGCTCCGCCAAACGGCGCCATGATGGAACGCTGATCGTCCGGAATTACCGAATCCCGGATCTCGACACCCGCCCGCAGGTCCAGTCGGGACGACACATGCAGCTCCGCACCAAAGGCCCAGTTCCACTGGCTCTTGAAGCCCAGCGGCAGGCGCAGGCTGTCTGGCGTGGCGTTATCCGGCGACAAAATCCGGGCAGCGTTCAGGAACTCCAGCTTGCGGTCGAACTTGAATTCGAAGGCGTCCCACTGGGCAAAATCGGTCCAGCCAATGTCGGCATTCAGGGTGAGCAGCGGGTGCACATCCACGCTGATCCCGGTCTGGAAATGCTGCGGATACACCAGGTCCATACTGACGTTACCGGCCTCCCGGGGGGCACCGGAGGGCAGACTCAGAATAGCCGAGGTGATGGCCCCCAGCACTGAGCCGTTAACGCTTTGCCAGAACCCGGACCAGTCATCGGTGTACTGGATCTCGAACTGGCCTTTCAGGTTCATGTCCGCTTCGGAGGTGTAGCTGGCACCCCAGCGGAACCAGTCCGTGGGCTCCCACATGACACCCAGGGCGTAGGTGGGCGAGATGGTTTCCTGCAGGTTCAGGTTCATCGCGCCGATATCGTCCCAGGGGCCAACGTTACCGCCGCACAGGGCCAGCCAGGGTTGCAGGGGTTCGTCACCACTTTCACAGTTGAAGGCGTCTTGCAGAACCTCTGCCACACCGATCAGCATGTTCGGCGCCCGCATGTACTGGTCTGCCGCAAACCCGAAATGGGACAGGTGAATACCGGCACCTACCGACCATTCATCGTTTATCTCATAGCCAACCGTCGGGGAAAGATAGGTTGTCCGCTGAAGCGTTGCGGCCTGGGGCTGGTAACGGCCGGGATCGTCTTTCTCCCGGTAAAAACCCGCGGCCATCGGCATATAGAACGCGTTGGCAAAGGTCAGCTTTGAGCCGGGTGGCTTGATACTGATACCCGCAGAGGGCGCTACCGCCGGCCCCGGCGGCAACCGCAGAATGCCATACCCGGGAACGTACAGGGCGACGTTGTTGGTGTGGCTGTGAGTATTGGCCACCGGGTCCCGCTGCTTGCCGGTCAGGGGGTCTGTTTCCAGGCCTTTGATACCGAAAATCTCGTAGTCTTCATCCGCAATGAAGTCGGCATCAATATCCAGGTAGATACTCAACACGTTGACTTCAAGCTGGCGACCATCCAGCTTGGTGAGGCCTGCCGGGTTGTAATGAATGGCCATCAAACCCGGGGGATCGGCGGTTACCGCGTTCCCCAGTGCCAGTGCCTTGGGGTGCAGCGTCAGGTTCTGGGTCATCTGCGCCTGGGCACCGCAGGACAGGCTTGCCGCGATCAGCGCTCCCAGAATACGTCGCTTGTGACTAGGTTGTCCCATGAAAATCTTCCCTTCCCGTGAAACGTCTGCAGCTCCAATCACTCTTTGAGGCCGGAGAAATTAATGGGCAGGGATATACCCAGGGAGAAATCCGGGGCATCTTCGGTCAGGCCAATCCCCAGACTGGTGTTTACGATGGTCATATCACTGACCCGGGTACCCAGCGACATGCTCAGGAAGCCCGTCATCTGGTCCTGGGCTACGGCCTGGTCGCCGTTGGAGAAGGTCAGAACGGTCTGGTCGCTGTAGCTGACCTGGGCCGAGATACTCAGGGAAATGTCATAAGACAGTGAATAGGCAAAGCCCGCGGAGCCGGAGAGACCAAAGCCGGGCTCCACCTTCTCGAGCAGGCGGGCACCACGAACCTGTTCCAGGCCGTCTTCGGTCAGGTTGTAGGTTGCACTGAGCGAACCGAACACCACCACCGGGTCCAGCACCTTGGACATACTCAGGCCGCCACCAACGGAGTAATAACCGCTACCGGTAGACAGCTGTTCCTTGATGTCGATCTCGTAGGGGCTGACACCAGTCTTGCTGTTCAGGGTGCCAAAGAAGGTAGCCGAAGCCTTGCCGGGTACGTAGGCAAAGGGCTGCCAGCGGGCCGTAAAGGAGATGTCGCCGAAGTCGTAAACATTCAGCTCGTCCTCGGTATCGTACTTGACCACCAGCGGTACCCGGGTACCAACCGTAAGGTTGTCCAGCAAGCCGTAGTCGTAGGAAAAGGCATTGGTGAAGTTATGGGTAGCTGACGGCACCACATCCAGATTGCGCACCGAACCATTGGTAATGGCCAGGTCCAGGCGCTGATCCCCGGTGTAGGAATAGTCGAAGGAATAGTTCAGGGAGTGAGATCCCTTCTTCTGCAACGAATAGTTCTTCTCGGCAGCCTGGAACACTTCCTCGAGCTGCTTGGTGGAATCTTCATCACCTTCCTGGCGTGACAGGGCTTCCCGCGCCTGGTCAACATTTCCGTCCTGGGCCATCGCCATGCCCGGAAGCACACCGGCCGCGGAAACAAGGATAAAACCTCGCACTAACCAACGATTCATCCTGACTCCCTACTCTTATTGGTTTTATTCCTGATCCGGGGAAAACCGCCCGGAAAATTAGTTTCGACGGTAGTAAAGCTGTTTACGGGTATTCTCAACGCTACCGTCAGGATTGTTCTTCTGGCGTTCCAGCAAGTTCTGGACGCGTCTTTCTGTGGATTCGGCGAACGCCGGCATCTGTTGGATAGCCAGCAGTGTCATGGACTGGTCGTCTACAAAGCGCAGGTCTTCCTCTTTCAGTTCGAGGTTGTCCAGCGGCTTGTCGCTGCCCGGGAAGACAATGAACAGCACGTTGTCGTCCCACTTCTCCTGGAACTGGGCCACGGTAAAGGAAATATTGCCGACGGCGGGGTCGGCCAGGTAAACCCGGTCATCCCGGATGGTCCGGAGCACTACGAAGTGTTTGAAGCCGGCGTGGTCGATGGGCACGATAGCCGGGTGATCCAGCTCCATCAGGTCGTCAATCTCGGCCTTGAAGCCGCCAGAGGGATAACCCAAAGCCGTCACCAGGCGCTTCATATCGAGCATGGAAAAGGCCCGGCGCTGGACGATGCGATCGCTCTCGCCGTAATGCAGCAACCCTTCCATCACCTGCCGTTCAGAGAGGGTCCGGCCAAGATAGAAATTAAGGACCGTGGTCAGTGCCGCACTGCCACAGCTGTAGTCGTAGGCCTGGCGCACAATGTTCCGGAACTTCTGCTCGACCAGGGGCTCCACCCGCACATCAGAGCGTTGCTCAACCGGGCTCGCATCCACCTTGTGCTCCAGCACGATGGTGCCTGGCTCGAACGGCTCTACCTCGGTGGCTTCCTGCACCATGGCAAATGTGAGAAGGGATCCGGCCAGCACCAGCAGCATTTTGCAAAGTTCCTGTTTTTATTGGATGTGCAACGTCGGCGTTACATGTTGTAACCGTAAGATACCGAAATCGAATCGGGCTTAAAGATAACTGTGCCTCAAATCTGTCGCTGCAGGCGGGGCCAGCAGCGACAGTACTGAGAACTGGTTCAAGGGAGGGAAAGGCCGGACAGCATCCGGCCCTGAATCACATTGAGAAAACGGTTCCGAGCAGCGCGTAGGTAATCAGGGTTACCACCACAATACCCATGATATTGAGCGCAAAACCGGCCCTGATCATATCGGAAATCTTCATGTGGCCACTGGAGAACACGATGGCGTTCGGCGGCGTGGCCACCGGCATCATGAAGGCACAGCTGGCGGCAATGGCAGCCGGCACCGTCAACAGCAGCGGAGAGACGTCCTGCGACATCGCCAGGGCACCCAGCAGCGGCAGGAACGCCGCCGCTGTGGCGGTGTTGCTGGTCACCTCGGTGAGGAAGATAATCACCCCAGCCACCAGGATCATCATCACCAGTACCGGCAAGGTGCCAGCCACGCCCATGCTCTCGGCAATCCACTCGGCCAGTCCGGAACTGCTGATCACGCCCGCCATGGCCAGGCCGCCACCAAACAGCAGCAGCACGCCCCAGGGCAGGCGGTTAGCCGAATCCCAGTCCAGCACGAAGGTCCTGTCCCGGGTGCTTACCGGAATCAGGAACATGGCAATCGCTGCAGCAATGGCAATACCGGTGTCACTCAGCCAGGGCGCAATGCTGCCAGAGAGCAAGGGCCGGAAAATCCACAGCGACGCCGTCACCACAAACACCAGTGCAACCAGCTTTTCACCCTTGCTCATGGGGCCGAGCGCGGCAAGTTCGTCCCGGATCATCTGGCCGCTTTCCTGGGCGCCTTCAATGCCGAAGTCCTTGCGGGTCAGCCACCACCAGGTCAATGTCAGCATCACCACCGTCACAGGCACACCGAGTAGCATCCACTGGGCAAAGCCCACGGAAATGCCCTGGTTTTCGCTCAGGTAAGCCGCCAGCAAGGCATTGGGCGGCGTGCCAATAAGGGTGGCAATACCACCCACGCTGGCGGAATAGGCGATGGCCAGCAGCAAGGCCGTGGCATAACGGCGAACCCCGTCCGGATTGCTGTCATCCATCATGCCGATCACCGACAAGCCGATCGGCAGCATCATGATCGCCGTGGCAGTGTTGCTCACCCACATACTCAGGAAGGCCGTTGCCAGCATGAACCCGGCAATCTGCCGTTTCGGCTTGTCCCCCATCGCCCGCAAGGTCAGCAGCGCAATCCGCCGGTGCAGGTTCCACTTCTGCATGGCCAGGCCGAGGGTAAACCCGCCCAGGAACAGGAAGATGATCGGATTAGCGTAGGGCGATGTGGCCTGGCTGATACTTCCCAACCCCAGCGCCGGTATCAGCACAATCGGCAACAGGGAGGTAGCCGGAATGGGAATGGCTTCGGTAGACCACCAGGTGGCCATCATCAGCATCATGCCCAGGGCAGCCCAGGCCTTCGGACCCATCGTCTCCGGCGCCGGCACCAGCAGGGTAACCAGCAGGAAAGCGGCGCCAAGAAACAAACCAATTACCTGGCTTTTGGGCAATCCTTGCTTCGGTTCTGATCCAGCGGGGTTCTGTGTCATCTTTACCACTCAGTGTTTGTCAGAATTCAGTTGTCGGCGCAATTTACACAAACGGTGGTGTAAGGCAACACCTGAAGCCGGCGCGGATCGATCTGCTCACCGCATTTTTCGCATTCGTCCCCTGCTCCGCTGTCGATCCGCTCCAGTGCATGGGCAATCTGTACCAGTTCGGCGCGGGTTTCCACTTCCAGTGAATCGACCACTTCGTCGTTCTGGGTTTGCGCGGCCTGCTCTTCAAAATCCTTATCCAATGCACCCGCCTCGCGGTGCTGGTGCGCTTCATACCGGGCCAGGCGGGCCTGTAGTTCCGCTTTCAGGGTTTCCAGTTCGGATTTGCGACTGCTCATGGTTTTCTCCACTGTAAGGTTACAAATTCCAGACTAAAGAATATGCTGGAACGGCGTTTGATGCCTGTCAAAATGATGTCACGCATCTAAAGTTAGACTGAGGATTCCAGTCATTCCAACTACAAAGGAGTTGTACCCCATGAACAATGAGCTGCTCGAAAAAGCCAACCGCCTCAATGAAACCCTGTTCAACCAGTTCGGCAAAGCTGCAGAAATGCAGATGGAAGCGTTCCGCCGGTATGCCGATGTTGCCATGGAACAGGCCCGGAAGATGGCCGAGGTACGCGACCTCGAAAGCCTGAAAACCCTGACCACAGACCAGGCCGAAACCCTGAAAACCATCAGCGAGCAGGTATCTGCAGACTGGAAGGCCTGGCAGGACTACGCCAACGAAACCCGCGAGCAACTGCAGCAGGTGTTCGAGGCAAAACCGGCTGATAACACAGCGGAAAAAACACCGGCCACCGGTAAAGGCAGCAACGGCAAAACCGCTGCCTGACACCCTGAATGACCGGCCGGGCCGGAACGTCTGCGACGCTCCGGCCTTTTTGTATCCGAGGCAAGGAGAACCCCGATGCTGGGTATGGACTACATCAGTAAAACCGCAAAGCAGATGATGAAAACCTTTGACGACAACGTGCGTCAGGGCCAGCAGCAACTGGAACAATGGCTGGGCGACACCGGCATGGTAGACCACGCTAAGCTGTCCACCCTCAGCGAAATGTCAGACGCCTATCGTGCCATGGCCGAAGACTTGCTGCTGCATCCGCTTCGCTTTGCCAGCGCCGAGATCGAGCTGGGCAAAAAGCATCTGGGCCTCGCCCGTTACACGTTCAGCCGGCTGACCGGCAAACAGCCCGAGCCGGTAGCCGTTCCGGAATCCGACGATCGTCGTTTCCTGGCTGACGACTGGCGCAAGCATGTGCCTTTCGATGTGCTTCAGCAGGTATACCTGATCAATTCCGGCGCATTCCTGAACTGGGTAGAGAACATGGAAGGCCTGCCCGGTCCCGCCCGGGACCAGATGATGTTCTATGCCCGGCAACTGACCAGTGCCCTGTCGCCCTCCAACTACCCCCTGACCAACCCGGAAGTACTGCGCATTACCTGGGAACGCAAGGGGATGAATCTGGTGGATGGCGCCCGTAACCTGGTGGAAGACCTGCGCCAGAACCCCGGCCTGTTCAATGTTGGCATGACCGACCGTTCGGCTTTTGAAGTCGGCGGCAACCTGGCCACCACACCGGGCAAGGTGGTGTACCAGAACGAACTGATACAGCTGATCCAGTACACACCCACCACCAGGACGGTAGCGCAGCAGCCGCTGCTGATCATCCCGCCCTGGATCAACAAGTTCTACATACTCGATCTGACCGAGCGCAACTCGTTTATCCGCTGGCTCGTGAGCCAGGGCCAGACGGTGTTCGTGGTGTCCTGGCGTAACCCGGGCCCGGCCCAGAAAGAGACCGGCTGGGATGATTACATGAAGCTCGGCCCCCTCGCGGCGATCGATGCGGTAACAGAGGCCACCGGCGAAGAGCAGATGAACGCCATCGGCTACTGCATTGGCGGCACCCTGCTGGGCTCTACCATGGCCTGGCTGGAGAAGAAGAACCGCAACCCGATCATCAGCACCACCTATCTGACCACCCTGCTGGACTTTTCGGATCCCGGCGGCATCGGCGTATTCATCAACGATCACTCCATCCGTGGCATCGAGCGGGCCATGGAGCGCAAGGGCTACCTGGACGGCCGGGCCATGGCCTTCACGTTTAACCTGCTGCGCGAGAACGACCTGTTCTGGTCGTACTGGACCAACAACTACCTCAAAGGCCTGAAACCCGCCGCCTTTGACCTGCTGTACTGGAACACCGACGGCACCAACCTGCCGTACAGAATGCACAGTTACTACCTGCGGGAAATGTACCTGCATAACCGGCTGGTGCAGCCAGATGCCCTGACCATGAACGGCGAAACCATCAACCTGTCGGAAATCCGGGTGCCATCGTTCTTCCTGTCGGCGCGACAGGACCACATCGCCAAGTGGAAAACCACTTACCACGGGGCATACGCTTACGGCGGCGATGTCCGCTTTGTCCTGTCCGGTTCCGGCCACATCGCCGGTGTGATCAACCCGCCCTACAAAGAAAAATATGGCTTCTGGACCAACAACACCCTGCCGGAAGATCCGGACGCCTGGTTCTCCGGCGCGGAGCAGCATCCGGGCTCCTGGTGGCCATACTGGCGGGAATGGATTGTCGGCTATGAAGGCGACCAGGTGCCGGCCCGACAGCCCGGCGAAGGAAAACTCGAGGTCATTGAAGATGCCCCTGGCAGTTACGTGAAAGTAAAAGCAGCCGACGCCGGACATTGATATAATTCAGGAACTTCCGGCATCGACAACAGGAGCACACATGGGGCAACCAATTCCCGTATCCCAGATCATGCACAGTGGCCTCCTGCTTCAATGCAGTCCGGAAACGGTGATTTCCGAAGCCGCAGCGCGGATGGCGGAGAATTCGGTCAGTTCCATTTTGATCAGCCAGGACAACACCGTGGTCGGAATATGGACGGAACGGGATGCCCTGGCCATCAACTTCGCCGATCCGGACCAGTTCAGCCAACCGGTCCGCTCGGTGATGAGATCGCCGGTGCTGTCGTTACCTGCCACCATGGATACTGCCCAGGCGGCAATCAGGCTAAAAAACCAGAGCCAGCGACATGCCCTGGTTACCGACGAAGACGGCCAACCCGTGGGCATTATTTCCCGTACAGACCTGGCCCTGAATCAGGGATTGGAACCCTATCTGCGCTTGAGGGAAGTTGGCGCAGCCATTCCGCATTTACCGGCAGTCGTACCTGAATCGCTGCCCCTGGCCCAGGTGGCCGACCTGATGCACCGCCGGGGAGCCGACGCAGTGGTGGTCAATTTCGGTGAGGACGGCTTTGGTATTGTCACCGAGCGCGATATGGTTCGCTTCATCGCCAGGCATACCAGCAATACCCGTATTGGCGAATTAGCGTCCCGCCCGCTGGTTACCGCGAAGGAAGAAGATCCGCTCATCCACGCCCGTGATTTGTTGCTGGACCACCGCATTCGCCATCTCGGTGTGCTGGACCAAACAGGGGCAATCATCGGGCTGATCGGTTACAACGATATGCTGTCGGGTGCCGAGCAAATGTACCTGGATGACCTTCGGCAGGCACTCGAACAGCGCGACAAAGCCCTTGCCCGGTCGAGCCGGACCCTGCAGCTGGCAGAACGTGTTATTGAATCGTCATTCGAAGGCATCATGGTGACCGACAAAAATGCCCGAATCGAGTTCGTGAATCCGGCCTTTACGCACCTCACAGGCTACAGCCCGGAAGAAGTGATCGGCCGCACACCGGAAGTTCTTTCCTCCGGCCGCCACGATTCAGAATTTTACACACGTCTGTGGCAGTCTCTTGAACACCACGGATACTGGCGCGGTGAAATCTGGAACCGGCGTAAAACCGGCGAGCTTTACCTGGAATTGCTGACCATTACCGCAATCACCGATGACAACGACAACGCTACCCATTATGCCGGCCTGTTTACGGATATTACCCAGAACCGCAAAAACGAAGAACAAATCCGCCAGCTTGCCTATTACGATGCCCTGACCGGGGTCCCCAACCGGCGGCTGCTTGAAGACCGCCTGGACCACGCCATCCGACATGCTCATCGAACCAAACAGTTACTGGCTGTCATGTTCATGGACCTGGACAAATTCAAGGACGTGAACGATCGCCTCGGCCACGCGACAGGTGACGAATTATTGGTACAGTTCACTGCAAGGGTGCGTAGTTGCCTTCGGGAAGACGATACCCTCGCCAGGCTGGGCGGAGACGAGTTTATTATCCTGCTGCCGGAGGTAAAAAGCCCCGAAGCCGTCCTGAACGTTGCAGAAAGGCTGGTCAGGGCGTCTGCCCCAGACTACGTTATCAATGGCCACCACCTTGCAGTGAGCACCAGTATCGGTATCAGCCTGTATCCGGGTGACGGCAAGACCAGCGAAGAATTACTTAATGGCGCAGACATTGCCATGTACCAGGCCAAGCAAAGTGGCCGTGACGGATACCAGCTTTTCAACCCGAAAGCCGTCGATAACCCCGCAAACCGGCAACGGCAATAACCCCGTAAACTGACGCAAATCAAGCGCCCGCGAATTAGCGGGCGTTTTACACTTTAGTCCCATTGTTGCCTGAAAGCCCCGGGCAGAAACTACGCTATTACTTCAGCCTGACATAAAACAAGAATAGGCTGTGCGAACCCTAAACCGGAGGCCAATCTGCAATGACTTTCAGGACTTTCCTGCTCTCGGCATGTCTGCTTTTGCTCGGCAGCGCCACTGTTTCCGCCGAATCTCTCAAGATCGGTCTTAACTACCCGGAAACGGGACGCTACAAAAACCAGGGCCTGCAACAACGCCTGGCTGCCTACCTTGCGGTTGAGGAAATCAACCAGGCCGGCGGTGTGCTGGGGCAACCACTGGAACTGGTCATCCGCAACACCCGCGGCGAGCCGGAAAAAGGCGCCCGCAACACCGCCGAAATGATTGACCAGGAAGGTGTTCAGATGGTGTTTGGCGGTGTATCCAGCGCCGTTGCCATCGCCTCCGGCAAGGCCGCCCGCGACAGGAACCGCATTTACTTCGGCACCCTCACCTATTCCAACGCCACCACCGGCAGTGAAGGCCACCGGTTCATGTTCCGGGAGCCATACAATGCCTGGATGACCGCCAAGGCACTGGGCGATTACCTGAACCAGAACCACGCAAACGACGATTACTTCTACATCACCTCGGACTACACCTGGGGCTGGTCAGTGGAAGAGTCCGTTCGCCAGTTTTCCAATACCCAGGAGACCGAACGCCACCCGGGCGTCAAAACCCCGTTTCCCCGGGCACTGATTACCGATTTCCGCAAGGCCCTGGAACAGGCTGCCGAATCTGACGCCAAGGTGCTGATGATGGTACTGTTTGGCGACGACATGGTGCGCGCGCTGCAGGTGGCCTATGAAATGGGTCTGACCAAGCGCATGCAGGTGGTGGTTCCCAACCTGACCCTGGGCATGGCCCGGCAGGTGGGCCCGGCGATGATGGAAGGTGTGATTGGCGGCGCACCCTGGGTATGGACCCTGCCGTACGAGAACAACTACCCCCGCGGCAAGGAGTTTGTTGAAGCCTTCTCTGCCCGCTATGAAATGCGTCCCTCTTCCTCTGCGGCCTCGGCCTACAGTATTGTGTACCAGTACAAGGAAGCGGTTGAGCGTGCCGGCACCACGAATACTGCCGATGTGATCCGGGCACTGGAAGGCCACCGCTACAGTTTCCTGAAAGACGAGCAGTACTGGCGCGAGTTTGATCACCAGAACGTACAAAGCGTTTACGTGGTGAAGGTAAAACCCCGTGACCAGGTGATGGCCGATGAATTTGCCTCGGATTATTTCGAGATCATCGGTTCCATGGCCGGAGAACAGGCCGCACAAACCCAGGAAGAGTGGGAGGAGCGCCGCCGCGAGGCCGGCAAGCCAGTCCGGCTCTGACACAAGGAGTGAGCAGACAGTGGTTCGGAAAGCACCAAAAACCAGCACAGAAACATCACCGCTCGGCGGATTTCCGGACCACTGCGACTTACTTGTTATCGGTGGCGGCGTAAACGGCACAGGCATTGCCATGGACGCCGCCGGCCGCGGGCTAAGGGTTGTCTTGTGTGAGATGAACGACCTGGCCTCGGCGACGTCGTCCAGCAGCAGCAAGCTGATCCACGGCGGCCTGCGTTATCTGGAGCATTACGAGTTCAGGCTGGTGCGTGAAGCACTGGCGGAACGGGAGGCCCTGCTGGGCAACGCTCCCCACATCATGTGGCCGATGCGTTTTCGCTTACCCCACCAGCCCCACCTGAGACCGGCCTGGATGATCCGCACGGGCCTGTTTCTGTACGACCACCTCGCCAAGCGTGAATTGCTGGCCGGCTCCCGGGCCATCAACTTCGGCAAAGAATCCCCCCTGAAACCGGACATCACCCGGGGCTTTGAATACTCCGATGGCTGGGTAGACGACGCAAGGCTGGTGGTACTCTCAGCTCGCAAGGCCCAGCAAAAAGGCGCCAGTATCCTGCCCCGCACCCGGTGCGTCCGGGCCGAACGCAAGGGCTCTGGCTGGCAGGCGGTACTCGAAGATACCCTCACCGGGCACACACGAACCCTCAGCGCCAAGGTGGTAGTGAATGCCACCGGGCCCTGGGTCAGCCGTCTGTTCGGTGAAAGCCTGGGCATGGCTGCGCCCAAACAGATCCGCATGGTCAAGGGCAGCCACATTGTGGTGCCCCGCCTTAACCAAGATACCGAAGCCTACATTCTCCAGAATGCCGACGAGCGCATTGTGTTCGTCATCCCCTACGAAGATGAGTTCTCCCTGATCGGCACCACCGATGTGGACTACGAGGGCAACCCGTCTGAAGCACGAATTTCCGAAGAGGAAACCCGCTACCTGCTGGACGTGGTGAACCAGTATTTCCGCCGGCAACTGACACCCGGCGATGTGGTATGGAGTTACTCCGGGGTCCGGCCGCTGATGGACGATGAAGGCGGCAATGCCCAGAGCGCTTCCCGCGATTACTCCTACGAGGTCGACGACCAGGATCACCAGGCGCCGTTGATTTCCGTGTTCGGAGGCAAGATCACCACCTTCCGGAAGCTGGCCGAGGCGGTCACCGATGCCGTATGCGATTACTTCCCCGGAGCGGGCAAATCCTGGACCCGGAACGCCCTGTTACCGGGGGCCGACTTTGCCAGCCAGCAACAGCTCGCAGAAGAGCTGCAACTGCACTACCCCTGGCTGGACCGCGCCATTATCCGCCGGTTTGTGCGCAGCTATGGCACCGACAGCCACCACATCCTCAAAGGCTGTACCGGCACAGAGGATCTTGGCCACGCCTACACCGCCACCCTGTACCAGCGTGAAGTGGACTACCTGATTGCCCACGAGTGGGCACTGAGCGCGGAAGATGTGCTCTGGCGGCGTACCAAGCAGGGGCTCTATATCACGGAGCAGCAACGGGAGCAGCTGGACAGCTACATCCATCGGGCGGCAACCCGGCACCAGAGCCTGTTCACCGCCGCCGGGTCAGAGTAATTCCCCGATCCGGGCCTGAAGCCGGGGAATCACCTCCTGCTCGAACCAGGGATTGCTTTTCAGCCAGCGGATATTGCGAGGGCTCGGGTGAGGCATGGGCAATAGCCCCGGCCAGTATTCCCGCCAGGCTTTGACATTATCCGTTACCGATTTTCGGCTGTCCGGCAGGTGCCAGGCCTGGGCATACTGGCCGATTACCAGGGTCAGCTCAACCTTGCCCAGCCGCGCCAGCAAGGCCTCGCGCCAGGTTTCGGCGCATTCCGGCCGGGGCGGCAGGTCGCCGGATTTTCCGGTGCCGGGAAAGCAGAATCCCATGGGCAGAATAGCCACCTGTTCCTCGTTGTAGAATTGCTCCCTGTCCACGCCCATCCATTGCCGAAGCCGGTCACCGCTGGGATCGTTGAACGGAATTCCGGTTTCGTGAACCTTGCGGCCCGGCGCCTGGCCGACCACCAGGATTCGGGACGACCGGGACAGCTGGACAACCGGCCTCGGCCCTTCCGGCAAGACATCTTTACACAGGGTACAGGCCCTTACCTGCTGCACCAGCTGGTCAAAGTCCAGGCTATCCAGATGATTAGCCGTCTGAGTCATGGTCACCTCCCGGCATTAGTCAGGGCAGCTGCAGCGCCGTACACCCCGGTGTTGCCATCCAGCACCACCTGAACCGGCGTGGCCTCCAATAATGGCCGCATACGGCCCTTGTTTTCGAAGGCGGCGCGAAAGCCGCTGGCCATGAAAAAGTCGAGAATCGCCGGCACAATGCCGCCACAAAGATAGACACCGCCGTAACTGCCCAGGGTCAGAACGCTGTTGCCGGCTACCCGGCCCAGAATGTCACAGAACAGGCTGAGCGCCCGGGCTGCCAGCTCGTCATTACCTGCCATGGCCGCTGCGGAAACCTGCTCCGGGGCTTCGTGTACCGGCTTACTGCCGGTAATCTGCGCCAGCGTTCGATACAGGTTCATGATACCCGCACCACACAGCAGTCGTTCCACAGAAACCCGGCCATAGGTGGCGCGAAGACGGCGGGCAATCTCGCACTCAAGGTCATCCAGCGGCGCAAAGTCCACATGGCCCCCTTCGGTTGCCAGCGGTATCCAGCCATCCGCCGCCGGCACCAGTGCCGACATGCCCAGGCCGGTGCCCGGGCCAAGAACCAGTACCGGGCGCGACGGGTCTGCGCCACCCCCGCCCACCGGCACCCGTTGGCTGGCCGGCACGTGCATTACGCCCAGCGCCATGGCGGTGTAATCATTCACCAGCCGGAACCGGTCCAGGCCGAAGCGTTGCGCCAGGTGCCCGGTATCGAACTGCCAGCGGTTGTTGGTCAGGGTAACAACGTCACCGGTAACCGGGGCGGCAACGGCCACACAGGCTTCGCAGACAGTCACCGGCCCTACATGCTTCAGGTACGCCGCAACGGCCTGCCCGGGCCCCGAAAAATCAGCACAGCGGAAAACCTTCAGCAACTGCAACTGCACCGATCCCGGCACCACCAGCGCAAACCGGGCATGGGTGCCGCCAACATCGCCCACCAGCGCCATGGCGTGCGGAACAGCTTCCGTCATCAGCCGGCGCTCCAGAACACACTGGCACCCTGCTCCGGATTCGAGACACCCTGGCGCATCCAGCCGAACAGTTCACGGCCATAGCCGGTATGGTTCGCTGCCAGGTCTGCACTGGCCGGGCTGCGGTCAGCCAGTTCCGCCTCGCCGAGCTGCACCGACAGCAAGCCACTAACGGCATCCACGCAAATAATGTCGCCGTCACAAATCCTGGCCAGCGGGCCGCCCGCCAGTGCTTCCGGGTATACATGGATAGCCGCCGGCACCTTGCCGGAGGCACCGGACATCCGGCCATCGGTCACCAGCGCCACCCGATAGCCGCGGTCCTGCAGCACGCCCAGATACGGGGTCAGCTTGTGCAACTCCGGCATGCCGTTGGCTTTCGGCCCCTGAAAGCGCACCACCACCACGCAATCCCGGTCCAGGTCGCCAGCTTCAAAGGCGGCTTTCAGTTCGTTCTGGTCGTTGAACACCACCGCCGGCGCCTCAACCCTATGGTGTTCCGGCGCCACCGCCGACACCTTGATCACTCCGCGCCCGAGATTGCCATCCAGCACCCTCAATCCGCCATCCGGGGCGAAGGGCTCTGCGGCGCTGCTCAGCACATCCGGGCGCTGGCTCTTGGTAACCGCCGGCTGCCAGCGAAGGCTTTCCCCTTCCAGCTCCGGCATCCGGGCGTAGGCGTCCAGCCCCTTACCGATCACTGTGTTGACGTCGTTATGCAGGTAGCCTTGTGCCAGTAATTCCCGAATCAGGAACGGCGTGCCACCGGCTTCGTGAAAGGCGTTGATGTCTTCCTGGCCGTTCGGGTAAATGCGGGTCATGGAGGGCACCACCGACGACAACTCGGCGTAGTCGTTCCAGTCAACCAGGATCCCGGCCGCCCGGGCAATGGCGATCCAGTGGATGGTGTGGTTGGTGGAGCCACCGGTCACCAGCAGGGCTACCAGGGCATTCACAATGGCTTTCTCGTCCACCATATGGCCGAGCCCCAACTCGCCGCCGTGGGGCCGGGACAACTTGATGACCTGCTCGGTCGCCGCGCGGGTCAGGGCATCCCGCAGGGGCGTATCGGGGTTTACGAAAGCCGCACCGGGCAGGTGCAGGCCCATTACCTCTACCAGTAACTGGTTACTGTTGGCGGTGCCGTAAAAGGTACAGGTGCCCGGGCTGTGGTAAGACTGGCTTTCGGCTTCCAGCAATTCATCCCGGCCGATCTTGCCCTCGGCATAGAGCTGGCGAATCCGCTGCTTTTCCTTGTTCGGCAGCCCGGACGGCATGGGGCCGGATGGCACCAGAATGGCCGGCAGGTGGCCGAAACTCAGGGCACCAATCAGCAACCCTGGCACAATCTTGTCACATATACCCAGTAGCATAACCGCGTCGAACATGTTGTGGCTCAGCGCCACTGCCGTACTCATGGCGATGGTGTCCCGGGAGAACAGGCTCAGCTCCATTCCCGGCTGGCCCTGGGTGACCCCGTCACACATGGCGGGAGTGCCGCCGGCAAACTGGGCTACCGAGCCCATGCCATGGGCCGCTTCGCGGATAAGGTCAGGAAAGCGCTGATAAGGCTGATGGGCAGACAACATGTCGTTGTAGGCGGAAACCATGGCCACATTGGCCCGGTTCAGAAATTTCAGGGTATCTTTATCGCCCTGGCTACAAGCCGCAAAGCCATGGGCCAGGTTACCGCAAGACAAGGTGCCACGATGGGGGTCCTTTGCCGCCAGCCCGGCCATCCTCTCGAGATAATCCGCGCGGGAAGCCCTGCTGCGTTCGATGATGCGGTTGGTCACCTTCTGAACCGTGGAGTGCATGGGCTTTCTCCCTGTATCGTGGTTATTCCAGACCTAAGTGTACTTTCTTTACCGGAGGCTTTCAGGTTCAATTGAACACTCAAATTTTACAGACAAGGACACGCACTATGCTCAGGCGCACCAAGATTGTCGCCACCCTCGGCCCCGCCACCGACAGTGAGGAATCGCTGGCAGGTATCATCGCCGCCGGCGTTGATGTTACCCGCCTCAACTTTTCCCACGGCAGCGCCGAAGAGCATATGGAACGGGCCCGCCGGGTTCGTGCAGCGGCCGCCGCCCAGGGTCGCTTTGTGGCCATCCTGGCCGACCTGCAAGGCCCGAAACTGCGCATCGCCCGCTTCACCGACAACAAGGTCACCCTGGAACGGGGCCAGACCTTCGTGCTCGACGCCACCATGGACAAAGAGGCTGGCACATCGGAGCAAGTTGGCATTGATTACGAACAACTGATCAACGACGTCAGCCCAGGCGATATCCTGGTGCTGGATGACGGCCGGATTGAAATGGAAGTGACTGCGGTCGACGACCACAGCATTACCTCCACTGTGCTGATCGGCGGCCCGCTGTCCAACAACAAGGGCCTGAACAAGCGCGGTGGCGGCCTCTCAGCGGACGCCCTCACCGAGAAAGACAAGCAGGACATCGTAACCGCAGCCCGGCTGGACGCCGACTACGTGGCCGTCTCGTTTGTCCGTACAGCCGACGACATGCACGTGGCCCGTCAGCTGCTGAAAGAAGCCGGCTCCGATGCCGGCCTGGTGGCGAAGATTGAACGGGCCGAACTGGCCCACGATACCGACGCACTGGATGCCGTTATCGAAGCGTCAGACGCCGTAATGGTCGCCCGGGGCGACCTGGCCGTGGAGATCGGCGATGCCGAACTGGTGGCGGTTCAGAAACACATCATCAAACGGGCCCGGGTACTGAACCGGGCCGTGATCACCGCCACCCAGATGATGGAGTCGATGATCACCAACCCCATGCCCACCCGGGCGGAAGTGTCTGACGTTGCCAACGCGGTGATGGATTACACAGATGCCGTGATGCTGTCCGCCGAGACTGCCGTAGGCGATTACCCGAAAGAAGCCGTGGAAGCCATGGTGCGCATCTGCACCGGTGCGGAACGGCACCCGTCCATGCACCAGTCCCAGCACCGGATCCACGAAAGCATGGAAAAGGTAGACGAGGCGATTGCCCTGTCTGCCATGTACGCCGCCAACCACCTACAGGGTGTGTCTGCCATTATCTGCCTGACAGAAACCGGTTCCACTCCGCGCCTGATGTCACGGATCAAATCCAGCCTGCCGATCTTTGCCTTCTCACGGCACCACTCCACCCAGCACCGGGTGGCTCTGTTCCGGGGCGTGCAGACGGTTCCGTTCGATTCTGCCAACCACGCCAATGAAAAGGTCAATGCACTGGCCGTCGACGAACTGAAGAGCCGGGGTGTTGTGCAGGATAACGACCTGGTGGTGATCACCAAGGGCGACTATGTGAACGCCCAGGGTGGCACCAACTCCATGAAAATCGTTCGTGTAGGGTCCGACATCCAGTAGCCTGCGCCGGTCAGCCCCGGTGGCCAATGGCCGCCAGGCTGGCCCGGGCGATGCCGGTAATGGTCTGCCAGTCCTTACTGGCCACGGCTTCATCCGGCGTCAGCCAGGTGCCACCCACCGCAGAGACATTATCCAGAGCCAGGTAGGCTGCGGCTGTCTGCTGGCGAACCCCGCCGGTCGGGCAAAAGCAGACATCCGGGAAGGGGCCGGCAAACGCCTTCAGTGCCCTTTCACCCCCGGATACTTCCGCGGGAAACAGCTTGAAGTGCCGGTAGCCGTGGCTGTACCCCATCATCAGTTCCGAGGCGGTGGCAATGCCCGGCAGCAGGGGGGATTCCGAGGTCACACCGAAATCCAGGATGGCATCAGTTACACCAGGGGTAATAACAAACTCGGCCCCGGCTCGCTCGACGTCCCGGTACTGATCGATGCTGATCACCGTACCCGCCCCCACAATCGCGTCCGGAAGCGCTTCCCGAACCCGCCGGATGGCATCCAGGCCATGCTCTGTGCGCAAGGTGATCTCCAGCGCACGAATACCGCCGTCAAACAACGCCCGACAAAGCGGGATGGCATCGTCCGGATGACGGATGGTGATCACGGGTATCAATGGCGACTGCGCCATCACAAACTCGATCTTTTCCTGGTGCTCCACAGACAGCAATGGCATTCAAGTCTCCCCCGGCGCTAACCGGACAACAGCCCGTTACGGGCTCCAGTAAATTCGCAAGCCTGGTTTCAGAAAAGCACGGATTGGCATTTCCCGCCAGTCATCCGGGGCCTTCAGGGCCCGCTCCAGGGTTTCCAGCTTGTCCTCACCCCTGAGATGCAACGCCAGGAACCGGGCGCCCGCCAGCACCGGCCGGGTCAGGGTTACCCGGGTATGGGCCTGGGACGGCGGTGTCATCACGCACACCCGCCCTGGTGCCTGCATGGACATTGCCTCCGGCAGCTGGGGCGCATCCGGGAACAGCGACGCCGTATGGCCATCGTTGCCCATACCCAGAACCACCACATCCAGCGGCAACTTCAACTCGGCCAGCAGCTGCTCGATAGCAGGCAAGGCTTGCTCGGCGCTGCACAGCGGCTGCCGCAGGCTGAGAAAGCGTGCGTCCTTTGCCCTGCCCTGCAGCAGGCTCTGCCGCACCAGGGTCGTGTTGCTGGCGGGGTCCCCTTCCGGCACCCAGCGCTCGTCGGCCAGCAGCATCGTAACCCGGGCCCAGGCCAGCTCCTGCTGTGCCAGCGTTTGAAAGAAGGGTACCGGCGTAGAGCCACCGGAAACCACCAGCGAAGCCCGACCGCCCCGGCGGAGCCGGCCACGCAGGCTTTCCGCTACGTGCAACGCCAGCTGGCCCGCACATTCCTGCGCTGTCTCACTGAAAAATGCCTGCACCCCTTCGGGTAGCGGCAGGTCACACGTCTTCATACCAGCTCCTGCCATCCCGGGTGATCATGGCAATCGATGCCACCGGCCCCCAGGTGCCTGCGGCGTAGCGCTTCGGCGGTTCGCCGCTGTCGTGCCAGTTACGGATGATCTGGTCTACCCAGCGCCAGGCATGCTCCACCTCATCGCGGCGGACAAACAGGTACTGGTTGCCCCGCATGATTTCCCACAGCAACCGCTCGTAGGCATCCGGAATCCGATCGGTATCAAAGGTTTCGGAGAACGTCAGCTCCAGTGGCCCCTGGCGCAACCGCATGCCCTTATCCAGCCCCTGGTCCTTGGTGAGGATCTTCAGGGCCATGCCCTCATCGGGCTGCAGCCGGATAATCAGTTTGTTGTTGGCCAGGTGCTTCTGGTCCGGATCGAAGATGTAATGGGGTGCCGGCTTGAAGTGGATGATGATCTGCGACATTTTCTCCGGCAGCCGCTTGCCGGTGCGGATATAGAAGGGCACGCCAGACCAGCGCCAGTTATCAATTTCTGCCTTCAGTGCAACAAAGGTCTCGGTTTCGCTGGCCTTGTTGGCGCCCTCTTCGTCCAGGTAACCGGGCACCGGCTTGCCTTCACTGGTGCCGGAGGTGTACTGCCCACGCACCACGTATTCCGCCATCATATCCGGGGTAATCCGTTTCAGCGCCTTCAGCACTTTTACCTTTTCGTCCCGGATACTGTCGGCAGACAGGTCCGATGGCGGGTCCATGGCAATCAGGCACAGCAGCTGCAGCAGGTGGTTCTGGATCATATCCCGGATCTGGCCGGCCTGGTCGAAATAACCCCAGCGGCCTTCAATGCCCATGCTTTCTGCCACCGTGATCTCCACGTGGGAGATATGGTTCTGGTCCCACTGGGAGGCAAACAGGTTGTTGGCAAACCGCAAGGCAATCAGGTTCTGGACCGTTTCCTTACCCAGGTAATGATCAATCCGGAACAGCTGGCTTTCCCGATACACTTCAGCCAGCTCGTCATTGATCACTTTCGAAGATTCCAGGTCGTGGCCGATGGGTTTCTCCACCACCACCCGGGTACGTTCGGTACAGCAACCACCGGCCCTCAGATTCCGGGCAATCACGCCATACATGGATGGCGGCGTGGCCATATAGACAATTAACTGGTTACCGGGATGGCGCCAGTCGTTGAGCACCAGGAAACCATCGGTATCGGTGAAATCCAGCTCCAGGTATTCCACACGGCTGACGAATCCCTGCGCTACGGTGGCGTCGAACTCCGGCTCCGGAATCTGCTCTTCCAGCCTGGCCAACAGCGCTTTGCGCAGGGCTGCGGTGTCTGTGTCGCGCCGGGCAATGGCCAGCACCCGGCTGTCCGACGCCAGCAACCCGGCCCGGTCAAGCTGATACAGCGCCGGGAACAGTTTGCGCTGGGCCAGGTCTCCCGAGGCTCCGAACAGCATCAGATCGCAGGCACACACAGGTTGATCCACCATCAGCGTCTCCTTCGCCCGGCGTACCGCAAGGCCGGATTTTTCGTAACTTTAGCCAAATAATGGCACTGTCCCGGGGCCAAGCCAAGGGCACTTCCGATATATGACATATTTACTACCCTTTTGTTTGCCCGCAGCAGGTATAATGACGCCTTACCACCAGAACAGAAGGGAGTATAGCTGCATGGCGGATAACCCGGGACGCAGAGACGACAACCTGCTTGAGCAGATCCAGAATCGCCTGGAATCGCTGAATAAATCCGAGCGCAAGGTTGCCGAAGCCATTCTCAAAGACCCGAGTGCGGCAACCCGTTACTCCATCGCTGCCCTTGCCCGCGCAGCGGATGTGAGCGAGCCGACGGTCAACCGGTTCTGCCGCGGATTCTCCGCAACCGGCTTTCCGGACTTCAAAATCCGGCTGGCCCAGAGCATTGCCACCGGCACCCCCTACGTGGGCCAGGATATAGAGCCGGACGACAGCCCGGCGGAGTATGGCGAAAAAATCATGCTCAGCACCATCGCCAACCTGGACAAGGCACGGCAGGCGCTGGACCCACAGGCCATTGCCACAGTGGTGGATTACCTGATCCAGGCCAAGCAGATTGCCTTTTTCGGCATGGGCGGTTCGGCCTCGGTCGCCCTGGATGCCCAACACAAGTTTTTCCGCTTCAACATCCCGGTAACCTCTTACGACGACGCCCTGATGCAACGCATGGTGGCCGCCGGTTCCGGGGTTGGCGACGCCATCGTGCTGATCTCCTTTACCGGCCGTACCCGGGAAACCGTGGAGATTGCACACCTGGCCCGGGCCAACGGTGCTACGGTTATCGGCATTACCAATCCGGAGTCGCCGCTGGCGGAAGCCTGCACCGCGGTTGTGGGTGTCACTGCACCGGAAGATACCGAGGTCTACATGCCCATGTCTTCCCGGATCATTCACCTGACGGTCATCGATATCCTGGCTACCGGAGTCACCCTCAAGCGCGGCCCGGATTTCCTGGATCACCTGAAAAAGATCAAGGAAAGCCTGAAGGCTACCCGCTTCCCCCAGAACTGATCCCCGGATACGAAAAAGGGTGCCCGAGGGCACCCTTTACGGTCTGAAGCCTGACCTTAATTCCGCTCGACTTCAGCGGTGTTTCTCAGGTACTGCTGATAGGCCTGGTACTCACGCTGTCCCTCAAGCTGTGCCAGGAACTGCTGCAGCTGGCGGTACTCAGGATTATCATCCTGAACCTCACCCGGGTTAACCGCGCTCAGCACGATCACCGCAGCCTCGCTACCACCCAGCGCCTTGCCGACAACCGGCTGCTCGCCTTCAGGATGCGGCAGGGAGAACACAGCCTGGGCAATGAACGGATCCAGTCCTGCCACGTTACGGCCCTCGCCTTCAAAACCCTGCCACTGGTCAGCCATCGGCTGCTCACCGGCTTCTACCGCAGCCACCAGCTCGGCCGCACGGTCATCCAGGGCCTTGCGGGTTGCACGGCTGGTCAGCAGGTCACGAACCTGGCCTTCAACATCCGCCAACTCCAGCTGGCGCGGCTCCTGATACTCGCGAACCCGGGCCACCACCGCACGATTATTTTCAACATCGATCAGTTCGGTGTTGTAGCCGCCAGTCAGCACGTCGTCAGAGAACAGCTGGCGAACCAGTCCGGCGTGGTCAAACGGCCCCGGGCCGCCGTCGCGGGTTACACCAGAGACTTCCTGAACGTCCAGCCCCAGTTCGGAGGCCGGGCCCGCCAGGTCATCCGCGGCATAGGCAGCATCAGCCAGCTGGGACCGCACTTCAGCGAAACGCTCGGTTGCCCGGGCACGGGCCAGCTCGTCACGCAGTTCGGATTCCAGCTCTGCAAATGCCGGCACATCAGCACGGCGCACTTCTACAAGGCGAATCAGGTGCACACCAAAGCTGGTTTCCACCGGGCCGGAGGTTTCACCTTCTTCCAGTGCAAACAGCGCTTGCTCGAAAGCTTCGTCATAAACACCACGACCGGCAAAGCCCAGGTCGCCACCCTCACGGGCGGAAACGGTATCAACCGAAAACTCTTCCGCCAGCGCAGCAAAGGATTCACCCTCTTCCAGACGCTGCTGGATGGTTGCCATGGTTTGCTCTGCCTCGGCACCCGCTTCAATCAGGATATGGGCGGCACGACGCTCTTCACGGGCAAAGTCTTCGGCGCGCTCGTCATAGTAGCCACGCACTTCCTCGTCGGAGATTTCGATGGCACTTGCCAGCGCATCCAGTGACAGGGTGATGTAGGCGGCAGAAACCTGTTCCGGTTTACGGAACTGGTCTTTGTTGTCTTCGTAGTAAGCCTCGATGTCTGCATCCGATACCGACACCTGGTCAGCTACCGTATCGGCATCAATCGTCAGTACGCGGAAGTCCCGGGTCTGGTTCTGGATAGCCAGCAGTTGTTCCGCCTGGGCGGGAGCGGCAAGGCCGGTCTGGGCAATCGCCGCACGGATCTGGTTAACCACGTAGTTCTTGCGAAGGCTTTCACGTAATTCAGCAACACCCATACCCAGGTTACGCACAGTGGCCACAAAGCGGTCGCGGTTGAACTGGCCATCCACCTGGAACTGGGGCATCTGGGTAATCAGGGAATCGATGTCGGCATCGGAAAGTTCGAGGCCCTGGTTGGCAGCGTCCTGGGTGAGCACGGCTTCCTGGATCAAAGCCTCCAGAACATCCCGGCGAACCTGGTCTTCATCCACCAGTGACGGATCCGGGTTTTCCATCTGCATGAGACGTTGCTGGGTTTCCAGCTGAACGGTGCGCAGGAACTCCCGTTCGGTAATGTCGTTGCCGTTAACGGTGGCCACTTCCGGTTCACCGGTGAAGCCGCCAATGATCGCGTCCATCCCCCAGATCGACAAGGAAATGATCAAAAGGCCGATAATAACCTTTGCGATGGTGCCCTGGGCATTATCCCGAATATCTTGAAGCATGTTATTCCTGAATCCCTGTTCAAGGTCGTGCGGATGTTTTGTTGGCGAGAAGCTGTTCTGGCAGCCCCTTCTTAACGCAAAAAGGCGCACCCTTTACGGAATGCGCCTCGAGTTCCTGCGGCAGCTCCCGCGTGCGAAAGCCGCCAAAGAAAGAACCGTTACTTAACGGCGTCTTTCAGGGCCTTACCTGCTTTGAAGCCAGGTACTTTAGAGGCCGCGATCTTG
Source organism: Marinobacter sp. P4B1 (assembly GCF_001447135.1). Taxonomy (NCBI): domain Bacteria; kingdom Pseudomonadati; phylum Pseudomonadota; class Gammaproteobacteria; order Pseudomonadales; family Marinobacteraceae; genus Marinobacter; species Marinobacter sp. P4B1. Next base: position 75,443 of record NZ_LLXM01000005.1, read on the forward strand.
ATTTCAGCGCCGGTCTGCGGGTTGCGGCCGGTACGGGCTGCACGCTCTTTCACAGAGAAGGTACCGAAACCGATCAGGGTAACCTGGTCGCCTTTCTTCAGAGCACCGGTGATGGAGCTGGTCATTGCATCCAGCGCACGGCCAGCTGCTGCTTTGGAAATATCTGCGGATTCTGCAATTGCGTCGATCAGTTCGGACTTGTTCACACTAAACCCCTTCGATTTCAGGTTGAAGATGTTATAGGTCGGATTTTTTTAGCGGACTTTTCCGACTATCGCATAAGCAGTCGGAGAATTCCATTCTTCTGTTTTTTTATTCCTTGCGGTGTTTCACCGGTGATCGGAATAGGCACATACTGCGCGGGAGCCCTTGGTATTGGCTGCTTCACGGCGAAACAGTTATACCAATGGGCTCTCCGACGTGTCAACAACTCATCCCGTCATTAATGAGTATTTATGCGCTCGGTAACATCACTGGCATCTTCTTTTGCTTTCGAAGACGCCGCTTTGCCAGGGGCATTTTCGGCAGACGGATCCGGTGCGTATTCCAGGGCAATGTCCAGCACCTCGTCAATCCACTTCACCGGACGAATCTCCAGCGACTCCTTGATATTATCCGGTATCTCCTTGAGATCACGGACATTTTCATCAGGAATCAGAATGGTCTTGATGCCACCACGGTGGGCTGCCAGCAACTTTTCCTTCAGTCCGCCGATCGGCAGTACCCTGCCCCGCAATGTGATCTCACCGGTCATGGCCACATCGGCCCGCACAGGAATTCGGGTCAGTGCAGAAACCAGCGCGGTGCACATGCCGATACCGGCGCTCGGGCCGTCTTTCGGGGTTGCACCTTCCGGAACGTGGATGTGCAGATCGTGCTTTTCATGGAAATCGTCAGCAATTCCAAGCCCTGCTGCACGGCTGCGAACCACGGTGAGCGCAGTCTGGATAGACTCCTGCATCACATCACCCAGAGAACCGGTTTTCACCACCCGGCCCTTACCCGGAGTCAGGGCGCATTCGATGGTCAGCAGTTCGCCGCCCACCTGGGTCCAGGCCAGGCCCGTCACCTGGCCAACCTGGTTGTTCTCCTCGGCCAGGCCGTACTTGAACTTCTTCACGCCGGAATAATCTTCCAGCATGTCCGGCGTCAGGGTAATAGAAGCGTTATCACTGCTCTCTACGTGCTCACGCACCACCTTACGGCAGATCTTGGCAATCTCCCGCTCCAGGCCGCGCACACCAGCTTCCCGGGTGTAGTAGCGGATCAGGTCGCGCAGGGTCTCTTCCGGCAGTTTGAGCTCGTCCTTACGCAGGCCATTAGCCTTGATCTGCTTGGGCAGCAGGTAACGCAGCGCAATGTTGACCTTCTCGTCTTCGGTGTAACCCGGAATCCGGATGATCTCCATACGGTCCAGCAACGCCGGCGGAATATCCATGGAGTTGGAGGTACACACGAACATCACATCCGAAAGATCGTAATCCACTTCCAGGTAATGGTCGTTGAAGGTGTGGTTCTGTTCCGGGTCCAGGACCTCAAGCAGGGCCGACGCCGGGTCACCCCGATGATCCATACCCATCTTGTCGATTTCATCGAACAGGAACAGCGGGTTCTTCACCTCTACCTTGGCCAGCTTCTGCAACAGCTTGCCCGGCAAGGCGCCGATATAGGTTTTGCGGTGACCACGGATTTCCGCTTCATCACGCACGCCACCCAGGGCCATGCGGGTGTATTTCCGGTTGGTAGCCTTGGCAATGGACTGCCCCAGCGAGGTCTTACCCACACCGGGAGGCCCTACCAGGCACAATACCGGCCCTTTGACCTTCTTCACCCGGCTTTGCACCGCCAGGTACTCAAGAATGCGCTTTTTGACTTCATCCAGGCCGTAGTGGTCCCGGTCGAGAATCTCGCGCGCTTTTTCCAGGTCATGGCGAACGCGGCTGCGCTTTTTCCAGGGCACTGCCAGCATCCAGTCGATGTAGCCCCGCACTACCGTGGCTTCGGCAGACATGGGCGACATCATCTTCAGCTTGTTCAGCTCCGCTTCGGTCTTCTTGCGGGCTTCTTCCGGCAGGCCGGCCTGCTCGAGCTTTTGCTCCAGCTCTTCAAAATCGTTGTTACCCTCACCCAGATTGCCCATCTCCTTCTGGATGGCCTTCATCTGTTCGTTCAGGTAATACTCCCGCTGGCTGCGCTCCATCTGCTTCTTCACGCGGCCACGGATGCGTTTTTCAACCTCGATCAGGTCGATCTCGCCGTCCAGCTTGCCCAGCAGCAGGTCTACCCGCTTGCGTACATCCAGGGCTTCCAGCAGTTCCTGCTTCTCCGGAATGCGCATATCCAGGTGCGCGGCCATGGTGTCTACCAGGCGCTCCAGCTCATTGATGCCGGTGAGTGCATTGGACACTTCCGAAGGCACTTTCTTGGACAGTTTTACGAACTTCTCGAATTCGCCCATCAGGGTCTTGGTGAGAACGTCTTCTTCGCGCTCGGGCAAAGACTCCTCATCCATCAGAACAGCCTGGCCGGTCAGGAAGTCGGCTTCTTCAATGCCGGTAATGCTGGCCCGGGCATTACCTTCAACCAGCACTTTAACGGTGCCGTCCGGTAACCGGAGCATCTGCAGCACAGTAGCCAGCGTGCCCATGTCGAACACATCTTTCGGGCCCGGCTCGTCGGTAGAAGCGTCTTTCTGGGCGACCAGAAGGATTTCCTTGCTGCCCTCCATCGCGGCTTCCAGGGCCTGGATGGATTTTTCTCGGCCCACAAACAGTGGCACCACCATGTGCGGAAATACCACCACATCCCGCAGCGGGAGCAGCGGATATTCTTGCACGGTTTCTTCAGGTATACGGGTCATAGGGAATCCTCTGACAGCGTTTCTTTCAGCATATCACCCATCATTGGGGCACAGACAAAAATTGCAATCTTTTTACGAAAGGAAAGCACGGGCGGGATGATGCGGTTTTGTGAAAGCAGGCCAATGAAAAAGGGGCGTTGCCGCCCCTTTTTCTGATGCACCATGACGGTCCGGAAATCAGTCTTCCGGTACTGCCTTGGCGTGATCGCTGCTGGCGTAGATCTTGAAGGGCTCGGAATCGCCCTTGATCACGCTTTCATCAATCACCACCTTGGACACATCGTGCTCCGATGGAATCTGGTACATGGTATCCAGCAGAGTGGCTTCCATGATGGAGCGCAGGCCCCGGGCACCGGTCTTGCGTTCCATGGCCTTTCTGGCCACCGCGCGCAGGGCGTCTTCCCGGAAATCCAGCTCCACACCTTCCATATCGAACAGCTTCTGGTACTGCTTGGTCAGTGCGTTCTTGGGCTCGGTCAGGATCTGCACCAGGGCCTCTTCGTCCAGCTCGGTCAGGGTTGCCACAACCGGCAAACGACCGACGAACTCCGGAATCAGGCCGAACTTCACAAGGTCCTCGGTTTCCACATCACGGATGATGTCGCCGGTGTTCTTGCTGTCGTCCGGGCTCTTCACCGTAGCGGAGAAACCGATGGAGCTGCGCTCGGACCGTTCCTGAATCACCTTTTCCAGGCCAGCGAAGGCACCACCACAGATAAACAGCATGTTGGTGGTATCAACCTGCAGGAACTCCTGCTGCGGATGCTTGCGGCCACCCTGGGGCGGAACCGATGCTACCGTGCCTTCGATCAGCTTGAGCAGTGCTTGCTGCACACCCTCACCGGATACGTCCCGGGTAATGGAGGGGTTGTCAGACTTGCGGGAAATCTTGTCGATTTCATCGATGTACACAATGCCGCGCTGGGCCTTGTCGACATCGTAGTCGCACTTCTGCAGCAGTTTCTGGATGATGTTTTCAACATCCTCACCCACATAACCGGCTTCGGTCAGCGTGGTGGCATCGGCAATGGTAAACGGCACGTTCAGCATGCGGGCCAGGGTTTCAGCCAGCAGGGTCTTACCGCTACCGGTCGGCCCGATCAGCAGGATGTTACTCTTGCCCAGCTCAACGTCGCTCTTGCCTTCACCATAACGCAGACGCTTGTAGTGGTTGTATACCGCTACAGACAGAACCACCTTGGCGCGATCCTGGCCGATCACATATTCGTTCAGGGTCTCCCGGATTTCCGCAGGAGTGGGCAGCCGGTCGCTGGCCTCTTCCTGGGCATTTTCCTGGATTTCTTCCCGAATAATGTCGTTACACAGGTCTACACACTCGTCGCAGATGAACACCGAGGGCCCTGCAATGAGCTTACGGACTTCATGCTGGCTCTTTCCACAAAACGAGCAGTACAGCAACTTGCCGTTATCGTCGCCTCTGCCGTTTCTTTCATCTGCCATTGAAATACCTCTGTTCTTCGTTGGTCGGCGCAATCAAACAGTACGCCGACCAGGGATGATGCGATGACTTTCAGTATTAGTTATTCGATACGCGCTTATCAAGTACTGTATCGATCAACCCGTACTCCTTCGCCTGGACCGGGTCCATGAAATTATCACGGTCGGTATCACGGGCGATGGTATCCAGGTCCTGGCCGGTATGGTGGGCCAGAATGGAGTTCAGGGTATGGCGAATCTTCAGAATCTCGCGGGTGTGGATCTCGATATCCGTTGCCTGGCCCTGATATCCGCCCAGCGGCTGGTGGATCATCACACGGGAATTAGGCAGGCAGGCACGCTTGCCCTTGGCACCACCGGCAAGCAGGAAAGCACCCATGCTGGCCGCCTGGCCAATACACAGGGTAGAAACGTCCGGCTTGATGAACTGCATGGTGTCGTAGATCGACATACCCGCAGTTACGGAGCCACCCGGGCTGTTGATGTACAGGTGGATATCTTTGTCCGGGTTTTCGGATTCCAGGAACAGCAGCTGGGCAACCACAAGGTTCGCCATGTGATCTTCAACCGGGCCAACCAGGAAAATCACCCGCTCCTTGAGCAGACGTGAATAAATGTCGAAGGAACGCTCTCCACGTGCCGTCTGTTCAATTACCATCGGCACCAGACCGGCGCTGGTTATCATTGTAGGGCCATCAAACGGTTTCTGCGTCATGTGCGCCTGAACTCCTTATGGACAATGGGCATGGACTCCTGCGGAGGATATCCTGAATCGGCGATCAGGACACCCCTGAATACTTATACTCTGCCAGCAGTAAGCCCAGATGAAAACAGCCGGACACGCCGGCTGTTTCCAGAAAGCGGCACCGGGCACCAGGCCCGGGCCTGATCAGCGCTGCTGCTGACCAGCGGCTACCGCTTCTTCGTACTTCATTTTCTTCTCGCTCACCTTGGCCTGGGCCAGGACGTGGTCAACCACGGCATCTTCCAGTACAGAAGACTCAACCTGGGCCTTCTGGTCCGGGTTGCTGCTGAAGTGGGCGATAACTTCGTCCGGCTGCTCGTAGGTAGAAGCGATTTCCTGGATCTTCTCTTCAACCTTGGCGTCGTCGGCTTTCAGGTCGTTCTTCTTGACCACTTCCTGGAACAGCAGGCCGGTCTTCACGCGGCGCTTGGCCTGGTCTTCAAAGATTTCCTTCGGCAGCTGCTGGAAGTCAACCTGGCCACCGAAACGCTGAACAGCGTCCTGGCGCAGACGGTCGATTTCCTGGTCTACCAGGGCAGACGGAATGTCCAGCTCGGTGGTAGCCAGCAGGCCTTCAACAACGTCGTTCTTGACCTTGTTGGAAACCGCCTGCTTGAGCTCGCGCTCCATGTTCTTCTTCACTTCCTCACGGAAGGCGGCTTCGTCTTCGGCTTCGATACCGAAACGCTTGAAGAACTCCTGGTCCAGCTCGGGCAGCTGAGGCTCTTCAACCTTGTGGATAGTGATAGCGAACTTGGCAGGCTTACCGGCCAGGTCTTCGTTGTGGTAATCCGCCGGGAATTCCACGTCGATTTCCAGCTCTTCGCCGGCCTTACCGCCAACAATGCCCTTCTCGAAGCCCGGAATCATCTGGCCGGAGCCCAGGGTCAGGCGATGGCCTTCAGCGGAGCCGCCTTCAAACTCTTCACCGTCGATGGAGCCTTTGAAGTCGATGGTCACAACGTCCTTGTTCTTGGACTTGCGCTTCACTTCCTTCATGGTGGCCTGCTGACGACGCAGGTTATCGATCATGGTATCGATGTCTTTGTCAGTCACTTCAGACACCGGCTTCTCGACTTCAACCTTGCTCAGGTCGCCCAGTTCGATTTCCGGCAGCACTTCGAAGATAGCCACGAACTCGAGGTCTTTGCCCTCTTCCATGGTCTTCGGCTCGAACCGCGGCCAGCCAGCCGGGTTAACGTCCTGCTCCTGCAGTGCCTTGATGTAGTTGTCGCGCATAACCTCGCCAACAATTTCCTGGCGGATGCTGTCACCGAAACGACGCTTGACCACGCTCATGGGCACCTTGCCAGGGCGGAAACCGTTCAGGCGAACAGTACGGGCAGTTTCCTGCAGGCGTTTCTGGACCGCCTGGTCGATTTCCTGGGCGGGCACACCAATCGTCATGCGACGCTCGATGTTGGAGGTCGTTTCAACAGACACTTGCATGGAAGATCCTCAAATTACAGATTCTGTATGTGAATGAAAATTAAAACAAAATCCCTAATGAAGCGGTTCACCTCAAAGGGACGCAAAATTAAAAGCCGGTAGTTTATCACGGTTTACCCTGCCGAGAGAATCACCCGACACGACGGAATAACGGTTTGAGACCAGTACCACAACCGGACTGGACGAAAGATGGGGACAAATCAGAAAAAGAAAGGGTGGTGCGAGAGGAGAGACTTGAACTCTCACGGGTTGCCCCGCTGGAACCTAAATCCAGTGCGTCTACCAATTCCGCCACTCTCGCATATCCGTCGCAGCACCGATCCCGGAACGGGAAGGTCAGAACCGCGGAAACAAACAAGGGGAAAAGTGGGGTGGACGAAGGGGTTCGAACCCTCGACCGCAGGAGTCACAATCCTGAGCTCTACCAACTGAGCTACGTCCACCACATCAGGGAGGTACCTTACGGTACGCATCTGCTTACTTCAACTTTGCTGGTTCGGCGAGTCCGGTGCCAACCTGCTTCGAGCAGTATGGCGCGCCCGGCAGGACTCGAACCTGCGACCATCCGCTTAGAAGGCGGATGCTCTATCCAGCTGAGCTACGGGCGCTTGACCGTTCGCCCACCTGAACATCCAGAAAAATGGTCGGGGTAGAGAGATTCGAACTCCCGACATCCTGCTCCCAAAGCAGGCGCGCTACCAGACTGCGCTATACCCCGTTAACTGAACAACAAGTGCCTCAGCAAAGTTGGCGCGCATATTACCGGCGCCTGAGGCATCCGTCAACACGGATTTTAAAAAACCTGCGTATAACGTTGATTCAGAAGACTGCCTGCCCCGGCAAAAGTTCCCTCCGGGAAGCTACATTGGCGTTCACGCCGAAGCATGAGACAATGCGCGGCCTCACTTCACCACTATTCATGCCCAACCGACAAGACGGAAACATGAGCGCCAAACTGATTAACGGAAAAGACATTGCCGCACAGGTCCGGCAGCGTGTTGCTGCCGGCGTGGAAGCCCGCAAACAGAAGGGGCTTCGTGTACCAGGCCTGGCCGTGGTACTGGTCGGCAACGATCCCGCCTCGCAAGTTTATGTAGGCAACAAGCGCAAAGCTTGCGAACAGGCCGGTATCCTTTCACTGTCTTACGACCTGCCCGCAGACACCTCCCAGCAGGCCCTTGAAGCCCTGGTAGACGAGCTGAACGAAAACCCGACGGTAGACGGCATCCTGGTACAGCTTCCCCTGCCCTCACACCTGGACGCAGACCCGATCCTGGTAAAAATCCGTCCGGATAAAGATGTGGACGGCTTCCACCCCTACAACATCGGCCGCCTGATGCAGCGCAAGCCCGCCCTGCGCCCCTGCACACCGGCTGGCGTGATTACCCTGCTGGACTCCGTTGGCACACCCTATAAAGGCCAGCACGCCGTGATTGTGGGTGCTTCAAACATCGTCGGCCGCCCCATGTGCATGGAGCTGCTGCTCAAAGGCGCCACCACCACCGTATGCCACCGCTTTACCGACAACCTGGAAAAGTTTGTCAGCGAAGCAGACATCCTGGTCGCCGCCGTGGGCAAACCGGGCATCATCAAGGGCGAATGGGTAAAACCCGGCGCTACGGTGATTGATGTAGGCATTAACCGGATGGCCAACGGAAAACTGTGTGGCGACGTGGACTTTGAGGCGGCAGCCGCGCGGGCCGCTTACATCACCCCGGTTCCCGGTGGTGTGGGGCCCATGACCATTGCCACGCTACTGGAGAACACCTTGTATGCGGCGGATGTGCTGCATTCGGAGGTCTAGATTCTTCGGAGACCGGCGCTTACAGAAGGGTGGGGTCGTACCCCCGCCGGGGGTACGACCCCCTTGTAGCCTGCAAGGCCCATAAAAAACCCCGCCGAGGCGGGGTTTTTTTGTGTCCGGTCTTACTGACCGTACTTGGCTTTTGCCTTCTGACGATAGGCGTGCAGCAGCGGCTCGGTGTAGCCGGCCGGCTGTTCGCGACCTTTCAGAACCAGGTCCACAGCCGCCTGGAAGGCAATGCTGTCGTCGAAGTTCGGCGCCATGTTGCGGTACCCGGCATCGCCGGCGTTCTGCTTGTCGACCACGGCTGCCATGCGCTTCATGGTTTCCATGATCTGCTCTTCGGTGCAGATACCGTGGTACAGCCAGTTGGTCAGCAGCTGGGAAGAGATACGCAGAGTTGCGCGGTCTTCCATCAGGCCGATGTCGTTGATATCCGGCACCTTGGAGCAGCCAACACCGGAATCGATCCAGCGAACTACGTAGCCGAGAATGCCCTGGGCGTTGTTGTCCAGTTCTTGCTGGATGTCTTCGGCAGTCAGGGCAGACGGATCTTCCATCACCGGCACCGTCAGGATGTCCTCCAGGGACGCACGCTCGCGGTTAGCCAGTTCTTTCTGTACGTCGAACACATTCACCTGGTGGTAGTGCGTGGCGTGCAGGGTAGCGGCAGTCGGAGACGGAACCCATGCCGTGTTGGCACCCGCTTTCGGATGACCGATCTTCGCTTCCAGCATGCCAGCCATCAGGTCCGGCATGGCCCACATGCCCTTACCGATCTGGGCAACACCAGACAGGCCGGTTTCCAGGCCGATGTCCACGTTCCACTGCTCGTAGGCGCTGATCCAGGCCGCCTGTTTCATCTCACCCTTACGGATAAACGGACCCAGCTCCATGGAGGTGTGAATCTCGTCGCCGGTACGGTCCAGGAAGCCGGTGTTGATAAACACGGTGCGCTCTTTGGCAGCGTGGATACAGGCTTTCAGGTTAACCGTGGTGCGACGCTCTTCGTCCATAATGCCGACTTTCAGGGTAAAGCGCGGCAGGCCAAGGGCATCTTCAACGCGGCCGAAGAATTCGTTGGTGAAGGCCACTTCTTCCGGGCCGTGCTGCTTGGGCTTAACAATGTACACAGAACCCTTGGTGCTGTTCTGGAACTTGCCGTCACCCTTCAGGTCGTGGATGGCAATCAGGGACGTAACCAGGCCGTCCATCAGGCCTTCCGGAATCTCGCTGCCGTCTTTCAGCAGGATAGCCGGGTTAGTCATCAGGTGGCCGACGTTACGAACGAACAGCAGGCTGCGGCCCTTCAGGGTAACTTCGCTGCCGTCAGCGCCGGTGTAGCTGCGGTCGCCATTCATGCGACGGGTCATCATCTGACCGCCTTTCTCGAAGGACTCTTCCAGGTCACCCTTCATCAGGCCCAGCCAGTTTTTGTAGGCCAGCACCTTGTCATCCGCGTCTACGGCAGCCACGGAGTCTTCGCAGTCCATGATGGTGGTCAGGGCTGATTCCATCAGAACGTCTTTAACGTTGGCACCGTCGTCTTTACCGATCGGATGGCTGGCATCGACCTGGATTTCGAAGTGCATGCCGTTCTTCACCAGCAGAATACCGGTAGGTGCATCGGCAGCGCCGGTGTAACCCACAAAGCCGGACTCGTCTTTCAAGCCGGTCACTTCACCGTTCTGCAGTTTCACCGCCAGCTTGCCGCCGTCGATGTAGTACCTGGCAGCATCGTTATGGCTGCCGGAAGCCAGGGGCGCGGAGCCGTCCAGCAGTTTGCGGGCCCACTCGATAACCTTGGCACCACGAACCGGGTTGTAACCACGGCCTTTCTCGGCACCGCCTTCCTCGGAAATAGCATCGGTGCCGTACAGGGCATCGTACAGGCTACCCCAGCGGGCATTGGCAGCGTTCAGCGCGAAACGGGCGTTCATGATCGGCACAACCAGCTGCGGGCCGGCCATGGTGGCGATTTCCGGGTCTACGTTGGCGGTAGAAATTTTGAAATCCGCCGGCTCGTCAACCAGGTAACCGATTTCTTTCAGGAAGGCCTTGTACTCGGCCATGTCCAGCTTCTGGCCTTTATGGTCACGGTTCCAGGTGTCCATTTTTTCCTGGATCTCGTCGCGCTTGACCAGCAGGTCGCGGTTGCGCGGAGCCAGCTCGTTCACAATCTTGTCGAACTCGGCCCAGAATTTTTCAGCGTCAACGCCGGTACCCGGGATCGCTTCGTTGTTTACGAAATCGTACAGATTCTTGGCGATTTGAATGCCGCCAACTTGAACGCGTTCTGTCATCGTTGCTTGCCTCGATGGGTTATGTTTCCCGACTCCCCCTTAGCGCACCAGGTGCGGGGGCATTAGTATTTGAGCGGCGCATTGTACGTGAAAATCCCTACAAGGTCATTCCCACTCAGCACAATGCGACTTTATGTGTATCAACCGGATCTCAGGCGCGGCGCCAGGTGGTTCCTTCCCGGCTGTCATCCAGGATAATGCCCTTGTCCAGCAGTTCATCGCGAATGCGGTCTGCTTCAGCAAAATCCTTTCCCTTGCGCGCGTCGGCGCGGGCCTGGATCATCGCCTCGATATCTTCCGCCGTCAGCTCACTGCCGGTATCCGCCTGGAAGAACGCTTCCGGGTCCTGCTGCAGCAAGCCCAGCACCGCACCCAAACGCACCAGCACGGCCGCACTGCGCTTGGCAGCCTCTTCGTCACCTTCCCGGCGCTGATGATTAATGTCATTAGCTACCGCGTGCAACACAGCAATGGCGCCTGCGGTGTTGAAATCGTCGTCCATAGCCTCGGCAAACCGACGATCATGGTCGGATTCCGGCACATCGGCTTCTTTCGCCGGCGTGATGCCACGCAGGGCGTGATACAGCTTGGTCAGCGTGCGGCCAGCTTCGGCCAGGTTGTCTTCGGAATAGTCGACCTGGCTGCGGTAGTGGCTGGACACCAGGAAATAGCGCACCACTTCCGCCGGGTACTTTTCCAGGATCTCGCGAATGGTGAAGAAGTTGCCCAGAGACTTGGACATCTTTTCTTTGTTTACACGAATGGCGCCGGCGTGCATCCAGGTGTGCACAAACTTGTGGCCGGTGGCGCACTCGGACTGGGCAATCTCGTTCTCGTGGTGCGGGAACAGCAGGTCCGGGCCGCCGCCGTGGATATCGAAGGTATCACCCAGACACTTGGTGGACATGGCAGAGCACTCGATGTGCCAGCCCGGGCGACCTTCACCCCAGGGCGACTGCCAGCTCACCTCACCCGGCTTGGCGGCTTTCCACAGGGCAAAGTCCGCCGGGCTGCGCTTGGCTTCCTGCACGTCCACCCGGGCACCTGCCAGCAGGTCCTCCAGCTTCTTCTTGCTGAGCTTGCCGTAATCCGGGAACGAATCCACCGCAAAGTACACATCGCCGTTGTCCGCCGCATAGGCGTGGCCGCCGGAAATCAGGGTCTGGATCATGGCGATGATGTCGTCGATGTAAGCTGTTGCCCGGGGCTCGTCATTGGGCGCCAGCACGCCCAGACGCGCTTCGTCTTCGTGCATCGCGTGGATCATGCGGTCGGTCAGGTCGGTGTAGACCTCACCGTTTTCGTCCGCCCGACGCAGGATCTTGTCGTCGATATCGGTGATGTTGCGCACGTAGTGCACATCATAACCACGGTGGCGCAGGTACCGGGTAATCACATCGAAGGCCACCAGCACCCGGGCATGGCCCAGGTGGCAGTAGTCGTAAACCGTCATGCCGCACACATACATGCGCACCTTGCCCGGCTCGATGGTTTTGAACTCTTCCTTTTGCTGCGTCAGCGTGTTGTAGATGCGCATTACTTGCCTCCCTTACCCCAGGAATCCCTCAGGGTCACGGTACGGTTGAACACCGGCTTGCCGGCCTTGGCGGTCAGTTCCTGGTCGCAGAAGAAATAGCCTTCCCGCTCGAACTGGTAAGGCAGGTCGGTACGCGGCTCGGCCAGGCTTTTCTCTACCCGCGCGCCTTTCAGCACCACCAGGGATTCCGGGTTCAGGTGGTCCAGGAAGTCGCCTTCCTTGTCGCTGTCCGGGTTCTCGTGGTTGAACAGACGGTCGTACAGATTGATATCTGACTCAACGCTATCAGTGGCCGACACCCAGTGAATCACGCCATTAGGCTTGTAGCCTTCGGGGTTCACGCCCAGGGTGTTCGGATCGTATTCGCACTTCAGCTCGACAATTTCGCCACTGTCATCACGCACAACCTCTTTGCAGGTCATCACGTAACCACCGCGCAGGCGCACCGCTTGGTCCGGGGCCAGCCGCTTCCACTTGCGTGGCGGCTCGATCACGAAGTCTTCCCGGTCGATGTACAGGGTCTGGCTCCAGGTCACTTCCCGCTCACCCATCTCCGGCTTCTGCGGATGCACCGGCAGGGTCAGGGTTTCAACCTGGTCGGCCGGGTAGTTGGTCAGGGTCACCTTGAGCGGGCGCATCACGCACATGGCGCGGGGCGCCCGGTCGTTCAGGTCTTCGCGAATGGCATATTCCAGCATGCCCACATCCACGGTACCGCCGGCCTTGTTCACACCGATCATGTCGCAGAAACTCCGGATGGATTCCGGGGTGTAACCGCGGCGACGCATGCCCGAGATGGTCGGCATCCGGGGATCGTTCCAGCCGTCTACCACGTTTTCGTCCACCAGCCGCTTCAGCTTGCGCTTGCTGGTAATGGTGTAGTTCAGGTTCAGCCGGGCAAATTCGATCTGGCGTGGGTGGCACGGAATAGTGATGTTATCCAGCACCCAGTCGTACAGCGGCCGGTGATCTTCGAACTCCAGGGTGCACAGGGAATGGGTAATGCCTTCCAGGGCATCGGAAATCGGATGGGTGAAGTCGTACATCGGGTAGATGCACCACTTGCTGCCGGTCTGATGATGGTCAGCATAGCGAATGCGGTACAGGATCGGGTCCCGCATGTTGATGTTCGGAGAGGCCATGTCAATCTTGGCCCGCAACACCAGTTCGCCGTTCTGGAACTTGCCGTCGCGCATATCCCGGAACAGCTGCAGGCTCTCTTCCACCGGACGGTCACGGTAAGGGCTGTTCTTGCCAGGCTCTTTCAGGGAACCCCGGTACTCAGCCATCTGTTCGGCATTCAGCGCGCACACATAGGCCTTGCCCTTCTGGATCAGCTCCTCAGCGAATAAATACAGCTGGTCAAAGTAATCGGAAGCGTAGAGTACTTCGTCTGCCCATTTGTAACCCAGCCACTCGACATCCTGCTTGATGGCGTCGATATACTCCTGACTTTCTTTTTCCGGGTTGGTGTCATCAAAGCGCAGGTTGCATTCGCCACCGAAGGTTTCGGCAATGCCGAAATTCAGGCAGATGGACTTGGCGTGACCAACGTGCAGATAACCATTGGGCTCCGGCGGAAAACGGGTAACGACCGTGCCGGTGTGCTCGCCCTTGGCGATGGCATCTTCGATCAGGCTTTGAATAAAGTTGTGGGCTTTCTTCGACTCGGCGCTCATACAATCTCTGTCAACGGGGGATGAAACATGGGAGCAATCCGAAGGCTCCGTGAAACCGCCTATTATACTCACAAATAGTCTCAGGACTCATGCACACAACGAAACTCTTCAGTACAATAGCGACTTTGATCATTCCGACCTCAAACTACAGGAAGCCCTGATGATTCTGCTGAAAACCAACCTCGGTGATATCAAACTGGAACTGGACTACGAAAACGCGCCGGAAACCGCCAAGAACTTCGAGCAGTATGTTCGTGAAGGTTTCTACGATGGCCTGATCTTCCACCGGGTAATCAGCAATTTCATGATCCAGGGCGGCGGCTTCGAGCCGGGCATGACTCCGCGCAAAACCCGCGAGCCTATCCAGAACGAAGCCGATAACGGCCTGAGCAACAAAACCGGCACCATCGCCATGGCCCGCACCATGGACCCGCACTCCGCAACTGCCCAGTTCTTCATCAACGTGCAGGACAACGGCTTCCTGGACCACACCGCCAAGAACGCCGAAGGCTGGGGTTACTGCGTGTTCGGTAAGGTTGTCGACGGCATGGACACGGTGAATCAGATCCGCGCCGTTCGCACCACCATGAACGCCGGCCACCAGGACGTTCCCTTCGAGGACGTGGTTATCGAGAAGGCCGAGGTTCTGGAGGACGCGTGACCACGCTGTTTATCTCCGACCTGCACCTGGAAGAATCGCGCCCGGACATCACGGGCGCCTTTCTCGGGTTCCTGAAAACCCACGCCATGGGTGTGGAGCAGCTGTACATTCTGGGCGACTTCTTTGAAGCCTGGATTGGCGATGACGAACGCACGCCGCTACAGGAACAGGTAGCCGCTGCTCTCCGTGAAGTGCGGGATAGCGGCACAGAGATTTTTCTGATGCACGGCAACCGTGACTTCCTGATCGGCAATGACTATTGCGAACGGGCCGGCGCCACCCTGCTGGACGACCCTACTGTGGTCGACCTGTATGGCACCCCTGCCCTGCTGATGCATGGCGACAGCCTGTGCACCGCCGACGTGGAATACCAGAAGTTCCGGGCCAACATGCGTAATCCGCAGATGCAGAAAATGATGCTGGCCCGCCCACTGGAAGACCGCCAGCAGATGGCGCGACAGCTGCGCCAGATGTCCATGGCCAAGAATCAGGGCAAAGCCGAAGACATCATGGATGTCACGCCCGAAGAAGTGGTGAAAGAGCTTGAACATCATGGCGTACAGCTGATGATCCACGGCCACACTCACCGCCCGGCCATCCATGACCTGGAAGCCAACGGCGAACCCGCCTGGAGGATTGTTCTGGGTGACTGGGACACGCACGTTTGGTGGCTGGAAGCCCGTTCAGGACAGGAACCGGAACTGAAGAAAGTCCCGCTATGATTCGGGGCCGCCCGCCGGCTCCCGATAGGTTTCCAGCCGCTTCAGCCAGCCTGGCAGCCAGCGTTCCCGCTCAATCGGATTCTCGGCATTCTCTGCCCGCCGGGTAAGCACCCGGCCGGCGGCTTCCCGGAACGACTGCAGTTCGGTTTTATCGCCTGCCGCGTCCATCTCCAGCAATACCTGCAACAGCCCCCAGCCTTGACCCTGGTAACGCTCACCTTCCGCCAGCCCCTCGCCCTTGAAGTTCACATAATCCATAAGGGCGTATACGCCGCCGGGGGTGGCACTCAAGGCTTCCAGGCGAGCACTTACCTGCTGCTGGCGATTCTCCGGAGCCGCCGCCACGATCTTGCCCAGAGATTCCGCTGCCCGCCGAAAAATAAACTCCGCCTGAAGCCCCTGGGTTCCGGCCAGAAACTCTCTCAACTCGGCAACCCTGGAAGAATCTTCCAGGGCGAGAAACGCAGCCCGGTCGGGCCAGGGCGCATCGAAGGGCTCGAGGTTGCGCAACCAGTCCGGCACCTTGGCCTGGCGTTGCACCATGTAGCGGATAAGCTGAGGGAAACTTTCTGTGAATCGACCCTCCACCCCCTCCGGATACCAGATAAAATGCCCGATACCCAGAGACGGAAAGGCTTCGCCTTCATTCCAATGCACCAGGCAGTCAAACCGGCTGGCGCATTCGTTGGCGAAGATTTTCTGGCCCACCCAGTCCAGCTGGGCAGGCTTGAGGGCCAGCGAGTCCGCCGTCACCGGGTCCCGGTCCGCATCGCACCCGGACAAGGCCAGCAGCATGGCCGTCAGCAACAGCGAAATCAGTGGCTTCATTACTGCTCTACAAATGCCCGTTCGATGACATAGTGGCCCATGTCGCCGCCACGGGCTTCTTTAAAGCCCATGTCGTTGAGGATGTTGCAGGTATCCTTGAGCATGCTCGGGCTGCCGCAAATCATGAAGCGGTCCTGCTCGATATCGAAGTCCGGCAGGCCCAGATCCCGCGTGATCTTGCCGGTTTTCATGGCTTCAGTCAGGCGGCCCTGGTTGCGGAACGGCTCCCGGGTAACGGTCGGGTAGTACAGCAGCTTGCCGGACACCATCTCGCCAAAGAATTCATTCTCCGGCAATTCGTCGATCTCTTGCTGGTACGCCAGCTCAGACACGTAGCGCACGCCGTGGGTAAGGATCACCTTATCAAAGGCTTCGTACACTTCCGGGTCTTTGATTATGCTCATAAACGGCGCCAGTCCGGTACCGGTGCTGATCAGCCAAAGGTTGCGGCCCGGCAGCAGGTTATCCAGCACCAGGGTGCCGGTGGGCTTGCGGCTGACCAGGATCTCGTCACCTACCTTGATCTGCTGCAGGCGGGAAGTCAGCGGGCCATCGGGCACCTTGATAGAGAAGAACTCCAGTTCTTCCTCGTAATTGGCACTGGCGATGCTGTAGGCACGCATCAGCGGCTTGCCATCGGTTTCCAGACCGATCATCACAAAATGGCCGTTCTTGAAACGGAAGGCCGGGTCCCGGCTGGTTTTGAAACTGAACAAGGTGTCGTTCCAGTGATGCACACTGGTCACGGTTTCTTTCATCATATTGCTCATGGAGCCCTCGCCAGATTATTTGCGGTCAGTCATCAATTGGTAACCAGTTTAACCTTTTGCTTGAAATCGACAAAACAGGCTGTTCTCATAAACCTGTTCGATTTTATCGATAATATGGCCCCACCCATTAAAAAGCCCCAACAGTGCCGGACCAATCATGAAATACAGTTTCCGTCAGCTCGAAGTCTTCCTTGCCGCCGCCCACTTCCAGAACATCACCCGGGCTGCGGAATCCCTGGCCATGTCGCAGTCGGCTGCCAGCAGTGCCCTGAAGGAACTGGAGAACCAGTTCGACATCCAGCTGTTCGACCGTGTAGGCAAACGCCTGCAGCTGAACGAGCTGGGCAGGCTGTACCGGCCCAAGGCCGAGTCCCTGCTGGCCCAGGCCACCGAACTGGAACAGGCCCTGAGCAAGCACTCGGAAGTAGGCGCCCTGAAAGTGGGTGCCACACTGACCATAGGTAACTATCTGGCCGTTGGCGTGATGGCCCAATACATGAATACCCCTACCCGGCCGAAAGTATCGCTGGAAGTGGCTAACACCAGCACCATCGCAAAGCGGGTCAGGGACTTTGAGCTGGACATCGGTTTGATTGAAGGCGAGCTACAAGCATCGGAACTGGAGGTGATCCCCTGGCGGGAAGACCGGCTGGTGGCCTTCTGCTCCCCTACCCACCCGCTGGCAGCAAAGGGCGAACTGACCGACGACGACCTGCGCGCCGCCACCTGGATTCTGAGGGAACAGGGCTCCGGCACCCGCCAGAGCTTCGAGCGCGGCATGCACGGCCTGCTGCCAGACCTGAACGTACTGCTGGAACTGGAACACACCGAAGCCATCAAGCGCGCCGTGGAAGCGGACCTGGGCATCGGATGTCTGTCAGAAGTGGTACTGGCCGATGCCTTCAAACGCGGCAGCCTGGTGCCCCTGAAAGTGCCCCACCGGCAGTTTGACCGGCACTTCTACTTCATCCTGCACAAGCAGAAGTACCGGAGTGCGGGGATTGCCCGGTGGATGGCCTTGTGCCAGGAGCTTTAAAGACTGTTTTTTTGCCACGGAATCCACTGAAAAACACGGAAAGAAAAGATTAAAGAATTTTTTGCCACTAAATCCACGAAAGGACACGAAAAGAAAAGCTTTAAAGATTTTTAGCCACGGACACTCACGGAATTACACGGACAACAACACAGAGAATTTTATCTGTTGTCAGTGAGCGTCCGTGAGTGTCCGTGGCAAAATAGTTCTTATTTTTTCGTGTTCTTTCGTGGATTTAGTGGCAAATCATTTTCCTTTTTCCGTGTCCTTCCGTGGATTCCGTGGCAAAAATTTCAGTTAACCAAAGGCCCGCTATGAAACCGGAACTCCGAATCCGGCTCTTCAATCAGCCGCTGCTCGATGGCCATAAACTCCGCCACCCGCTCATCCACCGGACCGCCGTTGGCCTGTACCGCCAGCTTCAGGTAATCCTGGTAATGCCGCGCTTCGGATTTCAGCAGGCTGTTGTAGAACTCCGCCAGCTTCTCATCAAGGTGCGGTGCCAGGGCCGCGAAGCGCTCGCAGGAGCGGGCTTCGATGATGGCGCCGACAATCAGCACATCCACCAGGCGGCCCGGATCGTCCTTACGCACGGCTTCCCGCAGGCCGGCGGCGTAGCGGGCCGGCGTCAGGTGGGTGTAGGCCACTCCCCGCTTGTTCATGATCGCCAGCACCTGCTCGAAGTGCCGCAGTTCTTCCCGTGCCAGGCGGGACATTTTGTTCAGCAGGTCGGTGTTGTCCACATACCGGTACATCAGGCTCAGGGCCGTAGAGGCTGCTTTCTTTTCGCAATGGGCGTGGTCAATCAGCATCAGGTCCTGGTTGGCCAGGGCGTTCTCGATCCAGCGCGATGGCGTTCGGCAGGGCAGGAAATCGTGTATCTCTTGCAGGGCTTCGTTCATGGCTTTGGCAACCGTCCGGTTCAACAAGCGCGGGAGTATAACGCACCTAACAGATCTCTCCGACCTCTGTCCAACTTAACTTTATAAGGGCTTTCCTATAGAATGCAGCGCCAGATCAAGGAGTCTCTGAATAAATCCTGAAACCCCATCGGTGATTTGAGGCCTTATTCAGAGGCTCCTGCGGCCTTTTCGCCAAAAAACTCCCGCCGGGCACCACGCCCACAGCGCGGAACATTCCAACTGATGAGGGTCCATATCGTGTTAGAAGCCTATCGTGAACACGTTGCTGAACGTGAAGCCCTGGGTATCCCGCCCAAGCCCCTGAACCCCGAGCAGACTGCTGGTCTGATCGAGCTGCTGAAGAACCCGCCGGCCGGTGAAGAAGCCACCCTGGTTGACCTGCTGGAAAACCGCGTTCCGCCGGGAGTGGACGAAGCCGCTTACGTAAAAGCTGCTTTCCTGACCGCGATCGTTAAAGGCGAAGCTGCTTCCCCGCTGATCGACAAGAAGAAGGCTGTCCAGCTGCTGGGCATGATGCAGGGCGGCTACAACATCGCTACTCTGGTCGACCTTCTGGACGACAGCGAGCTGGCCGAACTGGCTGGTGAAGAACTCAAGCACACCCTGCTGATGTTCGACGCGTTCAACGACGTTAAAGAAAAGATGGACGCCGGCAACGCCGTTGCCAAGTCTGTTGTTGAGTCCTGGGCCAATGCCGAGTGGTTCACCAACAAGAACAAGGTTCCCGAGAGCACCAAGATGGTCGTGTTCAAGGTAACCGGCGAAACCAACACCGACGACCTGTCTCCGGCTCCGGATGCCTGGTCCCGCCCGGACATCCCGCTCCACGCCCGCGCCGCCTATAAGATGGAGCGCGACGGCCTGAAGCCGGAAGAGCCCGGCGTAACTGGCCCGATGAGCCAGATTGAAGAAATCAAGTCCAAGGGCCTGCCGGTTGCCTTCGTAGGCGACGTAGTCGGTACCGGTTCTTCCCGTAAGTCTGCCACTAACTCTGTTCTGTGGTTCTTCGGCGACGACATCCCGGGCGTGCCGAACAAGCGTGCCGGCGGTGTGTGTATCGGTAACAAGGTTGCCCCGATCTTCTTCAACACCATGGAAGATGCCGGCGCCCTGGTTTTCGAAGCACCTGTAGACAACATGAACATGGGCGACGTGATCGAAATCCGCCCGTACGAAGGCAAGATCCTGAACGAAGCCGGCGAGACCATCTCCGAGTTCAAGTTCAAGTCTGACGTCATCCTGGACGAAGTTCAGGCCGGCGGTCGTATCCCGCTGATCATCGGCCGTGGCCTGACCGCCAAGGCGCGTACTGCACTGGGCATGGGCCCGACAGACCTGTTCCGCCTGCCGAAAGATCCGGAAGCCGGCACCAAGGGGTTCACCCTGGGCCAGAAGATGGTCGGCAAGGCCTGCGGTCTGGAAGAAGGCCAGGGCGTGCGCCCGGGTACCTACTGCGAGCCGCACATGACCACTGTTGGTTCCCAGGACACCACTGGTCCGATGACCCGTGACGAACTGAAAGACCTGGCGTGTCTGGGCTTCCAGGCTGACCTGGTTATGCAGTCCTTCTGTCACACCGCCGCTTATCCGAAGCCGGTTGACGTTAAAATGCAGCACACCATGCCGGACTTCATCCGTACCCGTGGCGGTGTTTCCCTGCGTCCGGGCGACGGTATCATCCACTCCTGGCTGAACCGCATGCTGCTGCCGGACACCGTGGGTACCGGTGGTGACTCCCACACCCGTTTCCCGATGGGCATCTCCTTCCCGGCCGGTTCTGGCCTGGTAGCGTTTGCTGCAGCCACCGGCGTTATGCCGCTGGATATGCCGGAATCCGTTCTGGTTCGCTTCAAAGGCGAAATGCAGCCGGGCATCACCCTGCGTGACCTGGTACACGCCATTCCGCTGTACGGCATCAAGAACGGCATGCTGACCGTTGAGAAGAAAGGCAAGATCAACGAGTTCTCTGGCCGCATCCTGGAAATCGAAGGTCTGGAGCACCTGACCGTTGAGCAGGCGTTCGAATTGTCTGACGCTTCTGCTGAGCGCTCTGCTGCCGGTTGTACCATCAACCTGTCTGAAGAGTCTGTTGCCGAGTACCTGCGCTCCAACATCGTGATGCTGCGCTGGATGATTGCCGAAGGTTACGGCGATCCGCGTACCCTGGAGCGTCGCGCCCAGCAGATGGAAGAGTGGCTGGCCAATCCGAAGCTGATGCGTGCTGATGCAGACGCAGAATACGCCCACGTGGTCGAAATCGACCTGGCCGACATCAAAGAGCCGATCGTGTGCTGCCCGAACGACCCTGACGATGCCAAGTTCCTGTCCGAAGTGGCTGGCGACAAGGTAGACGAAGTGTTCATCGGTTCCTGCATGACCAACATCGGTCACTTCCGCGCTGCCGGCAAGCTGCTTGAGCAGAACAAAGAGCCGCTCAAGACCCGTCTGTGGATGTCTCCGCCCACCAAGATGGACCAGCAGCAGCTGATGGAAGAAGGCTACTTCAACACCTACGGCACCGCCGGTGTTCGCACCGAGATGCCGGGCTGCTCCCTGTGCATGGGTAACCAGGCACGTGTAGCTGCCAAGTCTACGGTTCTGTCTACCTCTACCCGTAACTTCCCGAACCGTCTGGGTGATGGTGCCAACGTGTACCTGACCTCTGCGGAACTGGCAGCTGTGGGCGCGGTACTGGGCAAACTCCCGACTCCTGCGGAGTACATGGAGTACGCCAAGGACCTGAACAGCATGTCCAAAGAGATCTACAAGTATCTCAACTTCGACCAGATGGAAGAGTACACCCAGAAGGCATCTGAGGCTTCCGTAGCCTGAGACCCTCTGAGGTAGCTTTACCTCTGATCTGAAACGCCAGCCTTCGGGCTGGCGTTTTTTTATGCCTCAGGTTTACCTTTTTCAGGAAACCCAGTGCCGCTATTACCGGCCCTAAACTCAGGCTCGGGAGTTTTGCCGGCCCCGCGGCGGGGGAGTCTTTTCTGCAGGGAAAAACAACTCGCTTCGCTCAGACATCTTTTTCCCTGCAGAAAAGACTCCCCCACCCCGTGGCCAGCGCAGAACCATGTGTGGGTTTCAGGTACAAAAAAGGGCTCCCCTTGGGGAGCCCTTGTCAGAACACTGATGTGAATCAGTGGATTCTGTTACCGCTGGATATGCTGGTACTCACCAGAATCCTTGGTGGCCAGGCTGACCACTACGATGGCAATGAAGGCGGCAACGAAACCAGGGATGATTTCATATACGCCCGGGCCACCCATGAAGCTGCCGTTCCAGCCCAGGGAGATCCAGATCATTACAGTCGCAGCACCCACGACCATACCGGCAATGGCACCGGCGCCGTTGGTGCGGGACCACATCAGGGACAGCAGGATCAGCGGGCCGAAGGCGGCACCGAAGCCTGCCCAGGCGTTACTGACCAGGGCCAGAACCTGGGAGTTCGGGTCAGAGGCGATAACTGCCGCCACCAGGCCAACTGCAACAACGCAGGCACGGCCGACGTTGACGCACTCTTTGTCGGTCGCTTCTTTGCGCAGGAACAGGCGGTAGAAATCCTCAGTCAGTGAGGAAGACGATACCAGCAGCTGACTGGAGATGGTGCTCATGACCGCCGCCAGCAGGGCTGCGTAAAGGAAGCCGGTGATCAGCGGGTGGAACAGCAGATCAGACAGGATGATGAAGATGGTTTCCGGGTCTGCGATGTCCATACCGTTACGAACGGCGTAGGCACGGCCGAAGATACCCAGTGAGATGGCACCGATCAGGGAGATCGCCATCCAGCCCATACCGATGTTACGGGCGGTCGGAACGTCTTTCAGGGAACGTATAGCCATGAAGCGCACGATGATGTGCGGCTGGCCAAAATAGCCCAGGCCCCAGGTGACGGCCGACAGCCAGCCAATAAAGGTGAGCCCCTCTGTCCAGGACAGCAAGGTCGGATCAACTTCATTCAAGGTCTGGGACGCCTGAGCAAAGCCACCGCCACCTTCACCGAACAGCACAACTGCCGGCATGATCACCAGTGCCAGCATCATGATGCAGCCCTGCACGAAGTCGGTCATGCTCACTGCCAGGAAGCCACCTACTACGGTGTAGGCCAGAACCACGCCGAGGGTGATTACAATACCCACTGCATAATCGCTCAGGCCGCCGAAGTTGAAGATGCCGGCAAAGGCACTTTCAAACAGCTTGCCACCGGCAACCAGGCCGGATGCGGTGTAAACCGCAAAGAAGATAACGATAACAATGGCAGACACGGTTCTCAGGGACAGAGCCTGAGTCGGGAACCGGTTTGCAAGGAAAGACGGGATGGTGATGGCGTTACCGTAGTGAACGGTTTGTTCCCGCAGGCGGGGTGCCACCAGAACCCAGTTAAAGAATGCGCCCACAAACAGGCCGATACCGATCCAGGCTGAAGCCAGACCGGATACATACAATGCCCCGGGCAGACCCAGAAGCAACCAGCCACTCATATCGGAAGCACCGGCAGACAGTGCCGCTACTTTCGGGCTGAGTGCCCGCCCACCGAGCATGTAATCTTCAGATGAAGACGTAGATCTCTGCATTGCATAAATGCCAATGGCAATCATGATTGCAAAGTACGCAAATAGACTGATCCAAACGCCAATAGCCATAAGGCTCCTCCGGTTTAAGTGAGTCGGACCTCGGTCCGCTCTCAGAGCACAGCGCCGGCACCCGGCCTGCGGACTGCACTGTTTTTCTTGTTTACCTGAAATCTTCCTGACTGGAGCGGGACTTACCCGCACGGATACTCCTTCACTATAGTCGACCGCCGCTGGTTTGCGACAATCGCCTACCCTGCTTCCGCAAGGCGGGAATACAGACGCTATAAGTTAGTATTACTACGGATTCCCGGCTTACAAAATCCTACGATTGTTTTGCACAATCCTACGGGACTGTCGGTTTTACGGGCAGATCAAGCTACCCGGTCACCAATCTGTAACCGGGACGGGGTCGTTCCCTTGTATTTGCGCAGGGCATTGGTGAGTGCGCTCTGGGAGGAAAAGCCGGTCCGGTAACTGATTTCAGACACCGAGAGGGACGTTGACGACAACAGGCGCACGGCCTGGTCGAGTCGGGTCTGTATCAGAAACTGATGCGGGGTAATGCCCGACACTTCTCGGAACACTTCGTGGAAACGGCTGGTACTCAGGCAGGCTTCCCGGGCCAGGTCCTGCACGGTGATCTTCCGGTGCAGGTTATCGACGATATACCGGCGAATGGCGTCCGGGCTGATGCTGTGCCGGCTGGCACGGGTGGCCTGCCCGTCTACAATCCGGTCGGCCATGGAATACAGGATACTGGCCGCAAGGTGCCGGTGCAGGGGTTCGTTATCTGGGGAGCGGTCGAATTCTCCGGCGGCAAACTGCACAAGGCCCTGCAGCCGGTTGTCCATCTGGATAGTGCGGGGCCTCTCGAAGACCCCGGCCATGCGTTCGTAGTCGGCATGGGCCGGGGAATCCAGGACAGGGCTCAGCGGGTCCAGGTTAATCACCAGCACGTGGTTCTCGTGGTCCCCGCAGTAGTCGTGCCGGGCTTCGGTTGGCACCAGGCAGGCTTTCCAGGTGTCCAGAAACGAACCCACGCCGTCGACACTCAGTTCGGCAGCGCCACGCACGCCCACCACAATCTGGTGATGTTCGTGATGGTGTTGGTGTGAATTGACCGGCAGTTTCAGAAGCTTTGCGTCAAGCATTCAAGCTGCACGCCTTTAATCGAGAATGTGTTGCAATTAAAGCAGATCGCGACAGAAAGTGCACGAAATCAACTATCAACGCGGGCAAGGGCCGACAGCAATCCCGTCACACTTTCCGAAACCTGCGCCAGGGGCAAGGCGGCATTCACAACATGGTATTGCATGGGTGCAGCGGTCGCCCGGGCCAGGTAGGTATCGCGAATCCGCTGGAAAAAGGCCAGTTCTTCCTGCTCGAACCGGTCCAGTTCGCCCCGCTTCTTTGCGCGGGCCATGCCGGTTTCTACCGGTGCGTCCAGAAGGACAACATGGTCCGGCCGAACATCGCCCTGCACCAGGGTTTCCAGCAGCGCTATGCGCTCCTCAGGCACTCCCCTGCCCCCGCCCTGATAGGCGAAGGTGGCATCGGTAAAGCGATCACACAGCACCCACTTGCCTGCGGCCAGTGCCGGCAGAATCCGGTTGTGCAGGTGCTGCGCACGGGCGGCGAACATCAGCAGCAGTTCGGTGGTTTCATGCACCGGTTCTTCCCTGGGGGCCAGCAACAGCTCCCGGATCTTTTCCGCCATGGGCGTGCCGCCCGGTTCACGGGTAACCACCACATCAATCCCCAGCGATGTCAGCGTGTCTGCCGCGTTCTGCAACTGGGTGGATTTACCAACCCCCTCGGTGCCCTCAAAGGTAATAAAGCGGCCTCTGGCAGCCATCAGTTTTCCTCGTTGTCATCTGCGCCGGCATCCGGTGCCGGGAAGGATCGGTAATCTTCTCTGCGGTTCAGCTGGAACTCCCGGACCGCTTTCTGGTGTTCGGCCAGGGTGCGGGAGAACGTGTGGCTGCCGTCACCACGGGCTACGAAGTACAGGGCGTCGCCGTCGTCCGGGTGCAAGGCGGCATGTACCGAATCCCGGCCGGGCAAGGCAATGGGCGTGGGTGGCAGGCCGTCAATCCGGTAGGTGTTATAGGGCGTGTAGGCGCGCAGGTCCCGGGTACGGATACGGCCATCGTAGCTGTCACCCATGCCGTAGATCACCGTCGGGTCGGTCTGCAGGCGCATGCCTTTCTGCAAGCGGCGCACAACCACACCGGCCACCTGCTGCCGCTCATAGGCTACACCGGTTTCCCGCTCGACAATCGAGGCCATGATCAATGCTTCGTAGGGGGAGCTATAGGGCAAGCCTTCTTCCCGGTTCTCCCACTCTTCTTCAAGGACAGCCGTCATCCGCTTATAGGCGCGTTTGAGGATATCCAGGTCGGTCTCGCTGCCACTGAACATGTAGGTATCCGGGAAGAACCAACCCTCAGGGTGTTGGCCTTCGGCGCCAACGGCTTCCATAACCTGCTCGTCAGTCCAGTCTGTGGTTTCTTTCCGGAGCTGCCTGGAGTTGGCCAGGGCGGTTCTCATGTCAGAGAAGGTCCAGCCTTCAATAAACTGGACGGACCAGAGTTTCACCTTGCCCTCAACCATAGTGTCGAGCATGGCCAGTGGCGTCATCCCCGGTTGAAGTTCGTAGTCACCGGCTTTGATACGGGTCTGTTCCGGGTTCAGGCGGCCGTATAGCTTTAACCAGAGCGGATCGCTGACCAGGCCGTCGTCCGACAGCTTCTGCGCCAGCCGGCCAAAGGAGGTGCCCTGCTCTACACTGAACAACACCGGCTCATCCAGGGCAACCGGTTGCTTCAGGGTCTGCAGGCCCTGCCATAGCCACAAACCAGCGCCAGCCGCCGCCAGAACCGCGAGGGCCACAATCAGAATCAGTAACTTCCTGAACACACGCATTATTCCAAAGTTGTGGAGAGATGGCAGATTGTCGCAAGGCACCGCTCTGCAGGCAAATCCTGGCCCGCCAGGTTGCGAACCCTCACTACCCCGAGCACGCTGTTGGTGAGGTACAGGCCCCGGCATACTTCCGGCTGCAACTGTTCCCTGGTGATGGGTGTTTCCTGGAACGCCTCCCCGGCCTGCTGCAAGCGCTCGATAACCAGCTGGCGCATAACACCGGCCACGGCCACCGAATTCGCGGGGGGTGTTATCCAGCCCTCATCAGTGAGTACAAACAGATTGGTTCGGGTGCCCTCGACAATATGCCCTGCGGCATCTGCCATCAGCACCTCAAAACAGTCGCCGGAGAGCTCCCGGGCTGCCATCACCTGTTCGAGGCGGTTGAGGGATTTGATACCGGCCAGCAAGGGATTGACCGTAAGGGGTACTGACGAGAACTCCGCCACCACGCCGGCAGAATCGGGCATCGGCGGCGCATCGGAACAGGAAACCAGCAGGTTGGGCTCCATGCCGGCCCCCGGGCGATAGCCTCGCCCACCCGCGCCACGGGTCAGGATCAGTTTCAGGACCCACACCTTCCCGGGGCTTCCGTAACGCTCAAGGGCTTCGCCGCTAGCCGCGAGCAATTCGTCCAGCCGCACCTCAATTCCCAGCCGGGCAGCATCCCGCACCAGCCGGGCCAGGTGGTAATCCAGCCAGGGGGCTGAACTCCCTTCTGCACGAATGGTTTCAAACAGGCCATCACCGTAGGCCAGGCCCCGGTCTGCCGCTGGCAAACCGGCTTCATCAGCCCAGAAGCGCTTTACCACAGAGGTCTCAGCCTTCGTAACGGCGGAAAATCAACGTACCGTTGGTACCGCCAAAGCCGAAGGAGTTGGACAGCGCTACCCGGGCATCGGATTGGCGGCTTTGATTGGCCACGAAGTCCAGGTCGCAACCTTCATCCGGGTTATCCAGGTTGATGGTTGGCGGCAGAATGCCTTCGCGCAGGGCCAGCACCGAGAAAATGGCCTCAACGGCACCGGCAGCGCCCAGCAGGTGGCCCGTCATGGACTTGGTGCTGCTCATGGCCAGCTTTTCCGCATGGCCACCAAATACCGATTTAACAGCAGCCACTTCGGCTACATCACCCACCAGGGTCGATGTGCCGTGGGCGTTGATGTAATCCACTTCTTCCGGCTTCAGGCCCGCATCCCGCAAGGCATTGGCCATGGACCGGGCAGCGCCGTCGCCGTCTGCAGGGGGTGCGGTAATGTGGTGGGCGTCATCGCTCATGCCAAAGCCGACCACTTCGCCGTAAATCGTCGCGCCACGGGCTTTTGCATGTTCCAGATCTTCCAGGACCAGCACGCCAGCCCCATCACTCAACACAAAGCCGTCGCGCTCCTTGTCCCAGGGGCGGCTGGCCTTTTCCGGCTCATCATTGCGGGTCGACAGGGCACGGGCGGAAGAGAATGCCGCAATGCCGGAACGGGTGGTGGCCATTTCGGCACCACCGGCCAGCATCACGTCAGCGTCGCCATAGGCGATGGTGCGGGCCGCATAGCCAATGTTGTGGGTACCGGTGGTGCAGGCGGTCACAATGGCGATGTTCGGGCCTTTGTAGCCAAACCGGATAGCCGCATTACCGGAAATCATATTGATTACAGACGCCGGCACAAAGAACGGAGATACCTTGCGGGGGCCGGCCTTTTCCATCTGGATAATGTTCTTTTCGATGTACTCCAGGCCGCCAATACCGGAACCGATGGCAATGCCCACCCGCTCCTTGTCGAGCTTGTCGAACTGTTCCAGGCCACTGTCGTCCACCGCCTGCTGGGCGGCAATCAGGCCATAGTGAATGAAGGCGTCAAGCTTGCGGGCTTCCTTGGAAGACAGCCAGGGTTCGATGTCCAGGTCCTTCACCGCCCCGCCGATACGCGTGCCATACTCGCTGGCATCGAACCGGTCGATCTGGCCAATGCCACTGCGCCCGGCACACACTGCGTTCCAGGAGGTACTGACATCGTTCCCTACCGGGGACAACATCCCCATGCCTGTAATGACAACCCGTCGCTTGCTCATAACCCCACTCACCTGAATATTCCGTGTCGTTTTTAACCGAAATGCTGATATTCAGCCAATAAAAAAGCCGTCCTTCAAGAAGCCTAAAGGACGGCTTTTAGCCTGGCTATCTGATCTGCTGAGTATCAGGTATGCGCGACAATATAGTCGATTGCGTCCTGAACGGAGCCCAGCTTCTCAGCCTCTTCATCAGGAATTTCAGTTTCGAATTCCTCTTCCAGGGCCATAACCAGCTCAACAGTGTCCAGTGAGTCAGCGCCAAGATCCTCTACAAAAGAAGATGTGTTCTGAACTTCGGACTCTTTAACGCCCAGCTGCTCACAAACAATCTTCTTCACGCGCTCTTCAACTGTACTCATAATGTCCTCACTTTAGTGTCAACCAAGCAACTCAATGGCTGCCAGTTTAGTTTAAACCCTACCTGCAAACAAGCAGGGATTCAGTTAAACATGTTGTGCGACAAGGGGTTGCACTACAGCCCGAAACGGGCTCAACCCATGTACATGCCGCCATTCACATGAATGGTTTCTCCGGTAACGTAAGCTGCGCCCTCAGAGGCCAGGAAAGCCACCACAGAAGCTACTTCTTCCGGCTCGCCCAAACGCCCTGCCGGAATAATTTCCAGCATAGCGTCACGCTGCTTGTCGTCCAGTTTTTTGGTCATATCGGTGTCAATAAAACCGGGCGCTACACAGTTAGCGGTAATGCCGCGGTTAGACATTTCTTTGGCCAGGCTGCGGGTGAAGCCCTCAACCCCGGCCTTGGCAGCGCAATAATTGCCCTGCCCCGGGTTGCCCATGCCGGCAACCACGGAACTGATATTGATAATCCGGCCCCAGCGGGCCTTGGCCATACCACGCAAAACGGCCTTGCTGGTACGGTAAACGCTGGAAAGGTTGGTTTCCAGCACCGACGTCCAGTCGTCGTCTTTCAAGCGCATCAACAGGTTATCACGGGTGATACCCGCATTGTTGACCAGGATCTGCGGAGCACCAGACTGTTCGGTCAGCTGCTTCAGGCCCGCCTCGATGCTGTCGGCATCGGCCACGTTCATCACAATGCCGTAGCCCTTGAAGCCAGCAGACTTCAGGCCTTCGGTAATGGATTCGGCACCTTCAGCACTGGTAGCCGTACCCACAACTTCCGCGCCCTGCCGGGCCAGCTCATGGGCAATGGCCTTGCCAATCCCCCGGGTAGCACCGGTTACCAGTGCAACTTTGCCTTCCAAAGACATAAACAACTCCGTTTATCAGGACTGGCCAAACGCCTTCAGGGCGGCTGGCAGAGAATCGGGATCTTCGATGCTGTTCACCGCCAACTGGCGATCAATGCGCTTGGCCAGCCCGGCCAGAACCTTGCCGGCACCACACTCAACCGACACGTTAACGCCCTCGGCAACCAACGCCCGCACAGAGTCTGTCCAAAGCACCGGAGAATACAACTGCTTCAGGAGGTTTGCCTTGAGCGTATCGGCATCTTTAACCACGGCCGCATTCACATTCTGAACCACCGGAATGACAGCATCGTTAAAGCGGACATCTTCCAGTGCTTCAGCCAGCTGCTCGGCAGCGCCTTTCATCAGGGAACAGTGGGAAGGCACGCTGACCGGCAGCGGCATAGCCTTGCGGGCACCCTTTGCCTTGCAAGCCTCGATTGCGCGCTCTACCGCCGCAGCGGAACCGGCAATCACCACCTGGCCGGGTGCGTTAAAATTCACTGCTGCAACCACGTCGCCCTGGGCGGCTTCTTCACAGGCCGCAACCACATCGGCGTCTTCCAGGCCCAGGATGGCTGCCATCTTGCCTTCACCGGCAGGCACGGCATCCTGCATCAGCTCGCCGCGCAGTTGAACAAGCTTTACAGCTTCAATGAAGTCGAGGCTCTCAGCCGCCACCAGGGCGCTGTACTCACCCAGGCTGTGGCCAGCCAAGAAGTCCGGGCGCGGGCCTTCAGACACGCACCACTGGCGCCACAAGGCGACACTGGCGGTCAGCAACGCAGGCTGGGTTACCATGGTCTGATTCAGCTCTTCAGCCGGCCCATGCTGGCACAGGTGCCACAAGTCATAGCCCAGAACATTAGACGCTTCATCAAAGGTTTCACTGATCATAGGCCACGCCTCGGCAGCAGCAGAAAGCATGCCTACCGACTGGGAGCCTTGTCCGGGGAAAATAAACGCTGATTTCATGGGCGGAATCTTATCGTCATTGAAGGGTGGGTGGAGATTAGCCAATAGTACAACTCAGGCCAATTATCCGCGAATAAGGGCGCAAATGCGGGCAGACTTTAGTCTCAGCAGCCGTTGGCGACCTATAACATCAGGTCATCGAGCCGTTCGTTGATGCGACGGGGCACTTCCAGCTCCACTTCGCGAACTGCCTGCCGGATTGCCGCCAGCATCGCACGCTCGTTGGCGTTGCCGTGGCTCTTGATAACGACTCCCTGAAGCCCCAGCAAACTGGCACCGTTATGCCGTGAAGGGTCCATCAGCTGCAAAAGCCGGCCGATAATCGGCTTGGCCAGGAGCCCCACAAAGCGCCCCCATAGCGAGCGGGTAAAGGCCTGCTCC
The DNA here is from genome assembly GCF_001447135.1 of Marinobacter sp. P4B1. Taxonomy (NCBI): domain Bacteria; kingdom Pseudomonadati; phylum Pseudomonadota; class Gammaproteobacteria; order Pseudomonadales; family Marinobacteraceae; genus Marinobacter; species Marinobacter sp. P4B1. The sequence continues at coordinate 106,353 of NZ_LLXM01000005.1, forward strand.
AGCAGTTCGATCAGCAACCCCGCAACACCCTCACCGGTCTTCAGGGCAATATTGCCCACAAAGCCGTCACACACTACAACATCGGCCACATCACGGAAAAGGTCGTTGCCCTCGACATACCCTATGTAGTTCAGAGTGTCGCACTGGGCAAGCATATGGGAGGCCAGGCGAACCTGTTCGTTGCCCTTGATCTCTTCCTCACCCACGTTCAGCAGGGCCACGCGAGGTTCGGCCAGGCTACAGATGGCGGTGGCCATCAGCGATCCCATCAAGGCGTACTGGTAGAGGTTTTCGGCGCTGGAATCCACGTTGGCGCCAAGGTCGAGCACGTGGCAACGGCCCCGCAACGAGGGAACCAGCTTGGCAATGGCCGGCCGCTCAATGCCGGGATACATGCGGATAATAGATCGCCCGAAAGCCATCAGCGCACCGGTATTTCCGGCACTGACACAGCCCTGGGCTTCGCCGTCGCGCACCAGGGAGAGCGCAATGGCCATAGAGGAGTTTTTCTTGTGTCGCAGCGCATGGGAGGGGCGCTCGTTCATGCGCACCACATCCGCCGCTTCAACAATGCGGATTCTGGCATGCCCATCACGCAACAAGGCCTCGAGCTCGCTCCGGATACCTACCAGAACGAGACTCAAGGCCTCATTTTCGCGCACTGCTTCCAGCGCTGCATGGACCACCACTGAAGCGCCACGATCACCGCTCATGGCATCAATGGCTATGGTGACTGGTTTACTCACCACGGGTCCATGCGACACAGGTCAGAAGAGTTTCCCGACGATCTTACTCGTCGCGAGCTTCAACAACCTGCTTGCCGCGGTAGAAACCGTCCGGAGATACGTGGTGACGACGATGCACTTCACCAGTAGTTGCGTCGGTGCTCAGAGCAGCAGTGCTCAGGGCATCGTGTGAACGGCGCATGCCGCGCTTGGAACGGGTCTTGCGATTTTGCTGTACAGCCATGATTATGCTCCTGACCTGATTACGAAAACGTTAGTGCTTGGTGTTCTTGAGGCCCGCCAGAACACTGAACGGGTTATCCTCGCGTTTCTTTGCCTCGGGCTTCTCGGTGGCCTGCTGTGGTTCCAGTGCTTCCAGTTCCTTGCTCGCCGGGCAATCCTGGCGTTCATGCAGGGGGAACGGCGGCAGAACCAGCAACAGTTCATCTTCCACCATGGCCCACAAATCTGCGTTGTAGTCTTCCATCGGGAAGGGTTCCAACGCCTTGGGCAACCTCTGAGCCTGCTCATCGTTGAGCACAAGCCCCAAATCAAAACGGGATTCCAGCGTTGTCTGCATGTTATTCATGCAACGCTGGCATTCCAGTATCACCGGTGCGGATACTTCACCCGACACCAACCGGCGACGTTCGCTATCCATAAAAAAGGAAAGCTTAACGTGGCACTCGCTGCCTTCCGGCAACCCCGGAACCGCTTCGGAGAAACGAACAAGCCCCGCGAGCGGAATAATTCCCTCCAGGGTCGTGTTCTGTTCCGCCAGCCGGTTAGGGTCTACGGATTTTGGCAGTTGAGCATTCGGTGCTTCAGACATAGGCGCGCAATTTTAGGGGCGAGACCGCCTGCTGTCAAAGACTTAATCGCTTTTAACCCACCCCTTCCCGTTTAAGTAGGGGTATTTTACGATAACCTCCGGCGTTTCCGCCTGAATCACCGCACCATACACCGGAACCAGAAGGCATTCATGAACCAACCGCCCCTGCTGCTCGCCTCATCCTCCCCTTACCGCAAAGAGCTGCTGGCAAGGCTGGGGCTACCCTTTAACAGTGCGAGCCCGGACATTGATGAAACGCCGGCTCCCGGCGAATCCGCCGAACAACTCGCGCTCCGGTTGGCCACCGGCAAGGCCCGGGCGCTGGCAGAACACTACCCGGACACAATCATCATCGGCTCCGACCAGGTGGCCACACTACCGGACGGCACCTTACTGAACAAACCCGGCAGCCACCGGAAGGCCCGGGAACAACTAGGCCTCAGCAGCGGCAACAGCGTGAGATTCCTGACCGGGCTTGCGGTACTGGACACCCGTACCGGCACCCTGAAAACCCGGTGCGAACCTTTCGAGGTCCACTTCCGGGAACTGACAGCTGAAGAAATCGAAAACTACCTGAATAAGGAACAGCCCTACGACTGCGCCGGCAGCTTCAAGATGGAAGGGCTCGGTATTGCCCTGTTCCGAAGCATGGAAGGGCGAGACCCGAACAGCCTGATCGGCCTGCCACTGATTGCGCTGATCGACCTACTCAGGGAACTGGGCGTTAATCCGCTGCTGCAGCCCTGATCAAGCCGGACCAGGACTGCTTCACCCGAAAAGCCTGGCTCAGCGAATCTCCAGGCGGGACTCCAGCATGCGGCTGGCCACGCCCTCACCCACCGCAACACCAAGCTGGTCCACCAGCTCCTGGAACGGCGAACGGTTGCGGCTGTAATCCACCAGTTTTTCTTCGCCCACCAGCTGGCGAGCCACCCAGGAGGTGCTACCCAGCCCGTCAATCAAGCCAAGCTCCAGCGCCTGCTCGCCGCTCCACACCAGGCCGGAGAACAATTCTTCGTTATCCGCCAGGCGGTCACCCCGGCCAGCCTTAACAGCTTCCACGAACTGCTTGTGGGTGTTTTCAAGCACGCTCTGCCAGAAGGCAACCTCGCCTTCACGCTCGGGTGAGAACGGATCCAGGAACGCCTTGTTTTCGCCAGCGGTATAAAGCCGCCGATCAACACCCAGCTTCTCCATCAGGCCGGTGAAACCGAAACCACCGGCAACCACGCCGATAGAACCCACCAGGCTTGCCCGGTTGGCGTAGATTTCATCAGCCGCCGCGGCAATGTAATAGGCACCGGAAGCCCCAATATCGGAAATCACCGCATACAGCTTTTTATCCGGGTACTCTTCCCGCAGGCGCTTGATCTCGTCGTAGACATACCCGGACTGCACCGGGCTGCCACCCGGGCTGTTGATGCGCAGCACAACCGCCCTGGAGTTCTCGGCCTCGAAAGCCGAGCGCAGCGCACCCACCAGGTTGTCGGCACTGGCCAGCTCATCCGCCGCAATGGTGCCATTCACTTCTACCAATGCCGTGTGGGCACCGGTGGCACCCGCCATGCCATCACCGATAGGAGACCGGATCAGGAACAGCAACGCGAACAGGTAACCGAAGGTCAGAAACTTGAAAAAGATGCCCCAGCGCCGGCTGCGTCGCTGCTCCGCCTGCAACGACATCACCAGCTTCTCGATCAGCCGCCAGTCCCGGCCAGACTCCGGCGGCATAGCCGGCTGCTTCCTGCCAAACCAGCCTTTCTTACCGGAAGACGCACCCTGCCCCTTTTCTTCAGGTTGCGCCGGCTCATCGCCCCAGCCGGGCTGCTTGTCCGAATCCCACTCGCTCATCCGCTATCCCTTAACCGATCAATGCGGTAACAAAACCATTAAAGCCCCAGAACCCGACGCAATTCGTCTACCGACGTGACGACCGCGTGGGGGTCGTATTCCTGCAGCACATCCCGCTGGTGCACACCCCACTCAACGCCAATGGACGGCATACCGATACGCCGGGCCATATCCAGGTCGTAGCGGGTATCACCAATCATCACCGCCTCTTCCGGCTCATAGCCGTAGAACGCCAGGATCTCCTCCAGCATCAGCGGATCCGGCTTGGAACGGGTTTCGTCCGCACACCGGGTGATATCGAAGTGCGGGCCCAAGCCACTGGAGGTCAGGGCCCTCGCCAGGCCGCGCCGGCTTTTGCCGGTCGCCACAGAGCAGCCGCGCCCGGAACGCCGGATATCGGTAACCACGTCGGCCATACCGTCAAATACGTTCTGCGGGGTGGTCACCTTCTGGAAGAAATACCCTGCGTAACCATCGCGGATGCGCTGCATTTCGTCGCGGGTCAGCCCCGGATACAGCTTTTCCAGAGCCTCGATCATGCCCAGGCCGATGATATCCCGATAGGCCTCACGCTCCAGTTCCGGATACCCAAGCTCGGTGGCGGCCTGGTGCAGGCTGTCAGCAATGTGGTCTACGGAATCAATCAGGGTTCCGTCCCAGTCAAAAATCACTACTTTTACATTCATCAGAACTTACCTTTACTGCGACGGGCAAGCGCATCAACCAGCTTGCCGAAAGGGGTATCATACGGAGCTTCCAGCCGCATTGCTTCACCTGAACCGGGCAATGTGAACTCCAGTGCCCGGGCGTGCAGCATCAACCGTTCACCACCCACGGCCCGAAACGCCTTCAGGCTGGCGTCATCCATATACTTGTCGTCTCCGGCAATCGGGTGGCCCGCCCAGGCACAATGTACGCGAATCTGGTGGGTACGGCCGGTAACCGGCGAAGCCTCAACCAGCGAATAACCCTCAAACCGCTGCAAACACCGATACAGCGTGAGCGATTCCTTGCCCTCGCCACTCACCTTCACCCGGCGCTCGCCGTTAGGCATCTCGTAACGCAACAGCGGCTCGGCCACCCGCGCCAGCTTTTCCGGCCAGGTGCCCGCCACCAGCGCATGGTAGTGTTTACGTATCCGCTTGTGGCGCAGTTCATCCTGCAGAAAACGCAGGGCTGATCGTTTCTTCGCCACCATCACCAGCCCGGAAGTATCACGGTCAAGCCGGTGCACCAGTTCCAGGAACTTCGCCTGTGGCCGGGAAGAACGGAGCACTTCGATCAGCCCGAAGCTCAAACCGCTGCCGCCGTGCACGGCAATACCGGAGGGTTTGTTCACCACCAGCATATCGTCGTTTTCAAACACCACGGCTGCTTCCATGACGCCCTGCACCCGGTCACCGGGCTTTGGCTGCTCCGCTTTCGCCTGCTGCACCATGGGCGGAATACGTACCACATCACCGGCCTGAAGGCGGGTATCCGGCTTCACGCGCCCTTTATTAACCCGCACCTCGCCCTTGCGGACAATCCGGTACACCGTGCTTTTGGGCACACCCCGCAAGCGGGCCATCAGAAAGTTATCCACCCGCTGGCCGGCCATATCCTCATCTACGCTGATCCATTGCACCCCCTTCTGCACCGCGCGCTCCGCCGGCGCGGCAGCCGGCGCAGGTGCCGCAGCCCTGCCCTGCCCTGCCCGGGAAGAGCCCGGCCGGCCCGGTTTGCCAGCCCTGGACGGCTTGTTACGGGAACCAGAATTACGCGCCATGGGAAACCTTTTGCGGTGGATGAATGCAGGATTGAATGATCAGCCCTTTACTGTTATATTCCGGCGTGCTCTGCCGTTTGTCTACGGCCTGACGAACTCTGGTCAGAAGCCGGAGCGGCAGCAGTATACCGACACTGATTAAGAGATTGAACGCCGCAAGCCCAATCATTACCGGGCACGGCGGGAGACAAACTTCCGGACTCACAGGCCAGACCCAGAGAGGCTGCACCTGACCGGGAGCTGAAACAACCGAACGGAAAACCGTCGGGCGACATCGCGAAGAATCATTGCCACGCGAACCCGGGCCGTCTGCAAACCAATACGACGTGAGACCCAGGAGTTTGTGTGAACCTGAAAACGGATATTATGCGTCAACAGACACTCAACCTGAACGAACTCTCCCTGCCCACAGGCAGGCGAATCACAGGCGGTGGTCTCAGACTTACAGGATCTCTCCCCATAAGGGTATGATCCGTCTGGCCGCCGGCCCCTCCCTGCTGTAACAGGGCCTGCGGCACGCACATCCTGCTTCGCTGATGTGAACCCTCCGGTTTTCTGTCACTAACAAACGACAGGAACCCTTTCTTTCCATGAAAAGAATGCTGATCAATGCAACTCACCCCGAGGAGTTGCGCGTAGCGCTTGTAGACGGCCAACGGCTGTTTGACCTGGATATCGAATCCAGCACCCGCGAACAGAAAAAATCCAACATTTACAAAGGCCGCATCACCCGCGTAGAGCCCAGCCTGGAAGCTGCCTTTGTCGACTTCGGCGCCGACCGCCACGGCTTCCTTCCCCTGAAGGAAATCTCCAAGGAATACTTCAAGAAGTCCCCGGGCCAGATCGAAGGCAAGATCAACATCAAAGATGTGGTCTCCGAAGGCCAGGAAGTCATCGTACAGGTAGATAAAGAAGAGCGTGGCAACAAGGGCGCAGCCCTGACCACTTTCATCTCCCTGGCCGGCCGCTACCTGGTGCTGATGCCGAACAACCCCCGTGCCGGCGGCATTTCCCGCCGTATCGAAGGTGAAGAGCGGGCCCAGCTGAAAGAAGCCATGAACGGCGTCCAGGTGCCCAAGTCTATGGGCATCATTGTGCGTACTGCCGGCATCGGCCGTACCACCGAAGAGCTCCAGTGGGACCTCGACTACCTGGTGCAGTTCTGGGAAGCCATTACCCAGGCGGCCGGTGAGCGCAAGGCTCCGTTCCTGATTCACCAGGAAAGCAACGTGATCATCCGCGCCGTGCGCGACTACCTCCGCCAGGATATCGGCGAAGTCCTGATCGACGCAGAAAGCGTGTACGAAGACGTCCTGAGCTTCGTTCGCGCCGTCATGCCCACCTTCGAAAACAAGATCAAGCTGTACAAGGATGAAATCCCCCTGTTCAGCCGTTACCAGATCGAAGGCCAGATTGAGACCGCATTCCAGCGCGAAGTAAAACTGCCGTCTGGCGGTTCCATCGTGATCGATCCGACCGAAGCGCTGGTATCCATCGACATCAACTCCTCCCGGGCCACCAAGGGCCACGATATCGAGGAGACTGCCCTGCAGACCAACCTGGAAGCGGCCGAAGAGATCGCTCGCCAGTTGCGCCTGCGCGACATGGGCGGCCTGATCGTGATCGACTTCATCGACATGACCCCGGCCAAGCACCAGCGTGAAGTCGAGCATAAAATGCGCGAAGCCCTGGAAATCGACCGGGCCCGCGTTCAGGTTGGCAAGATCTCCCGCTTCGGCCTGCTGGAAATGTCACGGCAGCGCCTGCGCCCGTCTCTGGGTGAAACCCGCAGTGAAGTGTGCCCGCGCTGTGAAGGCCAGGGCACCATCCGGGGTATCGAATCCCTGGCCCTGAGCATCATGCGCCTGATCTACGAAGAGTCTTCCAAGGAAAAAACCGCCGAAGTCCGCGCCATGGTGCCGGTCTCTGTGGCCACCTTCCTGCTGAACGAGAAGCGCAAGCAGCTGGCCGATATCGAAGCCCGCCAGGGTGTCTCTGTGGTGGTTGCCCCGGTCCCCAACATGGAAACCCCGCACTTCGAAATCATTCGTCTGCGCCAGGATGAAGCCACCCCGGAACACGTTTCCAGCCACCAGGTTGCCCAGCAGTACAACGAGCGCGAAGAAGAAGCCGTCGTTGAAATGCCCGGCACCGAAAAGCCGGTACGCGAACAGGCCGCTGTAAAAGCCATTCGCCCGGCGGCTCCTGCGCCCACTCCGGCAGCGGCGCCGGCCAGCCAGGAAGCCAGCGAGCAGGAAGAAGGCCTGTTCCGCAAACTGGGCAAGAAGATTGCCTGTTTCTTCCGCGGCGACCAGCCGGAAAGCGAAGGCATCACCAACCAGCGCAGCACCACCCGCGAGCGTACTGACGACCGTCGGCCCCAGGCCCGCCAGGATCGCCGGAAAACCCGCGTAGCCCGTGGTGATCAGCGCAGTGGCGGTGGCAGCAGTAACCGCAACGGCAACGATCGCCGTCAGGGCGGCTCCCAGAACCGCAGCGACGACAACCGCAGCCGTAACCGCAACAACCGGAGCGACGACCAGTCCCGCAGTAGCGGCAGTCGCCAGGGTCAGCAGGACAAGTCTGCCGACAACAAAGGCGCGGATAACCGCGGAAACGACAACCGTCGCGATAACCGCCGGGATTCCCAGAACCGCAGCCAGAACCGTAACCGTCCGCAGCGGGATCCGAAGGACCAGAAAGACCAGAAGGAGACCCGCGACCAGGCTGACAGCCAGCAGCCGCAGCAGGCCAGCGACAAGCCGGCAGCCGATGACAAGCGCCGCAAGCCGCGTCGTCAGCGTAACCGGGACGGTTCTCCGGCCGAGGCTCCGGTGTCTACTCCGGCTGAGCGTAAAGCCGAGCGTAGCGAAAAGCACCAGAAAGACACCCAGCCGGAAAAAGCCGTCGAGCAGGATACTGTCGAGGTGAAAAAAGCTGAGGTAGCCAAGGCCGAGGTGAAGCAAGAGGTTGCCAAGCAGCCCGAGAAGGCTCCGGCGGCTGAAGAAAAGCCCAAGGCCGAGACGGCAGAACAGCCTGAAGCCAGCAAGCCAGCCGAAACCAAGCCGGTTGAAACCAAGCCTGCTGCAGAGTCGAAGGTTGATGAGCCGAAGGTTGAAGAGTCCAAGCCTGCAGAGCCCAAGGCTGAAGAGACCAAGCCAGAAGCGGAAAAGGCCGAGGCGAAAGCTGAGCAGACTGAAAGCACCGAAGCCAAGGCCGAAGACAAAGCGGAAGCCAAGGCCGAGGAAAAGCCTCAAGCCAGCGAAGACAAGCCAGCCCGCAAACCCCGCTCCGGCGGCCGCCCGCGCAAGCCCAAGGCTGCAGAGAAGGCAGAAAAGGCGGATAACGCTGACAAGCCGGAACAAGCCGACAAGGCAGAGACAGCTCCGGAAGCCACCAGCAAGCCGGCCGAAGCGGCTGAGCCTGCCAAGGCACCTGAAGCGAAAACCGAGCCCAAGGCTGAGGAGAAGGCTGAAGCCAAGCCAGAGCCCAAGCCTGAAGTGAAGGCCGAAGAAAAGCCGGAAGCAAAGCCTGAGAAAGCGGAAGAGCCAGCTCCCGAAGCCCAGGCCAAGCCGGAAGACGTACCGGTAACACCGGGCCGCGCTTACAATGATCCAAGAGAGGTCCGCAAGCGTCAGCGAGCGGCCGAAGAAGCTAAAAAGGCCGAAGCTGAAAAGCAGGCCGGGAGTAATTGATTATGCTGACCAATTCGGACATCGAAGCGCTGGAAGACATCCTCTTCGCCGAGCCCTGGGGCGACGACGCCCTGGACTTCTTCGGACTGCACGGGGTGGTATGCGCCAGCGTCGTTGGCCCGGTCAGCCTCGGGGCGGAAGATATCTTCCGCCTTGCCACCGGCGCAGATAACCTGCCCGATGGCGGGGTACCCGAGATCTTCGCTCACTGCGTGAACGAACTCTCCAGGGAAATGGCCCACCTGCTGGATATGGGCCAGTCACTGGAACTCCCGGAGCCGGAAGACGGCGACCCCATGAACGCACTGGAAAACTGGTGCGCAGGGTTCGTAGACACCTTCCTGGATCACGAGGAAGAATGGCTCGAAGCCGCCGGTGAAGAAGAAGTGGCAGACCTGATGGTGCCCATGCTGACACTGTCTGGCCTGTTCGACGATGAAGACTTCCAGAAAGTCCGCAACGACGAGAAACTGGCCAGCCGGATGGCAGAAGCCATCCCGGATTCACTGACCGACTTGTACCTGCTGTTCCACGCGCCGGATTAAACCCCGGCGCTGACCGGCTGCTTGAAATGATGCCAGACGGGCTCCAGCCCCTCTGGCATTTTTGTTATCTTGCCCAGCTCGCACCAGGGCGCACCGGGAAAGTGGAAATCACTGCCCTGCGATGCCAGCAGCTTCTCCCGCCTGGCCAGTTCCGCCACAAAGCCCAGATCACCACTGGACTGCCCGGAAACAGACACCTCGATACCTCGCCCCCCGGCTCTTCGGAAATCCGCCGTCAGCTCCCGCAACTTGGTCGCGGTCAGCTTGTACTTGCGGGGATGCGCCAGCACAGAGATCCCCCCGGCCCGCTCAATCCAGCCAACCACCTCGTCCAGTTCCGGCCAGCAGGCTTTCACATCACCCGGCTTGCCGGTACCCAGATAGCGCTTGAAGGCGGCATCCATTCGGGAGACCACACCCTCATCAATCAGCACCCGGGCAAAGTGGGGGCGGCCCGGAACATCCCCACCGGCATGGGCGGTGGCCTTTTCCAGTAATCCATCCACTTTCAGCTTGGACAGCTTGTCGGCGATCAACCGGGCACGCTGCCAGCGGTTGTCATGCTGGCGCGCCAGCGCTGCCAGGAAGTCGGCATCCTCGTGATCAAAATCCAGCCCGACGATATGAATGGTCTGGCTGCGCCATACGCAGGACAGCTCAGTGCCGTTAACCAGTGTCATCCCGTGCCCTGCAGCCGCCTGTCGCGCCGGCTCCAGGCCGTTGATCGTATCGTGGTCAGTCAGGGCCAGGTGGGTAACGCCCTGCTCTGCCGCGCGCTGAACCAGCTCCTCGGGAGCCAGCGCGCCATCCGACGCGGTGCTGTGGCAATGCAGGTCGATGCATGGAGTCTGGTGTTGGGGTATAGTCACGGGCATTCCTGTCATAAAACGTGGCCACAGTGTATCAGCCTTGGCCTGCGGGCCGTTACCCCGGCCCACGATAACCGGAGCACCCATGTATTACGCCATTATCAGTGAAGACATCCCGGACAGCCTGGCCCTGCGCAAACAGGCGCGCCCGGCCCACCTGGCCCGGCTTGAAGACCTCAAAAACCAGGGCCGCCTGCTGGTTGCCGGCCCGCACCCGGCCATCGACTCACCGGAACCGGGCGATTCCGGCTTTACCGGCAGCCTGGTAATTGCCGAGTTTGAATCCCTTGAGCAGGCACAGGCCTGGGCCGATGCTGACCCTTATGTGGATGCTGGTGTTTACAAGGAAGTGAAAGTGAAGCCCTACAAGGTCGCCCTGCCCTGAGCAGCATGAGCGGATTGTAACCCTCGGGCGCTTTTGAACCACGGCCATCCTGTGACAAAATTGGCGCCTTGATTTTCAGGCAAACTAAAGCAACAACCGTCAAACTCAGGGAAACCCGCCCGTGACACCGTTTCGTTTATTTCTCAGCTTACTGCTTATCATCAGCTCGGTTGCCGTGGCCCAGGCCCGAACGGTTTGGGTAGACGACAAAGTTTACCTGCCGGTCCGCACCGGCGCCGGCTCCCAGTTCCGCATTATCGAGAACGCAGTCAGCGGCACCCGCATGGAAGTGCTCGAAACCGGAGACGGCTACACCCGGGTACGCACCTCCAAGGGTAACGAAGGCTGGGTAGCCAGCCAGTATCTGAGCAACCAGCCCATCGCAGAAGACCGTCTGCAACAGGCAACCCGAGACCTTGAAACCGCCCGGACAGAACTGGCCCAGGCCCGGGAGCAGCTCAATGCCGTTACCTCCGAGCGCGACGAACTGGAGAGTGCCGAAAGCAACCTGTCCAGCCGGTCCCGGCAACTGCAGACAGAACTGGAGCGCATCAAGAACATCGCCGCCGACTCCATCAACCTGGAGCGCCGCAACCGCGAGCTGCTGGAAGACAACCAGAAACTGCGTAACGACCTGGAAGTACTGACCGCAGAAAACGAGCGCTTGGAAGCCGGCAAAGAATCCGACTTCATGCTGCTGGGCGCAGGCCTGGTGTTTGCCGGCGTGCTGCTGGCACTTCTGGTGCCCATGCTCAAGCCTACCCGCAAGACCGACAACTGGGCCTGATCACCGGCCCTTCAAGTTCCAGTCCTGCAAACAAAAACGGCGGCCCATCTGGCCGCCGTTTTTGGTTTTGCTTCCTGCCCCGGAATTACACCAGGGGCTTCTCGGAAACAATGATGCCGTTGTTATCGGCATAGACATACTGCCCCGGGTGGAACGTCACCCCGTGGAAGGTCACCGGAATGTTCAGGTCACCAATGCCACGCTTCTCGGTCTTGCGCGGAATGGTACCCAGCGCCTGAACACCCAGATGGGTCTTGCCGATCTCGTCTACATCGCGGATGCAGCCATAGATAACCAGCCCGGCCCAGCCGTTCTCAGCGGCTTTCTCGGCCAGCATATCGCCCAGCAGCGCATTCCGCTTTGAGCCGCCACCGTCAACCACCATCACCCGGCCGTTGCCCGGCAGGCCAACCTGCTCTTTTACGATGGAGTTATCTTCGAAGCACTTAACCGTTACGATTTCGCCGCCAAACTGACGAACACCACCGTAGTTGTTGAAGCCGGCTTCCACCACCTGTACTTCCGGAAACTCGTCGCACAGATCCGGCGTAATAATATTGCTCACCTTGCTACTCTCCTTTTCCGAAGGTTCGTAATCAGTCAATCTTTTCGTCGGCCAGGAAGAACCAGGTATCCAGTACAGAATCCGGGTTCAGGGATACCGTATCGATACCCTCGTCCATCAGCCACTTGGCCAGGTCCGGATGATCCGACGGGCCCTGACCACAGATACCGATGTACTTGCCGGCCTTCTTGCAGGCCTGGATAGCGTTGGACAGGAGGATCTTCACCGCGTCGTTCCGCTCATCGAACAGGTGGGCAATGATGCCGGAATCCCGGTCCAGGCCCAGGGTCAGCTGGGTCAGGTCGTTGGAACCGATGGAGAAGCCATCGAAGTGCTCCAGGAACTGGTCCGCCAGCAGCGCGTTGGCCGGCAGCTCGCACATCATGATCACCCGCAGGCCGTTCTCGCCGCGCTTCAGGCCATTCTCGGCCAGCAGGTTCACCACCTGCTCGGCTTCGCCCACCGTACGCACAAACGGAACCATCACTTCCACGTTGGTGAGGCCCATCTCGTTGCGCACCTTTTTCAGGGCACGGCATTCCAGCTCGAAACAGTCACGGAAGGTTTCGGAAATATAGCGGGACGCACCACGGAAGCCCAGCATCGGGTTCTCTTCGTCCGGCTCGTACAAAGTACCGCCAATCAGGTTGGCGTACTCGTTGGATTTGAAGTCAGACAGGCGAACAATCACCTTCTTGGGCGCAAAGGCTGCGGCCAGGGTGGAAATACCCTCAACCAGCTTGTCCACGTAGAAGTCCACCGGCGAGGTGTAGCCGGCAATGCGTTTGTCTACGGTCTGCTTGATATCCCGCGGCAGGTTGTCGTAGTTCAGCAGTGCTTTCGGGTGCACGCCGATCATCCGGTTGATGATGAACTCGAGGCGGGCCAGGCCCACACCTTCGTTCGGCAGCGCCTGGAAATCAAAGGCACGGTCCGGGTTGCCCACGTTCATCATGATCTTGAACGGAATGTTGGGCATGGAATCGACGGTGTTCTCACGCAGTTCGAAGTCCAGCGCACCCTCGTAGATCATGCCGGTGTCGCCTTCGGCGCAGGACACAGTCACTTCCTGGCCATCGTTCAGCAGCTCGGTGGCATCACCACAGCCGACTACCGCCGGGATACCCAGCTCACGGGCAATGATCGCCGCGTGGCAGGTACGGCCGCCACGGTCTGTCACAATGGCAGACGCACGCTTCATGACCGGCTCCCAGTCCGGGTCCGTCATGTCTGTTACCAGCACGTCGCCGGGCTGCACACGGTCCATCTCGTTAATGCTGGTGATAATCTTCACCGGGCCACTGCCGATCTTGTGGCCGATACTGCGGCCTTCCACCAGCACCTTGCCGGTTTCTTTCAGCAGGTAGCGCTCCATTACGTTGGCAGACGCACGGCTCTTGACGGTTTCAGGGCGGGCCTGAACGATGTAGATCTTGCCGTCATCGCCGTCTTTGGCCCACTCAATGTCCATCGGGCGCTGGTAGTGCTTTTCGATGATCATGGCTTGCTTGGCCAGTTCTTCTACTTCCGCGTCGGTGATGGAGAAGCTGTTGCGCTCGTCGTGGTCTACCTTCACGGTCTCCACAAACTTACCTTCGCCCGGCTCGGAATGGTAAACCATCTTGATGGCCTTGCTGCCCAGGTTACGGCGCAGCACAGACGGACGGCCCGCTTCCAGGGTCGGCTTGTGTACATAGAATTCGTCAGGGTTTACCGCGCCCTGTACCACTGTCTCGCCCAGGCCATAGGAAGAGGTGATAAACACCACGTCACGGAAACCGGATTCAGTATCCAGGGTAAACATTACACCGCTGGAAGCGGTTTCACTGCGCACCATTTTCTGGATACCGGCAGACAGCGCCACCAGCTTGTGGTCAAAGCCGTGGTGAACCCGGTAGGAAATCGCACGGTCGTTGAACAGGGAGGCAAATACTTCTTTGACAGAAACACGAACCTGCTCCAGGCCAACCACGTTCAGAAAGGTTTCCTGCTGGCCAGCGAAAGATGCATCCGGCAGGTCTTCGGCAGTCGCAGAAGAACGAACAGCAACCGCCATGGACTCATTGCCATCCCGGAGTTTCGCGTAGGCTTCTTTCAGGGCATTATCAAGAACGTCGGGGAACGGGGTGTCGATCACCCACTGGCGAATCTGTGCGCCAACCCGGGCCAGTTCGTTAACATCGTTAACGTCCAGGGCATCCAGGGCTTCATCAATGCGGTCTTTCAGGCCATCGGTGGCCAGGAATTCCCGGTAGGCGTGTGCAGTTGTTGCAAAACCGCCAGGAACGGTAACACCTGCATTGGCGAGATTACTGATCATTTCACCGAGGGAAGCGTTCTTGCCTCCAACACGGTCAACATCGGACATTCCCAGGTGGTCAAACCAGATAATGTAATCTTCCAAAGCGTGGTCTCCCTTGAGTCTGTGTGGCGCGGAGTCTCGAATATGGCGGCTATGATACTGTAAGCTGCGGGAATTACCTAGGGACTAGCCTAAAACTGAACGGAAAGAAATCATGAAAAGAACGGCTTTTTTTATCTCGGACGGCACAGGGCTGACCGCCGAAGCACTGGGCCACGCGCTGTTGGCACAGTTTGAAAAAATCGATTTCGAACGGGTAACCGTGCCCTATATTGATGACGAAGACAAAGCCCGCGAGATGGTCATCCGCATCAACAAGGCCGCTGAAGTGGATGGCGAACGGCCCCTGGTGTTCGACACCATTGTGAACAGTACCATCCGCGAGATTATCAGCGATGCTGAAGGCTTCATGATCGATATCTTCGGCACCTTCCTGAGCCCGCTGGAGCAGGAACTGAGTTCGTCGTCGTCTTACTCGGTGGGCAAGTCCCACTCCATCAACAACGAAGGCAGCTACGAGCGGCGCATCCATGCGGTCAACTTTGCACTGGATAACGACGACGGCGCACGTACCCGCCACTACGACGAAGCAGACCTGATCCTGGTGGGCGCGTCCCGCAGTGGCAAAACACCTACCTGCCTGTACCTGGCCCTGCAGTACGGCATCAAGGCCGCCAACTATCCGATCACCGAAGAAGACCTGGACGACCAGAAAATGCCGGCGGCCCTGCGGCCCCATAAAGAAAAGCTGTTCGGCCTGACCATCGACCCGGACCGCCTGGCCACCATCCGTAACGAACGGCGGCCCAATTCCCGGTACTCGTCCATCCAGCAGTGCATGCACGAAATCGAAGAAATCGAGCTGATGTACAAGCGGGAACGCATCCCCTACCTGAACACCACAGCCTACTCGGTGGAAGAGATTTCAACCCGGATTATGGTAACCACCGGGTTGAAACGTCACCGTTAAAGCTCCTGGATAGCCAGCCCCAGCCCTTCGGCAACTTCCCGGTTGTCCGGGCTGGTGACTACCGCCACGCTGGCGTTTTCCGGCTTCAGCCAGGTGTCTGCCACCCGGCGCAGCTCATCCATTGTCACGCCCAGCACCCGTTCCCGGAACCGGGCGCGCTGCTCTGGTGACCGGCCAAACAAGCCATTATGGAACGCATGGCGGGCAGCGCCGGCCGGAGAACGGGGCCGGTCAAGCTGGCCGATCACGCCCAGAATAGCTTCTTCCAGGGATTGGTGATCATGCTGTTCGGTGCGCAGCCACTCGAGCGCCGCATCGAAATCGTCCAGGGTTTCCGCCAGGCGTGGATCGCGGTACGAGAAGAACCGGAACACACCATTCACACTGTCCTGCCCGGAACCACCACCGTAGGCGCCGCCCTTCTCACGGATAGCCCGGTGCAGGTAACCGTTACGCAGGAAACCACCCAGTACCGTCAGCGCTGCTGCATCCGGATGGTCCACAGCAACAGTGCTGTAGGCCTTGGCGCAGAAGTTCACCTGGGTAGAGGTCAGCCAGGCTTCGCGGGTGTTGTAGTTCACCGGCTCCATGCTCCAGCTTTCGCTGGTTTCACCGCTGTCGTTCTGCCAGCAGGCTTTCAGCTCGTCCAGCATGGGCGCCAGCTGGCCATCTTCGCCAATCAGCAGGAACTGGCGGCCCTGGTTGCGAATCTTGTCGTGAAGCGCGGCCAGGCTGGCACAGAAATCCTTCAGGGCCTGTTCGTCTTTCAGGGACTTGTCCAGGGCCTTGGTGCCCCGAATCCCTTCCAGGCCACCCAACCGGAACGTCAGCCAGGCGCCGGCGCTCAGACCCTGGGCGGCAGCACCCATCGCCAGTGCGTGGCCACTGCCGGTTACCGCCTGTTCGCGGCGGGCACGGGCCTGGGCCACGATTTCGCGAATGCGATCGTGCTCGTCAAACCGCACACCGGTATACACATCTTTCAGCAGACGGGTCAGCGCCGCACTGTTGCGGGCCAGTGCCTTGCCGCTGAAGATCAGGTAGCCGGACATAGCCTGTACATCGTCAATCCGGCCCTTGGCGGTAAAGGATGCGCCAATGCCGCCGGATTCTGCGGAAATACGATCCTGCATCTGCAGGTAATCCAGGTCGCCACAACCCAGCTCGGAAATCAGGGTGGTGTAGTAAGGCAACAGCAGCAGTTCGTCTTTGCTCAGGGCCGGAAGTGGCAGGACTACCTGCTGGTACACCAGGCCGTTGGTGCCGCGGGCATACACCGTAGCGCCAATTTCAGCATCGTAACTGCCGACTGGCTCCGGCATCTGCAGGGGCACATCGTCCAGCCCTACCTTCGGCAGAATGGAATCGTCGTCTTTGCGCAGCTGGCGCTCTTCCAGCGCCTGTGCCCGCTCGACAATCTGCTGCACTTCCTCTTCGCTCAGGCTGGCCTTGCGCTTGGCCAGGGTTTCCCGGATCGCCTTCTGGTGCTGGCTTTCCAGGTTTTCGTCCGGGCGCAGGGTCAGGGTTACCCGGTGCGGGTTATCCAACAGTTTGCGACGAATCAGGCCTGGCACGTAGTCCGGGTCTTTGATCTTTTCACGCAGGGTAGCCAGTACCGGCTCAAGGTCCAGCAGCTCCACCGGATCCCCGCCGTGCACCATGGGTGAAATCGCGTGCATGATCAGCTGCAAACCATAGGGGAAGCTGTCGCCGGCGATCTCCCGCTGATGCAGTTCCAACTGGTGCAGAATGGCTTCCAGCCGCTCCTGGCTGATGCCTTCGTCGACCACCTTCTGCAAGGTGGACTCCACCAGCTGCTCCAGCTCGGCACGGCGTTCCGGCTCACTACCTTCAATACCGCACACAAAGGTCATTTCCCGGTTGGAATCTTCCAGCCCGCACATGGGCGATGGCGCGTGGCCCAGATCGGTGGTTTCCAGTGCCCGCATCAGCGGTGATGCACTGTTTTCCAGCAAGACGGAAGACAGCAGCTGGCCTTCAAGGTTTTCCTGCAGGTCAAAGCTGTGGCCCAGCAACCAGCCCATCACAATGTGGGTTTTGTTCTCGGTGCCTTCGCCGTCATTCACCGCATAGCCCTGCTCTACCCGCATAGGGGCGAACATGCGCTTTTCGTCCCGCACCGGCAGCTCGATATCCAGCTTGTCGAACCGCTTCAGGGCCTGCTCTTCGAACTTCTCGTGGTGCTCGTGCGCGGGAATATTGCCGTAGGTGGCAAAAATCGCGTTGCTCGGGTGGTAGTGGTGCTTGTAGAACTTCACCAGGTCATCGTAGCTGAGGTCTACGATGTGGTCCGGCTCACCGCCACTGTTGTAGTGGTAGGTGGTGGTCGGGAACAGGTGGCTGGTCAGGTTCTGCCACAGCTGGGAAGTGGGCGCACTCATGGCCCCTTTCATTTCGTTATAGACCACGCCCCGGTACACCAGGTCGCTGGAAGGGTCATCCGGCTTGTCGAACTCCAGGCGATGGCCTTCCTGGGCAAAGTCCAGCGGGTCCAGCTTGGAGAAGAATACCGAATCCAGGTACACCGACAACAGGTTGTCGAAGTCCTTGCGGTTCATGCTGGCGAACGGGTAGGCAGTCCAGTCGCTGCTGGTAAAGGCGTTCATAAAGGTGTTCAGGGAACGCCGGATCATCATGAAAAACGGGTCGCGAACGGGATAACGCTCACTGCCGCACAGTGCCGTATGCTCGAGAATGTGCGCAACACCGGTGGAGTCCATCGGGAAGGTACGCAGGGCCACGAAAAACACGTTCTCGTCGTTATCTGCCGCCAGGTGAAGATGGCGGGCACCGGTTTTCTTGTGGCGATACTCCTCAACCTCCAGGTTAAGGGTGCCAATCCGGTGACTGCGAATTTTCTCGAAAGCCGGATGGATTGCGTTGTCTGTCGCTGCAGCCATTAAAACGATCCTGTGTATTGAACAATTGGAGAATTACAGGGTAACACGTACTATCGGATATGATGCACGGAACGGACTCAACAAGGTAGCCTGCCGATTTATGACAGACCATACCCAGAAGCACATAGACTCTCCTGAAGTAGCCGCCTGGTGGGCCGAACGCCGCCGGTACCTGGAGCAGATCCGCAAAACACCGGAACTCAGACAGCAGTTTCGCAAGGAAGTTACCCTCTACCTGCTACGCCGCGCCCTGTGGTGTTACGGCTTCTTCCCCTTGGTGATCGCCTTCTGGCTGCCCTTTGTACTGTCCAGTTTTAACCCGGTGGTGATGGCCAACAGCCTGATCCCCATGCTGCAGGAGTTCGTTGCCTCCAACCCGGAACAACAGGCCACCACCCTGAGTACCCTGACCATCGCCTGGCTGTCCATCGGCAGCTTTTTCCTGGTGTTCGACTTCGTTCTGACCCCGTTCCGGTCACCCTATGAATATGAAGCCGATGTATACATGAAGGCGTGGGAGCAGGTTAACCATGACCCGCTTCCGGACAAAGTGTGATTTGGCCAGCATTCTGACCAACTGCAGGCGGTTTCTGTTACATAACGTTGCACACAGTGGTTAAGATGAAACCATAACAAAAGCATCCGGAACGTATGGATCACGAGGTTTCATCATGGTCGATTTCAGACCACTGCTGTTCATCAACGCGCTTGCCCTAATGCTGCTGGTTACCGCCGGATTTGCCTCGGTACGCAAAGACATCACCCTGCCCGTAGTCCAGGCGCCCGAGGTGGAAGCCGCCATTGCCAAAGCCAGTGCAGAGCCCGGCCCGGAGCCCGCCGAAACCCCGGAACCGGTCTTTGCCGATGCAGAACCCGAACCTGAGCCCGAACCAGAGCCTGCCCCACAGGTTCAACCCGAGCCGGCCCCGGAACCCGAACAGCCCCTGATTGCCGAACCCTTCTCGGTTGAACCCATGCCCGAAGAGCCGGAAATGCTTGCCATGGCCGAGCCCGTGGCTGCTATCTCAGCCCCGGCTGCCAGGCCGGCACCAAAGGCCGAACCCGAAACTGCCTCCAAACCTGCCCCGGAACCCGAACCGGCCACCACCGGCAAGCTGGTACTGCGCTCCAACGTGGTGGGCGATGTGGTCACCATTAACGGCCGCAACTATGGCGCCACCCGCCTGGACCTGGAACTGGACCCCGGCCGTTACGACGTCACCATTGCCAAGCCCGGCTACCAGCCCTGGACCAATTCGGTGGCCCTGAAAGCCGGCCAGCAGATGACCCTGGTTGGCCAGCTCGAAGAACTCACCCGCGTAGAATTCCGCAACGGCCAGTGGCTGGGCGGTGTTAAAACCGGCGATGGCACTTACGAAGACGATACCGGTCTGCGTTACGAAGGCCACTTTATCGATGGCAAGTTCCACGGTGAAGGCACCGCCTGGTATCCGGATGGCAGCCGCTACAACGGCCTTTTCGAACGCAACGAATTCCATGGCAAGGGCACCCTGGCCCGGGCCAACGGCGACACCCTGACCGGCAACTGGGCCCAGGGCAACCTGCACGGCCAGGGCTCCCTGACCACCACCGGAGGCATGCTTTATGTGGGCGGCTTCCGCAATGGCGAGTTCCACGGCCAGGGCGCACTCACCTACCCCGATGGCCGCACCTATGAAGGCGAATTCTCCAATGGCGAATTCCACGGCCAGGGCACAGAAATTTTTGCAGACGGGAAGAAGTACGATGGGCAATACATGGAAGGAAAATTCCATGGCAAGGGGCTGCTGCGCAACCCCAACGGCAGCTCCATCGAAGCCACTTTCCGCCACGGTGAACCCTACGGACAGGTTCGCCTGACAACCGCAGCCGGCGAAATATTTACCGCCCGCTCAACGGAACCCGGTGTGTGTTATCGGGAAAAAAGCTATCGGGCCACCCAGTGCCCGCAACTGGAAGGCTGGTAATCAAAAACCCGGTCGCAGCACCCACGCGTCAGCAGTAACAGGTTGAGGAAGTGACATGCCAATCAAGAATGCTCTGCTTGTGGACGACTCCAAGGTAGCCCGGTTTGCCCTCAGCAAACTGCTCGAGAGTCGTGACATGGAAGTGAACATGGCAAGCTCTGCCGAGGAAGCCCTGGACTTCCTGAAAAACAACGGCCGCCCGGATGTGATCTTTATGGATCACCTGATGCCCGGCATGAACGGCGTAGAGGCCACCAAGGCCATCAAGGGCAACCCGGACACCGCCGGCATTCCGATTATCATGTGCACCTCCAAGAAATCCTCCGATTTCACGGAAGAAGCCAGGAACTTCGGCATCTACAGCATCCTCACCAAGCCGCCCCAGACCGAGCGCCTGGAGCTCGCCCTGCAGGAGCTGGCCAACGACGTAGAGCACGGCACCCTGCCGGAGCCACCCGCCGAGATGGAATCCGCCGAGGTCGAGCCGAAATCCGAGATCAACCTGAACGGCCACGCCGGTGCCGATGTGGTGCCGCTGACCAGCGACCTGATCGAACAGATTTCCCGCTCGGCGGTTAAAACCCACATCAACAATCGCCTGCACGAGCTGCTGAGCGACCTGTTTGATGAACAGTACGACCACCTGAAACGGGCCCTGGACGACACCCGGAGCAAGCAGGAAGCCGAGCTGGAAGAACGCCTGAACGCGCTGTCTGCCATGGTAGACGAGCGCACCCGCAACCTGCGGGACGACGTAGCCGCCGAGGTGAACATCAACCTGGGCCGGGAACTGTCGGCCCTGAAGAAAGAACTCTCGAAAACCGCCGGCTTTACCCCCGATCACATGGCCGAGCTGAAAGACCACATCACCAATGTGCAGACCATCGACACCGAGTTCTGGCAAACCCTGCAGTCTGAAGCCATTCAGCAGGCCCACGAAATCTCCCGTGAAACCGCGGAAGACATCGCCCAGCGCACCATCGACCTGTACGTCTCGCAGCAGCGCTCCGCCAACTCCCGCATGTACACGCTGGGCCTGGCCGTGAGCCTCGGCATTTTCAGTGTGGGTATTGCCTGGCTGTCAGGACTGTTCGGCGTTTAACATCGCACGTACCTGACGCCAGTCGCCGGGGGTGTCGACATCCTGTTGCACCCCGGCAATCTCTACCCGTCCGGCTCCCGCACGGTTCAGGATAACACCCGCTCCGGCATCCCCTTCCAGCTGAAACACCTGCGGCCACAGGGCCCTCGGAATCCACGCCGGCACTCCCGTTCTGCGCCCGTAACTGGCACCCAGGGCTTTTGCCGGGTTATCCCGGGCCTGCCGGGCCAGCTGCTTCAGGCCGTCCACATCCAATAACGGCTGATCCCCCAACACCACAAACACGCCCAATACCCGCGGCCCCAGGGCGGCCACACCCGCCTTCAGGGATTCCGCCAGCCCGGCCTGCCAGTTGTCGCACACAATCCAGCTTGCCGGCTGCCTGTGGCAGCGAAAACGCACCAGCGGATATCCGGCACCGGCCACCACCGTGATCTGCGCCGACAACTGCCGGGCCTGGCCAATGGCGTTATCCAGCAACGTGCCCCGCCCCGGAACCCGCAACAACTGTTTGTAATGCCCCATACGGGAGGCACGGCCCGCCGCCAGCACCAATGCCGGAAACTGCTGATCGTGAGAACAAGGGTTGATAGTTAAGATGCCGGATTCCTTAATAGCGTGGATAGCTGCAGTAAACTGCTGAATCCCGCGATTTTTGCTAGAATTCCGCCACCATGCAACCAAATCAGCCGGACCATTCATGAACCACCTCTTTGTCGACAACCTCACCGTGATTGACTTCGCCTACCTGGACCCAAGCCGGGGCCTTGTGGGTGAAAGCTGGATTGCAGACGTGGTTCTGGGCGGCGAACTGGACGATCAGGGCATGGTGTTCGATTTCAGCCTGGTCAAACGCACCATCAAACGGGTGATCGACGAGCGGGTAGACCACCGCCTGGTGATCCCCCGTGGCTATGAAGGCCTGCACTGGGACGAAGAAACCCCGGACACCTTTATCTGGGACCTGACCGACGGCAGCCGCATCGAACACCGCTCACCGGATGAAGCCGTGGTGTGGCTGTCCTCAGACCGCGTAGTCCCCTCGGCCGTAGCCGCCCTGCTGGAAAAAGAACTGATGGCAGTACTGCCCGGCAACGTCACCTCTGTGGAAATCAACCTGCGGGAAGACGTGATTGAAGGCGCTTACTACCACTACGTACACGGCCTGAAGAAACACCTGGGCAACTGCCAGCGCATCGCCCACGGCCACCGCTCCCCCATCCGCATCGACCGCAACGGCCACCGGGACTACGACCTGGAAAACCGCTGGGCCAAACTGTGGAAGGATATCTACGTAGGCACCGAAGAAGACGTAACCCGCCGCTTTGTAGGCGACGACGGCGCGGCGTACATCACCTTCGAATACGAAGCCAACCAGGGCGAATTCGCCCTCACTCTGCCGGAAAGCCGCGTGTACATGCTGGATACCGACACCACCGTAGAGCTGATTGCCGCGTATATTGCCGACACGCTGAAAGCGGAGTTTCCGGAAGACGAGATTCGGGTGAAGGCTTATGAAGGCGTGGGCAAGGGAGCGATTGCTGCCCGCTAGGGATCAAAACTCTCCCCGGGGTCAGACTCCCCAACGGGGGTCTGACCCCTTTTAACTCGGAGAATCGGGAGAACTTCGGGGTCACTTCAGAACTGGGGGTCAGACCCCCGTTGGGGAGTCTGACCCCGGGGCAAATTCCAGGCACAAAAAAACCGCCCGAAGGCGGTTTTTTTGATGGCTATCCGGTGGACTAAACCGTCAAGCCGTATTGGCGTCCCCTAGGGGGTTCGAACCCCTGTTGCCGCCGTGAAAGGGCGGAGTCCTAGGCCACTAGACGAAGGGGACTAGAAATTGGTGGAGCCAAGCGGGATCGAACCGCTGACCTCAACACTGCCAGTGTTGCGCTCTCCCAGCTGAGCTATGGCCCCTCAACGGATGCGTATATTAAGGATCCGCCCCTAGGCCGTCAACACCCGATTTCGCTTTTTTTAAAGTTTTTTGAACATCCCTGTTCACATCGTTCAATTATCCGACAAACCGCTTATTAAATACCCAAAGCGGCGTATTCTTTCTCTACTTTCTTGGTTTCTTTCTTGGAGAAACCACCCATTACGTCCAGCGCGGTGCGCAAACGGGCGCGGGTCATGTCCGGGCCAAGCAGGGCCATGGAGTCCATTACCGACCAGGAATTGGGCGTTCCGGCAATGGCCACGAAGATCGAGAACATGAAATCCCCCATCTTCAGGTCCATGGCCTTGGCCAGGGCCTTGATGTCGGCAAAGATGGTTTCCTTACTCCAGTGGCGCTGGGCCTCCAGTTTCCACAGGGTGAACTGCAGCACCCGCTTGACCTGGGCTTCTTCCAGCTTGTTGTGGGCGAAGTCTTCCGGCTTCAGGTTCAGCATGCCGCTGAACATGAACTGAGCCATCGGAGCTACGTCAGAGAACACCTCTGCCCTGCCCTTGATGTGCGGCACCAGCGCTTGCAGGTCGTCACGGTTGAACCACCACTGGTGCATCCGCTCCATGAACTGTTCGTCGCTCAGCTCATCGCGAATCCACTGGCCGTTCAGCCAGCGCAGCTTCTCTACATCAAACACCGGGCCACCGAGAGACACACGCTGGATGTCGAAGTTCTCGATCATCTCATCCAGGGTGAACTTCTCGCGCTCGTCCGGCATGGACCAGCCCATGCGGCCCAGATAGTTGGTGACCGCCTCCGGCAAAAAGCCCATGCGCTCATAGAAGTTGATGCTGGTGGGGTTCTTGCGCTTCGACAGCTTGCTCTTGTCCGGGTTACGCAGCAGCGGCAGGTGGCAAAGCTCCGGCATGTCCCAGCCAAAGTACTGGTACAGCAGCTTGTGCTTGGGCGCAGAGTTGATCCACTCCTCACCCCGCAACACATGGGTAATGCCCATCAAGTGGTCATCCACCACGTTGGCCAGGTGGTAGGTAGGCATGCCGTCGGATTTCAGCAGGATCTGGCAATCCACCTGGGCCCAGTCGATTTCGATGGTGCCCCGGAGCATGTCCTGGATCTCGCACACACCTTCGTCCGGCACCTTCATGCGGATAACGTAAGACTCGCCGGCATCCAGGCGGCGCTTCACTTCGTCTGCCGGCAGCTCCAGGTCACCCTTGATACCCGGGTTCAGACCCTGGGCCTTGCGCTCTTCGCGGATGGCGTCCAGTTCTTCCGGGGTGCGGAAGCAATAGAAAGCATGGCCGGCAGTAACCAGGTCTTCTGCGTACTGGCCGTACATGTGCTTACGCTCAGACTGGCGATAAGGGCCGTGGGGGCCGCCCACATCGGGGCCTTCGTCCCAGTTCAGGCCCAGCCAGCGCAGGGCCTTGAGAATATCCTGCTCGGATTCCGCCGTGCTACGGGCCTGATCCGTGTCTTCAATGCGCAGAATGAACTGGCCACCGTGCTGGCGTGCAAAACACAGGTTGAACAAGGCCACGTAGGCGGTACCAACGTGTGGATCGCCAGTGGGCGACGGGGCAATTCGGGTGCGTACTGTCATGAAACCATCCTGAAAATAAGTGGCCGATTTATAAAGGGCGCATTATAGCGGCCATGGGGCGGTTTCGCATGATCGGCTTTGCACCAACTGCCGTTAATGTAATATTATAACGTTTCAGGACATCATCAGGATTCAGTACCATGAAACGCAGCACCCTCTCTCTCGCCCTTGGCATGGCCGCGGCCGTTACCGCCTTTCCGGCCTCGGCCGCCAACGTTGTTACCTCCATCAAGCCACTGGAACTGCTGGTAAAAGCCGTGGCCGGCGACAGCGTGCAGGTTTCAACCCTGGTACCTGCCGGCTCCAGCCCCCACAACTACACCATGAAACCCTCCCAGCGCCGAGCCCTGGAACAGGCGGATGCCATCTTCTGGGTTGGGCCGGAAATGGAAACCTTCCTCAGCCGCCTGCTCGGTGGCCATGAATTCGACGGCAGGGTGGTGGCCTTTACCGACGTGCCGGAAGGTGAAGACAATCATCACGAAGATGAACACAGCGGCCACGATCACCACGACGACCATGGCCACGACCACGGAGACGGCGAAGACCCGCACATCTGGACAGACCCGCAACTGGCCCTGGACATGGCACGGGACATCCACGCCAGACTGGTCACGCTGGAGGATATGAAGAAAGAAGAACTGGACGCCAACCTGGCCCGGTTCGAGCAAGACCTGAATGCGGCAGAACGGGACATCAAAGCCAGCCTGGCACCGCTTCACAGCATCAGCCTGTTTGCGTACCACAGCGCCTTTGAACGCTTTGCCGAACACTATGAACTGCAGCTGGATGGCGTGCTCACCCTGAACCCGGAGCTGTCCCCCGGCGCCCGGCATATTGCCGAAGTGCAGGACAAACTGCGCCAGGCCAACCAGCCGTGCCTACTGACCGAACCCCAGTTCAACCGCCAGTGGTGGCGTTCCATCACCGAAGGCCTGGACGTGACCTTCAGCACCTGGGACCCGCTGGCCACCGATATCGAATCGACCAGCGAAGGCTACATCCAGTTCCAGCAATCCATTGCGGACGCTGTACTGGAATGCCTACCAGAGCAGGCTCAGCATTAACGGAATGGTGACCATCGCCAGCAAGGTCTGCCCGCTGATGATACCCGCCATCAGCGGCGCATCACCGCCCAGCTGGCGTGCCAGGATGTAGGCCGAGGTGGCGGTAGGCAACGCTGCCAGCAACACCGCCACCTGCACCAACAAACCACTCAGCCCCAGCGCCCAGGCCAGCCCCACCACCATGGTGGGGAAGGCCAGCAGCTTCAACCCCGACGACACCAGGAACGGCGCCGAAGCACCCCGCAAGGCGCTCAACTGCAACCCTGCCCCCACCGTCATCAGCCCCATGGGCAGCGCCAGGTTGCTCAGGGGTGCCAGGATGCCCGCCAGTAGCGGATGGAAACCGATCTGGAACCAGCTCCAAAATACCCCCAGCACCGAGCCGACAATCAGCGGGTTGGTCACAATCGCCCGCAATACCTGAACCACGCTGACCTTGTCCTGCCCCGCCACCAGCGAGAACATCAGAATGCACAGCAGGTTCAGCAACGGCACCATAATGGCCACCGCGATGGCCGTCAGGGACAGCCCATCATCCCCCAGCAGCATTCCGCCCGCCGCCAGGCCCACATAGGAGTTAAAGCGAATAGCGCCCTGATACACCGAGGAAAACACCGGCCCGCTCCAGCGCCAGAACAGCTGAACCGCCACCAGCACCGCCGTCATCGCCAGCAGCATGGCCACAATCAGCAACGCGGTGTCGGCATAGGCCGAGGCCGGCAACCTGGCCTGCCCCAGCTTGAACACCAGCATGGCCGGGAAAAGGATGTAATAGGTGAACCGCTCCGCCTCGGGCCAGAAATCCCCGCCCGGGAAGTTCAGCCGCCGTAAAACATGGCCCAACATGATCAATACGAAAACCGGAAACAGGGCCTGTACAACTACCGGCATGCCATCATCCTTTTAACCGTTGCCATTTTGCTCTTTGGGGGTTAGATTCAGCCTATAGCATCCTATAACGGACTGATTCGAACAACGTGAACAGCCAGATTTCCTGTATTCACACATCCTCTTTGGCACTGCGGTCTTCCTCTGCGAACACCGGCAGGGCTGCTATCCGCCTCTGATTTCGCTGAATCCACCTTACAACCCTTCCGGATTCAGCGCTTAAAACCAAACATTGTTGAACCATTTTTCCGGAGATTTCTATGTCTGAATTACCCTCTATTACTGTTGCCGAAGAAGATTACAACCGCCTGAGCACCCTGCTCGAGCGCATGGCCGGCAAGTCCGACGTCGCCGACGGCCTGGAAGACGAACTCAGCCGCGCAGACCTCGTGCCCCTGGCCGAAATGCCCGAAGGCGTGGTCACCATGAACTCGCTGGTGCGCTTTGTGGATGAAGACGCCGGCAAAGAACACGAAATGATGCTGGTTTACCCCCACGAAGTGGGCGATGCAGACCACAAGGTGTCCATCCTGGCCCCGGCCGGTGCCGCCATGCTGGGCCTGAGCATCGGCGACAGCATCGAATGGCCCATGAAAGGCCGCAAGCCCATCCACCTGAAGGTGGTGAGCGTTACTCGCGGCGCATAAGCAATTTCCTTTACAAATGTCATAAATTGACATTTCTCCAAATGGCCAGCGGCCTCCGGTGTTAGCCTGAAAGCAAGCTAACGAGACCATCAGGAGGCCGTATGACCGAACAGCGCCACGAAGACTGGGACCCAAGAGCCGCCAGCGTACAGAAAGACCAGATCCGCGCGTACGACGACATGCGCGAACGCTGCCCCGTGGCCTGGAGCGACTACCAGCAATGGACGCTGTTCCGCCATGCAGACGTGATGGCCGTACTGGAAGACCACGACACCTTCAGCAACGCCGTGTCTGCCCACCTGTCCGTTCCCAACGGCATGGACCCGCCCGAGCACACCCCCTATCGCAAAGTGATCGAACCTTACTTCGCCCCGGAACCCATGGCCCGGTTCGAACCGGTTTGCCGTGAGATTGCCCGCGGGCTGGTGAGCCAGTTGGCCAAGGGTGAGGCCGTGGATGTGGTCGATGCCCTCAGCCGCCCCTTCGCCCTGCATATCCAGTGCGCCTTTATGGGCTGGCCTGAACGCCTGCACGAACCCCTGGCGGAATGGGTACGCAAGAACCACCGCGCCACCCTCGCCCGGGATCGGGACGCCATGGCCGCTGTGGCCCGGGAATTCGACGACTACATTACCGACATGCTTGAAACCCGCCGCCAGGCTGGCGACCAGGCGCCGGATGACGTCACCACCTCGCTGATGCGCGAACAGGTGAACGGCAAACCCATGACCGATGACGAACTGGTCAGCCTGATGCGCAACTGGACCGTGGGCGAACTGGCCACTATCTCGGCCTCCGTCTCCATACTGCTGAACTACCTGGCCCGGCACCCGGCCTTAATGGCCGACCTGAAAGCCGCACCGGAGCTGCTACCCGAAGCCATCGACGAAATCCTGCGCATGGACGCCCCGCTGATCTCCAACCGCCGGGTAACCACCCGCGAAGTCGAAATCGGCGGCCGCACCATTCCCGCCGGCGAGAAAATCACCCTCCTCTGGGCCTCCGCCAACCGGGACGAAGCCGAATTCGGCAACCCGGACAGCTACTGCCCACACCAGAACGCCAACAAAAACCTGCTCTACGGCGCCGGCATCCACGTATGCCCCGGCGCCCCCCTGGCCCGCATGGAGCTGCAGGTATTCATGGAAGAATTCCTGAAACAGATATCAGCCATAGACATCGCAAAAGACGAACAACCAGAACGCGCCATGTTCCCCACCGGCGGCTTCAACCACCTGCCCCTGATCTTCCATGGGGGTCAGACCCCCGGTACATTTTGACCCACCAAATGTATTCGGGGTCTGACCCCGAATACAAAAAAGCCGCGCCGGGTTTGGTACCGGGCGCGGCTTTTTTGATTGCGGGTGCTATCAGTCTTCGATGAACACCAGGCTCTCTTCGGAACCGGCTGCTTCCAGACGACCCAGCGGCTGAAGCTCCAGCCCCTGCTCGCGAGCCTTGGCTTCGAAGGCTTCGCGGCTGCTTTCCGCCACGCTCACCATCAGGCCGCCACTGGTTTGCGGATCGCAGAACAGCAGCTTGTCGGCCTCGGTCATGCCGGAGATGGCCTTGCCGAACGCTGCCGCGTTGCGGTGGGTACCGCCCGGAATGCAGTCGGCATCAATGTACGGCTGCAGGTTTGGCAGGGTCGGAATCGCCTTGCGGCTGACGGTAGCCTTCAGGCCACTGCCCCGGCAGATTTCCAGCAGGTGGCCAGCCAGGCCGAAACCGGTTACGTCGGTCATCGCATTCACGCCATCAATCTGTGCGAACACCTCGCCCACCTTGTTCAGGGTCGACATGTTCTGCACCGCGACGGCCAGGTCTTCCGGCGTTACCTTGCCCTTCTTGGAGGCACTGGTCAGAATGCCCACGCCCAGCGGCTTGGTCAGATACAGCAGGTCACCCGCCTTGGCGGTGTCGTTGCGGATAATGCGGTCTACCGCCACCTGGCCAGTCACCGCCAGCCCAAAAATCGGCTCTGGCGAATCAATACTGTGGCCACCGGCCAGTGCAATGCCTGCCTCGGCGCACACGGCACGGCCGCCATCAATCACCTGCGCGGCAATCTCCGGCGCCAGCTCATTCACCGGCCAGCCCAGAATCGCAATCGCCATCACCGGCTTGCCGCCCATGGCGTACACATCACTGATGGCATTCGCCGCCGCAATCCGGCCGAAATCGTACGGATCATCCACCACCGGCATAAAGAAATCGGTGGTACTGATCACGCCAATCCCGTTACCGATATCCGCCACCGCGGCATCATCCCGGCTGCTGTTACCCACCAGCAGTTTCGGATCATGAAAATCCGGCATATCGGTGTGCAGAATCCGGTCCAGAACATCCGGCGCAATCTTGCAACCACAGCCCGCGCCGTGGCTGAATTCAGTCAACTTGATAGACAAAGCGTCATCCTTCTTTGGGTTGAAGCAACTTGGTTATCCTCTCAATACGCAACAGTCTACAATGCGGCCTACTCCCCGGCCAATAAAACCACCGGGGTCAGACCCCGAACTTTTTATCCCGACAAGAGGATAAATGGACTTTATCCCCTTCAGGGTATATGGTTGAGAAAATCCGCTTAAGGGGATAAGTGTGAGAATCACATCACCGGAAATGCTGGCGCAGGCATTGAAGAACATCAGGAAGGAACGTCAGCTCAGCCAGAGCGTGGTTGCTGATAACGTTGGCCTGAAGCAGGCGACCCTATCTGGCTTCGAGAACAAGCCGGAGGCGTCTCGGGTTGAAACGCTGTTCAAGCTGCTTACCTCCCTCGATCTGGAGCTGCACCTGAGCGAGCGCGATACAAAAAATGCCGAAGCTGGCTGGGACCAGGAGTGGTGAGATGTCACAACTGCTGGTAGCCCTCAACGGAATTGAGGTTGGCACTCTTGAAAAGGCTCGCTCCGGCGCGATGACTTTTCAGTACCTGAAAGAATGGGTAGACCGGCCGGGCGCGCGGGCTATCTCGTTGTCCTTGCCGCTCACACTTGCACCCTACAAGGGTGAAAAAGTCTATAACTTCTTCGACAACCTGCTGCCGGATTCCGATACCCTCCGAGCCCGCATGCAAGCTCGCTTTCGTGTTGCCAGCAGTCACCCCTTCGATCTCCTTGCCAGCGTGGGCAGAGACTGCATTGGGGCCAATCAGCTATACCCCAATGGCATGGTGCTGCCTGACGTTACACAAACCAGGGCCAGGCCGCTGAACAACCGGGACATCGAGAACCTTCTGGCAGGCTACCAGGATGCGCCGCTGGGTATGGCCAAAGATCACGATTTCCGCATATCACTGGCCGGCGCACAGGAGAAAACCGCACTGCTGTGGCACCAGAATCAATGGCAACTTCCTCTGGGGTCGACGCCCACCAGCCACATCTTCAAACTACCGATTGGTTTTCTCGAGCACAGCAACATTGATCTGCGCGAAAGCAGCGAGAACGAATGGCTCTGCCTTCAGATTCTCAAAGCCTTCGGCCTGCCAACCGCCAACGCAGACCTGGCGCGTTTCGGGAACCAAAGCATCTTGATTGTCGAACGTTTTGACCGGAAATGGTCAAGTGATCGTTCCTGGCTGATGCGTCTGCCCCAGGAAGACTTCTGCCAGGCACTGGGCATTTCGCCCGCGCTGAAATATGAAAGTGATGGCGGGCCAGGTCTTCGGCAATGCATGAAGATTCTTGAAGGCTCGCAGAATGCCAGCCAGGACCGGGACACGTTTTTCAAAACCCAGCTGGTGTTCTGGCTTCTGGCGGCCATCGACGGCCACGCCAAGAACTTCAGTCTGTTCCTTGAACCCGGCTCGGCCTACCGCATGACGCCACTGTACGACGTCATTTCAGCCTATCCGCTGATGGATCACGACAGCCTGGCACCCGCACGCGCTAAGATACTTCCCCGGCACTTCCTCTCAACAGCGAAGGCCATGGGCTTTTCGCCGACGCGGGCCGCCGCCATAATGGAAGAAACGGTGGCTCAAACCGAAGCCGTCATCGAATCCGTCAACGCACGGCTACCCAATGGATTTCCGGCGAAAGTAGCTGACCCGATTCTCACCGGCCTTCGAGCACAAGCCCAGAAAGTGGGGTCTGACCCCGATCATTTTATCCCTTTCAACGGATAAGCCGAATCTCCTCCGCACAAACAGGAACCACCATGAACCACAAAGGCCCCGCCACCCGCATCATCCACAACCGCCGCCACAAAGATCAGTTCGGCAGCCCCTACTCGCCGGTGTACAACACCACCACCTACCGGTTCGAGAACACCGCCGCGTTGCTGGATGTGATTGAAGGGCGCAGCGAAGGCAACCTGTACACGCGCTGGGGCACCAACCCGAGCATTCGTGAACTGGAACAGGGACTGGCCGGGCTGGAGCAGGCGGAAGCGGCGCTGGCGTTTGGCTCGGGTATGGCGGCGATTTCTGCAACGCTGCTGGCCCACGGTCGCAAGGGAATTGTCTGCGTGGGGGACCTTTACGGCGGCACCCAGGAATTGCTTAAAAATCACTGCATGGCCCTGGGCATTCCGGTCACCTTCCTGTTCCGTGAAGAACAGAACCGGCTGGCCGACGAACTGGGTGAACCGGGCAAGCTGGTGTATTTCGAAACCCCGGCCAACCCGAACATGGCCATTCTGGACATTCGCGCCATCGCAGAAACCGCCCACCAACACGGCGCCCTGGTGGCGGTAGACAACACCTTCGCCAGCCCCATCAACCAGCAACCGCTGGTACTGGGGGCAGATCTGGTACTGCACAGCGCCACCAAATACCTGAGCGGCCACAGCGACATCACCGCCGGCGCCCTGATGACCTCAGCCGAATTGGCCAAACCGGTTGCCGCCTGGCGCAAAAACCTGGGCCAGCTGATCGCCCCGGAAACCGCCGCCCTGCTCTCCCGCAGCCTGCGAACCCTGCCGGTGCGCATCCGTCAGCACAACGAAAACGCCATGGCGGTAGCTGAGGCCATGGAACAGCACCCGAAAATCACCAAAGTCCACTACCCCGGCCTGCCCTCCTTCGAAGGCCACGACCTGGCCCAACAGCAGATGACCGGCTTCGGCGGCATGCTCAGCATTGAAGTGGAAGGCGGCCAGCAAGCAGCTGAAAAAGTGGCAGATTCCCTGAAAATCTTCCTGCTCGCCACCAGCCTGGGCGGCGTAGAAAGCCTGGTCAGCCAACCGAGCGCAACCAGCCACCACGGCCTGAGCCACGAAGAACGCCTCAAACGCGGCATCGGCGACGGCATGCTGCGCCTGTCCGTAGGTCTGGAAGATGCCAAAGACCTGATCGCCGACCTCAACCAGGCCCTCTCCTGATTCGGGGTCAGACCCCCGATAAATTATCCTCCAGAGCGGATTTTTATCGGCGGGTCAGACCCGCCACCGATCACCGGCTAACCAAAAAATCCGCCAACCGGCGCGTCATAACCCCCGGCAACAACTTGTTGGTGAACCACAACCCCCGGGCCCGCCAGCCCGGGATCACCATAAAGCGCCGGGCATCAATGCCCTTTCGAATCTGCCGCACCGCATAATCCAGCGGCAGGGTGCCGGCCATCAGCTTCAGGGTTTCGGTCTCCTTTGGCCGGTTCAGCCGCTCGGCTTCCACCATCGGCGTTTCCACCTCTGGCGGGCACACCACGGTTACATCAATCCCCTTCTGCGCCAGCTCAATCCGCAACACCTCCGCCAGCCCAACCACCCCGTATTTCGAAGCGCAGTAAGCCGCATACCCGTAACAGCCCACCAGCCCGGCCATGGACGCAATCAGCACCAACTGCGAGCCGGATTTCAGATGCGGCAGCGCGCCCGCCACCACATTGCGGGAGCCAACCAGGTTAATGTTGATCACCCGGGCGTAGGTGTCGTCATCAATCGCCTCGAAATCCGCCGCCACACAAATGCCGGCGCAGTGAATCAACACATCGGGCTCAGCCTCCCGTGCGGCCTCTGCAAGCACCTCCCGCACCTGCTTCGGCCGGGTGACATCCATCGCAAACGCCCGCACCTTGTGCACCCCGGCCAGCGCCGAAAGCTCCGCCACCGCCTGCTCCGCCGGCTGCACATCAAACAAAGTTACCGCTGCGCCCGTGCGCACATAACTCCGTGCCAGCTGCAACCCGATACCACTGGCCCCGCCGGTAATAAACACCTGTCGACTCATAAAACCCAGACTCCGCTCATTGAACTTGTTATTCCGATAAACTTACCAACCCACCCCGCCACAAACCTTGGCCCAACCGACACACTGCGGGGGTCAGACCCCCGATACATTTGGCCACACGAAATGTACTGGGGGTCTGACCCCGAATTGGAGAAGAAACTATGAGTAACGCACTGACAGCCCTGTTTAACGTCGAGAAGCCCATCATCCAGGCGCCGATGGCGGGGGTTCAGGATTATCGGCTGGCGACGGCGGTTTCGAATGCCGGTGGGCTCGGGTCTTTGCCTTGTGCAATGCTGGGAACGGAGGCGTTGCGGGAGGAGCTTAAGGCGTTGAATGAAGCCACCAACAAGCCCTACAACCTGAACTTTTTTGCGCACACTCCACCCGAGCCCAACGAGCAGCAAGAAGCCAACTGGCGGCAGGCGCTGGCGCCCTATTACAAGGAATTCGACATCGATCCGGCCAGCATCACCGCCGGCCCGGGGCGTATGCCGTTTAATGAAGAATCCGCAGCGATTGTCGAAGCGTTCCGCCCCGCCGTGGTGAGTTTTCACTTTGGCCTGCCGAAGCCGGAGCTGCTGGAGCGCGTCAAAAAAGCCGGTGCGAAGGTGCTGTCCACTGCCACCACCGTAGACGAAGCCCTCTGGCTGGAACAGCACGGCGCCGATGCCATCATCGCCCAGGGCCTGGAAGCCGGCGGGCACCGGGGCATTTTCCTCAACACGGACATGACCACCCAGATGGGCACGTTCGCCCTGCTGCCGCAGATTGTGGCTGCAGTGAAGATTCCGGTAATCGCCGCCGGCGGCATTGCCACGGCCGCAGGTGTGCGGGCAGCCCTGGACCTGGGCGCCGTGGCTGCACAAATCGGCACCGCGTTCATGCTCTGCCCGGAAGCCACCACCAAGCCCCTGCATCGCGAGGCCCTGAAAAGCCCAGCGGCGCGGCATACAGCCATCACCAACCTGTTCTCCGGCGGCCCCGCGCGGGGCATTGTTAACCGGGTAATGCGGGAACTGGGCCCGGTTTGCGATCAGGCGCCGGTATTTCCCCTGGCAACGAATGCCATTGCACCGCTGCGAGCAGCCGGGGAAGCGGCTGGCACCGGGGATTTCTCACCATTGTGGTCCGGGCAGAATGCCAGCGGTTGTCGGGA
The DNA here is from genome assembly GCF_001447135.1 of Marinobacter sp. P4B1. Lineage (NCBI taxonomy): Bacteria > Pseudomonadati > Pseudomonadota > Gammaproteobacteria > Pseudomonadales > Marinobacteraceae > Marinobacter > Marinobacter sp. P4B1. Next base: position 141,145 of record NZ_LLXM01000005.1, read on the forward strand.
GATTCCGGCGGGAGTCTTGGTAGAAGAACTGGCAGGCTAATGAACGGGGTCAGACCCCCAATACATTTCACCACTCGAAATGTACCGGGGGTCTGACCCCGCCTTATCAAACGGTGCGGATTCGCACCGGGAGGCCCTGGCGCACGGCGGCGCCTGAGACGTTTTCCAGCCAGGTGGCAACCTGGTCTGTGCGGGTGGGGTCGGCGAAGCCGAGGTCGTTGATGTTCACGCCGGCGCCCAGGTAGGGGTTGCCGGGGCGTTCTTCTCCGTCGATTACGTGGCCGGCGGCACCGAGTTCGCGGTGGCCATAGCCGTGTTCGATGCCGATGGCGCCTTCGTGCACACCATCCCCCACCAGCGCCAATGCCAGCACCTTGCCGCCCGGGCTTTCGATGCTGATGGTGTCGCCGTGTTGCACACCAAACTTCTCGGCATCTTTGCGGTTGATCAGCACCGGGTTGTAGGGCTTGATCATACGCAGGCGCTCAAGGCCGATGGCGTAGGAGTTCATCAGGTTGCTCTTGAACGAGAACGCCAGCAGCGGCCATTCGTTTTCCGGGAAGTGCTCCCGCATCAGCGAGCCATCCCAGAAGCGCGGCGGATGGTACATGGGAGTACCGGTCAGGCGCTTGCCGCTGTAGCTGTCGATGGCTGTGCCCACATCTTCGTTGTAGACACACAGCGGGCGGCTCCAGGCGTGGCCCAGTTTGTCACCGTCGTAGGCCTTTTCCATGGTCTCGAACCGGCCACCGCGGGAATACAGGTGAGCCACCGGGCCCACTTCGTCTTCCGCCACGGTAGACTTGATACGATCCATCAGCGGCTCAATGCCGCCAGCCACAATGTCTTCCTCGCTGGGCGCAGACAACGGCTTGCCAGTCATCGCAATGTTCGCCGCCGCACGCAGGTAGAAGTCCTCAGCGCGGTTGAGCGGATGCATGGTGCCATCGGCACCGGCAATCACATCATCACCAAAGCCCGGCAGGCTCAGCTTCTTGCCAAGTTCAATGAAGAAGGTATCCAGGCTCACCGGCTCGCCGGCCGCAGTCTTCACCTGGCGAGGCTCCACCACCGGCCAGCAGGCAGTAGTCATCTTGGTGAGCGTGCCGCTCCAGGCACCGGTAAAGCCCCACACCTCATACATCACGGAATCGGGCACAATGTAGTCGGCAAAGCGGTTGGTTTCGTTGATGAAACCATCCACCGCCACAAACAGGCCGATGTTCTTCGGGTCTTTCAGCTTCTCTTCGATGACGGAAGTCAGACCAGCCTGGCCATACAGCGGGTTGGCCATGGCACCGATCATCGCCTTGATGCGGTACGGATAGCCATCCAGGCCAGACATCAAATGCTCGGTCAGAATCGGCGGCGCCAGCTTGCGCCAGGGGCCTTCAGCCGGGTACGGAGACTGGCCACTGGCCACCTTGCGCTTGTACTCGGAAGACTTCTCGTACGGGAACCGTGAACGGCTCAGGAAAATACCCTTGGGGCCGACCTTGCCGGGGAAATCTGCCAGGTCGTACCGGGGGCCTTTACCCACACCATTGAAGGAGCCACCACCCTTGGCCACACCACCTTTATGGTTAAAGCTGCCCGCCAGCACGTTCAGCATGTTCACACTGAAAGAGGCGTAGAAGCCCGCACCAGACATCATGCCACCGTGGGCATCGGCGGCGGACTGCCGGCCATGGCTGGCAAACTTCTTCGCCAGCCGGCGGATGATTTCCGCATCAATACCGCAGATATCGGCGTACTCTTCAATGCTGTACTTCTGCGCTTCTGCACGCAGCTTGAACAGGGAGCTGCGCACCACAACCGGGCCGTTGCCGGTTTCTACGGTACGCTCCACAAACAGCTCGGCACTGCTGGCCACTTCGGAGCTTGCCAGCTCGCCATTGGCATCCACCACCACCGGCACATCGTCTGCAGCGCCCTCAGTGGCACGGCCGATATCGCTCATACGCAGGAAGTAACCCGCCCGCGGGTGGGCCTCGTCTTCAATCACCAGGTGCGTGGCGTTGGAGTGGCCTTTTTCACCGGCCGCCTGGGCCGCAGTATTCCCCGGAATGGCCAGGTAATCCTTGGCGTAGCCATCGTTCTCCAGCATCCAGCGCATCAGGCCCATGGTCAGTGCGGGGTCTGTGCCCGGCAGAATGGAAATCCAGTTATTGCGCTCGCCCGCCGCGTGAGACGCAGCCGCAGTCAAAGCCGGGTCGACCACCACGTATTCCAGGTCACCCGTGGTACGGGCCTGGGCCAGCAAACGGCCCTGGCGCTTGAACGGGTTACCGGCCTGGCTGGGTGCAGTTCCAATGAACAGCGCGAACTTGGTGTTGGCGAAGTCCGGCTTCACGTGGGCGTTCTTGGCCAGATCGTTCATCACCGCACCGGAGCCCATCCGGAACGCCAGGCCACAGTAGGCACCGTGGTGGCCATAGTTGCGGGTACCGAAGGCGTTCCAGGCGAACCGCTTCAGCAGCGCGGAACGGCCGTAATCGGTGGCTTCCATTACCAGCAACTGGTTGGCCTTGGGGCCGTATTCCGGGTTTTCAGGGTCCAGCGGGGTTTCGATATCGCGAATGGCACGCAGGCCTTCTACTTCACCTTCACCGAACAGGTCGCCGCCTTCCACAATTTCATCCAGCAGCTGCTCGAACGGCACAGATTCCCACTGATTGCTGCCCCGCGGCCCTACCCGCTTCAGGCAGGTGAGTACCCGCTGATCGCTGGTGAGCTGGGCCATGGCAGCGTTGCCACGGGCACAGGCGGTAGAACGATTCAGCTGGCCCTGATCCTTGAAGTTACTCATCTGGCGGAACGCATCCATTACCGGCGTGTTCTCGTCCAGGTGCTCGTCAGAAGACAGCGGGTGGTACGGGTTACCAGACACCCGCAGAACCTTGTCCTGCTCTTTATCAATCCGCACCCGCACGCCGCACTTGGTGGTGCAGCCATAGCACACGGTGAAGGCAATGCGCTGGTCCGGGTTCAGTGTTACCTCACCGGTGGTGGGGTCTACGGAATACTCCGGCGCCAGGCTGTTGGCGTGCAGCCGGTCGTTAGTCTGTTTGCCAGAGGTACCGTTCACCAGGCCCTTGGCCATCTTTTCCAGCGGGTCGTAGTAGCCCGCCGCGAAGGTAGCAGCACCACCAGCGGCCGCTGCTCCTTTCAGAAAATTACGACGATTCTTGTCCATAACTATGCTCCGCCCTTAATCAGTGGCTGCCAGCCTGGAGGCCTTTCTTCCAGGGCACCAGGATGTCGATAATCAGTAACGCTGCCAGCCACAACCCGAAGGTGCCGACAATTCCAAGCAGGCCACTGGAGCCTGCCTCAACGGCGTATTGGTAATAACCTGCGGTGTTCTTGGCCACGGTTTGCACTTCCATCAGCACCATCCAGCGGAAGGTCCAGCCGATGTGTACCGCCAGCAGGCCGGCAATCCAGGCACGGGTCATCCAGCCCGGGCGGCGCAGCATGGCAAGGGTCGCCAGGGTCAGCACAATGCCTACCGCCAGGCCATAAATAGCCACCAGGCGCCACTCCGCGTTGCCCTGCAAAGACTCAAACGCTGCTTCAACAGACGGGCTGAAACCTGTGATGCCTTCAGATACCCAAAGCGCCGCCACAATCGCCGCAAGCGCCATGCTCACAAAGATCACTTTCAGACCTTGCCGGTTGATCTCTTCATCGTTACCGGTCATCAAGCGGTTGATCAGAACCACCAGCCCAGAAGCCGCCACCAGGCCAGTCAGCACAAACATCACCGGCAGCCAGTTGGTGTGCCACAGCGGGCGGGATTTCAGAATGGCGACTTCCGCCCCGGTGTACAGCATGATGCCGAAGGCAAACGCCAGGGCACCCAGGCCCGCCAGCACCAGCATCCAGCGTGGTGCCTGCCAGCTACCCATGCTGATCCAGCCAGACAGCTTGCCAATCCAGCCGGGCTCCTGTGCCTGCTCCTGCATGGCCGGGCGCCACGCCAGCCAGGCATAGGCCAGCACCATCACCAGGTACAGCGGCAGCAACAAACTGCCAATAGACATCCAGGATTGAGTATTCAGATTGGCGTAGAAGTGCCAGAACCGCAGCGGCTGGTGCAAATCTGCCAGCAGCGCCACCGGCCCCACCAGGGTGCAGGTAACCGTTACCAGCAACGCCACCTTCGCCAGCGGCTGATAGTTCTTTTTGCCAAAGATCAGCCCAGGCACCGTCAGCAACAGCGCCGAGTAAGAGACCGCAATCATGAAAAAGTACTGCACCGCCCAGGGGTACCAAGCAATGCCATAGCGAGGGGTAAGAACCTCAATGGCCATCGAATTCATAACCGATCTCCTCACCTTCCTGAGTACGCACATCCCAAATGGCCGGCTTGGCCTGTGGGCGAGACATAAACCGCTCTTCCATGCCCAGATAGAACACGTGGGGCGATGTTCCCATCTCCGGCTTCAGCACCATCAGGTCTTCATAGTGCTCTTTCATCATGCGGCTGATCTGGCTGTCTGGGTCGTTCAGGTCGCCAATGATCCGCGCGCCACCCACACAAGACTCCACACAGGCCGGCAGCAGACCGACATCCAGGCGGTGCGCACAGAAGGTGCACTTGTCGGCTGTCTGGGTGTGTTCGTTAATGAAGCGGGCATCGTACGGGCAGGCCTGCACACAATAGGCACAGCCCACGCACACATCGTTATCCACCACCACAATGCCGTCCTGGCGCTGAAAGGTGGCTTCTACCGGGCAAACCGGCACACAAGGCGGGTTGTCGCAGTGGTTACACAGGCGCGGCAGCATGAACGTAGCAATGTCGCCGGTTTCCTCATGCTCTACCTCGTACTGGGAAACAATCGTACGGAAGCTGCCCAGCGGCGCCTCGTTCTCGATATGGCAAGACACCGTACAGGCCTGGCAGCCAATACACGCCCGCAAATCAATCAGCATGGCGTAGCGCTTGGTAGGGTCGCCTTCGCGGCGCGGGGGTTGGCTGTTAATGCCGGCAGAGGCAAGGCTGCTTAAAGGAACCAGCGCGGCACCGGCGGTCAGCTTTGCGATCTGCCCGAGCAAGGCCCGGCGGATTTTGTCCATGGAATCACCTGCGTGATGAGTCGGTTGCTATCTAGGTTGGACAGTAGCAAAGCAGGCTTGTGGGAATTTGATATCGGTCAGTTTGTGGGGCGGGACAACAATTCGTTACGGGCAAGTACTTAGGGGGAAAGCGGTTTTCGGTGACTGGCGCTGGCAGATGGGTGGGGTCGTACCCCTGCCAGGAGTACGACCCCTTTGTAGCCTGCCAATCTTTGTAGCCTGCTATTTCAGGAGTTCTTTCAGGGGCACAGGGCGAGAGAAATAAAAGCCCTGCAGCAAGTCGCAACCGTGGGCGCGCAGGTATTCGTGTTGGGCTTCGGTTTCCACACCTTCGGCAACCACTTCCAGGCCCAGGTGGTGGGTCATGGTGATCACGCCTTTCACAATGGCGGCATTGTGGCGGCTGGTGTCGATATCGTTGATGAAACTACGGTCTATCTTCACCTTGTTGATGGGCAAGTCCCGCAGGTAACTGAGGCTGGAGAAGCCGGTGCCGAAATCATCGATAGCCACCTTCACGCCCAGGTTACGCAGTGCCTGAACCTGTTCCAAGGCCTTTTCCGCCGCGCTCATCAGCACGCCTTCAGTGACTTCCAGCTCCAGGCAAGACGGGCTCAGGCCGCTGTCTTCCAGCACACCCTGGATTTCACTGAAAAAACTGGACCGGCGAAAATGCACCGGTGAAATGTTCACCGCCAAAGTAATGGGCCTGCCCAGGTGCTCAACAATCTGCTTCATGTCGTGGCAGGCCTGGCGCAGCACGCACCGGCCGATGTCGATAATCTGCCCGGTTGCTTCCGCCACCGGAATAAACAGCCCCGGCGGCACCAGGCCGCGTTCCGGATGCTGCCAGCGCACCAGTGCCTCTACCCCGCGAATCTCGGTGGTGGCGGCATCTACCAGCGGCTGGTAATGCACCACAAACTGATCGCCCTCGATCGCCTCCAGCAGCTCCCGGCGAATGGCCACATGCTCGCGAATGGAACTATCTTGCTCGCCGGCGTACCACTCCCAGGTATTTCGCCCCTGGTTCTTGGCCTCTCGCACAGCGGTATGGGCGTGGGCCATCAGCGCACAATTGCCCTCACAGCCATCGGAGCCAGACGCAATCCCGATGCTGGCACTGATATGCACCGTGTGCTCGCCCACCACAAACGGGCGGGACAACAACGCAAGCACCGTATCTGCTGTCTTCAGAGGCAACTCATCGGTGTACTCACTGCGAGTGCCCAACAGAATGCCAAACTCGTCGCCACCAAGGCGCGCCAGAAAGGCTTCTTTCGGCACCTCCGACCGCAATCGCCCGGCCACCGCCTGCAACAGTTGGTCGCCCACCGTGTGGCCCAGGCCTTCGTTAATCGTGGTAAAGCCGTCCAGGTTCACCAGCAACCCCACCAGCCGGTCGCCATTCGAGCAGCAATGCTCGTTCAGCAACGCCTCAAAACTGGTGCGGTTGGGCAAGCGGGTTAGCGGATCGTGGGTTTCCTGAAAACGCAGTTCAGACAGCGTGTTTTCATGCTGGTACAGTAACCTGCGATAACGCTGCTCGTGATCCTGAAGCGCTTTTCTGTCGCGCTCCCGGGCGGTCGCCAACGCCAACAGGCCAGACGCCCGGTACATCAACACCAGGTCTTCACTAGCCGGTTCAGAAGGATAGCGGCCATAAACCGCAAAGGTGCCCAACAGATCATTGCCCGGGGTAAGCACCGGCACAGACCAGCAAGACTTCAGGCTCTCGGCCCGGGCCAGGTGCGCGAAGGGCGCCCAGTCCGGCTCGTGCTCTATATTCGGGGTAATGACAACTTCGCGGGTGAAGGCTGTTTTGCCGCAGCTGGCCACATTCGGGCCGATCACAACCCGCTGCATGGCCTGGCGGTAGGTTTCAGACACGCCCTGCCCTGCAACCAGGCTAAGGGTGTTGTCGGAGGGGTCGTACATCATGAAAGACACCACGCACTCCGGCATCTGGCGCGCGACCATGTCGGTAATGGCACCCAGGATTTCCTCGAACGGGACCTGGTGGGCAATCATGTCCTGAATTTTTTGCTGGTCTGCCAGCTCGGCCATTTTGCGCTTCATAGTGAATCCGTTCGGGCAACGTCCATATGTGTTTCACTATAGCCGAAATGCCAACAATTCCTACCGATTGTCATCAGGAAGAAATGTTTTTGCTAACCATTTCGGAAGGCGCGCTGAGCAGACCGGCGTGGTCTTGCGCCTGCACCGTAAAATACCAGGTGCCCGGCTTTAGGCCGGTGATGGTGTAAGACGGGTAACTTTGCGAATCTTCGGCCGCAGCGTCTGGAACAACAACCTGTTCAGTAAGGTTGTCTTTGTCCTGGCCATAGCGAATAACGTAGCTGTCTAACTCACTCATCGACAAGCCAGAACCGTCCTCACGACTGCTGGGCGCTGTCCAGCTGAGTACCGCCTTGCGTTCAGAAACCGACTCGCTGCCCACAGCAGACTCCTGCCCCGATGGCACAGAAGAGCCACCCGCCCGGGCGCTACCCACGTCATCACCAGAGCCACCGCCACCACAACCGGCCAGCAGCACACCAAACAGGACAACAACCAGGTACAGGGGGAATTTCTGCAAAAAATGGGGCATAGGAAACAACACCGCAGAGGGAGAGATTTCGCAGAATTTTAAATTGTTAGCGGCGGGGAGACTGTGACAAAAACGCGTTTGTTTGTGACGGTAGGTTAACTGGACAACTACATAGCTAGCGTATCAACGGGCCGCACAGGGCGGCCCGCATCGCATCAGGCAGCTTTCTTCAGCTTCTTCTTCAGCGACTTGATCTTGGCTTCATGCTTTTCGATCTTGGCTTTACGGGCGTTGATCTTTTTCTTCAGGTTTTTCGCTTCTTTCTTGGACATGATTGCCTCCTGCTCGTCATTCGCTTTCGGTTGAAAGCTAATTTCATTGTAATTGGGGTTGGGGGGAAGGCAAGGCGAATGGCTAAACCCCAAGCCACTCCGCCAACTGCAGATTGGTCTTCAACCGCAAGCGCTGCTGCAACATCCCTTCAAACACACTATCCACCGTGCGGCTCTCCCCCAACAACGGCAACGCGGCTTCCGCTTCGGAGAAGAACTGTTGTTCCCGCTCAGTACCGATGATGGCGTGCTCCCACCACTCGATCACCCGGGGCCGGGCTTGTTTCAGTAACGAATCCGCCGGCAGCTTTTCAGACTTCGCCGCATTGGCGGTATGAGAAGCCGGCAACAGGTTCCAGAGATCGTTGTTGTTCCAGCGGGACCAGGGAAAACAGTGGTCAATATCGTAGCGGGTACGGGCAAGATTTCTGGCAGTCCAGACACACTCCACCGGGCCAGCGGAAAGCTGTTGCTCTACCAGCTTGCGCACGACCGTGGTATCTCGCCGCCCTTCTACCCACTGCAACGCCTGATGATAGGTTTCCGTTGAATAACGGGCTTCCCAGCTCCCCACCAGGTTGATCCATTCATTCACAATGGCCGGCTCAACCCAGCAGGCGTAACGGCTGAATGTGTCCCAGAGCATGGCAGGCACCCGGAAACGCCCGAACCGGGCCAGGGTTTCCTTGTCCAGGCGAACCGCCTCGTTACGAATAGTCAGTCGACTGGTGCCACCCTCGAAAACCTGGCGATTGGTGCCCGGCCAGGTGGTGAAGTGAGCGGGATTTTTTAGAATGTTCGAGGCAGCCTTTTTGATCGCTCGCATCACCACAGGTGCGAACTCCGCCGACAGCGACAAACCAACCCTGAAATCCAGCGGGGACAGCTTGCCCAACTCATAAAAATCATCCCCGGCAAAGCCCAAACCACGGGAACCCGGCGCCTGCCGTAAATGATGCTTCAGCACCAGCGGGTGGTACAGCATGATCCAAAACAGCCCCACTGCCCCAAGTGGCAGCTCTACCCAATCATCGGAGCGGTTCAGTACCAGCCCCGGCGCGCTGTCTGCCATGCGCACCAGGGTTCGCAGCAGTCCGAGTTTGTAGGTGGAGGATTTGTTGTCATTGATGATGATATGCCGCAGCGTGGGCAACGCCCCGGTGCCATCATCCGGCAGACGGTATACGGCGGTTTCCCACCACACATCCTCGCGTTTCAGCTGATCCGCACGCGGCATATCCGGCAAAGGCACCGACATAACCGCCCGGTGGCGGGCAAAACTGTCCAGCTCGGCCTTCGAGACTTCGTAGAACTGGCGCTCACCATCCCCCGGCCCATGGCGCAGCGTGATAACCAACACACCGGACGGTGCCAGCAGCTCCGTTAAAATACGGAACGCACGCTCCCGAGAGGTGGGCGGAAGGTGCATCCACACTGCAGACACCAGCACCAGATCAAACTGGTAACTGAGTTTGCGGATTTCATTCAGGTCCGGCAGGGAATCATCCACCCACTGGATACTGCGATGAGCCGTTGCCGCCTCACCCAGCCGACGCAACTCCGCCGCCGGCTCCACCGCCACCACATCCCAGCCACGCTCCGCCAGTGCCAACGCATCGCGGCCGCTGCCGGCACCTACATCGAGCGCGAGACCGGTTTTCTTGTCCAACTGGGGGAGCCAGTCGCTGTGGACCTGTTCGAAGGTCAGGGACTGGTATTGGGTGAAGAATTTTTGGGCGTTTTTGTTGTAGGGACCGTAACTCATGCCACCGCCAGCTTAGCCGCCTGCTGCCACATAAAGTTCGGCATCGGCGTTCGGAGTTGCCAGGTAATACTCATGGGTTGAGAGCCGGTGTGAGACACGTAATTAACCTCTCCGTAATTCACAAACCCCATCGTGCGGCCATATTCGTCCTTCGCTTGCTCTCTTACAAACAGGAACAAACGTTTGTTGATGGCTTGGTGTTGAATATAGTCCTTACCTTTGCCACGGTCAGGCCGGGCACTGTTTTGCGACTGCCAGTGAAACAGCTGCTCGTTGATCGCGTAGTCGTGGTACATGGTGGTTGGGGAGAACTGCTTTTCGTTCTTGTCCAGGGTGACAAACAGCAGCTCAATGTTCTGATCCTGGATGACATAAACGCCCTCCCTCGATGGCGGCTGGTGCTTGAACGTCATGGCACCAAAGCCAACCAGAATCTGCTCTCGGGAATAGCGGGCGTGCAATCGCAGCGGGACTTCCTGTAACTCCGGCATGGCCGGCTGTTCGTGCTTGGTTTTCGCCAGTTTCCAGTCGAGCACGTCCGCCAGCTCCTGTTCCAGCCCCAACTTGCTGAGTTCTGCCAGGCTTTGTGCCAGCGAATCAAACTCCAGCTCCGGCCCGGCTTTCTGCCAGAAGTCGTAATGGCACATCAGGGCTTGGCGATTGCTGGTGTCGTCCCAGCTAAATCCGGCCTGGCATAGTTCCTTGAGGAACAGCAGGTACTGGTGATCGTCGCAGATCAAAATCCGGTTGTAGATGGCCTTCTTCGCTAGTTTGAACGGCGAGTCATCGGCGACGTCTTCGTCTTTCGCTTTGCTCACCAGTTCGGCCCAGCTACCCCGTTTGTAGAGCTCGTTCAGGTCGATGTGGGGATGATGGGTTATAAAATTCTTCAGCGTGAGTGGCTGCGTGGAGTGCTGCGGGAACTGCCGAACAAGTGTCACCAGCCGTTTCATGGTCAGTGTGGCTTGCCGGATGTTACTCAGCACCATTTCCTGGGTTTTCTTGGTGAGCTCAATTCGGCAACCCAGTGGTGCATGGGGAAAGCCCTGCTTCAGTTCTTCCGTAATTGAGCGTTCTGACTTACCCACCAGCGCCCGGAATTTATTGGCGAAATCATATTCCGGCCGGGAGTTGCCCACGAAATCCAAAACCGTGCAGCAGTCTTTGTCGTCTGCCAAACGCAGTCCACGGCCGAGTTGCTGCAGGAAGATGGTCAGGCTCTCGGTGGGGCGCAGGAACAGCAAGGTATCCACTTCTGGAATATCGACGCCTTCGTTGAATATGTCGACCACACACAGAACATTTATTTGCCCGGAGCGAATGGCTTGCTGCTTTTGTTGGCGTTCGTGGCTGTTGTCACTGGTGAGCACATCGGCCTTGATGCCGTGTAATAAGAGCTGCTCCACCATGAATGTCGCGTGTTCACGGCTCACACAGAAAGCGAGAGCTTTCATGCTGGTTATGTCGGTAACGATTTCCCGCAGGCTGCGCAGGATCTTATCTACCCGGCTCTGGTTGTGGGTGTAGAGGTTGGTTAGCTGAACCACATCGTAACGGCCACGACTCCAGGGAATGGTGCGCAGGTCGGTATCGTCATCTATGCCGAAGTATTGGAAAGGGCAAAGGTGGCGTCGGTTGATGGCCTCCGGCAACCGGAGTTCGGCGGCAATCACGCCACCAAAGTCGCTTAGGATATCACTACCATCATGCCGTTCTGGTGTTGCGGTCAGGCCCAGCAGTATCTCAGGCGAGAAGTGTTCCAGTACCGCCCGGTAACTGGAGGCGGCAATGTGGTGCACTTCATCAATTACGATGTAGTCGTAATAGTCTTTGGTCAGTTTCAGCTGGTCCAGCTGGTTGTTCAGGGTCTGAATCGACACGAACAACTGGCGGTAGTGTTCCGGCAACTGGCCTCCTACCCAGAGTTCTCCGAGGGCATTATTACGCAGCACGCCACGGTAGGCTTCGCGGGCTTGGCGCAGAATTTCTTCCCGGTGTGCCATAAACAGAAAATGGGCGTTTGGCTTTGCTTTCAGGAAGCGCTGAAAATCAAAAGCTGAAATCAGCGTCTTGCCAGTACCGGTCGCGGCCACAACAAGGTTACGGAAACGCTGATGAACGTCCCTTTCCACGGACAGCTGCTCCAGAATGTCCTTCTGGTGGGGGAACGGCGTGATTTCGAAATAGTGGGAGGAGCCAGGGGCGTCCAATCCTTTTTGTTGTTTTAGTGCGCGGTTGAGCTTTTCGGTACTCTCAGCCTGGCCATCAAACCGCTCAAAGTCTTCCGAGGCCCAATAGGTTTCAAAGGTGCTGAGAGATTTGTTGATGATGTGAGGAATTTCCTGAGAGGTGATCTTCAGGTTCCACTCAAGGCCGTTGGTCAGCGCCGATCGGGACAGGTTTGATGAGCCAATGTAACCGGTGTGAAAGCCCGTATTCCGGAGGAATAAATAGCTTTTGGCGTGCAGCCTTTCACGCTCGGTGTTGTAGCTCAGCTTCACTTCGGTGTTCGGCAGACTCGCCAGGTACTCAACGGCTTTGGCATCCGTTGCCCCCATGTAGGAAGTGGTGATGATCTTGAGCTCCCGGCCACTGGCGGTAAAGGCTTCCAGTTCTTTCCGGAAAATGCGGATGCCGGCCCATTTGATGAACGACACCAGCCAGTAGATTTTGTCTGCTGACAGAATTTCGCGCTTGAGTTCCGATTCGAGCGAGAGACCCGCATTGCTGCCTGAGAACAGCTCGCTTTGGGTTAATCCCGTTAGAGGGAAGATATCTTCAACGTACTGTTGGAGGTTGGCAGCAACCGGGTTTTCCAACTCGTACAGAGCCGTCAGGATCTTTCCCTGGCTATCGAGCAGGTTCTCTTCCAGAAAGCCTTCGTCTGAAATCTGGCTCTTGAGCCACATCAGCAGCTGGTTGGAGAGTTCGATTTGCTCCTGAAGCCGGTCGTCTCCCGACGGGACGGCTTCAATAGCAAATTCCAGAATGTTGGACAGGAATCGTGACAGCCACACCGAGGCTTCGGCGCTGTTGAGCTGGCGTTCACCAACGTAGAACTTGTCTCTGTCGAGACGGCTTTCGATGAGCTTGGTGATTAGCTGCTCGTAGATTCCGGTTTGTTGCATTATTCACTCGGGGCACTATCCGGCATTGTCTCCACAGGCGTGCTCGAATAGTTATCGCTCGGTAAAGGAGTACTTGTATTTCCGCCGCCAACAACAGCGGGTAGGCTGCGGTAGCAACTGTCCAGGTTTTCCACCTGACTTCCATTCAGCAAAATCTCTACTGCTGCGGCTGTCCCGGTAGTCTGACCATACCTAGCTTCGACCACACCATCACCATTCATCTTCATATGCCCTTGGGTGGGACAACCATTCAGAGGCCCAGAAATGGTGACTGGCGTAGTGACCGTGACAAAACCACCAATAGCCGACCCGATCAGATCCGATTGCATGCTCAGGCTGAAACTATCGTTCTTGATTGCCACAGACATTCTGGAATCACGGATCGCAACATATTTCGAACGAAGCAGGTACTCCATCGCCGGGCTGGTAATTTCGATAGACTGATCATCGTAGCTGCGCTCGGTAATTCTGGAAGTCAGCGTTCCTTTAATACCCAGTGGCGCGCCGTCCGCACCGATACGGCCTGTTATCGCGTAGGTTTCTTTAACGGTGCCCTGTACCTCATCGCCGGAACCTTCGATAACCAGGGTTCCATCCAGCCAGAGCGTCTCGGGGTATCCGGCAACCTGGCAGTCGTCAAAACGGTAGGATATTCGGCCACTGTAGGGCCCAGTTTCTTCTTCCTTGATTTCCAGATTTCCGGCTTCTTGTGAGCAGTAGTTAGAAGCCGTAGCAGAGTACCCGGTGGCTGTGCTGGATAAGGCGTAGTCCACATCGTCGACGAGCGTCTGAATTTCCGTCAGGTCGTCGTATACACCTACGGAGCGATCCAGGTCAGATACCTGGCGAATCGGAGCAGGATTAGAGCCGTAGTTATTTGGGTCCAGAGAAAGAGGTGTTTGCTGTGAGCCACCATCATCACTGCCACCCCCGCCTCCGCCACAAGCGGTGAGCAAACCCAGGGTTGTTACAGTGAAAATTCGACGGAGAGCGATTCTGGAGGGCATTTCTTATACTCCTTACATTCCTTTGTTCAACCCGAGTTACCGGGTTATGCATCCACCCGTGACAAAGCACAGGCCTGAAAGAACATTAGCCTTCTAAGTACAATAATCCAAGGCATTCCCGGGAGTTCGATCAAACTCACACAAAATTTTGCATTTGTTTACGAACCACCCGCCCTACTCACACACCAGATTCCCCAACGCATCCTCCCTACACCGCCGCCCTTCCCGGTTCCGCCAGTTCCCCAGCGAATCCTTCCGCCACACCTCTTCACCATCAGAAGACCGATAGTTTCCAAGGCTGTCTTTGCCGTAGCGGTTGCCGGTTCGGTTGTCGTTCCAGTGCCCGAATGCATCTTTGCGCAGGGTGCCCTGTTCGCCGCTGTCGCACTGGTAGCGCATGTTGCCCAGGGCGTCTTTTCTGTAGGTGCAGTTTTCCTGCGCGGGCAGCCACCCGGAGGCCAGCACTAACAATACAATGGCCAGGGCAATCATCAAGTGCTTCGCCATGGTGTTATCTCCCCCGGTGTTGCCGTTACTTCCAGTTTAGTCACGGGGGCGACAGGTAGCGTCGTGCGGTGGATTTTTTGTGAGTGGGTTCAGGTATTGGCCAGCCAGGCCGCTCCGCGCACGCCGCTGGAGTCGCCGTGGGCGGCTTTTACGATGGGTGTGTCGCACTCGCCGCCGAACACGTAGCCGGGCAGGCGGGCGGGCAGTTCCTGGTAGAGCTGTTCGGCGTTACTCATACCACCGCCGAGTACGATGATGTCCGGGTCGATCACGTTGATGATGGCAGCCAGGCCCCGGGCCAGGTGTTCCAGGTATTGGTGCAGGGTTTCGGTGGCTTGCAGGTCGCCATGCCCGGCATGTTCAACAATGGTGTGGGCGGGCAGTTGCTGGCCGGTGCGCAGTTTGTGGGTGAGTGATAGCCCGGTTCCGGACAGGAAGGTTTCGTTGCATCCGTGGCGGCCGCAGAAGCAGGGGCGCTGTTGCAGTTCGGCTTCCTGCGTCCACGGCAGCGGGTTGTGGCCCCATTCGCCGGCTACGCCGTTGGGGCCGGTAAGCAGCTGGCCGTTCACGCTTATGCCTGCGCCGCAGCCGGTGCCCAGTATGGCGGCGAATACGGTGTGGTGGTTTCGCCCTGCTCCGTCTGTGGCTTCGGAGAGCGCCAGGCAGTTGGCGTCGTTGGTCAGGGTTACGGGCCTTTGCAGTAATTCTTGCAGGTGTTGCTGCATGGGTTGGCCGTTCAGCCAGGTGGAGTTGGCGTTTTTGATGCGGCCAGTTTTGCGGGAAATGCTGCCGGGTATGCCTACGCCTACCGGTATGCCGGTGGTGCCGGCGTGGGCTTCGGCTTGTTTTACCAGGGCGTGGATGGTGTGCAGGGTGGCCTGGTAATCGCCGGCCGGGGTGGCTACCCGTTTGCGGAAGTGTTCGTTGGATTGATCATCCAGCAGGATCACTTCGGTTTTGGTGCCGCCCAGGTCTATGCCTGTTAGCCAGTTTTGCATACGTTTCCCTGTGCCGCAGCCCGGTTATTCTGAACCGTTATCCGTTATCGGCTGGTAAAACTGAACCTGGTTCCGGCCTGCGTGCTTTGCAAGGTAAAGGGCTTTGTCTGCCTTTTCCAGCAACTGTTTTAAGCTTTCCTCGCCACTATACTGTGCCACACCACAACTGGTGGTTATGGTAATTTCCTGGCCGTCGTCCAGGGTGCACAGCATGTCACCCACCGCCACGCGAATCCGCTCAGCCAGGACCAACACTTGCTCCTTGGTCAGGTGGCGCACGGCCAAGGCAAATTCCTCTCCCCCCAGGCGACCAAACACATCATCCCTTCTCAGAAGGTGACTGACGGTCTTTACAAAGGTTTTTAGTACTGTATCACCCGCGCCATGGCCGAAGGTATCGTTCACACGTTTGAAGTGGTCGAGATCCAACATGATGACATAGAGCGCGGCATTATCGTTGTCCACCCAGCTGCTTACCACCGACAACCATGCGCCCCGGTTTAATACTCCGGTTAAGGCATCTGTGCGGGCCAGCTGGGTCAGGTTACGCTCTGTCTCAACATGGCGACTTACGTCTGCAATGGCCAGGATGGCACCTCTGTTTTCAGGATCACCAAACGCCCGAACACTCATACTCAGGTGCACGATGCGGCCATTCCTGCCTACCATGCGCTCTTTGTCTGCGCGGCTGTCCTCGCCTGTAGCCAGGGTGTGCAGTGTCGGGCAAGGCCCGTCATGCAGGCTATGGCCATCCGGGGTAACGTGGCAGGTTTGGTGCAGGTCGCGGCCAATCAGCTCCGCTTCTGTCCAGCCCAAAAGCCGTTCACCTTCCGGATTAATCCACTGCACCCGGCATTGTTGGTCTACCATCAACAACCCGTGCCCGGACATTTGCGTAACCACCTGCAACTGATGGTAGTTTTCTGCCAGCACCCGCTGCATTTGCCACTTACGCGTGTTAGCGCGTCGCCATAGCAAGAGCAAGGGGTAGGTTACCAGCAGTCCGGAAATCAGCCGAACGCCCGCTTTTTTGACCGAATCCATCCCGACGGCCGAACAGGGCTCCCCTGCCGTTCGCTGGGCCAGCAACAGTTCGGGAGACTCAACGCGAGGATCCGAATAACGGTGCCAGCGGTAGTTATAGCACTCGTCTTCCAACTCGAACTGTCCCTGCTGAGCGCCACGCACTTGTTGCCACAATGCCGGATAGCTAGCCGAAAACCGACTGGCGGAATCATCAGCAAACGCCCAGTCGGCAACACCACCACCGGCTATCCAACCGCCGGCGTCGTCAAGCACGACCAGGTCAGTACCGTCCGGCAACGCTGTGCGCAGGTGTTGCAGCAATTCATTCGCCTTGGCATTGAGCACCACCATGCCACCCTGTTCACCATCCACGTGTACGCTGGCGACTACCCGAACCGTGGGCACAAAGGGAACTTGAATGCGGCCATTTTCAACATTTAGGTCAAAGCGGGACACAAAGACGCTCCCCGCCTCTCCTGCCAGCCCCGCTTTCACGTAGTCACGATGGATTTTAAGCTGTAAGCCCTGCGTGACCAGTTGTGGCTCACCGTTGTAGTTGTTAACCCGAACCTGTTCAACTCCGGAACGATCTATATAAC
The DNA here is from genome assembly GCF_001447135.1 of Marinobacter sp. P4B1. Classification (NCBI taxonomy): domain Bacteria; kingdom Pseudomonadati; phylum Pseudomonadota; class Gammaproteobacteria; order Pseudomonadales; family Marinobacteraceae; genus Marinobacter; species Marinobacter sp. P4B1. Next base: position 158,143 of record NZ_LLXM01000005.1, read on the forward strand.
GTAGCTGGTCATAACTTGGCCTCAGACCTGCGAGGTTCAGAAACGCCTGTTCTAAAGATAGCAAGCCCTCTGCGGACAGGTCTCTTATGTACATCTGCAACACCGGAGAGGCGGCAATTACATCGGCATCTCGTGTCAGTTGCTGCACATAGCCGGCTGTCATCAGCTGCATCAGCTCCAGGTTACGGTTGATGTCGACTTGTTTCAGCTCCCGATCTTTCTGGTAGGTGGGGTATTGAGTGACAAAAATGACGACAACAATAAGGACCAGCAAAGCGGAACTTTGAAGCAGCAATGAATGACGGGAGAACCAGGTCGGCATATTAAACGTTTCTATCAGTTTGGCGGGCTCATGGTAGTCAATCTGCACTATGGCTGTGCTTTGGACAACCATCCACCCCGGATTTTGCAAGAATTTACGTGTTTGACGCTTTATTTACACAACTGCCGTTGTGCAAAAAACAAACTGGCCTAACAATATGCGCCGGCTTTTTTCTTCCACTCTGAGGCGGCGCTCCGTCTATGCCACAAGTTTCTCACGCACTGCGGTTGCAGGCCTGGCCATTGTTGCTGCTGGCCTGCACTTTGCTGGCCGGTTTTGCCGGTTTGCTGGCGTCTGCCTTTCCGCAGTTGCCGGTACCGGAGCCGCTGCGTTTCTCCTGGGCCGGGTCGCTCACGCTGGTGGTGGGTGGCATGGTTATGTCTGCCTGGCTGTTTCGTTCGTCTGGCCGGGCGTTGTTGCTGAAGAAGCTGGCGTACCAGGCTTCACACGATGCGCTGACAGGCCTGGCCAACCGCACGATGTTTGAAGAGAAGTTGCAGCAGGATTTTACCCTGGCCCGCCAGAACAACCGGCTGATGGCGGTGCTATTTATAGACCTGGACGAGTTCAAGCCCATTAACGATACCCTGGGCCACAAGGTGGGCGACCGCCTGCTGGTGGCGGTGGCGCGGGCGCTGGAGGCGTGCATTCGCCCTACCGACACCCTGGCCCGATTTGGTGGCGACGAGTTTGTGGTGCTGCTGCCAGACCTGGAATCGGCCCGGCAGGCAGAAGAGGTGGCAGAACGCATTCTGCAGAAGATTGCTCTGCCCCAGCAGGTGGGCGGCCATGAGCTGTACTTGTCTGCCAGTATCGGGATCAGCCTGCTGGATGACAGCGAAACGTCGCCAGAGAAGCTGATTCGCCAGGCAGACATGGCGATGTACAAGGCCAAGCGCCAGGGCCGGGATACGTTTCAGGTGTATTCGGCAGAGCTGGACGCCAAGCTTTCACGCCGGGTTACCCTGCGCCAGGATCTGCAAGAGGCCATTCGCAGCGGCCAGTTGTTCCTGCATTACCAGCCTCAGGTAGACCAGAACGGCAAGTTTTTCGGTGTGGAAGCGCTGGTGCGGTGGCAGCACCCCACTCGCGGGCTGATTGCGCCGGAGCGTTTTCTGCCGTTGGCAGAGGAAACCGGCCAGATTGTGCCGCTGGGCAAGTGGATTTTCACCCAGGCCTGTAAGGATGCCGTTCAGCTGAAGGAAATGGGGCTGCTGCCCGGACGCATGGGGGTGAACCTGTCGCCGCTGCAGTTCCACCGCCCGGGGTTTCTGGACAAGCTGAAGAAGATTCTGGCCGAAACCGGCCTGCCGGCTGATCTGCTGGAGCTGGATTTGACCGAAGGCGTGCTGATGAAAGACCGCTGCCGCGCTATTAGTTTGGTGAATTCCCTGCAGGAGCTGGGAATTTCCACGGCGATTGATGATTTTGGCACCGGCTTTTCCAGCTTCAGCTACCTGAAAGACCTGCCCGCCAGCAGCATCAAAATCGACAAGTCGTTCGTGGAAAACGTGGTCACCAACCACAAAGATGCCGCCGTGTGCAAAGGCGTAATCACCATGGCCCGCGAAATGGGCCTGACCGTGGTTGCCGAAGGCGTGGAAGACGAGGCGCAGTTCGATATCCTAAGAGCCTGGGGCTGCCACCGCTTTCAGGGGTTTTACTTTGCTCGGCCTATGGCTTTGGAGGCGCTGGTTAGCTGGGCTCAGGAAGGGGTCTGATTAGGGGTCTGTCCCTACGTGGACTGATTAGGGGTCTGTCCCTACGTGGACTGACCCCTCTAGGCACCAAGCCTGGTTCTAGTCTGACTCAACTTGGTACGTTGAGGGGTCTGTCCTCGTAGGGACAGACCCCTAGTCTGAGTTGGGACAGACCCCTAGTCTGAGCTGGGACAGACCCCTAGTCTGAGTTGGGACAGACCCCTAGTCTGCGTTGGGACAGACCCCTTCACTTCTTAATCCACCTGCCCCCAACAAGCACAAACTGCCCCGCCGGCGTTTTCTCTATAGCCTTTTTGCCCGCCACGGTTTCCACCTGGGTTACCGGAATATTGTGCTTTTCCGCAATGCGGGTGTATTCCTCTCGTCGGGCGTTGTTGATGGCTTCGGCCACTTCCCGGGCGTTGCCTTCTGCGCGCACTACATCCAGGTAGCCGGCGGGGGTTTCGCCTAGCAGGCCTTGTTGTTTTGCGGTTTCCAGCTGTTGCTTGGCTTCTTCCAGGCCCATGGCCAGTGCTGGTAATGCCACGCCAAGGGCGAGGATGAAGGCCGCGGTTTGGATGATTCGTTTCATGGTCAACTCCTTGATCAGCGTTTGGTGGTGGCCGGGTGTGTTCAGAACAGGCCTTGTTCGCTGAACAGTTCGTCTACTTCTTTGTCCACCTTTACGTAGATTTCGTGCTGGATTTTTACGTTCAGGTTTACGGTGATGGGTTCTTTGGGTGCGGCCACTTGTACCGTTGGCGTGCAGGCGATGAGCGCCAGCGGCAGTATTGGCAGCAGTAGGCGCTTTAGCATGGTCATGGTGTTGCCTCCTGCCCGGATTGTTGCAGCCGTTCGCGAACGCGTTCGGTAACGGCTTCGTTTACTCTGCCGCTCAACTGCAAACTGGTGAGCAGCGCGGGGATGTCTTCTTCCAGGTTCACATTGAGCACAATTGGCTGGCCGTTGCGGATGTCCGGGTTGTTGCCCTCAAGGCGCAGGCCAAGCGTGAGTTTGCCCTTTTCATCGTAGTCTATCGCGCTGCTGAGCACCGAATAATGAAAGTTTTGCAAAGCGCGGGTTACAGTTTCTACCGTGCCGTCGCTGCCGAGCATGGCCTGCAGCTGGTCGGCCGGCAGTTTGAGCGTGCCGCCGGGGCTGAGGGCGGTAATGCTGCCCTGCTGTACTTCGATACCGGTGCTTGAGATTTCCAGGGGGATAGCGCCGCTGAGCAGGCCGGAGCCTTCAAAGCCCTCCGCGGGGTATACCTGCAGCAGGCGGGTAAGGGAGATTTCGTGGGCCTCCACGGGGATTCTGACGGGCTGGTCAGCCAGGCTGATGGTACGCGGGGCGATGCGCAGGCGGCCATCCAGGAATTCGGCATTCGCCTGCTGGATGCTGAGCTCGCCGGCGAACGGCTCTGCCTGAGCAGCCCGGTAATCCGCCAGCAGGCTGATGGGGCCTATGCCGATGCCGGAGTTGATCTGGCCGACGGTTGTGTCCCGCAGGCGTGCGGTGAGCTGGTTGTTTTCAAGGCTGAACAGCAGGTGGCCGCTGAGGTTGGTGATGGCAGTTCGGTCCATCAGGCCACTGAGGTTCCGAAACTCCACGCGGCTGTGCACAGCCATGGGGGTGTCGGGTTGCAGATGAATGGTCACCTCGGCGCTGAGTTCGCCGCTGTCGAGTTCCAGCAGGTTCAGCTGCTCCGGCCAGTTGGTAAGCGTATTCCTGAAGATGCCGACGGCCTCGCTGCCGGCCATGGTGGTGCTCAGCCGTATGCTCTGGAACTCACCGGCCACATGCCGCACACTGATATCCGCTTCCAGCCCCGCATCATTACTGATCTGCCCCTCCAGCTGCACATCCGACAACGAACCCCCAACCCGCCCGGTAAACAACCACCCCTGCGGCTTCAACGCCGGATGACTGATGTCCTCCAGCCCGAACCGGATCTGCTGCACCTCAAACTCCAACGCACCCGCCGGCCCCGCCATCAGCAGCCAAAAAACCACCACCAGCGGCCAGACCAGGGGGCTGTCCCTACGTGGACTGACCCCTCCAGGCACCAAGTCCAGGCTTGAGCGGTTATTGAGCGGGCCCTTAACCATTATCGAAAATCCTTGTTTGCCTTGATATCCGTCAGTGCCTAGTATCGCGCCCTTTTTATGGCACCGTGTGGAGGCACTTTACCGCGTTATGGGACGTCGCAACGAACAACTTCGCTGGCAGCTGGCCAAAGGGCTGATTCATGCACTGCACCTGGAGCGGTTAGCCAGCCGTTACAGCCGCACCACGGTGATGGCGGTGTTCAACCTGGTGAATGGTAGCTTCAGCATTGCGTTGGTGTCGTTTGTGGCGCTGGTTACGCAGGAGGCGTTTATCTTTCCATCGCTGGGCGCTACGGCGTTTATCCTGTTCTACGTACCGATGGCCCAGCCGGCGTCGCCCCGGAATACCCTGTGCGGGCACCTGATTGGCGCGTTGATGGGGTTACTGTGCCTGTACATTTTCGGCCTGCAGGGCCAGCCTTCCGCCTTCGCAACCGGCGTTGACCTGTCCAGGGTAGGCGCTGCAGCGCTGTCGCTGGGCCTCACCAGCTGTCTGATGGTGGTATTCCGCGTAGCCCATCCTCCCGCCGGCGCCACCGCCCTGATCGTCTCCCTGGGCCTGATGCCCAACCCGGCCCAGTTGCCTATTCTGATGGCCGGCGTAGCCCTGCTGCTGGCCCATGCCTTTGTGATGAACCGCCTGGCGGGGATTCCTTATCCGGTTTGGGGTGGTGGTGGGGTGGCGCCGGCTACGGAGGGGTCTAAGGTTGGGGTTTGACTCCATTCATTCGGCTGGCGTACTATGTACACAAAACTAGTTCAGCAAAAGGATTTGCTAACCGTGCACAAGGCCATCGAGTTTATTGAAACTCCTATATTTACGCGCCAGATCAAAGAGATAGCAACGGACGACGAATTAAGAGAACTTCAGCGCCTCTTGATAGCGGCCCCTGAAAGAGGCGCCCTTATTCAAGGTACAGGAGGGCTCAGAAAAGTAAGAATGCCTCTTCAGAATCGAGGTAAAAGCGGTGGAGCACGGGTGATCTATTTTCTGGCGACGCGAGAGGTCATTTATTTGATTCTGGCGTATCCGAAAAGCGAAAAAGATAGCCTGACTTCAGCAGAGAAAGCCAAGTTGAAAATATTGGCCCAGCAGCTTAAGGGAGATGAGCCCAATGAGCGTATTTGATGAACTCCAGGCCTCAATGGAAGAGGCTGTCGACATCAAGAAAGGTAAGATTAAAGCCGGCCGGATCACTCGCCATGAAGTATCGGATGTCAAAGCTATCCGCGCCCAATTAAATGTCTCGCAAGCAGAATTTGCCACGGCGATGGGGACAAGCGTAGATACGATTAAAAGCTGGGAAAGCAAACGCAGGAACCCAACCGGCCTGGCAGCGAAAGTGCTCGCAACGATTCAGGAAAACCCTGCGTTCTACAGCGAGCTTGCATCTCACTAAGCTATCAGGCGACCGTCGCCAACAGAACGGCGACGGGGTCAGCTTCCCAAGGCACGGTGCCTGGCTGAACTTGGTGCCTGGAGGGGTCAGTCCACGTAGGGACAGACCCCTAGTCAATTCAGGGGCAGCCCCCCAGTGCGTAAACCTGGTGCCTGGAGGGGTCAGTCCACGTAGGGACAGACCCCTAGTCTGCACGTACGGATAGACCCCTAATCGACTCCGAATGGGGGGAACGTGGTAGAATTGGCGCCTTCATTTGCTTTGTTCTCCGGATGTTCATGACCTCTCAACAGCCCGCCCCCGTTTTGTCTCGCCGGTTTTCGGTTGCGCCGATGATGGATTGGACTACACCGCATTTCCGGTACCTGGCGCGTATTCTTAGCCGCAGGGCTTTGTTGTATACCGAGATGGTGACTACGGGGGCGCTGATTCATGGCGATACGGCGCGGTTTCTGCGGCATGATCCGTCGGAGTTTCCGCTGGCGTTGCAGCTGGGTGGTAGTGATGCCAACGAGCTGGCGCAGTGTGCGAAGCTGGCGCAGGCGTTCGGGTTTGATGAGGTGAACCTGAACGTGGGCTGCCCGAGCGATCGGGTGCAGAACAATATGATTGGCGCCTGCCTGATGGGCCACCCGGATAAAGTGGCGGAAGGCGTGGCGGCGATGATCGAGGCCACGGATTTGCCGGTTACGGTGAAGCACCGCATTGGCATTAACGGCCGCGAGTCCTGGGATGAGTTGTGCGAGTTTATCGAGACGGTGGCTGCCGCTGGCTGCAAGACCTTCATTGTGCATGCACGCATTGCCATTCTTGAGGGCTTGAGCCCGAAGGAAAACCGCGATATTCCGCCGCTGAAGTACGACTGGGTGTACCGCCTGAAGCAGGCCTACCCGCACCTGGAAATCATCATCAATGGCGGCATCAAGACCTTCGAGGAATGCCACGAGCACCTGGCCCATACCGACGGCGTGATGCTGGGGCGAGAGGCCTACCACAATCCCTGGTTGCTGGCCGGGGTGGATTCTGAACTATTTGGCGAGCCACCGGCCGTTACCAGCCGCCACGAGGCGCTGCGGGCGATGTTTCCGTTTATTCAGCAGGAGCTGGACCGGGGCGTGTACCTCACCCACATTACCCGCCACATTATGGGCCTGTTCCTGGGCCAGCCGGGCGGGCGGCAGTTTCGCCGGCACCTGAGCGAGAACGCCAACAAGCCCGGTTCCGGGCTGGAAGTGATCGAACAGGCGCTGGCCAAGGTACGCGAGCCGCAACCGATAGCGGAAAGCTGATAACAGGCATACCTTTTGTTGTCTTGTTCCTGTTGTAACCTGCCGTTATTGTAGGGGTTGCCAAAGCATTCGGGAGCTGGATGCTGCACCAAAACAGAACAACCGGGACGACAGGACGAATGACCAGCAAGTTAGACCAACTGAAAAACATGACCACCGTGGTAGCCGACACCGGCGATATCGACGCCATTGCCCAATGGCGGCCGGAAGATGCCACCACCAACCCTTCCCTGCTGTTGAAGGCCGCAGCGTCTGACGCCTATCGCCCCATGCTGGATAAAGCCGTGGCCATTGCCGCGAAACACGGCGGCTCCTCGGCAGACCAGCTCTCGGTGGCTACCGATATGCTGGCTGTTCTGGCCGGCAAGGAAATCCTGAACCTGATTCCCGGCGTGGTATCCACCGAGGTAGACGCCCGCCTGTCGTTCGACACTGCCGCCACCCTGCAGAAGGCCCGTGGCCTGATTGAGCTTTACGACCAGCAAGGGGTAGACACCAGCCGGGTGCTGATCAAGATTGCCTCCACCTGGGAAGGTATCCGCGCGGCCGAGCAGCTGGAAAAAGAAGGCATTCGCTGCAACCTGACTTTGCTGTTCTCGTTTGTGCAGGCGGTTGCCTGTGCCCAGGCCGGCGCGCACCTGATTTCACCGTTTGTGGGCCGCATCCTGGACTGGCACCTGGCCAGTTCCGGCCGCGACAGCTATCCGGCGGCGGAAGACCCCGGCGTGCAGTCGGTTACCCGCATCTATAATTACTACAAGGCCCATGGCTTCAACACCGTGGTGATGGGCGCCAGCTTCCGCAATACCGGCGAGATTGAAATGCTGGCCGGCTGTGACCGGCTGACCATCAGCCCTGCCCTGCTGCAGGAACTGAAAGAAGACCAGGGCGAACTCAGCCGCAAGCTGAGCCCGGATTCCGCCACAGTCTCCGAGAAGATGGGCTGGGTAGACGAAAAGCTGTTCCGCTGGGAATCCAATGAAGACGCCATGGCCACCGAGAAACTGGCCGACGGCATCCGCCGCTTTGCGGCCGACCAGATTGAGCTTGAGAACCGGGTGCGCCAGCTGGCTTCCCGGGCCGCGTAATTTTAAGGACGAGGACGTTCCATGCTAGCCATTCTTCACCCCAATACGGCGCTGGACAGCGATGCCTATCGCCAGACCATGCATTACCTGGAAAACCTGCCTGGCGTGAGCATTCGCGTTCACGAAATCCAGGGCGCCAGCCAGCGGCTGACCGAGGTTTACCTGCTGGGCGATACCAAGACCCTGGACAAGGAAGAGATCGAAGCGCTGCCGGCGGTTGAGCGGGCCATTCGCATTTCCGATGACTACCGGATTCTGGGCCGCCATAAAGATGACAATCGCCAGAGCGGTTTCACCTACAACGGCGTGGAGTTCAGCCAGAACAACCTGAATATCTTTGCCGGCCTGTGCGCGGTGGATGTACCCGAGCACGTTGAGCAGATGATGCAGGCGCTGGAAGACGCCGGCGAAGTATGCACCCGCATGGGCGCCTACAAGCCCCGCACCAATCCCTATTCGTTCCAGGGCCACGGCAAGGGCTGCCTGCCCTGGGTGTTCGAGAAGGCGGGCAAGCATGGCATCAAGGTGGTGGCCATGGAGATTACCCACGAAAGCCACATCGAAGAAATCGATACCTGCCTGGAGAAACTGGGCCGCCCGACCGGCGTGATGCTGCAGGTGGGCACCCGCAATACCCAGAACTTCGAGCTGCTGAAAGCCATTGGCCGCCAGACCACCTACCCGGTGCTGTTGAAGCGCGGCTTCGGTATTACCCTGAACGAATCCCTGAACGCGGCGGAGTACCTGGCCAGCGAAGGCAACGCCAATGTGATTTTCTGCCTGCGTGGTATGAAAACCGAGGCCGGCCAGCCGCACCGTAACATGGTGGACTTCGCCCACGTGCCGGCGGTAAAACGGCTGACCCGTATGCCGGTGTGTGTAGACCCGTCCCACTCTGTGGGCAGCCGTGACCGCGCTCCGGACGGCATCCTGGATGTGATGCACGCCACCGCTCAGGGCGTGATTGCCGGTGCCAACATGGTGCTGGTGGACTTCCACCCGAAACCGGAAAAAGCCCTGGTAGATGGCCCCCAGGCCCTGCTGATGAACGAGCTGCCGGCGTACCTGGAAGATATCCGCCTGTGCCACGACACCTGGAAGAAGCGCCAGGCCATTTATCAACGTCTTAAGGACAACACTGCAGAATGATCGTTTATGGTCACCGGGGGGCCAAGGGTGAGGCCCCCGAAAATACCCTGCCCGGCTTTGTGCATGCATACCGGCAGGGCATCCGGCATTTCGAGCTGGACCTTGTGCTGTCGAAAGACGGCATTCCCGTGCTGGTGCACGACCTGACGGTAGACCGCACCACCGGCCAGAAAGGCAACGTGGGTAACTACACGGCAGCCGAGCTGGAAAACATGGACGCCAGGCGCAACACCAGCGCCTGGCCCCGCAAAACCGGGATTCCGGCACTGGAAACCCTGCTGGACCAGTTTGACGACCTGGAACACGTGCAGCTGGAGGTAAAGAAAGACAGCCGTTCGCGCCTGAACATTCTGTGCAACCGGCTAACCGAGATTATCCAGCGCCGCAACCTGTACCAGACCTGCGCGGTCACCTCCACAGACCCGTGGTTCTTGCGGCAAATCCGCCGGCGTAACCGCAATATCCGCATCGGCCTGGTAGCGGAGCGCAAGTTTCCCAAGCCCCTGAATCTGGCCACCCGGCTGGGTTGCGAGTATTTCTGCGTTAACTGGAAAATCCTGAACAAGGAGATGGTGGACACCGCCCACAAGCGCAACATGCACGTGTCGACCTGGACGGTAAACCGTATTCACGACATGCTGAAGCTGGAAGAAATGGGCGTGGACAGCATTATTTCTGACTATCCCACCAGTACCAAAATGTTCTTCGATAACCGGGCCAAGGCGTTACTGAGCCTGCCGGCAAGGGAAAGCAGCCCGGAACCTGCCTGAGGCAGGCCCGGGCACCACGGCCTGGTCAGAAGATTCTGTTCAGGCCGTTCAGTGCAGCTACCCGGTAGGCTTCCGCCATGGTCGGGTAGTTGAAGGTGGTGTTGATAAAGTAGTTCAGGGAATTGGCTTCCCCTTCCTGGTTCATGATGGCCTGGCCGATGTGTACGATCTCGGCTGCCTGGTCACCAAAGCAGTGAATACCCAGAATCTCCCGGGTTTCACGGTGGAACAGGATCTTCAGCATACCGACCGCTTCACCGGTAATCTGCGCCCGGGCAAGGTCTTTGAAGAAGGCCTGGCCCACGTCGTAGGGCACCTTGGCTTCGGTCAGCTCCCGCTCGGTTTTACCCACTGAACTGATTTCCGGAATGGTGTAGATGCCGGTGGGCACATCGTTCACAAAACGGAAATACTCGTCCTGGGTAATATCGGAAGAGGCCGCACGGCCCTGGTCGTAGGCAGCACTGGCCAGGCTTGGCCAACCGATTACATCACCTGCAGCGTAGATATGCTCTACCTCGGTGCGGTAATGGTCATCCACTGCCAGCTGGCCGCGGCCGTTCGGCACCAGGCCGACATTTTCCAGGCCCAGGTTCTCGGTGTTGCCGCTACGGCCGTTACACCACAGGAAGGCATCGGCACGGATTTTCTTGCCGGATTGCAGCGACAGTACTACGCCGTGGTCGTCGCCCTTCACCGATTCATACTGCTCGTTATGACGAACCAGCACGCCGTTGTTGCGCAGGTGGTAGCTCAGCGCATCAGAGATTTCGTCATCCAGGAACGACAGCAGGCGGTCACCCGGGTTGATCAGGTCTACCTTCACACCCAGCCCGGCAAAGATGGACGCGTATTCTGAACCGATAACGCCGGCACCGTAGATAATCAGGGTGCGCGGGGTGTGGGACAGGTTCAGGATGGAGTCTGAGTTGTAGATGCGGTGATGGCGGAAGTCTACATCGGGCGGCAGGTACGGGCGGGAGCCAGTGGCAATGATCGCCTGTTTGAAGTGGATGGTTTCCACCGATTTGTTGCCACGAATTTCCAGCCGGTGCGTATCAACAAACGAAGCACGGCCGTTGATCAGGTCTACCCGGTTGCGGGAGTAGAACTGGGTGCGCAGCTTAACCTGCTTGCCAATGACCTTCTGGGCGTTCTGCAGCACACGGGGGAAGGAGAACCAGCGCGGCTCGCCGATGTCCCGGAACATCTGGTTGGTGTTGAAGGTGATGATCTGCTTGACCGAGTGCCGCAGCGCCTTCGACGGGATGGTGCCCCAGTGGGTGCAGTTACCGCCAACGGTGGGTTTGTCTTCAATGATGGCGACGCGCTTGTTGTGCTTGGCCGCGTTCATTGCCGCCCCTTCCCCGGAAGGGCCGGCGCCGATCACGACTACGTCGTAATGATGCTCTGCCATGTGCGCAGTGACTCCTTATCTACGTCTTGAGTGCGTAGCTGTCGTTATAGTGATTGTAGGTGACCCGTTGCGGTTACTTGTCGGCTTTGCTGGCGTCGTAGGCCAGGTCTTCCATTTTTGCCGGCTCGTCGGAGCCATTCCGGCTCTCTTCACACTTCTGGGTGTTACCACCGCAAATATCGCAGGAAGCACTGATGCCCAGGGCACCAATACCACCGCAGGTACCGCTGATCGGCTTGCGACCGAAAATAACGCCGATCGACATGCCGGCAACCAGCAGTACCACAATAAACAGAACTAAAAGAAAGGTACCCATTACTGCCCTCCTTTACTGGACAACGTAAGACGAGAATGCCGGTGTCTGATGGGTTTCAAAACCGTTGTCTCCCCTTACGATAAAGTATGCGGGAATGTTTTCCCGGGTCGCCAGGCTCGCAGCCCGCTCATAACCCATCACGTTGAATGCCGTGGCCAGTGCGTCGGCTGTCATGCAATCATCCGCCAGTACGGTTACCGATGCCAGTTTGTGGCTTATCGGTTTACCGGTATCAGGGTTAATTGTATGGGAATAGCGCTGCCCTTGTGATTCGTAATAGTTACGATAGTCGCCGGAGGTTGCCATGGCCTGGTCCACCAGTGCCACTATCTTGTTCACCTGCCGGCCCTGGCTTGCTTCATCGGCCGGCTCTTCGACCGCCAGCCGCCACACCTCGCCGCCAGGCTTCTTGCCGCGGGTGCGCACTTCTCCGCCGATTTCCACCAGATACGCCTCGACACCCTCCTGATCAAGATATCGGGCAACGGCATCTACCCCATAGCCCTTGGCAATGCCGGAAAGGTCAATGTACTGGGGCTCCGTGCTGCGGATTGCCCGGACCTGTTCGTCGAGCTCCAGGTATTCCCAGCCGGTCACGGCCATCACCTCGGCGAGTTCCGCCTCTGAGGGTGACTGCTCCCTTCGGGCCTGCGGGCCAAAGCCCCACAGGTTCACAACGGGGCCGATGGTGACATCGAAGGCGCCGTCGGTCATGGCCGATATTTCCTGGGCGCGCTGTATCACCTCAAACAGTGCCGGCGACAGCTCTGTCCACTGGCTTTGGTCTTTCTTGCTGTTGAGTCGCGACAGCTCGGAGTCCTTCTTCCAGGTAGACATGGCACCGTCCACTTCGTTCAGGGTTTGCTCTATGCCCTGCGCCAGAGTTTGCAGGCGGGCTTCGTCTTCGGGCAATACCACGTTGATATGATAGGTGGTGCCAAAAATGCCGCCGGAGATCTCCCAGATTTTTTCCTCGTCCTGAAACGAGCAACCCGCCAGGGCAGCCATAACCAGCGCCCAGAAAGCGCTGATTATAACCACCCTGGCGGGCTTCATCTTGCCGGATGTCATTTGAGTGAATTAACCCCCGAAATCATCCAGCATGATGTTTTCGTCTTCTACACCAAGGTCTTTCAACATCTTGATGACAGACGCGTTCATGATTGGGGGCCCGCACATGTAGAACTCACAGTCTTCCGGAGCCGGGTGGTCCTTCAGATAGTTTTCGTACAACACGTTATGGATAAAGCCGGTGGGGCCTTCCCAGTTATCGCTCGGCAGCGCGTCAGACAACGCCACGTGCCACTCGAAGTTCTCGTTCTCGCGGGCCAGCATGTCGAAATCTTCTACGTAGAACATTTCGCGCACACTACGGGCACCGTACCAGAAGCTGATCTTGCGCTTGGAGTTCAGGCGCTTCAGCTGGTCGAAGATGTGGGAGCGCATCGGCGCCATACCCGCACCACCACCGATGAACACCATCTCCGCATCGGTATCCTTGGCGAAGAACTCACCAAACGGTCCCATTACGGTTACCTTATCACCCGGCTTCAGGTTGAACACGAAGGTAGACATGATGCCCGGCGGATGATCAGTGCCAGGAGGCGGTGTGGCAATACGGATGTTGAACTTGAGAAGACCCTTCTCTTCCGGGTAGTTCGCCATGGAATAGGCCCGGATAGTGTCTTCCTTGTTCACGCCCTTGTAGCGCCAGATGTCGTGCTTGTCCCAGTCTTCGTGGAACTCTTCCTCGATATCGAAATCCTTGAAGTTGATTTCGTACGGAGGGCACTCCAGCTGTACATAACCGCCAGCGCGGAAGTCTACTTCCTCGCCTTCCGGCAGCTTCAGTACCAGTTCCTTGATGAAGGTGGCCACGTTGTGGTTGGAGATAACCTCGCATTCCCACTTCTTCACGCCGAAGAACTCTTCCGGTACTTCGATCTTCATGTCCTGCTTTACAGGAACCTGGCAGGACAAGCGCCAGCCTTCTTTCTCTTCACGGTTGGTGAAGTGGGTCTTTTCGGTAGGCAGCATGGCGCCACCGCCGTCCAGAACCTTACATTTACACTGGGCACAGGTACCACCGCCACCACAGGCGGAAGACAGGTAGATACCGCTGTTGGCCAGGGTACCCAGCAGCTTGCCACCGGCACTGGTTTTTACCGTGTGCTCGGGGTCGTCGTTGATCTCAATAGTCACATCACCGGTGCTTACCAGCCTGGAGCGGGCCGCGAGGATAATCGCCACAAGCGCCAGAACGATAACGGTGAACATGACCACGCCGAGAATAATTTCTGTATTCATGGTCTCGCCTTTTCGTTAAACCGAATCACCGGGTGAATTACAGGGAGATGCCGGAGAACGACATGAAACCCAGAGACATCAGACCCACAGTAATGAAGGTGATGCCAAGGCCACGCAGTCCGTTCGGGACATCGCTGTACTTGAGCTTTTCACGGATACCTGCCAGGGCGATGATGGCCAGGGCCCAGCCAACACCGGCGCCAAAGCCGTACACCACACTCTCGCCAAAGGTGTAGTCACGCTCAACCATGAACAGTGACGCACCCATGATGGCGCAGTTAACCGTGATCAGCGGCAGAAACACACCCAGGGCGGAATAAAGGGCCGGGATGTATTTATCCAGCACCATTTCCATGATCTGTACGATCGCGGCAATAACTCCGATGTATGTCAGCAGACCCAGGAAGCTCAGGTCTACGTTCGGCAGGCCGGCCCATTCCAGGGCGCCTTCCCGCAGGATGCCGTTATACAGCAGGTTATTCACCGGTACGGTGACGGTCAGAACCACAACAACCGCAATACCCAGGCCGGTGGCCGCTTCGATCTTCTTGGAGATCGCCAGGAACGTACACATCCCCAGAAAGAAGGCCAGCGCCATGTTTTCAACGAAGATCGCCTTCATCAAGAGGCTCAGATAATGTTCCATCAGAAGGCCTCCTTAACGGTATGGCGGGACATTTTGTAGTCCGGCTCTTCAACCTGCTCCGGTTTCCAGGTACGCAAACCCCAGATGGCCAGGCCAATGATGAAGAATGCGCTCGGCGGCAGCAGCAGCAAGCCGTTGGTTACATACCAGCCACCGTCATTCACGGTCGGCAGCAGGGTAATGCCAAACAGCGAGCCGGCACCCAGCAGTTCACGGAAGAACGCTACGAACAGCAGGATAATGGAGTAGCCCAGACCGTTACCGATACCGTCCAGGAAGCTGAGCAGAGGCGGGTTGGTCATGGCGAAGCCTTCCGCGCGGCCCATAACGATACAGTTGGTGATGATCAGGCCAACGAATACCGACAGCTGCTTGGAGATCTCGTAGGCGTAGGCCTTGAGGATCTGGTCTACCACGATTACCAGGGAGGCGATGATGGTCATCTGAACGATGATCCGGATGCTGCCCGGAATCTGGGCACGCACCAGGGAGACCGCCAGGCTCGAAAACGAAGTTACTGCGATAACCGCCAGGCACATAACGATACTGACGCTCATGCTGGTGGTTACCGCCAGCGCCGAACAGATACCGAGGATCTGCAGGGCGATAGGGTTATTGCTGAAAATTGGTTCGAAGAGAACCTGTTTGGCTGATGCACCGGCCATGATCAGACCTCCCCTTCACGAAGTTTTTTCAGGAACGGGGCGAAGCCGCGCTCACCCATCCAGTAGTTCACAAGCTGCTCTACGCCGCGGCTGGTCAGTGTGGCACCAGAGAGCGCGTCAATCTTGTGTTCCCGGTCTTTGGTGTCGGAGCTTACGCCACCTTTCACCAGGCGAATCTGTGGCTCGGAGGGGTTATCGGCATAAAGCTCTTTACCCACCCACTGCTGTTTCCAGCGCGGGTTGTCCACTTCGCCACCCAGGCCCGGTGTTTCGGCATGAGCGTAGAAACCAAGGCCTTCGATGGTGTTCAGATCGCCTTCAAGCGAGACGAAGCCATACAGGGTAGACCACAGGCCGTAACCGTGAACCGGCAGTACCACACGCACCAGGTCACCGTTCTCGCTCAGGGTGTAGATCTTGGCGATGTTCGGGCGACGCTTGATGCCGGCTTTGTCTTCAGACGCCGGGATGTTGGTAGACATCGCGGGATCGGAAGCGGCCTTGTACATGTCGTACTTCATGGGGTCTTCAACGCCAACGGCAGAAGGCTCCACGAAATCACCGGTATCGAGGTCCACCAGGCGAACGTCGAAACGCTCGAAGGTCTGCTCGATCTGCTCGGCGCTGGCGCCTTGCTCAAGCATGCCGGCAGCCGACAGAATGTTGGTTTTGATGTCCAGGTTCTGGTTCTGGATCTGCGCCGGGCGCAGCAATACAGCTGCGGTGGAGACCACTACCGAGAAAACAATACTCAGTACGAGCGCAACCATCAGGGTTCTGGAGACGGTATCTTTAGCTTTAGCCACGAGCAAGCCTCCGTTTGATGTTGGCCTGAACCACGTAGTGGTCCATCAGCGGCGCAAACAGGTTAGCGAACAGGATCGCCAGCATGATGCCTTCCGGGAACGCCGGGTTGATCACACGGATCAGCACGGTCATCACGCCCACCAGGATGCCGAAGCACCAGCGACCGGTGTTGGTCATGGCGGCAGACACAGGATCCGTTGCCATGAACATCATGCCGAAGGCAAAGCCACCCATCACCAGGTGCCAGTGTGCCGGTACGCCAAACATCGGGTTGGTTTCAGAACCGATGATGTTCAGCAGCAGGGACATACCGATCATGCCGATCATCACACCACCGACGATGCGGTAGGAGGCAATCTTCATGGCCAGCAGGATCAGGCCGCCGATCAGAACTGCGATGGTGGAGGTTTCACCCATGGAACCCTGGATGGTTCCCACGAAGGCGTTCATCCAGCCAATGTTCTGCTCCAGGGCTTCGAGGCCGCCAGACGCCGCCCAGCTCAGTGCGGTTGCACCACTGAAGCCGTCTACGGCAGTCCATACGGTGTCACCGGAAATCTGTGCCGGGTACGCGAAGTACAGGAAGGCACGGCCGGTCAGTGCCGGGTTCAGGAAGTTCTTGCCGGTACCGCCGAACACTTCCTTACCGATCACCACACCGAAGGTGATACCCAGGGCCACCTGCCACAGCGGGATGGTGGGCGGGCAGATCAGTGCGAACAGTACGGAGGTCACAAAGAAGCCTTCGTTCACTTCGTGCTTGCGCACGGTGGCGAACAGGACTTCCCAGAAGCCACCCACAATAAAGGTAACCGCGTAGATGGGCACAAAGTACGCCAGGCCATATACGAAGTTATCCCAAAGGCCGGCTCCGGCTCCGGTTACCGCCAGGGCGGTAATGAAGGCTTCGCGTAGGCCGCCGTCGGCAATCTGGGCGCCGGCATTTTCTGCCAGGAAGCTGTTGGCCTGGAAACCGATGTTCCACATACCGAAGAACATGGCCGGGAAAGTACACAACCACACGGTGATCATGATGCGCTTGAGGTCTACGCCGTCACGCACATGGGATGTGGTCTTGGTTACGCTCGAAGGCGAATAGAAAATTGTATCGACGGCTTCGTACAGGGCGTACCAGCGCTCGTACTTTCCGCCTTTTTCAAAGTGATGCTCGATTCCATCGAGAAACTGTCGGATTGCCATCGTATTAGCCCTCGATCTCGATTCGGGTCAGGTTCTCGCGGAGAATCGGACCGTATTCATATTTGCCGGGGCACACGAAGGTGCACAGCGCCAGATCTTCTTCATCCAGCTCCAGGGCACCCAGTTTCTGTGCCATTTCGGTATCACCCACAATCAGCGAACGCAGCAACTGAGTTGGCAGGATATCCAGCGGCATGATCTGCTCGTAGGCGCCGACTGGCACCATGGCGCGCTCACTGCCGTTGGTGGTGGTGGTGAAGTTGAACAGCTTGCCCGGGTTGAGCTTGGACAGGTAGATATTCAGCACCGAGAACTTGTTGGGGCCCGGAGACAGCCAACCCATGAACTCACGCTTGCTCTGCTCTTCCAGCACGCTTACCTGGTTGGCAAAGCGGCCTAGGTAGGCGCAGGGGCCTTCGCCGCGACGGCCACCAAACACAGAACCGGAAATAGCACGAACCTGACAGTCAGTCGCCACTTCGCCGTCCAGCAACTCCTGCAGGCTGGCACCCAGACGGGTACGAACCAGGCGGGGCTTGGAGGCTTTCGGGCCAGCAATCGCCACAATGCGGTCTACCGGCACTTCACCGGTTTCGAACAGCTTGGCGATGTCGATGACGTCCTGGTAGTTGATGGACCAGACAGTCTTGCTGGCAGATACCGGATCCAGGTGATGGATATGGGTACCTACGTTGCCGGCCGGGTGCACACCGTCAAACTGGTGTACTTCGATGTTATCGGCCTTGGGCACAGAAACATTGGCGCCGGGCTTGCCGGTTACAAATACCTTGCCGTTGGTCAGGCGGGAGATAATGGTCAGGCCTTTTTCAAAAGCCTTGCTGTTCTCGCCGATGATAACGGTGGGGTCTGCCGCCAGGGGGTTGGTGTCCATCACAGACACGAAAATGGAATTCGGTGCGGAATCGATTTCCGGAACCTTGCTGTAGGGCCGCGTGCGGAAAGCTGTCCACAGGCCGGACTCTACCAGGTTGTCGACCACCTGCTGGCGTTCCAGGCCGGCAAGGTCCGAATCGTTGTAACGGGCATAGGTTTCCGCATCGTTGCCATCGATTTCGATAACAACAGACTGGAATACACGACGCTCACCGCGATTGATTTCTTTCACCACGCCTGCGGCTGGTGAAGTATAACGAACGCCCTCGGTCTTCTTGTCCGTGAACAGCAGCGTACCGCGCTTGACACGGTCTCCCTCTTTCACAGCCATGGTCGGCTTCATGCCGTGATAGTCAAAACCGATCAATGCCACGTGGCGAATCGGCTTGCCATCTGTAATGGTCTGTTCGGGAGCGCCGCTGATGGGAAGATCCAGGCCTTTTTTGATCTTGATCATTAGCCTCGTCCAATCATCAGAAACTGTTTCTGTGGATTATTAACGCCCGGCCCCCTGCGGCCCAGGAAAGGTTGAGAAACGGGGTGCCAGACATACCCAAAATCGCGCCAATTATAGAGATTAAGGAAACCTATTTCCACCGGTAACCAAAATGGTTTTAGCGGTCCCTTAAAGCAGGAAAGCCCCGGTAACTTACGCTACCGGGGCCGGTCCGATCACTTCTCGAGGAAGCGGCCTACGACTTTAGTCGCGGGTGCGCTTCGGGAAGATCGGGTAGGTTACGCCGGCCATCTGGTTAACGCAGCGGATAACCTGGGCGCTGTAACCGAACTCGTTGTCGTACCATACGTACAGGATCAGGCGCTTGCCGTTGGCAATGGTGGCCTGGGCATCCACAACACCGGCGTGGCGGGAGCCTACGAAGTCGGTAGACACCACTTCCGGAGAGTTCACGAAGTCGATCTGCTTCTGCAACTCGGAGTGCAGGGCCATGTCGCGCAGGTAGTCGTTTACCTTATCCGCTTCAACGTCTGACTTCAGGTTCAGGTTCAGGATCGCCATAGACACGTTCGGAGTCGGCACGCGGATAGCGTTACCGCTCAGCTTGCCCTTCAGCTCCGGCAGGGCCTTGGCAACGGCCTTGGCAGCACCGGTTTCGGTGATAACCATGTTCAGGGCCGCACTACGACCACGACGGCTACCCTTGTGGTAGTTATCGATCAGGTTCTGGTCGTTGGTGTAGGAGTGAACGGTTTCAACGTGGCCGTCTTCAATGCCGTACTCGTCGTTGATGGCCTTCAGTACCGGGGTAATGGCGTTGGTGGTACAGGAGGCGGCAGACAGGATCTTGTCTTCGTCGGTGATCCAGTCGTTGTTGATGCCGTAAACGATGTTCTTGATGTCGCCCTTACCCGGCGCCGTCAGGATGACGCGGCTGACACCCTTGGATTTCAGGTGCAGGCCCAGGCCTTCTTCGTCGCGCCACTTACCGGTGTTGTCGATCACGATGGCGTTGTGGATGTCGTAGTCGGTGTAATCCACCTTGTCCGGGCCATCGGAGTAGATCACCTTGATGAAGTTACCGTTGGCGATCAGCGCAGAGTTTTCTTCGTCTACGGTGATGGTGCCGTCGAACGGACCATGCACGGAATCACGGCGCAGCAGGCTGGCACGCTTTTCCAGGTCGTTTTCGGCGCCGCCCTGACGAACCACGATGGCACGCAGGCGCAGGTTGTTACCGCCACCGGCCTTCTCGATCAGGATGCGGGCCAGCAGACGGCCGATACGGCCAAAGCCGTACAGGACAACGTCTTTGGTTTCGTTCTTGGAGTCTTCTTCAGACTGGCTGGCGTACTGGCCAACCACCGGGCCGATTTCGCGCTTCAGGAATTCGGCGAGGTCGCCACCTTCTTCCTTGAATTTAACGGCCAGCTTGCCGATATCCACGTGGGCACGGCCCAGTTCCAGCTTGTCCATTTCCTGCAGGATAGGCAGGGTGTCGTGAACAGACAGCTCGCTGTGCTCAACCTGGCGAACAAAGCGGTGGGCACGGATGATATCGATCACAGACTGGTTGATGATCGCGCGGCCGTAAACAGACGTAACAACGTTGTTCTTGCGGTACAGGCGGCCGATCAGCGGAATCATGGCTTCCGCGGTGGACTCTCTCTCTGTCCAGTTGGACAGGTGCTGGTTGATCTGCTCGTGACTCACGGTTGGGACCTCGTTTAGCACAGGGAATAATTTGAGGCGCGTATTATCCAACTTAACGGCGCCTACGGCAAATAGGTTTCTGCCCGACCTTCGTCGCCCGGCCATGACACTGTCACCCCCGAACGCTAGAATAGCGGCCGCTTTCGCTTCCGATGCGCCAACCCAGGAGATTTGCCAGCCCATGCCCCAAGGTTCCGCCCGCTCCTTTACTGCCACCGCCCTTATTGCGCCCGTGGCGCCGGAAAAACCGTCAGACCACCGAAAGTGGGGGCAGCTGGCCGGTTGCAGCGACGCCCTGGCCATCTGCGAAAGCGCGAGGGACCATAAAGGTCTGACCCTGGTGATCACCCGCAGCACCGATGACGCCATCCGGCTGGAACAGGCCATCCGGTTCTTCCTGAACCTGCCACCGGAAGAAGACGGCGCCGCCATCACCGAAGACGGGCTGGAACTGCTGTCACTGCCAGACTGGGAAACCCTGCCCTACGATTTATTCTCGCCACACCAGGACATCACCTCCCGACGAATCCGCACCCTGCACCGCCTGCCATCTACCCGGCACGGCATATTGGTGGTCCCGGCCCGCACCCTGATGCACCGGCTGGCACCCCCCAGCTACCTGCAGGGCAACACCCTGCTGCTGAAAGTCGGCCAGAACCTGGATATCGACAGCTGGCGCATGCAACTGGAAGCCGCCGGCTATCACCACGCCGAAAACGTGTACGAGCATGGTGAATACGCGGTACGTGGAGCGATCCTGGACATCTATCCCATGGGCTCCAACCTGCCCTACCGGATTGACCTGTTCGATGATGAAATCGAAACCCTGCGCACCTTCGATCCGGAAACCCAGCGTTCTATCGACCGCATCGAGCAGATCGAACTGCTGCCGGCCCATGAATTCCCATGGCATAAGGATGCCCGCTCCGGCTTCCGCAACCGCTGGTTCGAGCATTTCCCGAATGCCGATAAAGAGGCTCCGGTGTACCAGGATGTCAGCAACGGCATTACCCCGCCGGGCATCGAGTACTACCTGCCGCTGTTTTTTGACGAAACCGCCACCCTGTTCGATTACCTGCCGGCTTCTACCCTGGTGTTCACGGCCGACGGCCTGAACGATGCCGTTGCGGCGTTTGATGCCGAAACCCGGGCCCGGCACGAAGACCGCCGCCATGACCGTTTGCGGCCTATCCTGCTGCCCTCGGAGCTGTTCCTGCAGCAAGACGAGGTGTTCGGCCAGCTTAAACCCTACCCCCGGGTAACCTGCGCCCCGGATCCGGTTGAGGGTGCCGGCAGCGCCAACTGCCACGCCGAAGCCCTGCCGGATGTTGCCATGGACGGACGGGCGGCGGACCCCGCCGGACGACTGAAACGGTTCATCAAGGAGTTTCCCGGCCGGGTACTGATCTGTGCCGAATCCTCCGGCCGGCGGGAAGCACTGATCGAAAACCTGGGTGACCACAAACTGAAACTGGCCACCGTCACTGGCTGGCAGGAGTTTCTGGAGAAATCCGACGCCACCCTGGCCATTACCATTGCCCCCATGGAACAGGGCATGGTGCTGCCGGAGCAAAACCTGGCGCTGATTACCGAAACTGCCCTGTTTGGCGAGCGGGCATTGCAGCGCCGGCGGCGCGAGAAGCCCACCGAGGTAGACGACCACGGTTACCGGGACCTGTCCGAACTGCGCATCGGCTCGCCGGTTGTGCATATCGACCACGGGGTTGGCCGCTACAAAGGCCTGGAAACCATTACCGCCGGCGGCCAGGCCGATGAATTCCTGATGCTCGAATACGCCGGCGGCTCGAAACTGTACGTGCCGGTATCCAGCCTGCACCTGATTTCCCGCTACGCCGGCACCGACGAAGAACACGCCCCCCTGCACAAGCTGGGCACCGACCGCTGGAGCAATGCCAAGCAGAAGGCCCTGGAGAAAATCCGCGATACCGCCGCCGAGCTGCTTGATGTTTACGCCCGCCGCGAAGCCCGCAAGGGCTTCCAGTTCGAAGACCCGAAAGAAGCCTACCGGGCCTTTGCCGCCGGCTTTCCGTTCGAGGAAACACCAGACCAGCAGGTAGCGATTCAATCCGTGTTCGAAGACATGACCGGCGAGCGCCCCATGGATCGCCTGGTGTGTGGCGATGTCGGCTTCGGGAAAACCGAGGTCGCCATGCGTGCCGCTTTCCTGGCCACCTGGTCCGGCAAGCAGGTGGCGGTGCTGGTACCCACTACCCTGCTGGCGCAGCAACATTATGAGTCTTTCCGGGACCGGTTTTCTGACACCCCGGTGACCGTGGAGCTGCTCAGCCGTTTCCGCAGCGGCGCCCAGACCACCAAGGCCATTGCCGCCATTGAAGAAGGCAGGGCCGACATTGTCATCGGCACCCACAAGCTGCTGCAGGGCGATATCAAGTTCAAGAACCTGGGGCTGGTGATTATCGACGAGGAACACCGGTTCGGCGTTCAGCAGAAAGAAAAGCTGAAGTCCCTGCGGGCCGAGGTGGACATGCTTACCCTCACCGCCACGCCCATCCCCCGGACCCTGAACATGGCCATGGGCCATCTGCGGGACCTGTCGATTATTGCCACCCCGCCGGCCCGCCGGCTGTCGGTGAAAACCTTTGTGCGCCAGCGCGACGAATCCATGGTAAAAGAAGCCATTCTGCGGGAAATCCTGCGCGGTGGTCAGGTGTACTTCCTGCACAACGATGTCTCGACCATCGAGAAAACCGCCGAAGACCTGCGCCGGCTGATTCCCGAAGCCCGGGTAGGTGTGGCCCACGGCCAGATGCGCGAGCGCCAGCTGGAACAGATCATGTCGGACTTCTACCACAAGCGCTTCAACGTGCTGGTGTGTACCACCATTGTGGAAACCGGCATCGACATTCCCAGTGCCAACACCATTATCATCGAGCGGGCGGATAAATTCGGCCTGGCCCAGCTGCACCAGCTGCGGGGCCGGGTTGGCCGCTCCCACCACCAGGCCTACGCCTACCTGCTGACGCCACCGCCCAAGAGCATTTCCACCGACGCGAAAAAACGGCTGGATGCCATTTCCGAAGCCCAGGACCTGGGCGCCGGCTTCATGCTGGCCACCCACGACCTGGAGATCCGGGGCGCGGGCGAGTTGCTGGGCGAGGAACAGAGCGGGCAGATTGAAAGCATCGGCTTCACTCTGTACATGCAGCTGCTGGACGAAGCGGTAAAAGCCATCCGCGAGGGCCGCACACCCAATGCGGAGCTGCCCCTGAGCCATGGCACCGAGATGAACCTACGCATTCCGGCGCTGATTCCCGACGACTACCTGCCGGATGTGCACAACCGGCTGATGCTGTACAAGCGCATCGCCAGTGTGCAGAACGAAGAAGAATTAAAAGAACTTCAGGTTGAGATGATTGACCGGTTCGGATTATTACCGGAACCGGCAAAGAACCTGGTGAACCAGACCCGCCTGCGCCTGAAAGCAGACGCCCTGGGCATTGTAAAAGTGGACGCCGGCAAGGAATGGGTGCGCCTGGAGTTCGGCGCAAGCACGCCGGTGGACCCGCTGGTACTGGTTAAAAAAGTGCAATCCGCACCGGACACCTACCGACTGGAAGGGGCCAACAGCTTCCGCTTCCGGCTGAATGATGATTCAACCAGTGGTAAACTCGACGCCATCTCAGCCATGCTCATGGAACTCGGGCCGGAGCAGAGCAAGCCGGCGCCGGCAAAGAAAGCCTGAGCCAACCCGAATCAGCTGGAGTGACACACTTGCAAGCACGCGATCTCTGTTTCAAGCAGGCTTTGACTGCTGCACTGGCCCTGGCATTCGTACTGGTGCCAGCCGGCAAGGCCCTGGCCCAGACACCGGATGATTTTTACCGCGCAGAAGTGGTGATTGTCGAACGGCTGGTAGACCCCTCTGCCCTTGAAGAGCAGATGGCCGGCATGCCGGTGGAGCCACCCCTGAGCGGTATCCGCTCTCTGTGGGTGGAAGACGCCAACGGCAACCGGGCTTCCGATGTCCGGCTGGCTGCCCGCAACGAACTGTACCTGAACCAGGCTGCCGCCCGCCTGGAAAACAGCGGCAACTACCGGGTTCTGGCCACCGCCGGCTGGTATCAGACGTTTCCGCCCAACTATAACGGCCGCCCCATGCGGGTCGCCGTAGGCAAATGGCTTGGCGGGGCCGGCGAGCGCGCCGTGGAAGGCCTTATCGAAATCGACCGCCAGCGTTACCTGCACGTGAAGGTACACCTGAACCACTGGCAGGAAGGTGAACGGCCGGAGCCGGTGATGGTAGTGCCGGAAGCCGAAGCCCAGGCCGATGAAGCGGGCTCAAACGAATACAGCGCTGGTGACCAGGTTGCTGAGCTGGCTACCCGCCCGGTTGCCGCAGAACCGGCACCGCTGGAACTGATTACCTGGATTCGCGAAACCCGCCGTATGCGCAGTCAGGAAATCCACTTTATCGATTCCCCCACCATTGGCGTGCTGGTGTTCTTCAGGAAGATCGAGGGCTAAGCTGGCCCAGGCCGGCCATTGACCGCTCCAGGACTGTCTTCACGCCTGCCATGCCCTGGTCAATGGCCTGGTCGATTTCTTCCATGGTAATGATGTGGTCGGACTTTCCGGCCGCCCAGTTCACCACCAGGGCCAGGCACACGTAACGCATCCCCAACTCGGCAGCCAGCACGGCTTCCGGCATACCGGTCATTCCCACCAGGTCACAGCCATCCCGCTCGAGTCGCCTGATCTCGGCCGCGGTTTCCAGCCTTGGCCCCTGGGTAGCGGCGTAGACTCCGAAATCCGAGAAATCCAGCTTCAGCCCCCGGGCGGCATCAATCAGCAACTGCCGGCCTTCCTTGTCATACGGGTAGGTGAAATCAATGTGGGTAACATGCTCCAGCTCGCCCTCAAAAAAGGTGCTGGCCCGCCCCCAGGTGTAATCAATCACCTGGTCTGGCACCACCACATGGGCCGGCCCCATGGCCTTGTGGATACCACCCACGGCATTCACTCCCACCACGGTTCGCACCCCGGCGTCGTAGAGTGCCTGCAGGTTGGCGCGGTAGTTCACCTGGTGGGGCGGAATGCGGTGCGGGTTACCATGGCGGGCCAGGAACACCACGGCCTGGTCACCCAGCCGGCCATGCACCAGCTTGTCTGAGGCCTCGCCCCAACGGGTGCGGACGGTTTCGTCGCCAACAATTTCGAGGTCACTCAGACTGGTCAGGCCTGTACCGCCGATAATCCCGACCGGGTTGGTGCTTGCGGTCATGCCTTGTCTCCTGCTGGTTGTCCGCCCTGCTCGCTTTCGCCACGGGATTCCGCGGCTTCTTTGCCACCCTCACTGCGCGCTTCACCTTGTTCCCTGGCCTCGCCACTGAGCCTGACACCGTCCGGCAAATGCAAGGTGCGGGTCGGGAAGGCAATCTCGGCACCATGGGATTCGATAACGTCGCTGACCTTCAGCAGTACATCTTCCTTGATCTCATGGAAGCGCACCCATTCGGTGGTCTTGGTGAAGGTGTACAGCATGATATCCAGCGATGAGGCATTGAACGCCAGGAAGTTCACAATCAGGGTCTGGTTGCTGTCGATTTCTTCGTGGTTTTTCAGCATCTCGCGGATTTCTTCCACGATCTTCTGCATGGAGTGTACATCGGCATAGCGAATGCCGATGGTTTCAGAGATACGGCGGTTGGTCATGCGGGACGGGTTTTCCACCGCGATGGTGGTGAATACCGCGTTGGGCACATACAGGGGCCGCTTGTCGAAGGTGCGAATGGTGGTCAGGCGCCAGCCAATGTGCTCCACGGTGCCTTCAATATTACGGTCCGGCGAGCGGATCCAGTCACCGACCTTGAACGGACGGTCCAGGTGAATGATGAAGCCGCCAAAGAAGTTGGCCAGCAGGTCCTTGGCGGCAAAGCCGACCGCGATACCACCCACACCACCAAAGGCCAGAACCCCGGAAATACTGAAACCCAGTGTCTGCAGGGCGGTCAGCACCGCGGTGATGATAATAACCGCGCGCAACAGCTTGCTGATGGCGTTCACCGTGGTGTAATCCATCGGCTTGCGCATTTTGATGGGCGAGGTCAGGACCTTTTCGATTTCCTTCACCAGGCCGAACAGGAACCAGACCAGCACCCAGACAAAGCCGATCTGCAGCACCGTGCCGTTGGCCTTGAAGACTTCCGCGTCGCTGAAGTGATGGGCCACCTCGGCTGCCCAGTACACACCCTGCAGCCAGACAAACGCCACCATGGGCCGGCGGGCAGCATGCAGGAAGGCATCATCCCATTTGTTTTTAGTCGACTTGAACTTGTTCTCGACGGCCAGAATTAACCGGCTGACTATAAAGGCAGCGGTGGCCGTGCCCAGGACCAGGAGGAATATCAGGACGCCCGCACGCCACCCGTCTGACAGCAAGCCGAATTTTTCGATCCAGCCATTCATCAAAGCCAGCATTTGACCAATCATTGTGTTCCTCTGAGTCTGTCAGTTCATCCAATAACAACGCGGGTGCCGGCCCTTACCCGCGCAAACAGTTCGGCGATGTCGGTGTTTCTCATCCGCACACAGCCGTGGGACAGGGCCTCGCCCATGGGTTCGGTATCCGGGGTGCCGTGAATGTAGATAAAGCGCCGGAAGGAATCCACCCCGGGGCCACGGTTGCGCCCCCACTCCCGGCCACAAAGCCAGAGTATACGGGTCAGTATCCAGTCCCGATCAGGGTGTTCAGCGGCCAGTTGTGGTGAGTATATCTCACCGGTGGGCCGACGGCCCCGAAAGACCGTATTCAGCGGCTGGCCTTCGCCGATGCGCGCGCGGATGTAGTGCTCGCCCCGGGGGGTGCAGCCGCTGCTATCCTGCTCACCCGGTCCGTTCAGGGCGGTAGATATGGGGTAACGGTCCAGCGCGCTGCCATCAGCAGCACACACCGTTAGCACCTGGCTGGCGATATCAATGGTCAGATAAGCCCCGGGGGGCAAGGGGGTATTCAAAAGGGAAGCTCCCTCCGGCCGGAAACCAGAGGGAAGCCTAACCGAGGCGGGGGAACTCAGGCAACCGGCGCGGGCCGGGCCGGGGCAGAAACCAGCATTTTGTCCGGTGCGGTCATGCCGGCCGCCAGGAACGGCACCAGGCGCGCGGCAATTTCCTGAACCGTGGTGTGCACACCCAGCTTGTTTTCCAGGATGTCGATCAGGGCATCGCTGCTGGACATGGTAAAGGCGGTGGCTCCCAGCATGAACTGGATGCGCCAGTAGCGGTCTACCGAGGACAACTCAGGGGTGGCCTCTTTCAGAAGACGCATGAAACGACTGAACGGCTCGCTGTATTCCTGCTCCAGGAACTTGCGCAGGTGGCCCTGGCTCTGGGTGTAGGCCAGCCCGAGCAGGCGCATGAAAATGGAAATACCTTTTTCGTTACGCTGGGGCATGCGCACAGCACTTTCCGTGAGCGCCCAGAGGGTCTGGTTCAGGGTAGCCGGTTTGCCGTCACACTTTGCTTCCAGTTCGTCGAACGCAGTCTCGAGAGTTGCGGAGAAAGGCGTCAGAAAACGCGCGAAAACCGCGTGAATCAGCGCGTTCTTTGAACCAAAGTGGTAATTGACAGCGGCCAGATTTACTTTAGCCTTACTGGTAATCATGCGAAGGGACGTTTCCGAGAAACCACGCTCGGCAAAAAGCTCTTCAGCAGCATCAAGTATGCGGTCTACGGTATCTGACTGCGCCATTTTGTTATCCATGCCTCTAACAAACGTCTGTTTGAAACATACGTTTGACACCCCGCCGTGTCAAGCATACCTTGGCATGACTGCAACCGTTCAGGAGATTCGTGATGTTTACAGGTATCGTTCAGGGGGTGGCCACCATTGCGGAAGTCATCAAGGCACCGGGGCTGAACACACTGGTGGTGCGCTTTCCGGAAGCCAAGGTGCAGGGTGTAACCATCGGCGCCTCGGTGGCGATAAACGGCACCTGCCTGACGGTGACCCGCCAAGACGGCGACCTGCTGTACTTTGATGCCATGCAGGAAACCCTGAGGCTGACCACGCTGGGCAACCTGGCCGAAGGGGATTCGGTAAACTTTGAACGGGCAGCCCGCATTGGTGACGAGATTGGCGGCCACCTGCTCAGCGGCCACGTGCATACCACTGCGGTTCTGGCCGAGATTATCCGCACAGAGAACAACGTCACCCTGTGGTTCGAGGTGCCGGAGAGCTGGATGAAGTATGTGTTCCCGAAAGGCTATATCGCCATCAACGGCGCCAGCCTGACCATTGGCGAGGTCACCGGTAACCGCTTTAACGTTCACCTGATTCCGGAAACCCTGCGGGCCACGACCTTCGGTACGGCCGAACAGGGCCAGTCAGTGAACATCGAGATCGACAGCCAGACCCAGACCATCGTCGATACCCTGGCCCGGCTGGGTTACGACCGCCCTGCCCCTACCCTTTAACTGCAGCCGATTAACCGCGGTTAACAGCGTCGCTCAGGGCGCCGCTTCGAACACCACAAAGCGCGGGCTTGCCGCCCGCTGCTCTACCTTGCCAAAGAAGCGCTTGAGGGACTTGTGGTACCCCAGGTGGCGGTTGCCCACCATCAGCATTCGCCCGCCCGGTACCAGGTGCTTCGCGGCGTCCCGGAACAGTCGCAGGGCAATGTAATCCCCCACCACACCGCCTTCATGGAACGGCGGGTTCAGCAAAATCAGGTCGTACTGCGCGGCTCCTTCCCGGATTCCGTCACTGTGCTGGCACTGTCCGGCCCGGTAACCACAGGCGCCCAGATTATGCTGCACGCTGGCAATGGCCTGGCTGGACACATCGCTGAAATCCACCGTGATATCAGAGCCACAAGCCAGTGCCGTCAAGCCCAGCACGCCATTGCCGCAGGCCAGGTCCAGCACCCGCGCGCCAGGCTTCAGCCCGGCAACGGCAGGGCCCACCAGCGGCAGCAGCTCCCGGGTGCCGATGTCCAGCTTGTCCCGGGCAAAGACAGCCGGTAATGCCTCTACCGGCGCCGGCAGACCCTCCTGCGGGTAACCTTTCCAGCTTTCAGCCCAGCCCTGCAGTTGCGCCTGCCCTTTGCGGCAGACCACTACCCGGGCCTTTTTACGGGCCGGCAGTACCGTTTCGGTAACCACGGCTTCGGCAAACACATCCACGCTGCGGTCCGGCAAATGCTTGATCATGCCGCCAGCCAGCAAACAGCCGTTGTCTGCCAGCACGGAGTTTACCCAGCGCAGTAACCAGCCCAGATAGGCGCCATGGCGGGGAATGCGCAATACCACCAGGTCAAACGGCCCCTCCGGCGGGTTCAGCCAGCTGTGCAGCAGCGCCGGCCTGGCAATGCCGGGATTAAGCCGGGTGTTATGGTCGAGGGCATCCGGCAGGACTGCACTGTCGGCCACGCTGGTTACCGGCCCGTGGGCCTGGGCCAGCCCAAGCGTGAGCGCCCCGAACTGGTCGTCTACCACGAGCACGCGGGGGCTGTCCGCCAGCCGGTTACCGGCTTCTGCCAGCAGCAACTCGTCCGCCGCATCCCAGGCCCGCAGGCCAGGCTCGGCGCCGGGGCGGCTGAGCTTCAGGTTACCGGCAGTCAGCGGCAGTACTTCAGCGGATGGCACGATTGAAAGCCCTGTAAACGGTAAAACGGCGATCCTGGGCCAGCTTCTCGACCGGCCCGATAAAGCGCTGGATAATGGACTCATAGGGCAGGAAGCTGTTGGCCACCAGCCGCACCTCGCCCCTGGGGGCCAGATGGGCGGCCACTTCCCGAAGGAACTGTTCGGTCATGGAGGTATCGGTTTTCACGCCACTGTGAAACGGCGGATTGGTGACCACCGCCGGCCACCGGCCCTGAATGCCGGCCAGGCCATCGGAGGCGTAGATCTGGCCTTCCGCGCCGGCCCGGGCGTAGGTTTCCCGGGCGCAGGCAACCGCCTGGGCCTGGACATCCACACCGTCTACCACACCCTGGGGCAGGCCCTGCTCGCGGCGGTAGCCTTGCAGCCAGCTGCCGATCACGCCGGCGCCACAGGCAAAGTCCAGCACCTTGTCCGCTTTCAGCGGGGTTTGTTCCAGGGTTTCCAGCAACATCCGGGTGCCGGCATCCAGCTCCCCTTCGCTGAACACACCGGGCAGGCCGGCTACTTCAAGGCTTACGCCGGCACAGGAAACCTGCGTCCAGCGCAACCAGTCGGTAAGCTCAAAACGGGAAAGGGGTTGGTGGTTGGTGCCGGTCCACACCTGGCAGTGGCGGGCACTGTCGACTTTCAGTGCGTCGGCCACCATGGCGGTAAACTGTTTGACGGCTCCGGCGATGCCTTCTTTCTTTTCGCCCACCAGAACCAGGCTGGCGCCTTCGCGGCCCAGGTAGCGTGCCATGGCCAGGCGTAATTCCAGTTCCGCCCGGGCCTTGGGCAGGAAGATGACCAGGGTGTCGAAACTCCCGGCGTCCTGGTCGTTGCACTGATAGCCGAAACAGGCTTGCCAGTTTGCATGCTGGCACAGCTGTTCATACACACCGGCGTGTTCGCTCATGGCCAGCCCGGGTTGCGGGCAATGGGCCAGCAGCGCCGGCTCGGATACGCCCAGCAGGGCCACCTTGCCGGTCAGCAGTTCGGCATTCCGGAGCAGAACGTCGTGTGTGTTGGTTTGTAGCTGCGCCATAAATCCTGCCTTTGCGGTTGATTCCCGCGCGGAATTGAACGGGAATCAACAGCATAACGCAAGCCTCAGATACTGCCGTCGCTGTCCGTATTCTGGTGCATGGTGCTCTGGGCCAGGTCCAGCAGCTCACGCAGGGCAACGGAGAACATGGCGTATTCCGGCTCCCGCACGCTCTTCAGCTCCGCCAGCATGGCACTCCAGCGCTCGATCATGTGCTGGTGCTTCTGCTCCCAGGCTGCCACACTCTCGGGCACCTTGCCGGCCTTACCCGCCAGGCGCAGGACGCCGGTGGTCAGGGCGCGTTGCTGCCAGTCCAGGTCTTCCCGGAAGCTTTCCCTTGCCAGTGCCTGCCAATGAGAGTTGGGCGTGAGCGCGGCAATGGAGTTGGCAAACCAGGTCAGGTCGAGGCGATCGCCCAGGTCGTAGTACAGGTTAGCCACGGTTTTCAGCGGCAGGCCGGTGGCCTCCTGGGATTCGATAATGCCCAGCGACGAGTACAGGTAACCGGTGCCGGCCAGTACCGAGGCCAGGTCTTTCGGCAAGCCGGATTCTTCCAGGTATGCGTGGCGTTGCTCCCAGTTGCTGCGAGCCTGGTCGCCCAGGTAGTCCGGCAGGCTGGAGGTAATCGCCCATACGCTGTCGGCAAACCGCTCCATGTGGCTCTGGATATTGAGCTCGGCACGGCGGTTACGCAGCAGCCAGCGCACGGCACGGCGCATCAGGCGCATGAGGTCTTGCATCAGCTCCATCTGCAGCTTGGCGGGCACATGGTAGTCCAGCGCCTCGATGCGGTCCCACCAGTTGTCGATCCGGAACACATCCCGGGCGATGATCCAGGCCAGGGCAATGGATGCAGCATCGGCACCGGTCGACTGATTCAGGCGCTCCACAAAGGTAATGCCCATGTGGTTGACCATGTCGTTGGCAATCTGGGTAGCGATGATTTCCCGCCGCAACTGGTGCTCGCCCAGCTCCTTCGAGAACTTCTTGTTCAGTTCCTTCGGGAATACCTTGTACATTTCGCCGGCCAGCAGCGGATCATCCGGCAGAGTGCTGGCGATCAGGGTCTGCTTCAGGTCACCCTTCACGTAGGAAATCAGTACCGACAGCTCCGGCCGGGTCAGGCCTTTCTTGGCCAGCTTGCGCTCGGCCAGGGCCTCGTCGTCGGGCAGGAATTCCAGCCCCCGGTTCAACTTGCCTTCGCTTTCCAGGGTGTTCATCAAACGGCGGTATTCTTCCAGCCTTGGCGCGGTATCGGCACTGGCAATGCTGATGGCCTGGGTTTGCCGGTAGTTGTTCTTCAGCACCAGGGCCGAGACATCGTCGGTCATCTCTTCCAGCATCACGTTGCGCTGCTTGGCGGTGAGATCACCCATGGCCACGGCACGGTTGAGCAGGATTTTCATGTTCACTTCGTGGTCTGAACAATCCACCCCACCGGAGTTGTCGATGAAGTCGGTGTTCAGCCGGCCGCCTTTCAGGGCGTATTCAATACGGCCCAGCTGGGTGAAGCCCAGGTTACCGCCCTCGCCCACCACTTTGCAGCGCAGGTCTTTACCGTTCACCCGCAGGCCGTCGTTAGCCTTGTCGCCTACGTCGGCATGGGTTTCTTCAGCACCCTTCACATAGGTGCCGATACCACCCACCCAGAGCAGGTCCACTTCGGACTTCAGGATGTGGCTGATCAGCATGTTCGGCGGCATGCGGTCGGCATTGATGCCCAGCAGTTTTTTCATTTCCGGGCTGACCGGGATCGACTTGGCGTTCCGGCTGAACACACCCCCGCCCTTGGAGATCAGCTTGGTGTCGTAATCGGTCCAGGCTGAACGGGGCATTTCGAACAGGCGCTTGCGCTCCTTGTAGCTCTTCGCCGCATCCGGTTCCGGGTCGATAAAGATATGGATGTGGTTGAAGGCCGCAACCAGGCGGGTTTTCTCGGAACACAGCAGGCCGTTACCGAACACGTCGCCGCCCATGTCGCCAATGCCGATAGCGGTAAACTCGTCTTCCGCCGGGTTAATGCCCATTTCGCGGAAATGGCGTTCAACCGATACCCAGGCGCCCCGGGCGGTGATACCCATCTTCTTGTGGTCGTAGCCGTTGCTGCCACCGGAAGCGAAGGCATCGCCCATCCAGAAGCCGTATTCGGCGGCCAGGCCGTTGGCAATGTCGGAGAAGGTCGCGGTGCCCTTGTCGGCGGCTACAACCAGGTAATGGTCGTCTTCGTCGTGGCGGATTACCCGCGCCGGCGGCTGTATGCCGGCATCCACCAGGTTGTCGGTGATGTCCAGCAGGCCACGGATAAAGGTTTTGTAGGCGGCAATGCCTTCAGCCTGGAAGGCTTCCCGGTCAGACGGATCCGGCAGTTGCTTGGCCACGAAGCCGCCCTTGGCGCCCACCGGCACAATCACCGCGTTCTTCACCTGCTGGGCTTTTACCAGGCCCAGGATCTCGGTGCGGTAGTCCTCGAAGCGGTCAGACCAGCGCAGGCCACCACGGGCCACCTTGCCACCACGCAGGTGCACGCCTTCCACCCGGGGCGAGTACACGAAGATCTCGAACATGGGCATGGGCAGCGGCATGTCGGGAATGCGCGTGGGGTCGAACTTCACACTGATGTATGGCTTGGGCTGGCCTTCGGCGTCCGGCTGGTAGTAGTTGGTACGCAGGGTGGCCTGCATCAGCTCCAGATACAGCCGCAGCACCCTGTCTTCACTGAGGTTTTCCACCTCTTCCAGGCCGGCGTTAAATTCGATTTCCAGCTTTTTCTGGGCCGCTTCACTCTTGCCCGGGCTCTTGTAGCGATCCGGGTTGAAGCGGATTTCAAAGTATTCCAGCAGAATCCGGGTCAGGTTCTCGTGGTTGACCAGGGTATTGGAAATAAAGGTCTGACTGTTAGAGAACCGGATCTGCCGCATGTAGCGGGCGTAGGTGCGCAGCAGGGCAATCTGGCGCCAGCTCATGTAAGACGACAACAGCAACCGGTTGAAGGCGTCGTTTTCTGCCTCGGTGTGCCAGACGCGGCGGAACAGCTCTTCGAAAATGGGCCGGATACGGTGGATATCCACGCCACCGGAATGGGCCTGCAGGGTGAAGTCGTGAATCCACACGGTTTTGCCGGTGCGGTCGATCACTTCAAACGGATGCTCACCAATAACCCGGAAGCCCAGGTTGTCGAAGATGGGCATCACATCCGACAGCGGCAGCGGCTCGTCCGGGTAGAACAGCTTGAAGTGCAGCGTGCTGTCGTCTTCTTCCAGCGCCCGGTAGAAACTCATGGCCAGGTCATCGGCGCTGGCCGCCTTGGTAATGTGGTCCAGGTCGATGGCGGCGCGACGGGGCGAGAACATCTCGGTGTAGCTGGCCGGGAAACCAGCCGCCCATACCCGGTAGAACTCGTTGCCGCGCTCCTCACCATAGGCTTCGTGCAGGGCCTCGGCCAGGCCTTCACTCCAGGACTGGGCCAGCTCGATCACCCGGTCGCGGATTTCCGCCAGCGGCAGCTGCCGGTTCTCCACCTGGGGCACGCGGATGGTGAACTGCACCCGGGCCAGTGGCGATTCGGAGAAGTGGGTAACAAACTCGATGTCTTCCGCTTCCAGGCGCTCCAGCAACACCTGCTCGACCTTCAGGCGCAGCTCGGTGTTGTAGATGTCCCGGGGGAAGAACGCCAGGCAGGTAACAAACTGGCCATAGACATCTTCCCGCATGAACAACTCAATGCGCCGCCGCTCCTGGATGTACAGAATGCTCTTGGCGACCCGCAGCAGTTCTTCGGTTTCAATCTGGAACAGTTCGTCACGGGGGTACAGGGTGAGAATCTGTTCCAGTTCCTTGCCGGCGTAGTCCGTGCGCATGAAACCGGAGCGTTTCATGACGGTCTGGAATTTGCGGCGCAGCAATGGAATTTCGTCCGGGCGCTCGTTGTATACCCGTGCGGTGTAAAGGCCCAGGAAGCGGCGCTCACCCACCACTTCACCCTTGCTGTTGAACTTCTTCACCGCGATGTAGTCCGGGTAGGCCGGGCGGTGCACCCGCGAACGCTGGGCCGACTTCGCGAAGATGAAGATGTCGTCGGTGCGGGTCATCTCATGGCGGGTGCGCTGGGGCAGTTCGTTCAGGCGAACCTTGTCCGGGCGTTCGTTGTTTACCCGGAAGATGCCCAGCTCGGAGTTTTCCACCCGGCGCACGGCCATGCCCTGCTTTTCTTTAACGAAGTCGTATTCGTCATAGCCCAGGAAGGTAAAATGGTCTTCGGTGAGCCAGCCCAGAAACGCCCGGGCTTCTTCCTTGTCTTCTTCGCTAATACCGGCGGTGGTGGCATCCAGTTCGCCCAGGATTTCACTAACCTTGTCTTTCACAATCGGGAAGTCGCCCACGGCAATGCGCACTTCGTGCAGCACCGATTGCAGGGTTTCTTCCAGGCCCCGCAGGTCTGCCGGATCGCTGTGGCGATCGATTTCCAGAACGATCAATGCTTCGTAGGAGGCCGCAGACGACTTCTTGGCCGAATGCAGTTTCTTCAGCTTGCCGTTACCGTCTCGCTCCACCTGCAGAATCGAATGCTGGATGGAGTGGGTACCGATTTCCCGGCGGTTGATGGCCATGCGCAGGGAATCAATCAGAAACGGAATGTTCGGATGCAGGATAAAAATAACCGAGTGGGTAGACTGCCAGCCGTCACTTTCCAGGTCCGGATTGAATACGGTAACCGGGGTTTCCTCTGCGCTGCGCTTCTGCAGGAACTGCCAGGCCGCCAGTACCGCGCCATAGGTGTCCGAGAAGCGCCGGCTGACAAGCTCTTCCAGGGGACTGTGGGCGTAATGCTGCTTGGCGAACTCTACAACCTTCCTGGCTTCGGTTTTCGCAAGCTTGTCTGCGAATGCTTCAGCCAGTTGCTCGAAAAACTGATCCTTGCTGGCAATTGTCAGCGCATTCATATCCAACCTCTGGTTTTGTGTGAAAGAAACGTAATCACGGTATCGTCACATAAGCATAGTCAAGCTCTTGATTTTTGCCGGCCAGACCTCAAAACTGCGGCAACTACCTACGGGCGCAAACACCCGCGCCGCCGGACCTTCAAAACCGAGAGCAGTGAATTCCATGTCGTTACAGCAAACGTTCGGTAATCTCAGAACACAGTTGGCAAAACGCATCATCGGTCAGGACAAGCTGGTAGACAGACTACTGATCGCCCTGCTGGCTGATGGCCACCTTCTGGTAGAAGGGGCACCCGGCCTGGCCAAGACCACCGCGGTAAAAGCCCTGGCCGATCACCTGGAAGGGGATTTCCACCGCATCCAGTTCACCCCGGACCTTCTGCCGTCCGATGTTACCGGCAGCGAGATCTACCGGGCCGAAACCGGCCTGTTCGAATTCCAGCGCGGCCCCATCTTCCACAACCTTGTGCTGGCCGATGAAATCAACCGGGCCCCGGCGAAGGTGCAGTCTGCCCTACTTGAAGCCATGGGCGAACGCCAGATCAGTGTCGGCATGCAAACCTTCCCGCTGCCAAAGCTGTTCATGGTGATGGCCACCCAGAACCCCATCGAGCAGGAAGGCACTTACCCCCTGCCCGAAGCCCAGCTCGACCGATTCCTGATGCATGTGGTGATCGATTACCCGGATGCCGATGCTGAGCGTCAGATTCTGCACCTTGCCCGTAGCGACTACCGTCAGGGAATACCACAGGTAGACATTCGTCTTACAGAGCAACAGGTTATGGAGGCCCGGCAGGCGGTATCCGACATCTACATGGCGGAGCCGGTGGAGCAGTATTTGCTGGCCCTGATCCTGGCCACCCGGGATGCTGCCAGCCTGGACCCGGAACTGGCCCGCTGGACGGCGTTCGGTGCCAGCCCCCGGGGCACCATTGCCCTGGACCGCTGCGCCCGGGCCCTGGCCTGGCTCGATGGCCGGGACTACGTAACCCCGGACGACATCCGCACCATGGCCTTTGACGTGCTGCGCCACCGCATCCTGCTGACCTTCGAGGCCGAGGCCGAAGGCATGACCGCAGACACGGTTCTGCAAAGGCTGATCGACCGCGTACCGGTAACCGCCTGAACACCATGGCGCAGAGCAACGCAGCAACCCATATCACCCTGCCGGAACTGGTTCGGCTGCAAGCCGACGCCAGGGCCCTGAAGCTGCCGTCTGCCCGCCCGGTGCGTTCGCGCCAGGCCGGCTTGCGCCAGTCTCGCCAGCGTGGTCGCGGCATGACCTTTGCCGAAGTACGGCAATACCAACCCGGAGACGATATCCGCAGCATTGACTGGCGGGTAACGGCGCGGCGCCAGTCACCCCACACCAAACTCTACGAAGAAGAGCGCGAGCGGCCGGTGCTGCTGATTGCCGACCTGGGCCCGACCCTGTTCTTCGCCAGCACCGGTGCCTACAAACAGGTGCGCTGCGCCCAGGTTACCGCGCTGCTGGCCTGGCTGGCCCTGTGGGCCGGCGACCAGGTGGGTGGCCTGGTATTTAATGACCAGGCGCTGGAGGTGCTGCGCCCGGCCCGGCGCAAGAAATCCGTACTGCGCCTGCTGGATACCCTGGCCAGCCACCAACACAAGCCGGACGTGCCGCCCAGGCCTTCGGCCCCCGACCACGGGCTGGACACAGCGCTGGCCGAAGCCCGGCGGGTGGCCCATACCGGCAGCCGGATTTTCATCATCAGCGATTTCATGAACATCAGCGATAACACCACCAGCCTGCTCGGCGCCCTGGGCCGACATAACACCGTGAGTGCCCTGCGCATTATGGATCCGCTGGAGAAACAGCTGCCGGACAGCGGCCAGTTTGCGGTGGCAGGGCCGGAAGGGCCGATCTGGTTTAATGCTTCCAATCCCGCGTTTAAACAGGCCTGGCAGGAAAAGGTTGTCACCCATGAACGGCTGCTGGAAGACTGTTTTCGCACCTCCGGTGTGCAGGCCGCCACCATCATGACCAGCGAAGAGCCGGCAGCCGCCCTGCGCCAGCTTTTGGGCCCGGGAGGGCGTATCGGATGAACCCGCAAGATCCGTTAGCCCAACTGCGCGATATTCACCTGCCGGAAACCGGTGGCTGGTGGCCGCCGGCGCCGGGCTGGTGGATTCTGGCGGTGGTCGTTCTGGTACTGGCCGCAGTCACGTGCTGGTTGCTGCGCCGGCGCCGGCAGCAGAACCTGTGGAAACGCCAGGCCCGCGAGGAACTGGTGCAACTGGCGGCCAACCCGCGCCAGTGCAACGAATGGTTCAGTGAACTTAACCAGCTGCTCAAGCGGGTAGCCCGGCAGGCCTATCCGGACCGGCATCCGGAAACCCTCACCGGCCAGGGCTGGGCCGAATTCCTGCTGGAAACCTCGCCTTCCGAACGCATTGCCTCAAGGCCGGTAGCGGAAGCGCTGGTGCAAGCACCCTGGCGCCCGAACACCAACCTGGACCCGGGCCAGGCACTCGACTTTGCCCGGTTCTGGCTGGAGGCCCAGCTATGATTTCCCTGGCCTATCCCTGGCTGCTGTTACTGGCCCTGTTGCCGCTGCTGTTCCTGGCCGGCAAACGTTATGGCAAGGGTGAACCGGTAGATGCACCGGTCATCCCGGTTGGCCACTGGTTGTCGGGCATGCCCGGCGTCAGTACCCAGGGGCGCCGGACACCGCGCTGGCGCCAGTTGCTGCTGCTTCTGGCCTGGCTGTGCCTGGTGCTCGCCATCGCCCGACCCCAGCATGTGGGCGAGCAAGTGCAGATGCCCGTTAGCGGCCGTGACCTGATGATGCTGGTAGACATATCGCCCAGTATGGATGAGCGCGACATGGTTATTCAGGGCCGCAGCATCAACCGCCTGCAAGCGGTCAAGCGGGTGCTGGACCAGTTTATCGACCGCCGGGAGGGTGACCGCCTGGGGCTGGTCCTGTTCGGCACCCAGCCCTACGTGCAGGCACCCCTGACCTTTGACCGGGAAACCGTAAGAACCCTGCTGCTGGAAGCCGGCCTGGGCATGGCCGGCCGGGCAACGGCAATTGGCGATGCCGTGGGCCTTGCGGTGAAACGCCTGCGGGATCGCCCCCAGGAGCAGCGGGTAGCCATCCTGCTGACCGACGGCGCCAACACCGCCGGTGAAGTGAGCCCGGACAAAGCTACCGAGATTGCCGCCGCCGCAGGTGTTCGGCTGTACACCATCGGTATCGGTGCCGATTCCATGATCCAGCGGGGGCTGCTGGGCTCGCGGCGGGTGAACCCGTCCCGGGACCTGGACGAAGCCCTGCTCACCCGCATGGCGGAACAGACCGGCGGCCGGCATTTCCGGGCCCGCAGCCTGCCGGAGCTGGAAATGATCTACGACAGCATCGACCAGCTGGAGCCCATTGAGCAGGAAGGCCAGTTCTATCGCCCGGTTACCGAACTCTACGTGTGGCCGGCGGGCACAGCGGTTACCCTGTGGCTGCTGTTGTCAGCACTGCGGTTACTGGCCAGCCGGGCCCGCCGCAATGAATCCGGGGAGGTGCACCATGGCTGACTTTCACTTCCTGAGGCCCCTTTGGTTATTACTGTTGCTGGCACTGCCGGCGTTATACCTGGCAAGGCACAAGCTGCGCCAGGCCGATGCCGGCTGGAGCCGTTATATTCCCCAGCCCCTGCTGAAACCGCTGTTAAACAAACCTGGGCAAGGCGCCCCGGGCGGTGCCAGCCGTTCGCCGCTGCTGCCACTGAACATCGCCCTGCTGACCCTGGCCATCGGCCTGGCTGGCCCGAGTTGGCGCCAGGCCCCTACCCCGCTCAAACAGCCGGAAGACAGCCTGGTGATTGTGCTGGACCTGTCGCTGTCCATGCTGGCCACCGATGCCGAACCGGACCGGCTGACCCTGGCCAAGCGCAAGGTTCGGGACCTCCTGGCGCAACGGCGCGGCGGCCTGACCGCCCTGCTGGTGTACTCCGGTGATGCCCACACCGTTACGCCATTGACCGAAGACTTCCGCACCATCGAAGCCATGCTCGGGGTTCTGGACCCGGCCATAATGCCGGCACAGGGTAACCGGGCAGACCTTGCCATCAGCCAGGCGGTGGATCTGCTGCAGCAGGGTGCGCCGGGCCGCGGGCGGATATTGCTGATATCCGATGATGTACCCCGAAGTTATCACAGCGCCATCAGTAATCACCTGGCCGGCACCGGCTACGCCCTGAGCACACTGGTTGTGGGCACGCCGGAAGGTGGACCGATTCCCCTGGCCAAGCGGGGCTTCCTGCGCAGTAACGGCGAGATTGTTATCGCCAGGGCCGACCCCGATGCCATGGAGAGACTGGCCCGGGACAACGGCGGTGACAGCCACGAACTGACCCTTGGCGACGCGGATATCCGTGCCCTTGCGCTGGAACCGGGAGCGGAAGAGGATTGGTCGGAAACCGATGACGGACTGACCATCAATCGCTGGCAAGACGACGGCTACTGGCTGCTCTGGCTGGCCCTGCCCCTGCTATTGCTGGGCTGGCGCCGGGGTGCCTTTGCGGTACTGGCCCTGAGCCTTGTACCTCTGACCCTGACACCCCGCCCGGCCATGGCACTGGACTGGGGTGGCCTGTGGCAGCGGGACGACCAGCGCGGGCGGGAACTGATCGAGCAGGACGCGGAGCGCGCGGCAGAGGTTCTGCAGCAGCCGGACTGGAAAGGCTCGGCCCTGTACCGCAGCGGCCGCCACGAAGAGGCTGCCCGGGCCTTTACCGAAATACCGACGGCCACCGGCCACTACAACCGGGGAAATGCCCTGGCCCGGGCCGGCGAGCTTGAACAAGCCCTGGACGCCTACCAGCAGGCCCTGGCGCAGAACCCCGACTTCGAAGACGCCCGCTTTAACCGTGACCTGGTTCAGCAGCTGCTCGACCAGCAACAGCAGCAAGAGCAAGACCAGCAACAAGGCGATTCCGGTGACCAGCAGTCGGAGAACAACCAGCAGCAGGGCGAAGATTCACAGTCCGGCCAGGACAATCAGGACAGCCCGGGCGATCAAGGCAGTCAGGGTAAGCAGGAAAGCCAGCAGCAAGGCCAGCAAGACAGCCAGCAGGAATCCGAACAATCCGGTGATACACAGGATTCCGGACAGAGCGGCCAAGACGCCGAGCCACAGGCTGGCGAAGACATGCAGCAATCCGGGCAAGGCCAGCCGTCAGACCAGGAGCCGACCGACAACGGGCAGGCTGTAGAAGCTCCGGCCGAAATTTCCGAACAACCGCTGAACCAGGGCCAGGAGCAGTGGCTCCGGCGTATTCCTGACAACCCCGGCGGGCTGTTGCAGCGCAAGTTCCTGCAGCAGTACCAGCAGCGCCAGACGCAACCCGACGAGGGCGATACATCATGGTAAAACGCATTCTTCTACCCGTTTTTCTGTTACTGATACAGCTTGCCGCCCTGCACCCGGCCCAGGCCAGTGAGCTGTCGGTCGAGCCGGACCGCACGCAGCTTTACGAAGGCGAAGTATTAACCCTGACCGTGCGCGGCTCCATGGAAATCGACCTGAACCTGAGCAACCTGTTCAACTTTGACCTGTCTGACCTGCCTTCCCCCGACATTGAAAAGGTAGAGCCGGATTTCGAAATCCTGGCCCGGAACCAGCGTTACAGTGTGCAGACCGTCAACGGCGATATGACCGGGGAAATCACCTGGACCTACCAGCTGGCCCCCACCCGAACCGGCAAGCTGACTATCCCGGAGCTGACCTTCAAGGATGCCACCTCCGAGCCGGTAGAGATTGACGTGGTGACCGGCACAGCGCCAGACCAGGAAGCCGGCGCCCGCGACAGTTTTATCGAACTATCGGCCGACAAAGCCGAGGTGTATGTGCAGGAACAGCTGGTGCTGACCATACAGCTGTTTTTCTCGGGCAACCTGATACGGGGCGAATTGTCGGAGCCGGAGCACCCCGATGCCATCATCGAATCCCTGGGCAAGCAGCGCGAATTCACCCGTTACCGGGATGGCGTCCGTTACCGGGTGGTTGAGCGGCGCTATGCCATCTTTCCCCAGCAGCCGGGGCCGCTGAGCCTGGCCCCGATCCGCTTTGAGGGGCAGACCCGGGACGCCAACGGCCAGCTGAAGTTCCTGCGGGATCAACAACAGCTCTATGAGGTACCGGTAAAACCGGTGCCTGATGCCTACCCGGCAGACCAGCCCTGGCTGCCGGCCCGCAGCCTGGCACTGGCTGAAGACGGCCTGCCGCCAGCAGGGGAACTGAACGCCGGAGCCAACCTGACCCGGAAAATCACCCTACATGCCGATGGCTTACCGGCAGAAGCCCTGCCGCCACTGCCGC
The DNA here is from genome assembly GCF_001447135.1 of Marinobacter sp. P4B1. Lineage (NCBI taxonomy): Bacteria > Pseudomonadati > Pseudomonadota > Gammaproteobacteria > Pseudomonadales > Marinobacteraceae > Marinobacter > Marinobacter sp. P4B1. Next base: position 200,338 of record NZ_LLXM01000005.1, read on the forward strand.
AGGAAACCCCGGCGGCCATACGCAGCTACCCGGAAAGCCCCCTGAGAAATACCGAAACCACCGTCGACGGCCTTCGCTCCACCCTGCAGCAGGAAGCCGCACTGGTGCCGGTCCAGGCTGGCGATGTGGTGTTGCCCGCCATCCGCATCCCCTGGTGGAACACAGAGACCGACCAACTGGAGCAGGCGATCTTGCCCGAGCGTCGCTACACCATCACCGGCAACAGCGCGGTCGCCGCTGCGCCGGTACCGGATAACAGCGCCCCGGAGACTCCGCCCGCCACTACTCCGGTCACCGCAGATGACCAGCCCCCGGCAGACAACCCGGGCTCTTTCTGGCTTTGGCTTTCGCTGGTACTGGGATTGCTCTGGCTGGCTACCCTGGTGCTGTGGTGGTTGTCCCGAAAACCGTCCGGGGGCGCCCTCTCATCCGAGCCATTGGAAGACGACACCGAAAAACATGCCTATGAGCAGTTGATCCGTTCGGTTAAAAACGGTTCAGCAGACACCACCGGCCAGCTGCTGCACTGGGCCAGGTTACGTTTCCCGGAACAGCGCTTTGCGACGGTCAGCGATGTAGTCAGGTTCAGTGATGACCCGGAACTGGCCGGCCACCTGAAGCAACTGCAGGCACAGCTGTTCTCGCAACACCAGCAGGCGGTTTCGAATGAGGCACGACAGGGATTGGGGAAAGCATTGGAGAGGTTGAGAAAGCGGAAGGCGCAAAGCGAAGACAGCCGCTACGGGCTGCCTCCGCTGCATTCGATCAGTCGATAAGTTCCTGGCTGATAACCAGTTCAACCGGCTCGCCACCGGCCTCCGGTGGCAGCACTTCCGCTTCCACCTGGCCCTGCCAGTCACCAGCTTGCGGGTTGATGCTTCCGCTGCGGCTCAGGCGGGCGACAATCACCACCTTTTCTGCAGAGGAAATGGTAGCCTCCGGCGACATGGCGTAGCTGTCATCCAGGCGGATATCTACCGGCAGAACACCTGCAGTCATGCGGGCGACAGCCACCGGCGCCCCACCTGATGTGCCCTTTGCACGGGCAAAGACAAACAGGGTGGTATCACCTGGCACGCTGTCCTTGAACGCATCATCCAGGGAAATTCTCAGGGCCACACCGGCAGACGGTGCCGCAGGCTCCGGAGCCTGCGCAGCCGGGGGTGTTTCACCCAGGCGATTGTAGGCTTCGGCAATGCCACCGCGAATAGAGGCAATCTGCGGATGGTCCGGCGTTACCTCAACAATGGTTTCCCAGTACTCGATAGCTTCACGGTAGTTCTGCTGGCTGAAGGCATTAATGCCCAGCAGCCCCAGCGAGTTCACTTCGTTCGGGTTCAGGGCGCGGGCTGACTCGATGGCCGCCATCACACCCGATGTCATCTGCCCTTCGCTCTGGAAGTACAGCGCCTGGGCTGACAGGCCCCAGGCTACGGAGCTGGCGCTGGGCTCTTCCTCAGTAATCCCGGCCAGGCGCTGGAAGGCTTCGGCCGCATCCTCGTAGCGTTCGGTACGCATGTAGGTCTGGCCCAGCATGGCCCAGCCGTCGGCGTTATCCGGATCCTGCTCGAGGCGGTCCCGCAGCTGGTCTGCCAGTGCGGACATGCGCGCGGTCTGGTCATCGTTACCGGAAGCACCCATTTCCTGCATGGTGATGAACTGCTCTACCCGGTCCATGGCACCCCATTCCTGGTAGCCCAGGTAGGCACCGGCGGGCAGCAGGAGCACGGCCAGCAAGGCAACAGCCATGGCGCTGCGCCGGCCTGCCAGCCGCTGGCGGGGCTGTTCGTTTTCTGGAACGTCATCAAGCATGGCGCCGGCCAGCTCTTCTTTCAGTTGCTGGTAGCTTTCGGCGTCCAGGATGCCGGCTTCGTGCTCATCATCCAGCTCTTTCAGGCGGGACTTGTAGGCCAGCAGGTTCTGGTTTCTGAGGTCTGCATCCATCCGCGCCTTGGGGCGGTGAAAGAACACCGGGTACAACACAAATGCCAGGGCGATGAGAATGAATACCGTCGCGGCAATCCAGAATGTTTCAGTCATGGAGTCTTCGTCGCAGTTGGGGATGTGTTACGCGGATCAGCGCTCGGATGGCTGATCCTTATCGGCCAGCATCTGTTCGACCCTGGCTTTTTCTTCGGGGCTGAGCGCCGGTTCCTGCTGGCCCTGTTTGCGCGAGCGCATTACCACGCCAGCCACAATCAGCAAGCCGCCAATCACGGCAATGGCCGGGAACGCCCAGAGGAAAATCGTGCGCTTGTCGACCGGCGGTTTGTACTGCACAAACTCGCCAAAACGGTCCACCAAGGCGCCGACGATTTCATCGTTGGAAGCGCCTTGCTGCATCATCAGGTACACCTCGTCCCGCATATCCTTGGAGATGGGGGCGTTGGAGTCGGCGATATTCTGGTTCTGGCACTTGGGGCAGCGCAGCTCGGCAATCAGGTTCTGGTAACGCTGCTCTTCAGCCCGGGTATCGAAGTCGTAGACCTCCATCACCTCGGCCCGGAGCGGTGAAACCACAAACAGTATGGCCAACAGTAGCGGATAAAAACGCATCAGCTATTTCCCTTTGCCTGATTGAACACGGGCAGCAGGACTTCCTGCCAGACCCGCTCGTTCACCACACCCACGTGGCGGTAAAGCACCACGCCATCGGCGTCGATCACGTAGGTTTCCGGTGCGCCATACACGCCGAGGTCAAAGCCGAGCGTGCCCTGAGGGTCGAAGATGATGGTGTCGTAGGGATTGCCCAGCCGGCCCAGGAAGCTGAACGCAGTTTCACGCTGGTCCTTATAGTTAAGCCCGACGATCCGCACACCCTGCTCTTTTGACAAGTGCATCAGGTATTCGTGTTCATCCCAGCAGGACGGGCACCACTCTGCCCAGACGTTCAGCAGCGACACCTCGCCCTTGAGCACCGACGCATCCAGGGTGTGCTCTGGATCATGCAGGTCCTGGAGCTGGAACTGGGGAACCGGCTTGCCGATCAGGGCAGACTCCAGCCTGGTGGGATCCTTGCCGATACCGGCAAAGAGAAACACCCCGATACCGACCGCAATCAACAACGGAACAAACAGCAGCAGACGCCTCATGACGATGCCTCCGCCGGCTTGCCGGGAGCCGTGTTGCCAGCCTGGGCTTTCTGTTTTTCCTCAGCTTTTACACGAATGCGGTAACGCTTGTCGGCAATGGCCAGGAAGCCGCCGATGGCCATCACCAGGGAACCCAGCCACAACCAGCGTACCAGCGGCTTGTACTGCAGGCGGATGGCCCAGGCGTCGTCGGAAATCCGCTCGCCAATGGCCACAAATACATCCCGGAACAGGCCGGCATCAATATCCGCCTCGGTCATCACGCTCATACCCACCGGGTAGTTACGCTTTTCCGGGTGCAGGTCGGTAACCAGCTTGCCATCCAGGAACACGTTAAAGCTGCCGTACTGGGCGGTGAAATTGGCGCCCTGCCGCTCACCGATGTCGGTGAACACGATTTCGTAATCGCCCACCATGGCGGAGTCACCCGGAGTCATGCGGACATCCCGCTCGACACCGTAATTGGACACCACAGTGGCACCGGCCATCACCATAGCCACACCAAGGTGCCCCAGCACCATGCCCCAATAACTGCGGGACTGGCGTTTGAGGCCATGCAATCGGCCCTGGCGGGAAGCAGACTTGTCCCAGAGGTCCCACAGGGTCGCCACGGCAATCCAGATGGCAGTGAACACACCGGCAAAGGCCCAGGGCGCAAAGCTGCCATAGTTAACCATCACCGCAGCCGTCGCCACCAGGCTGATCGCCAGCGGCCACAACAGTTTACGGGCCAGCATACCGCCGTCGGTTTTCTTCCAGCGGGAGAAGATACCGGCACCCAGCAACAGACCGGTGGCCACGGCCAGCGGGCTGAAGGTGGTGTTAAAGAACGGCTCGCCGATGGACAGCTTGCCGGCATCCAGGTAGTCCAGAACCAGCGGATACAGGGTACCGATGGCCACCAGCAGCGTGGCGGATACCAGCAACACGTTGTTCAGCAGCAGGAAGATCTCACGGGACAGGGAACCGTAACGGGAACGCACGTGCACCACGGGTGCCCTGAACGCGTAGAGCAGCAGGCTGCCCACTACCGTAATACCCAGCAGCATCAGCAGGAAGCTGCCCCGCTCCGGGTCAGAAGCGAAGGCATGTACCGAGGTGAGAACACCGGAACGCACCAGGAAGGTGCCCAGCAGGCTCAGTGCGAAGGTGACGATGGCCAGCAGTACCGTCCAGCTCTTGAACACGCCACGCTTTTCCGTCACCGCCAGCGAGTGCATCAGGGCTGTACCGGACAGCCACGGCAGCAGGGAGGCGTTTTCAACCGGGTCCCAGAACCACCAGCCGCCCCAGCCAAGTTCGTAGTAGGCCCACCAGCTGCCCAGGGCAATACCGATGGTCAGGAACGACCAGGCAACGGTTGTCCAGGGCCGGGACCAGCGGGCCCAGGCCGCATCCAGGCGACCGTTGATCAGGGCGGCAATAGCAAAGGCAAAGGCCACCGAGAAGCCCACATAGCCCATGTACAACATGGGTGGGTGCATGATCAGGCCGATGTCCTGCAGCAGCGGGTTCAGGTCCTGGCCGTCCGCCGGTACGTTCGGCAGCAAGCGGTCAAACGGGTTGGAGGTAACGATGATAAACAGGAAGAAGCCGACACAGACCATGCCCATAACCGCCAGCACCTGGGACACCATGGTCGACGGAAGCTTGCGGCTGAAGATGGCCACGGCCAGGGTCCAGCCGGTGAGCATCAGGATCCACAACAGCAGTGAGCCTTCGTGGCCACCCCACACCGCACTGAACTTGTAATACCAGGGCAGCATGCTGTTGCTGTTGTTGGCCACGTAGGCCACGGAGAAATCGTCTACCAGGAAGGCGTGGGTCAGGATGGCAAAGGCCAGGCCGGTAAACACAAACATGCCCGACGCCAGGGGCCGGGCAAACGCCTGCAGACTGTCACGCCCGGTGAGCGCACCGGCCAACGGGACGACGGCAAGAAGCACCGAGAGCAACAGCGCGAGTATCAGTGCAAGCTGTCCGAGTTCCGGATACATCAGAAATCTCCAAGGTCAGTCATGATTCGGGGCTCAGTAAGCCGCGCTTTCTGCAGCTTTCTCTGCGTTCGCCTTGTTCAGGCCCTTGGATGATTTCTCCAGGGCATCGGCTACTTCCGGCGGCATATAGTTTTCATCGTGCTTGGCCAGAACCTGGTCTGCCACAAACAGGCCTTCTTCGTTCAGTCGACCCATGGCCACCACGCCCTGCCCTTCTGCGAACAGGTCCGGCAGGATGCCTACGTACTGCACCGGCACAGACGCGGCATAATCCGTCACCCGGAAGTTCACCTTCAGGCTTTCGGTATCACGTATCACGCTGCCTTCTTCCACCATGCCGCCGGCACGGATGCGTACATCAACCGGGGCATTGCCGGCAGAGATTTCTGTCGGGTCGTAGAACAGGTTGATGTTCTGGCGCAGTGCATAGGTCGTCAGGCCCACCGCCAGCGCAATGCCGGCAACCAGGAAGGCAAGAATGGTCAGTCTTTTTTTGCGGATCGGATGCATGGGTTACCTGCTGTTCAGTCCTGGGAAACTTCAACTCGGGTGAAAGTGGCCGCCGCTTTCGGGCGGGCGCTGTCTTTGCTTCCCTGCTGCTGTTCTAGCCTGCGCCTGCAGGAATCGTATACGGCACGGTTGCGGCGTGCAGACCAGATCATCAGCCCGCCCAGCAACACAACAAATACGGCGTAGCACGCCCACACATAGGGGCCGTGCCCTTCCATGGCAATAAATGCGGAGAACGAATCGAATGCCATTGGTTATTTCCTTCCCGCCAGAACAAGTTCTCTGACCCAGCGCGTACGCTGCTCCCGCAACAGGATCTCGGTTTTCATTCGCAGACAGGCCAGCCAGCCAAACAACAGGTACAGGCCAAGCACTGAAAGCAGCAACGGCACCCACATTTCCATCGGCATGGAGGGCTTTTCAGTCAACTTGAAGGTGGCCGGCTGATGCAGTGTATTCCACCAGTCCACCGAATATTTGATGATAGGGATATTTACTACCCCCACCAGTACCAGCACCGCCACGGCCCGGGCGGCAGATTTCTCGTCGTTGATGGCACGGTCCAGTGCGATGGCGCCACCGTACAGGAACAGGAGAATGAGCATGGAGGTCAGGCGAGCGTCCCACACCCACCAGGTGCCCCAGGTGGGCTTACCCCATACGGCTCCGGTAAACAGCGACAGGAAGGTGAGCACCAGCCCCACCGGCGCGATGGCTTTGACAAACACGTCCGCCAGTTTCATGCGCCAGACCAGGGTGACCACGGCAGCCACCGCCATCATTATGTAGATTGACTGGGCCAGGAACGCTGCCGGCACATGGATAAAGATGATCCGGTAGCTGTTGCCCTGCAGGTAATCCTTCGGCGCAAACGCCAGACCCCACACCAGGCCGGCCAGCAGCACGATCAGCCCGCCCGCCAGCAGCCAGGGCATGAAGCGGTTAGCGATGCCGTAAAACCACTTGGGGGAACCCAATTTGTGAAACCATTGCCACATCAGTTGGTCACCGTCTTTTTTTAACTGTTAGACATGCTGATTCGCAGCGCGGCGGCGGCTGCAAATGGCGCCAGGGTCAGCGCCAGTACCAGGAATGCCCCCATCAATGCGAGATAACCGGCCACGGGCGCGCCCTCGGCTGCTGCCGCCACGGTCCCGGTACCGAAAATAAGCACGGGAATGTACAGTGGAATGATCAGCAGTGACAAGAGCACACCGGCAGATCGTAACCCCAGTGTCAACGCCGCGCCGATGGCACCAATCAGGCTCAGTACCGGGGTACCGATCAGCAGCGTTAGACACAGAATTGCCACAGAGTTCCCGTCCAGGTGCACCATTATTCCCAACACTGGCGTAAGCAATACCAGCGGCAGGCCGGTGAGTATCCAGTGGGCCAGTGTCTTGGCCAGGATCAGCAGAAACAGGGGCTGTGGCTGTAATATCAATTGCTCCAGGGTGCCATCATCAAAGTCGTGCCGGAACAGGTGGTCCAGCGACAGCAGCACCGACAACAGGGCCGCTACCCAGAGAATACCGGCACCGGACTGCTTGAGAAATGCCACTTCAGGGCTAACCCCTAACGGAAAGAGGGTTACCACCATAATAAAGAACAGCAGCGGGTTGAGCAGATCCTGGCGCTGCCGGAAGGCGACCCGGACATCCCGCATGAAGACTGCCGCCATGGCCTGCACCGGGCCGATGGCACTCTCTACCGGTTTCAACGCCGGCCGGGATTCAGCATTCATCACTCTGCCCTCCCCCCAGTGTAATGCGCTTCATTCCGGGCAACTGCAGGTCGTGGTGGGTCGTCACCAGCACCGCACCGCCTTCTGCAGCCCGCTGCTGCAATAATTCTTCAATGGCTTTGACGCCATCCGCATCAATCGCCGTGAACACTTCATCCAGCAGCCACAAGGGTTCGTCTGCAATCAACAGGCGCGCCAGTGCCACCCGGCGCTGCTGGCCGGCGGACAGGTTGCGACAGGGTACATTCTCGAAGCCCGCCAGTCCTGTTCCCGCCAGTGCCTGCGACAATATGTCGTCGCTGACGGTGCGGCGGCCAGCCATCAGGGCCCGAAGGTTTTCCATGGGAGTGAGCAGGGGTTTGATGCCGGGGCGGTGCCCAAGGTACAGCATGTTGCGCAGGAAGGATTCACGGTGCCAGGCCCGGGGTTCGCCACACCAGAGCAATTCACCTGACCAGGCGTCGTTCAAACCGGCAAGGATTCTGAGCAGGGTGGTTTTGCCGGTGCCGTTGGGGCCTTCAATACGGGTAACGGTACCCGGCATTACCGAGAAACTGAGATTCTGGAACAACAGGCGCTCGTCGCGCTCACATTCGAGATTTACAGCCTGTAATAACGGCTCGGACATCGGGGCCCCGTCTGCAGAGCGAAGGACGCCGCGCGGGCATCCGGTGAATGAGTGCGCATTATAACGAATGCGACACCGGATTACCCATGCGTGACGTCAAATACCGACGCACTCCGGCACCCTAACTTATTGAATCAGGGTGCGCAGTGCCCAAACCTGCTGCCAGTGATCACCCTTGCGCGAGGCGACCGCAGTTTCGAAGTAATGCTTCAGGCGCCGGCGGTCATCCGGCTGGTCTTTCAGGGCCGAACCGATGATGTGATGCATCAGGTGTTCGATGGTCATGGTACCACCACCGTAATACCAGGCATTGAGGCTCGCCGCATGGGCCACGGAAACCGCCTCGGCCGTCGACAGCGCCGCACCGGCCAGCCGGTCGGTGCTCCGGCCGTCCAGGGTCTGGCCGTTACGGAGCTCATGGAACAGGGTTACCAGGACTTCCACCACCTTTTCATCCAGCGCTACGTCTATGCCGGCGCGCTGGTTGGCCTTGTGCACTTCCCGCAGCACCACGTCCATTTCATCGGCCAGCAGGCGGATCGGGCGAATTTCCTCGAAGTCCATCCGGCGCTTGAGGGCGGCACTCATCTGGTGCACCCCTTCATCCACGCTGTTGGAGGTGGCCACCAGGTTGAAACCTTCCTGGGCGAGAATCACCCCGTCTTCGCCCAGCTCGGGAATAACCACTACCCGGTCTGACAGCACAGACAGCATGGCATCCTGCAGGGCCTGGGGGCAGCGGGCGATTTCCTCGAACCGCACCAGCCGGCCTTCCATCATGCCCCGCAACAGGGGCGTGGGCACCAGGGCCCGGCGCGTAGGGCCTTCGCTGTGCAACAGTGCGTCGTTCCAGCTGTACAACAACTGGCTGACCTGGCTGATGGCGCCGCCTTGTAACGTGAGGGTCGAATTGCCCGAGATGGCAGCACACAGCAGCTCTGACAACCAGGACTTAGCGGTACCTGGCTCACCTACCAACAGACAGCCCCGGTTGGTACACAGGGAAATGATAATACGGGTGACCATGGCCCGGTCTGCCACGAACTTGCGCTCGATACCGAGTTTTTCGTCGCCCACCAGGAACTTCTCCACCGCCCGGGGCGACATCTTCCAGCCCGGCGGCACCGGCCCCTGATCCATAGCGACCAGCTTGTCGAGCTCTTCCCGGTAGGTGACTTCCGCTGGCTCCCGCTGGGCCGCTTTTACCGTTGTTTTGGTGTTGTTCATCCGTTACTCCTTCGACCACCACGGACTTCCGGTGCCATGCGCTCCCTGGGCAGGATACGCGGCAATTCAGACAGCGGGATCAAGCCTTCAATCACATGGTCCAGTGCACTATCGCGCATGGTAATCAGTCCGGCATCCAGCGCCCGCCAACGCAACTCACCGATCGGCGGCTGGCTGGAAATGGCGTTCCGGATGTCCGAATCCACTTCCATGTACTCAACGATGGCCACCCGGCCATGGGTGCCCCGTCCGTTGCACTTGTCGCAGCCCTCCCCTTCGAAACAGCGGAAATCTGCAGGTGCCCCGTTCGGGAAGACCTCGGCCAGAATCGCCGGATCCGCCTCGGCCGGTTTGCGACAATGCTTGCAGATACGCTTGGCCAGTCGCTGGGCAATCACTGCCAGCAATTCGCCGGCAATGGAGTTGGGATGAATGCCCAGGTCGTACAGACGCTGCAGGGAATCCACCGCATCGTTACAGTGCAGGGTTGAAAGCACCACGTGGCCGGTCTGGGAGGCCCGGATGGCTTCCAGGGCGGTTTCCTGGTCCCGGATTTCACCCACCAGGATCACATCCGGGTCTTCCCGGACGAAAGCCCGCATGGCGTCCGCAAAACTGAAACCGATTTCGGTACGCACCCGGGTTTGCTGGATGTTGTCGATGGAGTACTCGATAGGATCTTCCACCGTAATCACCTTGCGCCGGCCATCGTCCGCCAGCGTCTGCAAACCGGCATAAAGCGTGGTGGACTTACCGGAGCCGGTCGGCCCCACCACCAGCACCAGGCCCGCGGGGTTATCCAGCAAGCGCTCATAGCGGGCGCCGATCGCCGGCGACATACCCAGCTCGGCAATGGTCATGGCCCGACCGGTTTGTGGCAGCAGGCGGATAACGGCGTTCTCGCCGTGCAGCGAGGGCTGGGTCTGGATCCGCAGGTCGTAGGACGTATTACCCAGTTGCAGCCGGGAACGGCCGCCCTGGGGCAGCCGGTGCTCGGCGATGTTCAGCTCCGCCCGCAGCTTGATAACGTTGATAACGCCCCGGATTTCCCGGGCCGAGAGCTGATACTGGGGCAAGTCGTGCAGGTCGCCATCTACCCGCAGGCGGATGCGCACCCGGTTCTCGTACTGCTCGATGTGGATGTCACTGGCCTTCTCGCTGACGGCATCCAGCAGGATGGCCTCGTAGACCGACACCAGGTACGGGCTGATGCTCCTGGAGTTATCCTTGCCCAACAAATCCTTGCTGGCCCCGGATTCCGACGGTTTTTCCCCGGCATTCGCACCCTGCTCTGCCACAAAGCGGCTGCCTTTGACCGTCAGGTCCAGGGCCGACCAGATACGCCGGAAATCCGTGGGGGTAACCAGCATGCAGACAATGCGGTGCTTTGGGGTCAACCGTTCGAGCTGGTCGGTACGGGCGTCCGGATCATCAGTGACAACAGTCAGCGTGCTGTCCTCTTCCGACACCGGAATCAGCCGCGACAAATCCAGGAAGGTGCGGGAGAAGCGCCGGAACAATTCCACGTTCAGGCTGTTGAGCACCTCGTCACCGTCGGTGAATTTCATGCCCCGCTGCTGGGCCACAGACCGGTACAGGCCGATCTCTTCCAGGTTCAGTTTGCGGCGCACCACATCCAGGACCCGGTCGTTGCCGGCAGCGGCTTCGATTCGGGCCTGGGACAGCACTGCATCGCTCACCAGCCCCAGGTCGATCAGGATCTGCTCTGAGTTCCGGTTGAAGTCGACCCAGCCAAGGGTGCGAACCCGCTCCAGCTGGCCACCCGTGTTTCGGAACATCGCCAGGCTGGGCACCGGGCCGGCGCGCCCCTCCAGGCAAAGGATATGGCCATCCCGCTTCACGCAGGGCAACAGGAGTGCCGGATCTTTGATAAACGTTGTGCACAGCACCATGTCGCAGAGTTCATCGACCTCGATACCGGCATCGGCAGACACCTGCATAACGTCCACATTATGCAGGCTGCACTGGAAGAACCGTTCCCGGGCCTTTTCCGCCAGCACCGGGTTCTTGTCGACGTAGATCACCCGGCGGGCCAGCCGCGCCAGCACGGCCGTCAGATAGCCGGAACCCCCACCCACGTGCATAACCACCTGGTGGCTGTCGATTTCCGGCATCAGCCCCAGCAGATGGCGGACGGTTTCTTCCCGGGGAATGGAATGGCCGGTAATGGATGGCGCGAGATCCGCACCGGAAACAAAATCCTGGCGGGATACCGCCAGCAGGGCCTCATGGGCACGGGAATACAGTTGTTTCATTCAACGGCTCCAACCAGACGCTCCACAAAGAATTCAAGATGCCCCCCGGGAGCAGAGGGTAAAGGCCAGCTTTCCACTTTTTCTGCCAGTGCCCGCATGGCGAGGGACGCCCTTGCCTTGGGGTAGGCTTCCATAAACGCCTTTTGCCGTTGCACGGCCTTGCGCACGGCGTCGTCACTGGGAATGGCTCCACTGTAGTGTAGCCCCGCATCCAGGAAACGACCGGTGACTCTGGTCAGTTTTTCAAACAGTTGGGTGCCTTCCCTATCGTTGCGCACCTGGTTGGCCAGCACCCGGAAACGGCTGGTGCCGTAATCGCGGTGCATCATGCGGATCAGGGCGTAGGCATCGGCAATAGAAGTCGGCTCGTCGCACAATACCAGCAGAATCTCCTGGGCAGCCCGCAAAAACGCCAATACCGAGTCGGATACGCCGGCTGAGGTATCGATGATCAATACGTCGGTCTGGTCGCCCAGATCACTGAAGGCGTGGATGAGCCCGGCGTGCTGGGCCGCAGTCAGGCGGGTCATGGCCAGGCTGCCGGACGCAGACGGTGCCACCCGGATACCACCGGGGCCGTCTACCAGAATGTCTTCCAGGGAGCACTGGCCGTCCAGCACGTGCTGAAGGTTATGGTGGACCGTAAGCCCCAGCAGCACATCCAGGTTACCCAACCCCAGGCCGGCGTCGAGCACCAGCACACGTCGGCCCCGTTCGGCCAGTGCGATGCCAAGGTTAACGGCTATGTTGCTTTTCCCTACTCCACCCTTGCCGCTGGACACGGCAATTACCTGAACCGGACGGGGTTTATTCATGATTGTTATGGTTCTCTGAAAAACTTGCTGCGCGGCCTGTTCATGGCCCTCTGAGTGCCTGACTCGGAGCTAAAGATACGGTATCCTTGCGCCATTTATTTCAAGCAAATCCACGCCAGATTATCCGAACACACAGGTGACCACAAATGCCAATCCACGAAGTAAAGCATCCCCTGATCCAGCACAAACTTGGCCTGATGCGCCGGGCAGACATCAGCACCAAGAATTTTCGTGAACTGGCCCAGGAAGTTGGCGCCCTGTTGACCTACGAGGCAACCAAGGATTTCAGCCTGCAGGAGAAGACCATTGATGGCTGGGCAGGCCCGGTCACCGTTGAGCAGATTCACGGCAAGAAAATTACCATCGTGCCGATTCTGCGGGCAGGCCTGGGCATGCTGGACGGCGTGCTGAGCCTGATTCCGGTCGCAAGGGTAAGCGTGGTTGGCCAGATCCGTAACGAAACCACCCTGGAAGCGGAAACCTACCTGGAAAAACTGGTGGGCGAGCTGGACCAGCGCATGGCCCTGATCATCGATCCGATGCTGGCTACCGGTGGCTCGATGATTTCCACCATCGACCTGCTCAAGAAGGCTGGCAGCACCGAAATCCGTGCCCTGGTGCTGGTAGCCGCCCCGGAAGGCGTGGAAAAAGTCCTGGAGAAACACCCGGACGTTTCCATCTACACCGCTTCGGTTGACGAACGCCTGAACGAGAAAGGCTACATCCTGCCGGGCCTGGGCGATGCCGGCGACAAGATCTTCGGCACCAAGCAGAAGGACGTCTGAGTATGCAGGACCATAGCAACGACCCGGTCTGGAAGCAGGCTCTGGCCGGCTCCCAGATGCTGCTGGTGGCCTTCGGCGCCCTGGTGCTGATGCCGCTGATTACCGGGCTGGATCCGAACGTGGCCCTGTTCACGGCGGGTATCGGCACCCTGATCTTCCACGTGGTGACCGGAGGCCAGATCCCGATCTTCCTGGCATCTTCCTTTGCGTTTATCGCCCCGATCATTGCCGCCAAGGGCCGGTTCGGGCTGGAAGAAACCCTCGGCGGCCTGATGGCGGCAGGTATCCTGTACATCATCCTGTCCGGCGCGGTTCGCCTGCGCGGCACCGGGTTTGTCACCCGCCTGCTGCCGCCGGTGGTGATCGCCCCGGTGATCATGACCATCGGCCTGGGCCTGGCCCCGCTGGCCGTGCATATGGCCTCTGGCCGCACCGGTGACGGTGCCGCAGAGCTGGTGCCCTACAACACGGCCATCTGGATTGCGATGATTTCCCTGACCGTGACCATTGTGATGTCAGTCTGGGCCAAGGGCATCTTCCGGCTGGTGCCGATCATGTTCGGCGTAATTGTGGGCTATGTGCTGTCCTGGTTTGCCGGCATTGTCGACACCACCGCCATCGAGCAGGCGGCCTGGTTCTCGGTGCCGAATTTCGTCGCACCCGCGTTCAGCTGGGGCGCCATCCTGTTCATGATTCCGGTGGCCATTGCCCCGGCCATTGAGCACATTGGCGATGTACTGGCGATCGGCAACGTCACCCGCAAGAACTACCTGGAAAAGCCCGGCCTGCACCGCACCCTGCTGGGCGACGGCCTGGCCACCAGTGCTGCGTCTATGCTGGGCGGGCCGCCTAACACCACCTACTCGGAAGTCACCGGCGCAGTCATGCTGACCCGCAACTTCAATCCGAAAGTGATGTGGTGGGCGGCCGTTGTCGCCATTGTCCTGGCCTTTGTGGGCAAGTTCGGCGCCGCGCTGCAGACGATTCCTGTGCCGGTCATGGGCGGCATTCTGTGCCTGCTGTTCGGGTCGATCGCCGTGGTGGGCCTGAACACCCTGATCCGCCACCAGGTGGACCTGTCTCAGTCCCGTAACCTGGTGATTGTGGGTGTTACCCTGGTATTCGGCATTGGCAACATGGTGCTTGGGCAGCTGGAAGGGATCGCCCTGTGTGCCGTGGTGGCGATTATCCTGAACCTGGTCCTGCCAGGCGAGAAAGAAGCCTGGGGCCGCAAGATCTACGAAAGCAAAAACGATTAACCGAAGTTCTCGAGGCGCTGCTGCACCTCCCGGAACTCCGTGTAAATCTGCTCCAGTACGGCCGGAGCCTGTTCCAGTGCTCCGGCCTTACCCAGCTTCTCCGCTTCAAAGCACACCTGCCCAAGCCGGGGCGCACCAATATTGATGCTGCTGCCCTTGAAACTGTGGGCGGTCTTGGCAAAAACGTCCGGATTATTCTCTGACAGCGCCTGCTCAAGGCTTTCGATGCGGCTCCTGGAGTCGGCCAGATAGGTCTGGATCAGGACATCAAACTCTTCTTCCATGACATCCTTCAGTTCAGCCAGCGCCTCTTCATCAAGATGCGGTTTGTCGTTCATCGGTCAACTCCCTGTCGTGCGCATATCCCGATACTTTCTCAGAAAGGCCGCCGAAATCAAAGCCCCGCAGGTAAACACGGAGCGCTTTGGCGTCAGGAGGACGGGGTTTCTTCCCGCAGGCCGTACTTGCGCACCTTCTCTACCAGTGTGGTACGGCGGATACGCAGTTTCTCTGCAGCCCGTGCCACCACGCCCCCGGTTTCATTGAGGGCCTGCTCGATCAGTTGCTTCTCGAGATTGGCCAGGTAGTCCTTGAGGTCAATGCCGTTAACCGGCAGCAGTACCGGCCCGTCCAGCCCCACCAGGCCGGGAATGGCAGACGGCAAGCCCTGATCTTCCGGCGCCCGGTGTTCGTCGTGGTCATCCAGGTAGCGGAACTTCCGGGGCAGCTCCTGAACACCAATCACGCCGTAGGGGTACATAATGGCCAGCCGCTCCACCAGGTTGGCCAGCTCCCGCACGTTGCCCGGCCAGTCATGGCGGCACAGGCTCATGATGGCAGCCGAGTTCAGCCGCAGGGAGCCGCGTTTTTCCTTTTCCATACGGGAGATCAGTTCGTTGATCAGCAGGGGAATATCTTCGACCCGATCACGCAGGGCGGGCATATCGATGGGAAAAACATTCAACCGGTAGTACAGGTCTTCACGGAAGCGGCCGGCTTCGATCGGCTGTTCGAGATTCTTGTCTGCCGCCGCAATAATCCGCACGTTGGTGGGCCGGGAGCGATTACTGCCGATGCGTTCGAAGTTGCCATCCTGCACCAGCCTAAGCACCTTCACCTGGGTGTTCAGGGGCAGCTCGCTGACATCATCCAGGAACAAGGTTCCGCCGTTGGCCAGTTCACAGCGTCCGGCCCGCTCGGTGATGGCACCGGGAAAGGCTCCCTGTTCATAGCCAAACAGCTCGCCTTCAAGCAGCTCCGCCGGTATGGCGCTGCAGTTTACCGGCACGAAGGGCTGGTCGCGACGGTCGGAATGGTAGTGCAGGTTGCGGGCAACCACCTCCTTGCCGGTTCCGGACTCTCCGGTGATCAGCACGCTGACGTCCCGGTCGGCGACCTGCTCCATCAGATCCCGCACCTGCTGTATGCGACGGCTGGTGCCCACCAGGCTGCGAAACAGCTGGACACCCCGCTGGTGCCCGCGGCCATTGCCCTGGTCAAACTGGGAACGGTACACCTGGGCCCGGTGCAGGGAATCGACAAACTTGGCGTAATTCAGGGGCCATTCAAGGCGGGCGATAATGCGACTGGCGAGATCCCTGGGCAGGTCGGCGGCCTCGGGCCCGCCGGCCAGCAACACCGGCAAAGCCGGGGAGATGCGGGCAAGCTCCTGAAGGCTATCCTGCACGGCCTGGCCATCACCTGCCACCACGGCCACGGAGAAACCCTCCGGCTGATCCTCCCCGTCTCGAAATTGCGCTGCCACTGACAGGTCGTCAGCAGCCACCGGGCCTTCACCCAGAAATTCCAGGATAGTAACAAGATCCCGGCGCAGGCCGGGATCTTCACTCACTACCAGTACTTTATTGTTGTTGGGCATTAACCGGTATCTCTGTCAGGTATCAGCGTCGTGCTGCCCGCCGTGCCGCCGAGGCGGTAAATTCATTACCCCGGAAGCCCGGATCGAAATCGTAGGCCGGGTAACCGTTATCCAGGCCATCAATGTAATAACGCTGCGCTTTGAGGTCGTAGGTCATTTCCATGGTGGTCCAGAGCACCGGCACACTGTAGTAGCTGATGTTGTGGGCTTCCGACACGCGCCACAGCTCACCCTCTTCGTTGTACTCTTCAGAGGCCATGATTTGCCAGCTATCTTCATCAATGTAGAACACCCTGCGATCGTAGATATGGCCAATACCAACGCGGCGCTTGGCTTCCACTACCCAGACCCGGTGCAACTCGTAGCGGGTCAGCTCCTGGTTGATGTGGTTCGGGCGAATCACATCCGAGGGGCGAATGTTGTCGTCATGTAGCTTGTACGCATTGTACGGCACAAGCAGTTCCCGCTTGCCTTTCAGCTCCCAGTCGTACTGGTTGGGGGCACCGTTGTACATGTCTTTCTGGTCAACGGAACGCAGCGACGAGGAGTTGGGCAGATCTGTCTCGTAGGCCAGGTTCGGTGACCGGCGCAAACGCCGTGAACCGGAATCATACCGCCATGCCAGCCTCGGTGAACGGACCTGGTCCAAAGTTTCGTGCACCAGTGTGATGGTGCCGGCCAGGGTGCTGGGCGCGATGGTCTCGGTTTTCAGGTAGAAGATCTTGTTGTCGATATCTGCCAGTTCGGCGCCAATCCGGCTGTAGGCAAAGTAGTAATCGTACTGGTTAACCACTTCGTTGTAGGCGCCATCCCGCTGGGGCGTGGCGGAAGCACTGCGGAACGAGACCTCTTCACCCCGATAACGGAGAATGTGGTTCCAGATCGCCTCAAGCCCGCTCTGGGGAATGGGAAACGGACTGGTCATGATGGTATTGCGCACGCCGTTGCCGTTATCCAGCAGCTCTGCGCTCAAGGCATTCTCGAAAGACTTTTCGTAGACATGCCCGGGGAAGGCTGCAGTCCGGCGCGTCTGGTAAACCGGCATAAAGAATTCCGGCCCGTACTGTTCCAGCATCCGGATATGGCCATCCGACAGCACATCACGGTACTGGTCCATGTTATCGCGAGTAACGGTATAAAGCGGCTTGTCTTCCGGGAACGGATCAATCTCCTTGGTTCCCTCTCGCCAGTTTGCCGGTGGTGTTGCCAGGCCACCGTTCCAGGCCGGAATAGTGCCTTCGGCATTACCGGCGCGTTCGGCACCGACCGGTGTGAGCTCATTGTTCAACCGCTCTGCTTCGGCAGGTGAAACCTTTGCCACAACGGATCCGGACAACCCCATTACTGCTGCGGTAACCGCCGCAACCAACTGGTTTCGCATCCCTCAACCTCCATTCTGAATGGTCGGGCGATCGACCTTCGCCCGAATTGGGGCCTTTTTGCCAGTTTCAAACGCCCGTTTCAAGTGAAGGTTTGTAGTTTCTTGTGAACAGGCACCTGTATCAACAGCAACCATCAAAGGGGAGGAAATGGGTGGACAAAAATGATACTATTAGCCGCTTGGCCTGATGGATATAGAAGGGTGTGGTCTTCAGGCGGGCAACTGATCATCCGGCACTGCATGTGGGCAGGTATTGCATGGCTTCAACGTGGTATTCACTGGTTTCACAAAAACTGTACCTGGCCCAGGTACTGATCCGGGAATTTGACCAGCCAACAACCAGCAATGCTGCCAGCACCGGACTGCCGGCAGCCGTGATCGGAGAAGCCCGGTCCCAGGCAGTGGCAGAAGTCCTGCTGCGAGCCCGCGACGTACTGCTGACGATGGTCGCAAGGCTGCACCAGAAAAAGACGGAAACGCCGCACAGCCTGGCCGAGTTAAAGGCACTGTTCGACTACGACGTGGCGGAAGTCGAAACTCTCGACAGCCTCGCGCAGCAGCGGGACAGCTGGTGGAACCACCTGGTTCAGCTGGACAAGGCCCTGGGCCAACCACCGGCGCAGAAAAAGACGGTCTCTGCCGACAACATTATTGCGGTAGCCGCAGAAGAAGGCCCGGACCGCTCCCTGCAGGCACTGGAACAGACCAGGGCAGCCATGGCCATTTTTGCAAGGGAACTCGAAGAGCGGCACGGCGAGTGGTAACAGCCCTGACCACGACTGCACCGAAACAACCCGAATGACGACAAAGGTTTAACGAATGTCACCATCGTTTTTTGAAATTGTACAACTCTCTGACGGCGACTACGCGTTGCGCCGGATAGACGATGATGCCGCCCCACTGGTGCGCATTTCTTTTTCCGAAGAAGCCCGGGAAATGATGGAGAACCGGGATATGAACGTGGCCAAGGCCATGATTGCTGCAGGCATTGAAGCCGCCGGCAATATCGACTACGACATGGGCCATGACATGGACTGGGATGAAGAAGACGGCGACGCGATCGACCCCCAGCCCAGCTATACCCTGCATTGACCGATACTGCGCCAGCCCTCAGCGCTGGCGCAAAATCACCCCGTGACTGTTGCCTTTCGCAGAAGCCTTTTGCAGTGAATCGAAGGCGGCGCGCCCCAGCTTGTTGGTCCAGAGCACTACCGCATGACAGGTACCTGCGCCCAGGGCGCGCTCTGCCAGCTGCTGGGCCGGGTATTCCGCGGTTGAACGCAGCACCAGGATCTCGTTCGCCACAATGCCGTGCATCTTCTGCCACTTGGCCACCAGCGCCTGGGGCGGATCAATCCACGCCAGCCAGCGCTTTTCCTGGTTCAGCTGGGTGAGCATGGGCAATAACAGCTGAAAGTTCTCTACCTGTCCTTCCGGCAGGATAATCTCCGTCACATTGCCGCCCAGGCCCGAATGACCCGCTGCCGAACCACCTGCAGGCCGGCGCATGCTTGCCGGGCGCTGGCCCGCAGAGATCGCTTGCGCCGGTGCCACTGCGGCCGGATGAAACGCCATGTTCTGATTGAAGCTCAACTGTTCCATAACTCACCTGCCTGTTCAGTGAAGATCGGAGCGCCGGATTACACCCACACCAAGACCTTCGATAAACAATTCCTGCTCACTCAGATCCACTTCGATAGGAGCAAACTCTTCGTTCTCCGCAATCAGCCAGACCCTTGAGCCTTCACGGCGGTAGCGTTTAACGGTAACTTCCTCGCCCACCCTGGCCACGACTACCTGGCCATTGTGAACATCCTGGGTGCGATGCACCGCCAGCAGGTCGCCATCCAGGATGCCGATATCCTTCATACTCATACCCCGAACCCGCAGCAGGTAATCTGCAGAGGGCGAGAAGAAGTCGGGCTTGAGGGTGCAGTGGTCTTCCACATGCTCCTGCGCCAGGATCGGGCTACCCGCTGCTACCTGACCAATGACCGGCAACCCCAGATCCGGCTCAGCCTCCGGCAGGCGAATACCGCGGCTGGCGCCCGGCACCATCTCGATCGCACCTTTGCGAGCCAGCGCCCTGAGATGCTCTTCCGCCGCATTGGCCGAGCGGAAACCCAGCTCGGCAGCGATTTCTGCGCGAGTGGGCGGATAACCGGTTTCATCCAGATATCGCCGGATAATATCCAGCACCTGGGACTGTCGGGCGGTCAGCTTCATGCTTTTTCTCCGGGGTTGTTCGTCCTGGTTTTTTATACAGTGATTTGACTATATACAGTGTTTTATCCAGTGTAAAGTCCCTGTGCAGTTTCTTTCCTTTGGGTAACGGGACACGGCGCAAGCCTGTGTTAAGGTGACCTGAAACGAAGCAAGGGGATGCAAACACTCCATGAACGCAGCCAATCGTTGCAAGATGCCGGAAAGACTGAAAAACCACGAAGGTGAAGAACGCCGCGCAGGGGTCGAAATCGAGCTTTCGGGGCTCGGTTACGAACAACTGGTGCAGCATGCGGCCCGCTTGCTCGGCGGATCGCCGGAGCTGACCTCACGCTACGTGACCGCACTGGACACCGAACATGGCCGCTTTACCATCGAACTGGACTCCGATCCCATCAAGGAGCTGGACCTGGACGACGAACGCCTGCCGCAATCCATCCGGGAGCTTGGCAGCCATGCCATGGATGTGATCGACTTTGCTGCCGAGAAGGTCGTTCCGCTTGAGATTGTCGGCCCGCCACTGGCGTTCTCGAAACTGGAGCTGATCGAAACCCTGATGGATGAGCTACGGGAACTGGGCGCCGAAGGTAGCCGTGAAGCCATCTACTTTGCCTTTGGCCTTCAGCTGAACCCGGAATTGCCGGACCTGGAACCCGCTACCCTGATAGCCTACCTGCAAGCCTTTGCTGCCCTTTACGACTGGCTTAAAGCCCGGCACCAGCTGGATATCAGCCGTAAGTTCACCACCTATATCGAACCCTGGAGCAGCCGGTATACCGAGAAGCTGATGGCGGATGACTATCGCCCGGATTTGGAAACCCTGATGCGGGATTACCTGCACTACAACCCCACCCGCAACAAGGCCCTGGACCTGCTGCCGCTGTTCGCCCATCTCGACAAGGAACTGCTGGCAGGCTACGTGAAGGACCCCAGGATCAAGAGCCGCCCTACCCTGCATTATCGTCTGCCGGACTGCGACATCGACAACCCGCGCTGGCATTTCTCCACGGTGTGGAATGACTGGGTGGTACTGGAGCAGCTGGCCGCACATCCGGAAGACCTGGCCGATCTACGCAGCCGGTTCCGGGAGGCCCAGAAGTTCAGCTTCCACAACCTCACCCACTCCTGGCGTGAGACCACGGACAACTGGCTGAAACAACACGGTTATGTCTGATTATCAGGGCAACGACATGCCGATGGCAGAAGAGCTGCCGGAGAAACCGGGGCTGACTATCGGCATCAGTGGCCCGGTGCGAAGAAGCCTGGCGCACCGGCTGATCAACCTGGCCCTGCGCCTGCACGGTGCCAACACCCATTACATTCGCCCCGGCAGTCATACCGATGTGTCCCTGCTGGACGGGCTGGTGCTGTCCGGCGGCACCCACGTACACCCGGAGCTTTACGGGCAACAGCCCCAGGTAACGGCCCGGTACGATCGCAAGCGGGATTCCACCGATCACCGGCTGCTGGTTCAGGCCGAAGCCATCAATATTCCGGTGCTGGGCATTTGCCGGGGCGCACAGTTTATCAATGTGTTCCACGGCGGCACCCTGTGCCAGAACGTAACTCCGCTGCGGGAACATACCCGCCACCGGCCTCTGTTGCTGCCCCTGCAAACCGTACAACTGGTGAAAGACAGCCGGCTGGGCCGGTTGATGCCTGCCACGGTGATTGGCGCCAACCGAATTCACAGCCAGGCCATCAAACGGCTGGGCCGGAACCTGCGGGTAACGGCGCTGGATAACGACCGGTTCGTACAGGCCATTGAAAACACCGGAGCCCAGTGGCTGATGGGCGTGCAATGGCATCCGGAATACCTGCTTTACCACACCGGGCACCGGCACATTTTCAGCCACTTTGTGCACGCCGCCCGGGGCAGAAAACTGGAAAGACTGGAAAGCCGATATTCGGCCTTTGATCAATAAGGAGTTTGATGATGGTATCGTTGAAACACCCCCTGGCACTGACCGCCGCCCTGTTAGCGACTGCGGCCGTGCCCCTGACTGCCAATGCCGGCGAAGCCAGCCTGACCGGTGAAGGCGTGGTGCGTTACAACCCGGACAGCGCCCGCCTGCAGTTCTCCGTTTCTGCGGAACACAGGCAACCGCAAAAGGCTTCCGCCCAGGTAGCCGACACCATGGACAAGTGGCGTAGCGCCATCAAAAACTGGCGAGACCAGTTGCAGGACTACTCCGACGCGGATGTAAACCTGTATACACGCACCCTGCCGGTTCAGGAGAAAGGCAAGGAGCCGGAACGGGTCTCCGTCGCCAGCCAGACCGTGAGCTTCTCGATCAATGACCTGGAACTGCTGAACCCGCTGCTGGAGCAGGCCAATAAACTGGGCCTCCAGTACAACCTTGGCAGCCACCAGTTTTTCCATTCCGACGAGCAGGGGCTTGAGCAGCAGGCGCTGGCCCGGGCCATCGAGGACGCCCGAAACCGCTGCCAGTTCGTGGCGGAGCAGCTGGACAAAACCTGCGGCGAGGTGGTGTCTATCAACATCAATGGTGGGCACCGGCCCGTTCCGATGATGATGGCAGAAGCCAAGTCCGCCCGGGATACCGTCTCGAGCGTGGGCCCCCGTGAGATTCAGTCCAGCGTGAGCGCCACCTTCGAACTGGACTGAACCGGGTCAGAAATTGCGGGTATAGAAGATATCGAGGGAGGCCGCCAGCCCGCTGGCCGCTTCCAGATAGAAATACTTGCCCAGGTCATAGCGCAGCGCCACGGTCGTGATTGGCTCGAAAATACCCACCCCGTAGCGCAGGCTGAGCTCGTCGGTAATGTAACCACTGGCCACTACGGCAGACTGGTCGCCAGAGCCTTCCGCTTCCAGGGTCAGGTTACGAATACCCAACTCGTCTCCGATACTCTGGGTTATACCGCTGGCCTGGTTCAGCCCCAGCGAAATCGCCGCCCGGCTCATCTGGCCTTCATCGCCCTGACTCTGGGGTGCCCGGCCAAGAATAATGTAAGACAGTGCATCACTCTGGGGCATGGACGGCTCCGAGAACACTTCTGTGGTCGGCGCGTTCACCGGCCCGCTCAGGCGAATACCCGCCACAACGGTATCGACGGTGCGCACGGCTTCCACATCCAGGTATGGCTCGGCCAGTGACCCCACAAAGATTATCCGAGCCCGGCGCAGGTCCAGGTCTTGCCCGAAGGCTTCGTAGCGACCGTCCACCAACTGCAGGGTGCCGCGGGTATCCATGTTGTTGCCAATGCGAAGGGTGCCCTCCAGGTTGCCGGTCACATCAAAGGCATTGAAGGATACTTCGTCTTCGCCCACCACGACGGTGATATCCATCAGCATGGTGCGAATGGCGGGCTCTTCCTGTTCGACACCGACAATGACTTCGTCCTCGGATACCGAAACCGCCGATGGCGGCAGGCCCTTGATTTCGATATCACCCCGGGGCACATCCACCCGGCCTGACACCGCCAGCTCACCGGCGCGGAAAGCAATGGTCAGATCCGGGCCCACTTCTACCCGGGCATAGGGCTCGACCGAAACCGGCAGCCGCTCGCCGCTGATATTCAGCTGGACTTCAGGTTCATCCTGCCAGTCCAGGTAACCGCCCAGCTCGCCACTGCTGCGATCGTTACTCTTCCAACGGCCGCTGATGTCGGCCCGGCTGCCCAGAAATTCCAGAACCAGCACGATATCTTCCATGGGCAGCGGCAGGCCCGGGTCGAACACCCGGCCGTCGGTGAGCGCCAGTTCTCCTTGCACCTGGGGCCGGAACAGCGGCCCAGACAAACTCCCCTGACCATTGACCTCGCCGGCCACCTCTTCAATGCCGGCAAAGGCCGACAGGAAAGCCAGGTTCAGATCTTTCAGGTTGAAGCGGCCATCGATGGGCCGGCTTTCGGTATTCGGGTCCACCGCCAGTTCCAGGTCAAAGCTGCCCAGTTCGGGGCCCCGGAGCGCCATGGCCAGTTCTGCGGATTCAGGCTTCAGCCGGGCTTCCAGGGTCAGGGATTCATGCTGCAGGGTTTCCCATTCATCCAGGATCAGGAATTCGAAGGCCCCGCCGCCAGCATCAAGACTGATCAGGCCATCCGGGCCCTGTTCGGTGAGTGCCAGGTCAATGTCTGCGTTCAGGGACGCCTGCCAGCGGAAGGTTTCCGGGAACAACGGCGCCAGCGCCTGCATGGGGAACTGGCGAATCTGATAGGCGATCCGGGTATCCGGCAGCAGCTGCTGGTCTTCAGCACACACCGAGCTGGCCTGCCAGCGCCAGCAGTGGGCGCCAAACAACACTTCGCCGTCAGCCGTGTAATCCAGGCTTGCCGGCGCTTCCAGCCGCCAGGTTTGCTCCGGGCCGGGCACATCGATTTCGCCCCGGGCCAAGGCGCCCTGCCAGCTGTTCCAGGCTTCACCCAGGGCGCCGGCGAACGTCAGCGCCACCGAGGCTTCCGGGTGCTGCACAGTCAACGCCAGCTGGTGATCCGCCCGGGTACCATCAAGGTCTGCAGTCACCGCAGCCAGTTCCTGCCCAGCTACACGCAACGCTTCTGCGTTCAGGCTGGCATCCAGCACACCGCCACTGGCAAGGCTGGCATCCAGCTCCATGTTTTCAATGCGCAGCAGGTCCTGCCATTCGAATTCACTGGCATCAAGCGTCACTTTGCCCGTGGGATCCTGCGCCGAGCCCGCCAGGTCCACCCTGGCCGAGAAGCGACCGGCCAGGCCGGGCAGCAGACGGTCCGGCTGCGGCAGGTTCACAGTCAGGCCCGCGCCCAGGCTCTCACCGTAGCGCCCCTCGCCTTCTATCCGGTTCTCCGCTATCGCCACCAGCAGATCCTGCACGCGCCAGTCGGTGCCGTCGCTGCTAAGTTTACCCCGGGCGGTGGCCGGCTCCTGCTGCCAGCGACCTTTCAGGTCCCAGTCGGCGGTCATTACCGGCAGGCTGTCCGGCACCAGCCGGCCCTCGGAATTGACCTCACCGTTGAGGCTGGCTTCCAGCACCGGCACCCAGTAGCCAGGGTTGAACTGATCCAGCAGCAGCCGGGCCTGCCAGGCCAGCTGATCCGCGAAGGCCAGTTCGGCATCGCCGGTCAGGGAACCTGCCCCGGTGGTCATATCCAGCTGTGTGATGCGAACCGCTTCCAGGTCCCCGGTCAGGGCTGCGGTAAGCTCCGCATCGCCTTGCGGACCGCTCACCGCCGCCTGTAAATCGGCGTTGTAGTTGCCATCGTTGTACTCAACATTCCCTTCCAGCCGGTTCACGGCAACCGGTGGCGGCTCCAGCCCGGGAATCAGTCCGAACCAGGGGAAACGGTCAAGGACCAGGTCGGCCTCTGCCTGCAGGCCACCAGACCAGCTCGCGCTGCCCTGAACTTCCAGGGTGCCCGGAGCGTCGGGCTGTTCGCCAGAGGGCGCACTGGCCGCCGGCCCGGTCATGGTCAGGACCAGGTTGTCGACACCACCGGTTGTGACCAGGCCCCTGATGACGGTTTCGATGGTGCCGGTTGTACCGGGAAGGTTGGCACTGGTACGGGTACGGAAGCCGTTGGCAAGGGAACCGTCCAGCGACACCACCCAGTTTTCCAGGGTCAGGGTTTCCGGCAGGGTGTCGTAGGCCAGGAAGCTCTCTGACTCAATGGTGAGCGCCGCCGGCAACTGCGCTGCCAGCGGCTGCACGGTGCCGTTCAATTGTGCATTCAGGTAGCCGCTGCTGGTTCCGGATACCCGAAGATCCCGCACGCTGCCGGCCAGGTTGGCCGCGATCGTCCAGCTGTCTCCGCTCGGGGGTGGCAACTGTGCCGTAACATCGAGATCCACCGGCCAATCCCGGCGCATTTCAGCGCGGCCACTGGCAGTCACCCGGATCTCGCCCAGCTGGTACAGGGCGTGGTTTACGGTAAGGCTGGCGCCGGATGCTTCACTGCGCAGCTCCACCTTGTCCCAGATGGGGCTGCCGTTCAGCTTAAACGGCCCCAGTTGTACATCACCCACCACCAACGCCACCGGCAGGTTGATAGCGGGCAGGCTGATGTCACCCCGTTCTGTGTCTTCCGCGGTATCAGAGGGCTGAACCGTGACATCGATCTGTTCGGCTTTCAGGGTATCCAGGCACAGGGTCTTTTCGAACAGGCAGCTGGGAGACCAGTCCACTTCCGGCGCCAGCAACAGTACTTCCACGCCATAGCCGCGCCATTCCAGCCGTTCCGCCTGCCACTGGCCCAGCAGGGAACCCTGGTCCGCCTCGGTTTGCAGCCCGGGAATCTGGTCGATGGTCCAGGCTGTGCCGGTATCGGTCAGCAGCGCCAGCAAAACAATAGCCACCAGCACCAAGGGCAACAGCAACACCAGCAACACAATCACCAGCGGCCAGAACCACCAGCGTTTGTGTCGGGGCGGTCTGGCTGGCGCTACGCCATGCTCCGGCTGCGGAGGTGTCTGATTCGTTTCGGTCACAGTTCCGGCCCCATGGAGAAGTGAATCCGCCAGCCGCCGCCGAACTGGTCATCCATACCCTTGGCCACATCCAGGCGCAAAGGGCCCACCGGGCTCACCCAGCGAATGCCCATACCCACGCCGGTGGCCAGGGGATCAAAGACATCATCCACGGCGTTACCCTCATCAATAAAGGCCGCCACACGCCAGTTGCGGACAAACTCATACTGGTATTCGGCGCTTCCCACCACCATGTAACGGCCACCGATAACGACATCATCCGAGTCTTTGGGTGCCAGGGTTTCATAGCCGTAGCCGCGAACGCTCTGGTCGCCACCGGCGAAGAAGCGCAACGAAGGCGGAACATCCCGGAAGCTGTTGGTGGCCACGCCACCGAAATTGAAGCGGGCGAGAAAGCGGTGCTTGCCGGCCAGGGTATAGAGCCCCTTGGCCAGGAAGTTCACATGCAGGATATCGGCATCCGAAATCACCGCCCGATGGGCCCCGGTCACGTCGAACTGAAGGCGATACCCCCGGGACGGGTCGAGCGGCGAGTTGGCGTGCAGCTTGGAATAACTGACACCCGGCAATAACAGGCTGGAGTTACCCTGCTCTTCCTCACCAATATTGAAGCGCTCCCCTTCCCAGCGCATGGACAATATCTGCATCCAGCCGTTGTCCAGCTGGTGGCTCCACTGCTGGCCAAAGGTGAGCCGTTCAGACTCCACATCTTCAATATGCTCGCGCTGATAACCGGAGGTCAGGCGGATGGCATCCGTCATGGGCGGGTCCAGCGGCAGCTCGTACCAGCCGCTCACGCTCTGGCGTAACTCGGACAGTTCGGTGTCGGCGCCCCGGCGGTGCCCCATGGGATTAATGTAGTGTTCCCGCCAGTTACCCCGGAACCGGGGGCCGACGTCTGTCGAAAAGCCAACACCGGCGGCCACGGAGCGCGGCGGCCGGGGCGTCAGGGCGATATCGACAGGGATTACCCGGTCCTCTGCCTTTGACGGCGCGGCATCTACATCCACCCCGGAGAAATAGCCACTGTTGGACAAGTCGTTACTGAGTTTTGCCACTTCATCGGCATGGAACGGAATACCGGACTCGAAAGTAACAAACTGCTCCAGCAGGTTCTGTTCGAACTCGTGGCCTTCCAGAAAGGTGACCTTGCCCAGCCGGTAGCGTTCGCCGGATTGGTACTCCAGGGTGATGTCAGCGGCGTTTTTGGCGGGATCCACTTCCAGCCGGCGGGTCAGGAATTCGCCATCGAAATAGCCCAGCCTATTGGCCGTGTTCTGGATAGACTGGCGCAGGGCATCGTACCGGCCATGGTGCAGCACATCGCCTTGTGCAGGCGTTTTCGGGAGGTTCTGCCGGAAGTCTTCCTGTGCACCATCCGGCCCTTCGATCATCACATTGCGGGAGCGGATAAGCACCGGCTCGCCGGGAATGAGGGTAAGCACCAGCTCCGCCGGTTCATCGCCGGCTTCTTCTACTTTCCAGCGTACCTCGGGACTGTAATAGCCCAGCGCCCGGGCCGCCTCTTTCACCTGGGCAATGGCGGTGTTGGCGTAACGGCGCAAGCCATCGGCAGTGCGGCCTTCCACTTCGCCAACAAAGATCTGGGCGTTGTCCTGGAGGTTATCCACATCGCCCTCGACCTCCACCCGAACCTGGCTGGCGAATACGGCAGGGGTAAGTACCAGCATCACCAGGCCCGGGCTGATGGTGGCAAGGCGTTGTAAGGTTCTGGCTAACAGCATGCTGGTTTTAATGGCGTCCGATCCGGTGTCCGGGCTGATTCCCTGAAACAGGTTGCTGAGTTTACCGACTGAATAGGCTAACCTTCCAGTCACTTAGCTTTGATATTGTAGGCCCCAAGGTAGCCCGGATGCTCAAGATAAACCGAGAAAACCTCAAATCCAGCCACCAGCTGATCTGGTTCATCATCGACTTTGTGATGCTGGGGCTGCTGATCCTCAATCTCGCGCTGATTATCTGGGACTCGATTTATAACTTTATAGCCGTACAAAACCTGCTGAAAGACTACGCCCCGGCCATTCAGGAGCTTTACCACCCCATCCACGAACGCTTCATTTTCTATGACCTGATCTTCGTGTCGATCTTCCTGGGCGAGTTTGTCCTGCGCTGGGGCTACTCCATCAAGGCCCGGGTGTATGACCGCTGGTATTTCTATCCGTTCATCCACTGGTACGACCTGGTGGGGTGTATTCCGGTAGGCAGCCTCCGCTTTCTGCGAGTGCTGCGGATTATTTCCATTATTTACCGGCTGCACCAGTACAAGATCATCGACTTCACCAGCACCCGCCTGTACCGGTTTGTCATCTTCTACTACGAAGCCTTTATGGAAGAGCTGTCTGACCGGATTGTGCTAAAGGTGCTGAGCGGCGTGCAGGATGAGGTGAAACGTGGTTCGCCCCTGTTCGAGCGTATCCAGAATGACATCCTTTTCCCGCGACGGGAAATGTTGTCTGACTGGCTGTCCGAAAGGGTCGCCCAGGCAGCGAAGCAGGGCTATATCCCCAATCGGGGTGCGCTGCGGGTTTACCTGGAAAACCGGGTTGACCATGCCCTGAAACAGAACCTGGAACTGTCACGCCTGAAGTACCTGCCGGTCGTGGGCCCGACCATCCAGGACACCCTGGAAAATGCGGTGGGTGACATTGTGGCCAACGTGGTGCACCAGATCCTGGATGACCTCGCCTCCTCCACCAACCATGCCTTTATTGAAGACATCGTTAACGTGTTCCTGCCGGAGCCCGGCGAAGGGCTGACCGAAGAGGGCGAGAAAGAGGCTTTGATCACCCTGATCCTGGAGGTGATCGACGCCATCAAAGACCAGGTACACGTAAAACACTGGCGGGAGAACCTGCCGTAACAGAATCCTTCACTGCCACCGGGCATTGGAATAGCTGAACACCGGCAGTGAAACCTGCCAGCGGATGGCACACATACGCAGTAACAAGCCCAGGCTGAACGCCGCCAGCAGGGTAACGTCTTCATGGAACCCTTTGCGCACCAACACCAGATACACCAGCGCCACCACCAGCGACACGCTGGCATAGAGCTCATGGCGCAGCACCTGCGGCGTGCGGTTGCACATGATGTCACGCAGAATGCCACCAAAGATGCCGGTGGTGATGCCGGACATGACAATCACCGGGGTTTCGTAGCCCAGGCGCAGCGCCACATTGCAGCCAATCACCGTGAATGCCACCAGGCCGATCGCATCCAGCACCAGGAACAACTGGTGCAGGTGGCGCATAAACCGGGCAATAATGATTGTGGCCAGGCCACCGGTGATGGTGAGGTAGATATAACTGGGATGCTGGGTCCAGGTAACCGGGAAGTTACCCAACAGGATATCCCGGACCGTACCACCGCCCAGGGCGGTGAGAAAGGCAATAACCGCCACACCGAACAGATCCATATTGCGGCGCCCGGCGGCCAGGGCCCCGGACATGGCTTCAGCGGTGATAGCAATCAGATAGACAGAGGTCAGCACACAGAACTCCTGTGTAATCGTGGCCTCTCCCCCTGTCCCTGATACCTGAGAGTTTACAGGATGTGTCCTGCTTGCCCCTTCGGTGGACTGCAACGGGGCAGTCACTCTCCAGTCGGCTGTTCATGATAGGTCGCAGTACATGGGCCTGAGCGTTTATGGGAGTTTGCGCCTTCGGCGGGGTGCAGCTGCACCCTCTCTCCTGCGAGGGGGCGGATTATATATCAATCCACACCACTTGCCACTCAATCAGGAAACAGTCATTCCGTTGATAGCAAGCCTGTATGGAAGTGATATAACCTTAGAGATTGATGAAATATAAGCGCTCACCTATCTTTACTGCCAGACAACCAAACCAGTTTCAACAGGAGCCTGCCAATGAAAACTGCTCACGACCTAGTAGAAGCCGCCCGTGCGGAAATTCGTGAAATTCCGCTGGACCAGGCCGACGACGCCATCAAGAAAGCGGACGTACTGCTGGATGTGCGCGAAGCAGACGAATACAACACCAGCCACATTCCCGGCGCCGTCAATGTGTCCCGTGGCATTCTGGAATTCAAGCTCACCAACGATCCGGCATTTGAAGACCGGGGCCTGAACCTGGTGATCTACTGCAAGAACAGCGGCCGTTCAGCCCTGGCAGCCAGGGCCATGAAGGAAATGGGGTACATTCATGTTCAGTCTATTGCAGGTGGCATTGAAGCCTGGGAAGCTGCCGGCAAGCCGCTGGTAAAACCGGAACTGCCAAGCTTCGATTAAACCCGGGGGCGGATCAGTCTATAGAGGCAAGCAGCGCACGCACCATGTGGTTCGCCTGCGCCTTGTCTCTGGCATCAAAGCTGAACACGGGCAGAACCAGCCCCTGTTCCGCCAGGTTGGCACGCAGAGATCGCAAGTCCGGCTTTGCCAGCAAGTCGGTTTTGGTCAGGCCAATGACAACCGGGGTGCCCGGCGCAATCTTTTCGATGGCGGCCAGCCAGCCCTCGCATTCTTCCTGAAGCCGTTCATCACTGGCATCCAGCACCAATAACACACCAAAAGCTCCTTCAAGCACGATCGACCACATGTGCTCAAACCGCTCCTGCCCGGGCAAGCCGTAGATGAACAGTGGTTGGCCGTCCTCCAGCATGACGGTAGAAAAATCGAAGGCGACAGTTGTGGTGGTTTTATCACCCATGGCCGGCTCGCTCATGGGCATTTCGGTGGATACCGGTTCCGAGTCTGACAGGGTTCGGATGGTGGTGGTCTTACCGGCCCCGACCGGGCCGGCAATCACCAGTTTTACGGCACTACTGTTAATGTCTTGCATGCGGTGTCCGTCAGGAGGCTTTCTGGAACAACCCGAAGCGGGCGGCCAGCTTCTGGAACAGGCCTGCTGCCGGCAGCCGGTCGTTCGACGCTGTTTTCGGGTGTGGCGAGGGCATTTTCTGCTGGTCCGGCACAATCAACCCTGCGGCCTGGAAGCCCCACAGAATACCCGACGCCTGCACCGGTTCGATGCCGGTCAGCCCGGCCACCTTTTGCAGATCTCGATGGCCCTTGGCCAGCAGGCTCGCAACCCGGAGCGGCTCGATCAGATCCGGCGCGGCGCCAAGATCCGGCCAGCACTTCATTCGTGATCCTTCCAGAGGGAACATGGGCAGGGCCTCGCCATGATGGATGCCGGCACGAATCATGAAAATATCCAGGCTTTCGGCATGACCATTGGCAACCTGGCTGCCAGCGGCCTCACGCAGCTGCCAGCCCGGCTGCCCCAGCAGTTGCTTGGCCTGAAGCATCACCTCAGACGACGCTGCATGGATGGTTCCAGTCGACGGGCAAATGCCAAGCTCCACCCCGTCCAATGCCATCACCAGGTCACCCGCTTGCCGGCTAAGGGCCTGGGCCAGCAGGATTAGTCCAGCCGTCCGGGATGTTACCGACGCCGCCGTTGCCTGTGCCGGCGCTGCCGGTTTGGCCTCAGCTTTCAGCAGGTTCAGCAAAGCCCGCACATAAACGTTTATGGGTGCGTGCTCGCCGATGGTGGCGGTGGCGGGGTCAAAGCGGTCGTTTGCCCGGGTGATGGCAAGCACCGGGATTTGCTTGCGCCGGGCATAGTCCTGTATCCGTTCACCATACAGGTCATCGGCGGCAACGATAGCACAATCGCACCGGGTGCCGTCCCAGGGCCGCAGACGGCCTTCTATCTTGTGGGCCTGCAGCAGCCCCGCTGCCAGCCGGAGCCTTTTCTGTAGTTCATCACCGGCGACAGCTACCCTGATATCAACGTTCATTGGTGGAGCCTCCTTTACACAAACCTGTTCAGAAAAGGGCCCGTCTGGAGGGCCCGGGAATCTCTCTTTCGATCAGGAGAAATCCTGGTCTTTCTCGAAGCTGCGCAGCTCATGGCGAGCCATGGCCAGGTTCGCCCGGGAACGGTCCAGCACCAGGTACAGGAAAATCTGCTGGTTGCTTTCCAGCGGGCGAATCAGGTGGTACTGCTTGGCCAGGCTGATCAGCACGTCTTCGATGGTGTCGTTCAGGTCCAGGCTGCTGGCCACTTTGCGCTTGGCACGCAGCACTTCGGAATTGCCAGCCGCAGCCAGTTCCAGATCAATTCCGGTGCCGTCTCCGGCCATCATCATGCCGCTGTCCATGTCGACCAGGGCCGCTGCCACGTAGCCGTCGATTTCACGCAGGGATTCAAGGTTGATTTTTGCCATGCTGAACTATCCTTCTTCTGTTCTGTTGGGGTTGGAAATCAGTTGTCGATGGTGTCGGCCAGGGCCTGGGCCGCATCCAGGGTCATACGCAAGGCCATGGCCAGGTTCTCGCTGCGGTCTACACAGACGGACAGCGCAAACTGGTGCTGCTTGCAGGGCAAGCGCACAGTGATGATGGACCCGTGGCTGGTGGCAATGACATTGTGGGAGCACTGGCTCTGCAGGATTTCCCGGCTGAATGCCTCGCTGAGAGACATCAGGGAACAACCCAGTGCGGCCACCCGGCTGCTGCGGATGGCATCGTTCTTGGCGGTAAAGGCCAGTGAACGACCGTCCAAGGTAGTCACCGAAGCGAATACGCCGGCACTGTTGTTGCCCAGCACCCGGTCCAGGGTGGCCTGGCAGGCTTCGCTGAACTGGTCAACAACATTGGAATTTGCTTGTTTATCGGTAGCTTGCACAGGCCCAACCTATCACTTAATTAAAACGCATAGTTTCGACAAATCGAAACAGGTGACAGTGTTACGGCCTGAAAAGACAGGCAGATCAGTTATGTCGTAATAAGTTTCAGTTATTTTACGGAATTTTTCGTTTCAGCGTTTCAGCTTTTCAGCTTCTGGAGGTCAATGGGCGGCACCCCGAGGTCTTGCCATTTCTCGGGATGACAGGTGAACAGCAGGATCTGATGCCGGCTGGCAGCATCGAACAAGATGCGCTTCATGTCTTCCAGCCGGTTCTGGTCGCTGTGCACCAGGGTGTCGTCCAGGAGAATCAGGGTGGGCCTTTGGGCTTCCTTCAACAGGTCGGCATAGGCCAGCCGGCTGATCAGCCCCATCTGTTCCCGGGCACCAAAACTCAGTTCGGCAATCTGGCCCAGCTCATTCCCCCGATTGAAGGTTCCCGGCCGCAGGTGTTCGTCCACCTCCAGCGTTGCATTCGGAAACAGCAGCGACACGTAATGGTTAAGGTGTTTTTGCAATGGGGCCTGCAGACGCCGGGTCAGCGCCTGGCGTTTGTCGGTCAGCAGTGTGAGCAACAAATCCAGTGCCCGGGCACGGCGGTCCAGCTCCTGGTAACGGCGCTGACACTGTTCCAGCTCCGCCTGCTTCTCGCTCAATTGCTCTTCCAGGCCTTCGGCACCCCAGGCCTCAAGCCGAACACGAATGTCCCGAAGTTCCCGTTGCCGGTCTTCCTGGGTTTGCTGCAAAGTCTGGATCGTGCGCTGAAAACGGTCGATATCCTGCCGCAGGATATCCGGCCGGGCCTCGCGGATTTGCTGCTCCCGCTTCGCCATGCTCTCGCGCAGGCTGACCTGCTGCTGTTCGATCCGGGCAAGCTCAGCCGTTAATCGGGTCAACTGTTGTTGGCGCTCGGGGCTGTTGGCCTCGTCTTCCAGCCGCTGCCATTCGGCCCTCGCGTTATCCCGGGCCTGCTTGCCAGTGAGCAGTTGCGCCTGATGGCTGCGCTCGCTGGCCTCGGCGTCATTCAAGCGCTTCTCGGCACTGGCCAGGGCGCTTTCGGCCGAGGCCAGATCCAATACCTGAACGTCCTGATCCGGTGCGGGAGTGGCTTCCAGTTTTTCACGAACAGCCTTCAACTCTGCCTGCAGTTCCGCCAGCTCGGTTTCCAGTGGCTCCAGACCGGCCGGGGCAACCGAACGCAACAACTCGACGGCATGTTTACGTTTTTGCTCCGCTACCTCCCAGGCGGAGGCACGGCTTTCTGCCTGCTCAACGGACGCCACAGCCATGGCCTGCAATTGCTCGTCCAGGGATTGTTCGAGCATTTCGAGCTTGCGCCGGGTACGGGCCAGCTCCTCGCCGCCCGGGGCGATGCCCAGAGTGCCTACGCCCGGAATAACCAGCTGCGAGGCTTCCAGCAATTGCTGTTCGCCCTGCCCCTCCAGCTGCCGGTCGTCCAGGGTGATACTAGCGCCGGGCTGCAGCTGCCAGCTCAGGCGGGTGGCAACGGTGCCGGAACGGATGGTTTCGTCATTCAGCTCCCTCGCGGTTGTTTTCAGGCGGGCCACCGCGGCGGTATCGATGCGGTTTGCCTTTGCCTGTTCCCGGGCCTCGTCAACCTGTTGCTGGTATTCCCGGGCCCTGGCCAGGTTTTGGCTGAGGGCCTGCTGTCGCTGTTCAGACTGGCGCAGATCCTGTTCCAGCCGCTGCCGGATTTCCTGCTGGCGAGCAAGTTGCAGTTGTGACCGGGCACTTTCATAAACACCCCGGGCATCGTTCAGGGCGCCAGCCAGGGCAGCGGTCTGCTGCCCGGTTTGTTGCAGCTTGCGTTCGGCACTCTCCAGTTCTGCCTTGCGGGCGCTGCGCTGTTCGTCCAGCCGGCTCAGGTGGCCGAGGTTCTGTTCCAGCAGCTCGCGGTTCTGAACCAGCTGCGCCAGGGTATTCTTCTCCTGCTCCTGCTGCTGTTCCAGCTGCTCCACCTGCTGCAGCTGTTCACGGGCCTGGTCCAGTTGCCGTCGGGCATCGTCCCAGGGCTTTTCCTGTTCGGTGCGATCAAACTCCTGCGACAACTGCCCGAGGCGATCCACCTGCCCCTGATACTGCTCAACCCGCAGCTGCAAATCGTCGACCTGTTGCTGCAGTTCTTCCCGCTCTTTATCCAGCTTTTTGTAGTCACCCTTGGGCTGGCCAGTGGCCGTCAGCAACACGTCGCGTTTGCCTTTTACTTCCTCTATGACTGCATCGCCGCCGGTGCTGGCCACCTCGCCAACCAAGGCATTGAGGGCGGATTTCAGGTGATCGCCCGCGTGTTCAACGGCTTGTTCGATATCCTGCCCCGTGCCCTGCTCTACCCACAGCAAGCCCGGAATACCCCAATGCTCCGCTTTGCTGGCACCCCGCTTGGGATACTGGTAACCCAACAGCTCCGCCAGCTTTTCCTCCGCATCGTCTTCGCTCCAGGTCTCATTGCCGACCGACAAGTCACAGCGGGTGCGTTTCA
This sequence comes from Marinobacter sp. P4B1, assembly GCF_001447135.1. Taxonomy (NCBI): domain Bacteria; kingdom Pseudomonadati; phylum Pseudomonadota; class Gammaproteobacteria; order Pseudomonadales; family Marinobacteraceae; genus Marinobacter; species Marinobacter sp. P4B1. Next base: position 235,752 of record NZ_LLXM01000005.1, read on the forward strand.
GGAAACTTTTAACCAGGCGCCATTGGGCACCCTGATGCTCGAAGGCCAGTTCAACGGTGGGAGCTGCTGCAGAGTCGCCCCAGGGGCGAAGGTCGTCCACCGCCTGGGACCGGTAACGTTCAAAGAACGCCGCCCGGATGGCCCGCACCAGGGTACTTTTGCCGGATTCGTTGGGGCCGTGGATCAGGTTCAGGCCGGGCTGAAGATGCTCAAGGGCAAAGGGATGGCGGAACTGGCGCAGCTGTTCAACCTTCAGGCTTTGCAGTTTCATTGGCCTGCCTCCTGAGCCGGTGTTTTCAGCATGGAGGCCAGAATGGCCAGGGCATCCCGGGCGGCTTCGCCTTGCTCCCCGGCTTGTTGCTCCCGCAGGGTTTCGATCACCTCGCCAACGTAGCCGTCGGCTTTCAGGGCAGCAATATCGTCGTCGGTGGGTGCCAGCTGCAGGTTACTGCGTTCGCAACGAATGCTGCGGAAACGGGCTTCGGCAACCGACAATCCGTGCAGCAGTTTTTCTTCGCCCGCCAGGGTAATCAGCCCATCCAGCCGAAGATCCACCACCGAGGATTCGGGCAGGTTTTGCAGGCGTTCCAGTAACTGGTCCAGGTCGGATTCCACAGAAAGGGTTTCCCGCCATTGATACCACTGGTAACGACCGGTAGCGACCACCTGAACCTGCGGCAGCTCGCCCGGCCCGGAAATATCGACAATCAGGGCATTACCGGCCTCGTTATTCCGGAACCGCTCCGGCTCCGGGGTACCGCTGTACCAGGTGCGTTCGTTGATTTCCTTGGTACCGTGCCAGTCACCCAAGGCCAGGTAATCCAGTTTGCTGGCTTGTGCCCGATCCGGCGCAATAGGGTTGGTGGAATCGATTTCACCCGCCAGCAATCCCTGCACGCTGCCGTGGGCCAGCCCCACCCGAACTAATCCTGCCGGGGTCTCGTAGCCACCGAAAGCTTCTGTCAGATCACCATAGGTATGGCGCTGGGTCAGCGGTGCGTTCAGTATGGCGAGGCCTTCGGCAGCCAGTTCGATAACGCCCGGCTCCAGCGCCAGGTGCACGTTATCCGGCACGGCACCCAACCGTTGAGCGCGGGTCCAGACGCTTTCGGCGAGCGCCGCATCATGGTTACCCGGCAGCATCACCCAGGGGCCTGGGAATGCCCTGGTGGCGTTGAACACCCGGCGAATGGTGCGATCAGATACCGTCTGGGCATCAAACACATCACCGGCCACCAGCACCGCCTGGCACTGATGTTCATTGGCAAGGCGGGTCAGCTTTTCTATGGCCTCGAACCGGGCTTCCACCAGCGCTGCACCGTCTTCGGTTTCAAAACGGCTGTAGGTACGCCCCATTTGCCAGTCGGCGGTGTGTAGAAATCTTGGCATTGCGTGCCCCTTCAAAATGTAGACTTTAGTCTAATCGCTTGCCGATTCTGGCGTGGGAGCCCGACGGCTTCTGCTACCATCCTAATCATGCCGGGGCTTCATGCAAGCAACCTTCACAGCTGACCCTGGCGAGGGTCTTAAATAAGGTTTGACAAGCACCCTGCCCAGCTGTATTATGCGCACCTCGTTGATCGGGGCCAGCCCCGAAGACAACAACCAGTTTTGATGCGGGGTGGAGCAGTCTGGTAGCTCGTCGGGCTCATAACCCGAAGGTCGTAGGTTCGAATCCTGCCCCCGCTACCATATAAAAGAAAGGCAGATCAGTCACTTACTGGCCTGCCTTTTTTGCGTCTGGGACAGCCAAATTTCCCTGTGACGTATATGTGACATATATGTGCCAATCCTTGTGACCGCCTATTTGGGTGGTTAGGTGAGATTGACCGTAAGTCCGCCACGCCGGCCACACCCTCGTTCACCGCAATGCTGGTCGCTTACTCCACCCTACCGGTCTTCACGTCCGCACTGGCACAGGAGGCGTCTCCCGCTGGGACCAGACCGCCTGCACCACACCCGAAACGATGATCAACGCGCCACCGGACATTTGCAGCAGGTTCAGGCTTTGGTCAAACAGCAGCCAACCCAGGATAATCACCGTAATCGGCTCCAGGTATGCGAGGGTACCGTAGGTTGCCGCCGGCAATGCCTTTAACGCCACCACCGCCAGCATAATCGCCAGGAAGCCGGGCAGTACGCCGGCCGCCGCCAACCAGCCCCACTGCCCGGCCTGGATAGTCTCATCCTGCATGAGCATCAGCGGCAGCATGCAAAGCGCCCCGGCCAGCATCTGGTATCCGCTTCGGGTCAGTACATGCACCCGTTCGTGAATCAAGCGGTTGGTCAGGATAAATGCGGCGTAGCAGAGCATGGCGCACAGGGCATAAAACAGGCCTGCCGCCTCTTCCGCCCGGCCGGAGAGGTTAAAGTTGAATTCCATCATCATGGCAAAGCCGAACAGCGCCAAGGCGATCAAGGCTGCACCCAGGCCCGACAGCCGCTCCCCCATGAAAAAATGCGCCACTATCGACGCGGCAGCCGGGGCCAGGTACAGCAGCATCACGGCGTTGGCCATGCTGGTGTAATTCATGGCCATTACGTAGAACACCACAAAACCGGCCAGGAATGCCCCGGTTACCAGAACCTTGAAACCGGGCCAGGTGAATACCTTTGCTCGCTGTCCAGTCAGCAGGAGAAACGCGGCCATTAATGCCGCCCCTATAAACAAGCGATAGAAGGTAACAGTTTCCGCGCTGACACCGGCATACACCGAGATGGCGCCAATGGTGCCCATAAAAACTGCGGCAAACACGGCGGCAAGTATGTGCGAATTCATTTTACAAACACTCCCGGACGGGACGAAACGACCGCCGGTGCTCCGGCGTTGCACCTAACCGCTTAAGCGCTTCCAGGTGCACGGGTGTGGGATAACCTTTGTGCTGAGCCAGGCCGTAGCCGGGGTATTGCTGTTCCAGCATCTCCATTTCCCGGTCGCGGGTGACCTTGGCGAGGATAGACGCTGCGCTGATCGCCTCTACCCGGGCATCGCCCTTCACCACCGGCTCGGAGGGCCAGCGCCAATCCGGGCAACGGTTGCCGTCTACCAATACGTATTCAGGCTCGATAACCAGGCCTTCCACTGCACGGGTCATAGCCAGCATGGTGGCCTGGTAGATATTGATCTGGTCAATTTCCGCTGCCTCACACCGGCCCAGGCTCCAGGCAGCGGCCTTTTCGAGGATCTCGTCGTAAAGCTTCAGGCGGCGTTTTTCGGTGAGCTTCTTGGAATCGGCCAGGCCCTCGATGGGCCGCTCCGGGTCCAGGATCACGGCCGCAGTCACCACTGCACCAATCAGCGGGCCACGGCCCACTTCATCAACTCCGGCCAGCAACCGGCCCTTGTAGCTGCACTCAAACGGTGGAAGGTCTTTTGCGGCCATCAGCGCCGGCGCTCCATTAACTCGGAAATGGCGGTGGCAGCACGTTCGTCCGCATTCTGGCGCAGGCTTTCGTGCAACTCGGTGAAGGCTTGCTGCAACTGCTCGCGCTCTTCGGTGTTTTCCATGCGCTCCAGCACGGCGGCGCCCAGGGCCTCCGGTGTGGCGTCATCCTGCAGCAACTCCGGTACCAGGCCTTTTTGCGCCAGCAGGTTCGGCAGGGCCACCCAGGGCACCTTCACCAGACGGGACAGCAGTTTGTAGCTGAGGTTGCTCAACCGGTAGCCCACCACCATGGGGCGCTTGAGCAGCATGGCTTCCAGGGTTGCCGTGCCGGACGCCAGCAACACCACATCGCTGGCGGCCATCACTTCCCGGGAACGACCGCGTACCAGCGTAACCGGCAGCTTCACTTCCAGCGCCTCTACCAGACCCTCTACCTGTTTCTCCCGGTCCCGGTTGACGCAGGGAATCACCAGCTGGATATCCGGGCGGCGCTCCTGCAGCCAGCGGGATGCCTCCAGAAACAGGGTGCCAAGGCGCTCAACTTCCCCACCCCGGCTGCCCGGCAATACCGCCAGAACAGGCTGATCGGGGTTCAAGCCAAGTGCCTTGCGGGCCGCCCCTGTATCTGGCTGCATGGGAATTCTGTCAGCCAGCGGGTGCCCCACAAAGGCCACCGGCACATTGTGCTCTTCGTAGAAACGGGCTTCGAAGGGAAACAGGGTGAGCATCAGGTCGACAGACTTGGCAATCTTGAAGATTCGCTTCTGGCGCCAGGCCCAGACCGAGGGGCTTACATAATGAACCGACGGAATACCGGCTTCCCGGCAGCGGCGTTCAATCGCCAGGGTGAAATCCGGGGAATCGATACCGATGACCACATCCGGCGGTGTGGTGAAGAAGTATTCCAGCAGGCGGGCACGGATACTGAACAGCTCGCGAATGCGCCCGAGCACTTCCACCAGCCCCATCACGGAAAGCCTTTCCAAGGGTACCAGGGAGTGAAAGCCTTCGGCGATCATTTCGTCGCCGCCGATGCCCACAAAGCGGGCTTTCGGATAGCGTTTGCGCAACGAGCGAATCAGCCCGGCACCGAGGATATCCCCCGATGCCTCGCCGGCGATGATTGCAATGGTTACGTTGCGGGAGCTGACCTGCCCGGTTTCAGCGGTTGCCACCAGGGCCTCCTGGCTCAGCGAATGATGCCGCGATCCGCTCCCCGGAGCGAGTCAATCAGCGGGCGGACTTCCGGCACGTCATTGAAGGACTTCTCGAGTTCTTCAACCGCCTGCTCGGTGGTCAGGCCCTGACGGTAAACCACCTTGTAGGCGCGGCGCAGGGCCATCAGCACGTCTTTGCTGAAGCCACGACGTTTCAGGCCTTCCACATTCATGCCATGGGGCTGGGCAGACTGGCCAGACGCCATCACATAGGCAGGAATGTCTTTGAGTACGATGCTGCCGCCAGCCGCCATGCTGTGGGGGCCGATGTGGCAGAACTGGTGCACCATGGTGCCACCACCGAGAATAGCGTGGTCGCCTACGGAAACGTGGCCGGCCAGCGTGGCGCAGTTGGCCAGGATGGTGTTGTCGCCTACGATGCAATCATGGGCCACGTGTACATAGGCCATCAGCAGGTTGCCGCTGCCAATGCGGGTTTCACCCCGGTCCTGAACCGTGCCACGGTGAATCGTGCAGTTTTCGCGGATAACATTGTTATCACCAATCACCAGCGTGGTGGGCTCGCCGGCATATTTCTTGTCCTGGCACTCTTCACCGATGCTGGAAAACTGAAAAATGCGGTTATTGCGACCGATTACCGTTGGGCCCTTGACCACCACGTGGGAGAGGATCTCGGTACCTTCGCCGATCTCCACACCGGGGCCGATGTAACTCCAGGGGCCTACGGTTACGTTGTCTGCCAGTTTGGCTGACGGGTCTACAATCGCATGAGGATGGACACCCGACCAGTCATTTGTCGCCATCAAACTTCTCTCTCAGCGGTCATGATTTCTGCCACGCACACCACTTCGCCATCAACGAGTGCCCGGCAATTGAATTTCCAGATACCGCGCTTGGCGGAGACAAATTCAGCCTCCATATCCATGCGGTCTCCCGGCACCACGGGGCGCTTGAAGCGCGCTTTGCTGGAGCCAGCCAAATATTGTATCACGCCATCAGAGGGTTTCCGTTCTACGGTCACAAAACCGAGAATGCCCGCCAACTGGGCCATAGCTTCGATAATCAGCACGCCAGGCATGATCGGGTTATCCGGGAAGTGCCCGGTAAAGAACGGCTCGTTGAAGGAGATGTTCTTGTAGCCCTTGATCGACTTCCCTTTCTCCACATCGGTAACCCGGTCTACCAGCAGAAACGGGTATCTGTGTGGCAGGTACTCAAGAATCTCATCAATCTTCATCTGCATGTTGATCGGCCTCAGCCCTCTGATTTCTTTTCCAGTTCTTTTATGCGCCGGGCCAGGCTGTCCAGTTGCCTGAAACGCACGGCGTTCTTGCGCCAGTTCCGGTTGGTGTCGGCGCTGGTGCCGGAAGAATACACGCCCGGCTCGCGGATATCACCCGTTACCAGCGTCATGCCGGTAAGATGCACCTGATCCCCGATCTCCAGGTGCCCTGCCACCCCGGAGGCGCCACCAAACACACAGTGTTTGCCGATGCGGGTACTGCCGGCGATACCGACCATGGCGGCCATGGCGCTGTGATCACCGATATGAACGTTGTGGGCGATCTGGATCAGGTTATCCAGCTTCACGCCGTTGCCAATGACTGTGCTGTCGAGCGCGCCACGGTCGATGGTGGTGTTGGCGCCCACTTCCACATCATCACCCAGCACCACACCGCCGAGCTGGGCAATGCGGTGCCACTGGCCCCGGTCGTTGGCAAAGCCGAAACCGTCTGAACCGATCACCGCACCGCTGAGGATATGGCAACGCTGCCCCACTACAATGTCGTGGGCCAGGGTAACCCGGGGGCGGATGATAGTGTGGTCTCCGATGCGGCTGCGTGCGCCGATGACGGTGCCGGCGCCTATTACAACGTGGGCTCCAAGATGCACACCGGCTTCAATAACCGCGTGAGGGCCTACACTGGCAGTGCTGTCTATGCTGGCGCTCTCATCTACCACAGCGGTGGGATGAACACCGGCTGATGCCACCGGCGCAGGGTCAAACCAGTGACTGAGGCGAGCATAGCCCATGTACGGGTTGTCCAGTAACAGGACATTGGTAGGGCAATCATCCGCGGCTGCAGGTGAGAGGATAACCGCACCGGCCCGGGTGTCTTGCAGGTATTTGCCGTAGGCCGGATTGGCCAGAAAGCTGATCTGATCCGGGCCGGCGGCCTGCAAGGTGGCCAGGCCGCTGACCATGATATCGGGGTCTCCCCGGAGACTGGCTCCCAACGCATCGGCTATTTCCTGGAGCCGATAGGACTTCTGTGACATTGCCTTCTCCAAACACCGGGGCGGGGAGCCCCTTGTTCTTTACTTGTTCAGTTTGTCCAGCAGCTGGGACGTCAGATTCATTTCCGGCTTCACGTACACCACCGCTTCGCTGGGCAGGATCAGGTCCAGGTCATGCTCTTCCAGCAGTTCTTTGACAGCCACGTCTACTTCCGGGCGGGCATTTTCAAGGAACTGCTGCTTACGCTGGTTAACCGTGGCGTCGAGGCGTTGCTTGAGAAAGTTGAACTCCTGCACCTTCTCCTGGAATTCGCCCGCCACCTTGTTACGTTCGCTTTCGTTCATCATCGAACCGTCTTTCTCCAGGCGGTCTTTCAGCTTGCGGGCTTCTTCCTGGGCCTGGCGGACCTTTTCTTCATCTCCGGCAAAGTCCCGCTGCAGCTGCTGGCTGAAGGTCTGGGCATCATCCGAGGAAAACAGGGCCTGGCGCAGATCCACCACACCAATGCGGGTTTCTGCAGCTGCCTGGGCAGAAAAGGCCAGCAAGGCGGCACCAATCAAAGCAGTCACACGGTTCATCATCAATCTCCTTTGTTTCATCCTTTATTTTTTATAGTGGCGTCAGAACGTCTGGCCCAGCGAGAACTGGAATACCTGGGTATCGTCACCTGCCTTGTCATTAAGCGGCTTGGCCAGGCTGAATGCAAGCGGGCCCACGGCCGTGATCCACTGGAAGCTGACACCCGCGGCGGTGCGCACTTCTGTCAGTTCCGGATCGAACCCGCGCTCGGTGTCGAACACCTGCCCGGCATCCAGGAAGAACGAGGTTCTCATGGAGCGGGAATCCCCGGCGAACGGTGTCGGGAAGATCAACTCGAGGCCAGCTTCGGTGAGCAGGTTGCCGCCAAATGGATCCTGATCCGAGAAATCGTTGGGAGCATTCTCCGCCAGGTTACCCAGCGAGTTCGCGCGGTAACCGCGCACCGAGCCATAACCACCGGAGTAGAAATGCTCGAAGAACGGCATCTGGGTGCGGTCACCATAACCGTCCCCGTATCCGATTTCTGTTCGGGCTCTCACAATCCAGTCCTGTGCATCAGTCACCGGGAAGTAGAAGTCGGTACGGTGTGAAGCCTTGTAGAAGGTCAGGTCACTGCCCGGTACCGCCACATCCAGCGACAGCGAATGGCTATAACCATCGGTTGGCAACACGCCCCGGTTGAGGGTGCTGCGGCGCCAGTTACCAAACAGGAAGTAGTTGGTAAAGGAGTCGCCTTCCTCCGCCACGAAGTCACGGACTTCCTGGGCAGAGAACACCCCGGGCTTGATATCGGAACGAGTAATGCCGGCACCAAAGCTCAAGCGGGTGATAGAATCTGTCGGATAACCGAAGGTCAGGCGCCCGCCGTATTCATCCAGCAGGTAGGAGGAGATATCCTCTTCCTCGTAGTCGGTTTCCCGGGCGAACAGGCTGAAGCCACGGCTTACGCCATCGACGGTGAAGTACGGGTCCAAGTAGGAAACATTGGCGCTCTTGACCGAGTCACTCACGTTTACACCGAACGACACCCGTTTGCCGCTGCCGAAGAAATTGTTTTCAGACACCGAGGCACCAAGGATCACACCGGAGTTCTGGGAGAAACCCACAGACGCCGACAGGCTGCCGGTCGGCTGTTCCTGCACGCTGTAGTTCACATCCACCAGGTCATCGGTGCCGGGTACCGGGACGGTTTCCACATCCACCGTCTGGAAGAAGCCGAGGCGCTCAAGGCGGGTCTTGGAAAACTCGATGCGGTCAGACGATGCCACGCCACCTTCCATCTGGGTCATTTCCTGGCGCAGCACTTCGTCCTTGGTGGATACGTTGCCTTCGAAATTGACCCGGCGCACGTAGGCCCGCTTGCCCGGCTCGATGAAGAAGGTCACCGCGGCGGTATTGTCCTCGCCCGGTTCCGGCACGGCGTTCACGTTGGCAAAGGCATAGCCCTCACGCCCAAGGCGGAACGACAGGGCTTCGGAAATGGCGGTCATCTGGGCCCGGGAGAACACATCGCCTTCTTTAACCGGGATCAGCTTGCGCAATTCCTCTTCTTCAACAATCAGGTTACCGCGCAGGCGGATGTCAGAGATGGTGTACTGGGGGCCTTCATCCAGGGCGATGGCGATAAACACCTGCTTCTTGTCCGGTGAAATGGACACCTGGCTGGATTCGACGCTGAAATCCAGGTAACCGCGGTTCAGGTAGAACGACCGCAGAGATTCCAAATCACCACTCAGGCGTTCCCGGGCGTACTTGTCTTTGTTGGTCAGTGAGTTCCACCAGCTGCTGGTACGCAGCTCGAACAGGTCGATCAGCTCTTCGTCGCTGAAATCCTTGTTGCCGATGATGTTGATGTGCTGGATGGCGGCTACCGAGCCTTCGTTGATATCCAGGCGCACGGCTACCCGGTTGCGGGGCAACTCTTCTGCGGTCGCTTTGACCCGGGCGTTGTATCGGCCCTGGGCAATGTAGGAGCGCAGGATTTCCAGCTCCAGGCGCTCCAGCGTGGCCCGGCGGAACACCTGCCCTTCTTCCAGGCCCGCCCCGGCCAGGGCGTCCATCAGCATATCGGTTTCGATGTTCTTGTTGCCTTCGATCTCGATCGAGGAAATCGATGGCCGCTCCTTCACCGTCAGAATCAGCACGCCACCATCACGGCTGGCCTGGATATCGGTAAACAATCCGGTGCCGAACAGATCCTTGATGGCGCCCGCCAGGCGGGTTTCGTCAATCTGCTCACCAATATTGACCGGGAATCCGGCAAATACGGAACCGGCGGATACCCGCTGCAGGCCTTCTACCTCGATGTCCGCAACCGTAAATTCATCCGCCAGCGCTGGCTTCATACCGGTTGCGGTAATGGCGAGGCCAACGGCTACAGCTAGAAGGGAACGTCTCATTCAGTTTTATCGCCTGGTTAATGTGCGGTAAGGAGCCCGCAATTCTCACAACCGCATCAGGTCGTTGTAAAGAGCAAACACCATTAAACTCAGAATCAAAGCCATACCAATTCGTAATCCCAGCGCCTGCGCGTGCTCCGACACCGGCTTCCGGCGGATGGCTTCGATGGTGTAATACACGATGTGGCCGCCGTCCAGAACCGGAACCGGCAGCAAGTTCAAAACCCCGAGACTGACGCTCAGATACGCCAGGAACCGGACAAAATCCTCGAATCCGGAACTGACGCTGGCTTCCGCCACCCGGGCGATGGTGATCGGCCCGCTCAGGTTAGTGGGCGACAACAGGCCGGTGACCATCTTCTTGATGGCCACCAGTGTCAGCCGGGTGTCGGCCCAGGTTTCTTCAAGCGCATTGGGAATCGCCGCCAGCGGGCCGTAGCTAATCTCCCGAAGCACGCTATCCGGCCAGCTTATGGCCTGCACCCCGGCGCCCACAAAACCGATGTCCTGGCCGTCTTCCAGCGTTCTGGTGGCCGGCGTTACCGGAACATCCAGAGTCTGACCGTTCCGCTCCACGGTTAACTGCAGCTGCTGCTCCGGGGACTCGCGAATGATATCTACCAGCGCGAACCAGTCCGCCACCGGCTCACCGTCTACAGCGGTAACCCGGTCATCGGGCTGCAACCCCGCCATGGAGGCGCGGCCGTCTTCACTGATCTGACCCAGCACCGCCGGTACGTCCGGGCGCCAGGGGGTGATGCCGAATTCCGCCAGCGGATTGGGTTCGTCGTTGCTGAGGTTCCAGCCGTTCAGCGGGGCCGAAAAGGTACCACGGGCACCATCACGGGAAACTTCCAGCGAAATGGGGCCCTGCTCCCCTGCCCGCTCCAGCAGGCGCATGTTCACGTCGCGCCAGGACGTCACCTGGCGGCCGTCCACCCCCAGAATTTCCATACCTTCCTGCAGGCCCGCGCGCTCGGCCACGCTGTCTGGCGCCACTTCGCCAACAATGGGTGCTACCGTGGTCACTCCCACCACGCTGATCAGCCAATAGGCAAAGATAGCGAAAATAAAGTTGGCGACGGGCCCTGCTGCCGCAATGGCAATGCGCTGGGACGGCGGCTTGGAGGTGAAAGCCTGGTCTTCCAGTTCGGCCGGCACAGGGCCTTCCCGGGCGTCCAGCATTTTCACGTAGCCGCCAAGAGGGATGGCGGCTACGGCAAATTCGGTGCCGTGGCGGTCGTACCAGGAAAACAGCGGCTTACCGAAACCCACAGAGAAACGCAGCACTTTGACTCCGCAGCGGCGAGCAACCCAGAAATGGCCGAACTCGTGCAGCGTCACCAGAATGCCGAGGGTTAGTGCAAGTGCCAGTACGCTTTGAATAATCTGCATAGACTGTCCGGTTGATAACTGAAAGCCGGCGCAACACGCCCCGCCGGAATCAGACCGATAAAAGGCGAATCTGTTCCATTGCCCGTTCGCGGGCTTCGGCGTCTTTCCGGAAGATGGTATCGAAACTGTCCGCCGATACCACGTCGGTGGCCGCCATTGTTCGCTCTATGATAACGGGGATGTCTGCAAAGCACAGCCCGCCTTCAAGGAATGCCGCCACGGCCACTTCGTTAGCGGCGTTGAGGACGGCTGGCGCGGTGCCACCGGTGGCGAAGGCTTCAGCAGCCAGCCTCAGGCACGGAAAACGCTGCAAGTCCGGGCGCTCGAAGTGAAAGCGGCCGATGGCGAACAGGTCCAGGGGAGCGACCCCGGCTTCGATACGCTCCGGCCAGGCCAGGCCATTGGCGATCGGAGTTCGCATATCCGGGCTACCCAACTGCGCCAGCACCGAGCCGTCTGCATACTCCACCATGGAATGGATGATACTTTCGGGGTGAACATGTACCTCCACCTTGTCCGGCGAGGTATTGAACAGCCAGCAGGCCTCGATAAGCTCCAGGCCCTTGTTCATCAGGGTGGCGGAATCAACGGAAATCTTCTGGCCCATGGACCAGTTGGGGTGGGCACAGGCTTGGGCAGGCGTTACCGAGCGCAACTGTTCGGCCGGCAAAGTTCGAAACGGCCCGCCAGAGGCGGTGAGCAGAATGCGGGTAATGCCAGCCGCTTGCGGATCACGCACCTTGTCTGCCGGCATGCACTGGAAGATGGCATTGTGTTCCGAATCGATAGGCAGCAGTTCAGCACCGGATTCAGCCACGGCATCCATAAAGAGCTGGCCGGACATGACCAGGGCTTCTTTATTGGCCAGCAGTACTCGTTTGCCAGCGCGCACCGCCGCAAGTGTCGGCGCCAGCCCGGCAGCCCCGACAATCGAAGCCATTACGGTGTCGGCCTGTTCGTCTGCCGCCACGTCGATCAGCCCTTGCTCGCCACTGAGCACGCCAATGTCGGGGCAATCGGCGAGCAGGCCAGCCAGTTCCTCTGCCGCCCCGGCATCCGCCATCACCGCTACCCGGGGGCGGAATTCCCGGCAAAGCGCGGCTAATTCCGGTGCCCGTGTTCCCGCCGTGAGGGCGTGAACCGAGAAACGCTCCGGGTGCCGCCGAATAACATCCAGGGTACTCAGGCCTATTGAGCCGGTTGCCCCCAGTACCGTAATGCTGCGTGTGATCATAAATTCCAGACACCCGTAGACAACCAGCCCAGTAGCGTGATCATCAGGGCAAAGACGGGAATCGCGGCTGTAAGGCTGTCAATACGGTCCATAATGCCACCGTGGCCGGGCAGCAACTGGCTGCTGTCTTTGATACCACGGAATCGCTTGAGCATGCTTTCCAGCAAATCCCCCAGCACCGATACCAGGCCGGTAACGAGGCTTGCCAGCACCAGCAGAACGGTTTGCACGGCACCGGCGCCGGCAACCAGGCTGGCCGCCACTGCCAGGGCAGCAACCGCAGCCAGGCCGCCCCACACGCCAGCCCAGGATTTACCGGGGCTCACTTTCGGTGCCAGCTTCGCCTTGCCGAAGGCCCGGCCGGCAAAATAGGCGCCGATATCCGCTACCCAGACCACCAGGAAGATGTAGAGAATGGCCAGCAGGTTATTGGTCAGCTCACCGAACTGGAAGCTGCCGGTACGCAGATGGTTCAGCCCTACCCAGGCGGGAACCAGCACAAACAGCCCCATCAGGGCCCGTAGCGGCACGGCACCCCAGCGATCGGAGCCCGCCGGGTAACGGCTTACCAGCCCGAAGCACACCAGCCACCAGAGCAGGGCCAGCCAGAGCACTGTTATGGCCGGCACCTGCAACTGCCAGATCACGGCCAGAAGCCCTGCCATGACCAGGGCATAAATCACGCGCCCCGGCTGGCCTTCGATACCGGACATATTGGCCCACTCCCAGGCGCCAAGGGAGATAATGGCACCGGTAAACAGGGCGAAGCCCGCCGGAGGCAGGAAGAAAATCCCGCCGATCGCGATAGGGGCCAGGATAAGCGCGGTAATAATTCGGGTTTTTAACACGGTGTTGGTCGCTATATCGTTATTGTTTTGTGGCGCGGGCGGCGATCTGGTCATCGGTTTGCCCGAACCGGCGCTTGCGCCCGGCGTAGGCTTCCAGTGCCTTCTGCATTTGATCGGCCTTGAAGTCCGGCCAGAACACCTCAGAGAAATAGAATTCGGTGTACGCCAGGTGCCACAACAGGAAATTGCTGATGCGCTGCTCGCCAGCTGTACGGATCAGCAAGTCAGGCATGGGCAGGTCACCGATACTCAGGTGCTGCTGGATCAGGTCATCAGTGATATCTGAAGCTTCCAGCTCGCCAGCGCGCACCTTTTGGGCCACTTGCCGGGTGGCCTCGGTAATATCCCAGTGGCCGCCGTAATTGGCGGCAATCACCAGGGTCATGGCGGTGTTGTCACGGGTGAGCGTTTCAGCCCGCTCCATGTGTTCCTGGAGGGTCGGATTAAACGCGGAGCGGTCGCCGATAATGCGAAGGCGAATGTTATTCCTGTGCAGCTTGCGGACTTCCCGCTCCAGGGCAATCAGGAACAGGCGCATCAGCGCCGAAACCTCGTCTTTCGGACGACGCCAGTTCTCACTGGAAAACGCAAACAGGGTGAGCACTTCCACGCCTTGCCGGGCACAGGTTTCTACCACGGCTTTCACCGCATCCACGCCGGCCTTGTGGCCTGCCACTCCCTTGAGCCGGTGCGCCTTGGCCCAGCGGTTATTGCCATCCATGATAATGGCCACGTGCCGGGGGCGGCTGTCTGCCTCCACCGGAATTTCTGCGGTTACTTGTCCCGTCATGAAATCCTCTGCGCGGCGGACATCCAGCCGCCGCTCATTCTGCTCTGAACAGACCCGGGCGATTATACCGCCATCAGGTCCTCTTCCTTCACCTTCAGCAGCTTGTCGACTTCAGCGATGTGCTTGTCGGTCAGCTTCTGGATTTCTTCTTCGCCACGGCGCTGGTCGTCTTCGCTGATATCCTTGTCCTTCAGCAAATCCTTCAGCATGCTGTTGGCGTCCCGACGGGCGTTACGGATAGAAACCCGGCCGTGCTCGGCATCGGCCCTGGCCTGCTTGACCATTTCCTTACGGGTTTCTTCGGTCAGCATGGGCATGGGTACGCGAATGGCGTCGCCATTGGTGGACGGGTTCAGGCCCAGGTCAGACATCATGATGGCTTTTTCGATGGTCGGTACCAGGTTCTTTTCCCAGGGCGCCACCAACAGGGTTCGGTTATCTTCTACGTTCACGCTTGCCACCTGCTTCAGGGGCGTTTCCTGGCCGTAGTAGTTCACCATTACGCTGTCGAGAATGGCCGGATGGGCACGGCCGGTACGGATTTTGTTAAACGCCGAACCCAGAGCCTCCAGGCTCTTTTTCATTTTCTTTTCGGCTTCTGCTTTGATGTCGTTAATCACGTAAAAATCCTCAATTCGTTATTCAATCAGTGTGCCTTCTCTCTCACCCGTCACAATGCGGGTAAGAACGCCGGGCTGGTTCATGTTGAAAACCCGCAGCGGCATACCGTGGTCCTGGGCGAGGACGATGGCTGTCAGATCCATCACACCCAATTTCTTTTCCAGAACCTCATCGTAGGTCAGGTGGTCATATTTTACTGCGGTAGGATCAAGATTGGGATCGGCAGAGTAAACGCCATCCACCTTGGTGGCCTTGAGTACCGCATCTGCTTCGATCTCGATACCGCGCAGGCAGGCCGCCGAATCCGTGGTAAAGAACGGGTTACCGGTGCCGGCGCTGAAGATCACCACGTCGCCTTCTTTCAGGTCGCGCACGGCGCGGCGGCGGTCGTAATGCTCAACAATACCACTCATGGGGATGGCAGACATTACGCGGGTACGAATGTTGGAGCGTTCCAGGGCGTCACGCATGGCCAGGCCGTTCATCACCGTGGCCAGCATACCCATGTGGTCGCCGGTTACGCGGTCCAGGCCGGCAGCGCTCAGTGCGGCGCCACGGAACAGGTTACCACCACCAATCACCAGCCCCACCTGAACACCAATGCCTATCAGGGCACCGATTTCCAGGGCCATGCGGTCAAGAACTTTGGGATCAATACCGAAATCGTGCTCGCCCATCAGGGCTTCACCACTGAGTTTGAGCAGAACGCGCTTGTATCTGGGCTGGGTTTTTGAAGATGTCGACATGGTGATCCCCTTCTCGTCTGTTGGCTATCCGGTATCAAACCCGCTGCAGGCTTGTATCTGACATACTCCTCGAAAAAAGGGGTATCTCAGATACAAGCCCGCCACGAAAGCCGGGAAAACCCGGCTGACGTGGCAGACTCAGGTAGCCCTGCCGCTTTGCGCGACCGGGCCGGGAAGAGGGATCAGGCCTTGCCTGTGCCAGCGGCAGCAGCCACTTCAGCGGCAAAATCCACTTCTTCTTTCTCGATGCCTTCACCCACTTCCAGGCGAACGAAGCCAACCAGGTCGCCACCGGCGGCCTTGATCAGATCACCCACTTTCTGTTCAGGGTTCTTGACGAACGGCTGCTCAACCAGGCTGTTCTCAGCCAGGAACTTCTTGATACGGCCACCCATCATCTTTTCAATGATCTCTGCAGGCTTGCCTTCCATATCCGGCTGGGCCTTGATGATTTCCTTCTCTTTTTCCAGCTCTTCGGCAGGCATGTCGTCCGGCTTGCCAACGCGCGGGTTAACAGCGGCAACGTGCATGGCGATGTCGCGGGCCAGCTCTTCGTTACCGGCGCTCAGAGCTACAACAGAAGCAATCTTGTTGTTGCTGTGAACGTAGCCACCTACAACCGGGCCTTCAACCTTGATGATACGACGAACAGTGATGTTCTCGCCGATCTTCTGAACCAGCGCTTCACGCTTGGCTTCCAGATCGCCAGCCATCAGGGCTGCAACGTCGGTTTCGCCTTTTTCGAAAGCAACGTTCAGAACGTCGTTAGCGAAGCCCATGAAGTTGTCGTCACGAGCAACGAAGTCAGTCTCGGAGTTCACTTCCAGAATGTAGGCAACGGTGTTGTCGTCAGACACTTTTACCAGAGACACGCCTTCAGCAGCGGTACGGCCAGCCTTCTTGGCGGCTTTCAGGCCGGAAGACTTGCGCAGCTCTTCGATTGCAGCGTCAACGTCGCCACCAGCTTCAACCAGTGCCTTTTTGCATTCCATCATGCCAAGGCCGGTACGCTCACGCAGCTCTTTGACCATTGCAGCGGTAATTGCAGCCATGTTCAATCCTCTTAAATCGTTTCCGAATTCGGTGGGGAGGTATGCCCGGATAAACAGGCGGGCATACCTTACAACTCAAACGTGAAGCTTAAGTGTTACTCGGCGGCCGGAGCAGCGCCTTCGGCGTTCTCGCTGACTTCAACAAACTCGTCAGCACCGCCTGCAGACTGGGAAGCTTCCAGGCAGGTGTCGGCAACAGCCTTCACGTAGATCTGGATGGCGCGGATGGCGTCATCGTTACCCGGGATCACGTAGTCAACGCCGTCCGGATCGCTGTTGGTATCAACAACACCGATTACAGGAATGCCCAGCTTGTTGGCTTCCTTGATGGCGATACGCTCGTGGTCTACGTCGATAACGAACAGCGCGTCAGGCAGGCCACCCATATCCTTGATACCACCAATGGAGCGCTCGAGCTTGTCCATTTCACGGGTACGCTCAAGGGCTTCTTTCTTGGTCAGCTTGTCGAAAGTACCGTCTTTGCTCTGGGCTTCCAGGTCACGGTAGCGACGGATAGACTGACGGATGGTCTTGTAGTTGGTCAACATTCCACCCAACCAGCGGTGGTTAACGAACGGCTGGCCGGAACGCTCGGCTTCTTCCTTGATGATCTTGGCGGCAGCACGCTTGGTGCCAACGAACAGGATCTTGTTCTTGTTCTCAGCCAGGGACTGAATGAAGTTCAGGGCTTCATTCATGGCCGGAACAGTCTGCTCCAGGTTGATGATGTGAATCTTGTTGCGGGCACCGAAAATGAACTTGCCCATTTTCGGGTTCCAGTAACGAGTCTGGTGACCAAAGTGAGCACCTGCCTTCAGCAGGTCACGCATATTTACCTGAGCCATGATAGTTACCTTTTAGCTTCGGGTTAGACCTCCACGCGTCCGATTGCCCCAACCAGTCTCTGCAAGCGCATTATGTGAGCTGCTAGCAGGTACCGGCACCCTGGGACAACGTGCTGACACGTGTGTGAATTTGCCGGATTCGTTTCCAGCGGGCGCGTTTATACCACAAAGCACCTGCCGCACGCCATTATTTTTGCCCCGTAACTTAACCCGGAGCTATGGCATCCATAGCACCACCCCGCCTTGTACCTTACCCCCATGCCCCTTAAAATGGCTGTTTGACGCAAATCAACAGGAAGTCCGATGCAGGTATCTATCAAGACCCCCGAAGAAATCGAAAAGATGCGCGTAGCCGGCCGCCTGGCTGCTGAAGTTCTGGAGATGATCGGCGAGCACGTGAAGCCCGGCGTAACCACCGAAGAACTCGACCGCATCTGCCACGACTACATTGTGAACGAGCAGAAAGCCATTCCGGCCCCGCTTAATTACAAGGGATTTCCGAAGTCTATCTGCACCTCGGTCAACCACGTTGTCTGCCACGGCATCCCTTCAGACAAGAAAGTTCTGAAAGACGGCGACATCATTAATATCGACGTGACGGTTATTAAAGACGGCTACCACGGCGACACCAGCAAGATGTGGGTTGTCGGCAAGCCCAAGCCCGGCACCGAGCGACTGATCCAGATTACCCAGGAGTGCCTCTATAAAGGTATCGAACTGGTCAAGCCGGGTGCACGCCTGGGCGACATCGGCCATGTGATCCAGCAGCACGCCGAGAAACACCGTTACTCGATCGTTCGGGATTACTGCGGCCATGGCATTGGCGCGGTATTCCACGAAGGGCCACAGGTGATGCACTACGGCAAGCCCGGCACCGGCCTGGAACTGAAAGAAGGCATGACCTTCACTATCGAACCCATGCTGAACCAGGGCAAATACCACACCAAGATGCTGGCCGACGGCTGGACCGCCGTGACCAAGGACCACAAATTGTCCGCCCAGTGGGAACACACCATCCTGGTAACTGCCGATGGCCACGAAGTACTAACCAAGCGATCGGAAGAGTCCTTCTAAGTGGACCGGAGTGAGCTGGAGTCCCGCATCAGTAACGACCGCTCACCGGTCTCCGCGGCCCGGCAATTACTGCGGGAGAGTTACGACGCCG
Organism: Marinobacter sp. P4B1; assembly: GCF_001447135.1. Classification (NCBI taxonomy): domain Bacteria; kingdom Pseudomonadati; phylum Pseudomonadota; class Gammaproteobacteria; order Pseudomonadales; family Marinobacteraceae; genus Marinobacter; species Marinobacter sp. P4B1. The sequence goes on from NZ_LLXM01000005.1 coordinate 254,190, forward strand.
ATGCCGATGCATTCCGCGAGGGCGCAGACGTCCGGGCCCTGGTTCGCTCAAGGGCCGACACCGTAGACACCGTGCTCCGGCTGATCTGGAATCGATATCCGTTCGCCCGCTCCGAAGACATCGCCCTGATTGCCGTAGGTGGCTACGGCCGGGGCGAATTGCACCCCCACTCCGATATTGACCTGCTGATCCTCACCCGCGAGGGCATGGCGCCCGAGTGGCAGGACGATCTGGGGGCCTTCATTACCCTGCTATGGGACCTGAAACTCGATATCGGCCACAGCGTGCGCAGCATGGACGAATCCATCTCAGCCGCACGGGAAGATATCTCGATACTTACCAACCTGCTGGAAACCCGTACCATTGCCGGGCCAGACAGCCTGCGGCAAGCCTTGAGCGAACAGGCCTACTCCGACGAGGTGAGTTCCGACAAGGCCTACTTTGTGGCCAAGCGGGAAGAGCAGCAGCAACGCCACAAGAAATACGGCGACACCGAGTACAACCTGGAGCCCAACGTAAAAGGCTCCCCGGGCGCCCTGCGGGACATCCAGACCATTGGCTGGATTACCAAGCGCCACTTCGGCCTGCAAAGCATCGCCGACCTGACCCGCTTCAGCATCCTCACCGAGGAAGAGCACCAGATTCTGCACGAAGGCGAAACCTTCCTGTGGCGCCTGCGCTATGGCTTGCAGCTGATAGCCGACCGCAACGAGAACCGCCTGCTGTTCGACCACCAGCGGGCGCTGGCCCAGATGCTGGGCTACCAGGACCAGGGCAAGCGGCTGGGCGTCGAACTGATGATGCAACAGTACTACCGTACGGTGCTGGCCCTGGCTGAAATCACCGATGTGCTTTTGCAGTATTACGACGAAGCGATTATCGGCAGCGGCACGGAAGACGAAATCCGCCCGCTCAACAAGCGCTTCCAGATGCGCAACCTGTATATAGAAGCCATCAACAACCAGGTGTTCGCCTACGCCCCCTACGCCATCATGGAAATCTTTGTGCTGATGGCGCAGCATCCGGAGATCAAGGGCATTCGCGCCACCACCATCCGTTCACTGCGGGCGCACCGGCACCTGATTGACGATGCCTTCCGTAACGACCTGGCCGTCACTACCCTGTTCATGGAACTGATGCGCACGCCCCATGCGCTGGACCAGACCCTGTCCGCCATGAAAAAGTACAACGTGCTGGGCCGCTACCTGCCGGAGTTTGGCCAGATCATCGGCCAGATGCAGCACGACCTGTTCCATATTTATACCGTGGATGCCCACACCATGCGGGTAATCCGCAACATGGTGCGACTGACCGGCACCGAGGCCCAGAGCGAATACCCCCTGGCCTCGCGCCTGATTCATCGGCTGCCCAAGCTGGATACCCTTTACATTGCCGGCCTGTACCACGATGTAGCCAAGGGCCGGGGCGGTGACCATTCCGAACTGGGCGCCATTGATGCCGAGGCCTTCTGCCAGCGCCATCACCTGAGCGAGCGGGATACCCAGCTGATTTCCTGGCTGGTGGAGAACCACCTGTTCATGTCCATGACCGCCCAGCGCAAGGACATTTCCGACCCGGATATCATCCAGGCCTTCGCCCGGGCCATGCCCAGCCAGGCCCACCTGGATTACCTGTACATCCTCACGGTGTGCGACATCAGTGCCACCAACCCGAAACTCTGGAACACCTGGCGCGCCTCGCTGTTGCGCCAGCTGTATATCGAAGCCAAGCGAGCCCTGCGCCGGGGTATCGACACCCCGGTAGACCGCCAGGCCTGGATAGACGCCACCCGCGAAGAGGCCCGGGAAATCCTGCGCGCCCAGAACATGACTGACGAGCAGATCGACAAAATCTGGGACACGGTCGATGAGGAATATTTCCTGCAGGATTCCACCGTGGATATCGCCTGGCAAACCGCCGCGATTATCCGCCATGGCGACAACCCGGACCCGTTGGTACTGATCCGCGACACCCGGGGTGGCCCCACAGACGGCTACTCGCAAATCATAATCTATATGAAAGACCGGGTCGCCCTGTTTGCCGCCACCACCGCGGTACTGGAACAGCTGAACCTGAACATTGTCGACGCCCGCATCAACTCCAGTGAAGGCCCCTACTCCATCAGCTCCTACGTAGTTCTCGACGAGCAGGGCCAACCGCTGGGTGTTGACCCGGCCCGCAAAGAGCGGGTTCGCAAGCGGCTAATCGAAGAACTGGACGATCCGGAAGACTACCCCGACATCATCCACCGGCGCACTCCGCGCCAGTTGAAGCACTTCGCATTCCCTACCGAAGTGACTTTCTCCAACGACACCATTAATCAGCGCACGGTGATGGAAGTCATCACCCCCGACCGTCCGGGACTGCTGGCACGGATTGGCCAGGTATTACTGGAACACCGGGTGCGGCTGACCAACGCCAAGATTGCCACCCTGGGCGAACGGGTAGAGGACGTTTTCTTTATTACCGACGAACACGGTGAACCCCTGAGCGACCCGAACGTATGCCAGGCCCTACAACAGCACATGAGTAAAATGCTGGACGATATTCAATGAACCCGAACCTGGAAAGACTGCACCCCTACCCCTTTGAAAAGCTGGCCAAACTGAAAGCCGGCATCAGCGTGCCGGAGCACCTGGCACCGATTTCACTGGGCATCGGCGAACCCAAACACCCGTCACCCACCTTTGTTAAACAGGTGATTGCCGACAACCTGGACAAACTCGCCAACTACCCGACCACCAAAGGCCTGGACGAGCTGCGCGAAACCATCGCCAACTGGGCCAGCCGCCGGTTCCAGCTGGCCGAGGGCACACTGGACCCGGCAAAACACGTGGTGCCGGTTAACGGTACCCGCGAGGGTATCTTTGCCCTGGTGCAGGCGGTTGTAGACTCCAGCAAGCCAGCAACCGTGGTCAGCCCAAACCCGTTTTACCAGATCTATGAAGGCGCAGCGTTCCTGGCCGGTGCCGATCCGGTCTACCTGCCCTGCGACGCAAGCAACGGCTTTATTCCGGACTTCGATGCGGTTCCGGAATCGGTCTGGAAGGACTGCCAGATCCTGTTCCTGTGCTCCCCCGGCAACCCCAGCGGCGCCGTGATTCCCCGGGAAACCCTGGTAAAAGTGATCGAACTGGCCGACCGCCACGATTTCCTGATCGCCTCCGACGAATGCTACTCCGAACTCTACCCGGACGAAGCCAACCCGCCCGAAGGCCTGCTGCAAACCTGCGCAGCCATCGGCCGGCACGACTTCAAACGCTGCGTGGTGTTCCATAGCCTGTCCAAGCGCAGCAACCTGCCGGGCCTTCGCTCCGGATTTGTGGCGGGCGACGCCGAGGTACTGGCGGGCTACCTGAAATACCGCACCTACCACGGCTGCGCCATGCCCGTTCAAAACCAGCTGGCCAGCATCGCTGCCTGGAACGACGAAGACCACGTACGGGAGAACCGTGCCGCCTACCGGGCCAAGTTCGAGGCCGTGGTGCCCATCCTGCGCGAAGTGATGAACGTAGACTTCCCGGATGCCGGTTTTTATCTATGGCCGGAAACGCCCATGAGCGACGAAACCTTCGCCCGCGAACTATCCGCCCAACAGAACGTACACGTACTGCCCGGCCGCTACCTCTCCCGCACCGTGAATGGCCACAACCCCGGCGAAAACCGCGTACGAATGGCGCTGGTAGCACCGCTGGAGGAGTGTGTGGAGGCTGCCCGGCGGATTGTTGAGTTTGTTAAAAATTACTGATTCGCCACGAAATCCACGAAAGAACACGAAAGGAAAGACAAAGAATTTTTTAGTTTTTTATCCGTCATCTTTGTTCGTGTTTTTTAGTGGATTTCGTGGCAAAAATAATCTTTTCGTCTTTTCTTTCCGTGTCCTTCCGTGGATTCCGTGGCAAAAAAAGGCCTTAAACCATGAAACTGTACGGCATCAAAAACTGCGACACCGTGAAAAAAGCCCGCAAGTGGCTGGACGAAAACGGCATCGCCTACGAGTTCCACGACTTCAAGAAAGACGGCCTCTCCAGCGAGAAGCTGAGCCAGTGGGAACAGGCCATCGGCTGGGAGGCGCTGATCAACAAACGCGGCACCACCTGGCGGAAACTTCCCGACGAGGTTCGTGATACCATTAGCGCCCAAAGTGCCCACCAGATCATGCTGGAGAACACCTCCATCATCAAACGCCCTGTGGTTGAGCGGGGCGACGAGGTAAGCGTGGGCTTTAACGCAGACCAGTGGACTGCGTGGACTGACTGACTTTTTTCGGCCACGGAAAACATTCTTAAATTTTTAGTACAGGAGCAGATCAGATGAGTTTTGCATTCGGCATTGGCATCGGCAGCCAGAACAACCAGGGCGAGTGGCTGGAGGTTTACTACCAGCAGCCGATCATGACCCCAGGCAAAGACCTGATCGACGTGGTTGAAACCGCGCTGGACTACAAAGGCGGCAACCAGGCCATCGAAGCCGGCGCCGAGCAGCTGAGCCAGTTTGCTAACGCCCTGCGCCAACTGGGCCAGACCGAGCAGGCCAGGCTGGCCGAGCAGGCTGCCAACAGCAAGCGCCCGGTGGTGGTTACCGTACTGGCGACAGACGATACCGCATCCAGCACCCCCGAGGTGTACCTGAAGCTGCACCTGATTTCCCATCGCCTGGCCAGGCCCCACACCCTGAAGCTGGACGGCATTTTTGGCCTGCTGCCGAACCTGGCTTGGACCAACGAAGGTGCCATCGACCTGAACGAGCTGCCGGAGCGTCAGCTGCAAGCCCGTATTGAAGGCCGCACCCTGGAAGTGAAATCTGTAGACAAGTTCCCGCAGATGACCGACTACGTGGTACCCAAGGGCGTGCGCATCGCCGACACCTCCCGGGTTCGTCTGGGCGCCTACGTGGGCGAAGGCACTACCGTCATGCACGAAGGTTTCATCAACTTCAACGCCGGTACCGAAGGCACCAGCATGATCGAAGGGCGCATCTCCGCCGGCGTGATCATCGGCAAGGGCTCCGACCTGGGTGGCGGCTGCTCCACTATGGGCACCCTGTCTGGCGGCGGTAACATCATCATCTCCGTAGGCGAAAACTGCCTGCTGGGCGCCAACGCCGGCATCGGCATCCCGCTGGGCGACCGCTGCACGGTTGAAGCAGGCCTGTACATCACCGCCGGCACCAAGGTGAACCTGCTGGACGACAACAACGATCTGGTAGAAGTCATCAAAGCCCGCGACCTGGCCAGCAAGAACGACCTGCTGTTCCGCCGCAACAGCCTGACCGGCGCGGTCGAGTGCAAGACCAACAAAACCGCGATTGAACTGAACGAAGAACTGCACGCTAACAACTAAAGGCCGTCACATGTCCCTGTCCCCTACCCTCGAACTCGCCATGGACCTCATCAGCCGTCCTTCAGTCACCCCGGACGACGCTGGCTGTCAGGAGTTGATGATGTCACGCCTGGCACCTCTGGGCTTTGCTGGCGAGAACATGCGGTTTGGTGACACCGACAACCTCTGGGCACGCAAGGGTTCAGAGGGGCCTGTGCTGGCCTTTGCCGGCCATACCGATGTGGTGCCGACCGGGCCGGAGAAGAACTGGGCCCACGCACCGTTTGAGCCGGTGATCAAAGACGGTTACCTGTACGGCCGAGGCGCTGCAGATATGAAAGGCAGCCTGGCCGCCTTCGTAACCGCCTGCGAACGCTTTGTGGCGAACAACCCGAACCACCGGGGCTCTATCGCGTTGCTGATCACCAGCGACGAAGAAGGCCCGGCCCAGGACGGTACGGTAAAGGTGGTGGAAACCCTGGAAGCCCGAAACGAGAAAATGGACTGGTGCCTGATCGGTGAGCCGTCGAGTACGCACCAGGTGGGCGACGTCATCAAGAACGGTCGCCGTGGCTCCCTGCACGGCTACCTGACCGTACACGGGGTACAGGGCCACGTAGCCTACCCGCACATGGCGGAAAACCCGGTGCACACCGTGGCACCGGCACTGGATGCCCTGGCAAAGGAATTCTGGGACAACGGCAACGATTTCTTCCCGCCGACCACGTTCCAGATAACCCGCATTGAGTCCGGTGTCGGCAGCAACATCATCCCCGGGGAATGCCTGGTGCACTTCAACTTCCGCTACTGCACAGAGAACACCGCAGAAAGCCTGGAAGAGCGGGTAGTGGCCGTGCTGGACCGCCATAACCTGAAGTACGACCTGCAGTGGCACCTCAGCGGTCGCCCCTTCCTGACTGACAAAGGCGCCCTCGTGTCTGCCAGCCAGAACGCCATCCGCACCGTCACCGGCCGCGAAACCGAGCTTTCCACCTCCGGCGGCACCTCAGACGGCCGCTTCATCGCCCCCACCGGCGCGCAGGTAGTAGAACTCGGCCCCATCAACGCCACCATCCACAAAGTGGACGAATGCGTGAAGGCTGACGATCTGGATACCCTGTCAGAGATTTACGAGCAGATACTGGTGGAACTGCTGGGGTGATTTCGTGCCACAGAGGGGTCAGACCCACGCGCGTCTTTGGGCCTTAGGGCCGCGCGGGGGTCTGACCCCGGAGCCGGCGGCCGACTCCGGAATCAGTAGTGAGGAGGCGGCACCTCCTGCTCCTCTGGCCGGATATTGGACGGCGAAATATCCTTCAGCTGCTTGTGCAGCGTCTTCTTCGCATCCCACAGCTCCCGAATATCCATTTCCTGCCTGGCCACCTGCTCACTCAGGGTATTAATCACGTCATCCTGGAACGCAAGTCGCATTTCCAGTTCCGCAATTCTGTCTTCGAGGGTGTTTTTGCTCATGAGGTTTGGTCAGCCCTTTCAGTAATCTGGTATCATGCCGCCTTTTACCGCCACAGCCGGGGTTCTGGCCAGGCGGCGCTCATCGGCCGGACATGCCATGTTACCTGATGCCCGGCTTTTTATCGTTAGTGTTAACCCATGGAGAATAATCAGCCAATGCGTAATCCAGCCAAGGCGATCCTCGTTGCTGTTCTGATCGCGATTCCGGCACCGTTTATACTGGGCCTTCTGCTTACCACCACTCCGGACCCCCTGCGCCTGCTCGCCATTGGCGAAGGCCTTGAGGCCCTGGGCGCCAGCGGTGGCATTGCCGCCTACATCATTGCCTTCGTTCTTTTCGCCGTTGCCGGCTTCCTGGCAATTGCACTGGCCGGCAAGCAGCCTGCAACCGCAAACAATGCCCGCAGCCAAAGCCGTCCGGCCCGTGCCAGCCAGCCTGCCAACACCTACGATGACGACGAAGACGATTTTGACGACAGCACCCCGGAAGGCAACGAAGAGGGCACCGTCAAATGGTTCAACGTGAAGAAGGGCTTCGGCTTTATCGTTCGTGACAGTGGCGACGAAATCTTCGTACATTTCCGCGCCATCCGTGGCCGTGGCCGTCGTGTTCTGCGCCAGGGCCAGCTGGTTCGCTTCAACGTGGTTGAAGCTGACAAAGGCCTGCAAGCCGACAACGTGTCTATCCTGAGCGAATAATTCTGCTCTGAAGACAGCAAAAAGGCAGCCAGTTGGCTGCCTTTTTGCGTTATATGGGTGGTCGAACTGTCAGTTCCACACCACCTGCTGCTCACCCCGGTGATCCAACCGCCACCACTTTTCATCCTCTACCGGATCGCCTTCTTTCCAGTCACCCAGGCTGCAACGGATCTCACCCTCCATCGCCCGCCAGGCACTTCGGGCGCATTCCAGATCACTGTTCCAGGGCAGGTCTTCACCCTCCAGTACCAGAGAGGTAAATCGTTTGCCAAAGGCACCGGGGTACAAACTGATGCGAAGACGAGCGCCGTTGAAGGAAGCCGTACCCTTCGCCACCGATGACACGTCAGAATCATCCAGCTGTAACTGGTCAAGCTGGCCTTCCAGCCAGCGCGACACCGCGCCCGACTCAAGGTCACGAATATAGATTTCCAGATCCTGCACCCGAGGATTCTCCATGCTGTTGTTCACAATGCAGCACATAGTGAACCGGCCCGGGCTTGCCTGCAACCCATCGTTCGAGTTCCTCACGCAGATCTTCCGCCAGAAGGCGCCGCAGGGTTCCAGAACGCTGACGTTCATGCCAGCCGACTTCGGCGGCCGCCTGCTGGATCGATAACCGGGCCAGCTCCTGCTCGGAAACCGCCCAGTCATCACCCCTCGCCAGCGCCACCAACGACTGGCGCCGAAGCGCATCCTGCTGGCCTGCAACCGCCAGGGCGCCCAGTGGCCCCCGACTGGCAAACAGGTCAAGCCGCGCTGCCGCCCGGCGCACCCACTCCAGCATGCCACCGGGCCGCGCAACCATCCGGCTGTTCCGGGAGCTGGCATAGTCTACTGCGGCCGAAGACAGCTGGATGTTCCACCGTTTCTCAATTGCCGGCTGGTGCGCCATCAGGATGGCCTTGCGCTGGGTTGCACTCATCTCCGGCATCATGAGCGAATCGACGGCCCGGCCCAGCGACTGAGCCAATCGCTCCGGCGCACCTGAATCGCCGTTATCTTCAGACAACAGAAGCACCGGGCCCTGCCAGCCAGTAACCAGCTCATGCACCACACCATCCGGCTGCTGAATCAGCTCCAGCAACCCGGCAGGAGACACGTTGTCCAGTACCAGGGCAGGCCAGTGTAGCGGGCCGGCTTCAGCTGTTGGTGCGACAGGCTGGTCTGACGCCATAATCTCGGCCTGCCGTCGGGGGTCCACCTGAACCCAGAGAAAACCGGGCATAGACTTCAGCACGCTCAACCAACTGGTTTTACCGGACCCGGCATCGCCCTTCAGCCAGATCAGCGCCCGGGAGTTGGCTGCGGTGATGACCACCACTTCTTCTGCCAACTCGAGCCAGGCCGGATCGGTAACCGTTAAGGGAGTAATGTCCTGATCCACGCCGACAACCGGTGCCGGTGGCTCCTCATGCTGCGCCGGCCAGTGGCTGACCAGTTCCAGCACCGCCACATAGGCTTTGTCCTGCAGCCGTTCGGCACCCGACGCCAACTGCCTGAGCAGGTGCGGCCATTCGAGCCAGGACACCCCATGAGTCTCCCGGGCTCCGGAAATCCAGTAAATCAGCTGGGAAGACAGGTCACCATCACCCCGGACTTCGGTAACGATCGGTTGTTCGCCCTGAATGGTGCGCACCAGTTCGTCCAGGTCGACACCCTGGCGCTTGAGAAACGGGGCGATGTCCGGAATCGCGTCCAGCAACGCCAACAGGAAATCTTCTGCAGTGATTACCGAACCGCCGCGGCGGTCGACGCTGTCCCGGGCCTGAACCAATGCACTCTGGCAGGCCGGAGACAGGCAAGCTTGCCAATCATCCATTCGGCAACTCCTTCCTTGGTCATGAGAGGCGCATCATCCTGATGCGATTGTGAAAACGGTCGCAAATTCTAGAGACCCGGGAGAACCGGAGCAACGACAAGCCGGCAGTTTTGATGACTGGCGCAAGGATTTGTCGTTGCTCCGGGCTATCTCACTGCGAGAGGGTGACCTCAAAGGCATCCGAAGCCCAGCCGCTCACGGCCGTTTCCGACTCAGGTAACGGCTCCCCTCCGTAGACAACTTGCTCCGAGTTGCCGTACTGCAACCAGACTTGCGTAGGCACCTGCCCTACCGGCGGCTTGCTGTAATCACAAACGCCGTTGGGGAAGATCTCTGCCACGCGCCTGGCGAAGTTTTCAGAATTCAGCACTCCGGTTGTCAGATTGACAGGGTAATCGGCCGGATCGACCGGTTTCAGCTGACACTTGTTGTTCAGGGTACGGATATCATCGCCGGCAACGGTGCGCGGGGTGCCGAAGCGGGTTTGCACCAGCAACGCCTGCAACTCAACGACGGGCTCGGTAATCGGTGCCAGAAGATCGGTCACCAGGGGCGGCAACCCAAGGTCTCCCAGGTCCAAACCGCACACCTGGCCAGTTGCAACATCCAGAATCTGACCGACTTCCGGCGGCAAGGTGGGCAAATACTCCAGCCCCGGAACTACCGGATCCGGGTAGAGCAAGCCGCCCGTCAACGGCAGCACCAGACCGGAGTCAGCCGTTACTCCAGACAAAGAGAGACAACGATCCCGGGCAGTGTCCGGGCGGTTTCGAACCAGTTTTTCCGGCAACTCGCCACCCTGTTCATCCTGCTCTATACCCGCCAGCCACTGGTCCATCACCATGAGTGCTTCCGTGGTAAACACCGTATCACCGGCAATGGGGAAGGCACCGTACCAGATCACATGGTTGAGGGAGTGCCCCTGCACTGCCTCTATACGGGCACGAGTCTGCCAGGAGTGGTAGGCATCGTGGGCTAAACCGGGATCCGGCCCACGCAGGTCAATAATCGGCACGCCTTCGAAGTTTTCCCCGGTGTTGATCGCGCCGGTCCGGTAGGCATTGGTGATCGCCTGAAAGTCTCCGCGGGTGCGCCCGGGCTGGTAATCGATATCAACGTTGAAGCCACCGATTTCACGGTTCAGGTCCAGGAATTGCTGCCCGCTGATCAATCCCTCCTGAAGTGCCCGAAGGCCATACTGTACGCCCTCGTTATCCAGTGGGATGCCACCAAAGCCATACCCCAGAAGCTGCTCATTTGGCGACCAGACTTCCGGAGACCGCTCACCAAACTGGCTCTTCATATAATCGATCAAGCCGCAGCGAAGACCGCCCGGCCGCTCTTCCGGGTGATACACGTCAACGCCATCAGGCAGTTTCGGACAATCCTCCTGGTCCGGGTACGCGGCGGGGAAAAATGCCAGGTCCGAAACCACTGGATTGATGGGCAAGTGGCCATACAGAAACGGCCACTGCGTGGGCAGCAGGCCATTGTTCAGCAACCCTTCAAAGAACCCCGGGGCACCCTCCGGGCTTTCCGGTGCCTGCAAGCCAAGGTAATTGCTGATCAGGTTGTAATCCGCAAACTGGGTAGCGGTTGTCCAGACATCCGGATAGGAGCACTGGACGATCAGGCCCTGATAGATACCGGGATAGGCATTAGCAACATGTTGCTGGGCAATTGCGCCTCCGGAGCAACCGGTACCGATGGTGTAGCGAATCGGCCCGTACTGCTCGACGATATGCTCCTTGGCCATCACCAGGGATTCAGCTGCCGTCACCAGGTTAGCGTTATGCCCCAGGTTAGACTGCGCAGTGGAAAGGGTAACGAAGCCACGGGCCAGGGCCACTGAAATACTGTCGCCAAGCAACAGCTCGTTGCCGTTGGTCAGGCCCGACACATCGCCATTCGGAGGGTTGCCCATGCCGTAGCTCACCCCCACGTTCCCACCGTGGTGAACCAGAACCTTACCGTTCCACTGCTCCTGGGGGGCCAGTGCCGTCCATTCCTCACCGGGCTGATAGAGTGACATGACCTGATAGCGGTCGCGGTTCAGCACACCCGTCTCTACCCGCACAATGAACGGCAACTCCATGCCTTCATCAGTGGTGATAGTGGCAATATCTTCATCGGCAGGCGGGTTTTCAGGGTCGTATGGCAAGAAGGCATCCGGCAGGCCCGGATCCTCCGGGTCAAATTCGGTGAACAGCCGGGTGAGTTGCTCTGCGGGTACGTATTTAAAACTGAACTCCGGTGACTGATTGCAGGCCTCGTCTACTGCCGCCGCGTTAGTACAGTTCCAGGGCTGAACCTGGGGGCCGGAGAAAACCGGACCACCCTTTGGGTGGTTGGTAATACTGGTGGCAATCCGGCTTTTGCCGCGTTCCAGCAACACTTCCAGCGTGTTACTGCCGAGCTTGAGGCCGTTAACCAGGCCACGCCATGCACCTTCTCCAGCTTCCTGAAACTGCCCGGTGATATCCTCATCATTCAGGAATACCCGGGCATCCTGCAGGTTTGCCGCCACAACCTCCACCAGCGCGTCACCGCCACTGATCAGGTCTGCCCGGTTAGACAGCACCCGGATTTCGCCCTCGCCCTCAGGCAGCGCTCTGGGGCCACCGGGTTTTGCGGGTTGGGCAGTTTCCGAACCTGTGCCGGACGACACTGATGCGGAATCCGAACCAGAACCACCGCAACCGGCCAGGGCAAGGACAACGGCTGCTACCAGTGCATTTCTGGAGAACATAACGGCCACCTCATTTGTTGTTGTTTGTGTACCCGAAGGTGCAAAAGTCAACAAATGATAAGCGGGCGTTATATGAACTGGCTTTGGTAACTCCGCCCGGGGGCGGCGTCAAAAGTGTGAACTACGTCTCACAACACTGTTTACCAGATACCGGTGTTACCCATGCTGGCCCAGGGCTCCTGAGGCTCCAGTGCATCACCTTTCTGCAACAGTTCAATGGAGATATTATCCGGCGTGCGGATAAAGGCCATGTGACCATCACGGGGCGGGCGATTTATGGTTACGCCATTGGCCTGGAGCTTTTCGCACAGCTCGTAGATGTTCTCCACCCGAAATGCCAGGTGCCCGAAATTACGGCCGCCGGTGTATTCCTCCGGATCCCAGTTGTAGGTCAACTCCACCATCGGTGCCTGATTTTCCCGGGCATGGGCTTCGTCTTCCGGAGCGGCCAGGAACACCAGTGTAAAGCGGCCCTGCTCGCTGTCTTTACGGGAGATTTCCACCATACCCAGCAGGTCGCAGAAGAAATGGAGGGTGTCGTCCAGATTGCTGACTCGAATCATCGTATGCAGGTATTGCATGGCTGGCTCCTGAATTTAATGGCTCTTAAACCACCACAGTTTACGTTATTCTCGGGCCATGACGACAAACGCAGATACCGAAACCCTCCTCAGCTTTCAGACACCCGCCGTGCGCCACCTGGCCTGGCTGTGTACTGCACCCCAATTGCTCGAAGCCCCTGTGTCTTTCTATCCGCCGCAATGGTTACCGGACGACTACCTTGAACAATTGCAGCACTGGGACCAACAACCGGAAGCCAGGCCCGCAAGGCTAGCCCAGCCCGCAGAGCGCCGGTTAGGCCATTACTTTGAGCGCTTGTATGAAGTGCTTCTGAAGGACTTGCTGGGGTGGGAGCTGTTACTGAAGAACCAGCAAATCAAAGCCGATAACCGAACCATTGGCGAGCTGGACTTCGTAGTGCGTAACCGCCAGACCGGTTGCCTGGAACACCACGAGATCGCCATTAAATACTATCTGGGCGTGAACGAAGGCGAAACCGGCACGCGATGGTACGGCCCCAACGCAAAGGACCGGCTGGACCTGAAAGCAGACCGAATACTGAACCACCAAAGCCCCATGGCGCAGCGGGTGGAGGCTCGGGCGTTGCTGGCAGAGCTGGGGATTTCAGAAGCCATTACACCGAAAGTGTTTATGCCGGGTTACCTGTTCTATCCCGTTAATCGAGTGGAACTGCCGGATTACGTGCCGATGGAGCATTTGCAAGGGCGCTGGTGCTACGCCCACGAGTTGGAGAACTCCGACCTGACCGGCTGGGTGCCGTTGAAAAAGCCCCATTGGATTGGGCCCTGGAGGCAGGGTGAACAGCCTGATGTTCGAGCAGCCCGGGAGGCGCTGGAGTTTGTGGAGGCTAAGGGCGTGCCGGTGTTGTTTGCGCGGGTGGAGTGGCAGCCGGGGCTTGGGTGTTGGGTTGAGAGGGAGCGGTGGTTTGTGGTGCCGGGGGAGTGGCCTGCGCAATAGCGACAGGCCCGAGGCCCACACCCCAGCTGCTACCCCCTCAAATTGTGGGCAGAGGCCAAGGCATCAAATCGGCCAGGCATCGACCGGTCGTAGTTTGCGGTATTCATCCATCGAAATCTTGCCCAGTTGCGGGGTGAGCTTGCAGGTTCTCTCACCCCAAGGATAACTCTCCTGACGTCGATGAACCTCGGTCCAGCCTTCCCCCTCTTTCCATGCTTCCAGATCCAAATCGCGCCAATATCTCGGATTTCGCCCAGTTTTCTTGTCGTGTTCTGCAGTTATCGGATCCAGGTGCCGAAAGGGCTCCAGGCGCGGGGTATCGGGCAAGGGTTGCGTTACATCCATGTAGGTCTGCAGCATGTCCCAGGTGGCCAGCACCTCTGATTTTCTGGACTCGATGGAGCTGAACGCCATCTTATGAAAGGACTTCTGGGTGTAACGATGCACCAGAATCAGACGGTAGAAGACACCGCTTTGCTGGATAACACGGTCAACATAGGCATCAAACTCCACGAACGGCGCCTGGAAAAAGCGCCCTCCCCCCATGGCTAAGCGAACTTGGCCAGTGATTCGGTTAAATTCGCTGCAGCCGTCTTCAAGGGTCTTGTCCAGCCTCTTGTTGATGGCTTTTTCGAAGGGTTTAAGGATGAAACCGATGCCGGTGCTCATGAGCCAGTTTGTTGTGGGACGAATCATCCAAAACGAAACCAGAAGCCACGCAGGCACTAAAACGAACAATGCCATCAAGTGCAGGAAAGCGGGCAAGTCATAGGATTCTGTCATTTCTACCGTGCCCCAAACAATTGCCCCGGTCCCTCCAACAACAAGCGTCAATATCCACAGCATCGGCACCAAAAGAATTAAAACTTTGAGCCCCAGCTTTTCATTCAGGAAGCGAATCCGCTGATGATCCCACCACCAGTCATTTGAACAAAACTGAGGATCCTGCTTTTCATGATCCTGAAGTACCTCAATGTCTTGAACAGTTCCCTGGTACGGAATAGTGAATGCATAGCTGCCGGTGGGCTGGAGCTCTTCTCCAATTCTGACCCGCTCTTCGGGCGATTTCGGCAATGGGCCGATCTCGGCAGCCCGAAATGCAGTGTCTGAAAAACAGGACACGGGCTGTTGTGCATTCATACGCGGACCTGGTTGGGTTTCAGCACAAAACTATTCCTCAGTGGGCAAACGTAGCCATTCGAGTTCCAACCAAAACTTGAAGGAGGGCTTTACACAACACAGGCTGTTTCAGGCCGACTTTGGCGATAGGTGGGCATATCCACACTGCCCAATTGCGGAGTGACTCTGCATTGCCTGCGGCCCCACGCATACTGCCGCTGCTTTTTCAATATCTCCGCACCCTCTCCCTTCTGCCAGTCCTCCAGATTGAGGTCTCGCCAGTAGCGGGGGTTACGGCTAGTAGTCTGGTCGTACTTGGCGGTCACCGGGTCCAGGTGGCGAAACGGCTCCAACCGGGGCATGTCTGGCAGAGGTTGGGTGACGTCCATGTAGCGTTGCAGCATATCCCACAGGGCCAGCACCTCAGTTTTCTCTGCTTCAATGTTGCTCAGGGAAGTTTTGTTGAATTGCTTCTGGGTGTAACGATGCACGAACATCAGCCGGTAGAAGATACCGCCCCGCTGGACCACTCGCTCCACGTAGGCATCGAACTCCACAAACGGTGCCTCAAAAGAACGTCCCTTGCCCAGGGCGAACTTTACCTGCCCGGTGACCCGATTGAACTCACTGCAGCCGTCTTCCAGGGTTTCGTCCAACTTCTTTTCCAGGGTTTTCTCGAATGGTTTCAGGATAGCTCCAACGACGTTGGTCATAAGCCAGTTGGTAGTGCTGGGAATGATCCAGAATGCAAAGAAAATCCACGATGGCACCAATACTAAGAGCAATAACATGAAAAGAAAGGCTGGCAACTCAAAATGGTCAGAAACACTAATTACACTCCAACCAACTAAAGCCACCCCCCCGATAAGAAGTGTGAATATCCAGGTAAATGGCAACAGCAATATTAAAAATTTAAGCCCCGTTTTTTCATTGAGGAAACGCAATCGCTGGTGATCCCACCACCAGTGTTCCTTATAGAATTCTGGATCGTCTCGTTCACTGGACTGAACGGTATCAATATCCTCCACGGTTCTGTGATACGGGTTAAGGTTAGCGTAGGCACCATACGGCTGAAGCTCGTCCCCCACTCGTTCCCGTTTAGCTCGAGTTTCGGGTAGCTCCACCGCCTGATCAGACCGATAGGCGGTCGAAGCATATTCTTGTGTCTCTATCGGTATGGTCATACAGAAACTTCCTTAAGGAACCAATAGGGTACTAATGGCTCGGAATGCGGATTTAAAACACTGCGGGACTTATCCGGTGCCCCGCCATGGCGGGTATCATTATAAGGTTCATAGCTCTCCATCACAGGCGTGGGAAAGACCACAGGTCCCTGTTCTGTGCCGACCACAGCCTGCAATCCAACCCGTATCGTTGTACTGACGTCTTCCTGATATCCAAAACTCTGGAGGCTGCTGCTCTGGAGCTCCCGTTTAACCAGAAAACGCACGGCAGACTCATCAGGCAGGGACTGCCTCGCGACAATTTGTGTAAGTGGAGTAGTCGACAACATGACTTCCTGCTCCACTGTGCCAACCGCTACGTTGGAGGTTTCGGCACGGCTGTTCATGTACGCCACTTCCTGCACCACAATCTTGAAAGGCTGGGTTGGCAGGTCTGGACGGCACTCCTGTAGCACCTTCAACCGACTGACCACTGGAGTTTGTAAAGTGATGACATAATCATTCGGCTGTGGCGGATGGTCCGGGCTAGTCAACGCCGGATCCGGATCGACATCCCCGTATCTTTGTGCGGAAATATTGACTGGGGAAAGCAGTGTTAGCAACTGCCCGTAATAGGCCAAATCGTCCAGGTTCACCAAGGAGTCCTGCGGGTGCGTCCCCAATGGCCCCTGTTTCAGCACCCTTTCGAAGAGGTCGTCGGCCACGCTTCCCGCATACAATGACCCACCCAAAGCCATGCTCATTCCGAGAACGGCCCACCCCCAACCCGGAATCGCCAGCAGCCCGCCTATCAATGGTACTGACAGGAAGATCAAACCACCGGCGACCGCTATTCCGTGCCCATTCGCAGCATCAAGATCCCCCCGGCTCAGACTGATCCTCATATCCCAATAGCTCAACCCAACTGCCACACCTCCTGCTACGAAACTGGCAAGGCCAACCGTTCTGACAAGGGTGCTTGCTCCAACTTTTGCGAGCCTTTTGCCAATTAATGGCCACCCCTTCATATCAAAGAGTGGGCGACTGGAAACCCTATAGATCTTTGATGACTGAGTTAACTCAACCCCCGCAGTTTCGTGCGCAACTATGCTCAATTTCATTGACGCTGCAGTGAGGTCAAAGATGGCTCCCGCAAATTTCCCTACAGCTAACCCTCGCTTCCCATCATTAGCTTGGTAAGCCTTAACCGCGGATGTTCCCTCCAAAAACAAATTAAACGCCGCCAATGCCACCAAACCACTAGACACGCCCGGGCCATCCACCACCGCCCCAACACGCTTGGCGAGATCCACCTTCAATACACTGAGCTTCCTTGCCTCCGGGTGTCCGGCAGGCACCACGTAGACCCAAGTATTGCCAGCGATTTTCTTGATAGCTTCTTCCAGCTCACCAGAGGCACGGGCTGGGCTGGTGGAACCCTGGACCTGTCCAGACCGATCCACAAGATCCGCATAGAGGTAATCATTGGCGCGAGTGAGCAGCCCACCTTGGCCGCGGTCGAAGTCGGTCAGGCCACGGCGAATGCCGTCACCCTCCACGCCAATAATGGTGTGCTTGGTAGGGTCTACGTCGCCTCGACGCATCAGATCCACACCCGCCAGACCGGAGTCAGAAAGGATGGCATTGGCAGACGCGGCCTGCATGATCCTGTGGACCTGGATGACCTCCACGCTACCGTCTTCCACCAGCCTTCTGCAGGCGGTCAGTACTGAGGCACTCCACTCCCCCAGCACCCCACTTACAAGTGCCCCAACACGCCCTGCATCCTTCACCTCCCCGGCGACTTTCTCGCCAGTGGACTCCTCGTCGTACTGGAACTGTTTCTCAGCATACGCCAGAGCCTGGAGGTTGAGGCGGCCCAGGTGCTGATCGTTAATCTCCGTCTGGTCGCTGGCGAGCGACCGAAGTTGTTCGTAGGGAGATGGCTGCGTGCCTTCCTCCCCTGTTTCGGCGGCGATTCCCGGCGACCACTTTGCCAACATTGATTCATCCGATAGCCACTTTGCCAGAGCGCCAGGGATCCCCTGATCATCATCCACCCCCTGTGCTTTGAGTACCCCTGGGATTTGCTGCAGTACATTCAAGTTGTCCGCGCACAGCAAAAAGGCTTCACAAGCGGCTACATCCGGGCTTTGCAGATAATCGTCGAACACCGAGTTGAATGACGAGCTCTTCATCAATTTCTTCAGGCGGCGCGTCTGGTCTTCTATGTTCCGAACAGCGTGATTCCTTTCGGCCGTTTCCAGAATGTCATCCAGCTGTTCCCGGTTGATAGCGTTCCGGTAGTTCGCAAGGTCTCCGCTCTGGCCACTCGGCGCCGGATCGAACACTGCCTGGCGGATTAACATGGCGGAATGGACCAGGGGTTTGTCCTTTATAGCAATATCGATGGCATCCAGATAATGCATGGCCAAGTGCAACTGGGCCAGGGCGTGGCGGAACAGGAAAAAAGGATCCGGGATAGCCACGCAAACGCCCCCCTTCTGCGAGCGAAGATGCTGCAAAAGATCCGCTCCAGGTGGGCAGGTAAGGTCAAGAATGTTCGCCGACTCCCTCGCCTGCTTCTCGTTGCTCTCTAATAACTTCGAGAGCTTGCTGCATAGTTCGTCTTCACCCGGCCCTTCAAAACTGAGCACGAAGTCGCAGGGATTCTCTATCATCAGTTCAATGCCCAGATCCCTGTGCCTCAGTTTCGGAACATCTTCAACACGTGATGCAGGAAATCCGGTTTCAAAACTCAACGAATCAACCGATGTGACAGCCCAGGCGTGACCCACACCCGTCGTCCTTGCATTACGAGTCGCTGCACTCTCTTCAAGTTTTTGGATGTAGGCCCAATCCCACTGGATTTCACTGTAGGCCATACGGAAATCGTGCATCACCGCTTGCCCCTGGAGAAACACTGGAACAAGCACATCGTCCAACCACTGTCCGCCTGATGGGCGCACCATTCTCAAGCCAGATTCTGGGTCACCAACCTCCGCCCGCACTGCCTGAAGATCGATATCGCTGAATTGGGAGTTCTGACTGATCTCTAATTCTCGCCAGAGCTTGTCTTCGCGGAAAATATAAAGAAAACCAGGCCGCAACAGTGCTACGCCTTTCCCTTGATAAACAGGGGCATTGGAGCCACGTCTAACAGGCAAGTTGCTGGCGATCTCGGCCAGAGGCTTGATCCTTACGAGGGTATTATCCTGGTAATCTTCACGCTCGATGTTAGATCTTGCGTGCTTCAGGAGAGGAATCGAGATCTTGCCGCCTTCGCGCTTGGGCACAGTCAGTACGAGATCCGCGGGATCGGTATCGTCGTAATCTGCTGTTCGTAGAATCGAGCGATCCCGGGATTCATCTGAAAAATCCACAGTATCCGTCATACAGTTGCCTCCCCATCAGTCCCTTTAATCGCTTCCACAGAGCCACGCTCAAGATGCCCGCCAATCACATCAATGATCAGTTTTCGATCGGAGCCCGGTAACTGATCAAACTCCACCTGGTCAGGAAAGGCAGTTTTGCGCTGGCCGACCATTGCCAGTTCGGGAGGCTGTGGCGTTGCCGTCCCATCTTTGCCAACAAGGTTTGGTAGTTCCGGATTAGCAGAACTTTGCCCAGCCCCACTCCCCGGCGCCCCACCAGAATTAATCTTGATCCCAGGCCCAGCCAACGTAACCCCGCTCGGGTCCAGCTTGATAAAGCTACCACCACCAGAAATCGTCAGCTCCGCCCCGGCATCCAGCACCACTTTCGCACCGGCTTTGTAGTGAACTTCTGTACCGGCTTCCGAGGCCATGGTGCGGCCGGTTTTATGGTGATAGCTTCCGGCGATGGTCTGGCTGCAATCGGCGCCGACGGAGGCTCGGCTTTCACCATCGGTGGTGCAGTGGTCTGCCGCTTTCACATGGCTGAACTGGTGGTTGTCCACCGTCAGGTGGCTGTCGTTCTTGATGACTTCGGTGCGGTTGTTTTCGGTCAGCAGGTCCAGGTCTTTCTGGGCGTGGACGTAGATCTGTTCCTGGTCGGCTTCGTCTTCAAAGCGCAGTTCGTTGCTACCCTCACCCTTATGGGTTTTGGTTTTTAATGTGGTCCGGGTTTTGTGTTCCGGCAACGCGTAGGGCGGTGTGTTGGTGGCGTGGTAGGTTCTTCCGGTGATGATGGGCTGGTCCGGGTCGCCGTCCAGGAAGGAAACGATCACTTCGTGGCCAATTCTCGGCAGGGCCATAAAGCCGTATTGGCCGCCAGCCCAGCCTTGTGCCACGCGCAGCCAGGCGCTGCTGTGCTCGTCATTTTTCGAGTAGCGATCCCAGGGGAATCGTACTTTCACCCGGCCGTACTGGTCGCAGTGGATCTCTTCACCCTCGGGACCGGTGACGATCGCCATCTGGGGGCCGTCCATCACGGGTTTGTGTTTGCGGTAGTTGTAAACGGTACGCCAGGTTTTGTCCGCCGGGATAGCGTTGAAATCGTTGTGGTAGCAGGTGGGTTCGCTGCCACCCTCTTCTTCCATCGCCTGGGGCTGTTTGCCGGTGTGGGTGACAGCGGTGAGCAGCCATTCCCGGTTCAGGGTCTGGCTGTCGTGGTCCTGCAATTCCACTTTGGCACCGGGGGTGAAGTCCGGTCGGTTGCTTTTGCCCTTGGCGAGGGAGGCATCGTTTCTCAGGGCGTCCAGTCTGGCCTGGGTGAACGGTTCGCCACTGGCGTCGGCCTTGTAGCGGCCGGGGTAGTCGTAGTGTTGATAGTCTTCCCGGTGGTTCAAACCGCCCGCGCTGTGTTCGTGCATCAGGGCATAGGCGGGGTTCTTGAAGGTGTAGTCCTTCATCGCCACGGAGGACGCACGCACCCGCTCTTCATAGGCAAAGCTGAACACGCAGGCTTGTTGGGTGCTGCCGCCGGCTCTAGTGTTGCAGGTCACCGGGTCCAGTTTCGGGGCATCGCCGTGGTGGTCGGCAATGATTAACGCTGGTTGCTCGTCGCCATCCACGCTGCCGTGCTGGTAGCGGTAGTGCCAGCCTTCTTCGGCGGCCAGCCTTTCCAGGAATTGCAAGTCGCTTTCCCGGTGCTGAACGCAGTATTCGCGTTCTTCTGGGGGGCGTTTGAAGTCGAAGATGGAGTCAACAATGCCTCGCTCTTCGAGCAAGGTGCGCACAATGGCATCGGTGGTCTGGGTCTGGAAGATGCGGCTGTTGTGCATCAGGCCCAGGCGCCACATCGGGGGCTGAATCACCACTTCATAGCGGGTGCGGCGGTGGCCGGTGTTGCCACGGACAAACTCGTTCACTACACCGGTGAAGCGGCGCAGGGGCTGGCCATCCTGCCAAACCACCAGGTCTACCGGCTGTTCCAGAATGTCAGCTGCGGCTACATCGGGGTCAGTACTGGCCAGCTCTAACCGGCCATGAAATAAGGAAGACAGCTGTTCGGTCAGCGCGAAGCCAACTACCGAAAAGTGATCAGAGGGGAATTCGCCTACACGGGCGGTGAACTGCAATCCGCTTGCCTGGGGCATGTCTTCGGTCCCTGAAGTTTAGATGGTTATAACTCACTCGTCCTGAGCAGCGCCGATTATAACCACCCGTCCCGCGATTACAAACCGCCGGGGATTGCCCGCGTGCAGTTCGTCACAGCGGGTCAGACCCCCAATACATTTCACCATGGCAAATGTATCGGGGGTCTGACCCCGCAGTGGTTACGGGTTAACGTTCAGGAGGCGGTTTGGCGAACCGTTGAGGTCTTGCAGCTGGTTGGTACTGGCTTGTGCTTTCAGGGCCTGGTCAACCTGCTCCGGGCTCAGGCTCGGGTTCTGGCCCAGCATCAAGGCAACTGCGCCGGCCACGTGGGGTGATGCCATGGAAGTGCCGCTGATGGTGTTGGTGTCGGTATCACCGGTGTACCAGGCTGCGGTGATATCTGTGCCCGGCGCCATGATATCTACACAGCTTCCATGGTTTGAAAAGCTGCTTCTGCGGTCGCGGTTGTCGGTTGCACCTACGGTTACCGCTTCCGGCACTCTGTTCGGCGATCCGCTGCAGGCATCTGCGTTACTATTGCCAGCGGCTACCACCACCGGTATTCCCCGGGCAACTACCGCCTGAACCGCCTCATCCAGAGTCTGGGAGCTGCCACCGCCCAGCGACATATTCGCTACGGCCGGTTTCTCGGCGTTCTCGGCCATCCAGTCCAGCGCCTCTATAATCGCACTGGTCGCACCGGATCCGTTACAGCCCAGCACCCTCAGGCCGATAATATTGCTTTCCTTGGCGACACCAAACTCTTCCCCGGCAGCCGTGGAGGCCACATGGGTACCATGGCCGTTACAGTCTTCTGCCGAGTAGGCGGAAATGCTCTCTTCACTTTCAAACGGCAGCAAACCGCCCAGCAGAAGGTTAAGAAGGTCACCTACAATGGGCAGCCCCGGAGACAGTCCGGCAAGGCCGCTGTCATCGTGAAAGTTCATCCCGCTGGCGCGCCCTTCAAAATCCACGTGGGTGCTGAGAACACCGGTATCCAGCACGTAAACGTTTACGCCCTGCCCGGCAAGTTCAGGATAGGTAAACTGGCTGTCCAGCGGCAGCGTGGCCTGGTCTACCCTGTCCAGCCCCCAGGTGGCATTCTGCTGAGTGAGCGTACCGCTGGCCGTCATCCAGCTATCCGGCTCTACCCGCTCAACCCCGGGCAGGGACTCCAGCATCCGAGCCTGGCTGTCCGTAAGCTGAACCGTCGCGCCAGACATCACGTTCTCGTACAAATAGAGAACCTTTCCACCACCAACGGCATTCAGCAGTTGTTCAATACCGGCAAGCAGCGGGCCACCCACACCCAGAATCGATGACAGGGACGGATCCACCGTCACAATGTACCGCTGGGGAATCGCGCGGTTATCAGCCTGTTCCTCAGCGGGCTCCTGCGCACCTCCATTCAGCAAGCCGGACAACAAACCCGCATCCGCAGTCAACGGGGCGACGGCCAGCAACGCAGACGCCAGCGCGGCTTTGTGGAAATGGTTTTTGGTGGTCATACAGTCTCCTCAGTTTCTTGTTGTGAAAAGCGGGTCAGACCCCCGGTACATTTCGAGCGGTGAAATGTATCGGGGGTCTGACCCCGCCGGGGGTTAAAGGTTGGCGGCGGGGACTACCGGAAGCACCAGGCTGGAGGGTGTTTCCGGGCCGGTGTGCAGGGTCATCACGCCGAGGGCGGATTTGAGGGTGGTGATCAGTGGTGGTATGCCCTGGGCCATGTTGCTGGTGTTCACTGACACTCTCAGGCTGGAATCCGGTGGTATGTATGCACTGCTCGGGAAGATTTCTACGGAAACCTTGCGAATCTCGCCGGGGTCGTGCTGCTGAACATCTTCCTGGCTGTAGGTGTGCCAGGGCTGGATCATTTCGCCGTTTACGAAACGGGAGCGGCTTTCATCGACGGTGCTCATGCTGGCTGTCAGCAAGCCGTTAGTGATAGGGCTGGTGGAGCCGTCCGGGTGCACGGTGTCCAGCCGCACGGAAAGCTGCACATCGAAGGCAGTGGTAGAAACCCACAAGTCGGCCTGCATGGGGCCATTCAGGTATAGCCCGTCTTCCCCTGCGGGCAGTTCGAACTTGATGGCTTCTGCTTCTGCATAGCTGTTGTCTTCAGCGCAGGGAATCGGCATCAGGCCGACAAAGCCTGCCGTCCACTGGTTCAGGCTGAACGAACACAGCCCGTTAAGCGGGTACTGGATGGTACTTTGTTCACCCACGGCTTCAGGAGCTTCCTGCACAAGGCTGCCCATGGCCGGAACGGTTTCCTCAGACGGGGCCAGGTAGAATCGCTCCGCCCGCATGTCCGGGTGTGGCCAATGGCTGGTAGTTTCATAACGCTCCAGGCCCAGCACGTATTGGGTCACATCCGGCTGGCTCGCCACAGCGGTATCCAGACCCATCACGTATTCGTCGAACCACTGCAGCCGCAGGGTATCGAGATCTGGCACGCCATCCTTCGGCAAACCGTTGTCCGGAATTCCCGCGGCCTGAATGTGATCCCAGGGGCCAATCAGCAGCTTGGTGTCCACGCGGCCGCTAAGCTGCTCAAACCACAGGGGCTCGCTGCGCTGGAACAGGTCGAACAGGCCACCAACAATAAATGTGGGTACATTCACCTTGTCAGCATTTTCCAGCGGCGAACGAATTGCCCAGAAGTCATCGTCATAAGCGGTTTTCGGCTCACCCAGCAGTGCCTTCAGAATAGTGGGCAACTGGAAGTCCAGGGCAGCTCCTAACAACCGCTCCGGCAGAGCCTTGAAGAATGCGAACGGATCCGTTGGAGCCATCTCGAGGGGCACTGCACCCAGGCCTGTCACCAGCCCCATCCACATGGGAATGAAGGTGGCATTCACATTGCCACCGGTGAACACAATGTCTCGGTAACCGTCGCCGATGGGCACAATCGGAAACGCAGCCTTTACCGCCGGGTGATTCTGCTGGGCGGTAAGAATAGCGGTAATTCCCAGATAGGAAATCCCCTCCACACCAATCCGGGGCTGGGCCCAGGGCTGCTGCACAACCCAGTCCACCACTTCGCCGTAATCCTGCTGCTCACGCTCCCCGAAGGCTTCCCAGTTACCGCCCGAGTTACCGGTACCACGAACATCCACCACTACGTGAGCATACCCCCGGCTAACCAGAAATTCATTTGCCCCGCCAACCGCAGTCGCAAAGCTACCCAGAGACGTGTTGTACGAGGTCTGGGTTAACACCACTGGAAACGGCCCTGTCGCGGCTTCATTAGCACTGCTGCCCGGCAAGGTCACCTTCGCAAACAGCTGGGTACCGTCAGACATGGTGATCACCTGGTTAGGCAAGGCCACCATATGGCTGACCTCCGGCGCCCTTTCGTATGGCTGCCATTGGCGCGACTCACTGGTGGCTACCTGAACCTGGCCGGCCTCCTGTTGCCGGGTTCCCAGCGTCATCATTTGCTGAACTGCGCGGGGCTGCTCAACCTCCCCAGGCTGTTCCTTCATGGGAGCTTCCGGAGAGGTCTCGGCAATGGGTGCAGGGCTTTCGGATGAATCGCCGCCACAACCGGCCAGGGACAGGAGGCCAAGGGCACCCAGCATTGCTAACCGAAATCGTATTTTGTTGTTACGGGCCATGACGGGCTCCTAATTGTCACTCCAGGCCGGGGTCTGACCCCGATTTTTGATTAATATAGTATGACTACCTATATTTTTACCTTGACTCTAATGACAACAAGGACTGCCGCTACCGCCATTTGATGCAATCGACACTAAAGTATTATTCAGGCATGGAATATGTCATTCGATAATACATAACAAAGGCCGAATCATGACATCAGTCGCCAATTCAGAACCATCCGGGCAGGCACAGGCAGGTTTTCTTCGTGATGTAATCGATACCGAAGGGCTGGCACTGGTGTATCAGCCCAAGTTCTCCGTGGCGACCGGAGCGGCCTGCGGTGTAGAGGTGCTGGCCCGATGGCCCGGCCCGCGCAGCGCAAAACTCTGGCAACAGCCAGACCACTTTATTCGATGCGCAGAACAGCAGGGGCTTGCGCCGAAGCTGGATTGCCATGTGCTTTCAAAAGCCTTGGGGCAGATCAGCCAATGGCCGGCATGGTTGCGGCTCAACCTGGAGCCGGTATCGGTAAACGTGTCCGCCAGCAGCGTGGGGAACGAAGGTTTTCTGCGCTCGGTTAAGCGCATTCTGTCGTCTACCCTGCACCCGCGCATTATGTTCGAGCTCACCGAAACCGCCCCGCTGGATAATACCGAGCAGGCCATAAAAGCCTTCAAAGACCTTGCCCGCTACGGTGTTGAGGTGTCACTGGATGATTTTGGCCAGGGCCACAACCAGCCCTCAAGAATGGAGCTGTTTCAGGCCAGGGAACTGAAAATAGACAAGAAAGACACCGCCGGAATCGACAGTCATGCCGGCCGCCGACATGTTCAGGAGTTGATCGGGCTGGCGCGCAAGGCAGGGTTACGCGTTACCGCAGAAGGCGTGGAATGCCGTGAGCAATGGCAACTGCTCCAGGCTCTCGGTTGTGACTATGCCCAGGGATTCTGGTTATCGCCGCCCCTGCCATCCGCCGCAACCGTTGAGTTTGTGCAACAGCACTCTCCGGAAATACTGAAGCCCGGCGTCAGCTCTCCACTTTATGACCCGCGCCAGTTGTGGTCCGGGCTGGCGATGCGTCAGCACTACGGCTAGCCAACTGCTCGGCGCTGAATTCACTCAGCTCCAGGGTGCACTCAGCAAGGCGCGATACGTCAGCACGAAGTTCTGCGGGCATCGCGCCGGCCGTCTGCCCGGTTTTACGTCGCAGGCTGTCACCCACCACCAGGCGTATTTCCATACCGGCCTGGGCCATACCTTTTACGGTTTCCAGATACTGCTGATCATAGACTGTGGCCACATTATGTCTCCAGACAAATTCATTGACCGAACATATCAGGCCGGGTGCGACAACTTATTGACCATCGTCACATAGTCATCAAAGTATTGAACAGGAACCAGCCATTCTTTCTTTTTCGGTTTATCGCTTAGACTATTGGATTCCAACAGCCCCGACAACAGTATATATCCGTACTCTTTATAAAATTGCCGCACAGACACGGCATTGGCCCGGTCAGCCACGGATTGCCAGTCTGCATAAACCGCATACTCTTCGCCTTCCAGCGTAAAGCTCACCATCTGCGGCGAGTCTGTACCGAAGGATTCATTCAGGAACACCACGTCTTCCGGCGCGGCCTCTGTGTCCGGCAAGCCGTACAGGAACCATTCAATATTCGCGATTTGCTGTTCTTCATCACGCTGAATACCGAGCGACCCGTCCAGAATTATTGCCATGCCTACCCCTCGTCGCTTTCGCGCTGTTGAATCACTGCCAGATAGTCGTCCATTTCCTGGTGACTGGCGAATATCGACAGGTCCGGAATCATTTTTACAATCTCGAAGACTTTTTCCACACGGGGACTCATCTCCGTTACCAGTAGCTGGCCCTCCCGCGCCTTCATCTGCTTGAGCACCTTGAACACCACCCTCAAGCCGGCAGAACTGATAAAGGTCACCCCGGCCATGTTCAGGCCCACATAGGAAATCTGCGGGTGCACCATGTCTGCCAGTGTGGCTTCAAGCTCAGGTGCGGTATCGCTGTCTATTGACCCTGTCAGCATCAGGGCCAGCGCTTCGTCGCTTTCCTGGGCCACCTTGATGTTTAGCGGCATAACGAATGTTCCTTGTAGTTACTGCCAAGTTCCTTTCGGATAGTCAGGGTATTCACGCCCCGATGGTATGTGTGCTTTAGATCATCACTGAGTTCCGACATCAGATACAACCCCATACCGCCTTCCGGGCGCACGGCCGGGTGCCTGTAGCCCACAGGTAATGGCCGGGTTGGATCAAAAAAAGGGCCCGGGTATTCCACCACCATTTCCAGGTGGTCTTCGGCAGGGTTAAGGGTGATGGTCCAGGTGAGGTTCGGGTTATCAGGAAGCACGTGGGCCCGGAGGTTGGCGTAGATTTCGTCTATGATTACCTGGCAATCATGTACAACGCCAGCACCCACGTTATGCCTCTCAAACTCACCCGCCATGTTTACCAGCACATAACTGACGGGGTCTGCCGGATGAACGTTGAGTCTCATACCTAAAAGCCGTGATGGTTGATGGTCATTATCGTTATGTCATCTGACTGCTCGGCGCCCTCTGTAAATTCAGACAACTGCCCGCGCATATGGGCCAGAAAGCTGTCGCCCGAACCATCGGCCCTGTGGCCGAGGTTGAGCAACCGGTCTTCACCGAACTCTGAACCGTCCTTGTTGAAGGCCTCGGTTACACCATCCGAGTATAGTACAAGACTGCTGCCGTCCGGGATGTCCAGCGGTGCGGCGGTGAATGGCACATCGTCATAAAGGCCCAGCGGGGCACTCACTTCCCCTCGCCACAACAGCGGCAGACGGCCCCGAAATCGTTGAAGCGGTGCAGTATGGCCGGCACTCAGCATGTCCGCCTTACCCGAAGCCAGGTCCACCAGGACCAGCACCAGCGTTACAAACATGCAGGCATCATTGCCCCGGCACAGCTCCCGGTTAAGGCCCTCGGCAATATCCCGGAGGTTACCATCTTTACTACGGGCCAGAAAATTCAACAGGCTCACCGTTCTGGCCATAAACAGGGCCGCCGGCACACCCTTGTCGGACACATCCCCTACCGCCGCCAGCAACCGACCCTGGGGCAAGGCAATCAACTCATAGAAATCGCCGCCTACCGCCTTTGCAGGGCTGAGCCAGGCTTCAATGTTCCAGGCCCGAAACTGCTGCAGGTAAGAACCCGAACCCGGCACCATCGACATCTGGATATTCCTCGCCACATCCAGTTCACCCTCCAGCTTCTGCCGTGCCCGGCGCTCAGTATCGGCGGCATCAGACAGCCTGGTCATCAAACGGCGATTGATCAGACTGGTTTTGATAACCGAACCAATCACACTCAGGTATTCGATACTGGATTTCTTCACATACTGGTGGCGGGACTCCACCGTAAGAAGTCCCAACAAAGGGCCACGGGCGGCATCGCTATAGAGCGGCACCACCAGCACCGGCCTGGGCGGCCCGCTATGGCGGATACGGGCATACAGCTCATCCTGGGGAATGACATACTTAGGCTCCCGGCTGCGGAAGACACCTTCAAACCAGTCAACCGGCACCTGCAGTGTGCTGGCGCCCCCCTCTCCGGACTGCGGCCCCGCTGTTCCGGCCACAGGCACCAGAAGGTTCTCGTCCGGCTCTACCTGCCAGATATTCAGGGCACCAAGGCCATAGTGTGCCTGGATGCGACGAGCCACCTCCTGAAGGCCAGGGGCATAATCGTCGGCACGCACATTCACAATCTCGACACCGATTTCGCGAACGAAGCGCTCGTGGGCAGACGAAGCCTCCAACGCCAGCTTCCACTGCTCCCGCTCAATCCCCAGCCCCAACAAAGACACCACCGATGAGAACTGCTGGATGACCGCACTATCCGGTTTTCGGGGCGCCGAGCTGAACAGGGTGATCACCGCCTGCAGGTTTCCGTGCTGATCCTGCACCGGCTCAGACCACGCTGCGTCTACGTTGAGCTCCTGACAAAGCTGACTGTAGCCCTGCCACTGGTGGTCGCCAGAGATGGATTCCGTGGTCACCCTTGCGCGGGTATGGGCGGCCGAACCGATGGAGGTAGCACCGAAACGAGCCGGCACAGACGGTATCTGGGCACAGAACTCTTTGGCAAAACCGGAATTACCCTGGGAAACCAGAACGTCACGCTGCTCGTCGTAAAGGGAAACAATGCAGCGGGTACCGGGAATCTGAACTTCCAGCAACTTGGACGCGGCTTCAATAAGGCGATCCAGGGGGCGGCCGGCATTGATCCCGAACAGCGCCCGTTCACGCAGGTTGTCGGCAATGCTCTCCATCTTGCGATGGTGGATGTTCACTCCGGAAAACAACCGTGCCGGCTGCCCCGCAAAGATGGTATTGCCCACCTCGCAATCCAGCCAGAGACTCCCATCCGGCCCTGTGGCAAAACACCACTCCCGCCGGGCCATACCAAAATCCCGGGCGCCGGCCAGCCAATCTTCAAAATCCACCAGGCTGTGGGGGCCGGGCAACCAGGCATCCGGCTTGTTGAACAACCGCTCCATCAGCTGCTCTTCGGTCTGGCACCCGAAAACCTCCCTGGCGAGGCGGTTAGCGAAGAGAAGTTTCGGCCATTGGCGATCAAAAATCAGAATAACGGCAGGAAGCTGGTCAAGCTGTGCGCGGGAATCCTCCTGGGCGGAGGCGTATTGCCTGCGAAGGTCGTAGAACTCGTGCTGAAGCTCACGGTATCGGCGCTGATGCTTGCGTCTTTGCACCAGTGCCACAAGAAGCACTCCCCCTGCGAGGGCGGCCAAAAGGCCCGTCAGGGGTAAATACAGTGCTTCAGAAATCATGATAGCGCTCAGTCAAGAACGCCCAGGCGTTCGGCGGTCTCAATGGTTATAGCGCCAGAGGCGAGACCGTTATCCACCTGGTACAGGGTTAGTGCATCAATGGTATCCGGGCCCGGCAAGCCATCAATCTCGCCAACGTCGTAACCAAGATCCACCAGTGCTCCCTGCATTTCCCTGACCATGTCCCGGGTAAGGTTGCGGTCGCACACGGCTTGTCGGGCAACAATCCTCGGCTTACCTTCGTAGCGTTTCACGTTCATTTGCAGGGTTTCTGCAGGAATCGCAGTCTCCCGGGTTTGCGGCTGCTCCACCACTTCAGACACCTCAAAGGCTTCAATCTCATCATCCGTTTTCACCGGAATCACCTGCGCCGGCTGATCAACCACCCAACGGGTCACCGTTTTATATTCGGCAGGGATGACTTCGGTGCGGGTGGTCTCCGGCTTCACCAGCTTGGTGACGTTCACGGTCTTGGTTCGGGCAGGAATCTCTACCGCACAAAACCCGAAGGCCGGAGAGGCATTGCCGTAGGCCACCGCACCGGAAGTCCGGCAGGGCTCCAGTTCGGTTCGGGCGGCTTCCAGAACCACCTCTTCCTCAACCTCTTCATACACTGCAGGCTCAATCACCAGCCTGGTGGTTTCCGGCTTGACCAGCACTTCTTCGGTGACTTCCTTATAAGTGGCGGGCTTCACACGATAGGTTTTGGTGCCTTCCCGGGTTACCACCTTTTTGACGCCACGGCGGAACTCCGCAGGTGTCACATCCAGGCGCACCTCGGAATCCCGAACCTTAACCTGAACACTTTCCTGCACCGGACGGGGCTGGATCTGGGCGTAGACCCAGCACTGGCCCGGCTGAATATCGATTTCACCTGTCTCCGCCTGGGCAGACATCAACGCAGCAGGCGAAACGGATTGTCCGGCCTCCGCTTGTGAGTTGGACTGCGGTGGTTCAGGGCTGGGCTCGGCGACGGTTTCCGATGGAGCGGTTGCCGCCTTGACGCTCTCACGAGCCGGAGAAGCCTCTACGGCTTCCGGCTCCTGACGGGCGCTGGACGGTTTTGGCTCCGATTCGGAACCAACCTCATAAGCATAAACACCCGTCACTTTCTGCCCCGGTGCATCGGAACTTACCGCACAACCGGATGCAATCGCGGCAACCATCGGCAACCAAACTAATTTGCGCACTGCGCCCTGCCCTGTTTTCAGATTTGTGAAAGCTGGCTATGGCCAGCTTCTGGAATGTGGTGATTGTTTTGCGTTCGCAAGCATACCCAGTGTTGTGTGTAGCACGCAACGCGGGTTCTTACGGTTTTACATTTCTACATTTTCTATGAGTTGATGGCCGAGTTGGTCAGCGTCATAAACTCTGACTTCCATTGACCCAAGCCCTACCCCCAACAGATCAAGTAAAGGAAAGACTATGACTTTCAGAACCTGGTTAACCAAACCATCAATCACCGCCTGAAGCCCTTTAACCAGCCCCTCAAGCACTTTACCAAGTAACCCCGACAACCCATCAGTTGATAAATTTGAGACAGTAACCGTTATTTTCGGATCATCCCAACCAGGATCTTCAAAAACTGTCTCACATTCAGTATCTGAGCAGTGAAGATTTCGTGTTGCGCTAACAGGCACGGGGCTTCCTCCATCGCCCACATCAATGTCCAGCCCCAAATCGAGAAGCTTACCCCCAACGATAGACAACTTGACACCTTCGCCTTCCGGAGTGCCCACTGAGACTACGCTTCGCTGTAGACCAAGCTCAATTTCAACACTGTTCTCATCTCCCCTTGCGCAATTAGCCCCCATAAACTCTCCAAAACCATCACCAGCTTTGACGGCCAGAGGAACGGAGAGGTTCAAAAGGGATAGCCCGGCAATCTCCAGCTTGACGTCTAAATTCAGCGCAAGCTCAATATCGGACGCCCCTATGCTGGTAACCCACCGTAAATCGCCCTGATCATCCGATCCCTTACGGGCCGGACCAATAACAACAGGGGCAGGCTCATTAACTTTAATGCTCGCAGCCAAAGTAACGGGGCTGTTTTCTTTAAGGTACTTGTATGTTTCGGTGTCACTAGAAGCGCTTATCGCTTCGGCGATGCTCTCCGTATCAACACCGATATCGAGCAGGCCCGACTCACTCAATTGGGAGGCGCTGTTCATTACCACGCTAATCACGAAGTCATAGAGTGGGAAGCTTGCACTGCGAGCGGCGTCCTGATCGCCACTAACATGAAGCACATCTTTCAACTTGAGATTTTCCACCCCTGCAACATTGGTAATCCGGTCGACTACGCCCCCTATCTCGGACAGAGCACCGCCAGAGGCATCGACTATCCCATCAAGGGCTGTAATGAGAGGCTGATCCAACAGGGCTGTTACACTGGAGATACCGGTAACCTGGTCCAACAGCTCACCTACACTGAGCAATGCTCCTTCTAAACTTTCAAGATCGGTAGGATCGATACTGGCTCCACTACCGACCAGCACCGCATCCAACAAATTCCCCAACAAACCGTTGGACACCATTGCAGTTGATGAACTGGCACTCATAACCGCATACAGCTCCTTCCGAGAGGCTGCATTCACTGACAAAGAAACGGGGTCAAAAAAAGAACTCGGAAGCAACTTCGAAATCGGCTCTT
The DNA here is from genome assembly GCF_001447135.1 of Marinobacter sp. P4B1. NCBI lineage: Bacteria > Pseudomonadati > Pseudomonadota > Gammaproteobacteria > Pseudomonadales > Marinobacteraceae > Marinobacter > Marinobacter sp. P4B1. The sequence continues at coordinate 286,707 of NZ_LLXM01000005.1, forward strand.
CCCGGGTGTATCGAACAACAGCGGCGTTGGTTTGCTGGATATCCACCCTCTTCTCAAACTCGAGCACAGCCGAGTCCTCATCAGATGGAACCAATATCCCGGAAAAAACTTCCAACTCACTTTCGTCGCCAGAAAAACCCACCGCTTTGGCAGCCATCAGAGCTCGCGACTTCATCTCAGAAAAATCAGCATCCATACTACAAGCCTGCGAAGAATCCGCCGCCGCCGTAGCCGCCGCATTCACCACACGCTGCATGTCTGCCTTCACCGAATACAGGCGGGCAGCATCCATGGCCAGCACAGCGACTACGGCCAGTGCCACCATCAAAAACGGGGTCAGGAAAACCAGCACCCCGGATTGACGACGGATCTTATTCACTGGTGGACTCGCCAATCTTGTCCGGGATTGACTGCTCGAAAGACTTCGCCAGCCGCTCCTGGGTTTTGATGTAAATGGTGGAACTCAGCTCACCACCACGAGCAGGCCGCTGCGCCTGTTCGTCCATGGCTTTACGGGCTTCTGTCCGGTCATCCTGGTCAAAACTTACGCCCGCCAGCCCAAGATCATTATCCGGCGGGTTTGCCAGCGCGGACGTGGCAGCCAGCGCCAGTGCGCCAGCCAGGCAGGTCATGCGGATCATCGTGAACCTCCTGCAAAGCGTTTGGAGAATTCTTTACCGGCGGCAAGCAGCTGGTCACTCAACCCCAGGTCCTGCTGCAACCGGGCCAGGGAGCTGTTTCCGCCCTGAAGGTAATAAGCCGCTACCATGTTGCGGCCGGTGGTCTCGCTGCCGCCAGACAACTCGTAGGCCGTGCGCAGCTCGAACGCTGCCTGGCCATAGAAACCGGTCTGCATCAACACCACGCCAAAATCGTTGCGGATATCGGAGGAGGCCGGCGCCTTGGCCTTGGCGGTACCCAGTGCGGTCAGGGACTCTTCCAGCTTGTTGCCTTTCACATACACCACTCCAAGGCCATGATAGGCCTGTGCGCTGTCACAGCTTTCGGCGATCTGCTGGTAAACCTCTTCGGAATAGTCCAACTGCTCCACTTTGGCGAGCAGCTGGGCCCAACGCAACCAGTGATGCTGGGTCTGGAATGGCAACTCTTCCAGTCGGGCCAAGGCCGCGTAGTTTCTGGACCGTTCCATCATGGAATCGATCGCTTCCAGCTCTACCCGATGCTCTGGCGTCATGTTGGTCTTGCAGCTCACATAGAGCGGCGCTCCCTGATCCCGGTCTGCCCTGTCAGCGGAGCTGTCTGCCTCAGGTGTCATGGCGCAGCCGGACACCAGGGTCGCAACAAAAACCGCCATCGCTGGTAACCGGACAACTTTCTTGTACTTCATCTAACGCTCCTTACCGGAAAGCTTGGTGATCACTCGTCGATTACCGCTGCAGCGCATCCATAATGGAAAGCACTGCCGGCCCGCCAATCAGTATGAACAGTGACGGCAACATAAATACCATCATGATGATGGTCATCCTGGCGCCCACACGGTTGGTTTCTTCTTTCAGTTTGCTGCGTTCTTCGTGGTGGGCCTCGGTAATAATCTGTTCAAGGGCGCTGGACACCCCAGCCCCCAGGCTGCCGGCCTGCTTCAGAATGGTTACATAGTTACGCAGCACGGTGAGGTTGCGGTTGTGGCCCAGCTCATCCAGCGCCCGGGTTCGGTCTGCACCGCTTTCCATCACTCGATTAAACCGGTCAATACGGCGCACCAGTAATGGCATCAGGTCCCGGGCCTGGTGGGCAATCAGCTTCAGGGTCCGCTCCGGGCTGAGGCCCGCCTGCATCAGCATGCGGGTCATCTGGCACAGCTCGATGGCTTCACGGTTCTGCTGCTTTTCCGCCGTGCGGCCAGCCGCACGAATCAGCTGCCGTGAAATATAAAAGGCCAGCACAAACGCAATCAGTAAGGTCAGCAAGTCGCTGGTGATATAGCCAATCACCCCCACCACAACCGGAACCACCCAGCACATCAACACATAATGGCCCCGGGCCTGTAGCGGTGTTTTCCCAGTGGCATCCAGTGCCGGCTCCAGCTCTCGGAAATCCCCGGCAAACAGCGGTTTCTCTACCAGCCAGTACAGAAAACCTGCCAGCGGGGAATCCTCGCGGGCATCATCTGCCGACAGATGCCGGCGCTGTAACCGAGCCGTCACCCGCGCCCGCATGGCCCAGGCAGGCGCCCAGACCAGGGCATACAGCACAGACACCATGGCAAACACGATAGCCGCCGCAAACCAGAGGTTATCCACGGCCCACCCCCCGGATAAGGTTCCAGATCAACAGGGTGCCCAGTACCTGCAGCACACCGGCGGTTATCATCATGGTGTGGCCGGTACTGGTGTGCAGCAGCGCCACCGAGAACTCTTCGTTCATCAAAACGATGTAAGCCCCCATAGCAGGCGGCAAAATGGCGAAGACCACGGCCGTGAAACGGGTTTCTGACGTTGCTGCCATAAACTCCCGGCGCAGTTCCTGCCGTGCACGAATGGCCTTGGAGACTTCCTGAAGAACCGGGCGAACCGACGAGCCGAACCGGGCAGACGTGCGCAGGGCAATGGCAATCTGGGTAAACGGAGGAATACTGTACAACTCGGCGAAGTCGTCAAAGATGCGGGTGTAATCCCGGCCCTGGCTGACCGCGCCCCGCAAACGGAAGCTCAGGGGCTGGAAAACATCGGAGGCATCGGCAAAGGCCACCAGAAGGCTCTGCTCCAGTGAGCGACCGGCCACCAAAGAGCGAAGTACCGCATCCACAATACCCGGCAGCTCTTCGAAGATCTGCCGGCGAAGGCGCTCGAACTTCACCCGCCACAGGGTAACGCCGATCAGCACAACGGCCACCAGCGCTACCAGGGCTTCAATGGGCCCACGGTAGACATAAACACCAATCAGGGAGCCAAAGAAAAGTACCGCAACGACAACCACCCTGGTTACCGACATGCGGATACCGGCGCGAATCAGCAACTGCTCCAGCGGCCCGATATCGATACCGGCTTTCTTTTGGTCTTCTGTGACAATCTGCGGATAGAGCCGGTTCTTACTGAGCTTTTTCAGGTTGCGGTCATGGCGGACCTGGCCGATCACCAGCTGCAGCAGCATAACCACCACCGCAAGGGCGCCGAAGAACAGCGCTGCCAGCCAGATCACCTGAACACTCACAGCTGAGCTCCCGCCATGTCCTGGGCATCCAGTTCCTTGGCCCGGTACAGGGTTTCCATCTGGTACGGGTCATCGCGGGTAGGCGTCATGGCGACAACCTCACTCACCAGGCGCCGGCCATTTGGCAGGCGCGCAAGCTGCACAATCACATCCAGCGACGAACCGATAAGCCGGCCAATGGCCCGCTCACCGGCATCATAGCCATTCACCGCCAGCAGGGTTTCAATCCGGATCAGCGCGTCTTTCGAGGAGTTGGCGTGAATGGTACTCATGGAGCCTTCATGGCCGGTATTCATGGCCTGAAGCAGCTCGATAATTTCGCCGGAACGCACCTCGCCCACGATGACCCTGTCTGGCCGCATACGCAGAGCGTTGACCACCAGATCCCGGGCGGCCACTTTACCGGTTCCCTCCGCGTTTGCGGGCCGAGTTTCCAGCCGGACAATATGGGGGTGGTTAAGCTGCAGCTCGGCCGAGTCCTCAATGGTCACAATGCGTTCATCCTTGGGGATGAACTGGCTGAGCAGGTTCAGAATGGTGGTTTTACCGGTACCGGTACCACCACTGACCAGTAGGTTGCGGCGATTCTGGACAATCCCGGTAAGCAGCTCCAGGCATTCCCGGGTCATGGAACCCAGGTTGACCAGGTCGCTGGCAGTGAGGTGTTTCTGGGTAAACTTCCGGATGGAAATAGACGGGCCATCCAGGGCAATAGGCGGAATAATCGCATTCACCCGGGAGCCATCCGGCAAGCGGGCATCCACCATCGGGCTGCTTTCATCCAGGCGCCGGCCCAGCGGCGCCAGAACCCGGCGGATAATGCGCATGACGTGGTCGTCGTCGATGAAGCGGGTCTGGGCTTTTTGCAGTACCCCGGCCACTTCCACGAAGATACTGTTGGGCCCGTTCACCAGGATGTCGTTCACCTGCGGGTCGTCCAGCAGCGGTTCCAGCGGGCCAAAGCCGACAATCTCATCCAGGGTTTCCCGGGCCAGCATAGACTGATCCGAGGTAGCCAGGGGAATTCGCTGGCTTGCGACGTACTGGCCCACATTGGCCTGCACAAAATGCTCCAGCTGGGCTTTTTCAGCCAGCTCTACTTCGATGCCTTCTTCTTCCAGCCGCTCGATCAGATGACTGTGCACCTGCTTTTTCAGCTGCTGGTACTCTTCATCGATACGAGTAGCCACGGTTTACTCCTTGCCCGCCGCACGTTTTTTGAAGAAGCCGAGAGCACCGGCACCAGACGACTGCTCGCTGTACTGTCGCTTCGCAAACTCGGCAAGGCCTTTCTGGTAGGAAGAGCGCCGCAGCAAGGCCGACAGGGGCACCCCAGCGTTGATGGAGTCCAGCCGGTTGAGCCAGTCCAGGGGCAGTTTCAGGCTTGCCTGGGTGCCCATCCGTTTTTCCATATCGGCCAGCGCCAGCGTGGCTTTCTTGTCGAAGCCGTCGATCACCACGTTGGTCTGGCAATTGCTGCCCAGCAACTGGGCTGTGCCGGCCAGCATGGTCTCCACGTACTGCACATGCTCGACCATGGGATTGGCCACAATCATCAGCCGTGAAAGGTCAGCCCCGAGAATTTTCAGCCAATCTGCAGACTGGTGTTCCACTACCCGGATAATCAGGTGATCAAACAACTCAGCCAGCCGGGAGATCGCAATGAACAGGTCCGCTGCCGTGTCACCGGAGAGCTGGTCCGCCATAATCTGGCCAGACAACAGCCGGAGCCCCGGCCTGCATTCTTCCAGCGCGGTGTTAACGAAGGATTCGTCAATGGAATCCGTGCGGTTGACCAGGTCATTCAGCGACAACCGGCTGAGGCTGTCGAAGTAGAAAGCGTGATTCTCTGTGGCCATGGTGTCTACCGCCAGCACCCGCTGCTCCGGGTACAGGTCGTTCAGCTCGCTTGCCAGGTTCTGGGCAAAGAAACGGGTATCCACCACCGAAGACGCACCAACCACCAGGGTAATGCTTCGGCGTTTTTGCTCACCGTTTTGCTGGCGTTCGGCTGCCGCCTCATTGACCAGGCTCTGGACCCGTTCCCTCGCCCGGTCTGAATCCACGGCGGTGATCAGGCAATCCCGGGCACCTGCCCTCATTACCTGTAGCAGCGCATCCTGGGAAATATGCCGGGCGACCCCAACCAGGGTAACCCCCGGATTGGACTGGTGCAGCGCCGAAAACAGCTTTACGGCTTTTTCCGGGTCATCCTCGCTGATGGCCACCAGGGCCAGTTTGGCACCGCTTGCCGAAGCCAGCCGGCTTACCCGGGAAAGGTCAGAGGCGGAAACAAATTCCAGGCTCCATTCATCTTCCAGGACACGCTCAAGCCAGACACGCACTCCGACATCTTCAACAACGCAAATCAGGGTTTCACTCATGGTGTCGGGCTCCTTACCAGCTCAGGCCATGTTCCAGAGGTTCGGTTCCTTCTCTGGGGTTGATGACCATATCGCCCCACTCCGTGCTGCTGTACTCGTACTTCTTGCCAAAATTCTTCGCCGATTCCGGAAGCTCCCGCACGGCGCTGACCAGCCTGGGGGTAACCACCATGATGAGCTCGCGCTCTTCGTTGGAAATGCGGTCAGAGCGGAACAGTGCGCCCAGAATCGGGATGTTACCCAGCCCCGGCAGACGGTCGCTGTTGTTGAAGGTGCTGCGGCTAACCAGGCCACTGATGATAAAACTCTCACCCGGGGCCATGGACACCATGGTTTCTGTTCTGCGAACCCGAAGCCCGGGGACAGAGACTCCGCCGGAGGATACGCCGGAGGTGAAATCAAGGTCGCTCACTTCCGGCGCGACTTTCAGGATGATCTGGTTTTCGTCTACCACGGTGGGCGTCAAAGACAGGCTGACACCGAATTCCTTGTATTCGATTTCCACCTCGCCGTTATCACCGGAGATAGGCACGGGGAACTCACCGCCAGACAGGAAGGTTGCGTTCTGGCCGCTCAGGCTGACCAGCGATGGCTCGGCCAGGGTATAGGCGAAACCGCCGGATTCCAGGGCGTTGATGACGGTCAGCGAACTGGGGCCAAAGCTGAAAAGGTTAAAGCCCTCAGTTCCCAGCCCGGGAGCGCTTCCGGGGACGCCAGCAGGGCTGGTGAACCCGCCACCATTGGGAGACAGGCCAAACGCATTCTCCCCACCGTTAAGTAGTTTGGAGTAATGAAAGCCAAGGGTATTCAGTTCCTGGCGGTTTACTTCTACCACCCGGATGTCTGTTTGCACCTGCATCGGCACCGGCTGACGCTTACCCGCCATGGCCGACACCGCGTAGTCCGTCACCCGAGGGGTGTCATCACCCTTCAGCCATACACGGACCGTTGTTTCACCCGCTGCCTTCGCGGTTACCAACACCTCTTTTTCCGCACTGGCCTGAACGGACGCCACATCCGGGCTGGACACAGCTACTTTCTCCAGTTCTTTTGCAAACACCAGCACATGCTGTTGTCCGGGGCTGAGCGCAACCGGGGCTTCGTCCCGGGCATGGGCGGTGAAAGACAGCAACCCCGCCAGCATCAGACAAGCCAGCCCCCGAAGGGCCATTTTCGTTTTATCAGCGAACATAGACTGTCCTTGTGTCGGAACCTTCAAAGATCTGGACCTTCAGCCCGTTGTCTGTCTCTTTCTGCTTTTCCTGGCGCCGGGCTTTTTCCTCCGCTTCTTTTTTGGCTTTTGCTTCCGGAGAAAGAGGGCGAATGTCGGCCAGGAAGATGGCTTCCGGCTCTTGCGGTTTCTGATCAGCCTGGACGACCACTTCGGTTTCGCCGTCACCCTCCACAGGCTCCGCCATGGATACTCCGCGCCGGGTGGCAACAAAGCGCAGGTTTGCTTCCGCAGACGCAAGGGCGAGGCGGTTCACTTCGGCTTCCGGCACTGCCAACACCATGGTGCTGTTACGCCGACGGTCATCGTCATCAGCCCCGCCTGATGGATCGGTGGTTCCGCGCATAGCCAGCACTTCGACTTCCCGCAGCAACACGGTGCTCAGGGCACTATCTGCGGAGTTGCCCTTGAACGTGGCTACCACATCAACAAGGTCGCCTGGGCGCAACAGGCCACCGATGCCAGACAAGGGGTTCAGGTCAAAGGCCACGGCACGGATGCCTTCCGGCAGCTCGCGCTGCAGAATGCTGGCGTCTTCCATGGCGTAATCGGTCAGCGGGGCACCCGCTTTGAGAGGATTGGGGATAGCTTCGCCGAAGGTCGCTGAGTCTTTAGCGAGGGCGCCCTGCAGCTCAACCGTGGTGGTTATTTCAGAGAACAACTCCGGCTTCAGCTCGGTGCCGGCTTCGATATCCTCTTTAGCGAACAGGTAGGTGAATGTCGGCTTTTCCGGCTCCTTCTCGCCGGCCGGCTCAGACCGGGCAACCTGACCGGTTGCCGATGATGAGGTAGCTGCAGGCTGATCGTTGTACCTGACCAACCCCACAACCGCCAGAATGATCGCCACCAGAGCCAGCAGAAGGGCTGGCAGGGTGGACACGAGCCTTGTCCTCATTTTTTGTATTCCCGTCCGTGTTTATTTGGAGCACTGCAGGCAGTAAACGCCGTCAGAAGGTCACGGCCGCTACTGCTTTCAAACATTTTGGCTGCGGCGGAAAATCTCCGAGCGGGCCGATACTGAGCTGGGGCAAGAACGGTGAGCCGGTGTCGGCCTCGTCTGATCCGCAACTCTCAGGATCAACGCTTCCGGCTACCAAAGTGCACTTCAGCATCACCATATCGGCATTGCCACCGTCTGGTGCACAGGTTTGAGTTGTTAGCTTTGTCCGAATGCGCTCGGGCAAACTAGCTACCATCCTATCGAGCACATCCTTGCTGTGAGTTACCACCTTGTCGCTGTATGTTGAGAAGTTGCGGCGATCCAGTGAATAGACCGCTGAGGAAGCCATGTCTACGGCTCGCTGCATTTGGACTTTATGAAAGAACAGGATGCCGTAGACCAGACCTGCGTATAGCAAAGCTATTAGCAACGGAAAAACCAATAGAAATTCCAAACTAATAACACCTAGCACAGATCGCCGGAGCATTCTTTTAACTCCCGTCCATCACGAAAAGGGCTAGTGGAGAACTCCGCCCACTGACTCCTAGCAAAGCTACGCCCCCTACTCACTATTACTCCAAGAATGTTTTTAGATCGGTGATCCAACCACTCAATAAGCTATCTTCGCCATCCAAAAGCGTGAAAACAGCAATAACAATACCGACAACCACCGCAGCAAGAACCAAATACTCAATAGCTGACGCCCCCTTTTGCTTCTTAGGCGTAGCATTCCTAATCCGAGCAACTGCTGCTTTATCAAGTTTCATAACTGATCACCTCTGGCTTACTGTTGTTGATTGAACTTCAAACCACCAAGCGACAAAGTCGCCGCTTAACATCGATCAAGTTATCCAATATTGACCTGGATCATCTTTATACCCTGATGGTATCTACTTATTGCAACCTGGACAGCCCCAAGGGTGCAAAATCTTGTAAAGAAACGTGAACCGTTCTTCATCTGTTGTCGTACAGGGCCAGCCCAGCAACACGACTGACACACGCTGTTACACAAACCTGCATCTTCTAACTACATGAAACTGAAGGGTTCCACCGCCCGTCACGCCAGAATTCCCTGGAATCCAGCCCTCTGGCTTTCAGCTCGTCTTCCACACATTCCCGCAACTGACTGTAAATCGGCTGGCCCCGACGCTTCTGTTCGGCGTAAATAGTGGCCAGGCGACGGGCAAAGAAGGGACTCGAGTGCTGGTCTGCCGCAAACTCGTAGCTCATCACCCGGGAGGCGCCAAACATCGGGCCCAGCTGGCTGGTGCGGAAGGCGGGATCGTCCTGCTGAATAGTTTGCAGGATGCTTTCGCCACTGGGTGGTGCAGGAATAATGTGGCGGATGTCGTCCGGGTAACGGAACAGGTAACGGACCAGCAGGGCTGAGGGTGCGTCGATGCGCTGCCGGGCGCGCTGGCGGAAACGGTAAAAAGCTTTCACCTGCAGCCCCAGCGCCCAGAACGCCTCGGCACTGGTCAGCCCGAAGCTTTCCCGGAAAATACTGAACAGGCTGTCTTCACAGCCGAGAATCGGTTGCGTGGCCCGGTCGTAGTTCTGGAGATCTGCCGGCTCTACGTTCTTCCGGTTGGTCCAGTTGCCTTTAAGCAAGACCTTGTCCGGGTCCAGATCCCGTGACAACGCTTCATCCCGCAGCACGTTCAGGTAGCATTCGTTGAACCAGGTGCGCCACTGCCTGAGCAGCTCGGCACTGAATTCCTCGAAAACCACATCCGGCATCCAGTCGGTCAGCGAGTCACGGGCTCTCAGCAACTGCCAGCCGGCATCGTGCTTCAGGCTTTGCAAGACATAGTCCGGCACTTTTTTGGCGGCCTGCTGCACTTTTGCCAGGCACAGCTCCCGGAACATTTCCCCCAGCCGGCCGACAATCAACAACTGCAAACGGACAACCGGCAAGCTGGTGGATTCCGCCTCGGCCAGCATTTTGTAGGACGACACGTAGGAGCGACCAAACAGCGGCGCGTAACCCTGCTTGCCGACCATCTTGCCATTGCTGCCCGTGCCGGGCATCAGCGGAGCAATCAGTTCGAACATCTCGGCATTACCCGGGCGCATGGTCAGCGGCGCGTATTCCGGGTGTTTCAGAAGAAGGCGTACCAGGATGGCCTGGTTGGGGCGAATCGTCGCGGCGACCGCATCGTCCTGTTCGTCATCCGGATCCGGCGTTTCGGCAGCGCCCGCGGGGGCACCGGCCTTTTTCAGGCGGCCCAGGCGGTTTACCGGCACGTTCAGCAACATGGCAAGGTCAAGGTCCCGGACTTCCCCATCACCAACTACACTTTCGAGAACCAGTTTAAGGTTCATCAGCGTATTACCACTGATCGGTGCCGAGGGATGGGTCAGCTCACTCCGGGATTGCCGGCTTCTGGATTGCTGCATGTACAGTACCTGTATGGTATAGGGTATGTTTTTCCAAAAATGTGTACGATGTTAACATAACCAATTATTGAGTCTGGCAATATTGCCGTAGCGCCGTGTGGGGCGCACTGAACTGTCACAAGGATTCACTAACGTGTCTGTTATCGGGGCCAAAACGTTCTTCTTTTTTGAGGGTGATTCCCAGCCCGACACACATATTATTTGCAGGCCAGACTACTTCCAGCAAGACGGCTTCCGGCTGCCGGCCAGTGGCGTTACCCTGCTGTACGGCCACAAAGGCCCCGGCAGCCTGATTGGCGCTGCGGTCCGCCAGAGCGCCAGTTCTGGCGCCGGGGTCTGCTTTGCCGACGTTAAAATCGATATCGGCGAGTGGGATGCCAACAAACAGAAGCTGGATAATTTTGGCCACTGCCGGTTCCTGAACCTGCCCCAGCGGGCTAACCGGGAAGTGCTGGATGATATAAACCAGCACTGGAATCGCTGGCTGGATGAAGAAGGCGCCCCCAACGAAGACTTCCCCCGCAAAGCCTCCAACCGGATGGACCTGCTGGACAAGCTGGTTGCCCTGCCGCCCTACAACGAGCTGAACGCCATCGCCTACGATGTGCAAACCCGCTTTGGTGCTGCCAAATTCCTCACCGTGTTCAACATGGACGCCATTCGTACCGACGAAACCACCGTGATTCCGCCTGGCACTAACGTCATGTTCCAGACACCGGGAGCCGAATGTCCTGATATGGCATCGCTATAGCCACCCTATCCATTCGCGAGCACTAGTTCTGATACCCAGTTCCGGGTGTAAGCCTCTCGCCGGAAAGCCGGTTGAACCGCCGCCGGTAGCGGGTTACTTCCCCGCATTCAAAACAACCGACCACAGAATGATCATGCTAGCGTTAACAGTGAGCAGGAGAGCTTTCATGGCGCTCCTCAGTAGCTACCCTATCAAACTGGCCGCGAATCCATAAAGACCGGCTTGACACGATAAACCAACACTTAACAAAAATATCATATGTATAGTACTATACCTTCCGAATCAGATTTGAAATGACAAGCAATGTCAGTAGACTACAAGGAATTTCAGCCATGCCGGATTTTAAGTCTGTAGTGCTCACCGCAGCACTTACCCTACCTTCGTTGGCGCTAGCCTCGCAGGATTTCCCCCAGCGATACAGCACTCTGGGTCTTGAAACCAGCTATCTTGACTCTGGTAACTCCGAGAACAAGTCCAGCTCGGTGGGTGATCTGTCCAATTACTGGTCGCTGGGCGTTAACTTCACACACCAGTTTAACCCAAATGTCAGCATGCTCTTGCAGGGCGGCTATGCCGAGCCAGAAACCCGTAATACAAAGGTCGACACCGAGCTATGGCGAGGAATGTTGGGCGGCCGATTGCACCCCACGCACTATCGGCTTGGTGGCTGGCGCCCCTTTGCCGGCGCAGGCTATACCTACCAGAACATAGACGCCGGTTTTACTTCCAAAAATGAAGACCTGATATACGCCGAAGGGGGTCTGCAGAAAATGATCGCCCCACGCTTCCTGGCGGAGGCTGGCGCAAGGGGCATGCTGGAAGTTGAAGACGAATTTTTTGACGCCCAGCTCTTTGCTGGCGTTCATTATATGTTCGGGCGGAAGTTCCGGAAAGCTCCTTCCAGCCGGGAGGCGCTTGACTTGTCACAGATTTCCACACCGCCAGCAGACTCGGATGGCGACGGTGTACCAGACTATCGCGACAAGTGCCCGAATACACCAACCGGGGCTCTGGTTGACGATGACGGCTGTGCTAAAGAGCTAACGAGGGACATAAAAGAAACTCTTTATGTTGAATTTGAGCACGACAAGACCATGGTGCGCCCTGAATACTTCGACGATATTGGCAAGCTTGCCACCATCTTACGGCAGTACCCTACATCGCGTATTCTGCTCGAAGGCCACACAGACAGCACTGGGCCAGCTTCATACAACCAGCGGCTGTCAAAAAGCCGGGCAGGCGCAGTGATGAAAGTTCTGGTTGACGAGTACATGATCAACCCGGACCGTATTCGCACGACAGGGATGGGCGAATCACAGCCAATCGCAAGCAACCAAACAGAAGCTGGCCGGGCCCAGAATCGCCGGGTTGAGGCAATAGTTTCCGGGCAGTACTCCGAAATCATAAAGAAGGATCAGGACTGACCCGTTCAGGATCGTGCCGCCCGACCGGGCGGCACTCAAACATGATCCAGTGATAGCCAGGTTCAAGGCGCGATCTTGCTAATCACCACATTAAATATCTACAAACTTGTTTCGCATAAGAGACCCTATTCTACATATAAACTTGGAATATTTTCTAACAAGGACTTCAAAAATGCTCAGAAAACTGAATTTCTTCACGTTCGCTCTACTCGTTTTATCCACAACAACCATGCTGGGTTGCCGCTCGGACAACAGCGACTCCAGACTACCACTCGACGAACTCTCGGCTGGCACCGAACAAGATGGCAGCGCCGGAGGAGAAGGGAGTGGAGATAGTGACGAGTCAAACTCGTCAAACCCCTACCTGCCTCTTCAGCCCACGGAAGATGATTGGGATGGCGATGGCGTTCCGAACGAGGACGATCCATGCCCCCGTGTGCCGGGCGTTGATCCGGCGCTGTGTAATGAATCAGTTGATCCGGACGGCGATGGTTTTCCCACCCTGTACCCGACCATTGAGCCGTTCATTTCACAAGACATAGTTGGCCAGCCATGGGATAACTGTCCGGATATCGCTAACCCAAGCCAGTCAGACCTGGACGGGAACGGCGTTGGAGATGCCTGCGATAAAGACATTGATGGTGACGGCGTGCTGAATGACGCCGATAACTGCCCAGTTGTTGCAAATCCCGGACAAAACGATGAAAACGGCAACGGCATTGGTGATGCTTGCGATCCGGGCATTGAAGACGGTTTCTCTTGCTCTGTCGAGGGAATCTATAGCCCGATGCGGGCCAACGATAGTGCTGTTAAGGCTACGACATCGGTTAACACCACCGGGTGTCTGTTGTCAGGTGATGCTGGCAGCCTGCTTTGCGGAGTCAATAACCCCAATAATGTAGTAGATGATGACTTAACCAACACTGCAGCGATCTACAACACCAACTTGCTGGGCCTGTCTTCTGTCTCCCTGCGCATTGCTAGCGGTACGAACTTTGTCTATCCGGCCAACAACTATGTAGGAGTTGCTATCCGCAATGCTCCACAACTTGTCAAACTCGGACTATTAACCAATGGCGGGCTTCAGGTCAGAACCTTGCTCAACGGTGAAGTACAGGAAGAAACCGGCGGCAGCGTGGGTGCAGACCTGGATCTGCTAGGTCTATCGCAACTTATCGGTAGCGGTGACTTTGAGTATCTGGTGTTTGAAACCAGCCAACCCTTCGACGCAGTTGAGATCTTCAGCGGGGGGTTTGAGCTACTATCAGTGCTGGAAGAGTTTGAAGTCAGCCGAGTTTGTGCAGCCAAGACCGGCATCCCCGATCTGTAACCCGCCATACTATGCTCGGCCAGTTGGTTGCGGTAGTTTAGCCTAACCCCAAGTACCAAAACGGGGTCAGGCCCCCGATACATTTCACCACTCGAAATGTACCGGGGGTCTGACCCGCCTCCCTTAGAGCCGCTCAACCCTGATCGTGAAATCCTCAGAAATTGCACGGTTGGCGTTGATGTTTGTATCCCGGATACCTACAGCCTCCACATGCAGATAAAGGCGGTTGGGATGGGTGTCGTTTATCAACTCGATCTGATGCGAGCACTGGTTTTCACTGGACTGTGCACTCGAAGCCGTATCGAACGGCGTTCTACCGGCCTGGTCCTCCGGCAAGGGCTCGCGGATATCCCAATCCCACTGATAGCCCCTGACGACCACCGGTGCAATGCTGGTGCCGCAGGTGTAGCCGCCAATGGTGAAACGATAGCGCCCAGGGCCCGCGATCAGCTGGTAGTAGCTGTCGGTATTTCTGAAGGTACCCCACTCAATCCCGACCAGCCCGGCGTTATCGCCAACAACCAGCGGGTATGGATCTTTCTTGATACCCTGGCTGAGCTGGAACATTCTCACACTGGTGACGGTTTTGTTGGTGGTGCTGCTCAGGCCCAGGTTGTAGCGTCGATCCCCCTCGATGGGCTGAATCATAAACTCCAGAAAATCGCTCACGCTGCCTGACACACTGCGGATAGAGTTATCTCCCGGAGCCCGGCCAAACCTGGCTGTTGCGCCCGAACCGTTATCATTGAAATACATGAGGAAGCCGTAAGAGCCGGAATACGGCACACTTACCGGAATATCCCTGAGTTCCGGGCTGACCGGAATATTGGTTAGTTCGCCCCAGGGGCACAGCACTCCGGCATAGACACAAATGGTTCCTGCCACCCGGTTAGCGCCACTTTCGGTAGCCTGGAATACCCGGCCAAATTCCTGTTGCAGCGCCTGACGGGCCTGCTCTATCAACGCTGCTTCATTGTTCTGGGCTTCACTGAACATTTTCATCAGGGCTTGCTTACCCGGGCCCTCAGGCCACTCATCCTCCCAGCCGGCATCGGTAACCGCAAAATCTTCTGCCAGCGCATCAACGTCTGCCTGGGTCAGGCCTGCTTTCGCCATAGCGGCCGAATACAACAGCAGCATGTAGCTGTCGCGATCCGTTGCAGAATCGATGCTGTCGAGCAGGTTCAGATTCTCCGGAGGAGTCATAAGGCCAAACCAGGTCATGATGTAGTCATTTGCCCAACCACGCAGTTCCTCATAGGTATAACCTTCAGGCAACCAATATTCCATGTAACGGGCGATCAGGTGGGTGAACAGGTTTACGTTTCCTACCAGGGTTTCGTCAGATACATACATGACTGCCCGCAACCGGAAGGGCTCGGGGGTATAGGCACCGCTGTACTCATTAAAGTAATGACCATTTACCGTCACCATGGCCAGCCCCTGCCAGCCAATTCCTTCGAACCGGATTTTTCCGTCCGCGTCCGTTTGGGTAGACCAGGTTTGCCCGGTCAAACTGCCCTGGCTATCAAGCTCCTGCACTGTAACCGTCGCACCGGTTTGATAAGGGCCCTTCTGGGCATACCCCTCCCCCGCTACCGGCACCAATGGATCAGCGGACTGCATCGGTGGATCAGTTTCTGGGTCGGTTTCGGAGGGGGTTGGAGATTGGGGCTGTGTGGTAGGCGTGGGAGAAGCAACATCATCAGCTCCTGAGGAAGAGCTGTCGCTGTTGCAACCGGCCAGTGCCAGTGCAACCACCAAAGCAAACAGATAGTTAAACACTATGTTTTTCATGACACGTTCCTCTGTGCACAAGTTCAGACCTGCCATCCCCCGGACAAGCCCAACCCACTGCGCAATAGAGTTGTGCCTGATGCGAGTTCACAACTGGCTTCAGCTTAGGTATGGCAGCCAACCGCCAAATTGTCCACTTTTTGTACAGCCGGGTCAGACCCCCGATACATTTCACCACTCGAAATGTACCGGGGGTCTGACCCGCCGTTGTTACCAGGGCTGTTGGTTGAAGTTTTCGGGAATGCCGTAGTAAGGATCGGCAGTGCGCTGGCTCAGGAGTTCAGACCCCAGCACGGGTAGCTGGATTTCACCGGAAACGGTGTAGGCGTTGACGATTACTGAACTCAGCAGGCCCTGCAAGGGATCCAGCAATCCTTGAACGGTACTGCCCGGCAGGCCGCTACCGGGGCTGAAGCCGTTGAGCAGCAGTTCGGTAACCTGGCCAACGGTGGCAGTGCTCATGAAGTTCATGTTTTCCTGGGATTTGAACGCCATTACACCGACTTTGTCGCCGGGGCGAAGGGCTTCGCCCACTGCCACCAGTTCGTGGTTCGGGTAGTCACCCGGGATGAAGCCGGTGAGCATGTCATCCACCAGTAAGGTCTGGCCGTCCCGGACTACACAAACGCCCATATAGGCCACGCCCAGTCCGCCAACCAGGTCTCCGTTTACCTTGAAGTCACGCAGCCTCGGGATACCCGCCAGTACTTTGCGCTCGCCGGCTGGAACGTCGTAAATGGTCTGGCATTCCTGAGCGCCTCTCAGGGCCCCGATGTCCATGTGGAATGAACGCCAGGTCTGGTCCAGGCCCATGGCCTGGTCTGCCTCAAACTTCAGGCCTGGCACTTCGTCGGCAATCAGGGCTTTTTCGTTGTCGAGGGTGATACACACGCCGGGTATCTGCTCCAGCAGGCTTTCATCCGCCCCGCGCAGTTTCACGTCAAACCAGATGCGGATGGCCTTGAACATATCCACACCGCCACAGGAAGTGGTGCCATCCACCTGGTTGGCCAGGGGGTTCATATGGCCGGACTGGTTGGAGAGCAAGCGCACATCGCCACCGGCGATTTTCAGGTAGTGGTAGTTGTTGATGGCTTCCTGCAGCGGGAAGAGTACGTCGCGGTTGCCCTGAATCAACAGCGTATCGATCGGGCGCAGTTGGAACGGGGCATCCCCTTCGCGGAACGGCTGCTGGGCCACTTCCAGGGACTTCAGGTAGTGCAGGCCGTTCTGACTCATGAACTTGAGGATTTCGCCGGTCGGATCTACCGCATCTCGGGTGCGGATGAACGGGAAGAACATGCCCGTACAGGCTTCATCCAGCAGCGGGCTGCGGGATTTTCCGGTCGACAACAGGCACAGCAGGTTGCCCCAGCCGCCTTTGACGGCGCCGTTCGGCATAATGGCTTGCTCCAGGGCATGCCAGGTGCCTACCGGAACAATGGTGTCTACCCGCTCATCCAGCGCTGCCAGTGTTAACTGAAAGCCACCGCCGTATGAGCCACCAAACAGGCCCAGCGGGAAGTCTCCGGTCTCATCCACGGCTACCGGCAGGCGACCATCACTCGCCCTTTGGGCTATCCAGTCGATCACCGCCTGGGCATCACGGGTTTCGTGGTACGGGTTCATCACCATAACCTGCCCTTCGGAATCGCCGAAGCCCCGCTGGGAGAAGCTCACCACGATGTAACCGCTGTTGTGGAGGTCTGCCAGCACATCATCCAGCTGACCAAACATCGATAGCAGGCCACCGCCCTCGTTGACCGGACAGTTATAGGGTTTCAGGTGCTCCTCACAATAAGGCTGCTCTGGCAGGCTGGTGAGTTTACTGCCGCCCCAACCGTGGCTGTGCAGAATAACCGGAAGTTTCTCCCCTTCCCGGTGCTCGGGAACGAACACCTGGGCATCAAGCCAGGTGGTAGGGCTGTCCTGGTAATAGCTTGCGGCTTTCACGTCATCACAGGACGGGCCGGAAGCCAGGGGCCGGCCTTCCGGCGCGCATGAGGGCGGGGCATCGGAAATGATCGGCTGAACGTTGGGGAAAGGATCCCGGTTTTCAGTGCGGGTGTCTGTAGCGTAGGCCACCGCTGGTACTACCGGGCCAAACTCGACTTCCGGCGAGGTGTCGCCTGAGCCATTGCCGGCACCGGAATTATTCCCCGGCTGCGCCGATCCAGGTTTCGGGTTTGCAGACGCCTGAACTGACGGCTCAGTAACCGGGTCCGAGCCGGAGTCACCGCCACAAGCCACCAGAGTCAGCGCCACCAGCGGCGCCAGGGCACCCCGTAACGTATTTCTGTTAATCATCATGCTTTCACCTTTTCTAAACGGGGTCAGACCCCCGATACATTTCACCAATCGAAATGTACCGGGGGTCTGACCCGCCGTTGTTATTGGTTGAGGGACTGGAAGATGCCGGTGCCGCTGCAGGCTTCGCCGTTTTCGTAGTCGGAGTTGACGACGTTGGCGATCCAGCTGTTGAGGAGTTCGACGGCTTCGGTGTGGCTTACGCTCTTGGCGATGGGCGGCATTTTGCGCTGCGGGTCGTCGGCGTTTTCCACGCGGCAGGAGACGATGGACTGGTCCGGGCTGCCGGGCACCACCACGTGCTGTCGGCCGCAGGAGCCGCCGCCGGTGGCGGTGGGCTTCTTGCAGATGCCGTAGCCGGCGTCGATCTTGCGGTAGTGGTCCAGGTAGTAGCCGGTGTTGGAGGCCGCGCCCTTATCGTTGTGACAATGCTGGCAGTTTACTTCCAGGTAGGCCCGCAGGCGGGTTTCCACGTCGGCATCAGAGCCGGCGGTGGCACCGCTGTCGCCCGGTACGTTCCAGTGAGGCAGGCGCTCGATGTTGGTGGCAATGCCGCGGCCATCAATCTGCAACGCCGGCACGTTGGCCAGGATGCCTTGATCCTGCCAGTACTTGAGCTGGTTCACCTGCGGGAAACCGCCCTGCCCTTCGGTGCCCATGAAGCGGGATTCCGGAACGTAGGCACGGTTCAGGTTGCGGGGTTTCGGGCCGATGGGCGCGGCGCCCGCTTCAAGGTCGTCATTGGAATGGCAGGTGATGCACTGGTTCTGGTTGGGAATGGCGTAGCTGTCGGTGGAGCCGGCCAGCAACTTGCCGGTGTGCTGGTCTTCATAGTGCCAGCTTACGCTGCGGGTTTCGCCGCCCGGCATCAGTTTTGCCACTTTCTTGCCGCTGGCGTCGGTGCTCCAGCTGTAGGTGGGACCGCTCCAGACTGCCTTGCCACTCTGGGAGGTGCGCTTGATCAGCAAGCGGGTTTCCACCAGCTCTTCGGTGCCCTTGCTTTCATCCGTGAAGGCGAAGGTTTTGGCGATCACGGTGCCATTCGGGAAGTGAATGGTGCCGTTCAGGTTGCCGCCATTCTGGCCATCCATATACACCGCCTTAGTGCCGGGCGGTATGAACGCAACCCGGTACTTGGTGGCGTAATCAGAAAACAGCTTGGAGTTGAGCACGAACGGCACGCCGCCTTCATGGGGCATGCTGCGCGGGTCTTGCGCGTTGGCGAACAGGTTGTACTGGTCCAGGCGCGGACAGTCTACCGCCAGGGCTTCGCGGTTGATTTCGCCCGGTTTCACCGACGCTTCACACAGCTGGTTGATGTATTCCTGGGTAGGTGCCGGGTCTACTGAACCGCTGCGTTCGAACGGTGGAATGGTTACACGGGGCAGGCTGGCCAATGTACGGCCGAAACGGGCGTTGCAGTCGTGGTCTTCCAGCTCGGTGTCCGCGAAGAATTCGAGCGGGCCGGTAAGCGTGTCCTGCAGCCCTTGCCACGAAAAGATCGCCCCCAAGTCAAAATCCACAACATTCAATACCAGTTCCAGGCCACGCATACCGTGGAAATTGATGTAATCCTGGCTGTCTGACGACATCTCGTTGTCGTAGATGCACGAACCCCACTCCGGCAGCTTGCGCTCGCCCTGTGCGTTGAACTTATAGGCGTTGTAATGGCACGCCGGGTTCGGGTGCTCGTTGGTGTGGATGGGCTTGCCGTTCTCATCTTTCGGCACCGGCTGGCCACTGGCATCCACCGGGTACGGGCACTCGGCATCGTAGTCATCCAGCAGCCCATCCCACACAATGTGGGCACCCTTGCCCGGGTTATGGATGTTCTTGATGCCAATCAGCGTGGGCAGCAGGGTTTCCACCTCGCCTTCGCCGATCACTTTCTCCAGGTTCGGAGCCGGCAAATCGAAGCCGGAGTTCTTCATGACGTTGTTGTAGATGTGCAGGCCTTCGGTATACGGGTCCAGCTTTTTGTCCGAGGTCTTGCCCTTGCCATCAATCAGCTCGTAGCTGGTGTAGATCACCGCTGCGGTGCTGTTGTCTTCGAACACGTTGTCGTACACCTCGATGTTGTCGTAACCGAGGGTAATAAACCCGGTACCCCGGGGCACGGCAGACACCAGGCCACTGTGGGCGAAATTGTAGGTATTGTTGTTGCGGGAGACGTTGTTCAGCATCACCGAGGTGTCTCCGTACTGGGTGATGTTTTCCAGGTCGTAGATCAGGAAGCCGCCGGTGTTACATTCCGCTAGGTTGTTGTCGTACTCGCCGCCCTGGACGTTTTCGATCTCAAAGCCCATCACGTTATAGGCCGCGCGGCTGTTTCTGATGATGGCGGTGTTGGTCTGGCCAACGTAGATGCCGGCGTCCGAGGCACCGATAGATTCGGAGTTATCCACCAGGATGTTCTCGGATTCCACCGGGTAGATGCCGTAACGGCCGCTGTCAGAACTGGGCACGTAATCGGGTGCCGGGTCGCCTTCGTTGAACGGCGGGGTGGTGCATTCCACGTGCAGGCGGGATGCGTAGTTTTCCCGGGTAATGGGTTCACCACCACCGGACCAGATGGCCCGCACGTTCAGCAAAGTACCCCACTTCACGCCCTTGAGCTTGAAGGCATCGCCTGGTGAGTCGAGGATGGTGAGATCCTTCACGGTGATACCACGAACGTTCAGGGCTTCCAGGCCGGTTACGTTATCGCTGTCGCGAAAGTTGAGGACGGTTTCATCCTTACCACAACCGCGGATCTCTACATCTTCCGTGGCCTGGATCAACAGGCCGTGGTACAGGTCGAAGTAACCACAACCGAACTCCAGGGCATCCCCCGGGCGCAGCTGGATCATCGCGGCCACCATGTCTTCGGTGGCCCGTTCACCGGGTTCCACCTTGAACACCCGGCCTTCGCTGAACCTGGCGACGGTTTCTTCCTGCTCCGGTTGGTTATCGCTCTCTGCTGCTGGGCTGCCGGAGGAGCCTCCCGAGCCGCCAAAGCAGCCACTCAGGGAAAGCAAAGCGCTGATGCCCAGCACCGTGGCGCCGGTGCGCCAGGGTAAGTGAGTTCTTTTTGTGAGTTTCATAGCAGTCGCGTCCTTTTTAAAGGGGGGCGTTTTCGATGCGTTCCCACATCCGGAGGTAGGCCTCGGCGGAGGTGAAGAGCTGGTTGACGGCTTCGTCGACCTGTTCTTTCGGGCGATCGGTGTTGAGGATCATGTCGGCGATCTGGTCCGGGTAGAGGCCGTAATGAGCCACGCCGCGGCCGTCGTACAGGCCGAATTCGCGGTCGCCGGTTTTCTGTTTGTGGAAGACCACCCGGCCATCAACCGATTCAAACGGGTACAGGCGGGCGTCGTCTTCCGGGGTACCGGGGTTACTGGCTAGCTGGGCGATACCGTTGACGTCCGAGGCGAAGCCGGCGCCACCGAAGGGGCCAACCTTGAGGTTTTCGGTGCGGGGGCGGTTGCCGTCGCGCAGCAGTTTGTCGACCCAGTTCTCACGGGTGCCACCAAAGGAAGCGGTAATGCCACCCTGGCTGGCAATGCGGTCGCGCAGGGCTTCGGTGCCGCCCCAGCTGCCGTGGCTGTTAATCACCGGGTAATCCAGCCGGCCGGTAATGTCGAGGATGCGAGCGGCGGCCTTGCGGCTGATGTGGTCGGTTTCGATCATCATCTTGCGGCGAATCAGCTCCTGGACCAGGAAATCGCCCAGATCTGTCAGGCCACGGCGGTTACACAGGTGTTCAGTGCCCTGGCGCGGGTCCAGCGCTTGCAGCTGTTCTGGGGTTTCCGGGAAACGGTCGCCGATGTAGTCCATCTGGAACAGCAGCTGGTCAAGGATGCCGAAGGGCTGCATGGCAGCATTCTGGTCTGTTTCATCGCCAACAAATTCAGTGCCTTCGGGGCATTCCTCGAATTCGATGGTGTGGCCGGTTTCCAGCAGGTTGCCGGCATAGAGCACCGGGCCAATGCCGACACCGGAGGTCAGATCGGGCAAGTGGCCGCCAAAGGCGTTATCGAACTTGTGAACCGGGAAAATGTTGCGCACACCCAGTTGGTACAGCTTGTCCAGCCGCTCCACGATGTCTTGCCGGGTACATTCGGCCACATCCAGGAATTCGCCGCACTTAAGCACCTTGGACATTTCAATGCCCAGTACCACCGCCAGCTTGCCATCGTCGATGACGTCCCGGGCTTCGCCGGAACTGGTGACCATCTGGAACCAGCCTTCGCCGGGGCCGCCATGCTGGGCATCAATGTAGTCCTGCATTTCATACATGCGCTGGATCTGCAGCAGGATGGACTCCATCGGGTCGCAGTCGTTCTGTTTCTGGGGATTGATGCGGCACAGGATCTCGTTGTGCACCAGGTGGTTCACCAGGATTTTCATACCGGAATAGTGGGCCCGCTCAAGCCAGCGGTAGTAGCTCTGGTGGTGTTGCAGGGAGTTGTACCGGGGCCAGTCGTTAAAGCTTGGCCAGCCTTGGGTATCGTGGGGGCCTGTGCCGCTGGTGACCAGTTCCAGGAAGCCGGTGGTGCCCCAGGGGCCGTGGGCAACTTCGCAGTCTTCCAGCGCATGGGTTACGCCGAATTTGTGGAAGGGTGCGCCGTAGTTGATGCGCCCGCCAATGAACTCGTAGGCGGAAATATGGGAATGGGTATCCACGTAGCCGTAGATGTCGTCGTTATCGATGCCCTTGATACCTTTGAAGCGATCCACTTCTTTCAGGTAGATGGCCGGGCCACGGTGGTCGGCCACCTCCAGGTTCAGGCCGGCCTCCGGGTATTCGGTGCAGCCTTCGGCCTCAGTGAAGGTAAAGGTATTGGCGGCATTGCGCAGGGACGGCGACGAGAGTGTTAATCCCTCTTCCGAGGTGCCTAACAGAAGACCGGTGACCGCCGAGGTCATGGTGTACTGGTCTGCACCTTCGTGCTTGTTCAGTTTCCAGACCGCCAGGTCACTGGGTCGGTCGACTGCGGCCAGTCGGGGCAGCATGTCTACATTACCCAGTTGCCCGCCGGCAAAATCCAGGCTTTCACCCAGTTCCCGCAGAATGCCGCCCAATGGCAATACCGGATCCAGCACAAGGTTGGCGGTATCTCCCAACCCGGACACCAGGTAACTGAGTTCACCGATGAAGTGCCCGCCGGTATCCAGGAACTCACCGCCCGGATCGCTGATGCCCAGCAACTCAAACTGGCCAACCTGGCTGTCTTCCCGGGAGAAACCGGACATCATCAGGTAAGAGCCCAGCTCGGTGGGCCGCATGGTGAAGCGGGCGGCCTTTCCGGCATCCGGAGTTACGCTGTACTGGCCATCAGCTACCTCGGATACATACAAACCATCCGCCTGCAGGCTGTAGCAACCGTTGGCAAACTGGTAACGGGTATCTTTCCAGGCGTAGGCACGGGCCTCAGGCTGCGAACCGGCCCCGGCCTGGGGCGGATTCTTTTCGGCAGGCTGTTGTGCCGCGGCGTCGCTCTCATCAGCAACCGCATCGGAGCCTCCATCGCCCCCTCCACAACCGGACAAAGCCAGAACCAAACCGGCTAACGCAAAACATGCCAGACCACGCGGGCGGAATTCAGCAGCCACAGCAGACCTCCTGTTCGGGGTAATCCCCGTTTTTGTTTTGATTATGATCTGTATCGTACTGCAGTACGTATACTTACTTTTCAATCATGCCGGATAAAGTAATAGGTCGTCACGTAAGGACGGCGGTCATATCGGGCCAAATTCAAATAAGCGTTCGAATCCGGAAGGTTTTCAGCATACTGTGCGAGCATCGCCGGTTTACAAAATTTGATGATCGCCCCTAATATGCTGATTCAACGACATACAAATACAAAAGGTTTTCCGCAATGATCAGTCTTGTCGTAAACGGAGAAAAACGGTCCCTGGATGTAGACTCAGACACCCCGCTGCTGTGGGTGCTCAGAGACGAGCTCAACCTGAAAGGCACCAAGTTTGGATGTGGTGCAGGGCTTTGCGGTGCCTGCACCGTGCACGTGGGCGGAACCCCCACCCGCGCATGCCAGACTCCGGTAGAGGCCGTAAACGGTCAGGAGATCACCACCATAGAAGGCCTCAGCAAAAACGGTGAACTGCACCCGTTGCAGCAGGCCTGGGTAGAACATGGTGTGCCCCAGTGCGGTTACTGCCAGTCTGGCCAGATCATGACCGCCGCCCACCTGCTGGAGCAGAACCCGTCCCCCAGTGAAGACGACATTGTGAATGCCATGGCCGGCAACCTGTGCCGTTGCGGCACCTATCACCGAATTGTCGAAGCAGTTAAATCGGCGTCTTCCACCTGATAACAAGAATTCGAGGCTTTACCCATGGCGATGAACCGACGGGACTTTCTGAAAGTGTCCACCAGCGCATCTGGTGGACTGGTGTTGTCACTGTCACTGCCCGGCTGTGCCACTGTTGATACCGGTTACTCTGAAAACGCCGGTACCTGGCGCCCGGATGCCTGGCTGGAAATCCAGGACAATGGAAACATCTACTTCACTCTGGCCCGGGTTGAAATGGGCCAGGGCACCTACACCGGCCTGACCACGCTGATTGCCGAAGAGCTGGATGTAGAGCCGGCTTCTATCAAGCCCCGCTTTGCACCGGTAGCGAAGGAATACCTGAACCCTGCCTACAAGTTACAGATTACCGGCGGCAGCACCAGTGTCGCTACCTCCTGGGAACCCCTTCGCCGGGCCGGCGCAGAAGCCCGCTATATGCTGATGATGGCAGCAGCGAACGTCTGGCAGGTAGAAACCGACAACTGCAGCACGCAGGATGGCCGGGTGGTACACCCCAACGGCATCGACAGCCTGCCCTACGCCAGGCTGGCATCCCTGGCGGCCAGTGAAATTCCCCGCATCGAGGTTCCCTTGAAGCCCCGCAGCGAGTGGAAGTACATCGGCAAGCAGATGAAACGGCTGGATGCCGAAGCCAAGTCCACCGGCACCGCCGTGTACGGCATTGATATCGAACAGCCGGGCATGCTGTATGCAGTGGTTACCCGCCCGCCCCGCTATGGCGCGAAGGTGAAATCTTTCAACAAGGCGGATGTCACCATCCATTCCGGCGTAAAGGATGTCTTCGAGATTGACCGGGGTGTGGCGGTGGTCGCCACCTCCTACTGGCGTGCCCGTAAGGCCCAGAGAGCCCTTCAGGTCGAATGGGATAACGACGACGCCATCACCCTGTCGACAGAGAGCGTGTTCCACCATTACTACAAGGATTCGGAACAGGATGCCGGTGTCAGCGAACGGGAAGACGGCGACTATGCGCAGGCCGAAGAGCAAGCCGGCAAGGTTCTGCACGCTGACTACGAACAACCCTACCTCGCTCACTTTGCCATGGAGCCGATGAATGCCACCGCCTGGTACAAGGGCGACGCCATGGAAGTATGGGCATCTACCCAGGCCCCGGACCTCGGGCGCATTGCTGCCGCCCGGGGCTGCGATCTTTCACCGGGCGATATCACGATACACACCACGTTTCTGGGTGGCGGCTTTGGCCGGAGGCTGACCAACGATTACATCGAGGAAGCCGCTGCTGTGTCTTACCGCATGAAGGCCCCGGTAAAGCTGGTCTGGTCCCGGGAGGAAGATACCCAACACAGCCCCTGCCGCCCGGCCATGCTGCACCGGATGCGGGCCGCGGTCAGCGGCAACAGGCTCGAAGGCTGGCACCACCAGATTGTCGGGCCGCAGATCCTTGACTGGTATATCACCAACGCGGCACCGGCCCAGTACCCCTGGGCTCCGAAAATTCTTTACAACACCCTGGGGCGGGTGGGCCTGGCTGCCGAAGGGTTAGCCACGCCGAAAGATGTCTCCGCCATTGAAGGCGCCATCGACTATCCGTATCAGGTGCCTAATGTGGAGCTGCGACATACCCACAGCGACCCGGGCTTCCCGATCACCTGGTGGCGCTCGGTGGGTTATTCCCATAACGGCTTTGCGGTGGAAACCTTTATGGACGAAATCGCCCATGAACTGGGGGAAGACCCCATTGCGTTCCGCCGGGCCAGGCTTCAGAACCAGCCCAGGCACCTTCAGGTACTTGACCGGGTGGCAGAGATGTCCCGCTGGAACAGCGCCAGTGCTTCCGGGCGTGCCAAGGGCGTGGCAGTGTTCCAGAGCTTCGGTACCTTCGTAGCCCAGGTGGTTGAGGCGAGCATTGAAGGCAGCGAGATCAAGGTACACAAGGTGTGGTGCGCCGTGGATTGCGGCCAGGTGGTAAACCCGTCGGTGGTAAGCGACCAGATCAAGGGCGGCATTCTGTTCGGCCTGTCAGCAGCGCTGTGGGGTGAGATCACCCTGGCAGATGGCAAGGTGCAGCAGAGCAACTTCCACGATTACCCGGTGATGGCCATGCACAACTTGCCAGATGTTGAACTGGATATCGTAGACAGCAACGAGGCACCCACCGGTGTGGGCGAGCCGGGCGTGCCACCGGTTATTCCTGCTCTGGGCAACGCCCTGTTCCGGCTGACCGGCGTTCGCCAGCGCAGGCTGCCCCTGAAAGCCATCGGCTGAAGTTCCTGACACCTCAACTGAAAAGAGCCCCGACCGGGGCTCTTTTCGTTACTGCTTATGCTGGCAAAACTTACTGCCAGATAACCGGTTTCTTCTGTCCGTACCAGGCGTCTACCTTCTGCTGGTAGGTGTCTTCCACCACGTTACGCTTGAGCTTCAGGGTCGGGGTCAGGAAGCTGTTCTCGATGGTCCACTCGTCTTGCATCACGATAATGAACGCCAGCTGCTCGTGGGGATCAACCTGCTTGTTGATGTCCTGGATGAGCTGCTTCAGGCTGTCCTCGATTTCCTGTTTCAATGCTGCATCGTCTTGCACCTGGGGCCGCAGCTCTTCGTTCAGCATCACCATGGCGAAGGGCTGGGTCTGGTTGGCACCGGATACACAGCACACCTCGATGGACTCGTGGGCCATCAGCAGGTTTTCCAGCTTGGCAGGCGCAATGTATTTGCCCTTGCTGGTTTTGAAGATCTCCTTCAGGCGGCCGGTGAGCTTCAGACGCCCCATCTGGTCGATCTCGCCCTTGTCACCGGTTCTGAGAAAGCCATCTTCGGTGAAAGCTTCCGCAGTTTTCTCGTCATCCTTGTAATAGCCCATCATGGTAGCCGGGCTCTTCACCTGGACTTCGCCCTGCTCGCTGATGCGGGTTTCTACCCCCGGCAATGCTTCGCCCACGTAGCCGGTGCGGGTGCGCCCCGGCTTGTTCATGTGGGAATAGGCAAAGTTTTCAGACATGCCGTAGCCTTCCAGCAATTCCAGCCCCAGGTTGCGGTACCAGTCCAGCACATCGTGGGACAAGGGCGCGGAGCCAGAGCCAGCCAGCTTTACCTGGTCCAGGCCCAGGTTCTTCAGCACCTTCTTCTTGATCAGCTTGTTCACCAGCGGGATCTTCAGCAGGCGGTCCAGCTTGTGCTTGGGCACCTTCTGCAGCACGCCGTGCTGGAACTTCACCCACAAGCGAGGTACAGACAGGAACAGCGTGGGCCGCGCCCGCTGCAGATCCTGCACGAAGGTATCCAGGGATTCGGCAAAGAACAGCTGGAAGCCAGCGTACAGCGAACCCAGTTCGACAAACGTACGCTCGAACACATGGGCCATGGGCAGGTAAGACAGCATGCGCTCATCCGGCCCCACGTTCAGGGTTTTGATGCCGCCTTCTGCGGCAAAGGCCATGTTGTCGAAGCCGAGCATCACACCCTTGGGCCGCCCGGTACTGCCGGAGGTATAAACAATGGTGGCCAGCTCTTCCGCATCCCGCACCGGGTTGCCCTGCAGCGGCTCGTTGCCGGCAACAATTGCGTTCCAGGTTTCATAGTTGTTGGGCGGGCTGAGCGGGTACGAAATGCAGCGAACGGAATCCGGAACACCCGGCTTCATGCTCGGCCAGTCATCCAGCTTGCCCACAAACAGCACTTCACAGCCGGCGTGGTTGAGTACGTAGTTTACCGTGTCGGCATTCAGCATCGGGTACAGGGGCACAGAAATATGCCCTGCCAGCCATATAGCCCAGTCGGTCATGATCCAGTGGGCGCAGTTCTTGGAGATAATCCCGACCCGGCTCTTCTCCGGCAGGTCCAGAGACTTCAGGTAAGCCGCCATGCGCCGGGCTTCGTCCACCGCGCGGCCCCAGGTGAATTCATCCACCGTGCCGTCGCCCATGGGCTGGGTCATGTAGAGCCGGTCTTTGTGGTTGTTTTCCCACTGGTAAAGCATATCCAGTGGCAGCTTGGCGTTGGTGCTCATGGTTCTTCCCTCTCGCACTGAAGGTTCATTGTTAGTGTTATGTGTAGTTTAGCCACTCAAATACTTTATAAATTGACCGCAAAGCCGGACTTCGGAAACATTGGGGTCAGGCCGGACAGTATTCGACTTTTGTTTAATACCGTAAACAGGTAATCTGGCAGCCACAACCAACAACAAGAGCATGACGATGGCCAGCTACACCATTGAAATTGATGAAACTTTTGATGTGCCAAGGCGAAAAGTCTTCGCCCTGTTTGCCGACCATCACCGTTTCGGCAAAATGATCGGTGCTCCGGTAAAACGCATCAAAGACAGTGACCAGGCCGATCCGAACGGTACCGGCTCGGTACGTAAAATCGGCATTGGCCCCCTGTCGCTGCAGGAAACCGTACTGGTTTTCGAGCCTGACTCGCTGATTGAATACACCATCACCAGCCTTAGCCCGATTCGAAATCATATGGGGCGTATTCGTTTTTATGACACGCAGGAAGGTCAAACCCGGGTCAGCTATACCATCACCTTCGAAGATATCGTGCCGTTTTCAGGCAAGGTGGTCAGTGCGGCGCTGGAGCAGGGCCTGAAGCGCGGCATCCGCCGGGTTCCGGAGCTGGCGTAGCCATAGCAACAATCCGTTACTTGATGAATATCAGATAATTGACCTGTGGCAAGGCCCGGCTTCCCGCCGTTCGGTAGTCTCCAAACCTTATTGCAATATCCGGCCATGGCGGTGCATGAGCACCGTTGTCATGGCCTGTAACTTATTGTTGTGCGGGAGACCCTAATGGCAGTTGAGCCGATCGTTTTGTTCGACAACGGGCACCACAAGTGCCTGATGTTTGATTCCCTGGTAACCGGCGAGGGCGTGCAGTCCAACCAGTTCCTGATTGTAGATGGTGACCACGAAGCCCTGCTGGATCCCGGCGGAGACCTTACCTATACCCCGCTGTCGGTGGCTGCCTCCAAGTACATGAACATCCGTGAGATGGACTATGTATTTGCCTCTCACCAGGACCCGGACATCATCGGTGCAATTGACCGCTGGATTGTGCACACCAAGGCCAGCATCGTAACCTCCAAGCTGTGGGCCCGTTTCCTGCCCCACCTGGTGTCCAGTTACGTAACCAACCAGCTCAGCGGCAGCGTGTACGATCGCATCATCAGCATTCCGGACCAGGGTGCGAAAGTGCGTTTCGGCGACTCCCATATCCAGTGCCTGCCAGCCCACTTCATGCACTCTGTGGGTAACCTGCAGTTCTATGATCCGGTCTCGAAGATTCTGTTCTCCGGCGATCTGGGCGCATCGCTCGGGGGTAAAGACGATCACAAACCGGTGGAAGACTTCGACAACCACATCCAGCACATGATTGGCTTCCACCGCCGGTATATTGCCTCTAAAAAGGTGTGCCAGCTGTGGGCCAACATGGTTCGCGATATGGACGTAGCCATGATCGTGCCCCAGCACGGCAAGCGTTTTGAGGGGCCGGCCATGGTTGACCGCTTCCTGAACTGGGTCAGCAGCATGGACTGCGGCATCGACCTGATGACCCAGGACAACTACCGTCCGCCGGTCGATTTTGTGTGATTTCCCCGGTTTCCGCAGGGATGCGGAAACCTCCTTCTGCATTCCTTGCGCAATCACCCCTGTCGCAAATCCCTCAGGTTCAGTAAAATCCCGCTTTTGATCGTAAATCCGAGAGGCACCAACGATGGGCAGAGCCTACCAGAACCGTAAAGAATCCATGGCCAAGACGGCCGCGGCTAAAACCAAGGTTTACAGCAAGTACGGCCGGGAAATCTACATGAGCGCCAAGTCTGGCGGCCCCGACCCCCAGGCCAACCTGTCGCTTCGCGGCCTGATCGAGCGCGCCAAGAAAGACCAGGTCCCCACACACGTTATTGAAAAAGCCATCGAGAAGGCCAAGGGCGGCGCGGGTGAAGACTACTCGACA
Organism: Marinobacter sp. P4B1; assembly: GCF_001447135.1. Lineage (NCBI taxonomy): Bacteria > Pseudomonadati > Pseudomonadota > Gammaproteobacteria > Pseudomonadales > Marinobacteraceae > Marinobacter > Marinobacter sp. P4B1. The sequence continues at coordinate 316,675 of NZ_LLXM01000005.1, forward strand.
GCCCGTTACGAAGGTTATGGCCCCGGCAACTGCATGGTGATTGTCGACTGCCTGACCGACAACCCCAACCGTACCTTCGGCGACGTTCGCCTGGCCTTCACCAAGACCAAGTGCAAGATCGGCACCCCCGGCGTGGTTGCCCACATGTTCGACCACTGCGCTATTTTCGCGTTCAACGGCCAGGATGAAGAAGCCGTTCTTGAAGCGCTGATGGAAGCCGATGTTGACGTGACCGACATCGAAAATGAAGACGGCAAGATCACCGTATTCACGCCCAACACCGAATACGCCAAGGCCAAACAGGCACTGGAAGCAGCCTTCGAAGGCATCGAGTTCGATGTGGACGAGATCCAGTTCCTGCCGAAGACCACCACGGTTGTTCAGGGCGACGACATCCCCCTGTTCGAGAAATTCCTCGACATGCTGAACGACCTGGACGACGTTCAGAACGTGTTCCATAACGCGGAACTTCCGGAAGAGGAATAACCCTCTCCCGTTTAGCTGTCACCGGAGCGCAGTATGGCTGGCACAGGCAACACACAGGCCCCGCGGGTGGTTATCCTGAAAACAGGGAGCACCTATCCGCAAATCAAGGATCAGTTCGGAGACTTTGATGCCTGGTTTACCCGTGGCTTGTCCAGCCAGTTGCAACTGACAGTCGTCGACGTAACCCGTGCTTCACCTCCGGGCCACCCCTCGGACTGGCAAGGCATCGTTATCACCGGCTCGCCGGCCATGGTCAGTAACCGGGAACCCTGGAGCGAACAAGCAGCCAACTGGGTGCGCCAGGCAGTAGAAGACAATGTTCCGCTTCTGGGTGTCTGCTACGGCCACCAGCTTCTGGCACATGCCATGGGCGGCAAGGTGGATTACCATCCCAAAGGCCGTGAAACCGGCACCCGACTGGTTCGCCTGTTTGCTGCTGCACAGAGCGATCCCCTGTTCAGCCAGCTTCCGCAAACCTTTCCGGCTCAGCTGACTCACAAGCAATCTGTGCTGGAGCTACCCCCTGGCGCTGTTTTGCTGGGCGAGTCCGACTTTGAGCCGCACCAGGCTTTCCGGGTCGGTGACAATGCCTGGGGTGTGCAGTTTCACCCCGAGTTCACCGAACACATCATGAAGGCGTATCTGGAAATCCAGCACCCTGACCTTCAGGCCGAGGGGCTGGATGCCAATGGCTTGATGGCCTTGGTGCAACCGGCCGACGACGCAGCCCGCCTGCTGCAGCTGTTTTCGGAACGGATCCTCCGTCACAGCGAAACCTGAGCCAGGCGCCCCACACTCAAAGGAATGATGCTGCCATGACAATGAAGTTACTCGCCGCAGCCCTGTTATTGATTCTGGTCAGCCTCGGGCTATGGCACACCTGCAAGCCCTTGCCGGCCGGCCTTGCCTATCAGGGCGATGCTCTGCCCCTCGAAGCGCCTGAACTGCTGACCGACACCACCCTGCACTTCCCTGATGGCCGCTCCGAGCTGGACCACGAAATTTTCGACGAGATGTTCCGGCTGATCGGACAGGCCGAAACATTCATCCTGCTGGACATGTTCCTGTTCAACAGCACCGGCCCCGAAGACAAGGGATTACGGCCCCTGGCACAGCAGACCGTCGATGCGCTGATTGCCCGAAAGCAAGCGCAGCCCGGCATCGACATTGTGGTCATCACAGACCCGCTTAACACCTTCTACGGCGGCACCCGATCGACGCTGTTCGAAGCCCTCGAAAATGCCGGCATTCAACTGGTCATCACCCGGCTTGACCCCCTGCGGGACAGCAACCCGGCCTGGTCATCATTATGGCGGCTCTGCTGCCAGTGGCTGGGCAACAACCCCGATGGTGGCTGGCTGCCAAACGCACTGGGCACGGAGCCCGCCACCGTTCGCAGCTACCTGGCCCTGCCCAACTTCAAGGCCAACCATCGCAAGGTACTGGTTGCCGACGAGGGAGATCGCTTCCGTGCTGTGATCACCTCCGCCAACCCCCACGATGGCAGCAGCCGGCACAGCAACACCGCCCTGGCCTTCAATGGCCCGGCAGTCACCGATGTGGTTCGCAGCGAACGCGCGGTTATGCAGATGTCCGGCGCAGATACCGCCACAATTGACCGTTGGATCAACACATTGGAGGCCATGGCCGGCGAACACCAGGAATCCGGCAGCAGCATTCAGGTACTCACCGAATCCGCCATCCGGGACAAGGCCCTGGCGATGATTGACCAGAGCCAGCCCGGGGAAAGCCTCGACATGGCCATGTTCTACCTCTCCCACCGCCCTGTCATCGAAGCCCTGATAGCCGCTCAGCAACGGGGCGTGAGCGTCCGGCTGTTGCTGGATGCCAATAAAGACGCCTTCGGCCACGAGAAGAACGGCATTCCCAACCGCCCGGTGGCTAACGAGTTGAACCAGGCAGGAGTTGCCGTCCGCTGGTGTAACACCCACGGGGAGCAGTGCCACAGCAAGCTGCTGATCCGAACCCGTAGCGATGGCCAACAGGAAATGCTGCTGGGCTCTGCCAACTTCACCCGCCGCAACCTGGACGACCTGAACCTGGAATCCAACGCATGGGTGCAGCTCCCGGCCGACCACCCCGTTGCCACTAAGGCGACTGATTACTTTGAGCTGCACTGGAACCATGGCCCGGACAGCAATCCGGTACTCAGCCTGCCGTGGGCACGGTGGCAGGAGGCGTCCAGGTTCCGTTACTGGCAGTACCGGGTGATGGAAGCCACCGGGCTTTCCACTTTCTGAGGAACCCTTTCTTCCTGGTGAACGTTTTGTATGTTGAACAGCGACACAGTTCAAACTAGTGTCTTTGTAAACAACTGAGAAAGGAGTCTGTCATGAACGCCATGCGACGTTACACCAAGCAGTTTTCTCTGGTGATGGCCCTGCTGATGGCCTTTGCCACCACCTTCTCTGTTTCTGCCCACGCCGGCATGGTGGGCACCGGTGAGCTGATCCAGCAACAACAGACCGACATCGACCGGCAACAGCTGCTGGAGATGCTGGAGCAGCAGGAAGTGAAAGAAAAGCTGGCCGAGCTTGGTGTCAGTGAAGACCAGGTGGCCGAGCGCATCCAGAACCTGACCCCCGCCGAACTGGCAGACTTCGAGCAGCAACTGGCCGAAGCACCCACCGGTGAAGGGGTTGTCGGTGTGATCGTCCTGTTCCTGCTGGTGTTCATCATCACCGACATGCTGTGCGCCACCGATCTCTTCTCGTTCATTAACTGTATCCGGTAAACCACCGAACCATGCTCAGGAAGCTCTCCGGTTTCAGCAGGTTGATGGCCCTCACGGGCCTGGTCCTGCTGGCCGGCTGCGCAACTACCCCGCCCTGGCCCGAACCATCAGCCACCAACAATGATGCACAGCCCGCATCGACCTTGCTGGAGAAAGTACCGTTCTATCCCCAGGAAAAGTACCAGTGTGGCCCGGCCTCGCTGGCCACCATGCTCAATAGTCAGGGGCTGTCCACCGATCCGGACATCCTGAAAGAGCTGGTGTACATTCCTGGCCGGGAAGGCTCGTTGCAGGTGGAGATGGTTGCCGGGGCGCGCTCCCACAATATGGTGGTGTATCCACTGCAACCGGCAATTGATGCCGTACTGGCGGAAGTTACGGCGGGCAACCCGGTACTGGTTATGCAGAACCTGCGCTTCAACTGGTGGCCGCAATGGCACTTTGCAGTGGTGGTGGGCTACGACGCCCGGGAGGAAGAGCTGGTACTGAACACCGACACCCGCCAGCATTACCGGATGCCCTACAAAGCCTTTCACGCCACCTGGACCCGGGCAGAACGGTGGGCCGTGGTAATCCTGCCACCGGACACGTTACCGGCAACTTCCGAACCCCTGCCCTGGCTGCGGGCCGCCCATGACCTGGAAACCACCGGTCACAGCCGTGCGGCACGGGAGGCCTACCAGACCGCGCAAACACGCTGGCCCGAACACTCTGCCCCGATCATGGCACTTGGTAACCTGGCCTATGCGCAACAACAGCCGCAACAAGCGATCGAGCACTTTCTGAAAGCTGTGAAGCTATTCCCGCAAGCCCCTGAAGGCTGGAACAACCTGGCCTATGCCCTGTCGGCCAATGGCTGTCCTGAAACAGCCGGGAAAGCCCGGGGTTGCGCAAGCGCCCTTGCCCCTGACCGCTTCAAAAATAAAGCAGACAACCTGCCCGGCCCCATCCAAAACGCCACGCAGCAATGCCCGGCCATTCCCCAATGTCCCGCCGAGGCGCCTTGAACCGGGTCAGGCCCGCTTTCGGAACAGCGCAACATCCTTTCTCGGCACCTCCAGCTCCCAGCCGAAATGTGCGGCCAGCCAGGCAAAGGTTTCTTCCCGGTAGAACACCACGTGGGTCGGGTCTCTGCGGTAATGCCAGGTGGCAAAGCGGTCATCCGCGTTCTGGAAACAAGTCATGATACCCAGCCAGCCTCCGGGCTTTACCAAGGCGTCGAGCTGTCTGAACACCTGGGCAGGCTGGTGCAGGTGTTCCACGACTTCGGTACAGGTCACAAAATCATAGGCCTGGTTCAGCACTTCCCTTTCTGGACTGAAGAACGGATCGTAAACCGACATCGGGTGGCCAGCCTCCTCAAACATGCTAGCCAGCGCGGGCCCGGGGCCACAGCCAAAATCCAACCCGTGGGCGCCCGGGGAAAGCTTTGCCAGTAGAGGCCCGACAAGCTTTGACAGAAACTTTCGATAGCCGGGGTCCTCTGGCTGATTATCGTGCAACTGGTAGACGGCCCGTTCCTCCTGCTCAGACAAGTAGAACCCCGGCGCCATCAGGGTTGCCTGGCAAGTGCCACAACGCAGGTAAAGTTTGCCTTCTACCTCCATAAACGGTGCGAGTGTGCGGCTCTCACAAACCGAACAGGGCTCGGACAACTCTGTATTGGATGCTGTGGCACCACCTGAAATCATGGGGGACAAACCTGTCTGAAGTTTTATTGTCATATCCGGCCATGCGGCCAATTTGTGACCCGTTGCCGGATATCCACCGTAACACCGCGCCTATACTAACCCCGTACACAGCCTCGGCACAGAGACGGAAACATGGATTCGTTGAACAACCTTGCACTGGAGGTGCCGATCATCTCGGCCCGCTATGCCCGCCGTTTTATCCGGTTTATGGAAAACCGCGGGGTTAAACGCCACGCCATCATGGCGGAAACCGGCATTACCGACGACCTTCTGAACAACCCCGATGCCAGCGTAACCATGAGCCAGGTGCTGCTCCTGCTCCGCCAGGCCGACTGGCTGATGCACGACGAACGGGCCGCCTTCGAATTCGGACAGCAGCTGGACCTGCCCAGCCACGGCTTGCTCGGCTTTGCCGTGCTGGGCCAGGAAAATCCCCGCCGCCTGGTCAGCATGATTGTTCAATACCTCAGGGTGGGCTTGCCACTGATGGATATGGAACTGGAATCCAGCGGTTCCACCATTCGCATCCGGTTGATCGATACCTGGGGAGTGGGCGATCTTCGGCCCTGCCTGACCAAGATCTACATGGGCAGCATTCACCGGGTCTCCTCCCAGGTATGCAGCCATTTCACTTTCCAGTTCGACTTTCCGGGCAAAGCCAGCCAGGAAGACTGGCAATTGCTGGCACCAGACAGCGAGTTCGAATTCGATGCCGGCATCAGCCAGGTCATCATGCCCCTGAACGGCACCCCGATTCGAAAAGACGACGCCAGCCTGGAATTCCTGGTGGCCAGGACCCGGCACGGTGCCCGGGAGACACCCCGGGAAGCAGACGAGACCGTTATGCAGGTACGGGAACTGATCATGAGCCAGCCCGGGCGCCCCTGCACCACCGAGAATATCGCCCGCCGCCTGGAGATCAGCCCCCGCACACTGCGGCAGCACCTTGCCAGCGCCGGCACATCCTTCCGGGAACTGCGTAACGAAATCCGGGAAAACTTTGCCACTTTGTACCTGAAAGACACCAATGTGCCGCTGGAATCCATTGCAGAAAAACTGGGATTCAGTGACCAGGCCGGTTTCACCAAGGCTTACCGTTCCTGGACCGGCCAGACCCCTGGCGACATTCGCCGTCAGGCCCGCAGTAAAAAGTGACCGGCGTTCCCCGGCCGTTTTGACACCGTTCACGGTTTGAACAATAACCCACCCTGATTTCCGTTTAAGACAAAAATGGTGCCGCCACCAGCAATGACCGGCGGCACCCACTCCCCGTCTAATAACCCTGCATTCATGCGTAAACGCGTATGGCACGGGATCTTTGCAAGTCCGATCGAGCAGTCCTTATCGGTGTTGTCTGCAACCCCAACTACAACAAAGAAGATACACAGAGGACGAACTCATGAAACTCAGGAACCTCAAAACGAGCGTTCGCAAGCTCGGTCCCGCCGTTGCGGCGGCGGCCTTGATGGCCGGCGGTGCGTCAAATGCGGCAGCCGAACAGGTCTCTACCGAACTGGCCTTTGAATGCCCATTCCCGCTGATTGGCGACCAGCCCATCCGGGCTACCATCAGCGCGGATATTCCTTCCGTAGTGTCTGTGGGTGACACCATCCCCGCATTCACCGTTGATGCTATCACCGTGGTCAATGACGATGCCCGCACCGGCCTTAAACTGGTTCAGTCCGCCACACTCGAAGGCGTTGCCACCAGTTACAACAGTGTTGTGACCGCAGGCAGAACCGTTGAACAAATTGTGAAGCTGGACATTCCGCCCACGCCGGTTCCCGAAACGTCAGGCGAATTCAATGTTCCGGCCTCCGGCATGTCTCCGGAATTCCTGGTTACAGAGGATGATATTGGCGAACTGGTCATCCGTGTTGGCGCCCTGCAGCTGGACCTGACTGCGCGCACCGCCAATGGCGCCATTGCCCCGGCTCCGATCGGTGAAATCCTGACTGACTGTGTTCAGTTGCCAGGCCAGGACAACCTGCTTCAAACCATCACCGTGGGTGGTGAAGTGGTTGAAACACCGCGCATCACCGTAGGCGCTGAAGAACTGGCCTTCGGTGCCGTACAGGCCGGCCTGAGCGCTCAGCAGTCCGTATCCATCACCAACACCGGCAGTGCAGCCCTAGGCCTGAACAACATTGCCATCAGTGGTAACGATGCTGACGTCTTCACCCTGAATAACCAGTGTGGCTCCAGCCTTGCGCCGGACGCTTCCTGTGCGGTTGATGTCACCTTTGCTCCAAGCACCGATGGCACCCGTAGCGCAACCCTGACCATCGAGTCTACCGATGCCGAAACCCCGAGCATCGACGTTGCCCTGTCTGGCCGCGGCACCCTGGCTCCGACACCGGAAATCTCGGTATCTCCGGAATCGGTCGAACTGGGTCGCGTTCTGTCCGGAACCAGCGAATCCGCGCAGGTTACCATTGCCAACAACGGTAATGCCGCCCTGCAAATCAACAGCATTGCCCTGGAAGGTGCCAATGCCGCTGACTTCCTGCAGACCAATAACTGCACCACGGTTGCCGCTGGCGCCAGCTGCTCTGTCGACCTGAGCTTTGCTGCCGGTGCACCGGGTGTGTATAGCGCGGCCCTGGTCGTGAACTCCAGCGACGAAGAAAACACCACCGTAACCATTCCGGTGCGCGCAGAGTCTTATGAAGAAAGCACCGGCGGCCCAGACCCCATTGAACTGCTGTTGGGCCTGGAAGGCTCCACACTGATCAAGGCAACCGGCGGTTCCCTGCCCCTGACTGGCTCTATCGCTACCCTTCTCGACCTGGCTGCCGGCACCTTTGAAGCAGACCTGGAAGTTCAGCCAACCTCCGGCAACTTCTCCATCAAGGTTCTGTTCAGCAAGATCAATGCTGCCGCCAACGTGGAATTCGAGCAGGCTGCGGTAACCACCGGCTCCCTGGTAAACGGCAAGCTGACTGCCAACTCCCAGCTGTATGTGAAAGTACCCAAGGTTGCTATCAAGATCGGCTGGCTGCCAATTCGCATTGGTGGTGGTTCCGAGTGTCAGACCCGCGATCCGATCAACATCGAGCTGAAGTCGGTTGAAGGCTCCAACTTCTCACCGGCCACTGGCGGTACCGTAAGCGGTGTCTACGAGCTGGGCGCGCTGGAAAACTGCGGCCTGCTGACCAGCCTGCTTAACCAGTTCATGACTGGCCCGGGCAACACCATCAGCCTGGACCTGACTCCTCAGTTCTAAAAGTTCCGGCTTGGCCGGAAAGGGTTGCAGCCGGTATCCGCCGGCTGTAACCCGAATCAGGAAAGAAGAGAAAACAAAACCAAAAAAGGAACGACGAAATGAAAAGCCTGAATAAATCTGCGTTAGTGCTGGCCATGGCAGGCCTCCCGTTTGTGGCCCAGGCCGACCTGAAACCCATTGATGACGCCCAGATGGGCAGCATCACCGGTCAGGCGGGTGTGACTATCGAGCTGGAAACCCGTGTGGACATCGGCGAATTCCGATACACCGATGAGGGCTCCCTGTCTATCAAAGACATCTCGATTGGCGGTGCGAATACCACCGGTCTGTTCTCTGAAATCACTGATTTCCGGGATGCACTCGGACTGGACGCCACCACTAATCTGATCGACAACATTGCCATCGAGATCGATGTAGCTGCTGACGGCGACGCAATCATCAACGTATTGCCGCTGACCGCTGCGCCGATCGACTTCGGCGTAAGCACGGGCGAGTGGACCCTGGAAGGCCACACCGATTCCACCCTGCTGGCCAGCAACTTCAACATGGTCGGTGCCTTCACTAAGGTAGGCATCACCGTTGACACCGCTACGGACAGACTGAACCTGAACACTAAGGTAGGTATCTCTGACCTGGACGTTGACATCGACTTCCTGGGCCTCGGCATCCGTGACCTGAAAATGACCGGCGCCGACTACATGGGCACCAAGCTGGATGGCACCGCTGCAGCCGCGAACGTGCTGACACTCGGCGCCACCATTGATATGGACGTCTACAAGGCAACCCGTCTGGGCGGTTCCGGCGATGCGCTGGCCATCGACCTGAATACCTTCGCAGCGGATATGTCCATCGGCGAGGTTCTGGTAGGCGGCGCCAATATTGGTTCTGTGATGCTGGATAACCTCGTGGTTCAGGACACCACTATGCGTATTTACGGTCACTAAGGCCCCTGGGCCCGGTTCTCCGGGCCCTTTTTCTCTGCCCCCTTTCCTGCAAGCCTCCCGAACATTGCCCTGCACCCCGGCCGCCCGGCCAATGGCAACACAACGCACGGATGTGATAGTTGCCGTGTTAGGATTTCAGTGATCCACAGAATAAAACCACTGCTCCCCGAAAAGGAACACCCATGCTCTGGACCTTGCTCGCCATTGTCGCGCTGATTGTTGTTGCCACTTTCCTGCTGTTCCGGGTCAAAGACCTGTCCGAATTTGACGGCAACGAGTGGGCAGTGAAGGAAGTCGCACCCAATCCGGCTCACGATGAGGTGCTGTCACGCATTAAAGATATGGGCCGGGCATCGAAGGGACTGAAAGGCAAAGCCAGGCTGATTGCCCTGAGGAATCACCTGGACAGTCTGGGTGAGGATGTTGAAGTAACTTCAGAGATTCGTCATAACGACCAGCCCAGGGGCGAATGGGTTATCGCCCCGGGCGTAGACACCCGCCGACGGGTTCTGTATATCCACGGTGGCGCCTGGGCCGCCGGCAGCCCCCGAAGCCACCGGGCGATTACCGACAGGTTCTCGCAGCTGGCCAATGCCGCCGTTTTCGCCCTCGACTACCGGTTGATGCCGGAGCACCGATTTATGGATGGCATCCGTGACTGCCGCCAGGCTTATACCTGGTTGTTAGCCCACGGCCCGGACGGTGAAGAAACTGCAGATTTTATGGTGGTTGCCGGTGATTCCGCAGGCGGCAGCCATACCCTGTCGCTGATTGCCTGGGTTCGGGACAATGGTATCCGCCAGCCGGATGCCGCAGTGGCACTGTCGCCGTCCACAGACCTCACCCTGACGGCCCCCAGCAACCGCGACAACATCCGCACCGATCCCCTGCTGGGACCGGTGTTTGGCGGGCTATCCAAGATTCCTTTGCCGGTGCTCTGGTGGGGCACCCTGGCAGCGTTCCGGATCTCCCCCACCAACCCGGTGGCTTCACCGCTGCGCGGCAACCTGAACAACCTGCCGCCAACGCTGATCCATGCCAGCACCACCGAAATGCTGCTGGACAACGCCACCCGTTATGCGGCGAAAGCAAGGGCCGAAGGCTCTCCGGTTGAACTGCACACCTGGCAGAACATGGTCCATGTGTGGCACATCTTCACGCCGCTATTGCCGGAAGCCGAAGAAGCCTTCGAAGATATCCGGGCGTTTCTGGAACAAATTGAGAAAGGCGAGATATCAAAGGCCGCCAAGGGCCAGCTTTAAAGCGATAGCCGCCATCATCAGGCCAATAACGCCATCAATCACTCGCCAGGCACCGGGTTTGGAAAGAACCGGTGCCAGCCTGGATCCGAACCAGGCAAGACCACCAAACCAGAGGATCGACGCGCTGCTGGCGCCGGCCACAAAAGTCACGGCACTACTCTGCTGGGCACCGACTGCCGGGATCAGCAACAGGGTATCCAGGTAAACCTGCGGATTAAGCAGGGTTACGGCCAGGGTCGTCAGGATAACCCGTTTCAGGCTTCGCCCTACATCACCCGACGCCTTCAGCGCCGCCCGGCCACGGCCCGCCCGCACGAACGCCTGCAGGGCCAGCCAGCCCAGGAAGGCAACACCCAGCCAGCGCAAGACTTCCAGCGCCTGGGGTGCCGCCATCAGGGCCGCACTCACGCCGAACATGCCGAGCGTAAACAGCAGCACGTCTGACACCATGCACAACCCGGCTGCCCACCAGTGGTGCTCCCGGCGAATGGCCTGGCTCAGGATGTAAGCGTTCTGGGCACCGATGGCCACGATAATACCGCCACACACCAGCAGGCCGGTCAGGTAACTCTCAAGCATTCCAACTACTCCGAAAAAACTGGCGCAAGGATACCCGCGCGTCTCACAGGTGGGAACTCATCTGGTTCAGGGCCGGGGCCGGCGAACACCAAACCAGTGGGGATAACGCAGCAGACAATAGAGCGCGACCATGTCGTACAGCGCATGCCAGGCCATGACCAGCGCCAGGCTCTGGCTGTATTGGTAGGCAGCGCCCAATACTGCGCCCAGGCCCGTGGCCATCACGAAATAGGTGAACGAAACATAGTGCACCAGGCCGAACAACACGGAAGCCGCAATAACCGCTGTCCAGGGGCCAGTGTGCTGCAGCAGCCAGCCCTGAATGGCCCCGCGAAACAACAACTCTTCCCCGACACCCGCCAGCACCGACAACGCCACAAGTACCGGCCAGCGATAACCGGCGGCAAAGTTATAGAGCGCTTGCATCTGGCTGCTCAGGTTATCCGGAAAAAGCCAGGGCACGCGGGATAACAACACCAGCACCAGGTAGGTACCAACCGCCCCCACTGTGCCGAACAGCGCCACCTCAACAGCATTCAGGCCATCAAGAAGCAGTGGGATCTCAAACAGCCAGACAGCAAACAGGCCGATTAAACCAATACCGCCCTGAAACAGCAGGGCGGTGGCTGAAGGCATGGAGGGACTTCCGCGTTCAGGCATGGATCAGTTGTCGAACAGATCCTTGACGGGGAACAGGGCATCGTAGCTCGGAGCCTGTTTCTGGGCCTTGGCCTGGAAGGATTTCATCATGTCTCCAGGACGGAACATGCCGGCCTGCCAGGTAGCCATGTACTTCAGGCTGTCTTCCACACTGTGATCACGGCTGAAATTGATCATTTCCTTACAGCCGGTCACCGCCAGCGGCGAGTTGGCCGCAATCTGGGCAGCAATGGCCATCACACCTTCCAGCATGGCTTCCTGGTTCTCGTAAACGGTATTCACGAAACCAAGACGTTGGGCCTCTTCGGCGCCGAATTTGCGGCCGGTGTAGGCCAGCTCCCGCACTACGCCTTCGGGCATCAGCTTGGGCAAACGCTGCAGGGTGCCTACATCGGCGGTCATTCCCAGCTCAGTTTCCTTGATGGTGAAGTAGGCATCCGCCGTGCAGTAACGGCTGTCAGCGGCACACACCAGATCCAGCGCGCCGCCAATGCAGCCGCCGTGAACCGCCGCCAGCACCGGCAGGCGTACTTTTTCCAGAGAGCTCAGGGTATCTTGCAACTGCAAGACAACGCGGCGAAGGTTCTCGGCCATACGGCCCGGATCACCGCTCATTGGCACGGATTTCGGATCAGAAAACACACCAAGGTCCATACCGGCGGAAAAGTGCTTGCCGGTGGAGGAGATCACAATCACCCGGGCGTCTGTGTTGGCTTCGATGTCCTGCACGCAGCGGGGCAACTCCAGCCAGAACGCCTTGTTCATGGAGTTCAGCGCTTCAGGACGGCTGAACTGTACGTGGGCGATGTGGTCTTTTACTTCGATGTTAAAGCTTTCGTAGTTTGCGAGTTCAGACATGATGGGTTCCGTATCATCTCAGAGCAGGGTTTCGTATTATTAGGGGGCACATTACCGCGAAACGAGGCACGATGGAATTTACTTTCCTGGGCACATCTGCCGGAACACCAACCCGGTCACGTAACGTCACCGGGCTGGCCCTTTGCCGGTCCGGTCCCAAACCCTGGTACCTGATCGATTGCGGAGAAGGCACCCAGCACCAGCTGATGCGCACCCGCTATTCGGTGATGCAGTTGCGGGCGATTTTTATCACCCACATTCACGGTGATCACATCTTTGGCCTGCCCGGGCTGCTCACCAGTGCCTCCATGCTTGGCCGCACAGAGCCCCTGGACATTATCGCCCCGCCCCAGGTACGGCGGTTCATAGAGGCCACCATCGACAACAGCGACTCCAGCCTGAGCTACCCGCTGAACTTCATCAATTCCGAAGCGCACGATTTTTACTGGCAGGATGACAACGTGGGGGTTACCAACGTGGCGCTTTCGCACCGGGTTGCCTGTCGCGCTTATGTCTTTACTGAACGAAATCTGGAGCGCCAGCTAAGGCAGGAGAAACTGACGGCGGACGGCATAGAGGCTGGTCCATCCTGGGGCGATCTGCAGAAGGGCAAGGACGTGCTGCTGGATGACGGCCGGTTGTTGAGGAGCGATGACTACACGGAGATACCCAGAACCGCCCGGCGCATCATTGTGGGTGGTGATAATGACACACCAGAGCTTTTGAAAGAGGCCAGCCAGGGAACTCATGTACTCATCCACGAAGCGACTTACACCCAGGACGTCGCCGACCGGGTCGGCCCATGGCCCCAACACAGCTCGGCGCAGCAGGTCGCCCGGTTTGCCCAGAGCGTAAAGCTCCCCAACCTGGTACTCACCCACTTCAGCTCCCGTTACCAGTCCGCCCCGGGGGGCACGCCTCATATCAATCAGCTCGCCGCCGAGGCGTTGCAGCACTTCAAGGGCCAACTTTTCCTGGCCCGGGATTTTGACACTTACCGTTTGGAGAAAGACCTGCAACTGCACAGGCTGAATCATGACCATTGAACAGACCTACCCATGTCTCCCGCACTGATCTTTTCCCTGGCCGCTATCCTTCTGCTTTCCGGAACGGTCTTTTACCTGTTCTTCTACCGCAACTGGCGACGCCAGCGAGAACTGCAACAGCCCTTCCCTGAGCCCTGGCGGCGCCACCTCAAGGACAATGTCCCCATCTATAACCGGCTCTCCACCAGCCACAAATCCCGGCTGGAGAACCTGGTTCAGCTGTTTATCGCAGAAAAGGAGTTCTACGAATGCGCAGGCTTTCACATCGATGACAGGGTACGGGTGACCATCGCCGGTCATGCCTGCCTGTTATTGCTGGAACGAGCCTTCTCGAACTACGACGATGTAAAGAGCATTCTGGTCTACCCCGATATCTACCGGGTACAGGACACCGACAGCGATGGCCTGGTGGTCAGTACCAGTGAAGAAACCCGGGCCGGGGAGGCCTGGTCTCACGGCCGGGTGATTCTGGCCTGGAGCCAGTGTGAACAAGCCATCGCCAATCCTCATGGCCCGCACAATGTAATTCTTCACGAATTCGCCCATCAGCTGGATTACCTGGATGGCTCGGCAGACGGGGCTCCGCCACTGAGCGGGCAAGACGCAAAGCATTGGCAGGAAACCATGACCAGGGCGTGGGACCACCTGCAACACCGGCTGGAACACCACCATAAACCCTGGCTGGACCCATACGGCGCCACCGAACCTGCGGAATTCTTTGCGGTGCTGACGGAAACCTTCTTTCAGCAACCGGAACACCTGCTGGAGGTACAACCGGAGGTCTACAAGGCGATGTGCGGCTATTACCGGATAGACCCAAGGGACTTCAGCGCTCACCAGCTCTAAAGCCCGTCTCCTTTCACACCGAGGCGATCCAGGTACAGGTGCAGCTCGTCCACGCTGATGTTCACATACTCCAGCACCCGGCCATACAGCATTACCGTCGGCACATTACGGCCGCCCAATTCCTTCTGGGTCTCGCTCAGGACGTAAAGTATCGTCCGTTCCGTTTTTGTGAGACCATCCCGCGCATCGGGGATCACCTCGTCTATTCCGCGTAAACTGCTCATATTTCTGAATCCGGTAAGCTGCCCATGGAAATCAAAGTCAATTATCTCGACAACCTGAGGCTTGAGGCCAAGTTTGACGATTTTACCGTCATCTCAGACCAGCCCGTCCGCTACAAAGGCGATGGCTCGGCGCCTGGCCCGTTTGACTACTTCCTGGCCTCATCGGCCATGTGCGCAGCCTACTTTGTGAAGGTTTACTGCAATGCCCGGGATATTCCCACAGACAACATCCGGCTGTCGCAGAACAACATTGTAGACCCGGAAAACCGCTACAAGCAGATTTTCAAGATTCAGGTGGAACTGCCGGAAGACATTTCCGAAAAGGATCGTCAGGGCATCCTCCGCTCCATCGACCGCTGCACGGTCAAAAAGGTGGTGCAAACCGGCCCGGATTTCCAGATTGAAGTGGTGGAGAACCTGGACGAAGACGCCCAGGCCCTGCTGACTGCCGCCCCGGGCGGAGACTCCAGCACCTACATCGAAGGCAAAGACCTGCCGCTGGAACAGACCATTGCCAACATGAGCGGCATCCTGGCGGATCTCGGTATGAAGATCGAGATTGCCTCCTGGCGCAACATCGTGCCCAATGTTTGGTCCCTACACGTGCGCGATACCGCCGCCCATATGTGCTTCACCAACGGCAAGGGTGCCACCAAGGAAGCCGCGTTGTGCTCGGCCCTGGGCGAGTTTATTGAGCGCCTGAACTGCAACTTCTTCTACAATGACCAGTACTTCGGCCAGGACATCGCCAACAGCGAGTTCGTGCATTACCCGAACGAGAAATGGTTCCAGCCGGGGCCGGAAGGCGAGCTGCCCGAAGGTATCCTGGACGACCATTGCCTGGCCATCTACAACCCCGATGGCGAACTGCTGGGCACCCACCTGTTCGACACCAACTCCGGCACCCCGGAGCGGGGCATCTGCAGCATTCCCTACGTGCGCCATTCCGATGGGGAAACCGTGTATTTCCCCTCCAACCTGATCGAAAACCTGTATCTGAGCAACGGCATGAGCGCCGGCAACACGATGCAGGAAGCACAGGTGCAGTGCCTGTCCGAGATCTTCGAACGGGCAGTGAAAAAAGAAATCATCGAAAACGAAATCGCCCTGCCGGATGTGCCGGACAGCGTACTGGCCAAATACCCGGGGATTGTCGAAGGCATCAAGGCCCTGGAAGAACAGGGCTTCCCGGTTCTGGTAAAAGACGCCTCTCTGGGCGGCCAGTTCCCGGTGATGTGCGTAACCTTGATGAACCCGAAAACCGGCGGCGTGTTCGCCTCCTTTGGCGCTCACCCCAGCTTCCACGTAGCGCTGGAACGCAGCCTGACCGAACTGCTGCAGGGCCGCAGTTTTGAAGGCCTGAACGACCTGCCCGCCCCCACCTTCAACTCCATGGCGGTGACCGAGCCCAACAACTACGTGGAGCACTTTATCGATTCCAGCGGTGTCGTGTCCTGGCGTTTCTTCAGTGCCAGGTCTGACTATGACTTCGTGGAATGGGACTTCTCCGGCAGCAACGAAGAAGAAGCGGCCACCCTGTTCCAGATGCTCGCGGATATGGGCAAGGAGTGCTACGTAGCCGGCTTCGATTATCTGGGTGCGCCGGTGTGCCGCATCCTGGTACCCGGCTATTCCGAGGTGTACCCGGTGGAAGACCTGGTTTGGGACAACACCAACATGGCGCTGGAATTCCGGGAAGACATCCTCAATCTTCACCGCCTGGATGAGGACGAACTAACCAGCCTGGTGGAGCGGCTGGAAGAGGCCGAGCTGGACGTGTACATGACCATCGTCACTCTCACCGGTATCGAGTTCGATGAAAACACCGTGGGGGGCCAGCTCACCATTCTGGAACTGAAACTGCTGATCTACCTGGCGCTGGGTGAACTGGAAGAAGCCCGGGAGCTCGTGGAGATGTTCCTGCAGTTCAACGACAACACCGTTGAACGCGGCCTGTTTTACCAGGCCATGAACGCAGCCCTGGAAGCTACGCTGAACGAAGAACTGGAGCTGGAAGACTACCTCTACAACTTCCGCCGCATGTTCGGCAACGAGGTGATGGATGCCGTCGAAGGTTCCATCAACGGCACCGTGCGTTTCTATGGCCTTGAAGAAACCGGCATGGACCTGCGCGGCCTCGACCGCCACCTGAAGATGATCGAGAGCTACAAAAAGCTGCACGCGGCCCGGGCCCGTAAAGCCGGCATTTCAGTCTAACCCGATGCCGGCTGCTCGCCGGTATGCACTACCCTCTTGCCAATCACCCGGATAGCACCCGGCCGGCAAGTCGCCCGAAAGGGCGTTTTGCCGGCTACATCACCGTCTACGGTTACGGTTCTGGGCTGCTGGGTGTCTATCTGGCACCACTTGCCTTTGACTTGAATAACCGTGCTGGTTCTCCGGGGCGTTTTCCGGTTCAATCGGACCGTCAGGAAGGTCAGTAACAACTGGGCTAGCGGGCGGGGGCGTATAGCAATGATATCCAGCAGTCCATCGTCAGCCGAGGCTTCCGGTATTTCCTGGCCGCCGCCAAAGTAGGCTCCCGTGGCAACCGCAATGGAGAGCCAGCGGCCTTCGAGCGATGAGCGATCCGTCTGAATCCTGGCCCGGAAGCCCCGCTTGGCACCCACCTGCTGAAACAGGGTGGCCAGGTAGCTGAACTTGCCCAAAGCTTGCTTGGTTGGGGAACTGGCTTTTCGGGAGGGCAAGGTTCCAAGCCCGATGTGAGCCACGTTCAAATAAATGCGATCTGAAAACTCCGCCACATCAATCCGTTGCGAGCCACCCTCTGCCACCAGCCGAACAACCTCTGAAGGATCCTCAGGAAGGCCCAGGTTTCGGGCGAAGTCATTAGCAGTGCCTGATGGCAGAACCGCCAGGGTCGCCCCGGTACGCAGGCACAGCGAAGCCACCCCGTTCACCGTGCCATCACCACCTGCAGCCATCAGGCAGTCGCCTTCAGACACATGACGAATCCAATTTTCGGCATCACCCAGCTTGCAAACGGTTACCTCATTTATGCCCTGCTCGCGCAGGTGCTTCAGCCAGAAATCGCTGTCGCGAGAGCCATCGCCAGAACCCGGGCTGTCCACCAACCAGTAAGCCATGCCCATTCCTTCAGAAGAAAATAATAATCCCTCTCAATTGATAGCACGGCTTGCCGGTTTCTTCATGCCGGGAGCATTACCGTATGGCAACGAGAGATCGCTACAGTCCAGGCGCGACCAAAATACTGTAAATAATGTGGACACATTACCGCTCCCAGCAGCGATAAGCAGCGCTGGAACAGCCTAAGAACAACGCAAATGTCAGGTTAATTGACACATATTTTCAGGGCCTCATAAAAACAGCCACAAATCAATAACCTAAAGAAATGGCACTTAACTTGCTAAACGAGAACGGACTCACTCAAAACGAAGGAACGAATAATGAAAATGCTAGCAAAAGCCTTAGTCGCAACTGCAACCGCACTGACCGCCAGCGCTGCGTTTGCCTTTCCAGTTAACCTGACCTCTGTATCCGGAAGCTTTGAAAATGCCGTTGGCGGTTCCAACGTCAACGGTGAAGGCACCAGCCAGATTCGCTGGGGGTACAGCTCAGGCGCCGGCCAGAGTGGCTATAACTTCAATGGTACGTCTCCGCTGCCTCAGACCATTCTGGACAGCGATGCCTTTGTGCTGGGCAGCCTGACTCACATCAACAAGCCGGTTACCGGTGATGGCATTACCGGGGTGGACCTGGCGGTCAATCTTGGCTTTGACGGGTTTGGTGATAATGGCGGCTCATCGGGCACGTTCGTCTTTGCCCACGACGAAACGCCCAACACAGCGCCAGAAGTCACAGGGCAGTGGTGCCTTGGAATTCCCTTTTTTGGTCTCTGTCTTGGCAAATGGCAAGACATCGTTTCGAATTCCGGAGACGTGGACGATCAGATCTGGATTCTCGATGAATACGTAACCAGCACGGATTTCCAGCTGGGTAACAACCTCTATAGCCTGGACCTTCTCGGTTTTGAAGGCGACCTTGAAACCTTCCTGACTGCAGAGAACGCCATTACGTCCGTGAATCTGCTAGCTCGCCTCAACGTCACCGAATTGCCCGTGCCGGAGCCCGGCACCATGGCACTTCTGGGTCTGGGCCTGCTTGGCCTGGGCGCTGCCCGCAAGCGCGCAAGGCAGTAATCAGAACCTGCCTTCAGGGAGTGTGCCTGAAGGCAGTCTGCTAAGGCTGAACAGGGGAACCCTGCCTTGTTCAGCCTGCCGTTGGCAGGTTACCCCCCAACATATTCTCTACAACTGCGGCGTTATAGAAAGTTTCCATGGTATGGATTCTGTCATCACGAACGCGAAACCATACCGCAAGCCGCACATCTCCGATGGGTTCAAAATGCGTCCGGTAGTCCAGGATCGCAAACACGTGCTCGCCGTCTGCGCTTAGCTGCCGCAGCACAAGGTCTTTCTGGATAGCGGCCATGCCGAACTGGTAAGCGAGCATGTCGTCCCGGCTGAGGAAGCGCATGTTGGGCCCCACATATTCAAAGTCATCCTCCGCCAACAGGGTCTTGGCCTCGTCAAAACGCTGGGCGTGAATGTCTGAAATAAACTGCGCCACAATATCCTTTGGCGACATAGCTGCACTCCACTCTCGGGGCTGTTGAATAGCAGATTAAACCGTTACGGCATTCTGCATTCAATTCAGAACCGCCGCAACGCCCCGAGGTGCAAGGCGGTGCCGTAATAGCGAAGGAGAGTGACCACAATGACTTTATGCCACCCGTCAATATAAGTCGGAAACCGCTTCTGGAAGTGCTACCGGCTAACGGGCAAATTCGGTACCATACCCCGCCCTCGAAACGCCCGCCCGCTGCGCCTTACCTGCCCTGCAGCTGCTGATCGCCAGAGGTGATCCAGTTAATCCTGCAGAGGCTTGCCATTGTCTACCAACGCCTTATACACGGACTTGTCCGGGTACTATGACCTGATGTGTGCAGATATCGACTACCGGGCGCAAAGCCGGGGTATCCGACGCCTGCATCAGTTGTTCGGTAACGGAGGCAACAGCCACCTGGACCTGGCCTGTGGTACCGGCCCGCATATTCGTCACTTCCTGGATGACGGTTTTCAGTGTCAGGGGCTGGATATCAACCAGCCGATGCTGGATGTAGCGCAGCAGCGTTGCCCGGAGGCGGTATTCGGCGTTGGGGATATGTGTGCGTTTCAGGTAGCGCAGCCGTTCGACCTGGTCACCTGCTTTCTGTATTCCATCTACTACAGCGATGGCATCGAGAAACTCAAAGGCTGCATCCGCAGTGCCCACCAGGCGTTATCAGAAAACGGGCTGTTCTGTTTCAATGCGGTGGACAAAACCCGCATCAATAACAACCTGTATGTCAGCCACACAGCGCAGCATGATGGCAGCGAGTTCAGTTTCCGTTCCGGCTGGCACTATGCCGGCCCCGGTGAGCGGCAATCATTGCGGCTGAGTATTGACCGCAACACCAACGGTGTTTGCGAGTCCTGGCAGGATGAGCACCCGATGGTGGCACTCAGCTTCGGCGAGTTCGAAGCGCTGCTGAAGCCGTGGTTCGAGGTACACATCTTCGAGCACGACTACGAACGCATTTTGCCCTGGGATGGAGAGTCCGGAAACGCGATCTTTGCCTGCGTGAAGCGTTAAGCGTTTCCGGACCAGAACACCCTCAGGCCGCCTCAGTGTTTCATTTTGGAATGATCCATCTTCGAGTGGTCCACAGGCATGCCATCCAACGGCTGAACCACCAGCTCAATATCCATGTCGTCCGCACCGTCGAAGTCCAGCTGCACCGGAATTTTCTCGCCTTCAACCAGGGGCTGGGGTAACTGCTCCAACATCAGGTGATAACTGCGGGGTTTCAGTTCCACGGTTTCGCCGGCCGGAATGGCCAGGCCACCCTTCACCGGCTGCATGCGCATTACGCCTTCGTGCATGGAGGTTTCGTGGATGGAAACATGGCCGGCTCTCGGGCTTTGTGCCGCCACCAGGGTGATGGCCTGCTCACCATTATTGGTGATGGCCAGGTAGCCCACGCCCATGGGCGTGCCGGGCGGGGTTGGCCGGCTCCAGGGGTTGTCGATCTGGACCTTGCTGTGCCCAGCATGTTTACCATGATCAGCCGCCAGTACCGGTGTTGCAAGGGTGGCACAGGCCAACAGCAACGCGGAGGTCAGTTTATTGAATCGGTTCATGGTGTCTCGCACTGTGATGGTTTCAGGCATTTGAAGGCCCTTAGTGTTGTCGCCAACGCGCCGGATGGCAAGTGGCCGGAACAGCAGGCCGGCGACCACCGGCCCGCCCGTTCAGCCGGTTTTCTTCAGCGCATCGACCAGCGCGCCCAGAAACCGCGAGGCTTCGCCGCCGGTGGCAGCCCGGTGGTCGAAGGTCAGGGACAGGGGCAGAATGCGACGAATAGTCGCAGCGCCATCATATGGCACCACCTTCTCCCGAATACGCCCGGCGCCCACGATAGCCACCTGGGGCGGGCTGACGATGGGGTTGGCATACTGGCCGGTCATGGTGCCGAAATTGGACAGGGTGATGGTGGCTCCCTGCATCTCCTTGGGCGGAATCTTGCGGGTGGCCACCGCTTCCCGCAGGTTCTCCAGCCCTTTGCGCAGGTCTTTCAGGTTACGGTGGGTAATGTCTCTCAGCACCGGCACAAACAGACCTTCGGGCGTATCCACGGCAATGCCTACGTGCACCTCGCTCAGTAACTGGCGGCTCAGGTTGTCGCCATTAAACCAGCAGTTCAGCTCCGGCACCGCATCGCAGGCTTTCCCGATGGCCTGGACCAGGCGCATGGTGGTATCGGCGCCCTTTTTCCAGTCGCCGATATCCACATCCTCAAAAATGGAGACTGGCACTACCTGGGCGTGGGACAACGCCATGTTCTTCGCCATGGTGCGGCGGGTGCCGCGCAAGGGTTCGGCATCGCCCAGCTGTTTCTGGTGGCTGGCCTGTTTGTGTACGTCGTCTGTGGTAATCAGGCCGCCGGGGCCGCTGCCTTTGATGGTTTCCAGGCTGACACCCAGTCGCTCCGCCAGCGCCCGCACTCCAGGAGTGGCCCGGTTGGCGCGGGCCCGCTTGCTGGAGGCAGCAGCGCCGACGATGAACTGGTCTTTCTGCGCGCCCTGCCCATCCCCTTTGCCGGAGGATTTCAGCTCACCTACCACCGTACCGGTGTCGTCACCCGCCCCTTCAAAGGCCAGCAGGGGTTCGCCGGTGTGAATGATGTCGCCGGACTCGCCGTAGAGTTTGGCGATGGTGCCGGCCTGCGGCGACGGCACTTCCACGATGGCCTTGGCAGTTTCTACGCTGACCAGTATCTGGTCCGCCTCTACGGCATCGCCCACCTTGATATGCCATTCGACAATTTCAGCTTCCGGCAGGCCTTCGCCCAGGTCCGGGAGTTTGAAGTTTTTCATGGTTGGCCTCCTAGAGCGCGATCACCTGTTCAACGGCGTTTACGATGTCTTCCACCTGAGGCAGGTAATACTGCTCGTTCCGGTAGTAAGGCATCACAGTGTCGTAGCCGGTTACCCGCACCACCGGGGCCTGCAGGTCCAGAAAAGCCGCTTCGGCAATGGAAGCGGCTACCTCCGCGCCCACTCCGCCATTTCGGCAGGCTTCATGGACAATCACCGCCCGGCCGGTTTTGGCGACCGAGCACAGCAGGGTTTCCCGGTCCAGCGGGCTGACGGTGGCTACA
The DNA here is from genome assembly GCF_001447135.1 of Marinobacter sp. P4B1. Classification (NCBI taxonomy): domain Bacteria; kingdom Pseudomonadati; phylum Pseudomonadota; class Gammaproteobacteria; order Pseudomonadales; family Marinobacteraceae; genus Marinobacter; species Marinobacter sp. P4B1. Next base: position 338,996 of record NZ_LLXM01000005.1, read on the forward strand.
TCGATCACCTCGCAACTCACGCCCTGCTCTGCCAGTTTATCGGCCGCTTGCAGGGTTTCCATCACGCAGGCACCCCAGGTGATCAGGGTGACGTCATCGCCTTCGCGCAGGGTGAAGCAGGTATCCAGCGGCAGCGCCTCTCCGTTGTCCTCCACGCTCTGGGTCACTGCCCGGTAGATACGTTTGGGCTCCAGAAAAATCACCGGGTCCGGGTTTCGTATGGCCGCCAGCAGCAGGCCATAGGCTCTTTGTGGCGAACTGGGGATGACCACTCGCAGGCCGGGGATATGGGCAAACAGGGCTTCGGTGCTTTCGGAGTGATGTTCAGGCGCATGGATACCGCCGCCGAACGGGGCCCGGAACACCAGCGGGCAATGCAGCCGGCCCCGGGTGCGGTTACGCATGCGCGCAGCGTGGCTGACAATCTGCTCCATACCGGCGTAGATAAAGCCCATGAACTGGAACTCTGCCACCGGCCTCAGGCCCTGGGTAGCCATACCGATGGCGGTGCCGGCGATCAGGTTCTCCGCCAGCGGTGTATCCATCACCCGTTTGAAGCCGAAGGCCTCTTTCAGGCCCACCGTAGCGCGGAACACGCCGCCATTGGTGGCGATGTCTTCGCCCAGCACTACCACGTTTTCGTCGTCCGCCATGGCCCGGTGCAGGGCCATGTTGACCGTTTCCACCAGGGTCACGTCACGGGTTTCATTCGAACGCTTTGCCGCATTCATGCTGCACCTCCCCGGTATTTGTTGGCAATCTGATCACGCTGGGGTTGCAGCGCCGCGGGGAGGATTTCAAACAGATAATCCAGCATAGCGGTGGGTGGCTCAGCCTCGGTGGCCAGGTATTCCTCCACGGCCTGTTCTACGGCTTGCTTGCAGTCCGCCTGCAGGGCTTTTTCCTTATCCGGGCTCCAGTGTCCGCAGTCATGAAGCCAGTTCTGCAGGCGCTTGATGCCATCCTTTTCCCAGGCGCGTTTAAGATCTTCGGCGGTGCGGTAGCGGGTGGCATCATCTGCGGTGGTGTGGTCGCCCAGCCGGTAGGTCACCGCTTCAATCACGGTTGCGCCCTTGCCGCCATGGGCCCGCTCCAGAGCAGCGTCCAGTGCTTCAATCGTCGCGAAGTAGTCGTTGCCATCCACAATGTGGCCCGGCAACCCTGCACTGATGGCTTTCTGGGCGATGGTTTCGGCGCCGCTTTGCAGGCTGCGCGGGGTGGAAATCGCCCACTGGTTGTTGATCACCACAAACACCACCGGCAGGTGCCAGGCACCGGCCAGGTTGATACTTTCCAGAAAGTCACCCTTGGAGGTACCGCCATCGCCAATGCAGCACACCACCGCCCGCTGCTGGTCGCGAATTTTCATGGCAGAGGCCACACCTACGGCATGGCAACACTGGGTGGCAATGGGTACAGAGACTGGCAGGTCTTCCGGGCAATTCTGCCAGGCGCTGCCGCGCTCGTCGCCGCCCCAGTACAGCAGCAACTCCCTGAGGCTGACGCCCCTCAGAATGTGCGCAGCCTGGTCCCGGTAGTAAGGCACAAACACATCAGACTTCGCCATGCCCTGGCCAATGGCCGTGCCCACCACTTCGTGCCCCAGCACAGAGGGATAGGTACCGCATTTTCCGGTACGTTGCAGGGCAATGGCTTTGGAATCGAAGGTGCGGGTCAGCACCATGTTGCGGTAGGCGGCCAGAACCCTGTCGGTGTTCCCGGCCTGGGGCGGCAGCTCACTCAGGGGCTTGCCGTGATCATCCAGATAGCGGGTGCTATCCACATGAAACTCGTGGACTTCTTTCATCCCATCCTCCTGTCCCCCGGCTTCGCGATAAAAGCCTGGCTGCACTAAAGCCTGCTTGTGGCGGGCAACGGCAGCGGTGGGGTGGTTCGTCTTGTTGTTGGCGCGGGTTACGCGCTGCGGGATTTCTCCGGGTGCTAACGGGCACCCTGTTTAATATTTAGACGATGGTTCGGAAATGATCAAAGGAACTTTACGGGCAAGCGCCTGACAATACGTTCATCCCGGATTCATGTTGGTTGTGGTTTGTTGTGGCTAAACTCAATGAGCAAACACGGGCAACGCCCCTCGAAGGAGCTGAACAATGAACGTTATGTCGGTACTGAATCAGATCATGGGCCAGGCTCAAGGTGGCCAATCCCGAAGCAGCGGTGGAATGGATATAAACAGCCTGATGGGCAGCCTTGGCAACCAGGTCTCTGGCGGGAATGGCGGCAGCGGGATTGATGTCAAGAGTCTGCTGGGCGGCGGTGCTCTGGGCTTGATGCTGGGTTCCAAACGCGGCAGGAAGATGGGCGGCACGGCGCTGAAATATGGCGCGCTTGCAGGTGTAGGCGCGCTGGCGTGGAAGGCCTACCAGAATTACCAGAGCAACGCACAGGGCGCCCCTCAGCAAGCGCCAGCCCAGCAGGGCCGGCCACTGGAACAACTGCAGGGTGCCGAGCAGGAAAAGCGCGGCCTTGAGATACTGCAGGCCATGATCATGGCGGCCCGGGCTGATGGCCACGTAGATGCCAACGAACGCGCACTGCTCACTCAGGAAATCGAAAAACTGGGACCAGACGACGAATTACACAACTGGATTCAGCAACAGTTTGATGCCCCGCTGGACGCCCAGGCGCTTGCCAAAAACGCGGATTCCCCCCAGGCAAGCCGGGAAATCTATGTGGTCAGCGCCGTTATGATTGATGATCAGAACGCCATGGAAAGAGCGTGGCTGGACCAACTGGCCGCGGCCCTGAACCTCGACCCCGGCCTGGCCAAAGAGCTTGATCAACAAGTGCGGGCCGTCAGCCAGGCCTGAGACTCAATCATCCCACCGCTCATATGGCAGGCCTTGCCGCAACAGCCTACAGGTAACCACAAAAGCCAGGGTGGTTGCGGCAATGGCCATCAAAGCGGTCAGGCCTTTTTGACAAACTCTGACTTAAGCTTCATGGCACCCACGCCATCCACTTTGCAATCGATATCATGGTCGCCATCTACCAGCCGGATATTCTTCACCTTGGTGCCGACTTTCACCACCAGGCTGGAACCCTTCACCTTCAGGTCTTTGATCACTGTTACCGTATCACCGTCCTGAAGCTCGTTGCCGTTGGAATCGCGAACCACCTTGCCAGCTGCGGCCTCCGCCTGTTCCGCTTCGGTCCACTCATGGCCACATTCGGGGCAAACCAGCTGAACGCCGTCCTCATAGGTGTATTCAGAATTACACTGGGGGCATGGGGGCAGTTGAGACATTATCATTTCCTGTTAATTGAATGAGTATCGAATTATACCACCACCAGGAATCAGCGGGCCAAAACTAACCCGCACCCGCACTGAACGGTTAAACTGACAATACACCAAGTTACCGAAGGAAAGTTAAATGCCAATCTGGGTCGACGCCGACGCCTGCCCCGTACCCATCCGGGAAATCCTCTGCCGCGCCGCTACCCGCTGGCAAGTCCAGACCACCTTCATCGCCAACCACGTCATCACTCTGCCGCCGAGCTCCTACATCAGCCGCCGCCAGGTTCCCCAGGGCTTTGACGTCGCCGACAACGAAATCATGGACCAGATGAGCAAAGGCGACCTGGTGATCACCCAAGACATCCCCCTGGCAGCGGAAGCGATCGAAAAAGGTGCCGATGTGTTCAACCCCCGGGGACAGGCCTTTACCAAAGAGAATATCCGCCAGCGCCTGGCCATGCGTAACTTCATGGAAGAAATGCGCAGTGCCGGTCAAGTCACCGGCGGCCCCGCACCCTTGGGCCAGGCCGACCGAAAGGGGTTCGCCGATCAACTCGACCGTTGGCTGCAACGCAACACCCACAAGTGATAATGATTCTATTTTAAAATAACGGAGAATCCGCTACCCTTCCTGCCTTTGGCAAGCCCAGCCACAGCAAGAAGGAAGCGGATTATGTCGTCAAACAGCCCTCACACCAGCAGCGTCGCCGCCCTTGGCCGACTGCTTCGATACGCCCGGGGCTATCGCCGGCAGATCATTGCAGCCACTACCTGTTCGATCATCAACAAGCTCTTCGACATTGCTCCGGAGATTTTGATTGGTGTTGCCATTGACGTCGTGGTGAACCAGGAGGAGAGCTTCGTTGCCGGCCTGGGCTTTGAGACTGCGCAGGAGCAAATCACCATCCTGGCGGTGCTCACCTTCTTCATCTGGGCGGGCGAGTCGCTGTTTGAGTACCTGTTCCAGATTCTCTGGCGTAACCTGGCCCAGCGACTACAGTCCGATCTCCGGCAAGACGCTTATGAACACGCCCAGCGTCTGGACATGAGTTTCTTTGAGGCGAACAGCTCCGGGCAACTGGTCGCCACCATGAACGACGATGTAAACCAGCTGGAGCGTTTCCTGGATGGCGGCGCCAATGCCATGATCCAGGTAGCGGTTACCGTAGTAGCTGTGGGTGCCGTGTTCTTTGTGCTGTCGCCACTGATTGCCCTGCTGGCGTTCACACCGATTCCCCTGATTATCTGGGGCGCCTTCTATTTCCAGCGCAAAGCCGGTCCGCTGTACGCAGACGTAAGGGAGAAAGTAGGCGACTTCTCCAGCCGCCTGGGCAACAATCTGGGTGGCATCGCCACGATCAAGAGCTTCACCGCCGAACAGCGGGAAGCCAAACGCCTGAAGGACGCGAGCGAAGCCTATGTTGATGCGAACCGCCGCGCCATTCGCATCAGCTCGGCGTTCATTCCGGTGATTCGCATGGCCATTCTGGCCGGTTTCCTGGCTACCTTCACGGTTGGCGGCATGATGGCACTGGAAGGCAGCCTGAACGTGGGCGCATACGGGGTTCTGGTGTTCCTCACCCAGCGCCTGCTCTGGCCCCTGACCGGCCTGGCGGAAGTGATCGATCTGTTTGAACGGGCCATGGCCAGCACCCGGCGGATACTCGATCTGCTCGCCGAACCGGTAAACGTTCGGGATGAAGCCGGCAAGACACTCGAACAGCCAGTACGTGGAAAGGTCTCATTCAATCAGGTGAGCTTCCGTTACGCCGGCAGCGGCGCCGGCATACAGGACATTACCCTGAACGTTCCTGCAGGCAATACCCTGGCATTGGTAGGCGCCACCGGCTCCGGCAAGTCCACATTGATCAAGCTATTATTGCGGTTCTACGACTCCTCCCACGGAGACATCCGGATTGATGGCCAACCCATTCGTGAAGTGAGCCTGAAGTCTCTGCGCGATGCCATTGGCCTGGTCAGTCAGGATGTCTACCTGTTTGAGGGCAGCATCCGCGACAACCTGGCCTATGGCAAACCGGATGCCGCCGAAGAAGAGATCATTGAAGCTGCTCGCACTGCCGAAGCCTGGTCCTTCATTGAGGCACTGCCGGAAGGCCTGGACACACCGGTTGGTGAGCGGGGCATTCGCTTGTCCGGAGGCCAACGTCAAAGACTGTCACTGGCCCGGGCGCTGCTGAAGAATCCCCCCATACTGGTGTTGGACGAAGCAACCAGTGCGGTGGACAACGAAACCGAAGCCGCCATCCAGCGCTCGCTCAAGCGCATTGGCCATAATCGCACGGTGATCATGATTGCCCACCGGCTGTCTACCATTGTGGATGCCGATACCATCGCCGTGGTTGAGAATGGCCGGATTGTCGAGGAAGGCGACCACAACAGCCTGATCCACAATAACGGCGCCTACGCCGCACAATGGCGCGTGCAAACCGGGCAGGCGTAAGTAGGCCACACCGCCACAGAGATAATATTGATAGGTATTCGCATTTAGATTATCCTGCCAGCCAAAGAAACAGGGGAATCTGAATGTCCGCGTTTTTCGAAGTCCGCGAACTCGCCGTCCACATTGGCAGCACGGCTATCCTTCAAAACATTAGCCTGGCCTTTAACGAAGGCCAGGTAACCGCCCTGCTTGGCCACAACGGCTCAGGCAAATCCACGTTGTTGAAATCACTGGCCAGGCAGATTCCAGCCTGTGCCGGTGAAGTCAGGCTTGAGGGTAAAACCGCGAAAAGCCTCGGCGCCCGCGCCTTTGCACGGATTGTCGGCTACCTGCCCCAGCACCCGCCCGGCACCGATGGCCTGACGGTAAGGGAGCTGGTCGCACTGGGCCGTTACCCCTGGCGCGGCCCGCTTGGCCGATACAGCGAGAAGGATCACTCACTGATTGACCAGGCTATCGCCGATACCGATCTAAAACCTTTTCAACACCGCTCTGTAGACACCCTCTCCGGCGGTGAGCGCCAACGGGCCTGGATTGCCATGCTACTTGCCCAGCAAACACGCTGCCTGCTATTGGATGAACCTATCTCCGCCCTGGATGTGAAGCACCAGGTGGAAACGCTGCGCCTGGTACAGCGCCTTGCCAGCCAGCGAGAACTGACCGTGATTGTGGTACTGCACGATGTCGATCTGGCCTCCCGTTTCTGCGACCGGCTGGTGGCCCTGAAATCCGGCCAGGTGGTGGCCGATGGCACGCCGGCAGAGATCATGGACAGCCAGATTCTGGAATCGATTTACAGCGTTCCCATGGGCGTGATGGAGCGGGCACCGGGGCAATGGGTTTCCTATGTCCACTAACCCGAAATCCCTGTTGCTCGGCGCCCTGCTCCTTCTGCTGCCGATTGCAGGAGCGGCCCAGACCTGGCAACACGAAGGCGGCACGCTAACCCTTGACGAACCCCCTGAGCGCATTGTCGCGCTGAACTGGGCCGCCACCGAAACCCTGCTGTTGCTGGGTATCACACCCGTTGGCGTGGCCGACATGGCCGGCTATGCCACCTGGGTTCAGGAACCGGAATTGCCTGAGGGTGTTGCCAATGTCGGCACCCGGGTCGCCCCCAGCCTCGAGGCGATTGCAGAACTGAAACCCGACCTGATCGTCACCAGCACCGAAATGGCTCCGGCGGCCGAACTGTTGGAACGAATTGCGCCCACCTACGTGATCAGCGTGTACAAAAAAGGCGCACGACCGTACGACAAGGCCCGGGAAATGCTGACAACGCTGGGCGAAATCACCAGTCGGAAAGATCGCGCAGAGGCGGTACTGGCCGATATCGAACAGACCCTGAACCAACAGCGGAAGCGACTGGAACAAGCCGGCATCACCGACAAACCGGTTGCTCTGGTGAACTTTCTGGATGACCGCCATGTACGCATCTATGCCCCCAACGGTCTGTTCCAGACAGCCTTGGAAAGCCTTGGGCTTACCAATGCTCGGTCAGATCCTGGCAACTATTGGGGTTTTTCGGCCATTGGCCTGGAATCTGTGGCGGATGCCAGCAACAGCCGCATCGTGGTAATAGAACCTCTGGTGCCAGGGCTGGCCGACAGTCTGGCCAACAGCCCGTTCTGGACCTACCTGCCACCAGTGCGAGACGAGGAGATCTACCGGATTCCTGCTGCCTGGCCTTTCGGTGGCGTATACCCGGTGAAACGCCTGGCCGTTGCCCTGACCGACGCCCTGATTGAAGGGGGCAGCGACAATGTCCGTTGAGTCTACCCTGCGCGTTTCCAATCGCCCAGAAATTCCCGCCAGGCTGCCCGTTGCAGTCGCTCTACTCTGGCTGGCCGCACTGGCCACCAGCGCCTTGCCCTGGCTCGATCAGCTACAGCTTCCACAACTTATATCGGCGTTCTGGACGTTTGATGGCAATAACTACGCCTCCGTTTTGGCCCACTTCAGCTGGGCACCGAGGGTCTCCATCGCGATACTGATTGGCTGCGCACTGGGTCTGGCCGGGGCCGTTACCCAGCAAGTGCTTGGTAATCCACTAGCCTCACCCACCACTCTGGGCGTGGAGGCCGGGGGCCAGTTTGGTGTCACGGTTGCCACCCTGTTTGCGCCGGGCTTGCTGGCTTTCAGTCCTGACCTTGCCGCAGTGGCCGGCGGCTTGCTCGCCATCGGCCTGGTCATAGTGCTCACCTGGCGACTCGGCTTCTCGCCGGTCACCGTGATTCTGGCCGGGCTGGTTGTCACCTTCTTTCTGGGCGCCATCAACATGGCATTCCTGCTGCTGAAAGGTGAATGGCTCGGCAACCTGTTTATCTGGGGCGCTGGATCCCTGGTACAGAACAACTGGGGCCCCTTCTTTGATCTGCTCCCCCGGGTATTGGTTATTGCCGCTGCGATGGTGGCCCTGATGCGCCCGCTACAGCTGCTTCAGCTCGGCCAGGCATCGGCAAACTCACTGGGGGCGAAAGTCTCACTGCTTCGTGCTGTTGCGCTGTTTCTGGTGGTGATCATGAGCTCGGTGGTGGTCAGCCGGGTGGGCGTAGTGGCCTTCGTGGGGCTGGCTGCACCGGTATTGGCGCGACTGCTGGGGGCCAGGAGCCTGACTGAACGACTGCTGTGGAGCACTCTGGCCGGCGGGGGCCTGCTATTGCTGGCTGATACCCTCGCGCAGTGGGCCACCACCTGGGATGGTGGCTCGCTGGTGCCTACCGGCACCACCACGGCATTGATTGGCGGGCCTATCATTCTGCTTGCACTTCAAGGCTTCCGTAACACGCACCATATGCCCGGTCAGGACAGCAGCCCCGCGGGGTTTCTGCCCCGCCGGCGACATCCCGCAATGGTCGCCGCAGCCCTGTGCTCTATACTGGCTCTGACCATCACTCTCTCCATGGGCTGGTCTCCGGGCCTTGAGGGCTGGAACTGGACGCCCGTGGCACAGTGGACAGACGCGTGGGTATGGCGAGGCCCGAGATTAATGGCCGCCATCCTCGCCGGCATGGCGCTGGGTATGGCCGGCACCCTGATCCAGCGGATGACCGGCAACCCCATGGGCAGCCCGGAACTGCTGGGCATCAGCGGCGGAGCAGCGTTAGTGATGGTAGTTCTGGTTCTGACCGGACTCGAGATTGGCCGTCTTGGCCAACTGGCCGCCGCCACGGTGGGTGCCGCCGGCGCCCTGGGGCTGTTACTGCTGCTGGCCCGCAAGCACCACTTCGCGGGCAATCAACTGTTGCTTGGCGGCCTGGCGCTGTACGTATTCATGGATGCCGGCCTGAGGCTGGTAATGGCCTCTGGCGGCACCGTTGCCTCTCGCCTGCTGAACTGGATGTACGGTTCAACCTGGCTGATCTCCGAATCCGAAGCCTTCGGTTTACTGGCACTGGTGGTCAGCCTCGGTGCCTTGCTGTTGCTTGCCCTGCGACCGCTTACGCTGTTGCCGCTGGGTGAAACATCGGCTTCGTCCCTCGGCCTGAGGGTACCGCGGGCACGGCTTCTGCTATTGGTGCTGGCTGCCGTGCTTACAGCAGCGTCGACTGTGGTCATCGGTCCATTAAGCTTCGTCGGGTTGATCGCCCCGCACCTGGCCCGGGTACTGGGACAGCAGACCGTGGGCCGGCAAATGCTGGTCGCGGCCCTGGCCGGCGGGCTACTGCTCTCCTTGGCAGACTATCTGGCCCGAGTTCTGGTGTATCCCAATCAGCTCCCCGCCGGACTGCTGGCAGCCCTGGTTGGCGGCTTGTACTTTCTTTGGGGGTTGAGCCGTCATGGTCGCGGCTGAGGCAGCAACGCGGTGGCTGGCGGATTACCACAACCTGTCGGCCCGCCACGGCCTTGATGGCAATGCGCTACTGAACAACGCACTGACACCCGCCAACCGCGAACAACCCCCGTTATTTTCCCTTGCCCAGCTACTGGCAAATCCAGACCTTCTGCAACAACAGGTCCGCGAGGATTATCCGGATGCTGATCATCCGCGACTTCGCAAGGCGCGGCTTTCTGTCCTGCATCAGAGCCTGGCACTTCAGATTATCGGACCACTGGTGATCCGGCTGTTCCGGGATGGCAGCAGTGTGGCCCTGAATCCCGAGCGTGTTTTTCTGTGCCGGGAACCATCTGGGCCAGAGGGCCAGTCCCGCTGGCAATATGCAGCCAGTGCACAGGAGCGCTTGGAGCCTGAGGCGTTCTTACAGTCTCTGAGTGGGCAGATGCAAGATTGGTACGGTGTGTTCCGACAGCATTTTGGTGTCAGCCCGGGGGCCTATTGGAGCAGTGTCGGGCTGGCGTTGGGGGCGCCCTATTCGGTGGTGTGGAACCAGGTTAATCCAGAGGAGTTGTGTAAACAGGCCGGTAGCTGGCTGGCGCAGTTCAAATGCGAAGCCAACCGCTATATTGACTGGATTCCGGCGGAATTCAGCCAACAGCGGTGCGCCATCCCTCAGCGCAAAGGGTGCTGCCTCAAATATTTACTGCCAGGAGGTGGCTATTGCGGGACGTGTGGGATCTATCGTAAAGAACGTATGGGCTGAAACAATAAGGGCAGCCAGTACCGCCGGCTGCCCTGACACTCGTTAATACACCCAGGAAACGGTCAGGCTGGCATTGGCCGGCTCACCGTAGAAACCCTGGGCCGAGGCACCAAATTTCTTCAGGCTCTCGATGTACTTCTCCTCGGTAACGTTGTTTACGTTCAGGGTTGCATTCCAGTCTCGGGCGAAATCATAGCTTGCCATCAGATCCAGCACCGCATAGCTCCCCTGTTCTGTGACGATGGTCTCACCAGCATTCGGGCCGGTGGTAGCAACACCCTGTTCCTGGGTAATCTCAGACTGCCAGCGTACCTTGCCACCAAGCTTGAACCCTTCGACCCCAGGCACCTTCCAGGTAGCACGTAACTGGGCTAGATGCTCCGGCACGAAGGACTTGGCCCCTTTACCATCCTTGCCCTCAATATCCACATAGGTATAACCGGCGAAAAGCTGGATTCGGTCGGTGAGATCACCCACTATTTCGGCCTCCACACCCCGGCTGGTCAACCCATCCACAGCGGTGTAGTAAGAATCATTGGTCCCGGGTAACACTCCTGCTGCCTCAGCTACGTTCTTCTGCTCAGTCTGGAACAAAGCAATAGTGGTGTTCACACGGTCGTTCTGAAACTCACTTTTCAGGCCCAGCTCATAGTTGACCCCGTCAATCGGATCCAGTCGATCGCGATTGATGTCCACCTCAGTCTGCGGAGTGAAAATCTCGGTATAGCTGGCGTAGACCGAATGATCATCGTTGATGTCGTAGATCAGGCCCGCATACGGCGTTTCTACCGCATCGTAGCTGCTTTCCTTGGTTGCACCGTAGCTCTCCCCCTTGTTATCCAGCCAGGTCAGACGGAGCCCTGTAATGGCGGTGAGTTGATCGGTCAGCGACCAACGAGCGGCAGCATAGGTGGACGTTTCGCGGTCGGTCCAGTCAGAGCCGCCAACACCATTATCGAAAGCGGGCTTGGGATAGTTGCCATCCCACTCATTCAGCGGTGGCAATGGATCCCCGATGCCGCGGCCATAGCGGGACTCGTCCACCGTCTCTGAGCGAGACCAGGATGCACCCAACACCAGCTCATGGGTACGATTAGCCAGCTGGAACGGACCGGTAGCGTATGCATCAACCACCCACTGTTCCACGTCAAGATCGTATTGACTGGGATAGGCAACGAGTCCCTCGCCAGTTTCCGGATTAAGCTGTACTCCAGAAGGCGTGTACTGATAGAACAGCTCGGACTCGCTTTCATTCTCCAAACGGAACACCGTGCCCGTGGCTCTCCAGCCGCCGGCAAGCTCCTGACGCAATTCGACAAAGCTGTTGTGCTGGGTGTTGTCCCAGTAGGACCAGTCGGAAGCCGTGCTGGTTGAACGCGCAAAATCCGTCGCTGAGCCATCGGAGTAGAACAGAGGCAGCGCACCCCACAACGGGCTGTCTGTATCAGACGTCTGGATGGCGTGGCCGAGGGTCAGCAACGTGGTATTGGTCAGGTCTGCTTCCAGCACCCCGTAGAACATCTGCTTTTCGTTGTTATACCGGTCCAGGTAGGAGCCTTTGTCCTCATAACCGGCCACCACACGGCCGCGCACCGCACCGGATTCAGACACGGCACCGGAAACATCACCGACAATCCGTTTTTTGTCCCAGGAACCACCAGTCACCGCAACCGAGGCATTGGTGTCTGCGGTTGGGCGCTTGCGGATGAAGTTGACGGTGGCGGCCGGGCTGCCGGAACCGGTCATCAAACCGTTGGCGCCCCGAACCACTTCCACGCGATCAAAGAAGGCGGTATCCAGCTCGCCCTGCACGTTGTCGTATACCGCTGGCATGCCAACACCGTCGTACTGGAAGTTGTTGATGTCGAAACCGCGTGAGGTGTAGTAAGTGCGGTCCGTTTCCACCGACTCGACGGTGACACCGGTGGTGCCTTCGAGAACGTCATTGATGTCGTTCTGGGCGAAATCGTCCATCTGTTCCCGGGTGATCACGGTAACAGCCTGCGGAGTTTCGCGGTGGGTCAACTCCATTCTGGTAGAAGACGTTGTTGTGCCGCTGATGTAACTGCCCGTCGACTCGGAAGTAACCTGGCTCCGGGGCGCTGTCACGTCTAATGCATCCAATGCCGTGGGTTCGTTCTCCTGCGCGGCGGCCATGCCGGACAAGCTGGTGCACACAATAGCGGTGATCAGGGCCTTGCGGCGAAAACGGGGTTCCGGATTTCGGTACATCAAACGACTCCGTAGTTTAACGAATCAAGAGTGGGAGGATTAAAGGTCAAAACCTGACACAATTATATTAATGCGAATCATTATGATTTGAAATAGCTGGTAGATTATTTTTACAAACCCCAGAGAGCTTAGGTTCAGAAGAAACGGCATCCAGGTACTATGGTTAAAGCCAGAGCATCGACTGGAAGCACACACTAGGAGGTTTTTATGTTCCTTCACCAACCGCTGGCACTGGCTTTGGGAGTCTTTATCGCCGCAACCCAGGCCACCGCGGATCAGACCTTTGATTCCGATAATGGGCGTGTTCAGCTGGAAACCGTTGCCGAGGGACTCGAACACCCCTGGAGCCTCGCCTTCCTGCCAGACGGCTCGCAACTGGTCACCGAAAGGGCCGGCCGGCTTCGGGTGATTCGCGACGGGGAGCTGCACAAGGAGCCGGTTACCGGTGTGCCGGATTTAGTAGTTGCCGGCCAGGGCGGCCTGCTGGATGTATTGCTGCATCCGGAGTTTGAAGATAACCAGACGCTGTTTCTCAGCTATGCCCACAGAAATCGTGAGGGCATGACCACCCGGGTAGCCCGGGCCAGGTTTGACGGCAAGGCGTTGAGTGATGCGGAGGTGATTTTCGAAGCCTCGCCGCGAGGCAACACCACCCGGCATTTTGCCGGGCGCATGGTGTTTGGCCAGGATGGCCATCTATACATTTCTGTTGGTGACCGCGGCGAGATGGAGCGGGCCCAGGACACCCGGGACGACGCCGGTGGCGTGCACCGCATCACCATTAACGGAGAACCCGCACCTGACAATCCCTTCCTCAGCAATTCGGACATCAACGACACCTTCTTCACCTACGGCAACCGCAACATTCAGGGCATGACCCTGCACCCGGACACCCGCGAGGTGTGGAGCCACGAACACGGTCCCCGGGGTGGCGATGAAATCAACATCATCAGGGCTGGCAACGATTACGGCTGGCCGAAGGTGACCTACGGCATCGATTACTCCGGCGTTCCGATTTCCAGCAGAACCACCATGGAGGGCGTGGCTGATCCCCTGCACTATTGGGATCCTTCCATCGCGCCATCGGGCATGGCGTTCTATACCGGAGAGCTGTTTCCCCAGTGGCAAGGTGATGTGTTTGTTGGTGCGCTGAAAATGCGCAAACTGGTGCGCCTGAGCCTTGATGGCGGGAAGGTTACCAAAGAGGAAGATTTGCTCACCGAGCTGGGCGAGCGCATCCGGGATGTACGCATGGGGCCAGATGGTGCCCTCTGGTTACTGACAGATTCACCAAGGGGCAAGGTTTACCGAATGGTTCCGGCGAAATAGACGGTCAGTGCGGATCGTTGGTTCTTTCGGTTTTCTCGAACTGCGGAAGATCATCGGTAATATCGAACCAGTCAGACTTCGAACCCACATAAACATGCTGGGCCGCTTTCTTGCCGACCGGTTCGTCAAGCACGCCGATGCGCAAACGCAGAATACCGGGAATGGCGTCTACCCGGCTGTATAACTGGCTGCCACAGCAGCTGCAGAAGGCCCGGTACTTGCCTGGACGAGACTCGAATTCGGTCACCTTGTCTTCGCCCCGGGTAAAGTGAAAACGCACTTTCTGAACCGGCGCACTGGCCGAAAAGGCACTGCCGTGGGCACGGCGACACTGGCTGCAATGGCACAACGCGATGGGGCCAAGCGGGCCATCGTATTCAAACTTGATCTCGCCACACAAACACTGGCCCGTATACATCGCACTCTCCCGGAATCGGCTGTCAGGTTACCGGCGCCGATGATACCTGCTCCGTGCACGATTGCCATACCCGGAGCAGCCTGCGCGTCACATGGCGTATTCTTTTTCCAGGTAGGCCAGGATACGGGCAGATTCAAACAGCTTCTGGCCGGTGTTGGGGTCTTCCAGGTACGGCACCTGTACCCGACCGTGCGCCTGAAAGAACGCATCACGCTTGCCGCCAGCCTCGGGCTCATAGGGGCCGGGCTTGATGCGCTGAACGGCCGGGCCGATTTCGGTCCAATGCTCTTTGCCCAGGTTATGCAGAGTGTAGGGAATTTCGAATTCGCACAGGCGTTCTCGAACCAAACGGGAGAAGGGACTGCCCTCAAAACTCCACAAATGCAGCGTCTGGGCCGGGCGCTTGGCAGGCCTCGCCCGCATGCCCCTCAACTCACTGGCGGCAGAGCCTGCCGCGCCAAGGGCGGTTTGCCAGGATTTGCCTTTGTAATAACCAGGCACAGGACGATTGGCGTACTGGCGGAACAGGTACTCCACGATCGCGTCTGACTCATACAGGGTTTCACCGGTGTTCTGGTCCACCAGCAACGGAAACTGCTTTTTGCCGCCAATGGCCTCGGCTTCCGCCCGGAAAATCCGGCCGCCTTTCGGGCACGGGCGAATCTCTGCATCCAGGTGCAAGGCAGTCAATGCTTCCCTCACCTTGCGGCAGAACGGGCAGGCTTCAATATCAAAGAGGATCAGCGGCTTTTCCGGTTGCGGCACGGCCTTGACCACAAGACACCCGCGCCAGGCCGAGAACGAAGAGGTGGCCACAGATTCCAGCACGTTAATTTGATGCTTGAGGGCTCGAAACATGGATGTTTCCCTTTGTTGTTGAGTATTTCAGGCATTGTCCCACATATTCTGCACTCACCATTGGCTGCAGGGCCACAAACCCGGGGTCACAGTAACTCACTGATTCACAAAGCCCAGCGGAAAATTGAAACAAAACATCAATAGAAACAACGTGGCTACTGTCATTTTTTAACGTCATGTATCACTTTTTTGCATAGTGCAAACCCGTAAGATGGGCTATGGTAGGAAAAGAAGCTAACAAGGGACTCAGGCCATGCGACTGCAAGGTTCAAGGGTGAATGCATGCTCACTCTGGAGATTTTCAAAATCCAGCCGTCTGTTGATTGCTGCGGCTACAGCCTTCTCACTCAGCGCGCCGGCACTGGCCCAAAGCCAGGAAGAGGCGGCCAGAAGCTTCTCCAGTTCCGGGCTGTGGGCTTCCGAGATCCGTGACTACGCCTCCAAATCCCTGAACAACGAGCAAGGCCTGAGCGTTGCCGCCGTGCCCCTGAACGGCCCGGGCATCGACCAGTATGTAAACGCTGACCAGCTGATGAACCCCGGCTCCATCATGAAGCTGGTAACCACCTACGCCGCCCTGGAACTGCTTGGCCCCAATCACCACTGGAATACCGATTTTCTGACCGACGGCCAGATGGTGGGCGATACCCTGGAAGGTAACCTTTATGTGCGCTTCGGCGGCGACCCGAAGCTGACCCTGGAGCGGCTGTGGGGCACGCTCAGGGAACTCAAAGACATGGGAATAAACCGCATCAGCGGCGACCTGGTGCTGGACGGCAGTTACTTTCAGGTTGATGGCGGCTTCCCGCATTTTGAAGATAATGGCAACAACCCGTACGCGCCTTTCCTGGTGGAGCCCTCGGCCTACCTCACCAACCTGAACCTGCTGCATTTCCAGGTACGGGCAGACGAGCGTGGCACCCAGGCCTGGACCACCCCCAACCTTGGCGAAGTCACCATCGACAACCGGGTAACCGCCGTGCCGGAAGGCCCCTGCCCATCCCGTCGGGACTTCAAATGGCAACCGGTGTTTCATGACGACCAGCGAGTGACCGTGCAGGTGACCGGCGAACTGCCTCAGGGTTGCCGCACCACTACCTATATGTCACTGCTACCCCACGATCACTACGCGGCCTCGACCATTCGCACGGTACTGTCAGAAATGGGCATTATCGTGAGCGGCGGCGACCGTTTTGAACAAACTCCGGAAGACCTGCGGCTGGTCATGCGAACCACCTCGCCCGACCTGGTAACCATGGTGCGGGACATCAACAAGTGGAGCAGCAACGTAATGGCCCGGCAGATGCTTCTGGCCATTGGCGCAGAAGTGCGGCAAGACTCGGACAACGATGACCGGGTAGCCGGTATCCGGGCCATTTATGACTGGCTCGAGCAGAAAGGCATCAACACCGCTGGCATGGTGATCGACAACGGCTCCGGCCTGACCCGCCATGGCCGCATCACCGCCCGGCAGGGTGCCCGAATTCTGCAGCATGCCTGGGAAAGCCGGTATGCCTCTGACCTGATGGCCTCGCTACCGATCATTGCCATGGACGGAACCATGGCCAGGCGGTTACGAAACACGGGAATGGATGGTGAAGGGCGCATCAAAACCGGCACCCTGGCAGACGTGCGCTCCATTGCAGGCTTTGCCCGCGATGAAAACAACACCACCTGGGCAATCGTTGGTATGGTCAATAATTCTCCGGCCTGGAACGGCCGGGCCGTACTCGACCGGGTTCTGCACTCCCTGCACTACCGGCCGCCTACCGGTACCGCCGTGTCCCGGGCAGATTCCGCCAGCACCTCTATTCAATAGGCCCGAAAGTTATTTCGGGCCTGATAGCCTCGCAACGGTGGCATCGGCCATCTTGCCCGCCAGCGGCGCAATAAAAATCACCAACGGAAAGGCGATCGCCCAGGCCACCAGCCAGGCGCCGATCCACCGGGACAAGAACCCGTCCGACATTCCTGTGTTGATCAGGGTGATAATGCCCGAGATCATCAGCGACATGATGCAGGACATATAAAGCGAGAAGATAAACTGGCGCGCACGGGCTACAGTAAACTTTGACATTCCAACTCCAGGATTCCATCGGGTCTGCCGGCATCTGTTCCGCCGGCGATGGCGTATTGTATAGGTAAGGCTTGCATCTTAGTAAGCATGCAACATTTTTCCATACGGCTTATTACCGAGAGACTTTCATGATGGATCATCGAAGGCTCAGCAAACGCCCTGGCTTCCTCGGCCTCGCAGTCCTGATGCTGATACTTGCCGGGTGCAGCTCAACCAAACTGGCCTACCGTTATGCCGACTGGGGTGTGGTCTGGTGGGTGGAAGACTACGTCGACCTGACCGGTGAACAAAAAGCCACCCTGAACCGGGACCTTGATGCCCTGCGCCAGTGGCACTGCTCCGCGGAGCTTCCCCGCTATACCCTCTGGCTGGATGAACTGGAAGCCGACCTGGCCCGCGGCACGCCCGATGTCGATACTATTCACTACCACCGCCAGCAGCTCACTGCCTTTATCCCGGACTTGCTCGACCGGGCCGTGCCGGTCGCAGTCAACCTGCTGAAAACCCTGTCAGATGACCAGGTTCAGGAGCTGGCCCGGAACATGGCCCGTGATCAGCGGGAACTGGAAGACGAAATGCTGGCTGGCACCGAGCAGGAAACAGCCAGGGCCCGGGCTGAAAGAACCAGCGAGCGGCTGGAACGCTGGCTGGGTTCACTGAATTCGCAGCAGCAGGCGTTGGTTGAGGCCTGGTCTGCCGACCGGGGCCGGCAAACCGAAATCTGGCTGCAAGGTCGGGAGAACTGGCAAAAAGCCCTTCTGGCCACGCTGGAAACCCGGAACCAACCCGGCTTCAGTGCCAATATCCGGGAGCTGGTGGTGAACTCGGAGACAGCCCGGGGGCCTGAGTACCAGGCAATGCTGGATGAGAGCCAGCAAGCCATGGCAGAGCTGATGCATAACCTGCTGCAGGCAGGCAGCAGCCGGCACCAGGAACATCTGCTGGCCAAGGCCGGCGAATTGAACGGCGACTTCACCACCCTCATTTGTAGCTGAATTTTCATTCAGCCAAACAAAAAGCCCGGATGATTTTCCGTCATCCGGGCTTTTTGTTTGGCTACGCTGCAATCGTTAAACGGTCAGGTAACCACCGTCCGCGTTAATGCAGGCGCCGGTGGTGTAACTGGACGCATTGGACACCAGGTACAGCACAGTGCCGGCCATTTCGTCCGGGTCCGCTACCCGCTTCATCGGGATGTGGGCCATGGCCTGTTTCTTGATGGCCTCATTGGTGGTCAGCGCGCTGGCGAACTTGGTGTCGGTCAGGCCCGGCAGCAGGGCATTCACCCGCACATTCTGCTGGCCTAGTTCCATGGCGAAGGACTTGGTCATGGAAATCACCGCCGCCTTGGTTACCGAGTAGATGCCCTGGAAGTGGCCGGGGTTCACACCGTTAACCGACGCCACGTTCACAATAGAACCGCCTCCGTTCTTCTTCATCATCTGAGCGCCACGGGCACACATGAAGAAGTAGCCGCGGATGTTCACGTCTACGGTTTTGTTGAAGGCACCTAAATCGGTATCTTCCACCGGCCCAAAGTACGGGTTAGCGGCAGCGTTGTTGACCAGGATATCCAGCTTGCCGTGCTCTTTGGCAATGTGTTCCCACACCGCTTCAATCTGGTCCATCTCACCAATGTGGCAAGCGAAGGCTTCGGCGCTGCCGCCGTCTTCCCGGATGCTGCTGGCCACCGCTTCGCAACCGTCAATCTTGCGGCTGCTGACAATCACATGGGCGCCGTAATGAGCCAGGGTGCGGGCAATGCTCTCGCCAATGCCGCGACTGGCACCGGTTACCAGGGCGACTTTGCCGCTCAGATCAAACAGGTTCAGGTTGCTCATGGGGTTCCCTCTTGGTTTTCGGGTAAAGAATTATCGGAATGTCACCAGGGAAGGGTTCTCCGCTTCCAGGTGGCTGTAGTTGTTGAATACGGCCAGGCTGCGCCGGGGGCCGGAATACAGAATGCGGGACACGCTGGTGTTGGCGATTACATTGTTCATCTCCAGCGCCTTGCGGTCTGAAAGCTCCAGCAGGTGCTGGGCAATCACAGCAATGGGGCCGCCGGAGGTGGAGACGATCACATCAGCACCGCCGGCCAGCTCGATCAACTCATCCAGCGCTGCACCGACCCGCTGCCGGAAACCGATCCAGGTTTCGGCGTATTCGTGGTCGTACTCGCCACTGACCCAGCGGGCCACGGCTTTTTCGAACGCTTGCTGGAAAGCTTTGGCTGGCTTGGGAAAGCTGGCCAGATCCCGCGCCATTACCTGTTTATCGGCCCACTCCGGGCGCAGGCGCTCCACCACTTGCAGGTGATCGAATTCGTTCAGGCCCTCGAGCACCTGCATCCCCGGCAAGGCCGAGCCATAGCCGGTGGCGATGGCTTCCACGGTTTCACGATGGCGCTGCAGGTTGCCGCCAAAGATGGCGCCGGGCTCCACCTTGTCCGCCAGCCAACGGCCCAGAATCTTGCCCTGCTCCCAGCCGCGGGGAGACAACTGATCGTAGTTTTCCTTGCCAAAACTGGCCTGGCCATGGCGTACCAGATAGATGGTGGCCATTACAGGGTGCTCTCGCTGATCAGCCGCTGGCAGCGCTTTTCCAGGTAGTTGGCGGCATGGCCGAAGGCAGCAAAGCGCTTGTCCTTGGTCTGGCCGTGGTAGAAGCGGTAATAAATTTGCTGGATGATCACCGCCAGCCTGAACAGGCCATAGATTTCGTAAAAATCGAACTTTTCAGCACGAAATCCGGACTTCTCCATGTAGTAGTCCACCACTTCCTTCCGGGTCAGCATGCCAGGGCGGTGGGTGGGCTGGCGCCGAAGCATCTGGAACGGGCCTTCATCGTCCGCTTCAATCCAGTAGGCCAGGCTGTTGCCCAGATCCATCAGCGGATCACCAATCGTGGCCATTTCCCAGTCCAGCACGCCGATCACTTCAAACGGGTTGTCCGGATTCAGTACCACGTTGTCGAAACGGTAGTCGTTGTGGATCACCACCTGGGCAATGTCGTCCGGCATCTTGTCATTGAGCCAGGCCATCACTTCTTCAAAGTCACCCACGTCTTCCGTACGAGCCTTCCGGAACCGATCGCTCCAGCCGCCAATCTGCCGCTGCACGTAACCGGCGCCCTTACCCAGCTTGTCCAGGCCTGCGGCCCTGGCATCCACGGTATGCAGGTCTACCAGCTTGTCGATCACGTTCAGGCACAGCTTGCGGGTGTCTTCAGCGCTCAGCTCGAAATCCTTGGGGAAATCCTGGCGCAGAATGATGCCCTTGAGCCGTTCCATCACGTAGAAATCACAGCCCAGAACGCTGTGATCGTCGCAGATGGCGACAATATTGGGCACGTAGGGATACGCCGGCTTCAAGGCCTCCATTACGCGAGCTTCCCGCAGCATGTCGTGGGCAGACTTGGCAATCTTGCCGAACGGCGGCCGGCGCAGCACGTAGGACTGGTCGCCGTAATCCACCTGATAGGTCAGGTTGGACGCACCGCCCGGGTACTGCTTGATACTCGGCTGGCCTTCCAGGCCCGGAATGGCCTGCTTCATGAACCGGTCAACAGCACCAACATCCAGCTCCTCGCCTTCGCGGATGTCTACGGCCTGGTCGATCTGTGTCATTCAATTTCTCCTGTGATGTGTTCAGGCGTTCGCCTTGCCACCCATCTTGCTCATCCAGCGCTTGGTTTCCTGGTGCATCAACCAGTCAAACGCCCAGGGCGCATGGCGCTTGAGCACCCACATACGGCGCTCCTTGGCGTGGGGCAGAACCCAGAAATCCTTGTCTTTCACACTGCGGAAAATATCCTCGGCCACGTCTTCGGCGGTAATGCTGGAGCGCTTCATCAGCTTGTTCACGTTCTGCTGGATACCGGGAATGTCCGAGCGCATGGTGCTGGTCAGATTGGTCTGGAAAAACGCCGGGCACACGCAGCTGACGTGAATACCGGCATCCCGTAGTTCCTGGCTAAGGGTTTCCGAAAGGGCAATCACGCCGGCTTTAGACACATTGTAGCTGTCCATCAAGGGAGCAAGCATGAGGCCGGCCATGGAGGCTACGTTCACAAACGCGCCGGAGCCTTGTTTCTTGAACAGTGGCGTGAAGGCTTTGCAGCCACGCACTACGCCCAGTACGTTGATGTCGAGGATCCATTCCCAGTCTGCCATGGTGGTGTCTTCAATGGAGCCTGCGGAGGCAACGCCGGCGTTGTTGACGACAACGTCCACACCACCCCATTTCTGTACCAGGTCATCACGGACTTTCTCGAAGTCGCTCAGGCGGCGTACATCACACTCAACAAAGTAGCCTTCGCCACCGGCGTTGTTCAGCTCCGCTTCAACGGCTACACCCTGTTCCGGGTTGATGTCCCCGATGCAGACTTTCGCGCCCTCTTTGGCGTACCGCAATGCAATCGCCCGGCCCAGGCCACTGGCCCCGCCGGTTATGAATACCCTCTGTGTCATGTTCGTGCTCACCGTTTCTACGTTTGAGTTCGTTTTGTATTTTGGAGTTCGCGTTCTTTATGCTTATGAGAAAGAGTTGGTGCCAGAGGGCCCTTTCCAAAAACCGCTACAAGCACATCCATGTGCGCTTCTCTCCGGCCATCCATGGCCTCCGAAATTTTTGGAAAGGGCCCTCTGGCACCAACTCCCATACTCTCCAGTATGCTGTTCAAAAGAAGAAAATTCTTTGGCGCACCGCTCGGTAACCCATTCGAGATCCACCTTGGCAAAACCACCAGCATTTGTTCAGGGAAGTCCCCCCCAAAAGTTGGATGTGGCCGTTGGGGTGGCGCTTCTGAAAATTTGTGGAGCCATGGATGGCGGAACACAAGCGCCACATGGACGTGCCGAAGGAGCGCTTTTCAGAAGCGCCACCCCAACGGCCACCCACTCCGAGCCAAGAGGCCAGAAGAGCCAAAGCACCCAAGCCCAAAATCAGGACTTATACTTCCGAAGCTCCAGGCGAGCCACCATGGCCCGATGCACTTCGTCGGGACCGTCGGCCAACCGCAGAACCCGAGCGTAACCGAATAACGCTGTCAGCGGGAAATCATCGTCGCTGACACCGGCACCGCCGTGAATCTGAATCGCCTCATCCACAATCTGCTGCAGCATCTTCGGCACCACTGCCTTGATCATGGAGACTTCCTGCAAGGCGCCCATGATGCCCTTGGTGTCCAGCGCCCAGGCGCATTTCAGGGTTAGAAGCCGAGCTTGTTCGATGTTCATTCGGGCATTGGCGATGATGTCCGGGTTGCCACCCAGTTTGGCGATCGGGCGGCCGAAGGCTTCGCGGGTCATGGCGCGTTTGATCATGATCTCCAGAGTGCGTTCAGCAGCGCCGATGGCGCGCATGCAGTGGTGTACGCGGCCCGGGCCAAGGCGGCCCTGGGCGATTTCGAAGCCGCGGCCGGGGCCGGCGATGATGGCGCTTTTGGGCAGGCGTACGTTGTCGAACAGTACCTGGCCGTGGCCATAGGGCTCGTCGTAGGCGCCGAAGACCGGCAGCATGCGCTCAACGGTGATGCCCGGGGTGTCGAGCGGCACCAGCACCATGGAGTGACGGCGATGTTTCTGGGCGTCCGGGTCGGTTACGCCCATGAAGATGCCAACTTTGCAGTCCGGATGGCCGATGCCGGTGCTCCACCATTTGCGGCCGTTGAGCACGACTTCGTCGCCTTCAACGGTGGCGGTGGCTTCCATGTTGGTGGCGTCTGATGAGGCCACGGCCGGTTCGGTCATGCAGAAGGCGGAGCGGATTTCGCCACTCAGCAGTTTCGGCAGCCACTCGGCTTTCTGTTCTTCAGAGCCATAGTGGATCAGCACTTCCATGTTGCCGGTGTCCGGCGCGTTGCAGTTGAAAATTTCCGGGGCGATGAAGCTGCGGCCGGTTTCTTCGGCAATCAGAGCGTAGTCGGAGTTCAGCAGGCCACAGCCGTATTTGTCGTCCGGGAAGAACATGTTCCACAGGCCCTGGGCCTTGGCTTTCTCCTTCAGTTCTTTGATGACCGGCAGCACTACCCAGCGGTTGTCCCGAGAGGCAAGCTCCTTGTGGTACTGCTCTTCGATGGGATAGATCTCGTCACGCATGAATTTTTTCACGCGGTTGAGGTAATCCTGGCCTTTCTCGGAAATGTTGAAATCCATGGTGCAGCTCCTCGCGCTTGCCTGCCCCGTTGGGGGCGCACTTTCAGTCAGATGGCGAACAGTCTAGGAGCCCATATGCTATTACGCGACTGAATTGTTCTTATCATTTATCATTAGCACCACTAATTCAGATAACGGATTCCCACATGGCCCTCAATCGACTGGACCTGAACCTGCTGCACGTTTTCGACACCATCTACCGGGAAGGCAGCCTGACCCGTGCCGCCAAGGCCCTGCACCTGACCCAGCCCGCCATCAGCCATTCCCTGGCCCGGTTGCGGGATCACTTCAACGATCCGCTGTTTACCCGCCAGGGCAACCAGATGGTGCCCACGCCGCTGGCCCGGCGGTTTCTGGAGTCCATGCGCCCGGGGCTGAACCAGGTCCAGAGTGCGGTGAACCAGTTCCACGCCTTTGACCCGGCCACCCAGCGTAAAACCTACTCGCTCGGTTTGCGGGATGTGCTGGAGTCCACCTTCCTGCCCCAGCTGATGAACCGGCTGGAGCCTTACCCGGAAATGGAAATCGTCAGCCAGCGAATTCCGCGGCGGGATATGGAAACCCAGCTGGCAGCCGGCAAGCTGGACTTTGCCATTGATGTGCTGCTGCCGGTGAGCAACCACACCAGCCATGAATTGCTGAGGCAGGACAGGCTGGTGGTGCTGGCCCGAGAAGGGCACCCGGTGGTGACAAGGGGGCTGGATATGGACGCCTATCTGGAGGCGAAACACGTGCTGGTGTCGTCCCGAACCGAGGGGCCGGGCATTGAGGATTTCGAGCTGTCACGCCGTGGCGTTCAACGCAATATCCGCCTGCGGTGCCAGCATTACTATGCCGCCTGCCGGGTGGTGGAAAATTCAGACCTGCTGCTGACCATGCCGGAAACCTACGCCCGGATTATCGCCGAGCGTTCCGATATTCAGGTGATGAGCCCGCCGGCACAGCTGCCGTCGTTAGACGTGCACCTGTACTGGCACAAGGCCTATGAAGGAGAGCCTGCACTGGTGTGGTTCCGGGATCTACTGCGGAGCCTGTCGGGGAATCAGTAAGCCCCCACCAGCATCAGGAAACCGAAGAAGCCGGTGGCGGTAATGCCCAGAGACACCGCCACAATCCCGAACCCCCACCAGATGGCAGCGCCATCGGAAATGTTCACACCATGGCCCCGCAAGGTGCGATAGAAAGCCCAGGGGCCCAGTACAAAGGCACCTACCACGGCAAACACCAGCCCGATGGCAATGCCGGCAAAGGTCCAGGTGGCCAGCACCATGGCCCGGTCAGAGGTCTGGTCGGTTACATCGTGGTGCTCCAGGAACTTCTTGCAGAAGAACCACACCAGGGCAAACAATGCGGCCACAAACACCAGGCCGCCAATCAGGGTAATTATCCGATACAGCACGTGGGCATCCTGTTAAAACATGATCAATCGGGGAACACCGGCTCCGGCAGGCACTCGAATCCGGGCCGGGCGAACAGATAGCCCTGATACAGCACAATGCCCTGAGATCGCAGCCAGTAATACTCTTCGGGAACTTCCACCCCCTCAGCCACAATCCGGCTGAGTAAGCCGTTCCAGAAATCAATTACCTGCCACTATAGCCAGCAAGTCTGCAGGGGTAAAACAGCAAATCCGGAAACACGGCTTTGCCACTGGCATCTGACCTGCCGGGAACTACACTGACGGTGTTGCATCACACCCTACAGCAAAGCATGAAGGAGGTTCGGGAATGGCCCAGACCGCTCGCATCGCCGTTACCCCCGGTGACGGCATTGGCCCGGAAGTGGTGGCAGAAGCCGTCCGCTGCCTGGAAACCCTGCGTGCAAAGCACGACCTGGCCCTGGAGTGGACACGGTTTCCCTGGCCCTCACACGCCTGGCATGAGGAATATGGCGAAAGCTGGCCGAAGGATGCCCTGCAGCAACTGAAAGCCTACGACGCCATTCTGCTGGGCGCGCTGGGAGACCCCGGGCCAATCGATGATACCAACCGCTACCTGCTTTCGGACAGCGTGTCCCTTGCACCCCTGCTGGAGATGCGCAAAGGCTTTGACCAGTGGGTG
Source organism: Marinobacter sp. P4B1 (assembly GCF_001447135.1). Classification (NCBI taxonomy): domain Bacteria; kingdom Pseudomonadati; phylum Pseudomonadota; class Gammaproteobacteria; order Pseudomonadales; family Marinobacteraceae; genus Marinobacter; species Marinobacter sp. P4B1. The sequence goes on from NZ_LLXM01000005.1 coordinate 364,382, forward strand.
TGCGAACGCCCGGCCCGGTTACTGCCCGGCGCCCGCCAGTACCTGAAAGATGACCGTGCCAGGGACATCGACATGCTGGTGATCCGCGAAAACAGTGAAGGCGAGTATGTCAGCCAGGGTGGCCGCCTGCGCCAGGGCACGCCGGATGAAGTGGCGACCCAGATGGAAGTATTCACCCGCCGGGCCACCGAGCGGATTATCCGCTACGGTTTCGAGCAGGCCCGCCAGCGCGCCGCCGAGCGCGTTCAGGACGGCCGCACCCGCAGCTTCCACCGGTGCGACGGTTCCACCTGTGAAAGCCAGGTGTGCCTGATAACCAAGCGCAATGCCCTGCGTTACTGGGGCGACATGTACACCGAGGTGTTCGAGGACATCGCCCGGGAATACCCGGATGTGGCCACCCACCACGAGCTGGTGGATGCCGCCTGCATGAAGTTTGTATCCAGCCCGTGGGCCTTTGACGTGGTGGTGGCCAGCAACCTGCAGGGCGACATCCTGACTGACCTGGCCGCAGTGATCTCCGGCGGCATGGGAGTGGCCCCCTCCTGCAACCTGAACCCCACAGACCCGGACATGCCGTCGATGTTCGAGCCTACCCACGGCAGCGCCCCGGATATCGCCGGCCAGGGCATTGCCGACCCCACCGCCATGCTGTTCACCACCGCCCGCATGCTCGACTGGCTGGGCCGTAAAGACCCGACCCTGGCCCAGGCCGGCAAAGAACTGTTCGATGCGGTGGCGGCAGACCTGGCCAAACACGGCGGAGACCGGCGCGCCACCCGTGAAATCGGCGACGCTATTTGTAAACGGCTGGCCCCGTGACTAGGCTGCAATAGAGAGCTGTTCCATTCACTTCGGGAGGTATCCATGACCGACCACAAAGGCAAACTTTCTCCCCTGCTCAAGCAGGCTACCGGCATCACCGCCGCCAAGGGCGAAGGCGCCTACATTGTTGATACAGACGGCCGTCGCTACCTGGATTTCACCTCGGGTATCGGGGTAACCAGTACCGGCCATTGCCACCCGAAAGTGGTGGAGGCCGCCCAGAAACAGGTGGCCACCATGATTCACGCCCAGGCCACCACGGTGATGAATCCCCGGTTGCCGGAGCTGGCGGAAAAACTCGGTGCGCTCACGCCAGACCCGCTCAATGCCTTCTTCTTCTCCAACGCCGGCACCGAAGTGGCCGAGGGGGCTATCCGGCTGGTGCGGCAGGTAACCGGCCGGCCCAACATCATTGTGTTCCATGGCGGGTTCCATGGCCGCACCATGGGCTCGCTGTCCATGACCACCTCCAGCGTCGGCCTTCGGGCCGGGGTCAGCCCGATGATGGGTGGTGTCGTGGTTTCCCCCTTCCCCCACGCCTTCCACTACGGCTGGAGTGAAGACGAAGCCACCGATTTCTGCCTGAAAGAACTGGACCGCATCTTTGTCACCTATTCCGCCCCGAAAGAAACCGCTGCCATGCTGATCGAGCCGGTTCAGGGGGAAGGTGGCTACGTGCCCGCCAATGCCCGCTTTATGCAGGGGCTGCGGGAACGCTGCGACAAGCACGGCATCATGCTGGTATTCGATGAAGTTCAGGCCGGCTTCGGCCGCAGCGGCAAGTTCTGGGCCCACGAGCACTTCGGGGTAACGCCGGATGCCATCATGATTGCCAAGGGGCTGGCCAGCGGCTTCCCGATTTCCGCGCTGGCGGCGTCTGAGGAAACCATGGCCAAGGGCTGGCCCGGCTCCCAGGGCGGCACCTACGGCGGTAACGCAGTGGCTGCAGCCGCGGCCATCGCAACCATCGAGGTGATCCAGGAAGAAGGCCTGGTGCAGAACGCCGACCGCATGGGCAAACGCCTGTGGGACAACCTGCATAACCTGAAGAAAGACTACCCGGACATGGCCGATGTGCGTGGCAAGGGCCTGATGATCGGGGTGGAAATGCGCCGGGGCGAATGCCCGGACGGCGAGCGGGCCGGCAAGATTCTCAAGGAATGCGAGAAGCGGGGCCTGCTGATGCTGCGCTGCGGCCCCTACCAGGAAATCGTACGCTGGCTGCCGCCGCTGATCGTCAACGAACAGCAGATTGACGAGGCGTGCGGAATCTTCGAGGAAGCCCTTAAAGCCACCGCCTGATCCTTAAACCGGCAACAACGAAAAACGCCAGGCGGGAAACCACCTGGCGTTTTTTATGGATGCCGGTCAGCAATCGAGGCAGGTTACTCCGCCATTACAAACTCCAGCCGACCCGGGGCTACCCGGATATCCATGGGCACCAGGCCGAACATGCGCTGGGCGGTATCGGTTTCATCCAGCCGATACACCGGCATGGTTTCCAGCATCTGGGCCACCACCCGCATCACGGTATCGGTAACCGGCGCCAGGTCGCCCTTGAAGAAGGGTGAATCCACGGAGCTTTCCAGCAACTGCAGCCGGCGGATATACACGGCTTTTTCCTGACTGTCGTAGACCGGGGCGCCTTCCACTTTCAGGGCCAGATCCACCGGCAGTCTGGTCATCAACGCATTCAGGGCCACCTGCCCTTTCAGGTCGATCACCGCCACATCGCGACCGTCCGGCCCCAGGGTAATATCCGCATCACTCAGGCTCAGGCTGAGCGGCGAGCCGCTGTTCAGCTGCTCACGGTCGTACTTGGCCACGGCATTTTTCAGGTGGCCTTCGATTTCACCTTCGGAAATGGAATACGGGGAAAAGCTGGCACAGCCGCTGGCCAGCACCACGGCAAACAGCGCAGCCAGTCTCAGGAAAGGTTTCAATACGTCCGTCATAAGTCAGTCTCCTCGGAAATGCCACTATAGTGCGGTATCTCCGGGGCACTGACAACTTAAACTCCGGTATCAGAACTGTTGCTTGGCCATCCAGGGGATGATCCGGTCGAAGGCTTCATCCAGCCGCTCACAGGGAGTGGAGAAGCTGAAGCGCAAGGCGTTGGTGCAGCTTTCGCCAAAGGCATCCCCGGGCACGGCACAAACGCCGGTTTCCTTGAGCATCCGCAAGGCTACATCAGAGCCGTCCACATGGGGCGGCAGGTTCGGGAAGGCATAGAAGGCGCCGCCGGGCTTGTAGCCGGTGAGGTATGGCGTCTGGTCGATCAGGTCCACAATCTTGTCCCGCCGCTCCCGGTATATATCCACCATATCCTTTACGCATTGCTGGTCGCCGTTCAGTGCGGCCACCCCGGCAAACTGGGCGGGTGTGTTGGCCACCGACGTGGTGAACATGTGATACCGGCGCAGGGACTTGATAGCGGCCTGGCTGGAAATCACCCAGCCTACCCGCAGCCCCGCCATGCTGTAGGTTTTGGAGAAGCTGCTGATGCACATGATGTTGTCCAGGTCCATGGAGCAGTTGAGCACACTGGCAAAGTCATCGTCATCAAACAGCATGTGGTCGTACACCTCGTCGGCGTACACCTGGATGCCCCGGTAGGCACATTCTTCCAGGATGGTCTCCACGGTACTGCGGGGGTAAACCGCGCCGGTGGGGTTGTTCGGGTTGTTCAGGATAAGCGCGAAGGTGCGCGAGCCCATGGCCCGGATCACTTCGTCCGGGTCCAGCTGGTGGTCGTTCTCTGCCCGGGTGGGTATGAACTTCACCTCGCCCCCGGTCATGCGGATCAGTGGCGCGTATAGCAGGAACGACGGGTCCGTCACGATGAACTGCCGCCCCGGGGCCGACGTGGCGGAAATGGCCAGGTACATGGCCTCGGTGGCGCCGCTGGTCACCAGGATGTTATCGCGGGTGAGTTTGCGGTTATATCGTTTGCCATAATAGTCCCGCAGCGCTACCAGCAACTCCGGCAGGCCGGCGTCCATGGTGTAACCGGTCTGGCCTGCATTCAGGGCATCCACATAGGCGTCGATAATGTGTTTCGGCGTTGGCAGGTCCGGCTGGCCGATGGAAAGATGGATTACATCCTTCATGGTGGCTGCCATATTCACAAGGCGGCGAATGCCGGATACCGGGATGGCCTGCATGGCCGGATTCCAGCTGGCCTTCGCCTTACGGTACTTCATTTTCCGCGGCTTGGACTCACCTGTGTCCTTGTTTACCGGGTCTGCCATATGCACCTCCACGCATCAGGAAATAAAGGCCTGATTGCAGCGTAGTCACGAAAAATCAGAGGTACAAGGAAACCGCCAACATTGACCCCGGCCGGCCGCGCTACCAGACTATAAAAAGACGATTAAACGCCTTCAGAAATCTCCGGAGTTGAAATGACCGAATCCCGCCAACCGGTTATCACCGTTCTGACCGCCCCGGGCGAAGATGCCCCGGCCGGCATCGAAGCCGTCAAGGCACGGGCCGAAGTACGCTTTGCCTGGGACGAACAAACCCTGCGGGACACCCTGCCCGGCACAGACGTAATGATGGTGACCGACTTCCGCACCGAAGCACTGGAAGCCGCCTGGCCCGCCGCAGACCGCCTGCAATGGATCCACGCCACCAGTGCCGGGGTAGATGCCCTGATGTTCCCTGCCCTGATCCAGAGCGACGTTATCGTCACCAACGCTCGGGGTATTTTCGACCGCACCATTGCCGAATATGTATTGTGCAGCATTCTGATGTTCGCCAAGGACTTTCCCCGCTCCATCCGCCTGCAGGACCAGCACCAGTGGCAGCACCGGGATACCGAGCGGGCAGAAGGCAAGCAGGTGCTGGTGGTGGGCGCGGGCTCCATCGGCCGGCAGATCGGCCGGCTGGTGAAGGCCATCGGCATGCACCCCCACGGCATTGCCCGCACTCCCCGAAAGACAGACCCGGATTTTGAAGCGGTGCACGGCAATGACGAACTTTATGACCAGCTCCGGCACGCGGATTTTGTGGTGATTGCGGCACCGCTGACGCCCCAGACCGAGGGGCTGTTTGATACCAGGGCCTTTGCGGTGATGAAAAAATCCGCCCGCCTGATCAACATTGGCCGTGGGCCGATTGTGAAAACCGGGGATCTGGTGAAGGCGCTGGATGAAGGCGAGATTGCCGGGGCGGCGCTGGATGTATTCGAGGAAGAGCCGTTGCCGTCTGATCATCCGCTGTGGGAGCGGGAGAATGTGATTATGACGGCGCACATGGCGGGCGATTTCATCGGCTGGAAGCGGGCGCTGACCGATCAGTTCCTGGAGAACTTTGACCGGTGGCACCAGGGAGGGGAGCTGTTCAACCTCGTTAATAAGGAGCTTGGGTATGCGGGGAGCTAGTGCTTTGGAGCCTTTGTCTGGCACCGGAGCGCCTGGCAACCAATGGTATGCCCCAACAGCAGCACAGCACCCAAACTCAAGGGCCCCAAAACAAAACGGGAGCCCAAAGGCTCCCGTTCTGAAACAAACTTAAAAGCTAAAACCTCAGCCCCCCGAAAGCGACTGCTCCGAAGGATCCAGCTCCATCTGCTGAATGGCAATCACCGCCTGGGTCCGGTTACGAACCCCAAGCTTGCGGAACACCGCTGTGATATGCGCCTTGATGGTCGCCTCGGAAACATCCAGATCATAGGCGATCTGTTTGTTCAGAAGCCCCTCGGCCAGCATACCCAGCACCCGGAACTGCTGCGGCGTCAGTGACGCCAGGCGCTCCGAGAAGTCCGTGGTCTCAGCCTGCATGCGTTCGATCTTGTCCGCTACGCCTTCCGGCAGCCAGACATCACCTTCCAGAACCGCCTGAATGGCCTCGGTAATGGTTGGCAGCGGTGCACTCTTGGGAATGAACCCGGAGGCACCGTAGTCCACCGAACGGCGCATAACCTGCAAGTCTTCCGATCCTGACACAACCACCACCGGCAAGCCCGGGTACTGGCCACGCATGAACACCAGACCCGAGAAGCCGTGGGCACCCGGCATATTCAGATCCAGCAGGATCAGATCGGCATCCGGGTGCGACTCTACCGCCGCCTGCAGGGCCTTGATGCTGTCGACCTCTACGGTCTCGGCATCCGGCACCGCCTGATTGACCGCCTGTTTCAATGCTGCCCGAAACAACGGGTGATCATCAGCGACGATAATTGTTTGTGTCATTCAACAGATTCCTCTCAGGTTAAGGGCTGTCGAGGGCCGGCGTTACCTGAACGCCCGGCTGTCGATCAGCTCATCCACTACGCCCGGATCAGCCAGGGTAGAAGTATCACCCAACTGATCGTGCTCGTTAGCGGCAATCTTACGCAAAATCCGGCGCATAATCTTGCCCGATCTTGTCTTGGGCAGTCCAGGCGCCCACTGGATCACGTCCGGAGAGGCAATCGGGCCGATTTCCTTGCGCACCCACTGCACCAATTCTTTCTTCAGTTCATCAGACGGCTCTTCGCCCTGAACCAGGGTTACGTACACGTAGATGCCCTGACCCTTGATCTCGTGCGGATAGCCTACCACAGCGGCCTCGGCCACTTTTTCGTGGGCAACCAGCGCGCTTTCGACTTCGGCAGTACCCAGGCGGTGACCGGATACGTTCAGTACGTCGTCCACACGGCCAGTAATCCAGTAGTAACCGTCTTCGTCGCGACGGGCACCGTCACCGGTGAAGTACATGCCCTTGTAGGTGCTGAAGTAAGTCTGGATGAAGCGCTCATGGTCACCGTAGATGGTGCGCATCTGGCCCGGCCAGCTGTCCATGATGACCAGGTTGCCCTCGGTCTTGCCTTCCAGGATGTTACCTTCGTTATCCACCAGCGCCGGCTGTACGCCAAAGAACGGCAGGGTAGCGGAGCCCGGCTTCAGGTCTACTGCGCCCGGCAGCGGGGAAATCAGGATGCCGCCGGTCTCGGTCTGCCACCAGGTGTCCACAATCGGGCACTTGCTGTTACCGATAACCCGGTGGTACCACTCCCAGGCTTCCGGGTTGATCGGCTCACCCACAGAACCCAGCAGCTTCAGGCTGTCACGCTTGGTGCCGCTCATGCAGGACTCGCCTTCGGCCATCAGGGCACGGATAGCGGTCGGTGCGGTGTACAGGATGTTGACCTGGTGCTTGTCCACTACCTGCCCCATGCGGGAGCTGTCCGGATAGTTGGGCACACCTTCAAACAGCAGGGTGATGGCGCCATTGGCCAGCGGGCCGTACAGGATGTAGCTGTGGCCGGTTACCCAACCGAAGTCAGCGGTACACCAGTACACGTCACCATCGTGATAATCGAACACGTACTGGTGGGTCATGGAGGCATACACCATGTAACCACCGGTGGTGTGCAGAACGCCTTTCGGGGCGCCGGTAGAACCGGAGGTGTACAGCATGAACAGCGGGTCTTCCGCGTTCATCGGCTCCGGCTCGCACTCGGCCGAGGCGTTTTTCATCAGGTCTTCGTAGCGGGCATCGCGGCCTTCGGTCCAGGGCACCTGGTCGTTGCCGGTGCGGGTGACCACAATCACGCGTTCAACCTTGGCGTCTTCCTCATGCTTGAGGGCGGCATCCACGTTTTTCTTCAGCGGTATGGCACGGCCGCCACGCAGGCCTTCGTCGGCAGTGATCACAAAGCGGGATTTGCCGTTAACAACGCGGGCTCCCAGTGCTTCCGGAGAGAAACCACCAAACACCACCGAGTGGATGGCACCGATACGGGCACAGGCCAGCATGGCAACGGCAGTTTCAACAATCATCGGCATGTAGATGGTGACGACATCACCCTTCTTGACGCCCTGATCTTTCAGTACGTTGGCAAACTTACAGGTTTCTTCGTGCAGTTCGCGGTAGGTGACGTTGCGGGAAACCGAGGGATCATCGCCTTCGAAAATAATGGCGGTCTGGTCTGCGCGGTCTTTCAGGTGACGGTCCAGGCAGTTGGCAGAGGCGTTCAGCACGCCGTCTTCAAACCACTTGATGGACAGGTTGTTGTAGTCGTAGGTGCTGTTCTTGACCTTGCTGTAGGGCTTGATCCAGTCCAGGCGCTTGCCGTGCTCGCCCCAGAAGGTGTTCGGGTCTTCTACCGACTGGCGATACATGGCTTCGTACTGTTCGCGGGTAACCAGTGCGCGATCGGCCACTTCCGGACTCACCGGATATACCTGTTTATCAGTCATTGTGCTCCCCCTATTAAGAGTCTGTTGTCATTATGGGTTTTCAAAATTCAGGGTGGTGGGACTTTATCAGTCCTTCTTAAGACAGATACCCGTAGTTCAACATGTGTGCCACTACACAATGAATTAGACTAACGTCCAAATGGCATTCTCATAAGGCAGTAATCCGGGCCAGGACAGGTGCCTGGCCGGGCCCGGTGAGGTAGCGGCTCAGGCCGCTTTTTTACGCTGGCGGGAAGATTTCAGGCTGTAGACCTTGCGCTCTTTCAGCGCATAGCGGTTCAGGCCGGCAAGGTGGATCTTGCGCAGGTAGTGCTGCCAGTCAATCGCCTTGGGATCAACCGGAAACAGGGCTTTGTCGGTCTGCCCCATCCGCTCGGCAAGGTCCTGCAGACGGTCGTTGCGGAACACATAATCCGGGGCGGTATAGAAACCGAAGATGGTCGCCAGGGACTGGGTAGTATCCAGGTTGCGCAGCCATTTCAGGTCACGGGAGTTGCCCAGCAGTTTCAGCACCCGGTCTGTGATGCTCAGAGGCAGGCGAACGCCGCTCACCACCAGGTCAAACAGGCCCCGGTTTACGGCGACAAAGGGCTTGCTCGGCTGGCGGTAGAACAGGTGGTCATAGGCGGCATAGTTGGTTTTCGATTCTTCCATCAGGTGATCGATAAACTGGCCCAGGGTAACCGGGTTGGAACCGCCACTGCAGCACTGGTAGATGTGCTGTTCACCCGGCTCGGCCAGGGCTTCTGCCAGCCCCATAATGATGGCGTTGGCCACCAGGTCGACCGGTATAACATCAATAATGCCGGAGCGCTTGCCGGGGAACAGGGTGACCTTTTCGCGGGCATAGGCCAGGATGATGGCATCAGCCACCTTGACCCCTTCAATCCAGCCGGGCGACGGTTCCTCCAGCGCACTTTCGATAATCGAAGGCCGCACGATGGTCAGGCTCCGCCCCTGCAGTGCTTTCATCAACAGCTGCTCGCCCAGCCACTTGGTGAAGGTATAGGTGTCGCTCCAGCCATAGCGGTTGGCCTCGCGAATGCCCAGCTCCACCAGTTTCTTTTCCAGCGCTTTGCCGGTGTAACGGGAGCGGACATCCTCGATCTTGTCGTGCAGCAGTCGCACCAGGTCTTCAATCTCGTAATAACCTTCGGGCGATTGCGGGATAGCCTCGCCTGCCGGCTTGATCACCGCCTCGGCCACCTGCCCGGAGTTCATGCCATTCACATAGCAGGTGGATACCTGCAACACCGCCAGGGCAGGATTCATGCGGGCCAGCTGTGCGATGTTTTCCAGGCACAGGGTGTTGATGGTCAGCGCCTTATCGAGTTCTTCCCGGAAATTCACACTGGCTGCGGAGTTGATGACCGCATCCAGCTCCATGGCCAGTTTGCGGCAGGCCGGCTCTCCCAGACCAAAGCCGGGCTCGGTGACCTCACCGGTTACACAGTGAATTCGATCTTCAAGGAAAGCATCGAATGCTTCGGTATCTGCCTCGCGGAGGCGATCGAACACCGAGGATGTGGCGATTTCGTTCAGAAAGCGGCTGCGGGCATCCGGATGACGCTTGTTGCCGCGGATAAGCAGATAGATACCACCGATATCCGGAACCGCCCGGATCAGCTTTTCCAGTACCACCTTGCCGAGAAAACCGGTTGTTCCGGTAATCAGCACTCTTTTTCCGCGTAACTGCTCCAGCACCCTTGACGACGCTTCACCGCCGCTGACCTGCCGTTTTGTCATGGTAGAACTCCTTCTCTGATCTTCACGTAGCCGGCAACGATGCCAGCAAACCGGTACCTGCATAATGCGGGCCACGAAAACGATATCGCTCAATTCTTGCACACCACAGGTGACAGGGTGGTGACAGACTGCAAACTTACACAACCCGGACCGACAATAAAATGACGAACCAGACTGCACATTATCAGGGCAGCTGCACCCTGCCGGCACACGGCTCTATTCCAGAATTCACACTTCAATTATTGATTGTCTGACACTCTTATTATAAATATTGACGCAGTTTGCAAAGCGTTGCAGAGCGTTACTTTGTGTATCCGGAAATGCGGCCTACTGCACATATTTCGACCACAGCCTTCTCTAAGCTCGATCCATCACAACCGATCACCGCACCGGCTTACGCCGGATCAAAAACCATAAAAACGGTGACGGCCCAGGGAACAAGAACGAAGGCTGCAGTGATATGCGCGACAAATATAAATACATCGGCCCTGTTTACGACTTTCTGAGCAACCTCTACAGCGGAAAGAACATCCACCGCTGCAAAACCGCCATGCTGGACGTGGAAACCGTGAAACCCGGCGACCGCATCCTGTTTGCCGGCGTTGGCCATGGCCGCGATGCCATTCGCGCCGCCGAGCTGGGCGCCGACGTGACCGTGGTCGACCTGTCCGAAACCATGCTGCGCAAGTTTGCCGAAGCCCAGCACAGCGAGGCGCCAAACCTGACCATTCGCCGCATCCACAGTGACATCATGAAGGTGGATGAATTCGAGCAATACGACATGGTGGTGGCCAACTTTTTCCTGAATGTGTTTGACGAAGACATGATGGTCAAAGTACTGGAACACCTGATCCGGCTGGGCAAGGCCGATGCCAAAGTGGTTGTCGGTGACTTCTGCTACCCCACAGGAAACCTGCTTTCCCGCCTGTTCAAGAAAATGTACTGGTATATGGCGGTGTTCACCTTCTGGCTGTTTGCCAACAACGCTTTTCACAAAATCTACAACTATCCCGAACACATGCAGCGCCTGGGCCTGCAGGTAACAGAAAAGAAAAAGTTCAAGCTTCTCAACATGGACTGTTACTGGTCGATTCTCGGGCAAAAGCAGGCCTGACCCCTGCCCGCCGACCAAAACAATAACAACCGGATAACGGGAGCTTCACCATGACCGATCAGATTCTCGCACTCGACAGCGTCAGGGACCTGGCCGATGGCCAGTTCTCCTTCTCCGAGCGGGTTAACTACCTGAAAAGGTACGGAGCCCACACCCAGTCGTTCTCTACCCTGCAACCGGGCATGCAATACTTTGACGTGCCCGGCATGGGCTACATTGCCTACATGCGCAAATGGGGCGGCACCTTTGTTTTGTCTGACCCGGTCAGCGCGCCCGAACACTTCCCTGCCATCCTGGAACGCTTTCACCAGAAATTCCCAAATGCCTGCTACATCCAGGTATCCAAGCCGGTGGTGGATTTCCTGCACCTGCGCTTTGGCCTCTACGGCACCCAGTTTGGCAGCGAATCCCGGATCGACCTCCATAAATGGAGCCTGAGCGGCAAGAAGAAGCAAATTCTGCGTACCGCTCTCAACCAGGCCGAGAAGAGCGGCATTACCGTTAAAGAGCGGTTCAGTGACGACCACACTCGGGAAATTTCCGAGGCCTGGATTCGTACCCGCAAGTGCAAAAGTAATGAAATCCGTTTCCTGATCCGGCCGATGGAAATGGAGTACCGAGAGAACGAGCGCCACTTCTACGCCTACCAGGACGACAAGGCGGTGGGCTTTATCTACTTTGACCCGGTGTATCGCAACAACGAAATCATCAGCTATGTGCCCAATATTTCCCGGGCCAACGCCGATTTCCGCCAGGGCATTTTTTACACCCTGATGGCCCATGCCATGGACGTGTTCAAAGAAGAAGGCGTGCCCTACCTGGATCTGGGACTGATTCCGCTATCGCTGGATAAAACCACCGAGCACCAGGAAAGCCGGCTGCTGAAATCGCTGCTGCACGGCGTCTACGAGAAAGGAAACTTCCTTTATAACTTCAAGGGGCTGGAGTTCACCAAGTCACGCTTCCGCGGTGATGACTTCAAAACCTACTGCTGCCACAAGCGGGCAATTCCGGCACTGGAATTCCTGGCCATGTTCAAACTGACCCGGCTGCTGTAACGCCGGACCAGTGGCCAGTCACCTGCCCCACCGGAATTCCCATCTCAGCCAGGAACAGGTCCATCTGTGGCGCTACCTCGCCGGTAAAGCAGGCTTCCCGGACAACCGGCAGCCCTGCCTCCCTGGGTGTTTCCGCCTCTGGCAAACGCCCGGCTTCCTCCAGCCAGTAGGCCACCCTTCGGGCAATCGCTTCACCAGACTCTACCCAATAGCGTACGCCCGGCAGGCTTTTGCGTAACCAGGGCAGCAACAGCGGGTAATGGGTGCAGCCCAGCACCACGGTATCAACCCCCGCTTCCCGCAGCGGTTGCATAGCCCGGTCCAGCTCCTGTTGAGGCGGCTCGGCACCAGACACCAGGGCTTCGGCCCAGAGCACCAGGCCCGGATGCCCCAACCGAACCACCTGGCAATCCACCGCAAACTCGCGCACCAGGTCGTCCAGGTAAGGTCGCCGCACCGTAGCCGGGGTAGCCAGCAAGCCGATGCGCCGGTTTTCACTGCAGGCGGCGGCGGGCTTCACTGCCGGCACCACCCCCACCACCGGAATGTCCGTTCTGGACCGCAGGCTGGGCAAGGCCACGGTACTGGCGGTGTTACAGGCAATCACAATGACATCGCAGCACCACCGGGCCAGGCACTCCATGATCAGGCCACAGCTGCGCTCGATCACCACCTGCTCCGGTTTATCGCCATAAGGGAAGCCGGCGTTGTCAGCCAGGTAAACAAGCTCGGCCCCCGGCAAGGCCTGATGAATGCAGGACGCCACACTCAGGCCACCCACGCCGGAATCGAACACCAATACCCTGGGACGTGCATCAGCCATGATCAGTTACCCGACCCACCGGCGATTTCCTTTTTCATGGCACTGATCAGGCGGCCGGCAATGGTGGTTTCCGGCGGGATCGGCGGATGCTCCTCCGGCGTGAACCAGCCTGCTTCGGCCAGCTCGTCTTCCTGCAGCTTCAGCTCGCCACTTTTATAGTCTGCCAGGAAGCCCACCATCAGCTGATGGGGAAATGGCCAGTGCTGGGAAGCCTGGTAGCGGATATTGGTCACTTCCAGGCCGGTTTCTTCCATCACTTCCCGGGCCACGGCCTGCTCCAGGCTCTCGCCCGGCTCCACAAACCCGGCAATCAGGCTGAAGAAATTTCGGGTTACCCGGGCCGACCGGGCCAGCAGAAAACGGTCATCCCGGCGAATCACAGTAATGATGCAAGGGGCAATCCTGGGGTACCAGGGAATGTTACACCGGCCACACCAACGGGCGCGCTCCCGGGGATGCGGCCCCGTGCGCTCGCCACAGCGTCCGCAATAGCGATGGTCCTGCCACCACTGCCACACCTGGAAACCGGTACTGAGCAGTTCGGAGGGGGCATCAGGCGTATGCAACATGGCCTCGCGCAGGCTCAGGGTTTCCAGCCCGGGCAGGCCGGTGTCGGGCAATGCCGTCACATATAGCCTTCGGCCGCCGACGGTGCCAAGCATCAGGGCTTCCGGCCGGCTGTCACCCATTTCGGGGCCGCCCCAGGTCAGAAACCAGCCGTCACCGGGTTTGAGAATGCTGTTACCGGCAAACGCCAGTAACAGGTCACCCGGCTCCGGCCCCTGTTCAGACCAACCCGGTACCCATTGCATGTTTTGATCGACCATACCCTTGCCTTGTACCTGCAGCGATTACGTTCCGTGGCAATGTACCACATCACATTCACCGGCCAGAATCGGCATAGCGCTTTCCGGCCCCGCTCCAACCCGTTAAACTTGGCGCCTGTTTCCAGCACCGGAGTAGCACCTTATGCGACTTTATCAGGGTATTCGCAGCCTGATCCTGTCTCTTTTCCGCAAGATCCTGTTCCTTTGGGTCAGGACGGATGTCAGCGGCAACACCCTTGAAGCCCTCGGCCTCGATCCGCAGAAGCCGGTGTGTTACGTGCTGCAATACAGTTCGCTTTCCAGCCGACTGGTGCTGGAGCAGGAGGTCATCCAGGCCCGGCTGCCCGGTGCCACGCCGGTCCTGCCCGTCAAGAACGGGCCATCCCATTCGTTTTTCTTTCTGTACAAGCGGATTGGCGGCCTGTTCCGCGGCGGCCGGCACAAGCCCGTTCCCACCAGGGAATTCGGTGACCTGGTCCGTTTCGGGCTGGAACACCCCGAGCAGGACGTACAGATTGTTCCGGTTTCCCTGTTCTGGGGTCGTTCTCCGGACAAGGAAAAATCCCTGGTGAAGTTGCTGCTGTCTGACACCTGGTCTGTCGCCGGCCGTTTACAGAAGTTCCTGATTATCCTGGTCCACGGGCGCAACACCTACGTGCAGTTCAACCAGCCGCTGTCACTGAACCAGGTGGTTGAGGAATACCGGGATAACGAACAGAAGGCCAACCGCAAGCTGGCGCGCCTGCTGCGCACCCATTTCCGTCGGGTACGCCAGGCGGTACTGGGGCCAGACCTGTCCCACCGCCGCACCTTGGTGGAAGGCCTGGTACGCACCCAGGCGGTAAAAGAAGCCATTCGCGAAACCGCCGCCAAGGACGATATTCCCCCGGAGAAAGTCCGGGCCAAGGCCTACAAGTACGCCGATGAAATCGCCGCCAGCATGTCCATTGTCACCATACGCTTCCTGGAACTGGTGCTGGCCTGGCTGTGGAACCGGATCTACAACGGTATTGCCATCAACAACATCAAGGTGGCCAAGGAAACGGCACAGGACAATGCCGTGGTCTATGTGCCCTGCCACCGCTCCCACATCGACTACCTGCTGCTGTCCTACGTGCTGTACAAGAACGGCCTGATGCCGCCGCACATTGCTGCCGGCATCAACCTGAACATGCCCGTTGTCGGGCCGATCCTGCGCCGTGGCGGTGCCTTCTTCATGCGCCGCAGTTTCCGTGACAACCCCCTGTACGCCACCGTGTTCAACGAATACATGCACGTGATGTTCACCCGGGGTTACTCGGTGGAATACTTCGTGGAGGGCGGCCGCTCCCGCACCGGCCGCATGCTGGCCCCACGGCCCGGCATGCTGTCGATGACGGTGCGCAGCTTCCTGCGGGATCACCGCAAACCGATTGTCTTTGTACCGGTGTATATCGGTTACGAGAAAGTGATGGAAGGCCGGTCTTACCTGGGCGAACTCCGGGGCAAGAAAAAGCAGAAGGAAAGCGTATTCGGGCTCGCCAAGACTGCCCGCAAGCTCACCAACTCCTTTGGCCGGGTAGCGGTCAACTTCGGCGACCCGATTCCGCTAGCCGAGGTTCTGGACAACGTACACGACAGCTGGCGCGAAGAGGCCTACGATGCGGAATTCCGGCCATCCTGGCTGCCGGATGCCGTTGACGCCCTGGCCCAGCGGGTTGCCAGCAACATCAACGCCTCGGTTGCGGTGAACCCCATTGGCATGACCGCCACCGTGCTGCTGGGCACCGAGCGCCTGGCCATGGACGAAGGCCAGCTGATCCGGCTGCTGGACCAGTACGCCAGCCTGCTGAAAGCCCGGCCCTACGCCGGCACCGTTACCCTGCCCGAGGGCAGTGGCAAGGACTGGGTGGCCTACTGTGAAGGCATGGGGCTGGTGTCCCGCCAGCCACAGAAGCTGGGAGACATCATCGGCCTGGAAGGCTCCAACGCCACCCTGATGACCTACTACCGCAATAACATCCAGCACCTGTTTGCCCTGCCGGCACTGGTTGTCAGCCTGTTCGAAAACAAGTCCAGCCTGCGCCGTGACAAAATCGTCTTCCTGGCCAGCGTGGCCTACCCCTACCTGCAATCAGAACTGTTCCTGAAATACTCGCAGGACGAGATCGAATCCGTCATTAACGACTGGATTGATGTGCTGGTTGACCAGGGCCTGCTGGTGACCGTAGACGACGAACGCCTGAGCCGGCCGGAAGAAGGCACAGAAGCCATGCTGAGGGCGCGTATTTTGTCCCGGTTCATTATCCAGACCCTGGAGCGTTACCACATTGCCCTGGGCATTCTCCGGAAATACGGTTCCGGCAAGCTGACCGCCGCCGAACTGGAGGAACAGAGCACCCTGCTGGCCGAGCGGATGTCTATCCTGTTCGGGCTGAATGCCCCGGAATTCTTCGACAAGACCCTGTTCCGGAACTTCATTGCCAACATGCAGAAGGAAGGGGTTCTGACCACCGACGACAACGGCCTGCTGTGTTATGGCGAAGGCCTGGATGAGGTGGCCGAGGATGCTCGTCTGGTATTGAGTGTAGAGAAACGCCAGGCCATCCAGCAGGTCACCATGCTGGACGCCTGAAACCGGTTGCCGGTTTGGGTCAGCCTCAGGCCGGCAGGGCTTTCAAGGAATAGATATCGTAGCGGCTGCTCTTGCCTTCGGTGCGGGTAGCCGGTTCCGGACCTTCTACGGCCGGTGCCTTGCGGGGGCGTTTGACCACCACCCGGTAACGGGCAGCCTTCAGTGCCGCTTGCAGTAATTGAGCTGAATCATCGTCGTCGCCCACCACCTGCCGGAACACCTGCATTTCTTTTTTCACCAGGGCCGACTTGTCCCGATGCGGGAACATCGGGTCCAGGTACACCACATCCACCGATTCCGGGTCAGCCTTCGCCAGCCAGTCAATGGAGCTGCCGGCTTCCAGGGTCATCCTGGCCACAATTGGCGAACAGTCCGGATTCAACGCAGCCCGGGCCAGACCATCGGCCAGCAAGGCATGGATCACCGGGTTTCGCTCCAGCAAGGTGACGCGGCAGCCAAGGCCAGCCAGTACAAAGGCGTCCTGCCCCAACCCGGCCGTGGCATCCAGAACGTGTAAACCTGCGCGGGTCTTCTGCAAGCCCACTGCCCTGGCGACCAGCTGGCCCGTACCGCCACCGTGTTCCCGGCGATAACCCATCTTACCGGTAACAAACTCGGCCCGTACCGGGCCAGGCGCACCTTTACCGGTGATCTGCAGGGCCAGGCCCTGATCGTCGGAATACAGAAGAATGGAGTAATCACGAACCTGTTGCGGCTTGACGACGCCCAACCAGGGCAGTGCCAGCTCCTCAGCCAGCGCTCGGGCCTGGTGCTGGTCACCCAGCGGGCTGCAGGCCACCGCAAGGGTGCCTGGCACGGAAGGCTCAGTCACGGCCTGGCAGCTTTTTCCAGGCGACTTCATCGCGGATATAAACCGGCTGGGCCTGCTCCGCCGGCACCGCCTCACCCTGGCGGTAGCCCTGTTCCGCCAACCGGACAACTTCACAGGCCCGGGGTACCAGGGTGTCATCAACCACAGCGACGGTTTCCGCTACATCCGCAGGCATGTCACCGGCGAAGGCCCAGCCGGAACCAACACCGATCCAGCGATCTGCACTGACATCCGGCAGGCTGACTGCCGATGGCGGGCATACCCGCTCGTCTGCCAGCAACACCGGCAGGCCGTCACGGCACTGGAAAGTGCCCCAGTAGACTTCACCCATGCGGGCGTCGAAAGCTACGGCTACGCAGGCCCCTTCGGGCAATTGATGCTTGTCGATGGCTTGCAGCGCAACAGCAGCCAGGGAAGATACCGGCACCACAGGGATATCCAGCCCCCAGGCCAGGCCCTGAACCACGCCGGTGGCAATGCGTAAGCCGGTGAAAGAGCCCGGCCCCCGGGCAAACGCCAGGGCATCCAGGCCAGAAGGAGTGAGCCCCTGCTCCGCGAGCAACTCGCGCACCATGGGCATCAGAAGACGGGTGTGGCCCCGGGGGGCCACTTCAAAGCGCTCGGTAATATGGCCATCCAGCCAGAGCGCGGCGGAGCAGCCTTCGGAAGACGTATCCAGTGCCAGTAACTTCACAGAATCAGTGCCTCCGGGGCCGCTCCGGCCTTGATATTACTTGAGTTGGGACAGGATCTGGTCGCGGATGCTGTCCAGGCTGCCAACACCTTCTACGCGCACGTACTTGGGTGCTTCAGACGGCGCCTTACCGGCCCAGTCCTGGTAGAAACCGATCAGCGGAGCGGTCTGGTCGTGGTAGATACCCAGGCGCTTGCGTACGGTTTCTTCCTTGTCGTCTTCACGCTGAACCAGCGGCTCGCCGGTTTCGTCGTCTTTGCCTTCCACCTTGGGCGGATCGTATTTCACGTGATAGATGCGACCACTGCCTTCGTGCACGCGACGGCCAGACAGGCGGCTGACAATTTCTTCGTCTGCTACGGCAATCTCGACCACGTAATCAATGGCAATGCCCTGTTCCTTGAGCGCTTCGGCCTGGGGAATAGTGCGCGGGAAACCGTCCAGCAGGAAGCCGTTCTTGCAGTCCGGCTGCTGGATACGCTCTTCGATCAGCGCGATGATGATGTCGTCAGACACCAGGCCGCCGGAAGCCATGACTTCCTTTACCTGCTTGCCCAGCTCGGACTCGGCTTTGACCGCGGCCCGCAGCATGTCACCGGTGGAGATCTGGGGGATCTCGAAACGCTCGGTAATAAACTGGGCCTGGGTACCCTTACCCGCGCCTGGCGCGCCTAACATAATGATTCGCATAACGTTGTGCTCCCGTTGTCTTATATTATCGTTTGAAAAACTGCGGCAAAGACCCCTGCCTTTGCGGCAACCTCTCAACAGGATTCCAGTGGGTTAACGGCACACCTGCCCAGAATCGAGGCCGCATTATACGAAGTCAGCCCCCGCATAGAAAGTCGACCTCCGTATCATTGGATGAGTAACTGACTGAACTCAAGGTTCGAGGGGGGTTATCAGGGCGTCCAGATCCGCCGACAAACTGCTGATTTCCTGCTGCACTTCTTCCAGTGCCACCGACCCCAGGCCAAGGGCATCGGTCAGTGCCGGTATATCATCCGGGCTGAGTTCGTCGCCGATCCCGCGCTTTTTCAGCAGGCCGTTGGCCAGCAAAACCATCCGCACGTAGTCTTCATCAGCGCCCTGATAGTCCGGGCTCTGGTGCAGGCCTGCGGCCTTGATGACCGGCTCCGGCAACTGCCATAAGCGGTACAGCAATCCGCCCAGGGTCGCATGCCCCATGGGTACGGTGTCGCCACCCTCGCCGGAGCCAAACACTTCACGCTCCAGCGAACGCATGTCGCTTTCCGGATTGATTTCCCGCAGCGCCTGCAATTCACGGAATTCAGACGGATACAGCCAGGCAATCAGCAGCAAACCGAAGTTGTGGAGCAGGCCACACAGGTAGGCCATATCCTGGTCAAGCTCCAGCCGCTCCGCCAGTGCACGGCACATAAACGCGCAATACAGGGAATGGCGCCACAGGCTGTTGATGCCCAGCGCTCCGTCCCGGGCAACCCTGAACGAACGCACACCGACTGCACCGCGGGCCACATGGGCCAGACGGTCCGCCCCCAGCAATTCTATCGCCTCTGCCAGGGATCCGTTCTGGCGGGTCTGCCCGAACAATCCGGAACGGGCGTACCTCAGTACCTGGGCTGCCAGGCCCGGGTCGATCCCGACCAGGTTCGCCAGTTCATCACCGTGCTGCTCCGGGTCTTGTGCCAGTTCCGCCATCCGGCCGGCCAGTGCTGGCATGGGCGGCAACCGGGTAAGGCCTTTCAGGCGGTCTGCCACCTTGTTCAGGGTCGGGGTGGCATCGGCTTCATCATCCCCGCCGTTACCCGCTTCATTACCGGTGAAATCCATTCTCCGGGCGTTGTCCAGGGCACGCTGGAATTCCTCGCCAGCCATCTGTATCAGAACCTGCTCACTGCCCGAGGTAAAACACACTTGCCGGGCACTGTAGATGTCTTCATCCACCAGCACGTCCAGGTCCCAGGCCGCGCCCACCGGCGGAATAAAGCCGGGATGGCAATCGTCAAAGAAGCTGGCGGCCTGCAAAGGCTCCAGCTGCTGCAAGGGCCGGCCCGTGAACTTGCGCAGCTGCGCAAGTGATGGCGGATTTCCGGCACGGTGCACCACCATCAACAGGCCGCTTACATCGATCAATACCGTGGCCACGGCAAAGTCAGCCGCCTGCCCGGACGCCTTGATCGCCTCATCCAGGTTGGTAACCGGCGCAATATCCACCGGTGTCCAGGCCAGCCCACGGCGGGCGAGGTATTGTTCCAGTCGCTCGGATACGTTCAAACGCCTTGTCTCCCGGGCTTCAGCCCGTGTTACGCATGCCGGCAGCAATACCGGCCATGGTGACTTTCAGGGCCCGCTCGACCATCTCTGGCACCTCGCCTTTGTCTTCGCTTTCCCGGTCACGGCGCAGCAGTTCCGCCTGCAGGTAGTGCAGCGGATCTGTGTAGGGGTTGCGAACTTTCATGGAGTGGGCGAACACCGGTTCGCCTTCCAGCAGATCCTGCTGCTCCTTGAGCTCCAGCAAGCGCGCAATGCATCCGGTCAGCCGATCCCGAAGGCTGGCGCCCAATGCCTTGAGCTTGTCGTCTTCCACCAGGGTCTGTTCGTAATAGCTGGCAATGCGCAGGTCGGCCTTGGCCAGTACCATCTCGAGCATATCCACGTAGGTGCGGAAGAACGGCCAGCCACGCATCATTTCCCGAAGTTCCGGCAGGCGATCCGCCTGTGCTGCCTCTTCAAGGGCCACATCGCTGCCCAGCCAGCTCGGCAGCATCAGGCGCATCTGGGTCCAGGCAAAGATCCATGGAATTGCCCGCAGGCTTTCCACGCCACCCGTGGGCTTGCGCCGGGCCGGGCGACTGCCCAGGGCCAGTTTGCCCAGGGCGGTTTCCGGCGTTACCTGGCGGAAATAAGGCACAAAATCCGGATTCTCCCGAACCACATCCCGATAGGCCTTCAGGGACCTTTCAGTCAGCCAGTCCATGGTTTCGCGCCAGCTGTCTTCCGGCTCCGGTGGCGGCGCCAGGGTGGCCTCGATGACTGCCGTGGTGTAGAGGGTCAGGCTCTGCACCGCCAGCCGAGGCAGGCCGAACTTGAAGCGGATCATCTCGCCCTGTTCGGTAATCCGGAAACTGCCGTTTACTGACCCCGGGGGCTGGGACAGGATCGCCCGGTTGGCAGGGCCACCGCCCCGGCCTACCGTACCGCCGCGGCCGTGGAACAGGGTCAGGTGTACGCCATACTGGCTGGCCACCCGGGTCAGCTTTTCCTGGGCCTGGTACTGGGCCCAGGCGGCCATCAGCTGGCCTGCGTCCTTGGACGAATCCGAGTAGCCGATCATCACTTCCTGCCGGCCCTGACAGTATTCGCGATACCAGTCCACCTCGTACAGGGCGGCCATGCTGTCCGGCGCGCCCTGCAGATCGCTCAGGGTTTCGAACAGCGGCACCACCCGCATCGGGAACTTCATGCCGGCTTCCCGCAGCAGCAGGATCACACTGAGCACATCCGACGGCGTGCTGGCCATGGAAATCACATAAGAGCCCAGCGCTTCCGGGGTTTGTTGTGCCACGACTTCACAGGTGGCCAGCACTTCCCTTACCGGCTCGGAGGGTTCCCAGTTTCTGGGCACCAGCGGCCGGCGGCCCTGCAGTTCCCGTACCAGAAAGGCCTGGCGCTCCTGCTCTGGCCACGATAAATAGTCACCCAGGCCCGCGTAATCCACCATCTCGGCCACCGCCTCGGCGTGACGGGTGGCTTCCTGGCGGATATCCAGCCGGATCAGAGGCAGCCCGAAGGTGTGGGCCCTGCGAATGGTGTCCAGCAGCGGCCCGTTGGCGATGTGTTCAAGGCCGCATTGCACCAGCGAGCGGTAACACAGCTCCAGCGGTGCAGTCAGGTCTTCGTTTTCGAACAGGATGTCAGTTCTGTCGGCCGGTTCGCCTTTGACGCTGGCCTCGGCCCAGTCCCGGGTACGGATCAGCCGGTCCCGTAACTGTGCCAGCACCTGGCGGTATGGCTCCCGGGAATCACCGGTGACTGCCTGCAATTCATCACTGGCCTGCCACATCGAAAGTTCCGCCCGCAAGGCCTGGATGTCACGCAGGTACAGGTCGGCCGCCATCCAGCGGCCAAGCAGAAATACCTGCCGGGTCACATCGTGGGTGACGTTGGGGTTGCCATCCCGGTCGCCGCCCATCCAGGAGGCAATCTGCACCGGTGTCGCCTGCAACGGCAGCCCCTTGCCGGTGGCATCTTCCAGGGAAGCATCCAGGCTGCGCAGAAACTTCGGCAGCGCCTGCCACAGGCTGTTTTCAATCACCGCAAACCCCCACTTGGCCTCGTCTACCGCGGTGGGCCGCTCGTGGCGGATTTCGTCGGTATGCCAGGCTTCGGCGATCAGCTGCGACAGGCGGTCGGTGATTTCACCCCGCTCCGCCGGCATCAAGTCATCATGGTCCAGCCGGGCCAGGCAGTCTGACATTTCATCGTATTTCAGGATCAGGGTACGACGGGCCACTTCGGTGGGGTGCGCGGTAAGCACAAATTCAATACGCAGGTCGGCCACACGGCGATGCAGCTCTTCCGCATCTACGCCGCCGGATTTCAGCCGGTCGAAGACTTCGCTCAGGGATTCCACCATCAGGTCAGACGGATGCCCCTGCTTGCGGCGAATACCGTGATACTGTTCGGCCAGGTTGGCCAGGTTGAGAAACTGGTTGAAAGCCCGGGTAACCGGCAGCAATTCATTATCACTGAGTTGGCGCAACAGGGTTTCAAGCCGCTGGCCGGAACCGCTCTCCTGGCGGCGATCGGCTTTCGCCGCCGCCCGGATTTCCTCGATCAGGTCGAAGCACTCCTGCCCCGGATGCTGCAGAATGCTCTGGCCGAGCAATTCACCCAGTAAACGTACGTTCTCTCGCAGATCGGGATGCAGTTCTGTCACAGCGGGTTCCTTCTGTAGGGCGTAATCAGGAGAGAGTTACGATACTAAGGATTACCCGGGAAAGTCTATCAGGCCTTGGGGTTACCCTTTTTCCACGCCCTTGACCCGCTGCCAGATGGCATCCAGCGCCTCCAGGCTTTCTTCGTCCATGTCACGCCCCTCGGCGGCCAGGATCTCCTCAATGGCCCGGAAGCGCATTTCGAATTTGCGATTGGTGCGCTTGAGTGCCTGCTCCGGATTCACTTTCATGAACCGGGCCAGGTTCACGCACACAAACAGCAGGTCGCCCAGCTCGTCTTCCACCGCATCCCGCTCACCGGTGCCGTCTTCGGCGGCCTGCCAGGCTTCCTTCAGCTCGTCGATTTCTTCGTGCAGCTTTTCGAACACCGGGCCGATATCCGGCCAGTCAAAGCCGTGGCGGGCCGCGCGGCGCTGCAACTTCTCGGCCCGGGCCATGGCCGGCAGTGTGCGGGCAATACCGTCCAGGCGGCTGACCGATGTATCGGCATCCGGCGCAGGTTTCTGCGCCCGCTCTTCCGCCTTGATGCGCTCCCAGCTTTCCTTGATCCAGGCTTCCGTGGGCCGGTTGTCCGGGTCTATTCGGCTTTCCAGGGTGCCCTCCGGAAACACATGGGGATGCCGGCGGATGAGTTTGCGCACCAGGTTGTCGACAATGCCATCAAAATCAAAGTGGCCCTCCTCCTGCCCCATCCGGGCGTAGAAGATCACCTGGAACAACAGATCCCCCAGCTCGTCTTTCACATGGGGGTAATCACCCTGCTCGATAGCATCCGCCACCTCATAGGCCTCTTCAATGGTATGGGGCACGATGCTGGCGAAGGTCTGCTTTGTGTCCCACGGGCAACCAGTGTCCGGTTCCCGCAGGCGCGCCATCAGGGTTTTCAGGTCGTCGATGGAGTAGCTCATCCGCGCTTTCGCCTTACGTCGATGATGTTCGGCAGGTTACGGATCTGCGCCAGCAACCGCGCCAACTGTTCCAGGCTGGAGATTTCCACGGTCACCAACATGGTGGCGGTGTTCTCGTCTTTATTGGTCTGGGTATGCAGCGACATGACATCACTCTTGGACGCCGACAGCACCTGGGTGATATCCCGCAGCAACCCGGACCGGTCGTAGGCCTCGATCTCGATATCCACCGGATACACCGCGGCCGGCTGGCCACCCCAGTTCACTTCGATGATCCGGTTGGGTTCGAATTCCTTCAGGTTCAGGAAAGTCATGCAGTCCTGACGGTGCACGGTAACGCCCCGGCCCACCGTAATGTAGCCACCGATCGGGTCACCCGGCAGTGGTTTACAACACTTGGCCACCTGGGTTTTCAGCTTGCCGACGCCCAGAATCTGGATGTCCGACTCGGTGTCGTAGGCTTTCTTCCGATTGCCGGTGAGTTTGAGATCCAGCTGCTCGGTTCTCGGCTCCAGCATCTGCTGGGCCACGTTGGCTACATGGGTGGGGCGCAAATCACCGGCGCCAACCGCTGCAAACATGTCTTCCGTGGAGTGGTAGTTAACCTTCTTCGCCAGTTCTGTCAGGTCAACATCGTAGATGGACAGCCTCTTGAATTCGTCTTCCAGGATGGCGCGACCATCGACCACGTTGCGCTCCCGGTCCTGCTGCTTGAACCAATGGGTCACCTTGGCCCGGGCCCGGGAGGTCTGGATATAACCCAGGCTCGGGTTCAGCCAGTCCCGGCTGGGCGCCGGATTGTTGGAAGTCAGGATGAACACCTGGTCGCCGGTTTTCAGCGGGTAGGTCAGCGGCACAATGCGGCTGTTCACCCGGGCACCCCGGCAGGCATGGCCAATTTCGGTGTGCACCCGGTATGCGAAGTCCACCGGCGTGGCGCCCTGAGGCAGGTCCACCACATGGCCTTCCGGGGTAAACACATACACGCGGTCGGAGGCGACATCGGATTTCAGGTGGTCTGCCAGCCCGGACAAGTCACCCAGCTCTTCCTGCCACTCCAGTACCTGGCGCAGCCAGTTGATCTTGGCATCGTAGCCGGAGGACTTGTTGTTCTTGTCCGTACCCTTGTACAGCCAGTGGGCACAGACACCCAGTTCAGCTTCTTCATGCATGGCATGGGTACGGATCTGCACTTCCATCACCTTGCCCTCGGGGCCAATCACCGCCGTATGCAGGGACTGGTAACCGTTTTCCTTGGGGTTGGCGATGTAGTCATCAAACTCGTTGGGGATGTGCCGCCACAGGGTATGCACAATACCCAGTGCGGCGTAGCAATCCCGCACTTCCGGCACCAGTATCCGCACCGCCCGAACATCGTACACCTGGGAGAAATCAATGCCCTTGCGGCGCATTTTGCGCCAGATGCTGTAGATGTGCTTGGCCCGGCCACTGAGGTCGCCCTTGATGCCGGAGGCCTTCAGCTCGGTCTGCAGGGTATCGATCACCCGGCGGATATAGCCTTCGCGGTCAAGCCGTTTTTCATCCAGCAGCTTGGCGATTTTCTTGTAGGCGGAAGCATGCAGGTAGCGGAAAGAGAGGTCTTCCAGTTCCCACTTGATATGGCCGATACCCAGCCGGTGGGCCAGCGGCGCGTAGATGTCGAACACCTCCCGGGCCACCCGCATACGTTTTTCTTCCGGGGCGTCTTTCACCGCCCGGATGGCGCAGGTTCGCTCCGCCAGCTTGATCAGGGCCACCCGCACGTCGTCGATCATGGTGACCAGCATCTTGCGCACGTTGTCCAGCTGGCCTTCACTCTGGCCCAGCACGTTGCCCTTGAGCGGATGGTGAACCGACGAAATCGCCGCCATCTGCTGCACGCCGTTGATCAGCCCGGCTACTTCGTCACCGAATTCCTTTCGGATTTCTTCCAGGGCGACCCGCTCTTCCCGAACGGCCCGATAGAGTACGGCAGCCACCAGGCTGGCCTGGTCCAGGTGCAGTTCCGCCAGCACCTGGGCCATCTCCAGCCCGGTTCGGAAGCTGCTGGAGCCGGGCGTCCACAGCCGGTCCTCGCGAAACGCCTGCAGTGCAATCAGGGCCGCTTTCTCGCAGGCCAGTCGCAGCTGGTCCGGCTTATCCAGGTGCGTCAGCTCGGCAATGTGCTGAACCCAACGGTCAAGATCCACTTCACCGTCGCCGGTTACCCCGTACTCTTCCCTAACTTTAACCATAGCAATAACTTACCTGATAGATTGCCGGCCTTGCCCCCGCCCGTCCGGAGCGTCGGCGAGGCCGGTTTCCCCATACCGATCAGCGCGGATCGCGCTCGAACAGGGCGATGGACTCAACATGGGTGGTGTGCGGGAACATATCCATCACACCGGCGCGCACCAGCCGGTAGCCGTTACGCACCAGGACACCGGCATCCCGGGCCAGGGTGGCCGGGTTGCAGGACACATAGACAATCCGGTTGGCGCCAAAGGCAGTCAGGTACTTGCAGATATCCTCGGCACCGGAGCGGGGCGGATCGATCAGGATCTTGTCGAAACCTTCCTTCGCCCAGCCCTGGCCGGTGAAGTCGCCGTGCAGGTCTGCCCCGAAAAACTCCACATTATCCAGGCCGTTCAACCGTGCATTTTCCCGGCCACGAACCACCATGGCATCGTCGCCTTCCACACCCACAACCTCGCCACCCTTGCGGGCCAGTGGCAGCGTAAAATTACCCAGGCCACAGAACAGGTCCAGCGCCCGCTCGCCAGGCTGGATATCCAGCCACTCAACCGCCCGGTGCACCATGTCCCCGTTGATACCGGCATTCACCTGGGTGAAGTCCATGGGGTGGAACTGCATGGTCAGGTCGAATTCATCCATACGGTAGGCCAGGCGTTCGTCGTCCCGGCCTGCCGATTCCGGCCAGATCCGGTGCACGGTGTCCGGGCCCTTCGGCTGCAGGTAGATATGCAAGTCATGGGCCTGGCCAAAGGCAATCAGCTTTTCCCGGTCTTCCGGCACCAGGTCGTCCATGTTACGGAACACCATGGCGGCAACGTCGTCGCCACAGGCCACTTCCACCTGGGCGATGCGGTCAAACGCGGCCATACCGTGCAGGAGTTCCCGCAGCGGCGTGATGCGCTTGCCGATACGCGGGTCCAGCACCACACACTCGCTAATGTCGGTCAGGAAGCTGTTGCGCTTTTCCCGGAATCCCACCAGCACCGATTCCCGGGCCTTTACGTAACGTACCCCGAGCCGGGCCTTGCGGCGGTATCCCAGGGTATCCGGTGAACGCATGGGCTCGATCCACTGCTCCGGCTCTATGCCCCCGAAATGGGCAAAGTGCTCCCGCAGGGTGTCTTCCTTGAACCGGATCTGGGCATCGGCGCTCATATGCTGCAGGCTGCAGCCGCCGCACAGTTCGGCAAATTCGCAGGGGGGCTGCTGGCGGTCAGGGGCAGCTTCCAGCACTTCCAGGGTGCGCAGTTCGTCGAACTTGCTGCGGGTGCTGACCATCTTTGCCATCACCGTTTCCCCGGGCAGGGCGCCGTCCACAAACTGGACTTTGCCGTCGGTTCGGGCGATGCCACGGCCATCATGGCCGAGGGATTCAATTTCACAACGCACGGGTTCTTGCGGCAGAACCTTGCGGCGGCGCTTACTCATATTGGCTGGTCTCTTGAAGATTAACGATTCAGGCGCCCGGGAATACACCGGTAGACAGGTAACGGTCTCCGCGGTCACAGATAATGGCCACGATCACCGAGTTTTCAACCTGGCCAGACAGCTTGAGCGCAGCCGCAATAGCCCCGCCCGAAGACACACCACAGAAGATACCTTCTTCACGGGCCAGGGCCCGCATGGTGTCTTCTGCTTCCTGCTGGCCGATGTCCAGCACCTGGTCTACCCGGGCGGCATCGTAGATTTTTGGCAGATAGGCTTCCGGCCAGCGCCGGATACCGGGAATGGAGGCGCCGTCTTCCGGCTGCAGCCCGATAATCCGGACATCCGGGTTGCGCTCTTTCAGGTAACGGGACACGCCCATGATAGTGCCGGTGGTGCCCATGGAGCTGACAAAGTGAGTCACCTTACCCTGAGTCTGTTCCCAGATTTCCGGGCCGGTGCTGCGATAGTGGGCCAGGGGATTATCCGGGTTGCTGAACTGGTCCAGCACCTTGCCCTTGCCTTCGGCTTCCATACGGATTGCCAAATCCCTGGCGCCTTCCATGCCCTGGTCGCGCGTAACATTCACCACTTCCGCACCATAGGCACGCATGGAGGCCCGGCGTTCTTCGCTCAGGTTATCGGGCATGATCAGCACCATCCGGTAGCCCTTGATGGCTGCGGCCATGGCCAGGGCGATACCGGTGTTGCCGGAGGTGGCTTCGATCAGGGTATCACCCGGCTGGACTTCACCCCGGCGCTCGGCTTCCTGGATCATGCTGATGGCGGGCCGGTCTTTCACCGAACCAGCCGGGTTATTACCCTCCAGCTTGGCCAGGATGACATTGGAGGTATTGCCCGGTATCCGCTGCAAACGAACCAGTGGCGTGTGGCCGACATAATCTTCAATGGTGGGGAAAATCATACGCAAACCCTGTGATACACTTTCGGCTTTGAATCATACGCGGGATGGCGGCCACAGTCATTCCGATCCGGATCATCTATGCTGACAGGGAAGTACCCGGTATTGGCTGCCAACACAGCACCGGGCTCGTAAGACTGACGGGAACACAGTATGCGGCGTTGGGGCATTCGAAAAAAAGTTCTGGTGGTGACCCTCGTTCCCACCCTTCTGACCACCCTGTTGCTGGGCCTGTTCTTTACCTACAGCTGGGTGAAGAACATCGAAAACCTGCTGGACGACCGGGGCGAATCCCTGTCCCGCCAGCTGTCTGCCGGTGCCGAGTATGGCCTGTTTACGGCCAACCGCAGCCTTCTGAGCAGCCTGTCCACGGCACTGCTGGAAGAGCAGGATGTCCGCTCCATCACCTTCTTCGACCGGGACGGCCAACGCCTGCTGCACAGCGGCCCCGGCAGCACCGAAACCATCCCTGCCTCGGCCCTCGGCTCGGAAAGACCGGTCAAGCTGAGCTCAGACAGCAGCACCCGCTTCGTCACCCCGGTGTACCTGCAAGACCTGATGATCGAAACCATGCTCGACCCGGACGCCCGGGAATCCGCCACCGAGCTGGCCGAGCCCCTCGGTTGGGTGGCCGTAGAGATGTCCCATATCCGCACCGAAAAAGAAACCTACCAGGCGCTGCTGATCTCCCTGATGCTGGTGGTTGGCGGCGTGCTGCTGAGCCTGCTGGTTTCCCTGCGCCTGAGCCGGGCCTTTACCGACCCTGTATTCCAGCTGAATGAAGCTGTGGCCAAGCTCAAGGAAGGCAAGCTGGATACCCGGGTATACACCCGGGCCGGGCCGGAGTTTGAACAGCTGGAATCCGGCCTGAACGAGATGGCGTCGGAGCTGAGCCAGGCCCAGGCAGAAATGCAGCAGAACATCGACCAGGCCACCGGGGATCTTCGGGAAACCCTGGAGACCATCGAGATCCAGAACATCGAACTGGACTTTGCCCGCAAAGAGGCCCTGGAAGCCAGCCGGATAAAATCGGAATTCCTGGCCAACATGTCCCACGAAATCCGCACGCCGCTGAACGGCATTATCGGCTTCACCGAATTACTGCTGAAAAGCCCCCTGCCACGCCAACAGCGGGACCACCTGAACACCATCCGCAAGTCGTCGGAAATCCTGCTGACCATCATCAACGACATCCTGGACTTCTCGAAAATCGAAGCCGGCAAACTGATCCTGGACCGCGTGCCCTTCCAGCTGCGGGATATCGTGGAAGAAGTAATGGTCATGCTGGCACCGGCGGCCCACGCCAAGAACCTGGACCTGGTTCCGCTGGTCTATAACGACGTGCCGGACAACATCATGGGCGACCCGCTCCGGGTCAAGCAGGTGATCACCAACCTGGTCAACAACGCCATCAAGTTCACCCAGACCGGCGAAGTCGTGCTGCGCGCCAGCCTTGAAGACGAAGACAAGGAAGCCAACCGGGTCACCCTGCGCCTGAGCGTAACCGACTCCGGGGTGGGGCTGTCCCGGGCCCAGCAGCAATCCCTGTTCAACGCCTTCAGCCAGGCTGATGCCTCCACCGCCCGGCAGTATGGCGGTACCGGGCTGGGGCTGGCGATTTCCAAGCGCCTGGTCGAAGAAATGGGCGGTGAAATCGGCCTGGAGAGCGAACTGGGCCGGGGCTCGACTTTCTGGTTCACACTGACACCGGAACTGTCCGTCACCGGCGAAGGCTCTTTCTCCAGGGAGGCTCTGAAAGGCGAGCGGATTATCTATCTGGAGCACCAGAAAACCACCGGGCTTGCGGTGGAACACCTGCTGCGGGAATGGGGCGTGGCGGTTGACCGGGTGGCCTCGCCCGGCGCCCTGATGGAACAGGTAGAAGAAGCCCAGCGCCGCCAGGAAGGCTACGCCGTTGTCCTGCTCGGCATTACCCGGCACCTGCTGAACTCCAGCCAGTATTGCAGCCTGGTGCGCAGCCTGGAGGTGGAGCGGGACTGCCGCACCCTGCTGCTGACACCCACCCTGGAGACCCACGACCTGCCGCTGTCCGGGCTGGCCAGCGGTCACCTGACCAAGCCGGTGTGCCGTGATCCCCTGTATGACGAATTACTGCTACTGATTCACGGAATCCATACCGGCAGGGGCACCCTGCCCCAGCCCGTGCCCGGCACAAGAACCTCCGGCGCCCGCCGGGTGCCGCGCATCCTGGCGGTGGATGATAACGAGGCTAACCTGAAGCTGGTAATGACCCTGCTGAAAGATTGCCGCCTGGATGCCGAGAGCGCCTCCAGCGGCTTCGAAGCCCTGACCAAGGCCCGGCAGAAGCCCTTTGACCTGGTGTTCATGGACCTGCAAATGCCAGGCATGGACGGGGTGGAAACCACTGCCCGTATCCGGGCCCTGGATTCCAGCTCCCATCAAACGCCGATCATTGCCCTGACCGCCCATGCCCTGGCCGACGAACAGGAAAAACTGGCCAAGCAGGGCTTTGACGGCTACATGCCCAAGCCCATCAGCAGCGCCCAGCTGATTGAACTGGTAAGGGAATTCACGGGCTACGAGTGCTCCGGCAGCCAGCCCCGGTTCAAGATTTCCGAGGTGCGGGATACCCGGCGCGGTCTGCGGCCGTCTAACCGCCGGACGCACCAGGATTGCGTAAGTATTGACGAGAGTATTCAGCTGGCCGCCGGCAAGGCTGACCTGGCGGAGGAGCTGTTCAGCATGCTACTGGAACAGCTGCATACCGACAGCAAGGCCATCCCCGAGCTATGGGAAAAGCAGCAACTGGATGTTCTGCTGGAGTGTGTACACAAGCTCCACGGCGCCACCCGCTATTGTGGCGTTCCGGAGTTGCGCACAGCCACCAACCGGTTTGAAACCGCCCTGAAGTGCCAGGCCCAGGACCTGGAAATCCAGAAAGACCAACTGCTGGCCGCGATGGCCCGGCTGCAGGACTGGAGCGAGCAGACCGACTGGCAGCAACTGTTCCGGGAACAGCACCAGCCGGCCACCAGCCCGCAAGCCTAGCGGCGTACGCTATCCAGAATCGCCCGCATATCACGCACGGCCTCTTTCAGGCCGGTAAACACGGCGCGGGCAATAATGGCGTGGCCGATATTCAGTTCATTGATGCCCTGAATGGCCGCCACCCGCTCGGTGTTATGGTAATGCAGGCCATGGCCGGCGTTGACGATCAGTCCCTTCTTGCGGGCATAGGCCACGGCATCCGCCAGAATCCGGAAAGAGGCATCCGCCTGCTCCGGGGTTTCTGCCTCGGCATATTCGCCGGTGTGCAGTTCCACCACCGGCGCACCACAGCGCACCGCAGCGTCAATCTGGACCGGGTCCGGATCAATAAACAGTGACACTTCTGCGCCGATTTTCGCCAGCCGTTCACAGGCCCGGGCCACCCGGTCTTCCTGGCCATCCACATCCAGCCCGCCTTCGGTGGTCAGCTCTTCCCGCTTTTCCGGTACCAGGCACACACACTCCGGCCGCACCTGTTCGGCAAAGGCCAGCATGGCGTCGGTCACCGCCATTTCCAGGTTCATCTTGGTCTGCAGCACTTCTTTGAGCAGCAATACGTCCCGGTCCTGGATATGCCGGCGGTCTTCCCGGGGGTGAATGGTGATGCCGTCTGCGCCGGCTTCCTCCGCCACCAGTGCGGCCTGCACCGGGTCCGGATAACGGGTACCCCGGGCCTGGCGAAGGGTGGCCACGTGGTCGATATTCACTCCGAGCAACACTCTGGGGTTCATTACGTTCTCCCTGAAGACGAAACCGTCTGGCTGAAAAGATTGCGGCTGTGCAGGGGCTTTCCCTGCAGAAGGTAGTCTACCAGTACACGCATCACCCGCTTGGCGGTTTTGCGGCTGGCTTCACTGGTGTAGTCACCGGCAGCGAGGGCTATCAGCACCTCCCCGGGCAACTGATTCAGGCGGGCATCACGGCTGGCCGCCGACACAATGCCCTGGGCCGGGTCGTATCCGTATACCTGGCCGGCGCTGACCGGCAAGCCGGTATCGGTGGCCTGGTCCCAGGCAAAGTCATAGCCCAGCGCGGAACAGAACTCCCGCTCGAAGCGACGCAGCAAGGGCTCCAGCTCACCCCGGCCGGCCAGGCCGGTCAGGGCTTGCAGGGTATCGATATAGCTGGCGAACAGGGTGGGATAAGGATCGGCAACCGGCAAGACCCGTTGCAGCAACTCGTTGATGTAAAGGCCACTGTAGAGCGACAGGGTCTGCCTGAGCAACGGTGCAGAGCGCACTTCCAGCTGCACCAGGGTTTTCAGGTCACTGCGGCCGGTCCAGTCGACCAGCAAGGGCTGAAACGGCTGCAGCTGGGCCTTGAGGGGGCTTTTTGCACTGTTGGCACCCCGGGCAACCAGGCTCATGCGGCCATGGTTGAGGGTAAACAGGTCTACCAGCAGGGCGGTTTCCCGCCAGGGCCGGCGGTGGATCACATACGCCGGCTCCTGCTGCACAGCTCCCTTCGAGGCCACCATGGCGGCCTCAGAAGTCGCTCATGCCCAGACTTTTCAGGGCCCGGTCGCTGTCTGCCCAGCCCCGCTTGACCTTGACCCACAGCCGCAACATCACCTTGCAGCCGAACATCTTCTCCATATCCATACGGGCATCCTGGCCAATCTGGCGCAGGCGCTCGCCCTTATCACCGATGATGATTTTCCTCTGGCCTTCACGCTCGACCAGGATCAGGGCCGAAATATGCAGGGTTTTGCCCTGATGCTTGAACTCTTCAATTTCGACCGCCACGGAATACGGCAATTCTGCGCCCAGTTGCCGGGTGATTTTCTCACGCACCATTTCCGAAGCCATGAAACGCTCGCTGCGATCCGTAATCTGGTCATCCGGGTAGAAATGCACACTCTCCGGCAGATACCGGCCCACCGCTTCTTCCAGTGGTTTCAGGTTGGTCTCTTTCAGGGCCGACAGCGGAATAATCTCGGCGAATTCCCGCTTCTTCGACAGCGTTTCCAGGTGTGGCAGCAGCAAATCCCGTTTCTCGATCTTGTCGACCTTGTTAACCGCAAGGATGACCGGGCACTTCAGGCGCTTCAGTTTCTCCAGCACCATCTCGTCGGCGCTGGTCCAGGCCAGCTGGTCCACCACAAACACCACAACGTCTACATCGATCAGGGCCGATGTCGCGGCCTTGTTCATGTAGCGGTTCAGGGCCCGGGGCTCTTCTTCGTGCATGCCCGGGGTGTCTACATAGATGGCCTGCACCGGACCCACGGTCTTGATGCCCAGCACCTGGTGGCGCGTGGTCTGGGGTTTGCGGGAGGTAATGCTCAGCTTCTGGCCGAGAATATGGTTCAGCAACGTGGACTTGCCCACGTTCGGGCGCCCCACGATGGCTACGAAGCCACAGCGGCTGTCCGGATTCTCCGGGCGGGTAATATCATTCATCAGTCGTTCTCCACGCCCAGTTGTTTCAGGGCACTGCGGGCGGCCTGCTGTTCAGCAATACGGCGACTGCTGCCGGTGCCGGAGGTTTTCCGATCCAGTGATGGCAAGGCGCAGGACACATGGAAGGTCTGGTTGTGGGCTTCGCCGTCCACCGAAATCACTTCATACCGGGGTAACGGGAACTGCCGGGACTGCAGGTATTCCTGCAACCGGGTTTTCGGATCTTTCTGGGTGTCCTGGATATCCAGTTTCGCCAGCCGCTCCTTGAACCAGCGCAGCACCTGCTCACGGCAGGTGTGAAAATCACTGTCCAGGTAAATGGCCCCGATGATGGATTCCACGGCATCCGCCAGGATGGATTCCCGGCGATAACCACCGCTTTTGAGTTCACCGGAACCCAGGCGCAGGTACTGGCCGAGCTGGAACTCCCGACCGATTTCCGCCAGGGTCACACCTTTGACCATGCGTGCCCGGAGGCGGCTCAGCTGGCCTTCCCGGGCTTTTTCGAAGTGGAGAAACAGGTGTTCGGCGATCACCATATTCACGATAGAATCGCCCAGAAACTCCAGCCGCTCATTGTTCTGGTTGCCGTAGCTTCGGTGGGTCAGCGCCAGCAGCAACCGTTCAGGTTCCCTGAACTGGTAGCCGATCCGGCGCTGTAACTGATCAAGATCTGGTTGTGAACTCACTTGCCCTCTAACTCATACTCGTGCTGGAAATGAACAATGCTGTCCACATTCCCGATGATATTGTTGCGAACCTCATAGTCCACCTTGATCACCACAAACTCACCGTTCTTTTCCACAGTGATGTTCTTGGCATCGAAGCCCCGGACGTTATTGACGCTCAAGCGTTTGTTGATCAGTGTGCGTACCTGTGCCGGCCCCATCTGCTCAAGGCCTTCGGTACCTTCCAGGCTTTCCAGTGCTTCCTGGATGGTAATGTCATCAATGTAGGCCGGCCCGATCTTGATCGCCAGGGTGAGCAGCGCACCGAAGAACAGCGCGATGATCATCATGGCCAGTGCGCCGCCTTGCTGCTTTTTCAGGCCTGCAGGAGTTTTGTTATTCATTCTTTTCTGTCTCCGGAACAATGGATTACTCAATAGAGCCTACTCGATCAAAAGATGGCAGACTTGTCAGCGATTGCCAGTGCATCCAGATTGCAAAGGCCTTGCCCACCACCAGTTCGTCCGGCACGGTGCCCCAGAATCGGCTGTCGTTACTGTTGTCGCGATTGTCGCCCATTACAAAGTAATGCCCGTCCGGCACCACCCATTCGCCCTCACCGGTGCTGCTGACACGGCCCATGGTCAGGTAAATGTCGTGTTCAACCGGCCCCAGTTGCTCGCGCCAGCGCTCCATCGGCGGCAGACGCGCCACAAAGTCCCGGGCCACCGGCTCGTTATTGATGAACAGCTGCTTGTTACGGTAGCGGATATGGTCACCCGGAAGGCCGATCACCCGCTTGATGTAGTTGGTGGAACCGTCTTCCGGGTAACGGAAGACCATCACATCGCCCCGCTCCGGATCGCCGATGTCAACAACCTTGGTACCGGCAACCGGCAGGCGCAGGCCGTAGGCATACTTGTTGACCAGGATGAAGTCGCCCACTTCCAGCGTGGGCAACATGGAACCCGAGGGAATCTGGAACGGCTCAACCAGGAACGACCGCAGCACCAGGACCACGGCCAGCACCGGAAAGAACGACCGGCTGATATCCACCAGCCAGGGTTCGGCTGGTGCTTCCTTGGCGGGGGCATCCTCTGCCCCGGCAGCCGCCAGGCGCCGCTTTTTCAGAACCAGTTTGTCGGCAAGCCAGATCACACCGGTTACCAATGTCAGAACTACCAGTACCAGTGGAAAATCAATGTCCATCCGGGCGCCTTAGTTTTAGTTATCGACTTTCAACACGGCAAGAAACGCTTCCTGAGGCACCTCGACATTGCCCAGCTGCTTCATACGTTTTTTACCTTCCTTCTGCTTCTGAAGCAGTTTCTTCTTACGGCTGACGTCACCACCGTAACACTTGGCCGTTACGTTCTTGCGCAGGGCCTTAACGGTTACCCGGGACACCACCTGGGTGCCAATCGCAGCCTGGATGGCGATATCGAACATCTGCCGCGGAATCAGCTCTTTCATCTTTTCGATAAGCTGCCGGCCCTTGCGGTGGGCCAGGTCTTTGTGAACGATCAGGGCAAGGGCATCTACCCGCTCGCCGTTGATCAGCACATCCAGCCGCACCAGGTTGGCCGTCTGGAAACGCACAAAGTGGTAATCCAGTGAGGCAAAGCCCCGGCTGGCCGACTTGATGCGATCGAAGAAATCCATCACCACTTCCGCCATGGGCAACTCATAGCTGACCTGCACCTGGGTGGACATAAAGTGCATGTTCTTCTGAACGCCGCGCTTTTCCTCGCACAGGGCAATCACGTTACCCAGGTGTTCCTGGGGCACCAGGATATTGGCCTCTACGATCGGCTCGCGCATTTCCTCGATGGAGCCAATATCCGGCAGCCGGGACGGGTTGTCCACCGACAGGGTCTCACCCTGTTTGGTGACCACTTCGTAGATAACCGTGGGCGCGGTGGTAATGAGGTCAATGTCATACTCCCGCTCCAGTCGCTCCTGGATAATCTCCATGTGCAACATACCCAGGAAGCCACAGCGGAAGCCGAAGCCCAGGGCATCGGAGTTTTCCGGCTCGAAAAACAGCGAAGCATCGTTCAGGGTCAGCTTTTCCAGGGCATCCCGGAAATCGTCGTAATCATCGGCGCTGACCGGGAACAAACCGGCATACACCTGCGGCTTCACTTTCTGGAAGCCCGGCAGCATCGGGG
Organism: Marinobacter sp. P4B1; assembly: GCF_001447135.1. Classification (NCBI taxonomy): domain Bacteria; kingdom Pseudomonadati; phylum Pseudomonadota; class Gammaproteobacteria; order Pseudomonadales; family Marinobacteraceae; genus Marinobacter; species Marinobacter sp. P4B1. Next base: position 400,806 of record NZ_LLXM01000005.1, read on the forward strand.
TTTCTTCAGCAAACTTCTGGTGCACGATGGTGTCGCCCACCGGTGCCCCGTGAATGTCCTTGATGCCCGCCACCACGAAGCCCACATCGCCGGCTTCCAGGACATTGGTGTCGGTAGGCTTCGGGTTGAAAATACCGACCTTGTCCGCGCTCCACGCTTTCTTGGTGGACTTGATGACAATCTTGTCGCCCTTGCGCAGCACCCCTTCGGTAACCCGCACCAGTGACACAACACCCAGGTAGTTATCAAACCAGGAGTCGATGATCAGCGCCTGCAGCGGTGCACTGCGATCCCCTTTGGGGGGCGGAATCTTCTTGATCAGGTCTTCCAGCACATCCTCAACGCCCAGACCGCTCTTGGCGCTGCAGCGCACGGCGTCAGTGGCGTCGATTCCGATAATGTCCTCGATTTCGGCGGCTACCCGGTCGGGCTCGGCCTGCGGCAGGTCCATCTTGTTCAGGACCGGGACAACTTCCAGCCCCTGCTCGATGGCGGTGTAACAGTTGGCCACAGACTGGGCCTCGACACCCTGCCCGGCATCCACCACCAGCAGCGCGCCTTCGCACGCATACAGTGAGCGGGACACCTCGTAGGAAAAATCCACGTGGCCAGGGGTATCGATAAAATTCAGCTTGTAGGTTTCACCATCTTTGGCGGTGTAGTTGAGCGTTACGCTCTGGGCCTTGATGGTGATGCCCCGTTCCCGTTCGAGGTCCATGGAGTCCAGGACCTGTTCGGCCATTTCACGGTCCGTCAGGCCACCGCAAATCTGGATAAAGCGGTCCGCCAGCGTGGATTTACCGTGGTCGATGTGGGCAATAATGGAAAAGTTACGGATTCGGCTCAGTTCAGTCACAGACAATGATTACTCATATAAGACGTAGGATTGAGCCCGGAGGGGCCGCTACCGGGATCCGGGAACGGCGTGATTTTACCGGTTACCGGCCGTCATTGCCATGATCAGGAAATCAGCGGCTTCTCGTACTGGCGAATCAGGAACCCGATCAGGGCATCTTCGTCCAGCGGATAGCTGAACAGGTTACCCTGCCCCTGGGCACAACCGGCCGATTTCAGGAAGTTAAGCTGCTGCATGGTTTCCACCCCTTCCGCCACAACGGTCAGGTGCAGCTGGTGCGCCAGGGCGATAACGGCCGAGGCTACGTCGGTGGCGCTGACATTGTAGGGAATGTCCCGGATAAACCGGTGATCAATCTTGATCACGTTCAGCGGTAACTGCTGCAGGGCAGCCAGCGAACAGGAACCGGTACCGAAGTCGTCCAGGATCAGGCACACACCAAGATCACTCAACGACACCAGCAACTCACGAACCAGTCTCGGATCTTCATTGAGCAGCTCGGCGGGCATTTCCAGCTCCAGCCGGTCCGGTGATACCCCGGTTTCGGTAATCACCCGGCGCATCAGATCCGGGAAACCGGAATCTGTGAGCTGCCGTACCGAGAAGTTCACCGCCATTTTCAGGGATTCAAAGCCCGCCCGCTCCAGCGCCTGTACCTGGATGCAGGCCTGGCGCAGCGCGAGCTCACCGAGACGGATGATCAGGCCGGTTTCCTCTGCCAGGCTGATAAACTGCTGCGCCGATACCAACCCCTTTTCCGGATGATGCCAGCGCAGGAAGGCCTCTACCCCGATTACCCGCTGGCTGGCCAGGTCCAGTTTCGGCTGGTAATGCAGTACAAACCGGTCGCCTTCCAGGGCGGTTGCCAGCTCTTCCTGCTGCAACAGCCGCCTGGCCGCCTTGATATTCATCGCCGGGGTAAAGAACTGATAGGTGTTGCGGCCGACTTCCTTGGCCCGGTACATGGCCAGGTCTGCGTATTTCATCAGGGTGCCGGCATCTTCGCTGTCGTCGGGAATCATGGTGATCCCGATACTGACGGTTACTCCTACCTCGTGTTCGTTCAGGCGGATACGCTGGCAAAGCCGGCGCAGAATCGACTCGGCGACGCGGCCTGCAGCGTCAGAATCGCTGATGCGCGAAAGCAGTACCACAAATTCGTCACCACCCAGCCGCGCCACCGAATCTTCTTCCCGGACACAGCCCTGCAGCCATTGAGCCACCTGGCACAGCAGTTCGTCACCGGCGTCATGGCCCAGGGTGTCGTTGATTCGCTTGAACCCGTCCAGGTCCAGGAACATCAGGGCGGCCGGCTCACCACTGCGCCGGCAACGGCGCACCACATGGTCCAGTCGATCCCGGAACAGCTGCCGGTTTGCCAGCCCGGTCAGCGGATCGTAGAAGGCCAGGCGATGCAATTCCGACTGGGCCGCCTTCAGCTGGGTAAGGTCCCGCAGGCTGAGTACAACGCCATTCACCCCGGGAACCGTCAGCATGGCGGTGTAGGTGCCCTCCATATCGCGCCAGCGGCTTTGGGCATCCCGTATCCTGGCCCGCACCACCGGCATCTGCTTGCCCGGCTCTGCCATGGCATCCTTGAAACCGCGCTTCAGGGCCGACCAGTCGTCAGCATGCACCAGCTGGTCAAACTCCAGCTCATCAACGGCGTCCGGATCAAAGCCCAGAATATCCTTGCTGGAGGGGCTGGCATACAAGGCATGGCCCTCTTCATCCAGGACCAGCGTTACGTTGGCGGCCCCCTCGGTAATGGCCCGGTAACGGCCAGCGCTGGCCTGGGCAATCATCCGCGAACGGATCAGGGCGAGTGCAAACAGCCAGAGCAACAGGCTGATGGCCAAGCCGGAGCCCAGCACAATCGGCGGGCGCGCGTCAGAGGCCAGGTAATCAAAGGCCGGGGTAGAGCGGGTTTGCAGCAGCCAGTCCCGGCCACCGAGCGACACGGTCTGGCTCATTTCAAAACTGAAATCGTTTTCCAGGGAACCGAGGTTAGAGCCGTACATCAGGGTGTCACGGGACACTATGCCATTATCGTAGATTCGAACGTCCAGGAACGGGGAGATCAGCCCGACAATGCCGTCAAACAGACTGTTCATGCGAAATGCACTGAACACATAGCCCGCCAGCATCATGCGTCGCTCGGCCCGGATTTCCGGCACCTCACCGCCCTGAAAAACCGGGTAATACATGAGAAAGCCGGCCTGGTCTTCATCAACCGATTCCTGCACCAGCACCACCTTGCCGGTAACCATAGGCACCGCGGCATCCCGCGCCCGCTCCATGGCACTCCGGTGCACCGGATCGCTGAACGCATCGTACCCCAGTGCCCGCCGGTTCCTGTCGGTACCCGGCTCCATATACACCATGGGGTAATAGTAGGGCCCCTTGCCCAGCGGCCGGACCAGGTAATCGTATATGCCCTGCCCCCGCACCGAAGAGATGTGATCCGCCATCTGGCGCACACCAATGCGCTCGACAAACCCGATACCCTCAATGCCCGGGTAGTAGCGGTTGATGTCCACCTTATTGACGTACTCGCTCCACTGCTCACGGGTGACCCGACCGCTCACGGCGAACAGCCCGGCGCTGCCGGCCAGCACCTGCTCGTAATTGAGCAAACGCTCTTCAATGGCGGTTCTCAGCTGAAGGGACTGGGTACGGAAGCGGGCCTCGGTGCGATCTTCCACCAGGCGGATGGACAATTGCCAAAGCAGAATGGTGGCAATGACTGAAACCAGGAACACGCCCCAGGCAACCCAGGCGTTCCGGAATTTCAGCAACTTACGGAGGGGGAGTTCCTTTTTTGTCATCATTTCCGGCGATCCGTGCCATAGCCATCGTTATTATCGGTCGAAAAAGTATAGCAAAAGCCCCTGAGCGTGTCGTGAACCACGTCAGGGGCTTTGTGAGCTGTCGCGAACGCGGGCGTTCGGGTCAGGGCTTCATCACCAGGTAGATAGCCCGGCCCTGGCGCACGATGCGTACCGAAACGGCCCGGTTATCCGGCAGGCCCGCGACCACCTTGCGGAACTCGTCAACCGAACGCACCTGCTTGCGGTTGATTTCGGTGATGATATCCCGTGGGCGAATTCCGGCCTCGTAGGCAGCGCCCTGGCCAACACCGGACACCAGCACCCCACCGTCGACGCCCGCTGCCCGGGCCATTTCATCATTCAGCGACTCGACCGCCAGCCCCAGGGGGTTGGCGCCGCTGTTCTCGTTGCTGCCCACTTCCGGGCTGGCTGCGGTTTCATCGTCCTCCGGCAAGCGACCGATCTCGACATCCAGGTCCATCTCCCGGCCTTCACGCAACACGGTCAACCGGGCCGACTCACCCACCGCAGTGCGACCCACCATGGGCGGCAGGTCTGAGGAACGCTGGACAGCTTCGCCATTGAACTCGAGGACAATATCGCCGGACTGCAGGCCACCGCTTTCAGCAGGAGAACCTTCCATTACTTCAGCGATCAGGGCACCACGGGGGCGCTTCAGACCAAAACTCTCGGCCAGGTCCCGGTTGACCTCCTGGATCAACACACCCAACCAGCCCCGGGCAACACTGCCTTCGTCCCGGATCTGGCGAAATACGCTCATGGCATCGTCAATGGGAATGGCAAACGATACCCCCATGAAGCCACCGGAGCGGGTGTAAATCTGGGAGTTGATGCCGACAACCTCACCATCCAGGTTGAACAGCGGCCCGCCAGAGTTGCCGGGGTTGATGGCAACGTCGGTCTGGATAAACGGCACATAGTTTTCCGATGGCAGGGAGCGGCCAAGCGCGCTGACAATGCCCGCAGTTACCGTATAGTCGAACCCGAACGGCGATCCGATGGCAAACACCCACTCACCGACCTTGAGATCCTGAGAACGACCAATGCTGACCACCGGCAGGTCATCACCGTTGTCGATTTTCAGCACTGCCATGTCAGAGCGTGGATCTGTGCCTACGATAACCGCCTTGAACTCCCGGCGATCATTCAGGCGCACGATCACTTCGTCTGCCCCCTCCACCACGTGGTTATTGGTCAGCACGTAGCCGTCTTTGGAAACAATGAAGCCGGAGCCCATGGAACGGCTGGGCTGCTGGGAATGCGGAGACCCGCCAAACGGCGACTGGGGGCCACGGAAGAAATCCTGCAGGAACGGGGGCAGCTGCTCGAACTGGCGCTCGTCGAAGGGCATACCCTGGAAGCGGGAGCCGCTGCTTTGCGGATCCGTTGTGGTGCTTATGTTGACCACGGCACTGGAATTTTCCTCCACCAGCTCGGTGAAGTCCGGCAAGCCGCGGGCCGCCAGGTCCTGACTCCAGAATACCGACACCAGTGCTGACAACATCAGCAGTGCGCCCAGCACCGGCCAGGGCTTCAGGACCGGGGACAACCGGGCAGCTTTTGTGTTTGTTCTCGACATCTACAACCCCCTGTTATGACTGTGATACAGCGTTAATTCTGGGGTCAGGCCTCTGATTTTCAACTTAAAAAACGGTAGGACTCAGAGACAGTTCACCGTTGCGATACGGTTGACCCTCACAAGGCGCGGTTCAAACCGGTCACCGGAGCCGGACTGCCAGTGTCTGACTGCGACAAAGCCCGCAGCCAGGCCCGCCAGCGCGCCGGTAATCGCGACAAGGTCCGTCGCCCCCAGCCACCGATAGGCCCCGATACTGCCCAGCACCATCAGCACAAGGGGCAGCCCGTATACCGCCAGCGAAGCGGTCAGCACCGATTGCTCATCCACTCCGATCACCACTTCATCGCCCACCCGGGCATCCACGGTGTTGGCCACCAGTATCTGGTTTGCACGCCCACCGGATACAGACGCCAGTGCCCGCTGGCCGCAACCGGAGCGGGCCGAACAACTCTGGCAGGCGCTGGTGCGGATAGTCTGCACCCAGGCCCGGTCGCCCTTGAGGGCAACCACTTTGCCGGTTTCAGTGATCATCGTTCAGACACCAGGCCAAGGGCGCCGTCAACTTTCACACCATCGGCCACCTTTCGTGCCGTGGCTGGCGGGATCTCTCCCACCACCGCGATCAGGAACGCACGTTCATTTACCGCCACCTCACGCATATATACGGTGGTAGCACCGATTCTGGACGCCCCGGTGGGCATTTTCAGCCGGCCCATGGGTTCAACAAATACCGAAAATGCCGCCAGGCCATCAGAAAAAGCAACTGCCTTGCCCTTGCCGGAACGAGGCGCTGCTGCGGGCTCAAAGCCCTCGGGGCGCCAGTTCAGGGTCCAGCCGTTCATGCGCGCTATCATCGATTGCCGGGGTTGGCCGGTGTCGTCGAGCGTACGGGTAATTTCCCGGCCCCGGGTCTGCACTTCGAACTCTTCGTCGGGAATATCGCCGGTTATCTCCAGGTTGGTGAACTGGAAATGCTCCAGCACCTCACCGTCAGCGTTGCGCACATGGCTTTTCACCAGCAGGGCCGTTTCTTTCTCCAGCCACAGCCGGTGGCTGTAACGATCGCTGTCTCGGGCGGTCAGGGCCACGGTAACCACATCGTATCCCGCTACCCGGTCTTCACCGATCAGTTCCGGCTGATACCATTGCCCGAAGGGCATCAACTGGCTGGTAAAGGCCTCGGCAAAGGGGCCGGAGGGAATGACTTCTTCCAGGCTGATCCGGCCACGATCCGGCAACACGCAGACTACATTCATGCCTTTGCGGACAATCTCTCCGCTGCCACCGTCCTGCATCACCAGGCGCTCTTCCACCCGGCCGTTGCGGTAGCGGTGGGCGATGCGCATGGAGTGAACCCGGTCGCCCCGGGCATAAACAAACACGCCGCGATAAGACGTCATATTCAGGGCCGGGCCCATGCGCTCCAGCCAGGCCATGGCCGGGTCCGGATCAGCGGGCGACTCGCCGGCCTTTACCGGCTGCATGGCCAAAAGCCATACCAGCACTGTCACCAGCGCAGTACCCACCAACCTGACATTCATGCCAACCGGAACCATCATTGAAACTGCTCCAAACTCAATAACCGCCGCTGGCACTGACCAGGCGGGCATAGCCTACCGAACCGCGCCCGGCGCCCACGCTGTTGTGCTGCGCATGCTCAAGCAGATACTGGCGCATCTGCTGCAGTTGTTCTTCATCCAGGCGTTGCAGGGCCACCTCTTCCACTGCCGATGGCAAGGCAACCGGTGCAACCGCACCCTGCCCGGCGATGGCTGCGGGAACGTCACCCGGTCGGGAATCCCAGCCGGCCCCGGCACCAAAGCCGACCACCAGCGCCATCACTACCATGGCAGCGACCGGCATGTGCCAGCGCCGGCGCGGCGACCGGGCAACCTCACTGGCAGCCACCTCGCGGCGGCTCCGGCCATCAAGCTGCTCACGCACAGCAGAGGCGATATCCAGGCCTTCCGCCGGGCCGTGGTTTTCGTGCATCAGATCCCGGACCTGCTGCCAGCGCTGCCATTGATCCCGAACTTCGTCCTGGTTGGCATGGGACAACAAGCGCCGAACCGACAGTTCATCCGCTTCGTCGTCCATCATCGCTGACAGGGTCTCTCTGAGACGATCATCCATCAGGTGCAACCTCGTTTATATCTCTGAATGATTCAGCAGCGGCGCCAACTGGCGATCCACTGCATCCCGCGCCCTGAATATCCGGGAACGAACGGTTCCTATCGGACACTCCAGAATCCGGGCAATGTCTTCGTAGCTCAGGCCGTCATACTCTCTGAGCAGAAACGCAGACCGAAGTTCCTCCGGCAAACCGGCAATGGCTTCAGTCAGGGCTTTCTGTAATTGCTCCCGCTGCAGCAGCCGCTCTGGCGAGGCGACGTCGCGCAGGCGACTGCCATCATCAAAGTTTTCGGCTTCGGCAGCATCGGCCGAGCCCTGAGGTCTGCGCCCCCGGGCTTCAAGGTAGTTTTTGGCGGTGTTAACAGCGATCCGGTACAACCAGGTATAGAACGCACTGTCGCCCCGGAAACGGTCAATCGCCCGGTAGGCTTTGACAAAGGTTTCCTGGGCCAGATCCATGACTTCCTGGCTGTCGTAGACATAGCGGCTGATAATAGAGGCCACCCGCGACTGGTATTTCACCACCAGCAGGTCGAAGGCCGCACGGTCGCCGTTACGGACCTTGCGTACCAATTGCAGGTCCGTCTGGCTGTCGGACTGCTCACCGGGATTCCAGTCTTTATCAGGTGTCATGGACGAAACAGCAGTGTGTCCCCTGTTGCTGGCCACTGGCTTTCTGGCCTTGGCAAGATTTGCTTGAGTCATTGGGCATTTTCCTGCGTTCGTTCAGGCCAAATAGACAGCAAGCGCAAAGTTTAGTTCAATACACGTCCACATTATGGCCCGCGACATCGACTCAATGCCACAGTCCTACGAATACGACGTTCTCATTATCGGCAGCGGCGCTGCCGGCCTGACCGTAGCGCTCAACCTGCCGGAACACCTCAGGGTGTGCGTGGTCAGCAAGGCCGACATCAGTTCGGGCGCCACACTCTGGGCCCAGGGCGGCATTGCGGCGGTGCTCGACGATACCGACTCGGTGGAAAACCACATACAGGACACCCTTAACGCCGGCGGTGGCCTGTGCCACGAAGACGCCGTGCGCTTTACCGTGGAGCACAGCAAGGAAAGCATCGAGTGGCTGATTGAATCCGGTGTGGAGTTCACCCGCCAGGACGATGGCGCTGACTACCACCTGACCCGTGAAGGCGGGCACAGCCACCGGCGCATCATCCATGCCGCCGATGCCACCGGCCATGCGGTATCCACCACTCTGGCCAGCCAGGCTGCGGCGCGCCCGAATATCGACCTGAAATCCGGCCGGGTGGCGGTAGACCTGATCACCAACCGTAAACTGGCCTTGCCGGGCAACCGCTGCGTGGGCGCCTACATCCTGAACCTGGAAGACAACCACGTGGAACTGTTCCGGGCCCGGTTTACCGTGATTGCCACCGGCGGCTCCTCCAAGGCTTACCGGTACACCACCAACCCGGACGGTGCTTCCGGCGATGGTATTGCCATGGCCTGGCGGGCCGGCTGCCGGGTCGCCAACATGGAATTCAACCAGTTCCACCCTACGTGCCTGTACCACCCGCACGCCAAGTCATTCCTGATTACCGAAGCCGTTCGCGGTGAAGGTGGTGTACTGAAGCTGCCAGACGGCAGCCGGTTTATGGACCGTTTCGACAAGCGCGCCGAGCTGGCGCCCCGGGACATCGTCGCCCGGGCCATCGACCATGAAATGAAGCGCCTGGGTGCAGACCACCTGTACCTGGACATCAGCCACAAACCGGCAGACTTCATCAAGCACCACTTCCCGACCATTTACGAGAAGTGCCTGGGCTTTGGCATCGACATCACCAAGGAGCCTATTCCGGTGGTGCCTGCGGCCCACTACACCTGTGGCGGCATTGTCAGCGACGAACGCGCCCGCACCGACATCAACCAGCTCTATGTGGTGGGGGAAGCAGCCTTCACCGGCCTGCACGGGGCCAACCGCATGGCCAGCAACTCCCTGCTGGAGTGCCTGGTGTACGGCCGCGCTGCCGCTGCCGATATCACCCGCCGGGAATCGGATATTCCGGCACCACCCGCGGCACCGGACTGGGATGAAAGCCAGGTACGGGATTCCGATGAAGACGTTGTGATCTCCCACAACTGGGACGAACTTCGCCACTTCATGTGGGACTACGTGGGCATTGTACGCACCACCAAGCGATTACAGCGGGCCAAGCACCGGGTCGACCTGCTGTCCCGGGAAATCGGCGAGTTCTACAGCAATTACCGGGTAACCAATGACCTGATCGAGCTGCGTAACCTGGTTACCGTAGCAGACCTGATCATCTGCTCGGCCCTCCAACGCAAGGAAAGCCGGGGCCTGCACTACACACTGGACTACCCGGGCCTGCTGAACGATCCGCAAGACACGGTCCTGGTACCCACCACCTATCGCACGCTGTCTCCCTGACCGGGAGATTCCATTCTGTTTTCAAGGCAATCGACTATGTCTGACACCAACGCATCCAACGACCATACCGACTTTCACCGCCTGTGGTGGCACAGCCGCCGGGGCATGCTCGAGCTGGATGTACTGCTGCTGCCGTTTCTGGAAGAAGCCTACCGGGATCTCGATCCGGAAGACCAGGAGCGCTATCGCAAGCTGCTGAGCTGCGAAGACACCGACATGTTCGAGTGGTTCATGCAGCGCAGCAAGCCGCAGGACCCGGATCTGCAGCGGATCGTGGAGATCATCCTGAACCGTGTCCAGCCGGATTGAACTGAGACTTTCCCCTTCACGGGCGGCCGGCATACTGGCTGCCCTGCCCTGGCTGGTACTGATGGTGTTCAGCCTCGTCGCAGCCCCGGCCAGCAGTCTTTGGCTGCTGTTGCTGCTGGCGCCTGCAGGGATCATGGCTGTTCGCCAGTTCCGGCGTTGTGGGCTGTTACAGGGCCCTGGCGCCATTGTTGCCCTGCAATCTGACGCCGACACCCTCACCTGCCAGCTGGCAAACGGGGAAACCCGCACTGTAAGAATCTGCGGTTCGAGCAGCCTCGGCGCCTCCTTCCTGGCCTTGAAACTTCGCCCTGCAGACACCACATCCAGAACTATGTTTGTACTGGTTCTCGGTGCCAACTCCCTGTTTGGCGCCAACGCCCCGGAGACCGATTTTCGCCGGTTACGGATGTGGCTGAGAGCCGGCCGGCCAACAACGGCTTAACGAATTTTCCACCCTATTGCGGAGAGCTTTATGAACAACCGCCCCACCACCGCCAACCAACATGGTTACGCGGTGCTTGAGCACAGGGTCATGGTCCGCATCAGCGGCCCGGGCACCGACAAGTTTGTTCAGGGCCAGTTTTCCCAGCACGTGGACGACGTTACCCCCCAACAATCACGCCGGGCCGCAGCCAGCACGCCAAAAGGCCGCGCCTACTGCCTGACCCGCCTGGTGCGGGACCAGCAGGACCTGCTGATGGACCTGGACCGGGAACTGTCAGACGCCACCCTGGGCCAGCTGAAGAAATATCTGATGCTGTTCCGCGGTACCCGCATGGATGTCATTGAACAGGCCCGGATTATCGGCCTGATGGGCCAGGAGGCCGCCGTGGCGGTTGCCGGAGACAACGCCGCCACACTGGGCAGCCCGGGCGATGTAGTGGCTACAGAGAACGGCTACCTGATCCGCATTGAGGACAGCGCCGGGGCTTTACCCCGATACGAATGGTGGCTACCGGAAGGTGCTGCCGAATTACCCGAAGGGCTTCCCGAGCTGACCATAAACGACTGGAACGCCGCCAGCATCGCCGCCGGCGTGCCCTGGCTGACACCAACCACCGTGGAAGCCTACGTACCGCAAATGCTGAACCTGCAGCATCTTCAGGGCGTCCACTTCAAGAAAGGCTGCTATACCGGGCAGGAAGTGATCGCCCGCATGCACTTCCTCGGCCAGCTGAAGAAGAGCCTGTACAGGCTAGCCTTTACCGGCTGCACCCAGGCGCCTGAAGCTGGCAGCAACCTGCTGGCAGGCGACAAAAAGGCCGGGGATGTGGTCAATGCGGTGATGACCTCAGACAACGGGGGCGAGCTGCTGGCCGTTCTGCGCCATGATGCGGACAAGTCGGCACTGAGCCTGGAAGGTAACGACGCCTGCCAATTCGAAGTGCTCGACCTGCCCTACCCGGTACCGGAGCGGGAAGCTGATCCGGCAAGCTGATTATTGCTTGCCGTAACGCTGTAGCAATTCGGCCTTCGGTGGCAGGCTCCAGTCGATCGCAGGCCGGTTCCGGCTGAGCAGCCAGTCATTGGCCCGGGAGAAGTGACTGCAGCCGAAGAAGCCCCGGTAGGCACTCAGGGGCGACGGATGCGGCCCTTCCAGCACCAGGTGACGGTTGCGATCGATATGCCGGCCTTTCTTGCGGGCGTAGCTGCCCCAGAGCAGAAACACCACATCGTCGCGCTCGCGATTGATGGTTTCGATCACCTTATCGGTAAAGGTTTCCCAGCCCTTACCCTGATGGGCGCCGGCATTGCCCTGCTCCACGGTCAGTACCGCATTCAGCAAAAGCACACCCTGCCCGGCCCAGGTTTGCAGGCAGCCGTGATCGGGCCGCGGATGGCCAAGATCCGCTTCAATTTCCTTGAAGATATTCACCAGGGACGGGGGCGGAGGCACATCCGGCCGGACCGAAAAACACAGGCCATGGGCCTGGCCGGGGCCGTGGTATGGATCCTGCCCCAGAATCACCACACTCACCTTATCCAGTGGCGTGCTGTTCAGGGCGTTGAAACACAGATGTCTTGGTGGAAACAGAACCTTTCCGGCCTGTTCCTCGGCGGCCAGGAACTCGGCCAGTTGCCGCATGTAGGGCTGACGGAACTCGTCCGCCAGCCACTCATCCCAGCCGCGACCGGGCTTCAGTTGCTGAGCCAGCGCCTCGGCAGGGTGCATCGCTTTACTCGCCTTCCGGCTTCTGCTCGGCCTTGTGCTCCGGGCGCATGGCCGGGAACAGGATAACGTCGCGGATGGACGGCGAATCGGTCAGCAGCATGGCCAGGCGATCGATACCGATGCCTTCACCGGCGGTCGGCGGCAGGCCGTATTCCAGCGCCATCACGTAGTCGTCATCGTAGAACATGGCTTCGTCGTCGCCGGCGTCTTTCTCGGCCACCTGGGCCTGGAAACGCTCGGCCTGGTCTTCGGCGTCATTCAGCTCGGAGAAGCCGTTGGCAATCTCGCGGCCGCCCACGAAGAACTCGAAACGCTCGGTCACGAACGGGTCGCTGTCCTTGCAACGTGCCAGGGGCGACACTTCTTTCGGGTACTCGGTGATGAACGTCGGCTGCATCAGGCGATGCTCGGCGGTGGCCTCGAAGATTTCGATCTGCACCTTGCCCAGGCCCCAGATATCTTTCACGTGGATACCCAGGTTCTTCGCCACTTCGCGGGCCTGGGCGTCGTCTGCCAGCTGCTCGCGGGTGATGTCCGGGTTGTAGCGCAGGATGGCGTCTACCACGGTCAGGCGCTCGAACGGCTTGCCGAAATCGTATTCGATGGTTTCTTCGCTGCCATCGTTCAGTACCCGGGTGTTCACCACGGTGGTGGTGCCCAGTACTTTCTGCGCGATGGTGCGCAGCATGTCTTCGGTCAGGTCCATCAGGTCGTTGTAATCGGCGTAGGCCTGATAGAACTCGACCATGGTGAACTCGGGGTTGTGCCGGGTCGACAGCCCTTCGTTACGGAAGTTACGGTTGATCTCGAACACCCGCTCGAAACCGCCCACGACCAGGCGCTTGAGGAACAGCTCCGGTGCAATCCGCAGGTACATATCGATACCCAGGGCGTTGTGATGGGTCACAAACGGACGGGCGGTAGCACCACCGGGGATCACCTGCAGCATGGGGGTTTCCACCTCCATGAAGTCACGGTCGGTGAAGTACTGGCGCATGGTGTTGATGATCTTCGAGCGGGCATGGAACACGCGGCGGCTGTCTTCGTTCACCATCAGGTCCACATACCGGTGACGGTAGCGGGCTTCGGTGTCGGTCAGGCCCTTGTGCTTCTCCGGCAGCGGGCGCAGAGACTTGGTCAGCAGCACGTAGTCTTCCATGGTGACGTACAGATCGCCCTTGCCAGACTTCGACAGGGTACCGCGCACGCCCACGATGTCGCCCATATCCCAGTGCTTGGTGTCTTTCTGGACATCCTTGGAGGCATAGATCTGGATGCGGCCGGTCATGTCCTGAACCACCTTGAACGCCTTGCGGTCGAGCATCATGCGGCCGGCAATGGCCACCTTGATGCCCAGGGACTCCAGCTCTTCCTTGGATTTGTCACCGTATTTTTCCTGCAGCTCGGCAGCGGTGGCATCGCGACGGAAGTCGTTCGGGAACGGATTGCCCTGCTCACGCATGTTTGCCAGTTTGGCGCGGCGCTCGGCAATCAGCTTGTTGTCCTCGGGCTGTGCAGCGTTCTGGGTGTGTTCAGTCATTTTGGCTCACTAAGAAGTCGGGATTGTCCGGGTGTGGGTGAATGGCGCTGATTACAGCGCCATCTTCAGACTGGCTTCAATAAACTTGTCGATGTCACCATCCAACACCGACTGGGTGTTGCTGGTTTCCACCTTGGTGCGCAGGTCCTTGATACGGCTGTCATCCAGCACGTAAGAGCGGATCTGGCTACCCCAGCCGATGTCAGACTTGGAGTCTTCGGCTTTCTGTTTCTCTTCGTTGCGCTTCTGCATTTCCAGCTCAAAGAGCTTGGCCTTGAGCTGCTTCATGGCCTGGTCTTTGTTCTGGTGCTGGCTTCGGCCGGCCTGGCAGGCCACCACAATCCCGGTCGGGTTGTGGGTCAGTCGCACCGCAGATTCGGTCCGGTTAACGTGCTGACCACCGGCACCGGAGGCGCGGTAAACGTCCACCCGCAGATCCGCCGGGTTGATCTCGATTTCGAAGCTGTCGTCCACTTCCGGCGATACAAATACCGAAGAGAAAGAGGTGTGGCGACGGTTGCCGGAATCAAACGGGGATTTACGCACCAGGCGGTGTACGCCGGTTTCCGTGCGCAGCCAGCCGTAGGCGTAGTCGCCCTGGATGTGAATGGTGGCACTCTTGATGCCCGCCACTTCACCTTCCTGCAGTTCAACGATCTCGGATTTGAATCCACGACGCTCGGCCCAGCGCAGGTACATGCGCAGCAGCATATTGGCCCAGTCCTGGGCTTCGGTGCCGCCGGAACCAGCCTGGATGTCCAGGTAGGCGTTGTTGGCGTCCATTTCGCCGGAAAACATGCGGCGGAATTCGAGTTTCTCGAGTTCTTTATCGAGGCCTTCGAGATCGGCTTCGATTTCCTGGACGGTACCTTCGTCATCCTCTTCCACGGCCATATCCAGCAGGCTTTCTGCATCGGCCAAGCCGTTGGTGAGGTTGTCGATGGTTTTGACGATCAGTTCAAGGTCTGAGCGCTCTTTGCCCAGAGCCTGGGCCCGCTCGGGATCGTCCCAGACGGTGGGTTGTTCGAGTTCGCGCTCGACTTCGGTCAGGCGTTCACTGCGCTGATCGTAGTCAAAGATACCCCCTCAGCGCTTCAGTGCGCTCGCGAAGCTCTTTGATCTTCGTCACTATGGGATTAATTTCCATGAAACCTTGTCTCGCTTTGGAAAATGGTGCGATAAAAACAGAGGGCGGATTCTACCGGAATTTGCGGGTTAAATCAGCAAGCGGAAAGTACGGAGTATCTGAGTTCCGAGCCCGGCCCTGAGGCTTCGGCTCTGGTGCAAGCACAGGGTGGGCGGGAACCTTTCCGGGAGACGCTGTGAATACGTCCATGTACGCTTAACGAAAACATCCATGTTTTCGATACTCCCGGAAAGGTTCCCACCCACCCTGCGCCCAGACTGCGTTCGGGGAGTCTGCGGCTACTTCTTTGCCCTTTATATCTTTCCGTGTCCTTCCGTGTCTTCCGTGGCAAAAAATCTTATCTTTCAATCCCTTATTTTTTCGTGCCCTTTCGTGGATTTAGTGGCCAAAAAATTCACTACAAAGGCTCCAGATAATCCACCAGCAGCTGAAGATTGGTCCGCCCCCGAAACGTATTAGCATCCGGCTTATAAACCACCCGCGCCCCGCTCCGGGTAAAGTCCGGCACCTCAGGCCCGGTATTGAAGGCAATGCCATCAATAATGCCCCCACCCTCAACCGGCTGCAGCACCAGCTTCAGGTGGTTTTCGCCAACAATGCGCTGGCTCACCACCCGGAATTCGCCGTCAAATACCGGCTCCGGAAAATGCTGGCCCCAGGGGCCGGCCCGCTTGAGCAGGTAGGCGGTGTCGAGGTTCAACTCTTCCGGGGCCAGGGGGCCGTCGGTGGTGATGGCGGCTTCCAGGTCTTCCGCCTTTAAGGTATCGCGCACGGCCTGGTCGAAGGCTTCGCTGAAACGCTCCAGGTCGTCCCGGGCGATGGTCATGCCGGCGGCCATGGCGTGGCCGCCGTATTTTTTCATCAGGCCCGGGTTCTTTGCGTCTACCGCGGCCAGGGCATCACGGATATGTAAACCCGGGATGGAGCGGGCGGAGCCTTTGAGGTGCTCGCCGTCATCATCGGGCGCGAAGGCGATGGTGGGGCGATGGGTCTGTTCGCGGATTCTGGCGGCGAGGATGCCGATCACACCCTGGTGCCAGTCCTGGTCGAACAGGGCCAGGCCCCAGGGCAGGCCTTCGATGTCGAGGGACATGGAGGCCAGCAGGTCCTGGGCCTGAGCTTTCATGTCTTTTTCGATGCTGCGGCGTTCACGGTTGAAGTTGTCCAGTTCCCGGGCCAGGCGCAGGGCTTCGTCGCGGCTGTCGGCGAGCAGGCAGGCGATGCCGATGCTCATATCGTCCAGCCGGCCGGCGGCGTTCAGGCGCGGGCCAACCACAAAGCCGAGATCGGTAGCGCTGATTTCGGTGTAGTCGCGGCCCGCGACTTCCAGCAGGGCCAGGATGCCCGGTCGGGCTTCGCCCTTGCGGATTCGGCGGATGCCCTGCTCTACGAAAATCCGGTTGTTGTGGTCCAGCGGTACTACGTCCGCCACGGTTCCCAGTGCCACCAGGTCCAGCAGGCTGCCCAGGTTGGGCTCCGGGTCCGGCAACAGGTTGTTGTCTCGCAGGTGTTTGCGAAGTGCCGTCAGTACGTAGAACATCACCCCCACGCCGGCGGCATTCTTGCTCAGGAACGGGCAGCCGGGCTGGTTGGGGTTCACGATGGCATCGGCGTCTGGCAGTTCGTCACCGGCCAGGTGGTGGTCGGTGATGACCACTTTGATACCCAGCTCCCGGGCCGCTCGCACGCCTTCGATGGCCGAAATACCGTTATCGACCGTAACGAGCAAATCCGGTAGATCACCTTCTTCCTGTAACCGGTGAATGATACCCGGCGTCAGGCCGTAACCGTCGGAGAAGCGGCTCGGCACCCGGAAGTCGATGGCTGCCACGCCCAGCATGGACAATCCCAACATGGCCACCGAGGTACTGGTGGCGCCATCGGCATCGAAGTCCCCAAGCACCATCACCCGCTGCTTTTGCACAATGGCCTCGGCCAGCAGTTCAACCGCGCGATCAATGCCGCGAAGCTGCAGGGGCGAAGCCAGGTGTTTCAGGGTGTACTGGAGCTGCTCGTCGGAGTGCACACCGCGGGCGGCGTACAGGCGGCGAAGGATGGGGGGCAGGTTTTGCCCCCAGCCCGCCACATCGGACGGCTGGGGGCGACGCAGGATCTTTTTAGGAGTCATGCCGGATCAGGCGTTCTTCCAATGCTTGGCAATAAAGCCCTGCACCTCGGACACATTGTTGTCCAGAACGGTATAACGCTCTTCCCGCTCGAACAGGTCGGCCATGTGGGCCGGCAGCTCGGGCTTCACGCTCAGGCCGGATTCGGCGATGGCGTCCGGGAACTTGGCCGGGTGGGCGGTACCCAGGGTGATCATGGGCACGGCACTGTCACGACGGCAGTTGCGAGCGGCACGCACGCCAATGGCGGTGTGCGGGTCCAGCAGGTATTCGTTCTGCTCGTAGATTTCCCGGATGGTGTCGCAGGTGGTCTTGTCGTCCACCGCGTCGCTGTCGAACAGCTTGCGGGCATGCTTCCAGCGATAGTCTTCGATGCTGACCGGGCCCTTGGCGGCACGCTCCAGCAGGTCTTTCACGGCAGCGCCATCACGGCCGTGCAGGTCAAACAACAAGCGCTCGAAGTTGCTGGACACCATGATATCCATGCTCGGCGACAGGGTATGCTCCAGCTGGTGCTGCTCATACTTGTTGCCGCTCATGAAGCGATGCAGGATGTCGTTGCGGTTGGTGGCAATCACCAGCTGGCTGATGGGCAGGCCCATTTTTTTGGCCAGGTAGCCCGCAAAGATATCGCCGAAGTTACCGGTGGGCACCGAGAACGCCATGCTGCGGTCCGGGCCACCCAGGGCCAGGGATGCCTGGAAGTAGTATACGATCTGGGCCATGATCCGCGCCCAGTTGATGGAGTTCACCGCCGCCAGCTGGGTTTTGCCGCCCAGGAAGGACTGGTTGCCGAAGCTCTCCTTCACCATGCGCTGGCAGTCGTCGAAGTTACCTTTGACTGCGATGTTGTGGATGTTATCACCCTGCACCGTGGTCATCTGGCGGCGCTGTACCTCAGACACCCGCTGGTGCGGATGCAGGATAAAGATATCCACGTGCTCGCAGCGACGGCAGCCTTCAATAGCAGCCGAGCCGGTATCACCGGAGGTAGCCCCCATGATCACCACGTGCTGGTTACGCTTTTCCAGAACATAGTCGAGCAGGCGACCCAGAAGCTGCAGGGCGAAGTCCTTGAACGCCAGCGTGGGGCCACGGAACAGTTCCATCACCCACTCGTTGGTATCCAGCTGAACCAGCGGCGCGACGGCCTGGTGCGTGAACACGCTGTAGGTTTCGTCCAGCATCTTGCGGAAGTCATCGGCCGGAATGGCATCTTCCACGAACGGATACATGACCTTGTAGGCCAGTTCGGCATACGGCAGGCCACGCCAGCTTCGGATTTCTTCCAGGCTGAAGTGCGGAAGGGATTCCGGCACATACAGGCCGCCATCGGTGGCCAGTCCGGTCAGAAGAACGTCTTCAAAGCCCAGAGCGGGAGCTTCACCCCGTGTACTGATGTATCTCACGTGCGTACCTGTCAGTTAAAGTTTTCAGCGCGGATGCGGACAACCTTGCCGTCAACGTCGGCCAGGGCTTCCATTTCCTCGATGGCCAGGTTCATCTGGCGCTCCTGAACCGTGTGGGTCAGGATGATGACCGGAATACGGCCATCCTTGAATTCGGATTCTTTCTGCATGATGGATTCGATGTTGATGCCATGCTCACTCAGAATCGACGCCACCTTGGCCAGCACGCCCGGGTGGTCAAAGGCCTGGATGCGCAGGTAGTAGGCAGACTGGACATCTTCCATCGGCAATACCGGCAGGTCTTCCAATGCATCCGGGCTGAAGCCCAGATAAGGCACTCGCTGCTGGCTGTTGCTGGCTACCGCACGGGCAACGTCGACCACATCGGCAATCACCGCAGAGGCCGTGGCTTCGTCACCGGCACCGGGGCCGTAATACATGGTCTGGCCGACTGCATCGCCATCCACCAGAACAGCGTTCAGAACACCGTCTACCTGGGCAATCAGGTGGCTCTTGGGCACCAGGGTCGGATGCACACGCAGCTCGATGCCGTCTTCACGGCGGCGGGCAATACCCAGGTGCTTTACCCGGTAACCCAGCAGTTCAGCGTGGGCAATATCGTTCGGGGTCAGCGCAGAAATGCCTTCGGTGAAAGCCTTGTCGAATTGCAGGGGCACACCAAAACCGGACGCGGCCAGGATGGTCAGTTTGTGGGCGGCGTCGATGCCTTCCACATCAAAGGTCGGATCAGCTTCCGCGTAACCCAGCGCCTGCGCTTCTTTCAGCACCTCTTCAAAGGGCCGTCCGGCACGCATTTCGGTCAGGATGTAGTTACCGGTGCCATTGATAATGCCGGCAATGGTGTCGATGCGGTTGGCCGCCAGGCCTTCGCGCACGGCCTTGATGACCGGGATACCGCCGGCCACGCCAGCTTCGTAGGCAACAACCACGCCGGCCTTTTCAGCGGCTTCGAAAATCTCGTTGCCGTGAACGGCAATCAGCGCCTTGTTGGCGGTTACCACATGCTTGCCGTTGGCAATAGCGGCCAGTACCAGCTCTTTTGCGGCGTCATAGCCGCCAATCAGCTCAACCACAATATCAACGGCAGGATCATTCACCACATCAAAAATGTCGGTACTGAAGGGCACATCACCCAGCGCCAGGTCATCCCGGCTGCGGCGACTGGCTACCCGGACAACACGGATGTTGCAGCCTGCACGGCCGGCAATAATCGCTGCATTGCGTTTCAGGACATTGAATGTACCGCCGCCAACGGTTCCCAATCCGCAGATTCCGACATTTACGTCTTTCAAGCTCTCACCTCTGATCCCGATGCGGGGTGCTGATGGGTTGCAATAAGGCCGGATAGTATACCGGTTCAGGGCCCGCTGAATAAGCCCTGAATCGGTCACAAGTCACACAGGAAGTCCGGAGCCGCGCTGCGGCTCCGATAACGGGTCAGAGCAAACCCAGACCTTCGGCCAGGTTCCTGGCCGGCACATAGCCGCGAACCATGTTGCCATCTTCCAGCAGAATTGCCGGGGTACCGGTTACACCGACCTGGCCACCCAGGCGGTACTGGTCTGCAACCGGGTTATCGCAACTCTGCTGAGGTACGTTTTTGCCACCCTTGGCAGCATCCATGGCCGCCTGCTGGTCGTCCGAACACCATACCGACTCATATTTGCGGAACGACGCTGTGCCGGGGCCGGATCGAGGGAAGGCGTAATAGTTGACGGTAATGCCATAGCTGTTGAGCTGGGGAACTTCGTCATGCAGCTTGCGGCAGTACGGACAGTCGATATCGGTAAAGACGTCGATAACCGCTTTTTCTTCGCCGTCGGCAGGGTATGAGATCAACCCTTCCTTACCGAAGGCTGCCATCTGCTGCTGACGACTGGTCGCCCGGGACTCTTCGGTTACGTTGGCAATACCGGTATCGGTAATCTTGAGCAGGTCGCCGGTGAACAGGTAGGCGCCATCGGCCGTGGTATAAATGGTGTCGCCGTTGCTGCTCAGCACTTCGTACAGGCCTTCCGCTTCGGACTTCTGCACGGAACTGATCTTCAGGCCCGGCACCGCATCAGTCAGCCGCTTGGCGATGGCGTCTTCGGTTTCACCGGCCAACACAACAGGCGCCGCCAGCAAGGACATCATCAGGCCGGTTACCGCGGCCGCAATTTTAAGATTCATGGATCAGAAACTACCTTTTCCGGTTAATAGATTCAGGCATTTTGCTTGCCCGGGGCCTTCATACGCAACTACCGGCATCATTCCCGAACCTTGCGACAGGGCGCCCCGGCAAAAGTTCACCCCGAGATCAGTCACCACCACGGGGATGATGGGCCTGGTGCAAATCCTGCAGACGTTGACGGGCCACATGGGTATAGATCTGGGTGGTCGAAAGGTCAGAATGCCCGAGCAACATCTGCACTACCCGTAAATCTGCACCATGGTTGAGCAAATGGGTGGCAAAGGCGTGGCGCAGGGTGTGGGGCGACAGGTGCTTGCGGATACCGGCACGCACCGCGTAGTGCTTGATCCGGTACCAGAAGGTCTGGCGAGTCATGGCACTGGCCCGGTTACCGGGGAACAAGGCATCACTGCTCTTGCCCTTGAGCAATTCCGGCCGGGCTTCCTTCATATAGCTTAGCAGCCAGTCGATAGCCTCCTCACCCAGCGGCACCAACCGGTCTTTGCCGCCCTTACCGCTGATACGCACTACGCCCTGGCGCAGGTTCACCCGGTCTACGGTCAGCCCGGTGAGCTCCGACACCCGCAGCCCACAACCATACAGGATTTCCAGCATGGCCCGGTCCCGCAACTCCAGCGGTATTTCCGGATCCGGCTCAGTCAGCAGGGCCTCGACATCGGCTTCAGTAAGGGTATCCGGCAAACGCCGGGGCAACTTCGGGCTGTCGATTCGCAAGGTAGGATCTTCGGCGATGAGACCTTCTCGCAGTAAATACCGGTAAAAACGCCGGATACCGGAAAGCCGCCGGGCTGCCGTACTGGTTTTCAGGCCCTCCGCCAGCCCACGGGACATCCAGGCCAGAAGATCGGTCCTTTTAGCGGACCGCAAGCTGGGCGCTCCGGGCTGTTGCTCCAGCCATCCGGAAAGACGGGCCAGGTCACTGGCATAGGCCTGGCGGGTTTTCTCACCCAGACCATCCTCGAGCCATATGGCATCCGAGAATTGGCTGATCAGCTGCTCGTCATCCGGCCGCGGCAAGGTATTACCTCATTAATGTCTGTCTGGGCAGCATTAAAGCACAAAAAAAGCAGCCCCTTGAGGCTGCTTTTTTTCAAACTGGCTGGCCGGAAGGCCAAACTCAGTTAAGCTTTTCCTTGATACGAGCTGCCTTACCAGACAGGTCGCGCAAGTAGTACAGCTTGGCCTGACGCACGTCACCACGACGCTTCACGCTTACGCTGTCGATCAACTTGGAGAAAGTCTGGAAAGTACGCTCAACACCCACGCCGTAAGAGATCTTACGAACAGTGAAGGAAGAGTTCATGCCACGGTTGCGCTTGCCGATAACAACGCCTTCGAACGCCTGCAGACGCTCACGGTTACCTTCAGTTACGCGAACCTGTACAACCACGGTATCACCCGGCGCGAACGCAGGGATTTCCTTGGTCATCTGTTCTGCTTCAAGTTGACTGATGATGTTGTTCTTGCCGCTCATCGTAATGCTCCTGATACCCAATCTTTCAATGCCCTGATGATTCAGAGGCACCCGGTTCGTTCAAAATTTCATCCAGAAGCTGACGCTCTTCTTCCGTAAGCACCCGCTGTTCCAGCAGGTCGGGGCGTCGCTCCCGGGTTCGCCTCAACGATTCTTTCAATCGCCAACGCCGGATCTGTTCATGGTGACCGCCCAAAAGAACTTCCGGCACCGCCTGACCTTCGTATACCTCGGGCCGGGTGTAGTGCGGACAATCCAGCAAACCGTCAGCAAAGGAGTCCTGCTCTGCTGACTGCGCATGACCCAGCGCTCCGGGGATGAGGCGTGTTACCGCATCAATCACAGCCATCGCCGCCAGTTCGCCACCTGAGAGCACAAAATCACCCAGGGACACTTCCCGGTCGACTTCCGCCGATATCAGGCGTTCATCAACGCCCTCGTAACGACCGGCAACGAGAATCAGCTGTTGTTCGGCAGCGAGGGACTCCACTACCGACTGATCCAGCCTTTCACCCTGGGGCGAAAGATAGACCACACAGGCCTTGCCGGGTGCCGATGTCCGGGCCGCATGGATAGCATCCCGCAGGGGCTGGATTTTCATCAGCATCCCGGGGCCGCCGCCATAAGGCCGGTCATCCACAGTACGGTGACGATCATGCGTGAAGTCCCGGGGGTTCCAGCTGTTAAAGGTCAGAAGACCTTCACGAACTGCCCTGCCGGTAATCCCGTAATCTGTCACCGCAGAAAACATGTCGGGAAACAGACTGACTGCGCCAATCCACACCCGTCAGAACTCCGGATCCCAGTCCACCACCATGCGCGAGCTTTCAAGATCCACTCCCTGAACTACCTGATCCGGCAGATAGGGAATGAGCCGTTCGCGCTGGTCAATGGAGCCCGCTGTCGCGTGCACCACCAGGACATCGTTGGAGCCTGTTTCCAGCAGGTGATGCACCTTACCCAGGCACTCACCGTCAACCGTGAACACTTCCAGGCCTTCCAGCTGATGCCAGTAGAACTCCCCTTCGGGAAGCTCCGGCAGCAACTCGGTCGGAACCCGGATCTCGGCACCGCCATAACTGCGGGCCAGCTCACGATCATCAATACCTTTAAGCCTGACGACGATCCCCTGCCCTTGGCGGCGACCCTCCTCAAGCTTTGCAGGAATACGCTTGCCGTCCAGAACCAGGGTCCAGTCGCGGTAGTTCAGTATTCCTTCTTTGGGATCTGTATAAGAGAAGACCTTAAGCCAACCCTTGACCCCGAACACCGAGGTGATCCGGCCGATCACAGTTTCCTGTGGATGCTGTGCCATGCCTGTCAGACCCCGGTATCAGATTGCAATTACTCAGCAGTCTTGAGCAGCTGGGCAACGCGATCGCTGGTTTGAGCACCCTGGCCCAGCCAGAACTCAACGCGATCACGGTCGACGCGCAGACGCTCTTCCTGACCGCGGGCAACCGGGTTGAAGAAACCAACACGCTCAATGAAACGGCCGTCACGGGAGTTACGGCTGTCAGTGACTGTCAGATGGTAGAACGGGCGCTTCTTGGAGCCGCCACGAGCCAAACGGATTGTTACCATTTCGACCAATATCCTGTTCTGTTGTACGAACTTTGTACGATTCACGTCATGCCGAGAACGGCTGACGAGAAGACCCATACTCGAAAGGGGCGCTATTCTATGCCAAAAACGCGCCAATGAAAACAGGGAAACGCGTGGTTTCCCCATTTTATATGTAAGGCTTTTTACATACGGCCAAACGGGGGCATGCCACCACCGCCGCCGGGCGGCATCATACCACCAAGACCGCGCATCATGTTGGCCATTCCGCCTTTTTTGCCAAATTTCTTCATCATCTTCGACATCTGCTTATGCTGCTTGAGCAGACGGTTCACATCCTGGATCTGCGTACCCGAACCGGCTGCAATGCGCCGCTTGCGGGAATTATTGATCACATCCGGGTAACGGCGCTCTTTCGGCGTCATGGAGCAGATGATCGCCTCCATCTGGCCTACAGACTTGTCATTGACCTGCTGCTGCGCCATCTGGGCCATCTGACCCATGCCCGGCAGCTTGTCCAGCAGGCCGCCGATACCACCCATACTCTTCATCTGCTGAAGCTGGTCCCGGAAGTCCTCCAGATCAAAGCCCTTACCTTTTTTGATCTTCTTGGTGAGCTTCTCGGCCTTCTTCTTGTCCAGCTTGCGCTCTGCTTCCTCTATAAGGGAGAGCACATCACCCATACCCAGGATGCGGGAAGCCACCCGATCCGGATAGAAAGGCTCCAGGGCATCGGACTTCTCGCCCACACCCAGGAACTTGATCGGCTTGCCGGTAATGTGGCGAACCGACAAGGCCGCGCCACCGCGGGCATCACCATCAGTCTTGGTCAGCACCACACCGGTGAGCGGCAAAGCATCATTAAAGGCCTTGGCCGTGTTGGCGGCGTCCTGACCGGTCATGGAATCGACCACGAACAGGGTTTCCACCGGATTCACCGCCTTATGCAGGCGGCCAATCTCACCCATCATATTTTCATCAACGTGCAGGCGGCCCGCGGTATCCAGGATCACCACATCAATGTGCTTACGGCGCGCCGCTTCGATGGCGCCGTTGGCGATGTCGACCGGGTCCTGGTCGGTGGTGCTGGGGAAAAACTCGACACCCACTTCACCCGCCAGGGTTTCCAGCTGACGAATGGCCGCCGGGCGGTAGATATCGGCACTGACCACCAGCACGGATTTCTTGTGCCGCTCTTTAAGGAAGCGGGACAGCTTGGCCACGGTGGTGGTTTTACCCGCACCCTGCAGACCCGCCATCATAATGACGGCAGGCGGCCGGGTAGACAGGTTAAGGGACTCGTTGCCCTCGCCCATCACCCGCTCCAGCTCTTGCTGGACAACTTTCACAAATACCTGGCCCGGCGTCAGGCTGCGCTGCACTTCCTGGCCGATGGCCCGCTCGCGCACGCCTTCGATAAACGCCTTGACCACCGGCAGCGCAACGTCTGCCTCCAGCAGGGCCATGCGCACTTCACGCAAGGTTTCCTTGATATTGTCTTCGGTAAGGCGCGCCTGACCAGAGATCTTGCGCAAGCTGCCGGATAGCCGGTCCTGGAGATTCTCAAACATGTTGCTCTTCCGTACCCCGGAGAAATTGTTCACACAAATCAAGAAGCCGGCGCCGGCCGCTTGATTCCTGTTGCATAATCGCGACATTATACCCAGACTACGGAGCCTCTGAACAACTCCACGCCGCTTTCACGTTAAAAGGCAAACATAAAGGACGTCATGGGAACGCTGATCCTCGCGGTTACCGCACTTTTCCTGTACAGCGTCGGCACTGCCCTGCAGGCCCTCCATTTTCGTGGCAAGGTGCAAAGCAACCTGGCACTGACCACCCTGATTGGCGTACTTGCACTGATAGGCCACGGCCTGCTCATTGCCCAGACGGTCCACCTGGATGGCGGCTTCGATTTCAGCTTCTTCAAAAGCTCGGTACTGATTGCCTGGCTGATCGTTTTCCTGCTCCTGGGCCTGAATCTCTCCAAGCCGGTGGGCAGCCTGTTCCTGGGTGCTTATCCGCTGGCGGCGGCCACCATAGTCATGGCGCTGATCACCCATACGCCGTCGCGACTGCTGCCGGATGAAAGCTACGGCATGCTATCCCACATCGCCCTGTCGATCACCGCATACAGCCTGTTTACCCTGGCCGCCATCCAGGCCGCCCTGCTGTACTTCCAGAACCGCCAGCTGAAGCAGAACTACAACAGCCTGCTGGTG
The DNA here is from genome assembly GCF_001447135.1 of Marinobacter sp. P4B1. Classification (NCBI taxonomy): domain Bacteria; kingdom Pseudomonadati; phylum Pseudomonadota; class Gammaproteobacteria; order Pseudomonadales; family Marinobacteraceae; genus Marinobacter; species Marinobacter sp. P4B1. The sequence continues at coordinate 426,811 of NZ_LLXM01000005.1, forward strand.
CGCAACCTGCCGCCACTGCAAACCATGGAATCGGTATTGTTCGAACTGGTCTGGGCGGGCGTAGTCCTGCTGACCCTCGCCATTATTACCGGCGCCATGTTTATTGAAGACCTGTTTGCCCAGGACCTGGCCCACAAAACCCTGTTTTCCATGCTCTCCCTGGCCGTATTTGTCGGCCTGCTGGTGGGCCGCTACACCAAGGGCTGGCGCGGCATGACTGCAAGCCGCTGGACCCTGGCCGGCTGCGCCCTGCTGATGATGGCCTTTTACGGCAGCAAATTCGTGCTGGAAGTACTGTTTCAGCGGGGCCTGTAATCCCGCAAACCGCTTGACACCGGCGCTTCACACCCCCTATTTTCGCAACTTGTCGTCAACGTAAGGGCTCCTCTTTTGAACGAAACATCGCTCACGGCGCTGTTCATCCTCCTCGTCGGCCTGATCATTCTGTCCGGCTTCTTTTCCAGCTCCGAAACCGGGATGATGTCCCTGAACCGCTATCGCCTGAAACACATGGTAAAAAGCGGACACAAGGGCGCACGCCGGGCGCAGAACCTGCTGAACCGGACCGACCAGCTGATCGGCGTTATCCTGATCGGCAACAACTTCGTCAACATCTTCGCCTCATCCATTGCCACGGTAATTGCCATTCGCGTGTGGGGCGATGCGGGCATCGCTATTGCCACCGTTCTGCTGACCATCGTTATCCTGATCTTCGCCGAGGTCACGCCGAAAACCCTGGCGGCCCTGTTCCCGGAGAAAATAGCCTTTCCGGCCAGCCACGTACTGGGGCCGCTGCTGAAAATCCTTTACCCGCTGGTATGGGCCGTCAACCTGTTTACCGGCATAATCCTGCGACTGCTCGGAGTGTCATCAGCCCAGGCTTCGGAGGATCACCTGAGCCGGGAAGAACTGCGTACCGTGGTGAATGAAGCGGGCGCCCTGATTCCTGCCAAGCACAAAGACATGCTGGTGAGCATCCTGGACCTGGACAACGTCACCGTGAACGACATCATGGTGCCCCGGAATGAAGTGGTCGGTGTCGACCTGGAAGACGACACCGATGTCATCCTTCGGCAACTCAAGACCAGCCAGCACACCCGGCTTCCGGTGTTCAGCGGCGACATCAACAACATCCAGGGTATTCTGCACCTGCGCAGCGTCGCTCGCCTGCTGCAGCAGGACGACATCGACAAAGACATGGTCCTGCAACTGTGCGCCGAACCCTACTTCATCCCGGAAAGCACACCGCTGAACACCCAGCTGCTGAATTTCCAGAAGGGCCGGCGCCGGTTTGGCATTGTCGTGGACGAGTACGGAGACGTACTGGGGCTGGCCACACTGGAAGACATCCTCGAGGAAATCGTCGGCGAATTCACCACTGACTTCGCAGCCACCTCCATGGACATCATTCCCCAGAACAACGGCACCTTTATTATCGATGGCAGCGCCGCCGTCCGGTCGATCAACAAAACCCTGGGCTGGAAACTGCCCACCGATGGCCCTAAAACCCTCAACGGCCTGATCACCGAAACCCTCGAGAACATCCCGGACACCAACGTCTGCCTGAAAGTAGACGGCCACCGGGTGGAGGTCCTGCAAATCAAGGACAACGTGGTGAAGGCCGCCATTGTCCACCCGCGAAAAAAGAAGAAGCGCGGCACCGGCTCGTAACCGGAACCCGGAATGATGATTAATCATGTCATTCCGGCGTAAAATGCGCTAAATTTAACCAAAATCAGAACAGGCAAGAACCCAGCTCGGTCATGTATCCGGTTAAAGGCGTAAACAGGAGTCGGCCATGAAAAAGCAGTCCGGCATACATTACCTCCGTGAACACAGGGAAGCGGCAAGTACCCGCCCGGTTCCACCGGAGGTCGCCCGTATCCGTGACACCGTTGTCGCGGGGCTGGGTGATTTACTGCAGGGAGCGTTCGATGCTGTCGACGACTCCCTGTTCGAGCTGGCAAACAATTCCAGAAGTAACAATGAACAAAACCGTTACTTCGAGGCGATGCGGGAAATCCGTATCAAGCGTAAAGGCGTCGAACGCCACTTCCAGAATGCCGTTGCCCGGTTCTTTGCGACACCACCGGTAACCGGTCAAGTCCGCACCGAAGAGGCTTCCCGGCCAACAAATGCCGACAGCCTGTCCCTTGTGGGTGACGACGACCTGGAAGAACAGGTGGCACTGAACGCCATGGTCAGCAAGGCCAAGGCACACTTTCAAGGCCCCTTGCTACAGCTTCAGGCCAGGTTTACCGAAGTCTATCCGGGCGCCAGCGAAACTGCGCCGGTTAACCCCATGGCTCCGGAACACCTTTGCAGCGCCTTTGTCGAAGCCATCCAGACCCTGGAAATCCAGATTCGTGAACGGCTGATTGTGCTCAAGCAATTTGACCGCTACGTGGTATCCAACCTGGGCATGCTGCTGGATGAAGCCAACCGCATCCTGATTCAGGCGGGCATCATTCCCAATTTCCGCTACCACGGCAAAACCGGCCAGCAGAAAGCCGCGACCACCAAGGCCGGGGAACCGTCGGGCGCCACGCCGGAACAACAAAGCAGCTACCAGCCCAGCGCAGAAGATTCCGCGCTGTTTGAGCAGATCCGTCAAATGCTCGCCCAGCAACGGGCCAACTCGGGCATGCCGATCCGCCGTGCCGATCCATCAGTGCGGGTGATCGGTGGCCAGGAACTGATGAACCTGCTCGGCGCCCTGCCGGCGCAGCAGATGTGGCCGGAGTCCGGCGATCTCAGCAGTGGCGAACCGGTGTCGGTAGACCTGCGCCAGGTTATTCAGGGCCTGATTACCCGAAATGCTGCCCAGGGCGAGAAAACCGCCGCCCTGAGCGAGGTGGATGAAGACCTCATCAACCTGGTGTCCATGCTGTTCGAATTCATTCTGGACGACTACAACCTGTCGTCGCCGGTGCAGGTGCTGATCAGCCGCCTGCAGATCCCGATCCTGAAAGTCGTCATCAAGGACAAGAGCTTCTTCAGCAAGGCCACCCATCCGGCCCGCAAGCTCCTGAACTCCCTGGCCCGCGCCGGTATCGGCTGGAGCAGCAGCGACGAGAAAAGCCGGGACAAACTGTACGACCAGATCCACACCGTGGTGCAGCGTATCCTCAACGAGTTCGATGGCGACATCAGCCTGTTTGAAACCCTGAACCAGGAGTTCGAGCAGTTTCTGGAGCGGGAAAACCGCAAAGCCTCACTGGTTGAGCAGCGTACCCGGGAATCCGAACGCGGCCGCATCAAATCCCAGAAAGCCCAGGAAGCGGTCGACCGCCTGCTGAAGGAAAAGGTTGCCCGCTACGACCTGCCGGAATCCGTACACGATATCCTGGTACACGGCTGGAGCCGGGTAATGTTCCTGGCCTACCTGCGGGACGATGCCGAGCACCGCTGGCAGGAAACCGCCAAGGTGGTCGACGACCTGATCTGGTGCCTGCATCCCCACGAAGAAGACGAAGAGCGCGACCAGTGGGTACGGGTTGTACCTGGCCTGCTGAAAACCCTGCGCGCCGGGCTCGAAGAAGTGTCTTACAACGCCAACCGGCTCGACCAGATGATGGGCCAGCTCAAGCACGAACTGGCAGATGCCTTCCGCACCAACTCGTCCATCAAGGCCCGCAAGGAGCCGGAACCGGTGCAGGAAGACACCGTGTCACTGCACTCCAAGGCCGAGTACCAGCAGGATCTGGACGACGCAGCCATCGCCGAGTTCGTTACCCAGCTCGACAAGCTGGAAATCGGCCACTGGGTAGAGTTCAGCCTGGTGAACGGCACCAGCTTCCGCTGCAAACTGTCCGCCATCATTGATGAAGCCGACTGTTTTGTGTTCGTGAACCGCATGGGCCTGAAGGTGATCGAGAAAACCCGGGTAGAGCTGGCACATGAAATGCGCAGAGGCCGGCTGACACTGCTGGAACAGGGTGCCCTCATCGATCGCGCGCTTAACGCAATGGTTGGCAGCCTGCGCTCCAAGACCGCCTGATCGTAATGCCGGAGAAAGCACCACCCGCCCCGGCAATTCCGGCACATTACCGGCTGGCCCTGGCACTCTCCCTGGCCTTTATGGCACACACCCTGTTGCTTGCCGGACTTCCTGCCCCCTTGCAGGAAGTCCGCGAGGTCAGCCACCGGGTTGTTTTCCGTCTGGCCAGCTCACCCTCTGAGGCCACCCGGGCCAGTACCCCGGCCAGCTCCTCAGCCCAGCCGCCGCGCCACCCCGAGTTCGAAGTACCGGCCACACCCGAAGCCGTCACCACTACCGCGCCTTCCAGGCCAGCAGCGAATCCGAAACCGGACCCGGAGCCGGCCCTGGAAGCTCCCGAACCAACGCCCCAGCCCGCGCCAAGGCCGGAACCGGCACCAGCACCGGCCAGTACGCCAAGCATCGAGTCAGCCCCGCGCACCGGCGAGCAGGAGTCTGCCGACACCATTGCCCGGATCACCGACTCCCCCGCTGAGCGCGATCCCTACCTGATTTTGCTGGCCACCCACCTGGCCGAACAACTGGACCAGCAGCGGGTACCCGCAATCTCCCAGCTTGGGGAACAGGTAAGTATGGAACTTGAGCTGACATTACTGCCCAACGGTGCCCTGACCCGGGCCCGGGTAATCAGATCAACGGGGATACAAAGAATAGACGAGGCCGCCTATCGGGCCGCGCTGGCCGCCAGCCCCTATCCGGAGCCGAAAGGAGAGGAATCGGACCGTTTCGAGGTAAAACTGGTGTTCACCCCGAAACGGACCTGAAGGGTCAGATCAGGCTTCGGCCTGCTTTACCGCATCTTTAACAACCTTGGCCAGCTCACCGCTTTCGGCCATCTCCAGGACGATATCGCAGCCACCGAGCAGTTCGCCATTGATGTATAGCTGCGGGTAGGTCGGCCAGCTGGAGTAGATTTTCAGGGCTTCACGCAGTTCCTGGTTGTCCAGGATATTTACAAACGCAAAACGCTCGCCACACGCCATCAGGGCCTGGACGGTACGGGAAGAAAAGCCACACTGCGGAGCCTGGGGAGTACCCTTCATGTACAGAATGACCGGGTTCTCTTCCAGCTGGCTTTTAATGGTTTCATTGATGTCCATGAACATACACCTCTGATTGAAAATAGGGGGCGCCGCATTCCGGCTCTGGTTGGCTATTGTACACACCTGCCGGAGCGCACACCAAGCGGCTCCGGTTGATCCGGAGCAAGCCCTGCCGGGCAGCGTTGTCATAGCGGTTGCGAAGGGCTAGACTTGATGCCCTTTTCAGAACCAATCCGTTCCGGAGTTTCCTTGAAGGGGCCTTCCATGGCAGTAAGACATTTCCTGACACTGAATGACATGTCCACCAGCGAACTTGAAGACCTGCTGGACCATGCCTCCCGCCTGCGCCGGGACTGGCGTGCGGGCAACGTCAGAGATTCCCTTAAAAACAAAGTCCTGGCGATGATCTTCGAAAAATCATCCACCCGTACCCGGGTGTCTTTCGAAGCGGGCATGGCCCAGCTGGGCGGTTCTGCCATGTTCCTGTCACCCCGTGATACACAGCTGGGCCGTGGCGAGCCGATCGAAGACTCTGCCATCGTGATCTCCAGCATGGTGGATGCGGTGATGATACGTACATTCGCTCATGAAACCGTGGAGCGTTTTTCCGCTGCCTCCAGCAAGCCGGTCATCAATGCCCTGACAGACGATTTCCACCCCTGCCAGTTGCTGGCCGACATGCAGACCTACCGGGAACACCGGGGCAGCATCAAGGGTGCTACCGTGGCCTGGATTGGCGATGGCAACAATATGTGCCATTCCTACATCAACGCGGCAGCACAGTTTGATTTCCACCTGAACGTAGCCTGCCCTGAAGGCTACGAGCCGGACGCGAAACTGCTGGCCGACCACGCCGACCGGGTGACGGTTTACCGCACACCGGGCGAAGCGGCCACCGGCGCCGACCTGCTGGTAACCGACGTCTGGGCCTCCATGGGCCAGGAAGGCGAACAGAAGGCCCGGGAACGGGCATTCCGGGACTACCAGATCAACCCTGCACTGATGAGCCAGGCCAACAAGGATGCGCTGTTCATGCACTGCCTGCCGGCCCACCGGGGTGAAGAGATTTCCGCCGACATGATGGAGCATCCCGGCTCTGTGGTATGGGACGAGGCCGAAAACCGCCTGCATGCTCAGAAAGCCCTGCTCGAATTCCTCATTCTGAACCGTCTGGACTGATCCATGGTCAATACACCGGCACCGGCTTCCGGCTGGTTACTGGCAGTGAACAACCTGTCCTGTGGTTACGGCGGCGATTCCGTGGTGCGGGACGTCAGCTTTGCCCTCAGCCACGGCGATATCGGCTGCCTGCTTGGCCCCAGCGGTTGCGGCAAAAGCACCATTCTCCGGGCCCTGGCCGGCTTTCTGCCCATCAGCCATGGCGAGATCCAGCTGCAGGGCCAGGCCATCAGCCTGCCCGGCCGCACGCTGGCGCCGGAAAAGCGCAAGATCGGCATGGTCTTCCAGGACTATGCCCTGTTCCCGCACCTGACCATTGCCGATAACGTCGGCTTTGGCCTGAAAGACCTGAAAAAGCCCGAACGCCGCCAGAAGGTCATGGAACTTTTGAACCTGGTGCACCTGCAGGACCTTGCCGACAGCTACCCGCACCAGTTGTCAGGCGGCCAGCAGCAGCGGGTGGCCCTGGCCCGGGCCCTGGCTCCGGAACCTACCCTGATCCTGCTGGATGAGCCGTTCTCCAACCTGGACACCGACCTGCGCCGCAGGCTAAGCCTGGACGTGCGGGAAATCCTGAAAACACTGGGCATCAGCGCCATCCTGGTCACCCACGACCAGCAGGAAGCCTTTGCCATGTGTGACCAGATTGCCGTGCTGCAAAGCGGACAGATCCAGCAGTGGGACGTGCCCTACAACCTGTACCATGAACCCTCCAACCGCTTTGTGGCCAGCTTTGTCGGCCAGGGCGGCTTCATCCCCGGCAAGGCCCTGGGGCCGGATACCATCGAATCCGAACTGGGCATTATTCATGGTAACCGTGCATACAAGTGGCAAGAGGGAACCCTGGTAGACGTGCTGATCCGGCCCGACGACATCGTTTACGATGAACACTCCGACCTCAAGCCCAAAGTGGTGGAAAAGACCTTTGCCGGCACCTCTACCCTGTACCGCTTCCGGTGCTCGGAAGACACCGAATTTGAAGCCCTGTTCCGCAGCCACCTGGACTTCCACATCGGCGAGCAGGTGCCGGTGCGGGTCGAGGCCGACCACCTGATCGCCTTCGAGCGCACCGCCTGAGTCGGTCGCGCTCAGTTATTACACACCCGCTCCACAGCATCCAGCCAGCCGGCGTAGAGGGATTCTCTCAAAGCCGGTTTCATATCCGGCCGGAACTGGCGCTCGCATTCCCACATTCCGGTAATCTGCTCCAGGTTCTCGAACACACCGGTTTGCAATCCGGCCAGGTAAGCCGCCCCCAGTGCCGTGGTTTCGGTCACCCTGGGCCGGTCTACCGGTACATTCAGGATGTCGGCCAGGAACTGCATAACCCAGTCGTTCACCGCCATGCCACCGTCCACCCGCAAGGACTCCAGCCGGGCACCGTCGTTACGGATAGCCCGCACAAGGTCCTTGGTCTGGTAACAGACGGATTGCAGGCCAGCGGTTACGATTTCGGCAATGCCGGTATCCCGGGTCAGTCCCAGAATGGCACCGCGGGCATTCGGATCCCAATGAGGCGCACCCAGCCCGGTGAAGGCTGGCACCAGGTACACCGCATTGTCGGCGCCCACAGCCTCGGCGTGGCTGGTAGATTCGCTGGCATGGGCAATCAGCTGTAAGCCGTCCCGCAGCCACTGCATGGCAGCACCAGCCACAAAGATACTGCCTTCAATGGCGTAGCAGGGCTTGCCGTTGAGCCGGTAAGCCATGGTCGTCAGCAGGCGGTTCTCCGAGCGCAGGGCCTTGTCGCCGGTATTGAGCATCAGGAAGCAGCCGGTGCCGTAGGTGCTCTTGGCCATGCCCGGCTCAAAACAGGCCTGGCCAATCAGGGCGGCATGCTGGTCACCGGCAATACCGGCAACCGGTACCGCTGCCCCCAGCCATTCCTCGGCGGTATGGCCATAGTCATCCGCGCTGTCGAGCACTTCGGGCATCAACGCAGCAGGCACCCGGAACAGTTTCAGGAGCTCGTCATCCCAATCCTGGTTGTGGATATTGAACAGGGCAGTCCGGGAAGCGTTGGTGGCATCTGTGCGATGGGCTTCGCCCCGGGTCAGGTTCCACAAAAGCCAGCTGTCGACCGTACCGAACGCCAGCTCGCCTGCCTCTGCTTTTTGCCGGGCTCCTTCCACGTTATCCAGCAACCAGGCAATCTTGGTGGCAGAGAAGTAAGGGTCTATCAGCAATCCGGTGCGGTCCACCACCAGCGATTCGTAGCCGTCGGTCCGCAACTTGGTGCATAAAGAGGCTGTGCGCCGGTCCTGCCAGACAATGGCGTGATGGATTGGCTCTCCGGTCGCCCGGTCCCAGATGATGGTAGTTTCCCGCTGATTGGTAATGCCGATTCCCGCCAGGTCTGACGCCTGCAGGCCTGCTTTGTCCAGCGCCCCGCGGCAAACCGTCAGCGTGCTGTCCCAGATTTCCCGGGCATCGTGTTCTACCCAGCCATCTTTCGGAAAGTATTGATGGAATTCCTGCTGGGCCACGGCAACCTGGTTACCGGTTTCGTTAAAGACAATCGCTCTGGAACTGGTGGTGCCCTGATCAATGGCTAAGAGATAACGGGACATCTAACTCTCCTGTTGTTTTCAGGAGATTCTACCAGCCGGGGCTGTGTGGAGGGGAACAGATACAAGGGACAAAACCCGGAAGCAAAAAAAAGGGCCGGAAAAGACCGGCCCTCAAATGACGAATGAAACAAGGAAAGTTCGTAAGAACTACAACCTCAAAAGTCATCCCTTACGTTTTCGATTATTGACCAGCCGCCCCACGGGTTCAGTAGCGGTTCTGTAGAGGTTTGTTACATCTGGTGAGGCCGCGAGCACTGGTTCACAAAACTGAGTCCACCGGCTTACGACGGGGCCAGACCAGGCTGAACCGGGCTCCGCCCAGCTCGTCGCTACGGCCCAGAAACGCCTGCCCGCCATGCCAGTAAAGTATGCGGCGAACAATCGACAAGCCCAGGCCATAACCGCCGGAAGTTCGGGTACGGCTGTCATCCAGGCGGGCGAAGGCGGTGAAGACTTTCTCCCAATCCTGTTCGGGAATGCCGGGGCCATCATCTTCTACATCGATGCGGCAGGTATTTTCATCCAGCTGGCAGTTCACCACCACGCGACTGTCGGCGTAGCGGGCAGCATTGCCAACCAGGTTCTGGATGGCGCGGTGAATATAGCGGGGCTCCATGTCGGCCAGCGCCCAGCGTTCAGAAGCCTTATCAATACGGCACTCAATGTTGATGCCTTCGCGGATCTGTCGTTGCTCCTCCACCACCTGCCGGGTAATATCGGTAACCGAGCCTTCCCGCAGGCTGAACACCGGCCCACCCTGCTCCAGCCGGGCATAGGTTAGAATCTCGTCAATCAGCTCATCCAGCTCCTGAATATCACCGTCGATACCGGACAACTGCTTTTCCATGGTCTCGGGGGAACTTGCCGATTCGATCATCTGCACACCAAAACGGATGCGTGCTACCGGCGTTCTCAGCTCGTGGGACACCGCGTGGATCATTTCCCGCTGCACCTGCACCAGGCGCTGGATATGCTCGGCCATGCCGTTGAACGAAGAGGCCAGGCGGGACACCAGCGTACCGGCCTCGGATTCCACCCGGGCGCCCATCTCGCCCCGGGCAATACGCACGGCCACCGCCTCGACCTTGCGCAGGCGACCATCCACAAAACGTAATCCCAGATACAGGCCCAGAGCCAGCACACCACCAATCACCGCAGCCAGCAGCACCAGCATTGGCCAGCCCCAGGGATTGAACGGCGCCGGCATGGTCATTCGCACCAGGTCGCCCTCCGACAACCGGAGCAGCACACTGGCACGGCGCCCCTCATGGAACACCGAAAAGCCGCGGTCGCCCAGGTCCTGCAACACCGCCTGGTCCGGTAACTGATCCGCTGACTGCAACGGCCCGATAGACACATTCAGCGATTGCCCCAGTTCTTCGGATACATGGTTCAGCTGCTGCGGATTAGCCGTATCCAGGTGCCAGCGCACCAGCAGGGCCAGCGCACGGGTAAGTTCAGGGTAGGTTTGCTCAAGCGACAGGCTGAGAATGCTGCCGTCGCCGGCACGCACAAAAAACCGGTAGCCGGTGCCCGCCGGCTCCGCGACCACCTGGCCATAGGCCAGGCGCTCAGCCAGCACCGGGGCGTCTTGCAACTGCTCTGGCAGCAGCGTGTGCAAGCCGAACAGCGAAGGCATCCAGTGGTATTGCCAGGCCGGGTCAGGAACCGCCGCCAGCCAGCGCATCAGCGGCTCGGCGGCCTGCTCATGCCAGTACTGGCCCCGTACGGAATTGATGCCGTTGAACAACAGCACACACAGCACCAGCACTGCAGCGGTGATGGCCAGCAGTCGGGCGTAGATTTTCAGGAAGAACTTCAGGGACATGGAAACAAACCCTGGTAACCGGCACCGCCCCGAACGGGCGGCGCCTGGGGCGATCAGGCTTCTTTAACGAACAGATAGCCTTTGCTGCGCACAGTCTTGATACGGCGCGGGTGTATCGGGTCATCACCGATTTTCGGGCGAATGCGGGACACACGAACGTCAATGGAGCGGTCCTGGCCGTCGTATTCAATGCCGCGCAATGCGGTGAAAATCTCTTCCCGGCTCAGTACCCGGCCGGCATTGCTGGCCAGCAGCCAAAGCAGGTCGAACTCTGCACTGGTCAGGTCAATGCTCTGTTCATTGAGCCAGGCTTCGCGCATGGAGCGGTCCACCACCAGGTCATTGAACTGCAGGCGCACTGGCTCTTCGCCGGAGTTTTCCTCAGCCGCCATCGGGGTGTTCTCTACCCGGCGCAGCATGGCCCGGATCCGGGCCAGCAGAACCCGGGGCTGAACAGGCTTGCCGATGTAGTCATCAGCGCCCATTTCAAGGCCCAGAACCTGGTCGAGGTCGTCAGTGCGGGCAGTCAGCATGATGATCGGGCCAGAATAGTAAGGCCGAACCCGCCGGCAGATCGACAGGCCATCTTCTCCGGGCAGCATCAGGTCCAGTACCACAAGATCCGGCTGCTCATTGCGGATACGTTCAACGGCGGCGCCACCGTGGGTTTCCAGAGAGACCGTCAGGCCATTAGTCTCAAGATACTCGCGGGTGAGATCCGCCAGCCGCTCATCATCCTCTACGATCAGGATTTGCCAACTCTCGTTTGTCTGCTCCACGCCATCCATCTCTGTTGTTATGTGATCGTTTTTCGGGGTTACAGCCCCTGACAATACAGGCAACGTTCAGTTACAGCAATTATACATGCTATTCAGAAATATACATGGAACCGGCAAGGGGTTACAGCTTGTGACACAGTTCCGCTTTTTGCCACACCCCTGCGGCTGTCACAGACACGTCACCGGTAAGTCACCGGTCTGTCATACGCGGTTCATAGCCTTGACCTGAACAAGAAACAATGAGGCAACGCCATGACCGCACAAACTGTACGCACGCAACCACGCCGCGGCCGTAACCTGAAAATCAGCCTGACCCGCAGCCCGGACCAGGTAGATGCCGCCCAGCGCCTGCGTTACCGGGTGTTTTCCGAGGAATACGGCAGCGATCTGGGCGCCACGGTTCCGGGGCTGGATGCCGATGCCTACGACGCCGTATGCGATCACCTGATCGTCACGGACGAAGACACCGGCGAACCCGTTGCCACCACACGAATCCTGCACCAGCAGAGCGCGGCCGCCATCGGCGGATTCTACTCAGCCGGAGAGTTTGACCTGGCCGCCCTGGGCCAGTTGCCCGGCACCATGGCCGAGCTGGGCCGTACCTGTGTGCACCCGGATTACCGCAATGGCGGCACCATAACCTTGTTGTGGGCGGCCATTGCCGAGTACCTCACCGAAAGACAGGTCGACTACCTGATCGGCTGTGCCAGCATCAGCATGGCGGACGGTGGCGGCCGGGCCTGGCGCATTGCCCAACACCTGCAGCAGCAGTATTTATCTGCGCCGGAGTGCCGGGTTACTCCGCTGCGCCCCCTGCCCCACCTGACCCATCCGGAAACCCATAAAGCCGAAGACATCCCCGCGCTCATCCGGGCCTATATGCGCCTGGGCGCCAAGGTCTGCGGCGAGCCTTGCTGGGACCCGGAGTTCCGTTGTGCGGATGTGCTGGTACTGCTGGAAGTCAGCAACCTGGCCGGCCGCTACAGCCGGCACTTCCTGCGCAAACCGGCCTGAGCCGCGATGAGCGGGATTCGACTGGTCACCCGGTTGCTGGCCTTTGCCGTGTTCCTGTGTGGCACCTGTGTGCTGACCCTGGCTTTGTTAGCGGCCGACCGGGTCAGAAAGCAGCCCACAGACAAGAATGCCTGGGCCACCTTCTGTTTCCGGCAGGCTTGCCGGTGCCTGGGCTGGCAGGTACAGGTGCATGGCCAGCCCGCCTCCGGCAATGCCCTGTACGTAGCCAATCACATCAGCTGGTCAGACATTCCGGCACTCGGCTGCCTCACCCCGTTGCGGTTTCTGTCGAAGGCTGAAGTTGGCAGCTGGCCGGTGATCGGCTGGCTGGCCCGACAGGCCGGCACCCTGTTTATCAGGCGCGGTGGCGGCCAGGCACGGAGAATAAAGAAAACAATGGTGGAGCACCTGCAGGCGGGGGAATCGGTCCTGGTGTTCCCGGAAGGCACCACCAGTTCCGGGCTTGCGGTATTGCCGATGCACGGGTTATTGCTGACTGCGGCGCGGGACGCCGGGGTTCCTGTTCAGCCGGTCACCATCGGTTACCGGCGTAACCAGCGGCCAGACCCGGTTGCACCCTTCGTGGGTGACGACAGCTTCCAGCGGCACCTGGTGCGCTTGCTCAGCCTGCCGCCAACCTGCATCGAGATCGTGTTTCACCCGCCGGTCACGGCAGACCAGCCGGTGAACGACCTTAGCCGTCATATCCACCAGGAGATCAGCGCCGGCCTGAAGCGGATTCATTCCGGCGAATTCGATACCTGCGAACCGCTGCCGGTCAGAACAGCGGCCGGCCCTGGGCTATCTCGTCTTCCGTAGCCTCGCGGCGACCGACGATTTCCAGGTCAAAATACAGGGTGAATCCTGCCAACGGGTGGTTGGCGTCAACCTTCACCAGGTTGCCGTCAATCGCGACCACCTGGACCACCTGGGCTTCGTCACCGGAATTGGTCTGGAAGCGCATACCCACATCCAGGTTTTCCACCCCTTCGAACAGCGAGCGGGGCACCTTGCGTACCAGTTCGTCCCGGTATTCACCGTAGGCCATCTCCGGCGGAATCGTCACTTCCAGGCAGTCTCCCACCTTGCGGTCTTTCACCGCTTCCTGGATACCTTCGATAATCTCTGGCGAACCATAAAGAAAGTGCAGCGGCTCGCTGCCTTCCGAGGTATCCACCAGTTCGCCAATGCGGTTTTTCAGCACATAGTGGACGGTAAAGACTTCCGGCTTTTCTTGCGGGGTTTGTGCTTGCATCAGTTTTTCGGCTTTCCTGTCGGTGTCGGAGTTTCCAGGCGTTCAAGGCCGTGGATGACCAGCTTGCGGTCCAGCTTTTCCCGCAACCCGGAGGGCCGCTGCAGCCCCATGCGCTCAAGCAGCGCCTGGTAGCGACCTTCCTCATCCTCGGCCCGCAGGGCCTGCCAGAGGGTGGCGAGTTTACCACGACGGGAGCCGGTTGCGGCCTTCAGCCCCTTAAGGGCTTTCCCCAGTGTCAGTTCTTCGTCGGTGAAATCCCGGCCGAACGGGAAGGCCGGGAACCAGTCGCCCTCACCCGCCGCATTCATGGCGTTACGCACGGCCGCCGGCGTGTTGTCTTTCCAGTGTGCCGGTATCTTGAAGTCAGCCCGCACCTTGCCGGCCTGCTTGGCCTGTTTCAGCAGCCCTTCCTGGAAACGGGCATCTGCAATGCGGATCAGCCGCAGCATCACCTGCTCGTCGCTCTGGCCCCTCAGGTCAGCAATGCCGTATTCGGTGATCACAATGTCCCGGAGGTGCCGGGGAATGGTGCAGTGGGCGTAGTTATAGACGATGTTGGAAACGGTTTCGCCGCGGGATACACGGGTTGCCCGCAGGGCCAGGATAGACCGGGCACCCGGCAACTCATGGGCCATGGAGACAAAGTTGTACTGGCCACCCACACCGCTGACCACGCGGCCATCGGCCAGGCCGTCAGACACCGCCGCGCCGTTCAGTGTGTACATCATCGCGGAATTGATAAACCGGCTGTGAACCCGCTGGGCGGCCTTCAGCCGCTGGTTACCGAAGCGGTGGTCATACAGGTGGTTGATATAGTTCACGCTGGTCATGCATACGCGGTCCCGCTGCTCCGGGGGCAATTCCCTCAGGGCCTGGTAGAACTTCTCCGGGCCCACATAGAAACCGCCGTGCATGACAATGCCGCCCGCCAGTTTGTCCCCCAGGGCATGCTCTGCCAGTGCCTGCCGGGTTTCCGCATCGGCCAGGTCGGCCTGAACCGATAGCTGTTCATCCAGAACCAGGCGCCCGCCGCGCAATTCGACACCGGCTCGGATCACCCCGTAGCGGATCAGCCACTGCAGGTCCCGGGCCCGAAGGGGTGACTCGATAAGCCCTTCCTTGAGCAGCACATCCAGCGTATCCAGCGAAGGCTGCCCGCTGATATCGCCCTGATTGATCAGCTCTTGCAGGCGGGCGTCGTCGAACACCTCCCGCTCCAGGATGCCTTCCTGCATCAGGTACAGAAAGCCGTCCACCATCATTTCGCTGCAGCCGTACAGTCCCTCGTCAAAGCGGCCGGTACCGCCAGACTCGCTGGCCACCGGGAACTCTTCCGCCACGTTCAGGTGTTTGTACACCGCCTGCCAGGCGTCATTGCTGTGGTGGCGCAGAATGGCATTGTGCACCAGCGCGGCCCCCAGGGAACCGATGCCCACCTGAAGCGTGCCACCATCTTTAAGCAATGTGCTGGCGTAAAAGCCGATCATATGGTCGGCGGGGCTGACCGCCATCTGGGGTGCTGAAAACAGGGGATAATCGGTTCTGGAATCTGCCAGCACCACATCGAACTGGTTCTCGGGCACCGCCGCGTCGTGGCCGAACCAGGGCAGGTTGCTGTTTACTTCGCCCACGATGGCCACCGGGGTGCCCTGCGCTTCCCGCTCCCGCATCAAAGGCAGGATATCCAGCGTCAGGTCCGGGTTACAGCTGAAGCTCAACTCGCCGGGCCGGTCGTGTTCGGCGCCCGGCGACATCAACTGGCCGATCACATTGATGCCCTGGGCCATCAGGTCACGCACCGCATGGGTGTAGTTGGTGCATACGTAATTGCGCTGCTGGTCCCGGTTATTCAGGTAACTGCCGGCCTTGAAGAAGAATTCAGACACGGTCACGTTTGCCGGCAACCGGTTGTTGGTCACATCCCGGGCGTAGGCCAGCTCGGGAATGTTGCCGTAAAGCCGCCGTGCAAACGGGCCCATAAAGCGTTTTTCAAGGGAGGAGCTGCCTTCCGGGGCAAGCAGGGACAAAGCGGTGACAATGTGCAGCTGGATTTCCGGGTCGTCTTTGGCGCGCTGGTAGAGGGCGTTCACAAAGCGCACCGGTTTGCCCAGCCCGAGCGGCAACCCGAGGGTAATCCGCTTGCCTACCCGCTCGATCACGCGGTCTACACAGTCATTTGCGTTATCGGAATAGATTCCGTTCTGCTCGGCCATTTCCGGCTCCTCGTTCGATGAGAATCTCAACAGTCGTGATGATCACACGAGCAAACGAGGCTGACAATGCGTCAGGTCAGGAGAAACGGCAGAAAGCGGAGGTAAAAAAGGGGATCAGAAATTCCAGCGCAGGTTCAGGCACGCACCTTCATTGAGCAGGGCGATACCGTGGTCAGCCTGGGCACCGTCAGATGCGTAGGATTTACCGGAATTGCGGGAGCGCACAAGGCCGAGGCTCAGAAGCCTGGAGCCAATGGCTGCAAAGGCATCACTGCGGTCTTCTTCAACATCCCCAGACATCCATTCCTGGAATTCGTAGATATCTTCGGGCGACATGGCACCATCACGCTCGGCCATCATGCGTTCCGACAGCATGGGCTCGGATAAAACCGGTTCTGCCGCCTCTGCGCGTACCGCGAAGGCAACCAGGTTGAGCACCAGAAGAATCAGAAACAGGCGGATAATCATGACAACACAACAGACCTGGGTTCGTTAAATTGGCCGAAAGGCTACTGTACGAAAGTCTAGTGATTATCCACGAAATTGATGTGAATTTGCACACAAATGCGCCAGCAATCTGGCGCATTTACGGCACTTTTTTGTCAAGAAATGATCAGTTATTTTGCATTCTGTAACATTTGCCCGGTTACCCGGGCAACACCGATCACGGGCAGGGGTAGGTGAACTCGGCGTGGATCGCCTCAATCGCAGCGACCAGGTCCTGGCTCAGGTTAATCTCGGCAGAACCGATGTTCTCCTTCAGCTGCTCCATGCTGGTGGCGCCGATGATATTACTGGTAACAAACTCCCGGCTGTTTACCCAGGCCAGCGCCATCTGCGCTGGCGACAGGCCATTCTGGTGCGCCAGTTCGCAATAGGCCCGGGTGGCGTCGGCAGCATGCTCTCCGGTGTACCGGCTGAAACGCTCATACAGGGTCAGCCGCGCCTTTTCCGGCCACTTGCCACCCAGGTACTTGCCGGTAAGCATGCCGAAGGCCAGCGGCGAATACGCCAGCAGCCCGGTGCCTTCACGGTGGGCAAACTCCGCCAGTCCGGATTCGAACGAACGGTTCAGCAGGCTGTACGGGTTCTGGATAGACACCACCCGGGGCCAGCCATTCTCGCGTGACAGCCGCAGGTATTCCATGGTGCCCCAGGGCGTCTCGTTCGACAGGCCCACGTGGCGTATTTTGCCCTCTTTGACCAGCTCGTCCAGGGCACCCAGGGTTTCCTCGATGGGCGTCATGGTTTCACTGGGGTTGCGCACATAACCCAGCTTGCCGAAGAAATTGGCGCTGCGATCCGGCCAGTGCACCTGGTACAAATCGATATAATCCGTTTGCAGGCGCTTCAAGCTGCTTTCGCAGGCTTCACGGATGTGATCCCGGGTCAGCCTGGGGCCGCCACGCAGGTAACCCAGGCCATTGCCGGGGCCTGCCACCTTGCTGGCAATCACCAGGTCATCCCGCTTGCCCCGGCTGGCCAGCCAGTTGCCCAGGTAGGTTTCGGTCAGGCCCTGGGTTTCAGCCCGGGGCGGCACCGGGTACATCTCGGCGGCGTCGATAAAGTTGATGCCGGCGCCGGTGGCGTAGTCCAGCTGCTCAAACGCTTCCTGCTCGGTATTCTGTTCGCCCCAGGTCATGGTGCCCAGGCAAATCAGACTGACATCGATGTCGGTGTTTCCAAGTTTTCGCGTTTGCATGAATTCTCCTCGTTTGCATGAGAGATCAGTAACCACAATACGTAAAGGGATTGTCACAGGGCTGTCGCATTACTGTCATGGCCGGTTTCCATAGTGGAGGCATGACAGAAAAACCTTCAGGACAAGCCGTGACAGAACTCCCGCCAACTGACCGGCGCGCACACCACATTACCATTGTTTCCGAGACGTTTCCGCCGGAAATCAATGGCGTGGCCAACACCATGAAGCACCTGTGCCAGGGGCTGGTGCAGCGTGGGCATGTGGTTACGGTGGTTCGCCCTGGTCAGCGCCGGGAAGGCAAAGGCCTGTTCGACTGTAACGGCGACGGCCTGTGTTCCCGGGAGCTGATTGTTTCCGGCCTGCCCCTGCCCGGCTACAAAGACCTGCAGTTCGGCCTCTCCCGCCCCGCCACCCTGAAGAATTTGTGGCAGAACCGCCTGCCGGATGCCGTTTACGTGGCAACCCAGGGGCCCCTCGGGATTGCCGCTGTGTCTGCTGCACGAAAACTGCAGATCCCGGTCATCTCTGGCTTCCACACCAACTTTCACAGCTACTCCCATTACTACGGCGTGGGCGCACTGGAACGCCTGCTGTGCGCCTACGGCCGCTGGTTCCATAACCGCACGGCCCTGACCCTGGTGCCAACCCGGAAAATGCAGGCGGTTACCCGCAGCATGGGCATCACCAACGCCGGCCTGTGGGCCCGGGGTGTGGATTGTCAGCGCTTTACTCCCCACAAGCGTGATGCAGGCCTGCGCAAGGGCTGGGGCCTGGGCGAAAACGACAAAGCCGTGCTCTATGTGGGGCGTCTGGCACTGGAAAAAAACATCCGCAAAGCCGTGGCCTGCTTCGAGCGCATCAAAGGCCTGCATGCCAACGCCCGGTTTATCCTGGTGGGCGATGGGCCACTGCTGCGTCAGCTGGAAGAGCGACACCCGGACTACATTTTCTGTGGTACCCGGCAAGGCGACGACCTGGCCCGGCACTATGCCTCCGGCGACCTGTTCCTGTTCCCCAGCAAAACCGACACCTTCGGCAACGTGGTGCTGGAAGCCATGGCCAGCGGCCTGGCGGTAGTGGCGTTTGACGATGCCGCTGCGGCGGAACACATCCGGCACGAGGAGAACGGCCTGAAAGCGCCGCTCACCGAAGACGAAAGCTTTATCAACAACGCCCTGCGACTGGCAGACCAACCCAGCCTGCTGCAACGGATACGGGCCCAGGCCCGGCTGGATGCACTGGAGCTGAGCTGGCACAGCCAGATAGAACAATTCGAACAACTGGTACTCAACCAACCTGCACAGGCCCGATACCATGGCGTCAACAAGCAAAGCATCCAGACTCTTTGAACTGGCCGACCAGCGTGAATACGCCCTGTGCCAGTCTATCAACCGCACCACTCGTTTCCGGCCGGTAAAAGGCTACTTCCAGCTGGTCAGCCGGCTGGGTGATGGCTGGCTCTGGTACGCACTGATTCTTGCCATACCCTTTATGGCACCGGCCCACGGCCAGAACATCGCCGTACTGATGGCGTTTACCGGGCTGACCTGCACTATTAGCTATAAAGGCCTCAAGCACTGGCTGATCCGCGAGCGGCCATTTATTTCTTTCCCGGCCATCAACTGCGCTACACCCCCACTGGACCGCTACAGCTTCCCGTCGGGCCACACCCTGCACGCGGTGTGTTTCCAGGCCATGCTGTTTGCCACCCTTCCGGCGCTGGCCTGGGCCATCCTGCCGTTTACCCTGTCTGTAGCTGCTTCCAGGGTGGTGCTGGGGCTGCACTATCCGAGTGACGTGGCGGCCGGCGCCCTGATTGGCGGCCTGATGGGCTGGGCTTCAGTACAGCTGTTCGGCGATCTGCTGCCGCTCAGTCAAACAGTCGCAGCTGGGTAACCGGCGCTTCGTCGTTGCGAAAACGCACCCCTACTCCCATCAACCGCACCGGACGATCCCGGTTGCTGACCAGTTCATCCAGCAACGGCTGGTAATCCTCCGGAGCCGGTTCCGCCACCGTGTCCCGCACCCGCTCCAGGGTGTGAGTCGAAAAATCGCTGTAACGGATTTTCACGAACAGTTTGTGGATGGGCTTGTCCCGGCCCTTGCGGGCCAGGCGCAGGTTGAGATCGGCCACCAGCGCCGGCATCACCGATTCACAGGCCTCCTTGCCCGGCAAATCCTGGGAGAAGGTGCGCTCTACGCTGACCGATTTCGCCACCCGCGACACCACCACCGGGCGCTCATCCCGGCCATGGGCCATCTCGAACAGCCGGTAGCCCTGCTTGCCAAATTTCTCGATCAGCACATCGGCGCCTAAAGCCTGCATATCACCACAGGTTTCGACCCCCAGCGCGTGCAACTTGCCTGCCGTTACCTGGCCCACACCAAACAGTTTTTCCACCGGCAGCGCCTTTACAAACGCCTGCACCTCCTCCGGCGTGATCACAAACAGGCCGTCGGGCTTGCGCCAGTCGCTGGCAATCTTGGCCAGGAACTTGTTTGGTGCCACCCCGGCGGAAATGGTGATGCCCACCTCCCGCTTCACCCGCTCCCGCAGGTGCCGGGCCATCAGGGTGGCACTGCCTTTATGGTCGGTAATGTCGGAGACATCCAGGAAGGCTTCATCCAGCGACAGCGGCTCCACCAGGTCGGTCATATCACGAAGAATGGCCATCACCTGCTGGGAAACCGCCCGGTACTTGCCCAGGTCCGGTGGCACCATCACCAGCCCGGGGCACAGACGCCGGGCCTCGCTGCCCGGCATGGCCGAGCGCACGCCAAAAGCCCGGGCCTTATAATTGCAGGTAGTCACCACACCACGGCCGCCGGCGCCGCCCACAGCCAGCGGAACGTCCCGCAAAGACGGGTCGTCACGCATCTCGACAGCGGCGTAAAAACAGTCGCAATCTACATGGATGATCTTGCGCTGGGCCATACAGGCAGGCTCACGTTAACAATCTGTACGTTTATACAGCCTTGTATCTTACGGTAACATGCCGAGAATGTCAGGAAACCCAGAACATAACCCGGTACATCACTGTGAGGCTCCATGACTAATCCCATCCCCGAGAACGATCGCACTGAAATCGAAGCGGCCGCCTTCCGCCGCCTGGTTGCGCACCTGCGCGAGCGCACCGACGTACAGAACATCGACCTGATGAACCTGTCCGGCTTCTGCCGCAACTGCTTGTCCAAGTGGTACCGCGCCGAAGCCGCCGAACGCGGGTTCGAGATCACAGACCCGGCCGCCCGTGAAGAAATCTACGGCATGCCTTACGAAGACTGGAAAGCGAAGTATCAGATCGGCCCGAAACAGGACCACAAATAATGAACGCTGCTGAAGCCGTTCGCATTCACCTGGCCTCCCTGCAGGGCGGCCACGCCAGTTTTGACGACACCCTGGCACTGATCGACCAGCACTTCGAGTTCCAGCCCACCGGATTCAACAACGGTCCGCTGCGTAACGAGGCCGGCGAGAACGCCGGTTCCTGCCGGGTGTTTGCCCTGGGCCAGTACTGCAACCTGAACGAAGCCGATACCCTGCAGCTGTTTGCCCAGCACTACCAGCAGGTACTGGGCGACCCGGCCGGCGACAGCCACGGCAACATCCGCCAGTTCATCAGCACCGGCTGGTCCGGAATCCGCTTTGACGGCCAGCCATTGCGCCCGAGAAACGAAACCAACTCGTAAAACACCAGGGAAGACTGCTATTCATGAGCGATACCGCCACCTCCGGGGTAAAACAGAGTTTCCAGCTGAAAAGCGCAAACGTCTCACTGACGGCCCTGGAGCTTTACTACTTCGACAACGAAGAATTCGAAGCCAACCTGCGGGACAAGATCAGCCAGGCACCGGGTTTCTTCAAAGACATCCCGCTGATCATCAGCCTGGAGAAATACGAAGGCCTGGACAGCGAACTGGATTTCTTCAAGATCATCGGTACCTGTCGCCGCCACAACATCCACGTGATTGGTGTTCGTGCCGGCAATGAAGACCAGCGCCGGCTGGCCCGGGGCGCTTCCCTGGCCCTGCTGCCAGGCGGAACGGTGCGCGAAAAGCCACAAACGGCAGCCCCGGAACCGGAAGCCGCGGCCGAAGAGGCCCCGGTAGCTGAAGCGCCGGCCGCTGCGCTGTCAACCGCAGAACCGGCCCCGGCCCGCATCATCAGCCAGCCGGTGCGTTCCGGCCAGCAGGTGTATGCTCCGGAGGGAGACCTGATTATCCTGGCGCCGGTGCAGGCAGGTGCCGAAGTACTGGCCGCAGGCAATATTCACGTGTACGGCCCCCTGCGAGGGCGGGCACTGGCCGGTATCCACGGTGCCGAGAGCGCCCGGGTATTCTGCCAGTCACTTGAAGCGGAGCTTGTGTCCGTCGCCGGACACTATAAAATCTCCGAAGATCTTCAGGACAATGGCTGGAAAGGCGCTGTGCAGATCCAGCTCAGGGACTACCTGCTGGTGGTAACGCCACTGGACAAGGCCTGATGTTGTGACAGCCAAAAACAACATATGAAGACATGACGAATCCACTGCGAAACAGGAATTGAACCTTGGCTAGAATCATTGTCGTTACCTCAGGAAAAGGCGGCGTTGGTAAAACCACCACCAGCGCTTCAATCAGCACCGGCCTTGCCAAGCGCGGCCACAAGACCGTCGTAATCGACTTCGATGTGGGCCTGCGTAACCTCGACCTGATCATGAACTGCGAGCGCCGGGTGGTTTACGACTTCGTAAACGTGATCCAGGGCGAAGCCTCCCTGAACCAGGCGTTGATCAAGGATAAGCGGGTAGAAACCCTGTACATCCTGCCGGCTTCCCAGACCCGTGAAAAAGAAGCCCTCACCCGGGAAGGCGTAGAGAAGGTCATCAACGAGCTGTCGCAGACTTTCGATTACATCGTGTGCGACTCCCCGGCCGGCATCGAGCACGGCGCCCAGATGGCCCTGTACTATGCCGATGAGGCCATCGTGGTTACCAACCCGGAAGTGTCCTCGGTGCGGGATTCTGACCGCATTCTGGGCATTCTGCAGAGCAAGTCCCGCCGCGCCGAAATGGGCCAGGACCCAGTGAAAGAACACCTGCTGCTGACCCGCTACAACCCGGACCGGGTAGACCGTGGCGAAATGCTGTCGGTAAAAGACGTTGAAGAAATCCTGGCCATCCCCCTGCTGGGCGTTATCCCGGAAAGCCAGGTGGTACTGAACGCCTCCAACCAGGGCCTTCCGGTGATCCTGGAAGAAAACAGCGATGCCGGCCTGGCCTATGAAGATGCCGTTGCGAGGCTGCTGGGTGAGGAACGGGAACACCGTTTCATGACGTCCCAGAAAAAAGGCTTCTTCTCACGGATGTTTAAAGGGGGGTAAGGGATGAGTTTTTTCGATTACTTCAGAAGCAAGAAAAACAGCACCGCCAGTGTCGCCAAGGAGCGACTGCAGATTATTGTTGCCCATGAGCGGGGCCAGCGTGAACAGCCGGATTACCTGCCACAGCTGCAGCAGGAACTGCTGGATGTGATTCGCAAATACGTGCAGATCAGCGACGACATGGTCCAGGTAGATGTGGACCGTAACGAAAGCTGTTCGGTACTGGAACTGAACGTCACCCTGCCGGAAAAATAACGGCGGCGCCCGCGTTACCAGCGGGCGAAGTGATCTTCCACCAATCCCCGTAGCCCGGCTACGGGGATTTTTTTGCCCGTCTCATCCGTCACCGTACCGCTAAAGGTGCCGGCAAACTGCCGGAAGTTGGACGCCAGCACCCAGGCATTCAACCGCTCCTTGCGCACGCCGGCTGGCTCAAAGGCCAGGTCTACCCGGCCGTCCCCGGTGGTTACCCGCCATTCACTACCGGCCCGATACCGGTCGAACACAAAGCGGGCCGCCCCCAGCTTGATACACTGGCCATCCAGCCACAGGGCGTTTTCTGTCATACCGGTTTCGTTTACCCCGGCAGCCAGGTTCAGGCCGATGGATGTGCCATCTTCGGCCACACCGGCCAGGCAGGCCCAGTTCCAGGCAGTTTCCCGGCGCATAAACCCACAACTCCAGTCGATGGACGCCCGGGTTTGCTCGTCACAGCGCCACGCCTGCCCGCCCCAGCGTACCTCCCCATCCACCGCCAGCCCGGCGGATTTCCGGGTAAACACCCAGCCGTTGTAGCCGGCCGGGCACACCAGCCGCAGGGGCTGGTCGGTATCCTGCAGCGTCAGGTCTACCCGGATTGTTCCCGGTGCTGTCACATGTACCTTGCGGCCGCCCTCCGTCGGCTCGATGGCAAGGCTCACCTCGCCCTTGCGAAAGCAGGACGCGCCATGCTCCGGAAAAGGCTCGATCACGGTGTGCCGGGCCAACGGCTGCATGAACGATTGTTCGAACATCTGCCCGCTCTCGAAATCGAACAGGTAGAAAAACCCGCTGCCCAGCAGCTTCAGGTCCACAATCGCCATGCCGAACACCCAGCCCGGCGCCATGGCACTGACAAACTGGAACTGGTTGAACCGCCAGCGCTTCGCCAGCCGGGACCGCGGCTTGTCCATCACCGTACGCAGGTCGTAATCCAGGTAATTGATGGTTTCCACCGGCTGGTCCAGGACCCCGGGGGTAAACCGCCCCTTTGCATCGATCAGTGTTTGTTTTGTCATATTTTCCGTCAGATCAGGCCAATTGCGCCCTCGGGCGATTCAGTAAGTTACCTGGTTCACAAACCCTTGTTCCGGCACCAAAGGCCGCGAGGGCTCCGTGATAGACTGCCGCCAACTTCCTCATCAAAGTGTAGCTTATGCTGTTTACCAGAGCCCTTGGCTTCAGGGCCTCCTTGATCAGTCTGGCCGGCCTTGTTACCGGCATTGTCCTGTCCGCCCCCGCCACAGGCGCCGAAACGGGTAACCTGCCGGCCATCGACGCCGCGCAATGGGCCCTGCAGAAAGAAGTCGACAACATCCGCATCTACACAATGGACCAGCCCGGTTCCGGCTTCCAGGCCTTCAAAGCCGTAGCCGAACTGGACGCCCCCGTCGAAAACCTGATGGCGGTCATGATCAACCCGGAATCCTGCGAGGAATGGGTGCTCAACTGCTCGGAATCCTATGCCTTCGGCCAGGGAGATTTCCACGACCGCTACGCCTACTCGGTAAACGACATGCCCTGGCCGGTAACCGACCGGGACTATGTTCTGCGCATCCGCACCCGGGGCGATGCCGACACCGGCCAGGTCATCATGGACCTGAACGCCACTCCAGGCATGCGGGCAGAGTACAGCAGCCGGGTTCGGGTTGACGTATCCAATACCCTCTACCAGTTCACGCCCCGGGGCGAGCGCACCCACCTGGTGTGGGTACAGCACACCGAGCCCAACGGCTCCCTGCCCGGCTGGCTGGTGAACAACCTCCTGGTGGATATCCCCGTCAAGTCCATGCAGGCGCTGGAGGCAGTGGCTCAGTCTGACAAGTATCAGGGCTACCGGCTGGAATGGGCCGAAGACGGCAACCTGCAAGGCGTTGTGCCTGACAACCGCTAACCGGCGCACAAACAGGGGTGACTGCGGGCCACGGAACGACTAAGCTTCAGCAAAAGCACCGCAAATGGAAGACGCCTGCCAATGACTGTTCTCGCCCATGAGATCATGACCCCCACCATCAAAGCCGTCCCCCACCACTGGACCATGGACAGGCTGGCCCGATTCCTCACCGACAACGAAATTACCGGCAGCCCGGTAACCGACGACAACGGCGACATCATCGGCATTGCCACCCTCAAAGACATCACCGAATTCCGCTGGAATGCTGCCCGCTCCGGAGACCAGCCCAAGCTCACCGAAGAAGAGCAGGAAGAAGCCCGGCGGCTGCGCATGGTGATTTTCGAAGAAATGGGTAAGGTGCCGGTAGAAGTGCGCGATATCATGACACCGATCGTACTCTCGGTTGACGAGGACACCCCGGTGCGAGACATTGCCAACATCATGATGCGCGAGCACCTGCACCGGATCTTTGTCACCCGGGATTCAAAAATTACCGGCATCATTACTACCTACGACATGCTGAAGCTGGTTTCCGACCAGGAACTGAGCCGGCGCTGCGCCGAGAACGACTGAGCCACCAGAGAGGTAACTCACCCTATGCCCAGAGCACCGCAAGCTCGCAAGAAGATGTACGTCCTCGACACCAATGTCCTGATCCACGATCCGAATGCCCTCCTGAACTTTGAAGAACACGATGTCATCATTCCGATGACTGTCCTCGAAGAACTCGACAGCCTGAAGTCCGGCAAACAGACCGTTGCTGCCGACTGCCGCCAGGCCATTCGCAACATCGACAAACTGCTGGGCGATGCCAGCCCGAAGGACATTGAAAAAGGCGTACCCATTCTGCGCGGCAAAAAGGCGGATCCACTGGGTAGCCTGTCGATCATCATGAGTACCGAGGGTGCCGGCACCCATTCGCTGCCCGAACACCTGAACGACAACAAGATCATCAACACCCTGGCGGCCCTGCAGGCCCGGCACAAATCCCGCGACATCATCCTGGTCAGCAAAGACATCAACATGCGGCTGAAAGCCCGGGGCTTTGGCGTAGAAGCCCAGGACTACCACAACGACCAGCTGCTGGATGACATCGACCTGCTGCCCAGGGGCTACAAGGAATTTCCGGATTCCTTCTGGGACAACATCGCCAAGGTGGAAACCGTACAGCGGGAAGGGGTAACCGAACACCTGCTCAAGCGCGAAGGCGAACTGGCCAGGCTGAACATCAACGAATTCGTGATCGATGAGCGGGGCTTTATCGGCCAGGTGGTGGATATCTCGGACGACCAGCTGGTGATCAAAGACCTGCACCAGCACGACCTGATGAACGAAGAAGTCTGGGGCCTGGTACCCAGGGACATCTACCAGGCCATGGCCCTGCATCTGCTGCTGGACCCGGATATCCACCTGGTGAACCTGACCGGTTCCGCCGGCTCCGGTAAAACCATCCTGGCCCTGGCGGCCTGCATTGAAATGACCGTGGCCAGCAAGCTGTACAAGCGCATCATCGCCACACGCTCTACTCAAGGGCTGGACGAAGATATCGGCTTTTTGCCGGGCACCGAGGCGGAAAAAATGGAGCCCTGGCTGGGCGCCATCGTGGACAACCTTGAAGCCCTGCACGAAGACGACGAGAACATGACCGCCAGCGTGGATTACATCCTCAGCAAGGTGCCCCTGCACTTCAAGTCCATGAACTACATCCGGGGCCGCAGCTTCCAGCACAGCCTGATCATCATAGATGAATCCCAGAACCTGACCCCGCACCAGATCAAGACCATCATCACCCGGGCCGGTAACGGCTCCAAGGTGATCTGCCTGGGCAACCTGGCGCAGATTGACACCCCGTACCTGAGCCCCCTGAGCTCCGGCCTGACCTACATGACCGAACGCTTCAAGGGCTTCCGCCATGGCGGCCACATCCACCTTCAGGGCGTACCGCGCTCGGTACTGGCGGAGTTCGCTGAAGCCAACCTCTGATCATGGCATTTGAGGCCAACCATGTTGGCCTCGAAGGTCAATTCAGAATCCTGTCTTGCGGTATATTGTCTCTTCTATAAAAACACCAAAAAACAAAGGGGATAGCGTTAATGGCCAGACACATAGCCTCAGACATCGTGATTGCCGGAGGCGGCCTGGCTGGCATTGTCACCGCCCTGGAAGCCGTGCGGGCCGGCAAAACCGTGACCATTGTCGACCGGGACACTCCGGAGCGCCTTGGCGGGCTTGCACTCTGGGCCTTTGGCGGCATGGCGCTGATCGAAACTCCCCTGCAAAGGCGCATGAAAATTGCCGATTCCCCGGAGCGGGCCCTGCAAGACTGGATAAGCTTCGGAGAGCTGGACCCGACCGACGAGTGGCCCATGCAGTGGGCCCGCTATTACGTGGAAAACTCCCGCACCGAGGTGCACGACTGGCTGATCGACGAAGGCCTGAAATTCATGCCGGCGGTCAACTGGGTAGAACGCGGCCGGTTTGGTGACGGCAACTCCGTACCCCGCTACCACATAGTCTGGGGCACGTCCCGGGAACTGACCCGCCGCATGATCAATGCCCTGCACAACGCCGACACCCAACATGGCCTGACCATCCTGCACGGCCACAAGGTAACGGCCCTGGAGCAACAGGCGGGCAACATCGGCGGCGCCCTGGCCATCAAGGAATCCACTGGCGAGGAAGTCCGGCTGAGCGCACCCACCGTGGTACTGGCCATGGGTGGCATTAACGGCAGCCATGCCGAATGCCGTGCCAACTGGCCCGAACACCGGCCACAACCGGCCACCATGCTCAATGGCGCCCACCCCTTTGCCGACGGCAAGCTGCACCACTGGGCCGAAGACCACCTGGGCGCGAAAATCACCCACGCCGGCGAAATGTGGAACTACGCGGCAGGCTTTCCCCACCCCTACCCGCACTTCCCCGGCCATGGCCTGTCGACCATTCCGTGCAAATCCGCCCTGTGGCTGAACCATCGTGGTGAGCGCATCGGGCCGGAGCCCCTGGTGACCGGTTTCGACACCCACTGGCTGTGCCAGCGCGTAGCGGAGCAGGAAAAACCCTGGACCTGGCACCTGCTGAACCGGCGCATTGCCCTGAAAGAATTTGCCATCTCCGGTGCCGAACACAACGCCCGCATCCGCGACAAGCAGTTCCCGCTGTTCCTGAAAGAACTGCTGTTGGGCAACAAACCGCTGGTCAACCAGATGGCCCACGAAAGCCCCCACTTCCTGGTGGACGACACCCTGGAAGGACTGGCAGAAAAAATGAACGCGCTCACCAGCTCGCTGGACATCAACCCGGCCACCCTGAAAGCCACCGCCGATGCCTTCGACGCCAATTTCAGCAAGGGCAGCCAACTGAATAACGACCCGCAAATCCGCAAAATCCTGCATGCCCGCCAGTGGGGGCCAGACAAGCTGCGCACCTGCAAGCCGGCCCCCCTGCAGAAGCCCGGCGCGGGGCCGTTTATTGCCATCCACATGCAGCTGACCACCCGAAAAAGCCTGGGCGGCCTGCGTACCGACCTGCAAAGCCGGGTGCTGGACGCCAGCGGCCAGCCGGTCAGCGGGCTTTACTGTGTCGGCGAAGCCGCAGGCTTTGGTGGCGGTGGCGCTAACGGCAAGCGATCACTGGAAGGCACCTTCCTGCCCGGCTGCATCATGACCGCCCGGGCGGCGGCAAGGTCCATCGTCAGTGGCCGTTAACTAACCGACTATCAAGCGAAAACAAGAATCCGACAGGATCAGGAGAGAGAACATGCCAAACGGCGCCCAAGCCTTGATGAAAACACTGGTCGATGCCGGCATTGAAGTCTGCTTTACCAACCCCGGCACCAGCGAGATGCACTTTGTGGCCGCCCTGGACAGCGAGCCGAAAATGCGCGCCGTACTGGCCCTGTTTGAAGGCGTAGCCACCGGTGCCGCCGACGGCTACGCCCGCATGGCCGACAAGCCCGCAGCAACGCTGCTGCACCTGGGCTGCGGCCTGGGCAATGGCCTGGCCAACCTACACAACGCCCGCAAAGGCAAGGTGCCGGTGGTGAACATTGTCGGCGACCACGCCACCTATCACGTGAAGTACGATGCCCAGTTGCAATCCGACATCGAAACCGTGGCCCGCAACGTGTCTCCGGGCTTTGTGCGCACCTCTCAAAGCACCGAAGCCCTGTGCCAGGACGCCGCCGAAGCCATCGCAGTGGCCAAGGGCCTGCCCGGGCAGGTAGCGACCCTGATCCTGCCCGCCGATGTATCCTGGGGCGAAGGCGGCCAACCCTGTGCGCCACTGCCACAGCCGGAAGCCCAGGCGGCGGACGATGCCGCCGTTCAGGCGGTAAAAGACGCCATCGCCAGTGGCCAGAAAACCGCCCTGTTACTCGGTGGCCGCGCCCTGCGGGAGCCGGCATTGATGGCCGCAGCCCGCATTGCCGCCCACAGTGGCGTTACCCTGTTTGCCGAAACCTTCCCGACCCGCATCGAACGGGGCGCAGGCCTGCCCCCGGTAGAGCGGATAGCCTACCTGGCTGAACTGGCCACCCTGCAGCTGTCTGAATTCGACCACCTGGTGCTGGTAGACGCCAAGGCGCCGGTGTCGTTCTTTGGCTACCCGGGCAAGCAGAGTTACCTGGTGCCCGACAACTGCACCGCCCTCACGCTCAGCACTCCGGAGCAAGACGCCGCCGCAAGCCTGAACAAACTGGCTGAAGCCCTGGGCGCTGCCGGTGCCGGTGCCGAGCCCAGGCTGCAGGCCGAAGGCCGGCCGGGACTGCCCAAGGGCAAGCTGACCGCTGAAAAAGTGTGCCGGGCCATGGGCGAGCTGATGCCGGAAAACAGCATCATCGTGGATGAATCCATCACCTCCGGGTTGATGCTCAACGCCATGACCGCAGGCGCTCCGCGCCACGACATGATCACCCTCACCGGTGGCGCAATCGGCCAGGGCCTGCCCAACGCGGTAGGTGCTGCCATCGCCTGCCCGGACCGCCCGGTGTTCGCCCTGATTGGCGACGGCACCGCCATGTACACCATCCAGGCCCTGTGGACCATGGCCCGGGAAAACCTGAACGTAACCACCATCATCTTCAACAACGCCTCCTATTCCATCCTGAACGTGGAACTGGAGCGGGTAGGTGCAGAAGAAGCCGGCGCCAAGGCAAAGTCCCAGCTGGACATCAGCGGGCCGGTCACCCACTACGCCCAGCTGGCCCAGAGCATGGGTGTGCACGGTGTGCGAGTGCGCACGGCGGAAGAGTTGATCAAAGCCATGGAGTACGCCCAGGCGCACCCCGGGCCGCACCTCATTGAAGCAGTGGTGCCGGAATCGCTGAATGGCGTTAAACGGAAAGTACTGCCCTGGCTGCTGAAGTCGCTGCCGAGCTTGCCACGGCCACTGACCAAGGCCCTTAAGAAAAAGATTGCGCCCTGAGGGGCGCTAATCCTTGAACTGGGCCTTGTCCAGGCCGTGCTTCTTCATCTTGTCGTACAGGGTTTTGCGGGCAATTCCCAGCTGAAGCATAGTGTCTTTGATACTGCCATGGCTGGCGTTGAGCGCGCTGACGATGGCCGTGCGTTCAAACCCGTCCATCATCTCGGACAGTGTCTGGCGCCCGGACAGGTTGCCCTGTTCGGAACTGTCACCACCGTCCAGGGCGGCCGGCCCCAGCAGCACGTAACGCTCCGCCAGGTTTCGCAATTCCCGCACGTTGCCCGGCCAGGAGTGCTGCATCAGCCGGGCCGCCTGGCGGGCATCCAGCGGAACACTCTCCCGGTCGTAACGGGCGGCGGCAATCAGGGCAAAGTGGTGAAACAGCGTGGGAATGTCTCCCTTGCGCTCCCGCAGGGGCGGAATATCCACCTTCACCACATTCAGCCGGTAGTAGAGATCAGACCGGAACGCTCCCTCATCGCTGAGCTGTTTCAGGTCGGCCTTGGTGGCGGCAATAATGCGCACATCCACATCTATTGACTGGTTGCTGCCCAGCCGCTCCACCCGGAGCTCCTCAAGTACCCGAAGCAGTTTCACCTGCAGCGCCATGGGCATGCTTTCCACTTCATCCAGGAACAAAGTGCCCCGGTGGGCATGCTCAATCTTGCCGATACGCCGCTTCTCGGCACCGGTGAAGGCCCCGGCTTCGTGGCCGAACAGTTCACTCTCGATCAGGTTTTCGGGCACCGCGCCGCAGTTGATGGCAACAAAGTTGTGGGCACTGCGGGGGCTGCTTTCGTGAATGTACCGGGCCAGGGCATCCTTACCGGAACCGGTTTCACCATGCAGCAGCACGTTTGCGGAAATATCCAGGATCGGCCCGATTGTCGACATTACCGCCTGCATCGCTGGCGAATCACCCAAAACCCGCGGCCCGGGCTTGGCCAGCTGCCGTAACTGGGCCTTCAGGCGCCGGTTTTCCAGTGCCAGGTGACGTTTTTCCAGGGCGTGCCGCAGCAGTTCGATCAGCTCGTCGTGGTCAAAGGGCTTTTCGATGAAGTCATAGGCCCCCTGCTGCATGGCCGACACCGCCGTGCTGATGTCGCCCTGGCCGGTGAGCAGAATCACCGGGATGTCTTCATCAATCTTCCGTACCTCGTGCAACAGCTGCATGCCATCCATGCCCGGCATGTTGTAGTCGCACAGGACGATGCCTTCGAACTCCGGCTGCACCAGCTTCAGCGCCGATGCTCCGTCGGCAAAACAGGCTACCGGGATATCTTCCAGGGTGAGGGTTTGCTCCATCACCGGCCGGATATCCGGGTCATCATCCACAAAAATCACTGATGGTATTGTCATCCCTCTGCCTTACGCTGTTTCAGTGTCAGAACAAACTCCGCCCCGGGGCCGTCGACCCGGTTCTGGCCGGTCAGGCTGCCGCCAAGTGCTTCAACAATCTGCCGGGAGATCGACAGGCCGAGCCCCAGCCCCTGCTTGACCGATCGGGTGGTAAAGAACGGCTCGAACACCTGCTCGGAATTACCCGGCAAGCCATGGCCGTTATCCTTCACCACGCAGCGCCAGTCGTCGCCTTCATCGGCAACCAGGATATCAATCTGCGGTTGCTCGCAGCCTTCCACCGCCTGGACCGCATTGGCCAGCAGGTTAACCATCACCTGCTCCACCCGGATCAGGTCACCGTGGCACATCACCGGGTTGTCCGGTCGCTGCCAGCGAATGTTGATGCCCTCGCTGGCGTTCTGGGCGCGGATAATTTTCAGCGCTGCATCAATCGGCAGGCGCAGGTCCACCACCGACGGCGGCCCCTCGGACTTGCGGGCGAACACCTTGAACTGCCGGATCAGCTCCGCCATCTTGTCGCACAGGCCAACAATCTCGCCCAGGTTGGCATCCACCATATCGGTGGCACCCCGCTCCAGGAATTTCCGGCTGTTACGGGCATAGGCCTGGATCGCCGTCAGGGGCTGGTTAATTTCATGGTTCAGGCCGGCGGACATCTGGCCCAGCACCGCCAGCTTGGCGGCCTGGATCAGCTCCTGCTGGGTTTCACGGAGATCTGCGGTGCGCTGGGCCACCCGGCGCTCCAGCTGTTCACCCCTGAGCGCCAGCTCCCGCTCCCGGCGGTAACGCTCGCGCAGGTACAGCCAGGTCAGGAAGCAGGCCAGGAACAGGGCCAGGCCACCGGCCATAAACCCGATGCGGGTCCACAGTATCGGCCGGGTGTCTGTCAGCACCAGCAGGCTCCAGTCCAGCCGGGGCAAACCGGTTTCAACCGTCAGGTAGGTTCCGGCCTTGTCACTTTCCCTTAACCGGATGCGGGCTGACTCGTCCGCCAGCCCCCAGGGCTTGCCCTGCTCCACAAAGTCAATGGGCGTCAGTTCCCGCTCGGGATAGCGCTGGCGAACCCTGGCATTCTCTTCGGCATTATCCGTCGGCCTGAAATCCCGGTAGAGCCAGTCCGTCCGGCTGGACAAAAAGCTGATGCCGTCGCCATCCAGCACCACCATCTCTGCATGCTGGCGGGTTTCGGGCCGGTGCCACTGGGATTCCAGCTCGTGCACCAGAACCTTGATAGCAACAACACCCAGCATATTGCCGCGCTGGTCACGAACCGGGTTGGTGAAATACAACCCCCGCTCCGAGGAGATCTTACCCAGTGCGAAGTAGGCCACCGACCCGCCGGTGGCAACCGCTTCTGAAAAATACGGCCGGAAGGCGTAATTGTTGCCCACAAAAGTATCTGGCTGGCCAAAATTGTTGGCCGCAATGGTCATCCCGGTCAGGTCCATCAGATAGATATCGGAGCCGCCCACAATGGTGGCCATCCGCTGCATCTGCTCGTTGGCGCGGAGCAGGGTAACGGCGTTATCCGGTTCTTTCAGGGCGTCCGCCAGCAGGGGGTGTTCGGCAATCAGGGCAGGCACCGGCAGGTAGCGGTTAAGCTCGTTGGCGACCAGCTGGCGATAACGAAAGGCTTCCTGCAGGCTGTCCTGCTCCAGTTGCCGGTAACCAGACCAGCCCCCGAGCAGCCAGGACAGCAGCAGGGTAATAATCAGAACAACCGCAATGCTGATCCGGTTAAGCATGGGTTCGGATTCCGGCAAAGCCTCTAGACTAGCGCCGGAATCCGGGTAGGACAACAGGCCGTCATGACCGCTGCCCTGCCCTTGCCTTGCCATATCAGGCCGCAGCCAACCCGGGTGCCCGCTTGCGCTGGATCAGGAACGCCACCACCGCAAGCCCGATACCGGCCAGGTCTGTCCACACTCCGCCTTCGATGGTCATCAGCGCAGCGGCGACAAGCAACAGGCGCACCAGAACCGGGGCGGCAGAGCGGGCAAACCAGCCCAGCACACCGGCAGACAACAGGTACACGCCGAAGGTAGCGGTAACCAGTGCCCGGGCGATCTCGACCCAGCCGGCTTCCATCAACAGCGCACCGTTATAGAAGAACATGAACGGCACGATGAACGCGGCAATACCGATGCGGAACGACGCTACCGAGGTAGACATGGCATTGGCACCGGAAATACCGGCCGCAGCGTAAGACGCCAGGGCAACCGGCGGCGTGATGGCAGACACCACCGCAAAGTAGAACACGAAGAAGTGCGCGGTCAGCGGCTCGATACCCAGCTGCACCAGGCCCGGCGCTACCACAGAGGCCGCCACCGCATAGGCGGCCGTGGTTGGCATGCCCATACCCAGCAAGATCGAGATGAACATGGCAAACACCAGTGCCAGCAGGTGGCTGTGGGCAGCCACATCAAGCAGCAGCACCGAGAAACGCGCACCCACACCGGTCAGGGAAATAACCCCCACAATGATACCGGCCGCGGCACACACCACGATGATCTGGATAGACATGTAAGCGGCAATTTCAAAGGCCCGAAGGATAGACTTCAAACCCATCTTGTTGGGCGAAATCCAGCTCACCACCGCCGCAGATACCGTCGCCAGGGTACCGGCCCGGATCACGGAGTAGCCCTGGAACAGCGCCACAATCAGGATAATGATCGGCGCAAACAGGTAGACCTGGCGCATCATCAGCCGCAGGTTCGGCAGTTCGTCACTGCGCATACCACGCATGCCCAGCTTCTTGGCTTCAAAGTCCACCATGAAGAACACAGACGCGAAGTACAGGATGGCCGGAATAATCGCGGCAATGGCAATCTCGGTATAGGGAATACCGGTAATCTCCGCCATGATGAAGGCGCCTGCACCCATGATCGGCGGCATGATCTGGCCACCGGTAGAGGCTGCAGCTTCCACCGCACCGGCCGATTCCTTGCTGTACCCCACCCGCTTCATTAGCGGAATGGTCAGGGAACCGGTAGACACCACGTTACCGGCACTGGTGCCGTTGATCATCCCCATCAGGCCGGAGGCAAAAATCGCCACCTTGGCAGGGCCTCCACGGGAGCGACCGGCTGCCGCAAAGGCAAAGTTCACAAAGTAGTCACCCACCTTGGAGGCCTGCAAAAAGGCCGCAAAGATGATGAACAGAATAATGTAGGTAGACGACACCGCGGTGGTGGGCCCAAGAATACCCGCATCGGTGTACACCTGGCTGAAGAAACGCTGGGCAGACAGCCCCGGATAACCCAGGAAGCCCGGCAGGTACGGCCCGGCGAACACATAAACCAGGAACACCAGCCCGATAACCACCAGGGCCAGGCCAGCCACCCGGCGGGTCAATTCCATAATCAGCGCGGTGCCGGCAACTGCGGCAAAGGAAATGCCAACCGGGGCAAACGCCGTGCCGGTGGTCATGCGCATGGAGGTATTGAAAACAATCAGCAAGTACGCGGCAACCGACACGGAGCACACTATCAGAACCAGGTCCGGCACGCTGAAGCGGGCGCGATCACGCTGGTGGAACCAGCTCATTACAATGCCAATGGCCGACGCCGCCAGCAACGGCCAGCCGAAGTGCCAGGTTTCCAGCTCGGCCGGAATACGCATGGTGCCGCTCTGGATCATCTGGTTGAACGACCATGTCTGATACAGGGCGTACAACGCAGGAATCGTCGCTACGCCGGCAATCCAGGTGGTCCACCTGTGTCGGGCGGGGCCTTCCTCGGCCGATACAAAACGGGCGCCGGCAAACAGGATAAAGCCCAGTACCAGGGCACCGGCTACGTGCACAATCCGGAACGACCAGGTTTCCATGGGCGCTATGTTCAAGGTGTACAGATGAAACACCGAGTAAGCGATGGCCAGCATCACCACAAACTTGAGCAGCAACCCGGTGAACAAGCGTCGGTTAGCTTCAACCGGCTCTTCATCCACGTTGTGGGCAAGCAGGTGGTCTTCGTTGATCGTCAGGTTCTCAGCCAGTTGCTGTTCACCCTCGGAATGCGTGTGTTCTTTGGTCATGTTAAGTCCTGCCTGGAGGTAAGGCGGTAATTCGAACAACCAGTCCCGGGGCGCCATGCAGGCACCCCGGGTTCAGGCCTTACTGCTTGATGGCGCTTGCTTCGATGGTGTAACCGTTTTCGTTAAACCAGCGGGCAGCACCCGGATGCCAGGGCAGCACGTTGTTCTTGGTGTAGTTCTCGGGAATGGAATGACGGGCGGCTTTGTGGATAGACACCATCTTGTCATTGTTTTCCATGGTCAGCTTGGTGATTTCATACACGAAGCTTTCCGGCATGTCGCAGTTGACCATGGCGAAGTTCCACATGGACACCACGCGGGACGGCTCCTCCAGGGACTGGTAAGTGCTGGCCGGGATGATGAACTCGGAGACCGGGAAGTTCTCGATCACTTTCTTCGCCTCGTCATCGTTCATGCCGATGATGTTCACGTCAGTCTGCACTTCCAGCTGGCTAACAGCCGGAATC
Source organism: Marinobacter sp. P4B1 (assembly GCF_001447135.1). Lineage (NCBI taxonomy): Bacteria > Pseudomonadati > Pseudomonadota > Gammaproteobacteria > Pseudomonadales > Marinobacteraceae > Marinobacter > Marinobacter sp. P4B1. Next base: position 463,196 of record NZ_LLXM01000005.1, read on the forward strand.
GGAATACCGGCGGCAAAGGCCACCACATCAATCAGGCCGTCCTGCAGCTGGCCGCCCAGATCAGACCAGCTACCATTACGACGCTCGAACTTCACACCCAAGGTTTCCATCATGCGCGGGAAGTAGGTGTCGGAAGTGGAACCTGCCGGGCCAAAGCCGATGGTGGCGCCATCCGGAATATCAGAGATAGACGTAATGCCGGAGCTGGACAGGGCGGTAATGGAGAACGGGGTTTCGTACATCGGGAACATCGCGCACACGTTATCCATCTTCATGCCCGGAGCCAGCGGGCTTTCACCGTCACGGGATTCCCGGGCCGGGCCCATGGTGGTCAGGCCAAACTTCAGGTCACCGGTGTGCACCAGCGCCATGTTCTGAACCGGGCCACCGGTGATTTCGGCACCGCCGGATACGCCCAGGTTTTCAGCCACGAAGTTCGCCCAGCCAGAGCCGTAGGCAAAGTAGGTGCCGCCCTGACTGGCAGTACCGACAGTGAAGTTATCCGGCCAGCCGTCACGATCCTGGGCAACCACAGGGCCTGCAACAACGGAGGTGGCGAGCGCAGCCGCCAGAACGGTTTGAAGTTTCATAAAGAATGCTCCCGATTCATTTTGTTGGTTGGGTGCTGGAGAGACCTTGATGGCCTCGCTGGCAAATGAAGGAGCAATTAGCGGGCCAGTCAGGGAAAATACTTATAAAACAGACTGTTGGTTTTTTGAGGCCGACGCAGCCGGCATCCGTTGGGTGAAATCTCACCCATCATGGAAGTCGATTTGGGTGGAATTCCACCCATCAGCTCAGTTCTTTGAAACACACTCGGCCCGTGGTAACAGGCTTTGTGATCCCTCGGGGGTCAGATAGTATTCTTCGCATGGAAAGAGCCATCCAAAGCCCCCGGAGAACAGCCGCAATGTTCTGGCGATATGAAGTAACCGGCGTTGATACCATTACGCTTCACTTTGGTGACGCTATTGATATTGCGCTGACTGAGCGGATCCAGCGGGCCGCCCAGGCACTTTCACACAGGCTGGGGCCCCGGCTGATCGATTTGGTGCCTTCCTATACCACTCTGCTGCTGCGCTACAACGTGCTGGAAGATGACCTGGCCTCGCTGGTGGCGGATATCACCAACGCGTTAGCAAGGCTTCCCGAGGTTGAAACAAACGCGGCCAAAGGCGATGTTGTAGAGATTCCGGTTTACTATGATCCCTCCACAGGGCCGGACCTCGACGCGGTTGCCGCCAGGGCCGGGTTATCAAGGGAACAGGTCATCCAGAAGCATTCTGCTGAAGAGTACTACGTGTTTGCCATCGGCTTTGCGCCCGGGTTTGCCTATCTGGGTGAAGTGCCGGCGGAGTTGGCAACACCTCGCCTGGCAACGCCACGCGCCAGGGTACCAGCCGGAACCCTGGGCATTGCAGATACCCAGACCGCCATCTATCCGCTGCAGTCCCCCGGTGGCTGGAACCTGATCGGCCGAACGCCTCTGACGCTGTTTGATCCTGGCCGGGGCCAGCCTTCCCTGCTTCAAGCCGGCCAGCGGGTTCGCTTTCGGCCCATCGGCCGGGAGGAATACCTGGCACTCGGAGGCCAGATATGAGCACCCAGCCAGGCCTGACTTTTACAAAACCCGGCTTTCTCAGTTTGCTGCAGGATGGCGGGCGCCGGGGTGTGATGCACCTGGGGCTGGCGACCGGCGGCGCCATGGACCGGAACGCCTGGGCCTGGGCCAACCGGTTGCTGGATAATCCCTTCGGCACGCCCGCGCTGGAAATCACTTTCGGAGGGGTTGAGTTCACCAGTAACCTTGCTACCCAGATCGCGATTACCGGAGCAGAAGTGCAATGCCGGGTTAACGGAGAGTCCCGGCCGCTCTGGAGCGTTATCAATATTCAGGCCGGCGACAGAGTTGCCCTGAGTGCACCGAAGGTTGGGATAAGAAGCTATCTGGCAGTGCTTGGCGGGTTTCAGGTAGCGCCGGGGCTGGGTAACAGCTGTGCCACGTTTACGCGAGAGGGGCTCGGAGGCCTGAATCAGGATGGTCGCCCACTGCAGGAAGGCGACCACCTGCCCTGCCACGCGGATAGCGCCAGGGTTCTGAACCGAAAAGTCTCGGAGCGCTGGCGGCCGGACTATAAGGAAGAGCTGGTGCTTTCGGTGATTCCTTGTGCCCAGATCGACCGTTTTCCTGCGTCCGTTCTCGACACCTTTTTCAACAATCCCTACACCCTGACCCGGCAAACCGACCGCATGGGTGCGCGCCTGAAAGGCCCGGCACTGGAACCGCTGGGAGAGCGCCTGATATCGGAAGGCACCAGCCAGGGCGCCATTCAGGTTCCGGCCGACGGGCAACCGATCGTGCTGCTCAATGACCGCCAGACCATCGGCGGATATCCAAAGCTCGGAGCCGTTACACCCCGCAGCCTGGATGCCCTGGCCCAGCGAACACCAGGCACAACGCTCAGGTTCCGGCCGGTTACGCTGCACGAGGCGCAGATCGAGGAGAGACAGTTTCTCTCCTTCTTCACCGCAACCGGAAGCCAGCGCTAAAGCCTGTTTAAATGATTTTAAGGCCGGGCGACAGACTGGCCGGCAACGCCAGTTGGTCTGCCTCAATGCCCGCCACCGGATACGAGCAGTAGTCTGCCGCGTAGTAAGCACTGGCACGGTGGTTTCCGCTGGCGCCGATGCCACCGAAGGGCGCGGCACTGGAGGCACCGGTCAGCGGTTTGTTCCAGTTAACGATGCCGGCCCGAATCCGGTCGTAGAAATCTTCAAAGCGCTCCCGGCTTTCACTGAATAAACCGGCAGACAGCCCGAAACGGGTGTTGTTGGCCTGTCGAATCGCTTCGTCAAAGTCCCGGTAGCGGTAAACCTGAAGTACCGGCCCGAAGATCTCTTCGTCGGGCACATTCACGGCAGCGGTGACATCAATCAGCCCCGGTGACAGCAGGCCTGTGCCGGGTTTCAGGTGCCAGCTCGCTACCAGTGCACGGCCACCGAGTTCCAGCAGCCGGCTCTGGGCCTCAAGCACACCCTGCGCGGCTGCTTCGGAAATGACACTGCCCATAAATGGCGCCGGCTCGTCAAAGGCGCCACCCACCTGGATCGCTTCCACGGCCCGGGCCAGGGCATCCAGGAAGTTGTCGCCCCACTCTCCTGCCGGCACCATCAGCCGTCGGGCACAGGTGCAGCGTTGGCCGGAGGTAATGTAGGCAGACTGGATGGTTTCGTGCACGGCGGCGGTGACGTCTACGGTGTCATCCACAATCAGCGGGTTGTTGCCGCCCATTTCCAGGGCCAGGATTTTGCCCGGGTTGCCGGCGAATTGCCGGTGCAGAATTTCTCCGGTCGGGGAGCTGCCGGTAAAGAACAGGCCATCAATATCCGGATGATTGGCCAGGGCGATGCCGGTTTCCCTGGCGCCCTGCACCAGGTTCAGGACTCCGGCGGGCAACCCGGCTTCCAGCCACAGCTCGGCTGTTTTGCCGGCGACGGCCGGGGTTTGTTCGCTGGGCTTGAACACCACGGTGTTGCCGGCAATCAGGGCCGGAACAATATGCCCGTTGGGCAGGTGGCCGGGGAAGTTATAGGGGCCAAATACTGCAACCACGCCGTGGGGTTTGTGCCGAAGCACGGCCTTTGCGCCCGGCATATCGGTACTGCGCTGGCCGGTTCGCTCGCTGTAGGCTTTCACCGAAATTTCGACTTTGCCCATCATGGCGGCCACTTCGGTCAGGGCTTCCCAGAAGGGCTTTCCGGTTTCCGAAGCAATGCAGCGTGCCATGGCTTCTTTATGTTCGCCCAGCAGTTCACCAAAGCGGCGGGCTATGGCCACCCGATGCTCAAACCCGGCCCGGGACCAACCGGTGCTGGCCGCCCGGGCGGCCTCTACGGCACTCGCCACCTGGGCCTCATCGGCCGCATTACCCTGCCAGAACACTTCTCCCGTGGCCGGGTTCAGGGAAGATAGCGAAGGCCCGTTGCCTTCTTGCCACTGGTTATTGATAAGAACCGGTAATGTCATATCTGGCACTCCTTTTGGCGGCCATCACAACTATTTCTGCAGTTCATCCCACGGGTGTACGGGCACCACTGCGTCTTCCGATACTTCACTCTCGAACGAGCTTCGGAAATAGTCCATGGCTTTTTCTGCCTCACCCAGCTCGTCAAAGCGGGCGATGTGGTAGATGGCTTCGCCCTCGTTCACCAGCGGCAGGTTATTCACGCAGATAACAATACCGGAACAGGGCGAGGTAATGGCCACTTCGGTTTCGCCGAAGGGGTCCGCCACCATGGCGAGCTTCTGGCCTTTACGCACTTTCTGGCCAAGGCTGGCCACCGGGCGCATGATGCCGTCCATATCTGCCCGCACCCACTGTGAGTTCGCAGCGGTTTCCGAACGTTTTTTCGGCGCCTTCGGGCCTTTCTTGGCGGGCACCATTTCCAGCTCGCGCATCACCCGGATGATGCCTTTTACGCCGCTGGCAATCACTACATCATCAAAGCGCAGGGCTTCGCCACCTTCAAAGGTGATCACCGGGATATCCAGTGAGTCGGCGTAGGCCCGCAGGCTGCCTTCCCGCAAACCGGCATTGATAATGATCGGCGCACCAAAGGCGTCGGCCATGCGGGAGGTTTCCGGGTTCTTCAGCTCGGCGCGGATCTGTGGCAGGTTGAACCGGTGAATGGCCCCGGTGTGCAGGTCGATAATATGGGTCACGTTTTCCATGATCTGGGTGCGCAGCAGGTAGGCAATACGGCCACCCAGCGAACCGCTCTCGCTACCGGGAAAACACCGGTTCAGGTCACGCCGGTCCGGCAGGTAGCGGGTGCGCTGCACAAAGCCGAAAATGTTGACGATCGGCACCGCCACCAGGGTGCCCCGAAGGTGCCGCAAGGCGCCGTTCTTCAGTACACGGCGGATGATTTCCACACCGTTGATCTCGTCGCCATGAATGGCTCCACACACCATCAGAACAGGCCCGTCACGGCGGCCATGCACCACTTCCACCGGAATATGCAGCGGGGTGTGAGTGTAGAGTTTGGCTACCGGAACTTCCACAGTCACACGGGTACCCGGCTTTACCTGTACTCCGGCAATCTCGAACGGTGCTCTTGCCATGCGCGCTTATCCTCTGCCCCGGGTCTTGGTTTTCCAGGGTTTGTAGTTCTTTTCAGTCCAGTTGATGATCATGCCGGCCACGTTCTTGCCGGTAGCATTCTCGATGCCTTCCAGGCCCGGCGAGGAGTTCACTTCCATCACCAGCGGGCCACGGCTGGAACGCAGCAAGTCCACACCGGCCACGTTCAGGCCCATGGCCTTGGCAGCGGTAATGGCGGTGCGGCGCTCTTCCGGGGTAATCCGCACCAGCGATGCGGTGCCGCCCCGGTGCAGATTCGAGCGGAATTCGCCTTCCGCGCCCTGGCGCTTCATGGCGGCGATAACCTTGTCACCGATGACAAAGCAGCGGATGTCGGCACCGCCGGCTTCCTTGATGAATTCCTGCACCAGGATGTCGGCTTTCAGGCCCATAAAGGCTTCAATCACAGACTCCGCCGCTTTGCGGGTTTCCGCCAGCACCACACCAATGCCCTGGGTACCCTGCAGCAGTTTGATAACCACCGGCGCGCCACCCACCATCTTCAGCAGCTCCGGCACGTTGTCCGGCTTGTTGGCAAACCCGGTTACCGGCATGCCCACGCCCTTACGGGCCAGCAGCTGCAGGGAACGCAGTTTGTCCCGGGAACGGGTAATGGCTACCGATTCGTTGAGCGGAAATACACCCATCATCTCGAACTGGCGCAGTACCGCGGTGCCGTAAAACGTCACCGAGGCGCCGATTCGCGGAATCACCACATCGAAGTCTTCCAGCACTTCTTCGTGGTAATGGATCAGCGGGTTGGCAGACGTGATGTTCATGGAGCAATGCAGCGCGTCAATCACCTTCACTTCATGGCCACGATTGATGCCTTCCTCCACCAGGCGACGAGTGGAATAGAGGTGACGGTTTCGTGACAGTACCGCAATTTTCATAATCAGTTCCTTGGTGCCGGCTTGCCGGCAAGGTAAGAAGCTTCGGGATAAATGGTGGTTCGCCCCGCCATGGCAGTGCGCCCCAGCAACATCCGGAACCGCATGGAGTCCCGGTTGGTTAAGGTCATTTCAATGGGCCAGCTCTCGTCACCCAGTACCAGGGTGGTTTCGATCACCAGCCGTTGTTCTTTGTGGCCACCGGAATCCGACACGGTGCGTTCATCCAGCACCCGGGCGTCGCATTCCACCACATGGTGCAGGTCGTTCTGTATCGGGTGCACCCAGAACTTCACCCGGCGCTCGCCGTTTTCAGTGTAGGGTTCCGTCCGGAACGTGTGCAGGCACGAGGTGCGCGCGCCGGTATCTACCTTGGCCTTGATCCGGCCAATGCCCAGGTCCGGCAGGCCCACCCATTCGCGCCAGCCAAGTGACACCTTGTTTTCAGCTTCGGTGGGCGGAGTGGTTTTGATCACTTCAGTCGTTTCTGTCGACATCCGGGGAATCCTTATCTTTTTGTTGTTCCGGGGCCATCAATTGCACCCGGAAGGGCTCGGAATGACTACCGGCATACACGCTGGTATGGGGGAAAGGTATTTCAATGCCGTGCTCGTCCAGGGCTTTCTTGACGGCAATCATCATGCTGCCCCGACCATCAAGGAATTCTTCTCTGGGCACCCAGAAGGAGAACTGTAAATCGACCGAAGACGCCCCAAACCCGGTAACCAGAACAAAGGGTTTCGGCTCTTCCAGGCACACGGTGTTCTGCTGCGCCAGTTCCAGCAGCAAATCCTGCACTTTTTCCACGTCCTCCGCGTAGGCGATGCCCAGAACCAGGTCGATCCGGCGGATTGGAAAGCGGGAGCGGTTGATCACCCGGGTTTTGATCAGGGTTTCGTTGGGGATGCGCACGTACAGGTTGTCGGCCGTCCTGAGCTTTACGCTGAGCAGGTCGATTGCCACCACTTCCCCGATGGTGGCATCCACCTCGATGGTGTCACCAATCTCGAACGGCTTTTCCATCACCAGGAACAGGCCACTGATGATGTTGGAGGCGGAGGTCTGGGAGGCAAAGCCGATAGCGACCGTGAGAATACCGGCGGCGCCCAGCACCACTTCCAGGGAGAAGCCGGCTTCCCTGAGCGCGGCAACGGCAAACAGTAGAAACACCAGGTAAAAGAACACCCGCCGGATCATCACCTGGTGATGGCGGGTTGTCCTGGTTTCTACCAGGCGGCCGACACTGCGGGCAACAAAGGTGGCCAGCACAATCCCCAGCACCAGCAAAAAGCCCGCCGAAAGCCACTTGCCCCAGGCAATACTTCCGATCACCTGTGCGATGGTTGTCTGTAACGTTTCAAGCACCTTCGCGGCTCCCTGTGCCGTGATTAACCGAATATATGATCAAACGCACGCACCAGTCTCCGGCCCTTGGCGAGTTTTTCCCTGGCCGGTGCCAGCAACTCGCATTCACCGGCAGCCTGCGGTGCCGATTGATCAATTCGCAGGCTGGCGGAGTTCATATCCGTTTCGCATTCGACGGTTATCCCCGGCGTCCAGAGCAGTCCCTGGCCATTACGGTACACCGACAGCAGCGGTGTGGGCAGGCTGAACCGCTCAAGCAACAAAGGCCTTTCCCGGCGGTTGATGATGGTGACCGGCGTAACCGCCCGCCACGGCCGCTTCGGTACTGCCTCCAGGGCCAGCCGGCCATAGGTGGAAGAGGCGTAGCAGATTTCCCCCTCCATCGAGTTCCGGCCAAGCCAGGTTCGTGACGGTACCGCCAGCGGCACTTCTGTGAGCTCACTACGGCCTTCGCCCACACATACCTTCATCCAGAGATTGGTCCCCACATAGAGCACACAGCGGCCACCAGCCGGCACCGTTAAAGGCTGGGACGGGCGGATTACCGTGGGCAAGCTGGCCATTGCGGGAATAAAACACACCTCGCCGTTATCACCGGAACGCACGAAGCGCTGTACAGGGATTTCCGACGACGGCAGGCTGTGGCCGATGGTCTCGAACCAGGTAAGCGGGTCTGCCGAATCTTCACCCTGCTGCACCACAAAACGCACCTGCCACTCCTGGTCCAGCAGGGTGACCCACAAATGCGTATGCCCCAACCGGTGTTGCTGGGTCTGGCCGGAAGCCAGTTGATACGGGTGTGCCCAGACACCGTCGCGCTGGCCTTCGGGGTAAACAGTCATGCTGCGGAAAATGCTCCTTTTCATGGCAGGCCGTGATGTTTAACTATAATCCAGTATCGCCCCGGCAGCGAATATACAAGCCAATGATTTAAGAGTGTAATTACCCTTATTCACCCTCTGGCCAAAATGGATGTTCCAATGACACAGCTGGTCTGGTTCCGCAACGATCTGCGCCTTGCCGACAACCCCGCCCTGACCGCGGCCTGCCGCAGCGGCAACCCCGTTTGGGCCTGCTTTATTGTTACCCCGAAACAGTGGCAGGAACACGACTGGTCTGCGGCCCGGGTGCAGTTTGTGCTGGAACACGCCAACAGCCTGGCCCGGCAGCTCGCCAGGCTGGGCATAGGCTTGTCATTCCTGAACGCCGACACCTTTGCCGACAGCCTCGACACGCTTGAATCTTTCTGCAAAGAGCATGGCATTACCGCCCTGCACTTCAACGAAGAGTACGGCATCAACGAACGCCGCCGCGACAAGCAGGTCCACGACCGCCTGGACGAGCTGTCTGTCAAAGTAAACAAATACCGTGACCAGACCGTGGCACCGGTGGGCCAGATACTTACCCAGCAGAACGAACCCTATTCGGTGTTTACCCCGTTTTCGCGGCGCTGGCGCACCTGGATAGAAGAAACCCAGCCCACGCTTTACCCGGCGCCCTCAGCCCAGGCCCCTGAAGTACAGGCCGAGCAGACCGACACTCTACCCGCACCGTTCAGCGATGCACCGGAACCCCTGGTTCCCATCGGAGAAGACGCCGCCCACGACCAGCTGGAAGAATTCCTGGCCGAGCGAGCAAAAGACTACAAAGACAACCGCGACTTCCCGGCCCTGGACGGCACCAGCCAGCTATCGCCGTACCTGGCCAACGGCGTACTGTCCGGCAAACAGTGTCTCATCGCCGCCAAACAGTCCGGTGCCTCCGGCGACGGCATCGAAACCTGGATCAACGAAATCGCCTGGCGGGATTTTTACATCAACATCCTTTACCACTACCCGAGGGTGAGCATGGGTCGGGCGTTCAAGGAAGAAACCGAAGCGCTGGTGTGGAACGAACCGGGGGATAATTTTGAGGCTTGGAAAGAAGGCCGCACCGGCATCCCGATTGTGGATGCCGCTATGCGCCAACTGAAGGAGACCGGCTGGATGCACAACCGTCTGCGAATGATCACCGCCATGTTCCTGACCAAGAACCTGTTCATCGACTGGCGGCTGGGCGAAGCCTGGTTTATGCAAAATCTGGCGGATGGTTTTCTGGCGTCCAACAACGGTGGCTGGCAGTGGAGTGCCTCAACCGGTACCGATGCGGCGCCTTATTTTCGGGTGTTCAATCCGGTGACCCAAAGTGAGCGCTTTGACCCGAAAGGGGAATTTATTCGGCAGTGGGTGCCGGAGTTGGCCAAACTGGATAACAAGCGGATTCATGATCCATCCAAGGGGGGAGTTATCCCAAAAGGCTACCCCAGACCAATTGTCGATCTGAAAGAATCCCGCAAAGAAGCCATAGCAAGGTTTCAGGCGCTAAAGGACTAACTCGTAAGTTGGTGGGCGGGGTTGGGTTCGCCTTTCCAAAAATTTGCGGAGCCATGGATGGCGGAGCAGAAGCGCCACAGGGATGTGCCGTAAGGAGCGGTTTTTGGAAAGGCGAACCCAACCCTGCCCCACTCCGGAGTCAGCCCAAGTCAGCGGCACACCGGGCAGTCTGGGTCTTTTGCGAGTTTCATTTCTCGCCATTCCATTTGCCAGGCGTCGAGGATCAACAGGCGGCCAACCAGTGGGTTGCCCACTTCTGAGATAACCTTTATGGCTTCCATGGCCTGGGCTGAACCGATCATGCCTACCAGTGGCGCTATAACACCCGCTTCCGAGCAAGTCAGATCTTCATTGCCTTGTTCGGGATACAAACAGTGATAACAGGGGCTCTCAAGCTGGCGGGGATCGTAAACGGAGAGTTGGCCTTCGCCACGAATGGCAGCACCGGAAACCAACGGAACCTTGGATAAAACAGAGGCCCGGTTCAGGGCAAAGCGGGTGTTGAAGTTGTCGGTGCAGTCCAGCACCAGGGTGGATTCGCCAACCAGTTGTTTGAGGTCATCACTATCCACCCGGCGATTGACGGCATTAACAGTGATCTCGGGGTTGATCGCCCGCACCCGCTCCGCCAGGCGCTCGGCCTTTGAATCGCCCAGCCAGCTTTGCTGAAACGCGATCTGGCGCTGCAGGTTCGCCAGTTCGATCTGGTCGTCGTCGACCAGGGTCAGGTGACCGACACCCGCCGCGCCCAGATACAGTGCCACGGGGCAACCCAGACCGCCGGCGCCGATGACCAGTACATGGGCGGCTTTGAGTTTTTGCTGGCCGGCGATGTCGAACCGGGGCATCAGGATTTGTCGGCTGTAGCGGAGCAGTTCTTCGTCGCTGAGCATGGTTGTTCTCGCTATTGGTCGCGGGCGGGCTTGCGGGCCAGGGTCATGCGATCGTTGCCGCCGTAGTCTTTACGGGTTTCTATGTTGCGCCATCCGGCTTTGGCAAACAAATCCCGTACGGCTTCGCCCTGGTCGTAGCCGTGTTCCAGCAGCATCCAGCCGTTCGGGTTGAGCCAGTCCAGGCCTCCGGTGACCAGCAGGCGGATGTCGTCCAGGCCATCTTCTCCGGCCACCAGGGCAGACTCGGGTTCGAAGCGTACATCGCCTTCCTTTAAATGGCGATCGCTGGCCGGGATGTAGGGCGGGTTGGAGATAAGAAGGTCAAAGCTTCCAGCCGGTATCTGGTCGAACCAGTGGCTCTGCACCACGGTGATGGACAGGCCCAGTTGCTGGCTGTTTTCCCGGGCCAGGGCTACTGCCTCTTCAACCCGGTCGCTCGCCATGATTTGCCAGCCCGGCTGTTCGCTGGCCAGGGCCAGGGCTATGGCACCGGTGCCGGTGCCAAGGTCGAGTACCCGGGCGTTAGCGGGTAGTTCCAGTGATAACGCGGCCTCTACCACACACTCGGTATCGGGCCGGGGAATCAACGTTGAGGAACTGACTTTCAGGGGTAAGGACCAGAATTCCTGCTCGCCCAGCAGGTAGGCAATCGGTTGGCCGCTGGCGCGCTGTACCACCAGGTTCACAAATCGCTTAGCCTGTTCCGCCGGCACTTCCCGTTCGGGCCAGGCCCGGAAGCTGGTTCGGCCCAGGCCGGTTACGTGGCTCAGCAGTAGTTCGGCATCCAGCCGGGGCGAGTCGCCGCCAATCTGCTCAACGGCGCTCTTCAGGAGGGCTTCGCAGGTCAGCGGGGGCTCACTGCTCATTGGCCAGTTCAGCCAGCAGTTCGGCCTGGTGTTCCTGCTGCAGCGGCAGCACCACCGCATCCAGGTCGCCGGCAATCACTTCGTCGAGCTTGTACAGCGTCAGGTTGATGCGATGGTCGGTTACCCGGCCCTGGGGGAAGTTGTAGGTGCGGATGCGCTCGGAGCGGTCGCCGCTGCCCACCAGGCTTTTACGGGTTTCCGCCATGCTTTTCTGCTGCTTTTCCAGCTCGGCATTCTGCAGGCGTGACGCCAGCAGGCTCAGGGCCTTGGCCCGGTTCTTGTGCTGGGAGCGCTCTTCCTGGCATTCCACCACAATGCCGGTCGGCAGGTGGGTAATGCGAATGGCGGAGTCGGTCTTGTTAACGTGCTGGCCACCGGCGCCGGAGGAACGGAAGGTGTCCACCCGCAGGTCGGCCTTGTTGATTTCGATGGCTTCGGCTTCATCCGCCTCGGGGATCACCGCCACGGTGCAGGCGGAGGTGTGAATACGGCCCTGGGATTCGGTTTCCGGTACCCGCTGTACCCGGTGCGCGCCAGACTCGAATTTCAGGGCACCGTATACGCCGTCGCCGGACAACCGGGCAATCACTTCTTTATAGCCGCCGTGTTCGCCTTCGTTTTCGCTCAGCACTTCTACCTGCCAGCGGCGTTTCTCGGCGTAGCGGGAATACATGCGGAACAGGTCGCCCGCAAAGATGGCGGCTTCATCACCACCGGTACCGGCCCGCACTTCCAGGAACACGTTCTTGGTGTCGTTGGGGTCTTTCGGCAGCATCAGGCGCTGCAGTTCTTCATCCAGCTCTTCACTGCGGGCTTCGGCGCCGTCCAGCTCTTCTTCAGCCATGGCGCGCATGTCGGCATCGCCATCTTTCAACAGTTCTTTCGCTTCACTGATGTCGTCGAGGGACTGTTGCCAGGACTGGAAGCACTTTACCACCGGCTCGATTTCGGCAAACTCCCGGGATAACTCCCGGAACTTGTCCTGGGTGGAGATAACGGAGGCATCGCTCAGCAGTGCGCTCACCTCCTCGAACCGCTCTACCAAACGTTCGAGGCGGGACTGGATGGATGGCTTCATAGTTTTTCCGTGGTGATAGGCTCGTCCGCATCCAGCGTATCCAGCTGGTAGAGCTCCCTCAGACATTCCGTGACTTCCGTCCGGCCCTCGGCCATGGCCTTGCGAACCTGGATGGAAGGTTGGTGCAGCAGTTTGTTGGTCAGGCCCCGGGCCATGCTTCGCAGCACTGTCTCGGGGTCTGCGCCGTTGCGCAGGGCGCGCAGGGCTTTTTCGGTTTCCGCATCGCGCATCACTTCTGCCCGCTGACGGAAAACTTTCAGGGTAGAAACCGCATCCAGGGCCCGCAGCTGCTCCAGGAAATCCTGGACGCCACTGCTGATCAGATTTTCGGCCTCACGGGCTGCGCCTTCCCGGGAGCGGATGTTTTCTTCGATTACCTGCTTGAGGTCATCAACGGTATACAGGTAGACGTCTGCCAGCGAGGCAACTTCCGGTTCGATATCCCTCGGTACGGCGATATCCACCATGAAATACGGGCGGTGTTTGCGTTTTTTCAGGGCCCGCTCAACGGCACCCTTGCCCAGAATGGGCAGCGGGCTGGCGGTGGAGGAAATAACAATGTCGACATCCGCCAGGTGATCCGGAATCTCGGACAGCAGAATGCCCTTGCCGCCGTGGGCCTCGGCCAGGGACTGGGCCCGCTCGAGGGTACGGTTGGCAATCAGGAACTGGCGCACACCGGCTTCTGCAAGGTGTTGCGCAACCAGCTCGATGGTTTTACCGGCACCAATCAGCAAGGCCTTGTTGCGGGACATATCCGCAAAGATATGGTGCGCCATGCTGACCGAAGCATAGGCCACAGATACCGGGTTTTCGCCGATAGCAGTCTGGGTTCGCACCCGCTTGGCAACCGAGAAAGTGTGTTCGAACAACCGGGTCAGAAAGGAACCGGTGGCACCGTGTTCCCGGGCCAGGGAATAGGCATCTTTCAGCTGGCCGAAGATCTGCGGCTCCCCCAGCACCATGGAGTCCAGGCCTGAGGCAACGCGCATCATGTGGCGAACGGCATCGGAATCCCGGTGCAGGTATAGCACGTTCTCCAGGTCTGCTGCGTCCAGGTCGTGGAAGCCCGCCAGCCAGCGCAGCACGGTAGGCGCGCAGTCGTCGTCACCGGCCAGGTACAGCTCGGTACGGTTACAGGTAGACAGAATGGCAGCCTCACCGGCACCGGAGGCAGCACGCAGTTCGGAAAAGGCTTCCGCCATCCGCTCCGGAGTGAACGCTACACGCTCGCGAATTTCTACGGGTGCGGTTCGGTGATTGATTCCCAGTGTCAGCAACGCCATTTTATGGTCAGATAACCCTGTTCCAGTCGTGGATATTCAAACAGCATTCTACCGGCGCAAGGCCCCGCCTGCCACCCGAAAACACCGGTGCTTCGGGAACTGCGGACAGGTTGGGCAAGATAAGACGCTTATGCCATTATAGGGTTTCGGCCACGACCGCAATCCGATTTGCCTCAATTAACGGGGCGAAAAGATGGTCTTTCCTGAAAAATCGCCTGAAACACACAGGAAATTGCATGCACAAATCCGCACCGTACCTGGTTACCTGCCTGCTGGGTTTTACCGTAGCTGTCCTGCCGGGCTGCGCCAGTTTTTCCGGAACCGCCGAAGAACCGGCACCTCCGGTTCAGGCCGAGCAGGCTGAAACGGAAGAAATCCGGTACGCCGACTTTGAACCGGAAGTGCTGTACCAGCTGCTTACCGCAGAAATAGCCGCACAGCGTGGCCGCTATGACGTAACCCTGGTGAATTACCTGCAAGCGGCCAAGACCTCGGAAGACCCCGGAGTGATCGACCGGGCCATGCGGATTGCCCAGACCCTCAACGCCGACAACGCCCAGCAGCAGCTGGCCACCCTCTGGCTGGATATTGATCCGGACAACCTGCAGGCACACCGGGTAGCGGCCATTCAGGCAGTAAAGCGCCAGAACCTGGAAACCGCCCTGTTCCATATGGAGCAGATTATGGACCAGGGTGAAGATGCCGACTTCGACAGCCTGGCCGCCATGGCCGCCCGACTGCCACCGGCCCAGCAACAGGAACTGCTGGAGCTGTACCAGAACCTGGCCGAACGGCACCCGGAAACCCCCGAACTGGAATACAGTATTGCCCTGCTCCAGAAAATCACCGGCGAGCCGGAGACCGCACTGGAACAGTTGAACACCCTGCTCAATCGAGAACCGGAGTTCCAGCCGGCCATCATTTTGAAAGGTGACTTGCTGTATCAGACCGGGCAGAACCGCGACGCCCTGAGTCACATGACCGCCGCCACCCGGCGCTTCCCTGCCAACCGGCAGATGGGTACCCTGTACGGCCGCATGCTGATCAACGAAGGCGAGTTGCAGGCCGCCCAGGACGAATTCGCCCGCCTGGTAAAACGCTATCCGGACACCCCGGGGCTGCGGCTGTCCCACGCCCTGGTGGCCCTTGAAAACCAGCAACCGGACCTGGCCAGGGAAGAGCTCACCCGCCTGACCGAACAAGGCCACCACACCGACGAAGCCAATTACTACCTGGGCCAGGTAGAAGAGCAGGCCGAAAACACCATTCAGGCCATCGGCTATTACCAGAGCGTGGAGCAGGGCAATTATTTCTTCCCGGCCCTGGCCCGCGCCAGCCAGTTGCAGGCCGAACTGGGCGAGCTGGACAACGCCCTGGCGAACATCCGGCAACTCCGGGACACCAACCCGGACCAGGCCGAGCGCTTCTGGTTGCTGGAAGTCAATCTCCTGCTGGACCAGGAACGGGAACAGCAGGCCCTGAAGGCCGCCAACCTGGCGCTGGAGAGCTATCCGGAAAACATCGAAATCCGCTATGCCCGCGCCATGCTGCAGGACGCCATGGGCAATACAGACCCGGCCATCACAGACCTGCGCGCCATCATTGAAGCCCAGCCGGAGAACGCTGTCGCCCTGAATGCCCTGGGCTATATCCTGACCGTGCGTACCGATCAGCTGGACGAAGCGCGCGCGCACATCGAGAAAGCCCTGAGCCTGGACCCTGAAAACCCGGCCATTCTCGACAGCATGGGCTGGATCCTGTTCCGCCAGGGAGACAACCAAGGCGCACTGGAATACCTGTCCCGGGCGTGGGCCATCTACCCGGACCCTGAAGTAGCCGCTCACTATGGCGAAGTGCTTTGGGTAACCGGCAACGAAGAGCAGGCCCGCGTGGTTTGGGACGAAGCCCTGGACGAAGACCCGAACCATGACATCCTGAACGAAACCATTGATCGCCTGACCCGGAACGGGGGCAACCAATGACGGCCAGGCTACCCCTGATACTCCTTGCCGTACTGACCTTCAGCGGCTGCACCACCATTGCGCTGGAACCGCTGCCAGAAGGCATGACAGACCAGCCACCGGCAGACTGGACAGAACGCAGCCGGAACCTGGGCCGCTTTGACCACTGGCACCTGTCCGGCAAGCTTGCCGTCAAGCAGCCCTCCGACAGCGGCACCGCCGTGATCAATCGCTGGTTCCAGAATGGCGAGCAATACGATCTGTCCCTGTCGTCATCGTTTCTGGGCATGGGCACAACCCGGCTTCAGGGCGTTCCGGGCTTTATCGAGCTCACCCTGGCCAATGGCGATGTTTACCAGTCTTCCGACCCGGAAACCCTGGTGAATGCCGCGACCGGCTGGCAGCTGCCCATCGACAGCCTGAGCTGGTGGATTCGCGGGCTGCCATCACCGGATGGCGACTTCCGCCTGCTGTTCGACGAACAAAGCCAACTGGCCATCATCAGGCAGGACGGCTGGGAAATACGCTACGACCGCTGGCACGGCTTTATCGAAAACCTGCCTTCGCTGCCGGCCCGTATCACCGCCCTGAAAGAAGACAAGCGGGTTCGCGTGGTGATTGCCGACTGGCGCCGGGAGGACTAAACCTGTGGCCGATCTGACCCTGCCCTCGCCCGCCAAGCTCAACCTGTTCCTGCACATTGTCGGCCGCCGGCCTGACGGCTATCACGAGCTGCAGACCCTGTTCCAGTTTCTCGACTACGGGGACGAGCTCAGCTTTACCCTGACCCCGGATGAACCCGGTGTACGCCTGGCTGACCCGATTCCCGGCGTGCCCGACAGCGACAATCTGGTGGTGCGGGCCGCTCTGGCACTGGCAGAACTCAGCAAAGCCCCCCTGCCCGGCGTAACCATTCACCTGCACAAACGCCTGCCCATGGGCGGCGGCCTGGGTGGCGGCAGCTCCAATGCCGCAACCACCCTGCTGGCCATGAACCACCTGTGGCAGCTGCACCTGAATGAAGACCAGCTGGCAGAAATCGGCCTTGGCCTGGGCGCCGACGTACCGGTATTTGTGCGCGGCCACGCCGCCTTTGGCGAGGGTGTCGGCGAAAAACTGACCCCCGTAAACCCGCCGGAAGACTGGTTTGTTGTCCTGAAACCTGAGTGCGAAATAAACACCGGAAAGATTTTTTCAGAACAAGGGTTGACAAGGGACACACCAAAAATCAAAATACGCCCCGCTTTTGAGGGAGACGCCTCGAGGTACCGAAACGACTGTGAGGATGTAGTTCGCAAACTGTATCCGGAGGTTAACCAGAGCCTGGAATGGCTTTCACAATTCGGACCTGCAAGATTAACCGGAACCGGGGCTTGCATTTTTGGACGTTTCCCTACAGAATCCGCAGCCCGGATTATCTGGGAAAGCAAACCCTCCGGCATCACGGGGTTCGTAGCTAAAGGGGTGAACATTTCGCCTCTACACCAAAAGCTAACAGAGCTGAAATGATGCCAAGAAAGCACGATGATATTGGGGTGTCGCCAAGTGGTAAGGCAACGGGTTTTGATCCCGTCATGCGCAGGTTCGAATCCTGCCACCCCAGCCACCTTTCTCCCGCTTCTTCTGAATCAAACGCCGATACTGAGAAGGATACTGTCGTGTCCAAATTGATGATCTTCGCCGGCAACGCCAATCCTGAACTCGCTCAGGATATTGCCAAGAAACTTCATATTCCCATGGGTCAGGCCACTGTTGGTCGTTTCAGCGATGGTGAAACCACCGTTGAGATCAACGAAAATGTGCGCGGCCACGATGTCTTTATCATCCAGCCCACCTGCTACCCGACCAACGACAACCTGATGGAACTGATCGTGATGGCCGACGCCCTGCGCCGCGCTTCCGCCACACGGATCACCGCCGTTATCCCCTATTACGGATACGCCCGTCAGGACCGTCGCGTTCGCTCTACCCGGGTTGCCATCAGCGCCAAGGTAGTAGCCGACATGATCTCCAGCATCGGCGTGGATCGTGTACTGACTGTAGACCTGCACGCAGACCAGATTCAGGGCTTCTTCGACATCCCGGTAGACAATATCTATGCCACGCCGGTTCTGCTCGAAGACATCGAGAAGCAGCGTTTCGAAAACTTTGTGGTTGTCTCTCCGGACGTCGGCGGCGTTGTCCGCGCCCGCGCCGTAGCCAAGCGCCTGGATGATGCCGACCTGGCCATCATCGACAAGCGTCGCCCCAAGGCCAACGTATCCCAGGTGATGCACATCATCGGTGATGTACGAGACAAGACCTGCATCCTGGTAGACGACATTGTCGATACTGCCGGCACCCTGTGCAAAGCCGCCAATGCCCTGAAAGAGCACGGCGCTTCCCGCGTGGTTGCCTACATTACCCACCCGGTACTTTCCGGCCCGGCTATCGAGAACATCAGTAACTCGGAGCTGGACGAACTGGTGGTCTGTGACACCATCCCGTTGGGTGACAAAGCAAAAAATTGTGATAGAATCCGCCCCCTCAGCATGGCTGGGCTGCTCGCCGAATCCATTCGTCGTGTGAGCAACGAAGAGTCCATCAGTGCCATGTTTGAGAACGTCTGAGCCGGCAAAGCTCCGTAACACTCAGACTTAAAGGCAGTTTTCGGGTCGGGAGTCCAGCTGGGCTCCCGACTCTTTTAGTAGGCCAGATAACTGGCCTTTCAGAGAACTCATCTGTTCCAAGCCTGGTCGCGGGCCGTTCAGATGAATAACGAGGTACATACCATGTCCCAGGAATTCGTAATTGAAGCATTTCCTCGTGACGATCAGGGGAGAGGTGCGAGCCGCCGCCTGCGTCGCGAAGAGCGTAAAATCCCGGCCATCATCTACGGTGGCGGCAAAGACGCAACTCCGGTAGCCATCTGGCACAACGAGCTGAAAAAGGCCCTCGAAAACGAAGCCTTCTTCTCTCACATCCTGACTATCGACATTCAGGGCAAGAAAGAAAGCGTGATCCTGAAGGATCTGCAGCGTCACCCGTACAAGCTGCTGCTGACCCACGCCGACTTCCTGCGCGTTGACAAGGATCACGAGATCCACGTTAACGTACCGCTGCACTTCATCAACGAAGATGTTGCTCCGGCCGTTAAACTGCAGGGTGGTGTTGTTTCCCACACCATGACTGAAGTTGAAGTTATCTGTCTGCCGCAGAACCTGCCCGAGTTCATCGAAGTAGACCTGAACGAAGTAGAGATGGACCAGGTTGTTCACCTGAGCGATCTGAAACTGCCGAAGGGCGTTCAGGTTGCTGCCCTGCTGCAGGGCGAAGACCACGACCAGCCGGTTGCCTCTATCCACAAGCCGAAGGGTGCCAAGGCGGACGACGCCGAGGAAGCCGAAGGCGAGGAAGGCGGCGAGGAGTAATCACTCCGGGGGCAAAGGCGAATGGCACAGGATATTGTCATGGTGGTTGGACTGGGGAACCCCGGTACCGACTACGAGAATACCCGCCACAACGCCGGCGCCCTGTTCGTCGAAGCGCTGGCCCGCGATGCGGGCCAGACGCTGCGCCCCGAAAAGAAGTACCACGGGCTGTATGCCCGCATTCAGTGGCAGGGCCTCGACCTGCACTTGCTGAACCCCAGCACCTTTATGAACCGCAGCGGCACCGCAATCAAAGCCCTGGCGGACTTTTTCAAGATTCCCCCCGAACAGATTCTTGTCGCCCACGATGAACTCGACCTGCCTCCCGGCACGGCCAAGCTCAAAAAAGGCGGCGGTCACGGCGGCCACAACGGTCTTCGGGACACCATTGCCCACCTGGGTACCAACGACTTCCAGCGCTTACGCCTTGGCATCGGCCATCCTGGCGACAGCCGCAAGGTAACCGGCTATGTACTGGGCCGCCTGGGCAAGCAGGAAACCGAGCAGCTCAATGCCGTCTTCGACGAAGTGATGCGGGTACTGCCCGATGCTGCCAGCGGCAAACTGGCTGCGGCCATGAACCGTCTGCACAGCTTCAAACCGGCTCCCTGAGCAGGGGCACAACCCCTTACTCGCACCCTTACCGATACACCGGTATAATCCGCCCAAATTTTTCAGTTCCAGCAGAGGCATTCCATGGGATTTAACTGCGGCATCGTCGGCCTTCCCAACGTCGGCAAATCCACCCTGTTCAACGCACTGACCAAAGCCGGCATCGGCGCGGAAAACTTCCCCTTCTGCACCATCGAGCCGAACGCCGGCGTAGTGGCCATGCCGGACCCCCGCCTGACCAAGCTGGCGGAAATCGTAAAGCCTGAGCGCGTGGTTCCCACCACCATGGAATTCGTGGACATCGCCGGCCTGGTTGCCGGTGCATCCAAGGGTGAAGGCCTGGGTAACCAGTTCCTGGCCAACATCCGCCAGACCGACGCCATCGCCCACGTGGTGCGCTGCTTTGAAGACGGCAACGTGATTCACGTAGCCAACAAGGTAGACCCGGCTTCGGACATCGAAGTGATCAACACCGAACTGGCACTGGCTGACCTGGACACCGTCGAGAAAGCGATCAAGCGAGTACAGCGCGTCGCCAAGAGCGGCGACAAGGAAGCCAAGGCCCAGCTGGAGATGTTTGAAAAGCTTTTGCCGGTGCTGAACGAAGGCAAACCCGTTCGCGGCATGGGCCTGGACAAAGACCAGATGGCACTGATCCGTGAACTGTGCCTGCTTACCGTCAAGCCCACCATGTACATCGCCAACGTGAACGAAGACGGCTTCGAGAACAACCCGCACCTGGACACTGTGCGCAAAATCGCCGAGTCTGAAAATGCGGTAGTCGTGCCTATCTGCAACAAACTGGAAGCAGAAATCTCGGAACTGGAAGACGAAGAGAAATCCATGTTCCTGGATGAAATGGGCATGGAAGAGCCGGGCCTGGATCGCGTCATCCGCGCCGGCTACGGCCTGCTGGGCCTGCAGACCTACTTCACCGCCGGGGTTAAGGAAGTCCGCGCCTGGACCGTAAAAATCGGCGCCACCGCCCCCCAGGCCGCCGCAGTTATCCACACCGATTTCGAGCGGGGCTTCATCCGCGCCGAAGTTATCGGCTATGACGATTTCGTACAGTACAACGGCGAAGCCGGCGCCAAGGATGCCGGCAAGTGGCGCCTGGAAGGCAAGGAATACATCGTCAAAGACGGCGACGTTATCCACTTCCGCTTTAACGTGTAATTTTTCCGGAATTTTGGGCTCAAGGCCTTGACACCCTGAGCTCAAATACCGAAAATACGCGCCTCGTTTGGGGCATGCCCTGAAGCGAAATGGCAAGGTAGCTCAGTTGGTTAGAGCACAGCACTCATAATGCTGGGGTCGGCGGTTCGACTCCGCCCCTTGCTACCAGTATTCTGAAAGCCCGGTTCGAAAGAACCGGGCTTTTTCAGTTCTGGGGACGACCCCACCCTTCCCGGGAACAGGACGCGGGACGACCCGCCTACCTTACTCCCAACACCATGCGAACCACAAAAGACCGAATCCGCCAGGCCATTTCCTTTGAAGTGATCGGCCTGCTCATATCAACTCCCCTGGCCGCCTTTGTCTTTGGCCTGGATCTTGGGGAAACCGGTGTACTTGCCGCCATCGGCGCCACCATGGCCACCCTGTGGAACTATATCTTCAACCTGATGTTTGATCACGGCCTGAAGCGGTTCACCGGCACCACTCGGAAAACCCTCAAGCTGCGCTTCCTGCATGCCATCAGTTTCGAGTTCGGGCTGATGCTGGCGTTCCTCCCGGTGATCGCCTGGTGGCTCGATATCGGCCTGCTGGAGGCGCTGATCGTGGATATCGCCTTTGTGGTGTTTTACCTGGTTTACGCCTTTGTGTTTACCTGGTGCTACGATACCGTGTTTCCCGATAACGATGCCGGCCCGGCATCTGCCAACCAGACCCGTTAAACCGAACAAAAGGCTGCCCGTTGCCATGCAGGAATCAATCACCTCCGGCGCTTCACTGGATCGCCTGAAGCGTATTACCCGCCACTTTGACCAGAACTACATTCAACCCGGCAAGATCCCGGGGGCGGTCACGCTGGTGGCCCGGCATGGCAAGGTTCTCTGGTGTGAAGCCCAGGGCCTGAGAGATGTCGAACGCAACCTGCCCATGGAACGGGATACAGTGTTCCGCATCTACTCCATGACCAAGCCCATCACCTCCATCGCCATGATGCAGCTGTATGAGCAAGGCAAATTTCTGCTGAACGACCCGGTACACAAGTACATCCCATCCTGGCGAAGCCTTCAGGTGTACAAGGGTGGCCGCTACCCGGATTTCGAAACTGAACCGGCAACCACCACCATGACCATCCGGGACCTGATGACCCACACCTCCGGGCTGACCTACGGTTTCACCGAGCGAACAGAAGTCGATGCCGCCTATCGCCAGCTGAAACTGGATGGCAGCTCCATCCTGACCCTGGACAAGCTCGTGGATCGCCTTGCAGAACTGCCACTGGAGTTCTCACCGGGCACCGCGTGGAACTATTCCGTATCCACCGATGTACTGGGTTACCTGGTTGAGCTGTTGTCCTGCAAGCCACTGGATGCGTACTTCCGTGAGCACATTTTCGAGCCACTGGGCATGACCGACACCGGCTTTCAGGTGCGGCCGGACCAGCAGGAGCGTTTCGCCGCCTGCTATCTGTACCAACCCGGAGACACCATGAAGCTGCAGGACGATCCGGAGCGCTCCCGTTATCTGAAGCAGCCCAAGTTCCTGTCCGGCGGCGGTGGGCTGGTCTCCACCATTGATGACTATTTCCGCTTCGCCCAGGCCCTCTGCCAGGGCGGCGAGTATCAGGGCCAGCGCATCATCGGGCGTAAGACCCTGGAATTCATGCGCCTGAACCACCTGCCGGGCGGCAAGGATCTGCCGGGGCTCTCTATTGGCGGCTTCAGCGAAACACCCTATGCCGGCAGCGGGTTCGGGCTGGGCTTTTCGGTGAAAACCGATGTTGCCAGTTCCGCCACCATCGGCTCCGAAGGCGAATTCGGCTGGGGCGGGCTGGCCAGCACCAGCTTCTTTGTGGATCCTGTGGAAGACATGGTGGTGATCTTCATGACCCAGCTGATGCCATCTTCCTCCTACCCCATCCGCCAGGACCTCCGGGCACTGGTGTACGGAGCCCTGAACTGAAAAAGCCCGCAATTGCGGGCTTTTTCGTAAACGCAGGGGGAATTATTCGCCCCAGAAATTCCACCAGGCCTTGGACTTTTCCTGCTTCTTGGCCTGGCCTTGCTCGCTACCTTTGCTGGCCGGATCAGCCTTGCGGTTCGTGTTATCCCGATTGGATTCTCCCTGCCCCTGATCCTTCATGCGCTCTTTCTGGTCCTGAGCGCGTTCACGGGCCTGCTCTTCCTGTTTTTGCTGCATTTCGCGCATGCGCTCGGCCTGGTCTTTTTCTGCTTCGGCGCGATCCTTGGCCTGCTCACGGGTGCGCTCCGCTTCATCACGGCCACGCTCTTCCATATCCTTTGCGCGCTCGCGGGTCATTTCTTCCTGTTTCTTGGCGCGTTTTTCTTCAGCTTTCTGCTGGCCCTTGTTTCTGGCTTCTTCCCCCTTCGCCTTGCCCTTTTGCATCATTTGCTCGCCATGCTGGGCGTTGCTACCGCCAGCCTGGGCATACACCGGAGCAGAGACCAGGCCCCCTGCCAGCAACAGGCTGGAGGCAATCACGGCAGAACGAATCACGGTCAGTTTCATGGCATTTCCTTATCAGGGTCAGTGAATTTTCATTAAACCATATACTTCTTATACGCCTATAACGTTTGAAACTGTGCGAGGGTTCCATTGCCTGTGGCATACTCGGTTTCTCAAACCAATAATGAACAATCCACCCGCAAGGAACGTTGTGATGAAACCAGCAACTCTCGCGCTGCACGCCGGCTTCAAGAGCGACCCGACCACCAAGGCCGCTACCACTCCTATTTACCAGACCACGTCCTACACCTTTGATGACACCCAGCACGGTGCCGATCTGTTTGATCTGAAAGTTCAGGGCAACATTTACACCCGCATCATGAACCCGACCAACAATGTACTGGAAGAGCGCATGACCGCGCTGGAGGGTGGCGTTGGCGCACTGGCAGTAGCATCCGGCATGGCCGCAATTACCTACGCTCTGCAGACCATCTGCAAGGTGGGCAATAACATCGTCAGCACCAGCCAGGTATACGGCGGCACTTACAACCTGTTTGCCCACTCACTGCCCAATCAGGGCATTGAGTGCAAGATGGTGCGCCACGATGATTTTGAGGCTGTCGAAAACGCCATTGATGACCAGACCCGCGCCCTGTTCTGCGAATCCATCGGCAACCCCGCCGGCAACGTGGTGGATATTCAGAAATGGGCCGAAATCGCCCACAGGCACGGCATTCCGCTGATTGTTGATAACACTGTAGCCACGCCCTTCCTGTGCCGTCCATTCGAGCATGGCGCAGATATCGTCATTCACTCGCTGACCAAGTACATCGGCGGTCACGGCACCACGGTGGCTGGTATCGTAGTGGATTCCGGCAAGTTCGACTGGAAAGCCAACGCCGATAAATTCCCGATGATGAACCAGCCGGACCCCTCCTACCACGGAGTGGTTTACACCGAAGCTCTGGGCGCAGCTGCCTTTATCGGCCGCTGCCGTGTCGTGCCTCTGCGCAACACCGGCTCCGCCCTGTCGCCATTCAACTCGTTCCTGATTATGCAGGGTCTGGAAACTCTGGCACTGCGCATGGAACGTCACTGCGAAAACACCGAAAAAGTTGCGCAATTCTTGCAGGATCACCCGGCCGTTGAATGGGTGAACTATGCAACTCTGGCCAACAGCCCTTACAAGGCCACCTGCGACAAAATCTGTGGCGGCAAGGCTTCCGGCATTCTGAGTTTCGGCATCAAAGGCGGTCGTGAAGCCGGCGCCAAATTCATCGACGCCCTGGGCCTGATCCTGCGCCTGGTGAACATCGGCGATGCCAAGTCTCTGGCTTGCCACCCGGCTACCACCACTCACCGCCAGCTCAACGCTGACGAGCTCAAGAGTGCGGGTGTCAGTGAAGACCTGGTGCGCCTGTCTATCGGCATTGAAGACGTTGAAGACATCATTGCCGACATCACCCAGGCCCTGGACAAATCCCAGGCCTGACATTGATCAACCGGGTACGACCAATGTCGTGCCCGGTTACCCCGTGATTCCCCCTACCCGCCTTGTAACTGCCCTGCCGCAGGATTACTCTTTAAGGTTCTCCATACGTTGACCCGAGAGTTTCCGGCCCCATGAGCGACAGCGCAAAGTCCCGCATTACCAGTGGTTCCAAATTCCGTAACGAACACGGCTTTTCCGCCATCAAGGACGGCGTAAAACGTTCCTCTTCAAACACGGAAGACAAGCCCCTGGAGCGCAAGCCGAAATGGCTGCGGGCGCGCATGCCCGGTGGCGAGCGCTATGACGCGGTGCGCCGCAATGTCTCGGAACATCGCCTGAGCACCGTGTGCCAGGAATCCCACTGCCCCAATATCGGTGAATGCTGGACCAACGGCACGGCCACCATCATGGTGATGGGTTCTGTGTGTACCCGCGCCTGCAAATTCTGCGCAGTGGATACCGGCAACCCGAAAGGCTGGCTGGACCCGGAAGAGCCGGAGAACACCGCCAAGTCTGTTGAGCTGATGGGCCTGCGTTACATCGTACTGACCTCGGTCGACCGGGATGACCTGGACGACGGCGGCGCCGCTCACTACGCCGCCTGCGTATCTGCCATCAAACAGAGCACCCCGGAAGTGGCCGTTGAAGCCCTGACTCCGGACTTTGATGCGGTGATGAGCGATGTGGAAAAAGTCGTGGATTCCGGCCTGGATGTATTCGCCCAGAACGTCGAAACCGTCAAGCGCCTGACCACCCGCGTGCGCGACCCCCGCGCCGGTTATGAGAAAACCCTGAGCGTACTGGCCCATGCCAAGAAACACCGGCCAGACGTGCTCACCAAGACCAGCCTGATGGTCGGTCTGGGTGAAACCGAAGAAGAAATCCTGGAAACCATGGATGACCTGCGCGCCATCGGCGTAGACATCCTCACCATCGGCCAGTACCTGCGCCCCACCCCGAACCACCTGCCGGTGGAACGCTATGTGACTCCGGAAGAGTTCAACCGCTACCGTGAAATCGGCCTCGAAAAGGGCTTTATGGAAGTGCCCTCCGGCCCCATGGTGCGTTCCAGCTACCGCGCTGACCGGGTGTTCGACAAGAACAACCTGGGGCTGGCCGTGCCGGAAGTGCCCGCCTCCAACGCCATGCAGATCCCGGTGAAAGCCGTCGACTGATCCGTTCACAGATTCCCGGGCCGGAGGTCACAGTCGGCCCGGGTTTGTGGCACACTCTGCACTCGTTTTTTCAGCAGAGTAGTAAGCCATGAATCGCCTCGGCGCCCTGTACGACCGTTTTATCCTCCCCCACCCCTGGATTGTGCTGATCCTGTTCGGTGCCATCCTGGCCCTGGCAGCCCTGCGCTTTGATCAGTTCCGGCTGGATGCCTCCGCCGAATCCCTGGTCCTGGAAAACGACCGTTCCCTGGAAGAGTACCGGCAGGTAAACCGGATATTCACTACCTCTGACGACTTCCTGGTGGTGACCTATTCCCCCCGGGAAGACCTGTTCAGTGAAACCGGCCTGCAACGGCTGGCAGCACTGAGAGACGAACTCCAGGCCCTGGAGGCGGTCGGCTCTACCAACAGCATTCTTAACGTACCCCTGCTGCACAGCCCGGACCTGACCCTCGATACCGTCGACAGTGAAATCAAAACCCTGGACGACCACGATGTGGCGCCCCAAACCGCCCGCCAGGCCATGCTCGACAACCCCATGTACCCGAACCTGTTGCTCAGCGAAGACGCCCGTACCACCGCCATCCAGGTGAACCTGCCGACACCGGAACGCTATTTTGAGCTACTGAACCGCCGCAACGAACTGCGAGACAAAGCCAGCAGCGGCAATGCCAGTGCCGAAGACCAGCAGCAACTGGAACAGGTCAGCCGGCAGTTCATCGACTACACCGAACAGCTGGGTGCCGAGCGGGATGCCACCATTGGGCAGGTGCGCAGCATTCTGGACAACTACCGGGAACACGCCAGCATCCACCTGGGTGGCGTACCGATGATTGTCGCCGACATGATTCGCTTTATCGAAAGCGATCTGTCGACCTTTGGCCTGG
Organism: Marinobacter sp. P4B1; assembly: GCF_001447135.1. NCBI lineage: Bacteria > Pseudomonadati > Pseudomonadota > Gammaproteobacteria > Pseudomonadales > Marinobacteraceae > Marinobacter > Marinobacter sp. P4B1. Next base: position 490,266 of record NZ_LLXM01000005.1, read on the forward strand.
GCGTACTGGCCTTCCTGTTACTGACCCTCGCGATTATTTTCCGCCAGTGGCGATGGGTACTGGTGCCACTGTTGTGCTGTGGCTTTACCGTGTGGCTGATGATCGGTTTTCTGGGTTGGGCCCAGTGGCCGGTCACCGTGATTTCCTCCAACTTTATTTCGCTGCTGCTGATCATGACCCTGTCGCTCACCATCCACCTGATTGTGCGCTACCGGGAATTCCAGCACGACGAACCAGGTGCCGCGCCCCGGGATGTCCTGCGCCGCACCATCATGGCCATGATCAAACCCTGTTTTTACATGGCGGTGACCACCATCGTGGCCTTCGGCTCACTCACCTTCAGCGGCATCCGCCCGGTGATCGACTTCGGCTGGATGATGACCCTCGGCCTTACCGTGGCGTTCCTGATCACCTTCCTGGTCTTCCCCGCCCTGCTCAGCCTGCTGCCACCACCGCTGGATAACCGCGTAACGTCAAACAAGGTGCCCTTCACCGATGCCTTTGCCCGCTTTACCGAGCATTTCGGCGGCACCGTCCTGGTCGGCTCGGCAATCATCGCTGTGCTGTGTGTGATCGGCCTGAACCGGCTGACGGTGGAAAACAGCTTTATCGATTACTTCAAATCCTCTACCGAGATTCACCAGGGCATGATCACCATCGACGACCGGCTGGGCGGCACGACCCCGCTGGATGTGGTGATTACCGATGAACCGGCACCCGAGAACCCCGGCGACGATCCCTTTGCCAGCGACTGCGATCCGTTCCTGGACGATTGCGGCGACGAGGAATACCGGGACACCTGGTACACCTACCAGAAAATGCGGGACCTGGGCGCGGTACACGACTACCTGCACAGCCTGCCGGAAACCGGCAAGGTATTGTCGATCAGTACAACGCTGGACCTGCTGGCACAGGTAAACGGCGGTGAACCGCTGGATGCCCTGCAACTGGCGTTTGTACCGGCTGCCGTGCCAGAGGACTTACAGGACATCCTGCTCACCCCCTATATTTCCGAAGAGCACGACCAGGCCCGGTTCAGCATCCGCATACTGGAAACCTTACCGGAACTGCGCCGGCAGGAGCTCCTGGACAGAATCCGCAGCCACCTGACCACCGAGCTGGGTTACGACAAAGACCGTATCCTGCTTTCAGGCATGACGGTGATGTACAACAACATGCTGCAAAGCCTGTTCGATTCGCAGATCAAAACCATCGGTGTCGTGTTTGGCGCCATCCTGGCTATGTTCCTGCTGTTGTTCCGCTCGGTAAAGCTGGCCCTGATCGGCATGGCACCCAACCTGATTGCCGCCGGCTCGGTACTGGGCCTGATGGGCTGGCTCGGCATTCCGCTGGATATGATGACCATTACCGTGGCCGCCATTACCGTCGGCATCGCCGTGGATGACACCATTCATTACATTCACCGGTTCAAAACCGAGTTCGCCAAAGACGGTGACTACCTGGCCACCATGCACCGCTGCCATCGCAGCATCGGCCAGGCCATGTTCTTTACCTCGCTGACCATCATCTCCGGGTTCTCGATTTTGGTGCTGTCGAACTTTATTCCCACCATCTACTTCGGCCTGTTCACCGGCTTTGCCATGTTCATGGCCCTGCTCGGTGCCCTGACCCTGCTGCCCCGGCTGATTGTCCTGTTCAAGCCATTCCCTGCCCCATAACGAAAAACCCCGCCGGAGCATGGCTCGGGCGGGGTTTTTGCGGTTACCGGATCAGGCCTTGCCTGGCTCCGGGTCTTCCGGGGTATTGATCATGTCATCATGCTCATTCATATCCCACGGCAGCTTGCCCGGTGAGATATTGAGGAAGTGCAGGTAGTTCTCGAACTGGTCGAGAATGTCCTTGATGATGTCATGCTCATCGTAGCCGAACACGTCGTAGGAACGACCGCCCCGGCGCAGATAGACCTCCGCCCGGTAATAGGCTTCCGGCTCATCCGGGTCACGCTTGAGCTCGCCGTAGACAAAGCCCGGCATCGGGTGCTCGGTCAGCCGCACATCGTAGATGAAGTCGACATGGTGCTCACGGTGCACCTGCAGGTGCGAACGCAGGTTCTCGGCATCGAACTCGGCGGTTGCATCCCAGCCTTTGGCCTTCAGTTCCTGCTCCACTTCCCGCATGGCATTCATGGCAGTGTTCTTGATGAACATTTCCACTTCGTGCTTGCCCGGGAATTCCACAATCGCCGCCAGGCGATGCTTCCATTGGGAGCCGGTCATGTGCCGGTTGCTCATCATATGCGCCTGCAGGCTGGTTTCACGATGCCCTTCGATCACCAGCGCCCGCCACATACCAACGGCGGCAATCAGCATGATGATGGCAAACGGCAGGGCGCTGGCAATGGTCATGGTCTGCAAGGCGCTCAGCCCGCCTGCCAACAACAGCACCGCTGCAACCGCACCTTCCAGCACGGCCCAGAACACCCGTTGCCATGCCGGGGTGTTGATCACGCCACCGGAAGCCAGGGAGTCAATCACCAGAGAGCCGGAGTCAGACGAGGTGACAAAGAAGGTGATGATCAGCAGCACCGTCAGCAGGGAAATAAAGAACGACCAGGGCAGCACGTCGAACAGTTTGAACAGGGCAACCGCGTGGTCATCCTGCACGTCCGTGATCAGGGTATTCAGGCCTTCATTCATGATCAGGTTCAGGGCGGTGTCGCCGAATACCGAGAACCACAGGAAAGTGAACACCGACGGCACCAGCATCACACCGAACACAAACTGGCGGATGGTACGGCCGCGGCTGATCTTGGCGATAAACATGCCCACGAACGGCGCCCAGGCAATGGTCCAGCCGAAGATAAACAGTGTCCAGTTACCAATCCAGTCACTGCGAGTGTAGGCCTGCAGGTTGAAGGTACGCTCGACAATACCACTCAGGTAGCTACCGGTGTTCTGCAGGAAGGTTTCCAGGATGTGGATGGTGGGCCCTACCACAAACACAAACAGCATCAGGGAAACCGCCAGCACCATATTGAGAATGGACAGACGCTTTACACCCTTATCCATACCCGCTACCACAGACACGGTCGCCGCCGCGGTAATTACCGCAATGGCAATGATCTGAACCGTGGTACTGATGGGAACTTCCGGCCAGAGATAGTTGATGCCTGCGTTGATCTGGGTAACCGACAGCCCCAGCGTAGTGGCAATACCGAACATGGTGCCCAGAATGGCGAAGATATCCACTGCATGGCCGATGGGGCCGTAGATCTTCTCACCAATCAGCGGGTAGAGCGCGGAGCGGATAGACAGCGGCAGACCATGGCGGAAGGCAAAGTACGCCAGCACCAGGCCTACCAGGCCGTAGATGGCCCAGATATGAAAGCCCCAGTGGAAAAAAGCTATCTGCATGGCCTGCTTGGCCGCATCGACGGTTTCAGCAGCGCCGGCAGGCGGCGTGGCGTAATGCAGCACAGGCTCGGCCACGCCAAAGAACAGCAGCGCGATACCGTAGCCGGCCGAGAACAGCATGGCAAACCATTCCGGGAAGGAGTACTGGGCTTCCGCGTGGTCCGGCCCCAGTTTGATATTGCCCCACTTGGATGCACCCACAGAGACAATAAACACCAGGAAGATCGCAACCGACAGCATGTAGAACCAGCCGAAGGTATCGGTAATCCAGGCCAGAGTTGCGCTGAACGCTTCCCCTGCCAGCTCGGGGTTGCTGATGGTTCCGATCACCAGCAACAGCGCAACAACAACGGCCGGAATAAAGACCGGTACGAGGATAGTGGAACGGATAGCTTTCGTATCTGAAGCCATAGAGTCCATCCATGTTATGAGTGAGTTTTACAGGGCTTCTTGCGAGCCCTTTCGAGCATTACGAAAAGTATAGGATCAAATGCATTATTTGGATTACACAGAATACTTCTAACCGTGAAATAAACTTATAGACCGGTCAAGGCTTTTGTGCAGAAGGAATTACGGGGAAAAGGCGGAGTGGCAAAGGGGGTAACCGGAGAGAAAACAACCCGCACCTGCAGCATCGGCAGACGCGGGCAGTGTAACGACGGGGCGAACTTACTGGCCCGGCTGCATCATCTGACGCTGTTGCTGCATCTGACGCTGCATTTCCTGCATCTGGCGGTCCAGCTCTGCGCGCTGTTCCTCGGTGAAAACGGCATCCACTTTTGCTTGCATCAGTGCGGAAAGCGCGGCAATTTCACCGGTCACATCACCCAGCTCTTCGGCGTTGTCGCGGATGGCGGATTCGTTGTAGTCCGGCTTGATTTCACCCTGCAGCTTCTGTTGCAGGTTCTGGGCACTCTGGCGCAACTCGCCGATCTCGCCCTGCATGTCATCAATAATGCCGCGGATTTCGCTCTGCTGGTCGTCAGACAGCCCCACCATTTCTGCAAGCTGGGCAACCTGGTCCGGCTGGCCGGGCTGCTGGGCGAATGCGGTGGCCGACAGGCTCAGGGCAATCAGTGCGGAACCGATAAATTTCACAACTTGCTGCATAATTTTCTCCATCGCAGACGGCCACTGTCAAAGCCGCCGTTTATTGGCTTAACGTTTGAGACCCCACACCCTAAAACAATCACACACCGGATTTCATCCCGATATCCCGTCATTCTGTACACAGCACACAGAAAAACCGTTGCCAGCCCAGACATCACGGGGCTTCCGATAAATGTGAAAGTTTAGTCATTCCCCTGCATAATGGCGCCTTTCAGCAACAGGCGGAGCAACACCGATGGCGATTAACTGGTTTCCCGGGCATATGCACAAGGCTCGCAAGGAGATCAAACAGGTCATGCCCCAGATGGACCTGATCATCGAGGTGGTAGACGCCAGAATCCCGTTCAGCAGCGAGAACCCGCTGGTGCCGTCGCTGCGTGGCGACACGCCGCTGATCAAGGTTTTGAACAAGCGAGACCTGGCAGACCCGGCAATCACCGAACAATGGCTGGCCTGGATTGAAAAAGAACGCGGAGTGCGGGCCATCACCCTCACCCACAACCAGCGCCAGGAAGCCCTGGGCATCCTGAAGCTGGCGGAGGAAATGACCCCGAACCACAACCGGGAGAAAAGCGCCCTGCGGGTGATGATTCTGGGCATCCCCAACGTGGGCAAGTCTACGCTGATCAACACCCTGGCCGGGCGCCCTGCCGCCAAGACCGGTAACGAGCCGGCGGTTACCCGGGCCCAGCAAGCCATCAAGCTGCCGGATAACGTGCTGCTGTACGACACCCCGGGCTTTCTCTGGCCCAAGCTGTCACCGGAGCAGTGCGGCTACCGGCTGGCAGTCACCGGCGCCATCCGAAGCGCGGTACTGGATTTTGAAGATGTTGCGATGTTCGAAGCCGACTACCTGGTGCAGGCCTACCCGGAGCTGGTCATGGCCCGCTACGGCCTAGACCAGAAGCCACGGGACGGGCTGGCGCTGATGGACGCGATTGCGGAAAAGCGGCGCTTCCTGGGCCGCGGCGGCGTACCGGACCTGCACAAGGTTTCCGAGGTGTTGCTGAACGAATTCCGGGCCGGCACACTGGGGCAGATTTCCCTGGAAACACCGGACATGGTTGAACAGGAACTGGCAGCAGCGCGTATCAAGGAAGAGCAGGAAGCGAAGGAAAAAGCCATCAAAGCCGAACAGCGGAAACGAAAGAAACGCTGAATCGATCGTTCGCTGTTCAACACTTACATATCAGGCTACCATTCTGCTATGCTTGATTTGGATCAACCCGGATGGTTTATCAACTATGGCCCAGGCAATTCATCTCCACCAAGTGTCTCCGCTCAAAGCCTCATGCCAGCAGTGTAGCCTGAGCAACCTCTGCCTTCCCCTTGCCGTTGAAGAGAACGATCTCGAGCGGCTCGAAGATATTGTCCAGCAGGGCAAAATCTACAACCGGGGCGAGCACATCTTTGACCAGAGCACCCCGATGCGGTCCTGCTTTGCGGTGAAGAGCGGGTCGGTGAAGACCTCTATCATTACCGAAGGCGGTGACGAGCAGGTGACCGGCTTCTTTATGCCTGGCGAGCTGGTCGGGCTCGACAGCATGAGCAGCGACACCTACGCCTGCACGGCCAAGGCCCTGGAACGCACCAGTGTGTGCGAGTTCCCGATCGAAAAGCTGGAAGAGCTCACCGGCAAACTGCCCGAGCTTCAGCATCATATGTACCACTTGCTGAGCCAGGAAATCCAGAACAGCCACCAGTTGGCCATGTTGCTGAGCAAGAACACCGCAGAAGAGCGCATTGCCGCCCTGCTGCTGTCACTGTCCAGCCGCTTCCGTCGCCGTCGCATGTCGCCGACCAACTTCAGCCTGCCCATGGCACGGAACGACATTGCCAACTTCCTGGGCCTGGCAGTAGAAACCGTTAGCCGGGTGTTCACCCGCTTCCAGAACCAGGGCATTATCCGTGCCCGTGGCCGTGAAGTAGAACTGCTGGATGTAGAAGCCCTGCAGCTGGTTACCCGTGACTTCGCCCGCCAGGGCTGTCAGTAACCACCCTGACTCCTTTCTGAATATCACTGGCCGGCGGATTACAGGTCCGTCGGCTCGGTCTTCTCTTCAGCTTTTTCGTCGATACTACCCGTACCCTTGATCATGGCAACCTCTTCATTTAGCCATGTGCGCCAGGGCAGCTGCTTGATACCGAACGTGTTCTTGATCTTGCTGCACACCATGGTGGTGTTTACCGGCTCCAGGTGTCCCCACTCTGGCAGTTCGTCCACCACGCGAATGTCTTCCGGAATACCGGGCATACCGGCGATCGCCAGCCCCAGCTCATACAGGTTGATCTCTTCGGAACCGGCATACTGATAGGTGCCCCAGACTTCGGCACCGCAATCCAGTTGCAGCACAATCGCACTTATCACCCGGGCAAGGTCCTGGACTGCCACCGGCTGGCCCTGGCAGCGGCCGGGCAGCGACAAGGTGTCTGCGCGCCCCGTGCTTTCGTACAGCTTGCGGATAAAGCGGCCCAGGCTCCAACCGGTACGCAGCAGGATGTGCCGGGGCAGCAGTGTACGCAGCGCCTGTTCACACTCCCACTGCCAGCGGCCCAGCTCGTTGATTGGCTGGCCCGGGTTAGACGCTATGTAAGCACCCTGTTTGCGGCCGTCAAACACGTAGCAGGAAGACAACTGCAGCAGAGCCATGCCTCGGTCCCGGGCGTGCTCGGCCAGGCACAGGGGCAGCGAAAAGGCCACCTCATGGGCCGCTTCCCGGTTGGCTTCGGCCTTCTCCGGGTCAGCCAGCCAGAGCGCATTCACAATCAGGTCTGCATCTTCCGGAATCCAGCTTTCCAGGGCTTTCAGGTCGGCGTTGGCCGGGTCGCTGACCAGCAAAGGGCTCACCCGCAGATGGGTTTTGCGCAAGCGCTCCAGGAGCACTTTCCCCAGTGGGCCGTAGTCGTGAACAACAAGTACATGCACGCGGAATCAACGCCTCCGGAATATCACTGATATGACGCCTGTCGGGAACCACTCAGGCCAATGGCCGGAGCGGAGGGTTGCTGCACTATGCCTGCAACCTGAAACGCCGGTGTTAATTGAAGTCTCACTTGCGAGCATACAACAACAGGAAGCCCTATGCTGAAACAACAGAGCCATATTGTTGCCCCGATTCCCGATGAACTCCGTACCCGCGCGCTGTACACAGTAAGCGAGCTGAAAAGCCGCGGCAAGGCCGACAAGCAGGCTATTGAACAGCTGTACGACCTGATCAACGAGCTGACCGAAGCCGGGCTGGATTTCTTCTTCATCGAACCGCTGCGCCGCCTGAAAGCCGGCAGCATGATGATGGGCATGGCCAGGATGGGCATCAGCAGCATGCTCAAAGGCAGCAAGATGGTGATTCACAAGGTTCTGAAAAAACTGGATGACCGTAGCCTGGCGGCGATTCTCGATTTCATCGAGGAGATCATTCATGAACCCGAGGCACCCTAGCAGAAACCCCGGTCAGTAACTCATAGCCGATGGTGCCGGCACATTCCGCCACCTCATCCACGCTGACGGTCGGGCCCCAAAGCTCCACCCTGTCCCCTTCACGGGCCTGAGGCGCATTGCCCAGGTCCACCGCCAGCATATCCATGGAAACCCGGCCCAGCAGCCGTATGCGCTGGCCATTGATGGCCGCCGGCGTTCCCGTGCCCGCATGGCGCGGGTAGCCGTCGCCGTAACCGATCGCCACCATGCCCATGCGGGTGTCCCGGTCTGCTGTAAAGGTGCACCCATAGCCAATGGCTTCACCGGCACGCACGGTGCGGGTGGTGATCAGCGGTGCCTCCAGGGTCATGGCCGGTTTCAGCCCGAGATCCAGTCCGGTTTTACCAATCATTGGCGAGGCGCCGTACAGCATGATGCCAGGCCGGCTCCATTCGTAGAGGGGTTGGTTGGGCCGGAAATGGGCCGCCGAGTTACCGACACTGCGCATCAGATCCGGCCAGGGCGCGACAGCCGCTTCAAAGCTGCGGGTTTGCTGCCCGGTGAAATCACTGGCCAGGTCATCCGCACAGGCAAAGTGGGTGACAAAGCCCTGTAACCGGGCTCGGCCGCCCATGGACTCCAGGCCGGCCACCACCTCCGGTAACTCCCGGGGCCGGAAACCCAGCCGGTTCATACCGGTATTTACCTTCAGCCAGAAGCTCGGCACCGAGGCTTCAGACAGCCAGCCCAGCTGCTGCCGGCAGTGCAACACCGGCTCGAAGTCCATGGCTGCACAACGGGCCAGGTCTCTTGCTTCATGCGCGCCCTGCAACAACACCACAGGTTGCTGCAGGCCCGCCTCACGGATGGCTTCCGCTTCTTCAAGGCAAGCCACAGCGTATTTCTCGGCCAGCCCGTCCAGGGCACCGGCCACCGCCTGGATGCCATGGCCATAACCGTCGGCCTTGACCACAGCCATGGCCCGGGCATTGCCGGCTTTCTGCTGAGCCAGGCGATAGTTGAACCTGATCGCCTCAAGGTCGATACGGGCAACGGTGGGGCGTGGCATCAGTAATCACCACCGTAGTCACCGTAATCCCCGTGGGCGAGGTCCTCAAACTTGGTGTACTTGCCGATAAACGCCAGGCGAATGGTGCCGATGGGGCCGTTCCGCTGCTTACCGATGATGATCTCGGCAATGCCTTTATCCTGGGTGTCTTCGTTGTACACCTCGTCCCGGTATACAAACATGATGACGTCGGCGTCCTGCTCGATCGCACCGGATTCCCGCAAGTCCGAGTTCACCGGGCGCTTGTTGGGCCGCTGCTCCAGGCTCCGGTTCAGCTGCGACAGTGCAACCACCGGGCAGCTCAGCTCCTTGGCTATGCCTTTCAGGGAACGGGAAATTTCCGAGATCTCGGCGGTACGGCCCTCGGTGTTACCGGGCACCCGCATCAGCTGCAGGTAGTCGACCATGATCAAGCCGATCTTGCCGCCGTTTTCCCGTGCAATACGGCGCGCACGGGAACGCATTTCCGTGGGGCTCAGGCCCGGGGTGTCGTCTATGTACAGGGGCTTGTCTTTCAGCAGGCTGACCGCCGAGGTCAACCGCGGCCAGTCGTCTTCTTCCAGCTTGCCGCTTCGTACCTTAGTCTGGTCGATCCGGCCCAGTGAAGACAGCATACGCATGGCCAGTGCATCGGCGGGCATTTCCATACTGAACACCAGGATGGGAGTACCGGTGCTGATCAGTGCGTTTTCAACAATGTTCATGGCGAAGGTGGTCTTACCCATCGAGGGCCGCCCCGCCACGATAATCAGGTCTGCCGGCTGCATACCGGAGGTCTGGTCGTCCAGGTCCCGGAAACCGGTGGTCAGGCCGGTGGTCTGCTCGCCGGATTCGAACAACTCTTCAATACGGCTCAGGGTGGTGGCCAGGATCGGGTTGATGGCCTTGGGACCAGAGCCCTCCTTGCTGCGGGATTCTGCAATCTGGAACACGCTGCGCTCGGCTTCGTCCAGAATCTCGCTGCTTTTGCGACCCTGCGGGTTAAAGGCCGAGTCGGAAATCTGGCCGGAAACTTCCACCAGTTTCCTCAGGATCGAACGCTCGCGGACAATGTCAGCGTAGGCGCGAATATTTGCCGCGCCCGGGGTTTTCTCGGCCAGCTCGGCCAGGTACGACAAGCCGCCGGCATCTTCAATGTCGCCGGCCCGCTCCAGGAACTCGGCCAGGGTAACCACATCCAGCGGCTCGCTTTCGCTGGCCAGCCGTTCCACCGCACCGAAGATCAGCCGATGATCCTGCCGGTAAAAGTCGGAGGCAGAAATAACTTCGGAGATTTCGTCAAAACGGCGGTTATCCAGCATCAAACCACCGAGAACAGCCTGTTCTGCCTCTACCGAATGAGGGGGAACCTTGATCCGGCTGGTTTCGGGATCCATCGACGCAGGTTTCAGAGTGGGATTGGCCATAAATACCGACAACATTGAAATGGGAATACGGGAGTACAAGAATACCAGAAAGCAACGGGCCCGAAACCGTCTCCGGTTCGGGCCCGTCTGGGGAAACTGAAACCCGGGGTTTCAGCTCCTTTGAAGCTACCTGTAGCGGCTACCGATTACTCGGCAACAACCGCCAGCTTGATAGTAACTTCAACATCAGTGTGCAGCTGCAGTTCGATGTCGAACTCGCCGACAGTCCGGAGCGGACCTTCCGGCAGACGAACTTCGCTCTTCTCGACTTCAGTGCCACCGGCAGAAACAGCTTCTGCGATGTCACGAACACCGATAGAACCGAACAGCTTGCCTTCTTCACCAGCCTTGGAGCTGATGGTGAAGGACGCACCTTCCAGGGCCTCGGCACGGGCCTGGGCAGCAGCCAGCTTCTCAGCGGCAGCTTTTTCCAGCTCGGCACGACGCTCTTCGAACGCCTGTACGTTTGCAGCCGTGGCAGGAACAGCCTTGCCATACGGCAGCAGGAAATTACGACCGTAACCGGCCTTAACCTTTACCTTGTCACCCAGGGAGCCAAGGTTTGCTACTTTCTCGAGCAGAATAACTTCCATCTCGTTAACCTCTTCGTGCTTTATTCAGCCGGCCCGGCGGGTTTTATTCGCCCCCGGATATCCAGCCAGCTATCCACAAAAGCCAGAACCAACAAAAGCATCATCAGACTCGGACCCAGCAGAACCAGTAGCACATAGAATGCTACCAATGCCTGCCCGCCCCACCGTTTACGACCAACAAACCCGTGCACCAGTGCCAGCGAAGCGATGAACAGCGGTGTTCCCGCAGCCCACGCCAGCAGCATGGAATTGAGCCCCAGTAGCGGGCCTATCACCATGGTGACAGCGAACACAACCGCAATGGCCGGCGACAACCTCAGGGCATGGAATTCCTTGCGGAAACCTCCGGGGTTATACAGCCCCGCCTGCCATGCCCTCGCCAGCATTGTCATACCAATGGCCGTGGCGAAATAGGTGCCCGCCATACTGGCGTTCATGGTGTTGCGGATGATCAGCTCAAGTTCGCTGCCCAGTGACCGCGCCACCTCGGCGTTGTATTGCTCGTAAAACCCGACACCGGCCTGGACCAGTTCGTCCAGCAGTGCCGGATACATCAAAGGCATCATCAGCCCTGTCAGTATCATCAGAAAGGCGCCCGACAGCAGCGCTCTCTCCCAGGACAGCGATGTTCTGAGAATCGACGCCATCAGCATCACCTGCAACAGCACCACCAGCGCGGTCGGATCCTGCCCGAAGGTGGCCCAACCCAGTGCGGGTAGTACTGCCCAGAGACCGATGTTCAGCCCCTGCCGGATGCCCAGTCGCAAAATGACCAGGCCGATAACTGCTGCGCCAATCCAGAACAGCAAGGGTAATGCAGTCGCAACTGCCGCAACCCCGCCGGCCTGCATGGGACCGCGCATTACATACTGTGCCAGTGCACGCATGGTCCCGGGTCCTGTCTATCTGTGCTTAGTGATCGTGGCTGTCCGTATACGGCAGCAGTGCCAGGTAGCGGGCACGCTTGATAGCGGTAGCCAGCTGACGCTGATAACGTGCTTTGGTGCCGGTGATGCGGCTGGGCACGATTTTGCCGGTTTCAGTGATGTAGCCTTTCAGGGTGTCCAGATCTTTGTAATCGATCTCTTTAACACCTTCTGCCGTGAAACGACAGAACTTACGACGTCTGAAAAAACGAGCCATAACGTAACTCCTAACTCCGGTTAATTACTCTTCTTCGTCCTGGGATGCGCTGCTCTGACGGTCGTCAGAATCAGCTGAACGACGCGGACGATCGTCTCCGCCGGAACGACGGTCCTCGCGGGACTCAGCGGCTTTCATCGGAGACATGTCGGTAACAGCCTCGTCGCGACGCAGAATCAGGTCACGGATGATGGCATCGTTGAACCGGAAGTTATGAGTCAGCTCGTCCATAGCGGCCTGTGAACATTCAGCGTTCATCAGCACGTAGTGAGCCTTGTGAATCTTGTTGATCGGGTAAGCCAGGTGACGACGGCCCCAATCTTCCAGGCGATGTACCTTACCGCCATCTTCAGTGATGACGCTGGTATAACGCTCGATCATCGCGGGCACCTGCTCGCTCTGATCCGGATGTACCATGAAAACGATTTCGTAGTGACGCATGAGTTCTCCCTACGGGTTAAACAGCTTTCTTCTTTCGGCGATCCTTCCGGACCGCGACCCAGCGTGAAAGCAAGGAGGTGACAGCAAAGCTGCCGGCTTCTTTTTTGCTTTATCAACTAGGCACTTACGGGTAAGGCCAGATCAAAAGCGGCGTTTTGCAGCCCGGAATACAGGCAATACAAAACCGCCCCTTAAAAAAGGGGTCACGTATTCTAGGCCCAAGGGGCCTGCAGTGCAAGGATTAACCGAGTCGCTGGCGCAAGGCCTCGTACAGACAAACGCCGGTGGCCACCGACACGTTCAGGCTGTCGACATGGCCCTGCATGGGGATGTTGATGAGCTGGTCGCAGTGTTCCCGGGTCAGCCGGCGCATGCCCTTGCCTTCGGCCCCCATAACCAGCGCTACCGGCCCCTTGAAATCAGCCTGGTAAAGGCCGGCATCGGCTTCACCGGCGGTGCCGATCAGCCACACCCCCAGATCCTTCAGCTCCCGCAGGAAGCGGGCCAGGTTGGTTACGCGCACAAAGGGCACGGTTTCTGCCGCACCACAGGCCACTTTACGGGCCACCGGTGTGAGCGAGGCGGACTTGTCCTTGGGCACAATAACCGCCTGGACGCCGACCGCATCTGCGGTGCGCATGCAGGCACCGAGATTGTGCGGGTCGGTTACGCCATCAAGGACCAGCAAAAACGGTGGCTTGTCGCTACTGGACAGCTGGGCCAGCAGGTCGTCTTCCGTCCATTCACGGCTTTCCGCCACGGCCGCCACAATACCCTGGTGGACGCCGGACACGCGTTCATCCAGCTCCCGGCGGTGCACTACTTTCCAGCGCACACCCAGGCCATCCAGGGCATCGGTCACCGATTTTACCCGCTTGTCCTGCCGTCCGGTCTGGATCCAGACCTGCTGAAGCCGTTCCGGCTCCCGCTTCAGCACCGCATCCACGGCGTGCCAGCCAAATACATATTCCTGAGACACTAACGATCAATTCCTGTGTAACTGGTTACTTTCGGGGCTTGCGCTTCCTGCCTGCCGCCGGAGATTTGCCCTTGCCACCTTTGCGCGCTGCGTCCCTGGCCGCTTCAGCCGCCAGCTTTTCCTTGGCACTGGCCGGCTTGCCGGTACGCTTACCACCTTTACCACCCTTGCCTGCACGATCGCCCCGACCACGGGACTCACGCTTGGACATATCCAGGGCATCGCGGTCTGCCGTGCGCTTCTTCGGGGTGCTGACCAGCTCCAGGTCAATCTTGCGATCTTCCAGGTCGACCCGCACCACCTTCACACGCACCTCATCACCCAGGCGGAAGCTGACTGCCGTGCGCTCGCCGATCAGGCGATGCTTGGCGGCATCGTGGTGGAAGTAGTCACCACTGAGGGTGGAAACGTGCACCAGGCCTTCAATGTAGATATCAGACAGTTCCACAAAGAAACCGAAAGGCACCACGGCGGCAATCACACCGTTGTACTCCTCGCCCACGTGGTCACGCAGGAATTCACACTTCAGCCACGCCATCACATCCCGTGTGGCGTCATCGGCCCGGCGTTCGGTCATGGAACAATGCTCACCGAGCTGTTCCATTTTGGCGAGGTCGTAGGGGTACTCTGCCAGCTGCGGATCCGCCACCTTGGGTGAGACCACATCCTTGGTCACTTCCGGATTGTGGATACGGGACTTGATAGCCCGATGCACAATCAAATCCGGGTAGCGGCGAATCGGCGACGTAAAGTGGGTATAGCTGGGGAAGCCCAGGCCGAAGTGGCCCGCTTCTTCCGGGCTGTAGACCGCCTGGCTCAGGGAGCGCAGCATCACCATCTGGATGACGTTGGCATCCGGGCGATCCGCCACTTGCTCCAGCAACTGCTGGTAATCACCGGAGGTGGGCTTGTCACCACCACCCAGCTGCAAACCCAGCTCGCCCAGGAACAGGCGCAGGTTACCCAGACGTTCTTCCGACGGGCCATCGTGTACCCGGTAAAGCGCCGGCATCTTGTGTTTTTTCAGGAACCGCGCCGTCGCCACGTTGGCGCACAGCATGCACTCTTCCACAATCTTGTGGGCATCGTTCCTGTGCACCGGAACGATTTCCTCAATCTTGCGCTCGGGATCGAACACAATCTTGGTTTCGGTGGTTTCGAAATCGATGGCGCCCCGCTCGGTGCGGGCACGGCGCAGCAGCTTGTACAGTTCATACAGGTTATGCAGGTGCGGCAACAAATCAGCGTAATGGCTGCTGAGCTTGTAGCCCTGCTCGGTATCCGGATGCTCCAGCATGGCACTGACCTTGTTGTAGGTCAGCCGGGCATGGCTGCGCATCACCGCCTGGTAGAAGGTGTAACCACTGATATTACCAGCGGCACTGATGGTCATATCCGCCACCATACACAGGCGATCCACGCCCGGATTCAGGGAGCACAGGCCATTGGAGAGCTTCTCCGGCAGCATGGGCACGACATGATCCGGGAAATACACCGAGTTGCCACGCTGAATGGCTTCTTCGTCGAGCGGGGAACCCGGACGCACATAGTGAGATACGTCAGCAATCGCCACCACTAGCCGGTAGCCACCACGGGGGCGCGGCTCGCAATAGATGGCGTCATCGAAATCCCGGGCGCTTTCGTCGTCGATGGTCACCAGCCGCATATTGCGGATATCAACCCGGTTGGCCTTGTCCTTCTCTGCCACTTCGGCAGGAATCGCTGCTGCCTGCTCACCCACGGCGGACGGCCAGCTGTGGGGAATCTCGTAGGAACGGATGGCCACATCAATTTCCATCCCGGGCGCCATGTGCTCACCCAGGATTTCGACAACCTGCCCTGTCGGCTGGGTACGGATTGTCGGCTGACGCAGAATCTGTACGACTACATACTGACCATGCACCGCCTTGCCTACGTGCTCGTCCGGAACCAGGATTTCCTGGTTGATGCGGGCATTCTCGGGCACCACGAAGGTAATACCGCTTTCCTTGAAGAAGCGGCCAACGATCTGCTCGGTACGGTGCTCGAGCACTTCAACAATCTTGCCTTCCCGACGACCACGGTCATCCACCTGGTCAACCCGCGCAGCTACACGGTCACCGTGAAACACCTGGCGCATCTGGCGCGCGGTGAGAAACAGGTCGGAACCGCCATCATCAGGAATCAGGAAACCGAAGCCGTCCCGATGCCCGACTACCCGGCCGGTTACCAGGTCTGCTTCTTCTATAGGCAGGAACGCATCCCGGCGGTTACAAATCAGCTGCCCGTCGCGGCACATGGCAATCAGTCGGCGGCGAAGGGCTTCTATACCTTCCTCGGAAGTTTGCCCAAGCTCCTGGCACAGAGTCTCATGGGTGGCCGGTGCCCCCCGCTCTTTCAGGTGCTGGAGAATAAACTCCCGGCTCTGGATGGGGTTTTCGTATTTCTGAGCCTCGCGACTGGCGTGAGGGTCTTTGTGTTCTTTCTTCCTGGAAACCATTCGGATCCTTGCTATCTGGCCGCGATACTGCGGCGGAATTCATTATCCCTGCAGTATAACGTTGGTAAGTCGAACCTGCCTAACCAGGGGACAATTAATAGGCACAAATACGGCGAAAACTTTTTTTGAAAAAATGTTTGACAGCCCCGAACGGAATCATTAAAGTACCCGCCATCGGTTGAGGGGAACACCTCACCGGGCTGGCAGAAACGCTAAGTTTTCAATAAACTAACAGCGAATCTGCAAATCACCTGCCGAGGTGGTGAAATTGGTAGACACGCTAGCTTCAGGTGCTAGTGGGGGCAACCCCGTGGAGGTTCAAGTCCTCTCCTCGGCACCATTTCCTTCCCCAGGAAATGGCAAGAATCCTTCAAGATTCCTTACAAAGCCTTAAAAGCGCAATACGCCACTGACCAAGCCAAACGGCCTGCTGTCGGTTTTTCTGCGTTTGTTTACCTTGTGCGTTCGCTCCCAATCATCCTGCATGAGCTGCCGGGCGCTCAGCGTCACCCGGCATCTGCCTGACTCTTATTGGATTGCTTCCAGTAAATACTCGGATAACTTCATGTAACTGTACTCGACCTTCGCATAGACCCTGGCTGGCGCGGGCCTGCCGGTTCCGCAACTCTGCACAGAATAATCAGACAGATAAGCCTCCCGGATCAGGTTCGGAGCATTTACATCCGGCGTGGCGTCGTAGTGCAGTAACCACTGGAACCCGGCGTCTGCCGCCACATTGCCCGAACCGGCCAGCGCCGGATCCAGGAATGCGTAGCGCAGGAGGCGATTGACCTCTACCTCAACACTGTCGGCCGAAAACGTCCGGGTATCGTATTCGAACGCCAGGTCGGTAAAGGTTGCCGGCTGTGGCTCGTAACCGGAAAACAAATAGCTCTGGATTGATGTCACAACAAAGTTTTCCTTTGCGGTTTCGTCGTCAAGAGGCCCACAGTCAGCAGGCCCGCCCTGCAGTTCAACAGACTCGAGTGGCTGGTCATCTTTGGTAATAGCGTAATCGGCCACCAACTCCCCAGAACCCGGGGCTAACCGGTAGACAACCCCCGCGTCCGCACCAGCGCCACCGACTGTCGCAACAAGCTCCGAAATTGCACCGTCCTGCTCGCTCCAGCTATAGCTAACCTCCGCTCCGGCTCCAAGCTCGGTGGACGCCGGTTCGATGCCCCTGGCTGCATGGCAAAGTGTCGACGTCTGGAATTCGATTGTCCGGGTACCCCAGTCAAAGGTCAGAGTTTCATCCACTACCTGGTCGGGATCGTTTTCAGGATTGAACGCACCCCAACCCGCTGGCGCAAGGGATACCGAAGGTAGCCACTGGGTAGAAAGCTTGCCCATATAGCCACCAGCATCAATCAGCCGGGCCAGTTCCGGCATCGACAGCGCCAGGCAGCCATTCGCCGCAATTTTAGCCAGCCGCCCGTCTTCACCGTACTCAAACTCAAGCCCGGTTGAGGCAACCAGGTTATCCGGCGCCACCGGCAGCTCACCACTTTCCGCGCGGGCAAAGACCTGCTGACCCGTCAGCACCAGCGGATCGGTGATACTGACGGTGACATCCGGCAGTTCCAGAGTATCGCTAGCCACGCTGGAGTAGTCATCGCCAGCCGCCTGATCTACGGCCGCAATCACCGCCGGAGCGTGCCGCAACAGGGAAGTGCCCAGAAGCCGGGCCTCTTCCGGGCTCAGGCTAAGCTCTGCGCCCGCCCTTTCGGGCATGCTGCTTGCCACCTGCTGTGTCATAAACTTCACCAGTGCCCGGGCATAGGCATGGGCCCGGTCATCCTGCCCACGGATATAATCCGCAGTCACGTTGATGCCAGCCAGGCTCTCGCCCAGATCGCCCCCGGGCATCAACTCCAATGCCGTCTGGTAACGGGCCAGGGTGGTCAGCGGCGTTACATTGCGGACACCGGGATTAGCCGACAAAACATAGCCCACGGCTATGGCCTGATCCCCCACTTCGGTCTGCTCAACCGTGGTTCCGGGAATAGCGGCTGCGAACAGCGGGTAGTCCCGTGGATCAAGCGGTCGGCCTTCCTGGGGTGACAACTGCAAAGCGGCAAGGTCCAGGCTGAACGCGCCATCCTGACCACTCATGGCCATGGGTTCGCCGCCTTCGATAACCGCAGAATTGCCATTATCCAGCTCTACAGTGAACGACTCGGCGGTGTACTTTCCATCACCGTTCACATCCAGCCACACCCTGGCATTCCTCAGATAGCCATCAATCACCCGCCCCTGGTACGGCGCCGGTTCGCTGTAATTCACGCCATCAAAATCGCGGCCATCCACGGGCAGCTGGTCGGATTCTTCGCCACAACCGGCGATGGCAAGGGTAAGCAGGGGAACGGAGAGAGCAGTCAGGCGTTTCATCGCGGCAACCGGTTATCCTTGTTAGAGGTTGTGCCGCTACTTTAGGGGATGTACCGCCGGGAGACCTTGACAGGCTTGGCAAATTGTAAAGTTTGGTAAAGCACTGGCCCCGCACGGTGTCGGGGCCAGCCGGGTCAAAACCCTCAGAATGAACGAGCCACGATTTCCTTCATGATTTCGTTGGTGCCGGCATAGATGCGCTGCACCCGCGAATCGGCCCAGGCCCTGGCAATGGGGTATTCCCACATATAGCCGTAGCCGCCGTGCAGCTGCACACATTCATCCATCACCTTGCACTGCAGGTCTGTGGTGTGCTGCTTGAGCATGGCTGCAGTGGGGATATCCAGCTTCTTGTCCAGGTGCAGCTCAAGGCAGCGGTCGGTAAACACCCGGGCGGCCGTGATTTCGGCTTTCAGCTCCGCCAGCTTGAAACGGGTGTTCTGGAACGCGATAACCGGTTTACCGAAGGCTTTGCGCTCTTTCACGTAGTCCAGGGTCCACTGCCAGGCTGCTTCGGCAGCGGCTACGGCAGTCAGAGCCACTTGCAGGCGCTCCGCCGGCAACTCCTGCATCAGCTGGAAGAAGCCCTGCCCTTCCATGCTGCCCAACAGATTATCGGCCGGCACTTTTACATCCTGGAAAAACAGCTCGGAGGTGTCCTGGGCCTTCATGCCCACCTTGTTCAGGTTCTGGCCTTTCTCGAAGCCTTCCCAGGCGGTTTCCACCAGCAACAGGCTGGTTCCCTTGGCGCCTTCCTTGGGATCGGTCTTGGCCACAACGATCACCAGGTCCGCCAGCTGGCCGTTGGTAATAAACGTTTTAGAGCCATTGAGATTGTAGTGGTCGCCCTGGCGAATGGCGGTGGTCTTTACGCCCTGCAGGTCAGAACCGGCGCCCGGCTCGGTCATGGCGATGGCGGTAATCATTTCACCGGAGGCCATTTTCGGCAGGTACTTCTGCTTCTGCTCTTCCGAGCCGTAGTTCAGGATGTACGGCGCCACAATATCGGAGTGCAGTCCCCAGCCAATGCCGGACAAACCGGCCCGAGAGATTTCTTCCATAATCACCGCCGAGTAGCGGAAATCGGCCCCCACGCCGCCGTACTCTTCCGGCAGCATCGGGCACAGAAAGCCCAGCTCCCCCGCCTTTCGCCAGAGCTCGCGGCTGACCTGGCCATCCTTTTCCCACTGATCGTGGTACGGGGCGGCTTCCTGTTCCAGGAACTTGCGAACGGAATCGCGAAAGCCTTCAAGATCGGCGTCGAACAGAGTACGTGGAATCATGCTGAACCTCGGTGAACGGGTTGGTTTATCGTTGTGTCCAGCAAGTCTGTGGCGGGGCGGGTTTTGGCTCAATGGTGAAAACCATCAATCGCTTTGGCCAAAACCAACGCCCCGGGCAGGCATCAGTCCGCGTTCTTTGCACCCCAGCGCGGGACCAGGGTTTGCGGCAAGTCCAGGTGGTCAAGAATCCGGGCCACCATGAAGTCCACCAGGTCATCCAGGGATTGAGGGTTGTGATAGAAACCCGGGCTGGCCGGCATGATCACCGCCCCCATGCGGGTGAGCTTGAGCATGTTCTCCAGGTGCACTTCGGAATAGGGAGTTTCCCGCAACACCAGGATCAGTTTGCGGCGCTCTTTCAGGGCAACATCCCCGGCCCGCTCGATCAGGTTGTTGCTGGCACCGGTCGCCAGGGCCGACAGGGTGCCGGTGCTGCAGGGACAAACCACCAGCGGGGCTTTCTCGCCGGAGCCGGAGGCCGGGGGCGAGAACCATTCTTCCCGGCCGAACACCTGCACCTGGCCATCTTCAGCACCGGCATAGGCCGCCAAAGCCTCCGCCATGGCGGGTGTGGAGCCGGGCAGGCGGAAATCGGTTTCAGTGGCCATCACCACCTGGGCCGCCTTGCTGATCATCACGTTCACCCGGCAACCATTGGCTACCAGGCACTGCAGCAGGCGCAGTCCGTATTGGGCCCCGGACGCGCCGGTAAATGCCAGGTTAATTACCGGGGAACTCTCAGCCACGACGTTTCTCCAGTTCCGCCACCAGTTTGCGGTGAATACCACCGAAGCCACCGTTACTCATGATCACAATGTGGCAGGTTTCCGGCAGCTGGTCCACGGCCCGGACAATCAGGGCGTCAACCGACTCTTCCACGCCATGGTGGTCCAGCTCGCCGTGCTCGGCACGCCAGCTGTTCACCAGTTCCGGCAGCCAGTTCATCTCGCTCAGGTTACCCCAGAGAACGCGGTCTGCTGCCGCGGCACTGGGAATCAGGGTCTGCTGGTGTACGCCCTGTTTCATGGTGTTGGAACGGGGCTCGATAATGGCCATAATCGGCTCGTCCCCCACCTGGCTGCGCAAGCCCTCCAGCGTCAGGGCAATGGCAGTCGGGTGATGGGCAAAGTCGTCATACACCCGCACACCACCAACCTCGCCCACCAGCTCCATCCGTCGCTTAACACCGGAGAACCGGCACAAGGCGGCCACGGCATGGTCCGGCGTTACACCCACATGGCGGGCAGCGGCAATGGCTGACAGCGCATTACGCACGTTGTGCATACCCGTCAGCTTCCACTTCAGGGTAGCCACCGGCTGCTCGTGGTGGATAACCATAAAGCGGCTGCCGTCTTCTGCCAGCAGCTCCGCGCGCCAGTCTGCGGTACGGCTGATCTCGCTGCCGATGGCGGTATCCTGCACCGGGCTCCAGCAGCCCATTTCCAGGGCGTTATCCAGATGCTGGCCCAGGGCCGGGCGAATGATCAGACCCTGGGACGGGACAGTGCGCACCAGGTGGTGGAACTGGCGTTCGATGGCTTCCACGTTCTCGAAAATATCGGCGTGGTCGTATTCCAGGTTGTTCAGGATCAGGGTGTTCGGGCGGTAATGGATAAACTTGGAGCGCTTGTCGAAGAACGCGCTGTCGTATTCATCGGCCTCGATGACAAAGAAGTCGCTGCTGCCCAGGCGCGCGGACACCGGGAAATCCTGGGGCACGCCGCCTACCAGGTAGCCGGCATCAAACCCTGCCTGGTCCAAAATCCACAGCAGCATGGCGGTGGTGGTGGTTTTGCCATGGGTGCCGGCCACCGCCATCACCCAGCGATGGCGCAGGACTTCCCGGGCCAGCCACTCGGGGCCGGACATGTAATCGATGCGCCGGTTCAGAACAGCTTCCACCTCCGGGTTGCCCCGGGACATGGCATTACCAATCAGCACCAGGTCCGGCTTCGGCTCCAGGTTCTCCACCCGGTAGCCTTCCATTAACGAGATACCCTGGGCCTCCAGCTGGGTGCTCATGGGCGGGTATACCCCCTGGTCGGAGCCGGTCACAGTGTGCCCCAGCTCCCGGGCGATGACCGCCAGGCTGCCCATGAAAGTGCCGCAGATTCCCAGTATGTGTATGTGCATTAAGGTAAGGCCTCCGGTTTGAAACCTGCCAAGCCTCTACCATACTTTCTGCGGGGTCAAGGGCACGGTATATGCTCATGAAACTTCCACCTGATTCGCGTATGATTTGCGCCATCATTGAACCAGCAGGAGGCTTTAGCCCGAGATGGCTATCAAGAATGCGTTTTATGCCCAGTCTGGCGGGGTAACCGCCGTTATTAACGCCAGTGCCTGTGGCGTTATTCAGACCGCCCGCCAGCACCCGGACAAGATCGGCAAGGTGTTTGCCGGCCGCAACGGCATTATCGGCGCCCTGAAAGAAGAGCTGATTGATACCAGCCTGGAGTCAGATGACGCCATCCAGGCGCTGATTCATACCCCGGGCGGCGCTTTCGGTTCCTGCCGCTACAAGCTGAAGAACCTGTCGGAAAACCAGCGCGAATACGAGCGCCTGATCGAAGTGTTCCGCGCCCACGACATCGGTTACTTCTTCTATAACGGTGGCGGTGACTCCCAGGATACCGCCTACAAGGTGTCCCAGCTCGGCGACAAGATGGGTTATCCGATCACCTGCATCGGTGTGCCCAAAACCGTCGACAACGACCTGCCGTTCACCGACTGCTGCCCGGGCTTTGGTTCTGTCGCCAAGTACATTGCCACCTCTACCCTGGAAGCCAGCCTGGACATCAAGTCTATGTGCGAAACCTCCACCAAGGTGTTTATCCTGGAAGTGATGGGCCGGCACGCGGGCTGGATTGCCGCTTCCGCCGGCCTGGCCGGCCAGGGTGAAGGCGAACCGCCCCACATCATCCTGTTCCCGGAAATCCCGTTCAACCGGGAGAAGTTCCTGGAGCGCGTAGACCAGTGCGTGAAAGATTACGGCTACTGCGTGGTGGTTGCCTCGGAAGGTGCCCAGTACGAAGACGGCCGGTTTGTAGCTGACGCTGGCGCCAAGGATGCCTTCGGCCACACCCAGCTGGGCGGTGTTGCACCGGCCCTGGCCAACATGGTGAAGCAGGCCCTGGGCCACAAGTACCACTGGGCCGTTGCCGATTATCTGCAGCGCGCAGCGCGGCACATTGCCTCCGCTACCGACGTAGAACAGGCCTACTCCGTGGGCAAGGCTGCCGTGGAAATGGCCCTGGATGGCAAACAGGCATTGATGCCCACCATCGTGCGGGACCAGGCCAAGCCTTACCGCTGGAGCATTGGCCAGGCCAACCTGAGCGAAGTGGCTAACCAGGAAAAGAAAATGCCCATCCACTACATTACGGATGACGGCTTCGGCATTACCGAGGAGTGCCGTGACTACCTGCAGCCGCTGATCGAGGGTGAAAGCTTCCCGCCGTTCGAGAATGGTCTGCCCAAGGTGGCCAAGCTGAAAAACCAACTGGCCGAGAAAAAGCTGAAAACAGAGTTCACCCTGTAACAGCTATCGCCAGAAACACAAAGGCCCGGCTTTTTACAGTCGGGCCTTTGTGTTTCTGGAAAAGAGAAAATGGCGTCAGGCGGGCTGCCTGCGCACGTAGGCGGAGAAATCGTCGTAGCCGCCAACGTATTCGTCACCCACCAGGATCTGCGGCACGGTATACACCGGGCGGCCAATCCTGTCAGCAATATCCTGCTTGCTCAGCCCTTTCTCGATCATGTCGACCCATGTGTAGGGCATGTTCCGGGACTCGCACAGATTCTTCGCGGCAACGCAGAACGGGCAGCTCATGCGACCGTAGATGGTAACCTGCTCCATAAAACCTCCTCGGGAAATAAAGGAAAACCAAAACCTGAAAGTTGCGCAAATGATGACAGCTCGTCCGGGGATTGGAAATTGGCACTTACCATTACAGCCATAGTACTTTACGATTCAGCCATGGAGACGCCATGGCCTACCTGACCCTTTTCCTGACCGCCTTCGCGGCCGCTACCCTGCTGCCAGCCTACTCCGAGATCCTGGTGGGCACCCTGGTGAACCAGGATTACGCCCTGTTCTGGATCTGGTTCTGGGCCACCGCCGGCAATACCCTGGGCTCGGTGGTGAATGGCATCATTGGCCGTCAGGTAGACAGGTTCAAACACAAACGCTGGTTTCCGGTCAGCGAACTACAACTGCACAAAGCCCGCAACCGGTTCAACCGCTACGGGCAGTGGTCTTTGCTGCTCGGCTGGCTGCCGATCGGGGGTGACGCGCTCACACTGGTGGGCGGCATTATGCGGGTGCCCTGGCTCAACTTTGTGGTGCTGGTAGCCATCGGCAAGGGCTTGCGCTACGCCTTTGTGATCTGGGTGGTACTGGAAGCGTCCGGTTTGGTCGGATCCTCACCGTAAAGGTAACGGCGCAACAGTGGTTCACCATTAAACTCGGAGTGCATCACCGCCACAAAGGTGTACACACCAATCAGCTTCCGGTTCAGGAACACGAACTCCTTGGGCGGTACCCGGAAGTAACGGCTGATGGCCGAGCGTGCTGCCTGCCGGGCCACCCGGGATGGCAGGTCGCTCTGTTTCCAGCGGTACTGGCCGTGGCTGTTTACCGCATAGTCCGGCCACTGGCCCTGGTCCCGGGCCAGGGGCTCCAGCACCGACATGCAAACCTGTCCGAACTTTTCCAGCACTTCCCGGGGCCAGTCGTAGCTCATAAAACGCAGCTTCACGCCGCCCTCGATCACCTGTTCCAGGTCGTCTTCATAGGACGCCCGGATCATCTGGATGACCGGGTCCAGAAACTCCCGGGAATAGCTTTGTACCGCACCGAAATCGAGCAGCACAATGCGATCATAATCCGGCTCCTCCCCGGCTTCACCGGCAATACGGATCCGGTAATTGCCGAAGTTGGGATCGGTCTGGATTTCGCCCCAGACAAACAGCTCCCGGAAAAACAGCTCAAGGGCCGCCTTGCCCAGGGCGCTCCGGCGCTCCAGGGACAGCTCCCGCACTTCCTGGGAGCCTACGGAATGGCCGTGTTCATAGGTTGAGGCGATGATGTGATCGGTGGAATATTCCGGCAGCACCCGAGGCACGATAAACCGGGGATCGTCCGCCAGCATCTGGCGGAATTTTTCCGTGGTGCGGGCTTCCAGCCGGTAGTCCACCTCCCGGTGCATCATCTGCCGGACTTCTTCGAGCCAGTCATTGAATTCAGGGCCGAAGCTCACCAGCCTGGCTACTTTCAATAACTGGGCCACGGCGTTGAGGTCGCTGTCTACGGCATCGGCCACGCCGGGGTACTGAACCTTCAGCACCAGTTCCAGGCCATCACTGCGGCGCACGGCGCGGTGCACCTGCCCCAGCGAGGCAGCGCCTATGGGTTCCGGGTCTACCTCCAGCTCTGCCAGCCGGTCCGCACCGATTTCCGCCTTCAGCACCCGTTCAATGGCCGGCCACTCCAGGGACGTGGTCTGGTCTTCCAGGGTATGCAGGGCTTCAGTCACTTCTTCCGGCAGAAAGTGCTCGCCGTACAGCGCCATCACCTGGCCGATCTTGACCACACTGCCCTTCAGGCGGCCAAGCTCATCCACCAGGAACCGGGCCTGGCTGGACAGCATGGCCTTGTGCCTTTGTTCACGGGTGTCTTTGCTGCTGAACCAGTTGGTAGCCATGTGGGAGGCCATGCGGGTTCCAGCAAAGAGACCGGCCTTGGTCAGCGACAGCCGACGCTCAAAACTACCGGTCTTGATGCGTGAGACGGATTTTCCGGAGCGCCTTTCTGTCATGAACGACCTGTCTTTGTCTGGGAATTTGCTGCTTTTCCGATACTTCCATGCATTATACGGATCCTGCCCCGATACAAGCTAACCGATTCGTCGCCGGATTTCCGCTTCCGGGGCCAATGTGCACGAACTTTAACCAGCAATAATCAGTACCCGCTGAAGGTTACGATTCGATACAGTCACAGCACTTAAGTGCCTCTACTATGTACAGACCGGCCACGACTGGCCGCCCTGAAATCTTACACAACAATAATGCCATGACGCAGACACCCCACTCCGCTGCCGATTCCGAGCTGTCTCAGTTTCGGGTTAAAGGCGAAATTCCTGTACCGGCCCTGATCAACTGGCTGAGCGCGGCCGCGGTTCCCATACTGGCCTTCTTCGCCTGGCGCTCGAGCCAGCATGGCGACAACCTGAACGCCAGCGTGCTGCTGGTATTCTCCGGCCTGCTGGCAC
Organism: Marinobacter sp. P4B1; assembly: GCF_001447135.1. Taxonomy (NCBI): domain Bacteria; kingdom Pseudomonadati; phylum Pseudomonadota; class Gammaproteobacteria; order Pseudomonadales; family Marinobacteraceae; genus Marinobacter; species Marinobacter sp. P4B1. The sequence continues at coordinate 516,224 of NZ_LLXM01000005.1, forward strand.
TCAACCTGCTGGTGTTTCTCGGCTTTCGCCACAAAACCTTGCAGCGTCGGGGCTTCATTTCGCTGATCACCGTGCTGTTCACGTACCTTGCCGTGCACGCGGTGGAAGATGGCTCTGCCATTATCTGGCTGTTTGCCTACCCGCCCATCATCTTTTACATCAGTGAAGCCCGGGTGGGCGTGTTTGCCTGTGCTGGCGGCTGGCTGGCCGTACTGTTTCTGTTCAGCCCCGCCGGCGAATGGCTGTTTGGCGCCACTTACAGCAGCAGTTTCCGGATTTCCCTGGTGATCGTGCTCGCGTTCGAGATGGTCACTTGCTACATCCTCGACCAGAGCCGGCGCCGCAGCAAGCTGGGGCTGCTGAAACTGGCGGCCGAGTTCGAATATGCGGCCAAGCACGATGCCCTGACCGGGCTGGCCAACCGCCGCGAAGGCCTGACCCAGCTCGAAGGCGAATACCAGCGCTACCTGCGCAACGGGCGGCCTTTCTCGGTGTTACTGATGGACATTGACCTGTTCAAGACCGTGAACGACCAGCATGGCCACCAGGTGGGCGACGAACTGATTATCCTGGTGGCGCGCACGCTGGCATCCGGCTGTCGCAAGATGGATACCATTGCCCGGTGGGGCGGGGAGGAATTCCTGGTGCTGTTACCGGAAACGGCTCTGGCCGAAGCCAGTGCCAGCGCTGAACGGATGCGGGCCGCAGTAGCCAGGCAGTCCGTTCGGACCGAAAGCGGCAAAACCATGGGGGTTACCATCAGTACCGGCGTTGCCAGCATTCGGGGATCGGAATCGATTGACCGGCTGTTGCAGCGGGCCGATGAAGCCCTGTATGCCGCCAAGTCCGGCGGCCGGGACCAGGTGTGCATCGAGGCCACGGCTGCACGCTGAACCGGCTTACCAGCCCTGGCGATGCTCCACCTGCTGGTTGCCCAGCCCGGCTACCAGCTCTTTCACCAGGCGGCGTTCAAGCTCGTATACCGAGGCGCCCTGCTCGAAGTCTTTCACCTGGCACATATTCATGCCGGCATAGCCACAGGGATTGATGCGGGAGAACGGTTCCATGTCCATATTCACGTTCAGGGCCAGGCCGTGGAAAGAACAGCCCCGGCGTACCCGCAGGCCCAGCGATGCAATCTTGGCCCCGTTCACATAGACACCGGGCGCGTCGGCACGGGGTGCCGCTTCCACACCGGACTGGGCCAGTGTGCGCACAATAGCCTGCTCGATCACATCCACCAGGGCCCGGACTCCCAGCTTGCGCCGGGACAGGTCAATCAACAGGTAGATCACCAGCTGGCCCGGGCCGTGGTACGTCACCTGGCCGCCACGATCTACCTGGATAACCGGGATATCACCCGGTAACAGGATATGCTCGGCCTTGCCCGCCTGCCCCTGGGTAAACACCCGGGGATGTTCCAGGCACCAGAGTTCGTCGACCGAGGATTCGTCCCGGTTGGCGGTGAAAGTTTTCATCGCCTCCCAGGCTTCCATGTAGGGCTGCTGGCCCAGCGAGCGGACAATCAGGTCTGGCATTTACAGCACCATGTGAACCCGGCCACTGGCTTTGAGGTCCTCAAACAGTGCCTTGAGTTGCTCTTCACCGGTGGCAACGATTTTCAGCTGCACAGACGAAAACCGGCCCTTGCTGCTGTCGTTTACCGAGATATCTGCCTCGCAGATGCCCGGCGCGTGCTGCTCCACCACTTCCACCACGAATTCCGTGAAATCCGGGGCGGCGTTACCGATCACCTTGATCACGTAATCGCAGGGAAATTCAATTTTCGGTGCTTTCGGCTCACTCACGCCGTCTTTCTCCCGGCCAGGGCACACTCTGTGCCTGTGGCTCACTCAAACAGTTGAACAAAAAAGAGCTTGATGGCATCCCAAAGCCGCTTGAACAGCCCGCCTTCCGGCACTTCGGTCAGCGCCAGTACCGGTTCGTCCACCAGGGTTTCGCCATCCAGGATAACCCGAACGCGACCCAGCTCGTCTCCCACATTGATGGGTGCCTTGATCACAGAATCAAGGTCTACGGTAGATTCCAGCTGGTTTCTGGAGCCGCGGGGAATGGTTACGTACACATCTTCCGGCATACCCACGGAAATCTGGTCAGCCTGGCCGCCCCAGACCTTTGCCTGCACCAGCTCCTGGCCGGCACGGAACAAACGCTCGGTTTCGTAGTAACGGAAACCGTAGTTCAGCATTTTCTGAACTTCCTGGGCCCGGGCTTCGGAACTCGAGGTGCCCATTACCGAGGCAATCAGCCGGGTGTCGTTACGCTTGGCAGACGCCACCAGGCAGTAACCAGCTTCTTCGGTGTGGCCGGTCTTCAGGCCATCCACGCTGTCATCCCGCCACAACAGGGCGTTGCGGTTTGGCTGACGGATATTGTTGTAGGTGAAGTGCTTCTCCGCATACAGCGGATAGTTTTCCGGATAGTCCTGGATAATTGCCCGGGCCAGCAGGGCCAGGTCGTAGGCGGTCGAGAAATGATCCGGGGCCGGCAAGCCGGTGGCATTCTGGAAGTTGGTGTTCGTCATACCCAGCAATTGCGCCTGCTGGTTCATGATGTCCACGAACGCCCCCTCACTGCCGGCAATAAATTCGGCCAGCGCCACGGAGGCATCGTTACCGGACTGGATGATCACGCCTTTCAGCAGGTTTTCCACGGATACCGTGGTGCCTTCCTGTACGAAGGTCCTGGAACCCTCGGTACGCCAGGCTTTCACACTGATGGGCACCATGTCAGACATGGAAATCCGGCCTTCGTCCAGCTCACGCTCAACGATGTAAGCCGTCATCATCTTGGTCAGGCTGGCCGGGGGCAAACGCTCGTTGCTGTTGTTCTCCATGATCACACGGCCGCTCAGGGGGTCCATCAGAACCCAGGAGCTGCCGGCAATGGCCGGAGGAGAAGGAATCAGGACCGACTGGGACTGGGCCGAGGCCGTCCCTGCGGTTACAAACAGAGCAAATGCCAGTAGAAAAATTCGGGTAAACATTTTGAAAGCCATGGGTTGTGTCATTCGTCGTCAGATGTTGGTCTTATGTGTGCCGGCGGCAACTCAGTGCGAATCCGTCAGGACTATGGGCTGGCCGAAACCCCGGGATTCCAGCAGGTTCCGGGCATAGCGGGCTTCGTCTTCATTCGGGAACGGGCCCACCTGTACACGGTGGAAACGTCCCGAGCCGGTGCTCACTTCACGCAATCGTGCCGGAGTCTCCGTTGCTTCCCGGGCCCTGGCCAGCAGGGCTTCGGCCGGGTCCCGACTGCTGAAGGCACCCAGCTGCACAAACAACGCCTGTCCCGATGCTGCCGGCGCAGAGGCAGGTTCTGAGGCTACCTGCACCGGTGCCTGGACCTTGCCGGTGGGCTCAAATGGCTCGCCCGCCAGGAACATGGCGCCATCCGGACGAACCGTGATAGCGGCCACTTCCACCCGGGCTGTGCCGCGGGCGTGATAATCCAGCTTCTTGGCTGCCGCATAGGACAGATCAATCAGGCGGTCGCCGTGAAACGGGCCACGATCATTCACCCGGACAATCACCGACCGGCCATTGTCCAGGTTGGTCACCCGGGCATATCCCGGTATGCGCAAAGACTTGTGGGCGGCCGACATGGCGTACATGTCGAAGGTCTCGCCATTGGACGTTTTGTGGCCGTGGAATTTCTCACCATACCAGCTGGCTGTACCCCGGGCCACATAACCGTCATTGCTGTCGATCACCCGGTAACTCTTGCCCCACACGGTGTACGGGGATTTGTTACCGGCCCGGCGAGGCTCCTCATACCGGGGCACCGCGTCGGTCAGGCCGCTGATGTCGTAGTCACCGGAAGGGCCACGATCCTGCTTTATGGTATAGCGCGAGGAATGATCGGTTTCCGGAGCCGGAGTGCTGGCACAGCCAGACACCAGAACCAGTGTGATCAACCCCGGCAGCCAATGTTTCGGAACCTGCAGCATATCAGCGCCTACCCCTGTATTGTCTCGGTTGGTCAGTCATTACTGACCGGCAACATTGTAACGGGTTCCAGGCGTGATTCACCATTACCGGCCGGCCATTATTGCCAGCCAGGCTACGCCGAGATCATCCGGCGGTGGGTGTGAATCGACATCAGCACCCCGAAGGCCGCCATCAGGGTGACCCCGGACGTGCCCCCGTAACTGATCAGCGGCAGCGGCACACCAACCACCGGCAGCAGCCCGCTGACCATTCCCACGTTCACAAAGATGTAGATGAAGAACGTCATGGTCAGGGCACCCGCCAGCAAACGGCTGAAGGAATCCTGGGCGGTTACGGAAATGTAGAGACACCGCAGGATAATCAGGAAATACACCGCCATCAGCAGCATCATGCCGACAAAACCGAATTCCTCGGCAAGCACCGCCACAATAAAGTCGGTATGGCTTTCCGGCAGGAATTCCAGGTGCGACTGGGTGCCCTGGAGCCAGCCCTTGCCATCCATCCCGCCGGAGCCGATGGCGGTTTTCGACTGGATAATGTTCCAGCCCGCCCCCAGAGGATCACTTTGCGGATCAAGCAGGGTCAGCACCCGTTGCTTCTGATAGTCCCGCATCACGTAGAACCACATCAGCGGCGCGGAAACCGCCACCATGCCGAAAAAAGCGGTGATGAGCTTCCAGCTGATGCCGGCAAAGAACACCACGAAGATGCCCGCCATGCCCACCAGCAGCGAAGTACCCAGGTCAGGCTGCTGGATGATCAGGAACATGGGCAACAGAACAATCACCAGGCCAACCACAATCCGCGAAAACGTGGGTGGCAGGTAATAGCGGGACAAATACCAGGCCGCCATCATCGGTACCACCAGTTTCATCAGCTCCGAAGGCTGGAAACGGGGCAGCCCGGGTAGCGCCAGCCAGCGCTGGGCACCCTTGGCACCAACACCCACCAGCAACACCGCCACCAACCCGGCCAGGCCAGCCAGGTACAGCCAGGGAGCCCAGCGCCGGAATATTGCAGGGTCCAGCTGGGCAAACACAAACATCACTACAAAGGCCACGCCCAACCGGATCATCTGGCCCTTAACCACGGCAAAGTTCCGGTCTGCGCCGCTGTACAATACAAACAGTCCACCACCGACAAGCAGCAACAATAGAGCCAGTAAGATGGGATCCAGGTGTAACGTTGACCAGATGCTTCTGGGCCGGCCCAGAGCGCCCGATTCCTGGCTGTTCAACAGCTTTCCGAGTGCCATCAGCCCTCACCTCCGGTTTCAGCCTGGCCCACCACCTGGGCCGCCTCTGCCGCAGGGAATTCCTCCAGCCACGCATCAAACAGCCCGCGGGCAACCGGTGCCGCGACACTGCTGCCGCCACCGCCATTCTCGACAATGATGGCAACGGCGATTTTCGGATCGTCTGTGGGGGCAAAGCCGACAAACAACGCGTGATCCCGCAGGCGCTCGCGGATCTCCTCGGCATCGTATTCTTCATCTTCACCCAGGCTGAACACCTGGGCGGTACCGGTTTTACCCGCCATCCGGTAGCTGGCACCCCTGGCGGCACCACGAGCCGTGCCGCGGGTTCCGTGCATAACTTCTTCCATGGTATCCACCACGTATTCCCAATCGTCAGGATTCTTGAGATCCAGGGGCTTATGGGTGGATGCCGGCAGGAACTCTTCCACCGGGCGGTCACCACGGATATCTTTCAGCAGGCGCGGTTCTACCCACTCACCCCGGTTGGCAATCAGGGCCGTGGCAGTCGCGAGCTGCAGGGGTGTAGCCAGGAAAAAGCCCTGGCCGATACTCATATTGACGGAATCCCCCGGATACCAGGGTTCACTGCGGACCGCCCGCTTCCAGTCCCGGGACGGCAGCAGACCACTGAGGGCACCGGCGACGTCGAGGGTGGCGTCTTCACCAAACCCGAAGCGGGACAGATAGTCGTACATCACGTCGACACCCATTTCGACGCCGATCTGATAAAAATACACATCGCAGGACTCCGCCACGGAATCCATCAGGTCTACCCAGCCATGCCCGGTTCGCTTCCAGTCCCGGTAGCGTCGACCGCTTTCCTTGAGCTGGAAATAACCCGGGTCCCAGATGGTTCGCTCGCGGGTGGTTACGCCACTGTCCAGGGCAGCCACGGCCATCATGGGCTTGATGGTGGAGCCGGGGGGATACTGGCCACGCAGGGCCCGGTTGAACAGGGGCTTGTCGATGCTTTCACTCAGATCCCGGTAGTCTTTGACACTGATACCGGTCACAAACTTGTTGGCATCGAAGCCGGGCACGCTGGCCAGGGCCAGGATGCCACCGGTGGCGGGCTCGATCGCAATGATGGCGCCACGCCGGCCTTCCAGCAATTCGTGGGCCTTGCGTTGCAGGCGCAGATCCAGGTGCAGCTGCAGGTCTTCCCCGGGTACCGGGTTTTCCCGCTCCAGTACCCGGAGTATCCGCCCCCGGGCATTGGTTTCTACGTGCTGGTACCCCACCTTGCCGTGCAACACTTTTTCATAGAATCGCTCCACACCGGATTTGCCGATGTAGTTGGTGCCGGCGTAATTCACCGGATCAATGCGCTGCAGTTCATTCCGGTTGATACGGCCGACATAGCCCAGGGCATGGGCGGTCAACTCACTGTGAGGGTAATAGCGAACCAGTTCGGCCTTGACCTCGACACCGGGGAACCGGTGCCGGTGTACCGCCATCCGGGCGATTTCCTCTTCGTTCAGGTCGTAACTCAGGGGAATTTCCTGGAACGGGCGGCGCGGTTCATTCAGCCGGCGCTGGAAGCGTTCAATGTCTTCATCGGAAATGCTCAGGATTTCCGTCAGCCGGGCCAGGGTTTCATCCATGCTGCCAATCCGCTCGGGCACCAGGGTGAGGCTGAACACCGGCCGGTTTTCCGCCAGCAGCAGGTTATTGCGGTCGTAAACCAGCCCTCTGGGAGGCGGGACCGACTGCACCTGCACCCGGTTCTTGTCAGACAGCGTGGTATAGATTTCATGCTCGACGATCTGTAACTGGTACATGCGCGCCAGCAAACCACCCAGCGCAAGCATAACCAGCACCAGCATAACCATTGCCCGGCGCTGGAACAGTCGGCGCTCTGCTACGGTGTCCTTGAATTCGCCCCAGGCCATTGGCAGCCCTATGCCCGGTGGTAAGGATGGTTACGGGTGATGGACCAGGCCCGGTACAGTTGTTCGGCCAGGACGATACGCACCAGCGGGTGCGGCAGGGTAAGGGGGGAAAGTGACCATTGCTGGTCGGCACGGTTGCGACAGGCGTCAGCCAGGCCATCGGGGCCGCCCACCAGAAAGCAGACATCCTGACCATCCTGCTGCCAGTTTTCCAGCTGACTCGCCAGTTTCTCGGTGGACCAGGGCCGGCCACCCACTTCCAGTGCAATCACGCGGTCACGCTGACCCACTGCCGACAGGATGGCGTCGCTTTCACGCTGCATCAACCGGGGAATATCCGGATTCTTGCCGCGATGGGCCATGGGGATTTCAGTCAGTTCGAGGGGCAACTCCGGAGGCATCCGGCGGGCGTAGTCGTTGTACCCCGCACTGACCCAGTCGGGCATTTTCTGCCCGACACAGATCAGACGCAGGCGCATGGTTACTCGCTGCCCGCTGCACCAAGGTCCGGAGCATCACGCCAGAAGCGCTCCAGATCGTAGAATTCGCGGGTAGCAGGCATCATCACGTGAACCACCACATCGCCCAGATCTACCAGAATCCAGTCACTACCGGCACCGCCTTCAACATTGTTGGCGCGCACACCCTGCTCCTTGGCTTCGATAACCACGGAATCGGCAAGGGATTTGATGTGACGGTTGGAAGTACCCGATGCGAGAACCATAAAGTCGGTCACGCTGGTGCGATCACGGACATCAATCACGCTGATATCCTGTGCCTTGACCTCTTCAAGAGCGTTTACGACCAGATCTTTCAGTTGTTCTGCCTGCATAATTACCCTGTTTTCCGGGCTCTGGCCGGAGCGGCCGCCCGATAAGTGATATTCAGCCGCGATTGTAGCATCAAAGCCGGCTGTGGATAACTCCTAAAAACCGTTGGCGCTGCCGGAACCATAAAGGCCCAGTGCCTGCACTCTCTGCCACACGGCATCGGGCATCAGGTATCGGGGAGAACGGCCGGTTGCAATGCGCTCCCGAATGCCGGTTGCCGAGATGTCCAGCAGTGGCGGATCCAGCTCCAATACCCGGCCAGCGGGGCTCTCCCGCAAACTGGCCGCACCGGCAGCGCGCCGGCCCGCAAGCAAGTGTGCCGCACCACTGTTTTCAGGCAGCTGAGCCCCGGGCCGGCGTACCACCACAATGTGCGCCAGTTCGGGAATCTGCTGCCAGTCCTGCCAGCGGTCAAAACCGGCAAAGGAATCGGTGCCCACGACCATCACCAGGGGCGCCTCCGCACCCAGTTCCTGCCGGAGCTGGCGCAAAGTGTCTGCGGTGTAAGAGGCACCGGCCCGCTGAAGTTCACGGTCATCTACCCGCAGGCGTTCTTCGCCGGCGATGGCCAGACGGATCAGCTCAAGCCGCTGGGCAGAGGTCGCTCCCGTATCGCCCCGATGGGGAGGAATATGACAGGGCACCAGGTGAACCCGATCCACCGCCAGGGCGTCGGATACCTCCAGCGCCAGCCGGAGATGTCCGTGGTGGATGGGGTCAAAGGTGCCACCGTAGATTACATGCATGGCATCAGGCCCGGATTTGGCCGTCGCCGAATACCACATATTTCTGGGAAGTCAGGCCTTCCAGGCCAACCGGGCCACGGGCGTGGATCTTGTCGGTGGAAATGCCGATTTCAGCCCCCAGGCCATATTCGAAACCGTCCGCAAAGCGGGTGGAGGCGTTGACCATCACCGAACTGGAATCCACCTCGGTCAGGAACCGGCGGGCCCGGGTGTAGTTCTCGGTGATGATGCTGTCGGTATGCTGGGAGCTGTACCGGTTGATGTGCTCGATGGCGCCATCCAGGCCGTCGACCACACGCACCGCAAGAATCGGCGCCAGGTACTCTTCGTGCCAGTCGTCCTCGGTGGCAGCGCTGATGCCTTCAAGAATCGCACAGGTACGCTCACAACCCCGCAGTTCCACACCCTTTGCGGCAAATTCGGCCGCCAGCAGGGGCAGCATATCGTCTGCCACTTCCTGGTCCACCAACAGGGTTTCCATGGTGTTGCAGGTGCCGTAACGGTGGGTCTTGGCGTTAACCGCAACCTTCAAGGCCTTTTCAGGGTCGGCATGACTGTCGATGTACACATGGCAAACACCGTCCAGGTGCTTGATCACCGGCACCCGGGCATCGCGGCTGATGCGCTCGATCAGGCCCTTGCCACCCCGGGGCACAATCACATCCACGTACTGGGGCATAGTAATCAGTTCGCCCACCGCGGCGCGGTCCGTGGTCTTCACCACCTGCACAGCGGTTTCCGGCAGCCCGGCGGCCGCCAGGCCGGTGGCCAGGCATTCGGCAATCGCCTGGTTGGAATGGATGGCCTCGGAGCCACCACGCAGAATGGTGGCATTGCCGGACTTCAGGCAAAGGCTGGCCGCCTCAACCGTCACATTTGGCCGGGATTCGTAGATGATGCCGATAACGCCCAGCGGAACGCGCATCTTGCCCACCTGGATACCGGAGGGGCGATAGGTCATATCGGTGATTTCGCCCACCGGGTCCGGCAGGGTTGCCACCTGGCGCAGGCCTTCAATCATGGTGTCGATACGGGCCGGCGTCAGCTCAAGGCGGTCCAGCATGGCTTCGTCCAGGCCATTGGCCCGGCCGTTTTCCAGGTCTTTCCGGTTAGCCTCTGCCAGTGCCTGGCGCGCCGCATCCAGCGCTTCCGCTGTCGCCAGCAGGGCCTGGTTGCGCACTGCGGTTGCCGAACGGGCGACTTCTCTTGAGGCGACCCTGGCCTGCTGGCCAAGCTCCGCCATATAGGCTGCAACATCCATCGATTTACCTTTTATTCTGCTAGCTGATTCCAAAACCGGGCGGTTACTTTACCTTTCCCGTTTCAAGTCCGCACCCCAAACGACTATTATACCGCTGCACTGCTTTCAATATTCAATGGATGTGCCAGCGAAGGACAGAGGTTCCATGCCCCAGTCGGCCGAAAAATTCCTGCCCAGCACCCTCACCAAAGCCGGTTGTGCCGCCCTGGCGCTAACCAGCGCCCTGAGTGTGCTGCTTGGCGAACCCCTTGCGGCGGCTTCTGCGGCGGCTGCGGCGGGGTTGTGCCTGGCAGGCAGCCCCCTGAACAATCAACAGGGCAAACTGCCATGGCCACAACTGAGGTATTTTTTCCTCGGCGTCCTGGCCCTGGCGCTTGTCGCCGCCCTGTGGCTGGGGCCGTGGTCGCTAAGCCACTGGCTCTATGCCCTGCCGCTGGCCACCTTCGCCCTGCTGCCGGTTTACCTGGCGGCACCGGTGACCCTGGTTCTGCTGGTCCTTGTGCTGTCCAGCGCCCAATGGCTGGTCAACCTGCCAGACCGCCACCAGATGGTCAGCGCGTTTGTACTGACCACGCTGTTGGCCGGCATCCTGGTGTTCCTGCGGGAATACAAGTCCCGCCAGCTGGCGCCACTGCGCCGCACCGACGAGCTCACCCAGGCCGCCAGCCGGGAGTACCTGTCGGCGGACCTGCACAAGGAAATCCAGCGCAGCGAACGGGAGGGCACCAACCTGTCGGTGATGATGATCGGCCTCGACACCCATCTGAGTGACAGCGACCCGGACGAAGACATCCGCGCTATCCTGCCCAGAATCGGCCGTTACCTGCATTCCCAGTTACGGGACTTCGATACCTATTACCGGGTGGCCGACCTGCAATTCCTGGCGATTCTGCCGGGCGCAAATACCGCCGAAACCGCAAAGAAGGCAGACCTCATCCGCCAGGGACTTGATAAATTGATGGAGTCTCACGGCCTGAAACTCACCGTCAGCACCGGCGTCGCCGGCCTGAACATTGGCGATGATGCCGACAGCCTGCAGCAAAGCGTGGCCAACGCCCTGCGCCGGGCCCAGCAACAGGGTGGCAATCGCACCCAGACCTTCAGCAACCCGCTGCCGTCCGACCTTCCGGGCAAACAGGATCCGGAGGCCAACGCTCAATGACCGAAACCCGCCTGCGTACCTGGAGCCACAGCGCCGCCTACAGCCTGACAGCCCTGGTTATTTCCGTCCTGGCGTTGCAGAACCTGCGCTACGGCTTCTACCAACTGTTTTACCTGGCCCTGGCAATGACCGCCCTGCTGCTGGCCGGGCTGGTGTATACCTACTTCTGCCGTCGCCACCAGCTTTCGGCACCGGGCCAGCTGATCATCCTGGCCGGCCTGAACAGTGGCCTGGTGGCGGCCGTTCTGACCATGAACGCGCCCGGCATCAGCCACTGGGCCATGCCCCTGCTGGTGCTCAACCTGCTAATCCTGCCCCTTCGGCAGGGGCTGGCGCTGTGCGCCCTGCTACTGCTACCGGTGATTGCCGTGACCTGGCTCGGCAACCCTGTAACCGATGCCGTTATCACCAGTGCGGGGCTGCTGTTGCTGGCCGCCGTCACCGCGCTTTATGTCTGGCACTACGACCACATGACCCAGTCCGCCCAGGACCTGGCCATTACCGACCCGATCACCGGCGCCCACAATGCCCGGTTCCTGGATGAAACCCTGCAAAAGGAAATCAGCCGGGCCATTGCCACCGGCCACCCGCTGTCGGTCATCAGCCTGAGCCTGGACCACCACGACCAGATCCGCGACCTGCACGGCAAGCGCGGCCTGAACCGCCTGCTGAGCCAGATTACCCGGCAACTGTTCGAAACCATCCGGGCGGGAGACTCCCTGTACAGCCTGCAGGATTCCGAGTTTTTCCTGATCCTGCCATTCACCCCGGAAGAAGGCCTGCGGGTCATTGCCGAACGCATCCGCCGCACCATCGCCGAACGGGACTGGCCGGAAACCGGCAAGGTGTCCGTAAGCCTTGGCTGTACTACACGGGGCAATGGCGATACCAGCACCGAGCTGCTTCGCCAGCGGGCAACCAATGCCATGCTGGAAGCCAGGAAACACGGGGCTGATTCCGCCTGGTTCACCCCGGGAGAGCCGGTCCGGGCATGACCGGGAGCTGGTTCACTGAGCTGACCACCTGGGTAGCTGGCAACCCGGGCTGGCTGGTGTTCGCCCTGTTTGCCACGGCCCTGATTGAATCCCTGGCTATCGCCGGCATCATCGTGCCTGGCGTGGCCATGCTGTTTGCCTTTGCCGCCCTGGCCGGTAAAACCGGCATTCCCCTGTCCGAAGCCCTGATCTGGGCTGGCCTTGGCGCCGTGGCCGGCGATGTCCTGAGCTTCTCCATCGGCCGGCTACTCAAAGGACGACTCGACACCGTGTGGCCCTTGAGCCGTTACCCCGGCCTGATTGCCAAGGGAGAAAACTTCTTCCGGGCCCATGGCGGCAAGAGCGTCATCATCGGGCGATTCGTGGGCCCGATACGCCCTATCATCCCCATGGTGGCAGGCGCACTGCACATGCCCTGGCGCACCTTCATTACCTTTAACTTGCTGTCGGCAGTAGGATGGGCACTGGTGTATATCCTGCCCGGGTTCACCGTAGGCACGGCACTGGCCAGCGAAATCAAGCCGCCACCTCACTTCTACCTGGTGCTCGGAGTCAGCTTTGGGGTACTGCTGGTGGTTTACCTGACCCTGCTGCAAATGCGACTGGGCCTGGGAGAAGGCAGCCGCCCGTACCGGTGGCTGGAAACCACCATGGCCCGCTACGATGCAACCCACCGGTTCTGGCGGCTGTACACCAGCGAGCGGCCGGCCCGCCGTGGTGAATTCCCGCTGCCGTCCCTGATGATGTCCGTTACAGCCCTGGCGCTGTTCCTGATACTGGCACAGGTGGTGACGGTCAGCAGCAAACTGTATGAACTGAACCAACAGGTGCTGGCCTGGTTTGCCCTGCTGCGCCAGCCGCTGCTGGATTTGCCGATGGTTGCCTTTACCCTGGCCGGAGACCCACCGGTACTGATTGTCGCCGCCGTGCTCGGGTTTCTGGTGCTGGTATTTCGCGGCTACTATGCCGCCGCTATCCACGTTGCAGCCGCCGCCATCCTGGCCAGCGGGAGCATCTGGTTACTGAAAGCCGGCTTCGGAATACCACGGCCCGATACGGTGATGCTCCCGCCATCTTCAGGAGCCTTTCCCAGCGGACACACCGCCGGGGCCACGGTGCTGGTAACCCTGTGCGCCAGCTTCATTGCGGCGGAAAGCCGGCAACGGCAACGCTGGCAAAGCTACGTGCTGCTGTCACTGCCATTGCTGCCGGTAGCCCTGAGCCGGCTGTATCTGGGGGTGCACTGGTTTACCGATGTTCTGGGAGGGTTGTTCCTGGGACTGGCCATTACCGGGGTTATCCGCGCCAGCTACAGCCGATATGATCGCGTGCCCCTGAGCCCGGATCCGTTCACCTGGGCAGCGCTGGGCCTGTGGTTGGCATTCACCGCCGTTTACATGGCCAGCCATTGGGACGGTGCCGTTCTGGCCTACTCGCCGCAGCCTGTGACGCCCTGACCGGTTTCAGGAGCCTTGTTCAAGGATGTCCAGCAGGGCTTGCAACCGGTCCAGGCGTTCGACCGGATCCTGGCACTCCGCCAGCTGCTGCTTCTCGGACTTGTCCAGGGGCAACAGCTCGGTAAGCCGCCAGCCCACCTCACGGGCATCTTCGAAATCGACATCCATGCCCAGATCCTTCACCACCGGATGCCGGAACAGGGCCTGCAGAACCGCCGGCAATTCATAGTGCCGGTCCGGTATATCAACCTGCTGCTCCGGCTCCAGCGCCTCGGCATCCCCCATGTGCAAACCGTCTTCCTGCTGCCAGTTGCGGACTACCCGCACCTTGGTGTCGCCTTCAACGGTGATACCCAGCAAGCCGTTCTCCAGCTGCTGGAAGTCGATAATCCGCACATAGGTGCCCTGATCGTGGAACAGGGCCTTGCGGCCAACCTCGTCGCCATCCTGTAAAAGCACTACCACAAAGCCCTGCTGCTCTTTCAGGCAGCGGGTCAGCATATCTATGTAGCGGGGCTCGAACAGCTGCAGGGGAATACGCCCCTTGGGCAGGATAATGGAATTGAGCGGAAACAGCGGCACGCTGGAAAGTGAGTCAGTCACTGTGGGAATGGCTCTTGGTTGGTTTTATGGAATTCAGCCTGCGGGCTGAAGGTTTATTGTAAACACCGATCCGGAAAACAGCCATGCGAGGGGCACGGAATCTGTTATCCTCTCGGTTTCGCTTAGTCCGTTCAAAATTAAGGGAGAGAGCAGCACGCCATGCCCCAGTATCGTTCCCACACCTCAACCGCCGGCCGCAACATGGCCGGAGCCCGTGCGCTCTGGCGCGCCACCGGTATGAAAAATGACGATTTCGGCAAACCGATTATCGCCGTTGCCAACTCGTTCACCCAGTTTGTGCCCGGCCACGTGCACCTGAAAGACCTGGGCCAGCTGGTCTGTCGCGAAATCGAAGCCGCCGGTGGTGTGGCGAAGGAATTCAACACCATCGCCGTAGACGACGGTATCGCCATGGGCCACGACGGCATGCTGTATTCCCTGCCCTCCCGGGAGATCATTGCCGACTCCGTAGAGTACATGGCCAACGCCCACTGTGCCGATGCACTGGTGTGCATTTCCAACTGCGACAAGATCACCCCGGGCATGCTGATGGCCGCGCTGCGCCTGAACATTCCGACGATCTTCGTTTCCGGCGGTCCCATGGAAGCCGGTAAAACCAAGCTGTCCGAGAACAAGCTGGACCTGGTAGATGCCATGGTGATCGCGGCTGATCCGACCGCCACCGACGAGATGGTGGAAGAATACGAACGCAGCGCGTGCCCCACCTGTGGCTCCTGCTCCGGCATGTTCACCGCCAACTCCATGAACTGCCTGACCGAAGCCATTGGCCTGGCACTGCCTGGCAACGGTTCGCTGCTGGCTACCCATGCCGACCGCGAACAACTGTTCCTGAAGGCTGGCCGTCAGATTGTCGAAAACGCCAAGCGCTATTACGAGCAGAACGATGCCAGCGTGCTGCCCCGCAGCATTGCCTCCATGGAAGCTTTCCAGAACGCCATGACCATGGACATTGCCATGGGCGGCTCCACCAACACCATCCTGCACCTGCTGGCAGCAGCCCAGGAAGGCCAGGTGGACTTCACCCTGGCCGATATCGACCTGTTGTCCCGGGAGGTACCGCAGCTGTGCAAGGTGGCCCCGAACTCGCCCCTGTACCATATGGAAGATGTGCACCGCGCCGGCGGCATCATGGGCATTCTGGGTGAACTGGAACGCGGCGGCCTGATCAACACCGATCTGCCCACCGTACACAGCAAGACCATGAAAGAAGCCCTGGAAGTGTGGGACATCATGCGCTCCCCCACCGCTGAAGTGGTGGAATTCTATAAGGCCGGCCCGGCCGGCATTCCCACCCAGACCGCATTCAGCCAGAGCACCCGCTGGCCAAGCCTGGACGGTGACCGTGAGAACGGCTGTATCCGTTCTGTCGAAAACGCCTACTCGTCCGAAGGCGGCCTGGCCGTACTGTTCGGCAACATCGCGGTCGACGGCTGCGTGGTAAAAACCGCTGGTGTAGACGAAAGCATCTTCGTATTCGAAGGCAAGGCCAAGGTCTTCGAGAGCCAGGACACGGCCGTGGCCGGTATCCTGAATGACGAAGTGAAGGCAGGCGACGTGGTCATCATTCGCTACGAAGGCCCGAAAGGTGGCCCCGGCATGCAGGAAATGCTCTACCCCACCAGTTACCTGAAATCCAAGGGACTGGGCAAGGAATGCGCCCTGCTGACTGACGGCCGCTTCTCTGGCGGTACTTCGGGCCTGTCCATCGGCCATGCGTCTCCGGAAGCGGCTGCCGGCGGCGCTATCGGCCTGATCGAGGAAGGAGACACCATCCTGATCGACATCCCGAACCGCAGCATCAATGTGCAGGTCAGCAACGACGAGCTGCAGAAGCGCCGCGAAGCGCGGGATGCCAAGGGCTGGAAACCGGAAAACTCCCGTCCCCGAAAGGTGTCGGCGGCCCTGAAGGCCTACGCCCTGCTGGCCACCAGCGCAGATAAAGGCGCGGTCCGGGACCTGTCCAAGCTGGACTGATCCCAACAGGCCTTAAACAAAAAGCCCGCAAGCTGCCAAGCCTGCGGGCTTTTTTATGACATTGGCCAAAGCGGCCGGGCCGGGATTACCAGAGCGACCAGGCTTCGTCTTCGTCATCCTTTTCTTCAGCTTGCTCGGCAGCTTCAGGCTGCGGCTCACTTTCCGGCTTCGCAGCTGCCTGAGCGGGCGCCCTGGATTCGGGAGCAGCCTCTGCAACGACCACCATCCCGAGCGCCTTCTTGGTTTCTTCATTCAGGGTACCGCTGGCTTCCAGCCCCTGATCTTGCTGATATTGGGTTAACTCGGCCCGGGTATGTTCATCCAGTTTGGGGTTCACATTGTTTATATCGTACCCGGCGCCATATAAAGCGTGCTTTAGTGCGACAACATCATTGGCGTGGGACAAAGAGGCAGTGCCAAGGAGCGCAACGGCTCCCGCAGCGAGGACCAGTTTGTGCAATGGATGGCTGGCAGTTTTCGTGGTAAACGCCGGCTTACTCCTGATATCGCTTGAATATCTTGTTATTAGGGTAATGCGGCGCCCATCTCCACGGTCGAGGGCATTAACCCGACCCTAGCACAAGCTAACCCTCATCCTTGCTACCTGGTTCACATTCTGGCCGGGAAGCATGCGCCTCTTCGCCGAACTCCCGGATAAAAATCCCCCAGAACGCCATAAACAGCGCTGCCACCAGTGGCCCCATAACAAAGCCATTGATGCCGAACAGCACGATGCCACCGAGGGTGGACAGAAGCACCAGGTAATCCGGCATCTTGGTGTCCCGGCCCACCAGTATCGGGCGCAGCAGGTTGTCGGCCAGGCCGATCACAATGGTGCCAAACGCCGTCAGGATGATCGCCGGAATGATATCGCCAACGGCTGCCAGGTAGACCGCTGCCGGCACCCACACAATCGCTGCCCCCACGGCCGGCAGCAGCGAGACAATCGCCATCACCACCCCCCACAGCAAGGCGCCGGTAATACCCAGGGCCCAGAAGATCAGCCCCCCCAGCGCACCCTGGATAATGGCAATCAGCAGGTTACCCTTCACGGTAGCCCGGGTAACCTCGGCAAACTTGGCAAACAACAGCCGCTCACGCTCATCCCCGAGCGGCAACGCCTTGATCAGCAACTCAACCAGTTTATGGCCGTCCCGCAGCAGGAAAAATGCCAGGTAAACCATCAGCGCCAGCCCCAGAAAAAACTGGAAGGTGTTCTGGCCAATGCCCAGGGCCTGCTTGGCCAGGAACTGACTGCCGCCCAGAATGGCGCTCACCGCACGATCCCGAAGTTCACCGAAGTTGATGTCAAACTGGGCCAGGAAAGCCTGAATGGCCGGAAATGACCGGTTCACCTGGTCAATGTATTCCCCCGGCCGGATTTCCCCTTCCTGGATTTTCTGGTAGATGCCAACGCCTTCGGCAATCAGCGCAGTCCCGAGAAACAGCACCGGAATCACCACGATAATCATGCAGATCATAAGGGTGATCAGGGCATTGATGTTGGGGCGCTCGCCCAGGCGCCTGACCAGCAGTTGCTGGACCGGGTGAAAAATCAGGGCAATGGCCACGGCCCAGAAAATCGGCCCGAAAAACGGCTTCATCAGCCAGATAAAAGCAAACGACACACCCACCAGCATGGCCAGAAAGGTCCGTGTCTCGAGTTTTGCGTACATATCAAACATTCCTGAAGCAATGACGTTCCCGGCGAACCGGTTTTCCAGCCCCGCAGACTACCACGAGAGCGTGGCCACTGTAGCCGGATTCACGTTATAGTGACAGGTTATCGAACAGCAAATAAACAGGCCATGTTGTTGGATCCCGATAGCTTTACCATCGAAACCGCCCTTGAGGCTGCCACCGAACTGCAGAAGGTGCTGGCCGCCCGCACCCATCGCCGGAAAGTGATGGGGCAGGAGGTATTGGTGCCCGGGCAACTCGGCGAAGCCCTGCACCTGCCCCGCACCATCAGCCGGCTGACCAGCAAGCAGTTACGGCAACGGGAAAGAGGGCTGGAAGACTTCCAGGAACTCTGGCCCACGCTTTCCGAGTTCACCCGGCGCAAGGTAACCGACCGGCTGGGCTGGTACGACCCGAAAGACCTGGACTGGGACGACAAACGTTCCAACCGCCGCCCGGTAGTCGATCCTGACGCCTGATACGTATAACTGCTGAACCCGAACTGTGGAACGCCCGCTGGCAGACTTTGAATTGTCACAAAGCGTCCCTATGGTAGGTAGATCAGGAGGAATTCTTATGACACAACATCAACACTTCAATGCCTTTCTGGCAGAAAGAAGCGCAGTACCCACGCTGCTGTGCGGACATTGCCGCTCGATACTGTCCCGGGCCCGGATTTTCCGGAACCAGGGCGACAACCACCGGGACATCTGCTGCGACACCATCGGCCTGTGCTCGGCCGACGACTGCGGCGCCGTCAACTGCTGTGACGAAGCCCTCGCGCAGGTCGACAACCCCGAGCGCCTGTTCGATATTGCGTCCTGATTCAAAGCCGCAACGCTCTGTTACCGAACTCAAACACAGCAACATTCCATCTGCATTATCCTGAAGACTGAACATTGTCACCGCGACAATCGCGCAACCTATCAGTCAGGACAGTCGATGGCATGCGTATTCTGAGAACTGACGAAGCCCGCTTCGCAGGCCTCCCGGATTACCCTTTCTCCCCCAACTATCTGGATGTCGAACCGGGCCTGCGAATGCACTTCGTGGATGAAGGCCCGAAAAGTGCGGCACCGGTGGTGATGCTGCACGGTGAGCCTTCCTGGTCGTACCTGTACCGGCACATGATCCCCGTGGTCGCCGATGCCGGGCACCGGGTACTGGCGCCGGACCTCGTCGGTTTCGGAAAATCGGACAAACCCGTCGACACCGCAGACTACACCTCGGACAACCACGTAAACTGGCTGACCCGATGGGTCGAAGAGCTGGACCTGTGGAATATCACGCTGGTATGCCAGAACTGGGGCTCACTGCTGGGCTTGCGACTGGCTGCAGAAAACCACCGGCGCTTCAGCCGCATTATTGTCGGTAACGGAATGCTGCCCACCGGAGACTCACCGGTACCGTCTGTTTTTCGCCTGTGGAAAGCCTTTGCCAGCCACAGCCCCTGGTTTCCCGTAGCACGGATCATCCAGCTGGGTACCGAGAGAACCCTGTCCAGCGGCGAACTGGCCGCCTACGAAGCCCCCTTTCCGGACGCCCGCCACAAAGCCGGGGCACGGGCCTTTCCGAAACTGGTGCCCACCTCGCCCTCGGATCCATCCAGCGCAGCGAACCGGGAAGCCTGGCGGATACTGGAAAAATGGCGCAAGCCGTTTATTACCTGCTTCAGCAGCAGTGACCCGATTACCCGGGGCGGAGACCGGCTGATGCAGCGCCGCATTCCCGGCGCCTTCGGCCAGCCCCACATTACCCTCAGTGGCGGTCACTTCCTGCAGGAAGATTCACCCCGCCAGTTTGCCCGGGTGATACTGGACGCCCTGAAGGCCGAGATGGCCGCCTGACGCCCACTCCTGGCTTATCCGAACACGGTAACCGTCTGCCGGCTCAGCGCCACCAGCTCTCCGCTGGCAGTCCAGATACCGGCATGGGTGTGGCCGTAACCCGCTCCCGCCTGGTCAATGGTGGCCCGGTACAGCAGCCAGTCACCGGGATTGATCACCGGCCGGGGATGCACAATTTCCAGCGCCCAGCTCAGGGAACTGGCCGGCGCACGATCTTTCAGGTGCGGCAGTACCGCCGGTGGCCAGGCATCTACCAGCGCAACAATGTGGGCATCTGTGAACACTTCCGGAGTTTCCCGGAACTGCATCCAGCCGCCCATTTCACGGCCACCCTTACCGGAAAACGGCAAATTGCCGAACGCCCAGCGCATCTCGATGTGCTGGGTGAACTCCGGAGTCATACCCTTGATGTAGGGCAGCCCCTGACACTGGTCGACCGGCCTGGCTTCGGGCGCCGGAAGCGGCTCCACCTGAATGGCGGATTCCCGGTCTCCGCCGAAGCTGGCCAGGCAGACCAGGCGAGGCTCGCCATTCTGCAGAATCCGCCCCTGTACTTGCGAAACGGCCTTGCCTTCGCGCAACAGTTCGGCCTCGAACTGCGCCGGCACGCCGGGCTCCACCGGCCCGACAAAGGATACCTGCAGGGCTCTCATAGCCCGGCCTTCCGCTACCTTTGCTGCCATCACATCAAATGCGAGGGCCGCAACCAGGCCGCCAAACGTGGCGCGCCCCTGAGCCCAGTCAGAAGGAAGGGTCACTGTGCCATCCTGGCGTACTTCGGCCAGCAGCTGATCAAAGGTCATAGGCTTATTTTCCAGTTGGTTAGTATGCAAACCTCATAGACTGCACCAATCGCAACACGCCCGCAATAACCTTGCCCCGGCAACTACCTACCACCAAACCGGCATTATTCATATTAAAGCAGCGACAAAACGACTATAATGTTTCAAAATCACGCACTGCCCTGCGGTGCAATACCCTCCGAATACCGAGTACATTCATGTCAGAATTGTCTTTTGCCGAACTGGGGCTGGATCCAGCTGTACTGGAAGCCGTTTCCGCTGTTGGCTATGAAACTCCGTCGCCCATCCAGGCGCAATCCATCCCTGCCCTCCTGGCCGGTAACCACCTGTTGGGCGTTGCCCAGACCGGTACCGGCAAGACCGCAGCCTTTGCCCTGCCGCTGCTGAGCCGCATCGACGCCAACATTGCTGAACCCCAGATCCTGGTACTGGCTCCGACACGAGAGCTGGCCATCCAGGTGGCAGAGGCCTTCACGACCTACGCCAGCAAGTTCCGCAACTTCCATGTACTGCCCATTTACGGCGGCCAGGACTTTGCTCCGCAGATTCGCGGCCTCAAGCGTGGCGCCCAGGTTATTGTCGGCACCCCGGGCCGGATGCTCGACCACCTGCGCAAAGGCACCCTGAAACTGGGCAGCCTGAAGGCACTGGTGCTGGATGAAGCCGACGAAATGCTGCGCATGGGCTTTATCGACGACGTAGAAGCGATTCTGTCGAAAACCCCGGATACCTGTCAGCGCGCCCTGTTCTCGGCCACCATGCCGCCGCAGATCAAGAAAGTTGCGCAGACCTACCTGAAGAACGCGACTGAAGTAAAAATCGAGAGCGAGACCCGCACGGTTGAGCGTATCTCCCAGTTCGTTCTGCCGGTGTATGCCGAGCGCAAGCTGGATGCCCTGACCCGCATCCTGGAAGTGGAGCCGTTCGATGCCTCCATTATCTTTGTGCGCACCAAGGCCGAAACCACCCTGCTGGCTGAAAAGCTGTCAGCCCGTGGCCACGCTGTGGCACCCCTGAGCGGTGACCTGAACCAGCGCCAGCGCGAGCAGACCGTTGAAGATCTCAAGCGTGGCAAGAAAGACATCATCATTGCCACCGACGTAGCGGCTCGTGGCCTGGACGTGCCCCGGATTACCCACGTTATCAACTACGATGTGCCCTACGACACTGAAGCGTATATTCACCGTGTTGGTCGTACCGGTCGTGCCGGCCGTACCGGCAAGGCTATCCTGCTGGTCACTCCGCGTGAGCGCAGCTGGCTGCGTACTCTGGAGCGGGCCACCAACTCTCCGATGGAACCGTACCAGCTGCCGTCACCGGCTGCCCTGCAGAAAATGCGGGTAGAACAGTTTGAAGAGCAGCTGCTGGGCTTCACCAACGATCCCCGTTCTGGCAAGGCTATCGCCCTGCTGGACGAGATTGCCGAGCGTAACGACATGGACATGGCGGCCGTAGCCGGCGCCCTGGCCTGCCTGCTGGAAGCCTCCCAGCCGGATTCCCTGCCACTGGAGCAGCCGGAAGCCCTGCCGGAGATTTCTGCCGCACCCCGCCGTGATCGCAAAGGCCCGCCGCCAGGCAAAGGTGGTTTCCGTAAGGGCGCCCCAGGCAAGAAGTTCAGCAAGGATGGCAAGCCGGGCTTCCGCAAGAGCGGCCCGAAATCTGGCAAGCCCGCCGGCAAGGGCGGCAAGCCTGCAGCCAAGGGCCCCAAGCGCGCCCCGCGCTGAGGCCTGATCAGCTAGCCGGTCAGCTTGACCGGCTACGCTGGTAGACTACGAAGCTGTAGTCGTAAGGATTGTTGTCTGACGCGGAGAAGTCTTCGCGTCCGATTTCTTCCCACTCATCCCAGTTCACTTCCGGAAAATACGCATCTCCGTCTACCTCGGCGTGTACCTGGGTGATGTACATACGATCGACCATTGGCAGGGCTTCAGCATAGATCTGGCCGCCGCCGATGATCATTACTTCGTCTCCGCCTTCCAGCTCAGCCTGCGCTTCCGCTTTGACCAGTGCCGCTTCCAGTGATGACGCAGCAACGGTGCCTGCGGGTGCCTGCCAGTCTGCGTTCCTTGATATCACCACATTCATGCGCCCGGGCAACGGCCGGCCAATGGAATCCCAGGTTTTCCGCCCCATGATGATGGGCTTGCCCATGGTGGCCTGCTTGAAGTACTTCAAATCCCCCGGCAGATACCAGGGCAGCTGGTTATTCCGGCCGATCACCCGGTTTCGGGCCATGGCTACGATCAGTGCCTTTCTCACGCTTCTGTACCTCTCATATTATGCCCTGCCGCCGCTTACCGCTTGCTTGGGTTTAGCGGGGGACAGGGTAAGGCTTTCCAAAAAACGCTCCTTGCGGCACATCCATGTGGCGCTTCTGCTCCGCCATCCATGGCTCCGCAAATTTTTGGAAAGCCTTACCCTGTCCCCGGCACCCCAACTTGAGCGTATGCCGTCTTTAGGACTCAGATTGCTATAGGGGCCTTAATCACCGGGTATGGCTCATAGCCTTCGAACTCGAAGTCTTCCAGTTCGTAATCGAAGATGGATTCAGGTTTACGCTTGATGACCAGCTTGGGCAGCGGCCGCGGCTCACGCTTCAACTGCTCGAATACGATGTCGTCGGTCAGGTGGTTGCTGTACAGGTGGCAGTCGCCGAAGGTGTGGACGAATTCACCTACCTCCAGATCACACTGCTGGGCGATCATGTGGGTCAGCAGCGCGTAGCTGGCGATGTTGAACGGAACACCGAGGAACAGGTCGGCGCTGCGCTGGTATAACTGGCAGGAGAGTTTGCCGTCGGCTACGTAGAACTGGAACAGGCAGTGGCAAGGCGCCAGTGCCATGCGACCTTCACGCACGTTGTCCTGAGGGCTAACGGACTCGTCCGGCAATTCTGCCGGGTTCCAGGCGGAGACGATCAGGCGCCGGGAGTTGGGTTTGGTGCGGATCTGGTCGATGACTTCGCTGATCTGGTCAATCACGCGGCCGTCGTGGCATTGCCAGCTGCGCCATTGTTTGCCGTAGATGGGGCCCAGGTCGCCGTTTTCGAGGGCCCATTCGTTCCAGATGCTGACTTTGCGTTCCGCCAGCCAGGTGTTGTCGGTGGAGCCTTTCAGGAACCACAGTAGTTCGTAGATGATGCTGCGCAGGTGCACTTTCTTGGTGGTGACCAGGGGGAAGCCGTCCTGCAGGTTGAAGCGGATTTGCCGGCCGAATACCGAGCGGGTACCTACGCCGGTGCGGTCGCCTTTGTCGAATCCGTTGTCGACTACGTCTTGCATCAGGTCGAGGTAGGCTTTCATTGGGCGTTTCTCCGGTAAGCGAGGATCATCAGGGCGGCGCCGGCGGCAATCATGGGGGTGGAGAGCACCTGCCCCATGGTGAGCCAGTCAAAGGCCAGGTAGCCCAGTTGCGGGTCTGGCTGGCGCACGAATTCGGTCAGGAAGCGGAAGCTGCCGTAGCCCACCAGGAACAGGCCGGAGACGGCCATTTTCGGGCGGGGTTTTGAGGAGAACCACCACAGCAACGCGAACAGCACCACGCCTTCCAGGGCGAACTGGTAGAGCTGGGACGGGTGCCGCGCCAGGCTGTCCGGTGCCTGGGGGAAGACCATGCCCCAGGACACGTCGGTGGGCTTGCCCCAGAGTTCGCCGTTGATGAAGTTGCCGATGCGCCCGGCACCCAGACCCACCGGCACCAGGGGTGCCACGAAGTCCGCAATTTTCCAGAAGCCGGCCCCGGTTTTGCGGCCAAACCACCACATGGCCAGCATCACGCCCAGCAATCCGCCGTGGAACGACATGCCGCCTTCCCAGACCCTGAGCAGCCACAGCGGGTCTGCCAGGAAGGTGTCGAAGTTGTAGAACACCACGTAGCCGAAGCGGCCACCGAGGATGACCCCCAGCGCCAGGTAGAACAGCATGTCGCCCACCTGTTCTTCGTGCAGGGGCGACCAGGGCTTGCGGGTGCGCAGGCGGCCCAGCCACCAGCCGGCGGCAAAGCCGAGCAGGTAGGTCAGGCCATACCAGTGAATTTTCAGCGGGCCGATGGCGATGGCCACCGGGTCAAATTGCGGGTGTTGCAGCATGGAGTGTCTCTCAGCTCAGCAGGAATCGGAGGCCGACGATGATCAGGACGATGGCGAAGATTCGCTTCAGCAGGCGGCCGTCGAGTTTGTGCGCCAGCTTTGCGCCGATGCGGGCAAAGAACACGCTGGTAACCACAATACCGATCAGGGCCGGCATATATATGAAGCCAAGACTCATTTCCGGCAAACCCGGGTGTCCCCAGCCGGTCCAGATGTTGGCAGTGGCTCCGGCCAGGGCAATAGGCAGGCCAAGGGCGGCGGAGGTTCCCACCGCCTGCTGCATTTTCACGTTACACCAGGTCAGGTAAGGCACCGATATGGTGCCGCCGCCAATCCCGAAAATGGCGGAGGCCCAGCCGATAAAGCCGCCGGCTACGCCAAGGCCGGTTGTTCCCGGCACATCCCGGCCCGGCTTGGGGTTCACTTCCAGGATCATTTTCAGGGCCACCAGGATAGCGAAGGCACCGATGATGGTTTCCAGGGCCGGCCCGCTCAGTAAAGACGCCGTCCAGGCCCCGACCACTGCACCGCCGACAATACCCACAGTCAGGGGCCGGAACAGTTCCCAGCGCACCGCCTGGTGCTGGTGGTGGGTTCGGATGGAGCTGATCGAGGTGAACACAATAGTGGCCAGGGATGTGCCGATGGCCAGGTGCGCAGCGATTTCAGGGCTGACACCCACAAATCCGAAGCTGAAGATCAGCACAGGTACGATCACCAGGCCGCCACCAATGCCGAACAGGCCCGCCATGGTGCCGGCCAGGGCGCCGAGCAGCAGGTACAGAATAAATACGCCGAACAGGGTCATGAGTCTCAAGGGTCCCGGTAGGATTTCAGGCTGGTATGATACGCATAGTTGACTGTATCTGCAGCCTCCCGAACCAAAGGAAACGCCTGAACCATGTGCCTGATTGCCTTCGCCGTTGGCCAGAATCCCCGCTTCCCGCTGGTGGTGGCGGCCAACCGGGATGAATTTTTCCGGCGCCCCACTGCCGGCATGGACTGGTGGCAAGATTCCCACGGGCAAAAAGTACTGGCAGGCAGGGACCTGGAATCCGGCGGTACCTGGCTGGCTATTTCTCCGGACGGCCAGGTGGCTGCGGTTACCAACGTGCGCGAAGGCAGTACCGAAAGCGGTCGCCACAGCCGGGGTGAGCTGCCACTGCTGGCATTGGCCCGGCCACGGGCGGAATTGCAACATCATCTGAATTCCGAACCCGGCCGCTACGCCGGGTTTAACCTGGTGTCGCTGGCCGGTTCCGGCGGCTGGTATTACAGTAACCGGGACGCCCATCCCGGCCGGCAGGTATTCCGGGGCATGTACGGCCTGAGCAATCACCTGTTGCAGACGCCCTGGCCGAAGCTGCTGCGCCTGCGCACCGCCGTGGGCCACTGTGTCGAACAGGCCGGCGGCGATGCCGGCGCACTCCATCAGCAACTGATTCCCCTGCTGCAGGACAACAGCCCGGCCCCGGACCACGAACTGCCGGATACCGGCGTGGGCATCGAAACCGAGCGATTTCTGTCGGCGCCCTTCGTCACCGGTGAGCACTATGGCACCCGGGCCACCACGGTGGTGACGGTCTCCCGGGAAGGCGAAATCCACGTAACCGAACAATCCTGGGGGCCGTTCGGCGCCGCCCTTGAGCGACGTCAGTTCAGCTGGCAGCGGTAGCCCGGGGACTCTGATATAATCCGCCCAATTTCTGACACACCGGACCCGGAGGGCCCCATGGCCGGCGAGAGCAACAACAGCACATCCATTGCCGACTTTGAAAAATCCCTGGACGAACTGGAAAAGCTGGTTCGCGACCTGGAGCAAGGCGAGCTGTCGCTGGAGCAGTCACTGGCCGCGTTCGAGCGGGGCGTAAAACTCACCCGGGAATGCCAGAGCGCCCTGAAATCCGCCGAGCAACGGGTGGAACAGCTCGTCCAGAACAGCGATGGTTCGCTGGAAACCCGGCCCTTTTCCGCGGATGACAGCAACTGATGACCGACAGCACTTCCCCGGCCCTCGCCTACCTGGAACACTGCCGCACCCGCATTGACCACGAACTTGCCCAGGGCATCCAGCAGGCCTCGGTATCAGACCGCCTGCAGGAAGCCATGCGCTACAGCGTACTGGGAGGCGGCAAACGGATTCGCCCGGCGCTGTGCCTGGCCGCCGCCAGGGCTGTGGGCAGCCCGGAAGATGCCGCCGTGGCACCGGCCTGTTCACTGGAACTGATCCACGCCTATTCGCTGGTGCACGACGACCTGCCCGCCATGGATGACGACGACCTGCGCCGGGGGCGGCCTACAGCCCATATTGCCTTTGACGAAGCTACCGCGATCCTGGCCGGCGATGCGCTGCAGACCCTGGCGTTCACGCTGCTCGCTGATGCCCCGCAACTATCCGATACCCAGCGGGTTCGCATGATTGCCGAGCTGGCCCGGGCCAGCGGCCATCAGGGCATGGTGGGCGGCCAGGCCATTGACCTTGAATCGGTCGGCCTTGCGCTGAACATCGAACAGCTGGAAACCATGCACCGGCACAAGACCGGCGCGCTGATTGAAGCCAGCGTGCGGCTGGGCGCCCTGACCGCTCCGGCGGTCAGCGAACAGCAACTGAGCGCCTTGTCGGATTACGCCAGCGCCCTTGGCCTGGCATTCCAGGTGCAGGACGACCTGCTGGACATCGAGGGCGACACTGAAATCATCGGCAAGCGCCAGGGCTCCGACGCCGCCAAGGCCAAGCCCACCTACCCGGCCCTGCTGGGGCTGGATGGTGCCCGGGAGCGGCTCGGTGCATTGCTGCTCCAATCCAAGCAGGCGCTGGACGGGTTTAGCGAAGAAGCCGCTCCGTTGCGGGCCATGGCAGACTATGTGGTCAGCCGGAACCACTGACCGGATTATCGCCGCAACATACCTTTTTGTAACAACTGGCCCGGGAAGTATGAAACAGCCTGTCCTGTTCCCTTATAATGCCCGCCAGAGAATTCATCTTTCCGACAAAGACCCGAGCTGATGCAGGACACATATATTTTCAGGGAAATCCCGTCACAGCGGCCCAACACTCCGCTACTGGACCGGATTGAAGTTCCGGCCCAGCTGCGTGAACTTCCGCCGGAAGATCTGCCCCAACTGGCCCGGGAGCTGCGAGCATTCCTGCTCTGGTCGGTGGGCCAGACCGGTGGGCATTTCGGTGCCGGCCTGGGGGTTCTGGAACTGACCCTGGCTCTGCATTTTGTGTTCAACACGCCTGAAGACCGGCTGGTATGGGATGTGGGCCACCAGGCCTACCCCCACAAGATCCTGACCGGCCGCCGCGAGCAGATGGGCAGCATCCGCCGCAAGGATGGCCTGGCCGGCTTCCCGAAACGGGCCGAAAGTGAATACGACACCTTCGGCGTGGGCCACTCCAGCACGTCTATCAGTGCCGCCCTGGGCATGGCCATTGCCGCCCGCATGCAAAACACCGGGCGCAAGAGCATTGCCGTGATCGGCGATGGCGCCATGACCGCAGGCATGGCCTTCGAGGCCCTGAACCACGCAGGCCACCTGCATGCCGACATGCTGGTAATCCTGAACGACAACGACATGTCCATCTCCCGCAACGTCGGTGGCCTGTCCAACTACTTTGCCAAGCTGCTGGCCAGCCGCACCTACAACCAGGTTCGCGACAGCAGCAAGAAGGTCCTGAAAGGCACGCCACACCTGATGGCGCTGGCCAAGAAGACCGAAGAGCACTTCAAGGGCATGATCGCACCTGGCACCCTGTTTGAAGAGCTGGGCTTCAACTACATCGGCCCCATCGATGGCCATGACCTGCCGTTGCTGGTGGAAACACTGGAAAATATCCGCGAGCTTGAAGGCCCGCAATTCCTGCACGTGGTGACCACCAAGGGCAAGGGCTTTGCCCCGGCCGAGGCCGATCCGATCGGCTACCACGCCATCAACAAGATCGAACCGGTGCCGGCCAGCAAACCGGAGCCGGTAAAACCCGCCTCCCCCAAACCCAAGTACGCCAACGTCTTCGGCCAGTGGCTGTGTGATGCGGCAGAACAGGACGAGCGGGTTGTCGGCATTACCCCGGCCATGTGTGAAGGGTCAGACCTGCTGGCCTTCTCCGAACGCTTCCCGGAGCGCTATTTCGATGTTGCCATTGCCGAACAGCACGCCGTAACCCTGGCGGCCGGTATGGCCTGTGACGGCGCCAAGCCGGTGGTGGCCATTTACTCCACCTTCCTGCAGCGGGGCTACGATCAGCTGGTGCACGATGTGGCCATCCAGAACCTGGATGTGCTGTTTGCCATCGACCGGGCAGGCCTGGTGGGCGAAGACGGCCCCACCCACGCCGGCGCCTTCGATATCAGCTACCTGCGTTGCATCCCGAACATGGTGATCATGACGCCGTCGGATGAAAACGAAACCCGCCAGCTGCTGCACACCGGCCTGGAATTCCAGGGCCCGGCGGCGGTGCGTTATCCCCGGGGCACCGGCCCGGGCGCCGACATCCAGCAACAGCTGCAGGCGCTGCCCATCGGCAAGGGCCGCCGGGTTCGGGACGGCAGCCGGGTGGCCATTCTCAATTTCGGCACACTGCTGACACCGGCACTGGAAGCGGCCGAAGCCCTGGATGCCACCGTGGCCGACATGCGCTTTGTTAAACCGCTGGACGAAGCCCTGGTGCTGGAACTGGCCGAACAGCATGACCTGCTGGTGACCCTGGAAGAGAACGTGGTTGCCGGTGGTGCCGGCAGTGCAGTGACCGAATTCCTGAACGCCAGCCTGGTTACCATGCCGGTGCTGCAGCTGGGCCTACCTGACCGGTTCGTGGAGCACGGCAAGCACGAGGAACTGCTGGAAGAGTGCGGGCTGAATGCCGCAGGCATTCGCGAGGCCATCGCCCGGCGCCTGGAGCAACTGGGTTACCCGGGGCTGACCGCCACCAGGTAACCGGTACGCGGGCAACCCGGGTTGCCCGCAGCAATCAATTATTCAGGCCAGGTCGTCGTCCTGGTGGGTCTCAAGCCAGTGGCCCAGCTTGCTTTGCTTGGTATTCAGGTAATGCTCGTTATGGGGGTTACGGCCCACATGCAAAGGCACCCGCTCGGCAATCCGGATGCCGTAAGATTCCAGCGCCTTCACTTTCCGCGGATTATTGGTCATCAGCCTCAGGCTGGTAATGCCCAGATGCTCCAGCATGTCTTTGCACATGCTGTAATCCCTCAGGTCTGCCCCGAAGCCCAGCCGCTCGTTCGCCTCGACCGTATCTGCGCCCTCATCCTGCAACCGGTAGGCCCGGATCTTGTTCAGCAGGCCGATACCCCGGCCTTCCTGGCGCAGGTACAACAGAATGCCACGGCCTTCCCGGGCAATACTGCGCAGCGCTTCTTCCAGCTGGTAGCCGCAATCACAGCGCATGCTGTACAGGGCGTCACCGGTCAGACACTCCGAGTGGGTACGGGCCAGCAGTGGCTCGTCTGAGCTGATATCACCCAACGTCAGCGCTACATGCTCCTTGCCGGTATCCGGCTCTTCAAAGCCGTGCATGTCGAAAACACCGAACGGGGTGGGCAAACGGCAGGTCTCAATGTAACGAACAGCCACTGTAATTCCTCGTGGTTCTGACAAATGGGGCGGGCATTCTATCACGGTGGTACTAGGCGGGCGTAGTGCCGGCAACCCAGTGACCGGAACGACCACCTTTTTTCTCAAGCAAACGGACGTTATCAACCTCCATACCCTTGTCCACCGCCTTGCACATATCGTACAGGGTGAGGGCCGCAATGCTGGCTGCCGTCAGTGCTTCCATCTCGACACCGGTCTGGCCGGAGAGCTTGCATCGGGTCAGGATATGGACCGAGGCGCCATCGTCCCCCGGGGTCAGCTCCACCTTCACCGAGGTAAGGTTCAGTGCATGACAAAGGGGAATCAGGTCGTGGGTCCTCTTGGCCGCCATAATGCCGGCAATTCGTGCAGTGGCCAGTACGTCACCCTTCGGATGCTCGCCATCCACGATCATACGCAGGGTTTCCGGTTGCATACGGATAGTCGCCTCGGCCCGGGCCTCGCGCTCGGTTACGGCCTTGTCGGTTACATCGACCATCCGGGCTTCGCCCTTATCATCAAGATGAGTCAGCTTGCTCACGATTGTTTCCGCCTCAGTCATTCAATGGGTTATTTCAGCAAGGCCCGGTTACCACCAGAAACCGATCCCGGCAATCCCCTGGCCGCCAAGGGCCCTGGCCTTTGCTATGTGGCCGGGCTGCATACCGCCCAGTGCGTAGACCGGCAGCCTGGCTGCAGCGACCAGTTGCTCAAAGGCCTCCCAGCCCAGGGTTGGTTCTCCAGGGTGGCTGGCCGTGGGCAACACCGGCCCCAGCACCGCGTAATCCGCTCCCAGGCGCTCTGCCTGGCGCAGTTGCTCTGCACTATGGCAAGACACACCCAGCCGGACATTACCCGCTACAGGGCGCCCTGAAAGCCTTTCAGCTTCACGCCAGGGCAAATGCAGGCCGTCGGCCTCCGTAAATTCCGAAAGCAGGGCTGGTCCACCATGGAGCATTACCCCGACCGATGAGCCGGAACAGCGCGCCAGCGCCATCGAGACCAGCCGCCGGTACTGCTCCGGAACCAGCCCCGGCGCCCTTAGCACTACCAGGCCGTCGGTAACCCGCTGCAGGGCCTGGTCGAGCCGGCATTCACCCTCGCCTGGCCCAGCCAGGGAACCGGTAATGTGCAAAGTCCGGGGCAGTCTCAGGGCCCGGATGATCGGCCGGTTCGCCGCAGGAAAGTCTTCATCCCGCAGCTCTTCCGGGGTCAGCCAGAACACCGGCTGACCTTCCCTGCCCTCGGCTTCGCCTTCCGCCGATGCGGTCTGCCAGACATCCAGGAACACTTGCTTGTCGCCGTAGTCATGGCGAATACCAATCACCGGCTCCAGCGTTTCAGCCGGCACCCGAAGCCCGGTTTCTTCGGCGATTTCCCGCACCAGGGCCTGCTGTACGGTTTCTCCCGACTCTACCTTGCCGCCGGGAAATTCCAGCAATCCTCCCTGATGTACGTGCTCCGGCCGCCGGGCGATCAGTATCCGGCCATCACGCACGATTACCGCTACCGCGACATGGATCAGTTTCTTCACTGCCATGGCCGACGGCTCAGGTGCGGTATTCGGCATTGATGGTCACATAGTCGTGGGAGAAGTCGCAGGTCCACACGGTTTCGTGGACATCGCCCCGCTTCAGGTCAATGGCGATGGTAATTTCTTCCTGGTCCATTACTGTCTGGCCGCGGGCTTCGGAATAATCATCCGCCCTGCCGCCATTGCGTACCAGGCAGACATCGCCCAGATAGATTTCCAGCGCTTCCAGGTCGAGATCTGGTACACCGGCCCGGCCTACGGCCGCCAGGATCCGGCCCCAGTTCGGGTCTGACGCAAACAGGGCGGTCTTTACCAGCGGCGAGTGGGCCACGGTATAGGCTACGTCCAGGGCTTCCTGCTGGTTACCGGCGCCGGCTACGTCAATGGTGACAAACTTGGTGGCACCTTCGCCGTCACGAACAATGGCATGGGCCAGGTCCAGGTAGACCTGCCTCAGGACTTCCTTCAGCCTGGGCAGCAACGGGCTGTCTGCGGTAATTTCCGGGCCGGAGTACTGGCCAGTGGCCACCAGCATGCAGGCATCATTGGTGGAGGTGTCACTGTCGATGGTAATCCGGTTGAAGGACTTCTCGCCCAGCTCGGAGGCCAGGCTCTGGAGCACGTCCGGCGCAATATTGGCATCGGTAGCGATAAAGCCCAGCATGGTCGCCATGTTGGGGCGAATCATGCCGGCACCCTTGCTGATGCCGGATATGGTTACCGTGTGGCCATCCAGGTCCACCTGGCAGCTGGCACCCTTGGGCCGGGTATCCGTGGTCATAATGCCGCTGGCAGCTTCCGTCCAGCGATCTTCACGGCTGCCCGAAAGGGCTTCCGGCAACGCAGCAACAATCTTGTCCACCGGCAGCGGCTCGCCGATGACGCCGGTCGAGAACGGCAGAACGTCAGCCGTCTGGACACCAGCCTGCCCGGCCAGCTCGGCGCAGCAACGTTCGGCATCGGCCATACCACGGGCGCCGGTACCGGCATTGGCGTTGCCGGTGTTGATCAGCAGGTAACGGGGAGCACCCTGCTCCAGGTGGCGCCGGCTCAGCACCACCGGGGCGGCACAGAACTGGTTAGTGGTAAAAATACCGGCCACCCGGGCACCCGGTGCCAGCTCGAACACCACGACGTCTTTGCGGCCGGGCTTTTTGATGCCGGCGCTGGCAATGCCAATCTTCACCCCGGCCACCGGGAAAAACTCGGGTAAGGTTCCTGGACCTACCGCCATGCCTGTCTCCTTGAATAATCCTGATCAATAAACGACAAAACCCGCAAGCTGCCAGCACTCTGGCGGTTTGCGGGTTCTGGTGCTTCGGTGCCGGGCTGGTCGGTTAGCTGACCTTGCCGCAGCACTGTTTGTATTTCTTGCCAGATCCGCAGGGGCAGGGCTCGTTTCGGCCCACTTTTCGCTCCTGGCGTACAAAGGTATCCGGCGTGGTCTGCTGGCCTTGCTGGCCGTCTTCGCCGTCACCTTCACCTTCCGCTGCCCGGGCGGCGCTGGTTTCGTCATGGCGGAGCTTGGCAAGGGCCATTTCCCGCTCCAGCTCTTCCTTGCGACGGCGCTCGATCTCTTCCATTTCCTCGCGGCTCTGCACCCGAACGTGGCTCAGCACCCGGGCAACATCACGCTTCATGGTATCAAGCATGGTCTCGAACAGGTTGAAAGCCTCACGCTTGTATTCCTGCTTCGGGTTCTTCTGGGCGTAGCCACGCAGGTGAATACCGCGACGCAGATGATCCATGTTCGACAGGTGTTCTTTCCACAAGGTGTCGAGCACCTGCAGGAACACCTGTTTTTCGAACTTGCGCATGGCTTCGGCGCCGGCGATTTCTTCCTTGGAGCGGTATTCGGCCACAATCGCGTCGAGGATCTTCTGGCGAAGGTTCTCCTCGTACAGCTTGTTGTCTTCTTCCAGCCACTTCTGAACCGGAAGGTCCACGGCCATCTCGGACTGCAGCTGAGCTTCCAGGCCGGCCACATCCCACTGCTCCGGCATGCTCTGGGGCGGAATGAACTCGCTGATCAGGGCATCCACCACATCGGCCCGGATGGTGTCGACCATCTCGGAAATATCGTTGGAGGCCATCACCTCGTTACGCTGATCATAGATCACCGTACGCTGGTCGTTGGCCACGTCATCGTATTCCAGCAGGGTTTTACGCATGTCGAAGTTGCGACCTTCCACCTTGCGCTGGGATTTCTCGATGGCGTTGGAAACCATGCGGTGTTCGATGGCCTCGCCCTTCTTCATGCCCATGGCCTGCATCAGGTTCTTCACCCGCTCCGGGGCAAAGATCCGCATCAGGTTATCTTCCAGTGACAGGAAGAAGCGGGAAGAACCCGGATCGCCCTGACGGCCGGCACGGCCCCGCAACTGGTTGTCGATACGGCGGGATTCGTGGCGCTCGGTACCGACAATGTGCAGGCCACCGGCGTCCAGCACCTGGTTGTGACGCTCGGTCCACTCGGCCTTGATGCGGGCAACTTCTTCCTCGGAAGGGTTGTCCAGGCCGGCCACTTCGTGCTCCCAGTTACCACCCAGCACAATATCGGTACCACGGCCCGCCATATTGGTGGCGATGGTGACCGCACCGGGGCGGCCCGCCTGGGCAATGATCTGAGCTTCAGACTCGTGCTGCTTGGCGTTCAGGATCTTGTGGTCGATCCGTGCCTTTTTCAGCAGCATGGACAGCAATTCAGACGCCTCGATGGAGGCCGTACCCACCAGTACCGGGCGACCTTCGGAGGTTACATCCTTGATCTCGTCGATAATGGCGTGGAATTTCTCTTCCTGGGTCAGGTACACCAGGTCGTTGTAGTCAATCCGCTGGATCGGCTTGTTGGGTGGAATCACCACCACGTCCAGGCCGTAGATCTGGCGGAACTCGAAGGCTTCGGTATCGGCGGTACCGGTCATGCCCGCAAGCTTCTCGTACAAACGGAAATAGTTCTGGAAGGTGGTGGAGGCCAGGGTCTGGCTCTCGGCCTGGATTTTCAGACCCTCTTTCGCCTCGATGGCCTGGTGAAGGCCTTCGCTCCAGCGGCGGCCCGGCATGGTGCGGCCGGTGTGTTCGTCAACAATGACCACCTGCCCGCCCTGGACAATGTAATCCACATCTTTCTGGAACAGGTGGTGGGCGCGCAGGGCTGAGTGGACGTGGTGCAGCAGGCTCAGGTTAGCCGCGGAATACAGGCTTTCACCTTCCTGCAGCAGGCCACGGCCCAGCAGCAGTTCTTCCACTTTCTCGTGACCGCTCTCGGTCAGCTCCACCTGACGGGATTTTTCATCGATGGTGAAGTCGCCGCTGGCTTCGCCGGCTTCGTCTACCTCACCTTTTTCCAGGCTCGGTACCAGGCCGTTAACCGCCTGATACAGCTTGGAGGAATCTTCTGCCGCACCGGAAATAATCAGCGGGGTACGGGCTTCGTCGATCAGGATGGAATCCACCTCATCCACGATGGCATAGTTCAGCCCGCGCTGGACCTTGTCTTCAATACTGAAGGCCATGTTGTCGCGCAGGTAATCGAAGCCGAACTCGTTGTTGGTACCGTAGGTAATATCGGCCTGGTAGGCCGCGCGCTTTTCTTCCGGCGGCTGGCCGGCAACCACTACGCCGATGGTGAGCCCCAGGAACCGGTACAGCTTGCCCATCCACTCGGCATCACGGCTGGCCAGGTAATCGTTCACGGTAACAACGTGAACACCCTTGCCCGGCAATGCGTTGAGGTATACCGACGCAGTAGCCACCAGGGTTTTACCCTCACCGGTCTTCATCTCGGCGATGCGGCCTTCGTGCAGGGTCATACCACCGATCAGCTGCACGTCGTAATGGCGCATGCCCATTACCCGGCGGCTGGCTTCACGTACGGTGGCAAAGGCTTCGGGAAGCAGCGCATCCAGCGCTTCGCCTTCTTCAAGGCGCCGGCGGAACTCCGCCGTCTTGCCTTGCAGCTCTGTATCCGACAAACCGCCAAATTGTTCTTCAAGGTCGTTGATGCGCAAGACCGCCTTGCGCATGCGCTTGATCTCTCTGGCGTTTTTACTGCCGAACATCTTGGTTGCAAGCTTTGAGAACATAGACCACTGCTTCTTCAGTTAAACGGAGGAAGCCGGCATTCTAACCTTATTTGGCGACAGGACAAAAGGCAGGGTTCACGGGAATGATATCAGCGGCTTGCCCGCTGGATATATTTGACAGGATCTTCGGTCTTTCCATTACGGATAACTTCGAAATGTACGTGCGGTCCGGTAGAGCGACCGGTGCTGCCCATCAGTGCAACCACCTGGCCTTTCTGGACCACATCGCCGATCTTGACCTTGACGGTTTTGGCGTGGGCGTAGCGGGTAACCAGGCCATCGCCGTGGTCCACTTCTACCAGGTTGCCATAGCCGTAACGCTCGCCGGCCCAGGTGACCACACCACTGGCCACGGCAATAATGTCGCTGCCGTCCTTGCCGGCCAGGTCCACGCCACCGTGCCAGGTACGTTTGCCGGTGAACGGATCGGAACGGTAACCGTACTTGGAAGACAGCCAGCCCCAGGTGATCGGCCGGCCCTGCACATAGCGTTCATCTTCCAGCTTTTGCCGGGACGACACCTTATCCAGCAGGCGCAGTTGTTTCTCGCGGTCTTCCAGCTGACGCTCCAGCTGGAAAATCATTTCGGTCAGCTCCGGGGCACTGTAGGAATCACCGGCAAGGCCCAGTTCTTCCGGACCACCCACCGCCGGCGGCTGGTCGAAGTTGAATTCATCACTGGCCACCAGGCCCGATTCCATAAAGCGCTGGCCGAGCGCATCCAGGCGCAGCATCCGGCCCTGGATCTGGCCCAGGCGAAGGGTCAGTGCGTCGACCTGCTGTTGTACATCTTCCCGAACACGGGCAAGCTGGGCCTTCTGCTGCTCCAGCTTTGAACGCCATTCAGCCACCAACTCGGATTCGGTCGGTTGTTCAGCGGCTGCCTTGGTAACGGCTACCTGATAGCCCGCCCAGCCGGCCGCCAGGATAAGCGCCAGCACAAGGAAAATCAGCCCGGCCAGAACACCGCCATTCAACGCGACAGCCTTTGACTGGCCATGGCGTTTGCCAACGAAAATTACATTCATATCGTCATTCGGTGCCATCGAAGAGTCGCAACCTGTTCCCTGTAGTGCTGCGACCCGGAAAATTTTCGAGTGGGTCTGCTATCCTTGCAACAACTACGTATTGAATAGACGCAGTGCCAGCTGGACACACTCTCTCGCGACAATGTAAAACGGGAGCAATGCTGGCACCATCAAAAAAACGTGCCGAAGTGTAACCAATCGTAAACGGGCTCGTCGAGACAAAAACTGTCAATGAATGAAAAATCCGATCAAAAAATGATCTTCCGCACAAACAGCGGCCCGGCCCCCGCCTCCACCCTGAAGGAGCTGATGGCCCGGGCGGAACTGCATTTACAGGCGGAACAACAGGTGCTCGAAGCCATACCCGCAGAACTTCGGACAGGCACCCGATTTGTCAGTTGCCAGGATGGCGAACTGGTTCTGGCTACAGATAACGCCAGCAAGGCCACGCGATTGCGCTTCCGCCAGCACGAAATTATGGAGGCATTACGGGAGAACGAACTGTTCCGCTTTGTCTGGAAGGTGCGCATCAAGGTCAGCCCGCTCAGATATCGGGCGCGCAAGAAAGTCGAAAAAATACCTTTGAGCCAAGAAAATGCCCGGCTCCTCAAAGAGGAAGCCGGGCACACGAAGGATAAAGCTTTGCGCGAGGTTCTCGAAAAACTCGCCAGCCACGTGCGGGATTAAGGCGTCCGGCCTTAACCCACCGCCAGCACAGGCTTCATATAAGAGATAGGTGCAGTGGCTTCGTCATCGAAGGTCACCACTTCCCATGCATCTTCTTCAGCCCTGAGCTTGCGCAGCAGCTTGTTGTTCAGGTCGTGACCTGATTTGATACCACGGAACTCACCAATCAGGCTGTTGCCCAACAGGTAAAGGTCGCCGATAGCATCCAGTACCTTGTGCTTGACGAACTCGTCGTCGTAGCGCAGACCGTCTTCGTTCAGGATCTTGTAGTCGTCAACCACGATGGCGTTGTCGACGCTACCACCGAGGGCCAGGTTCATGGCCCGCAGCTTCTCGATATCCCGCATAAAGCCGAAAGTACGGGCACGGGATACTTCTTTCACGAACGACGTGGAAGAGAAGTCTACCGTTGCGGTCTGGGCGCGACCCTTGAACACCGGATGGTCGAAGTCGATACCGAAGCTGACCTTGAAGCCTTCGAACGGCAGGAAGGTTGCTTTCTTACCGTCTTCTTCCACGGTGACTTCACGCTTGATGCGGATGAAGCGCTTGGCGGCTTCCTGCTCGGCGATCCCTGCAGACTGCAGCAGGAATACAAACGGGCCGGCGGAACCGTCCATGATCGGCACTTCTGCCGCACTGAGTTCGACATAGCAGTTGTCGATTCCGAGACCAGCCATGGCCGAGAGCAAATGCTCAACCGTCGCCACACGGACACCGTCTTTTACCAGCGTCGTGGACAGCATGGTCTCACCCACATTCTCCGCACAGGCACGGATCTCGACCATCGGGTCCAGGTCGGTGCGGCGGAAGATGATTCCTGCATCGACAGGTGCCGGCTTCAGCGTCAGGTAAACCTTTTCCCCTGAGTGCAGGCCTACACCAGTCGCGCGGATGGTGTTTTTGAGTGTCCGTTGTCTGATCATCGGTTCATTATTCCGTCACAAAAGTTCGATATTCTGAGCAAAAAACTGCCCGCAGAATATCAGAATTCAAGACTGAGCACCATTTAACCAGCATGACTTTACTTAACTTTTGCAATAGTCATCGGCTATGGTCAATCAGCTCACGTTTGACTAAGGCTTTCGGTTCCCTGGAGAAACATCAGAAACCGGACCTCCGTCATATTTGAGACAGATTATCAATCAGCCTGCCGGCGAAGGAATGCGGGAATATCGAGATAGTCCACGCCCTGCTCTTCGCTTTCTTTGCTCTGGTCCAGTGCCACATTGCCCTGGGTTACCGCGCGACGACGCAACACCGCCGGGCGGTCCAGCTGGTTGTAGTCGGTCTTGCCATCCAGGGTACGGGTGTTATCCACCACCTTGGTCGGCTTCTCGCGCTCACCGCCCAGACCGGTCGCAACCACAGTAACCTTCAGTTCTTCGGTCATTTCCGGATCGATCACGGTGCCCACCACCACGGTGGCGGAGTCAGACGCGAATTCGCGAACGATATCGCCCACCTCGGAGAACTCACCCAGGTTGAGGTCCATACCGGCAGTGATATTAACCAGGATGCCCTTGGCGCCCTGCAGGTTGATATCTTCCAGCAGCGGGCTGCGTACGGCCGCTTCTGCTGCTTCACGGGCTCGGTTCTCGCCGGTGGCGCGGCCGGTACCCATCATCGCCATGCCCATTTCGGACATTACGGTTTTCACGTCGGCAAAGTCGACGTTGATCATACCGTTACGGGTAATCAGGTCGGCAATACCCTGCACAGCGCCAAGCAGTACGTCGTTGGCGGAGGCAAAGGCGTCCAGCAGGCTGGTTTTCTTGCCCATGACCGCCAGCAGTTTTTCGTTCGGAATGGTAATCAGGGAGTCAACGCTCTCTTCCAGTTCCTTCAGGCCGGATTCAGCCACGCTCATGCGCTTGCCGCCTTCGAACTGGAACGGCTTGGTGACCACGGCAACGGTCAGGATACCCAGTTCACGGGCAACCTCTGCCACGATCGGCGCAGCACCGGTACCGGTACCACCGCCCATACCTGCGGTGATGAACACCATGTCTGAGCCGCTCAGGGCCTCGGCAATGCGGTCACGGTCTTCCAGCGCAGACTGGCGACCGACTTCCGGGTTGGCGCCGGCACCCAGGCCCTTGGTGATGTTTCCACCGAGCTGGATGATCTGGCGGGCGTCCAGGTTCTTCAGTGCCTGGGCGTCTGTGTTGGCGCAGATAAATTCCACACCTTCAATGTCGCTGTTAAGCATGTGGCGAACAGCGTTACCGCCACCACCACCAACACCGACAACCTTGATTACTGCGTTTTGCTGAACATTATCAACGAGTTCAAACATATCCCCTACTCCTTCGTGCGGTTTCCGACCTGTCCCGGCCGGCTATTTCGATCGTTTTTTGCTTTTCGAGAAACCTTCGTGCCTTACCCCCGGCCTACCGTCAGAAATGACCGGTAAACCAGGCTTTCATCCGCTCAACCAGTGAGGGTGCATCCTCACCCTTGAGCGCCGGCGCCCGGCCAAGATCCATTTGCCGGAAGCCATGGATCAGCAACCCCACGCCCGTGGCGTAAATCGGGTTGTTGACCACTTCCGTCATGCCGGAGACTTTCTGCGGACAGGCAAGCCTGACCGGCATGTGGAAGATTTCTTCGGCCAGTTCCACCACCCCTTCCATGGTGGAAGAACCGCCGGTAATCACGATGCCGGCCGGAATCAGGTCTTCAAACCCGGACCGGCGCAGCTCCGACTGAACCAGGGTGAACAGCTCCTCGTAACGGGGCTCCACCACTTCTGCCAGGGCCTGGCGGGACAGATCGCGGGGTGCGCGATCGCCCACACTGGGCACCTTGATGGTTTCGTCGGCGCCTGCGAGCTGGGTCAGCGCACAGGCATATTTGATCTTGATCTCTTCTGCGTTCTGGGTGGGCGTACGCAAGGCCATGGCGATGTCGTTGGTCACCTGGTCGCCGGCGATGGGAATCACCGCAGTATGGCGAATGGCGCCACCGGTAAACACGGCGATATCGGTGGTACCGCCACCGACGTCCACCACGCACACACCCAGCTCTTTCTCGTCTTCGGTGAGAATGGCGTGGCTCGAGGCCAGCTGTTCCAGGATGATGTCGTCCACCTCCAGGCCGCAGCGCTCCACGCACTTTTCAATGTTCTGGGCGGCGTTCACGGCGCAGGTAACCAGGTGCACCTTGGCTTCGAGGCGCACGCCGGACATGCCCATAGGCTCCTTGATGCCTTCCTGGTTATCGATCACAAATTCCTGCGGCAGGATATGCAGGATTTTCTGATCCGCCGGAATGGCCACAGCCTGGGCAGCATCGATCACCCGGTCGATATCCGCCTGGGTCACTTCCCGGTCCCGGATGGCCACGATGCCGTGGGAATTCAGGCTCTTGATGTGGCTGCCGGCAATGCCGGCATACACCGAGTGAATCCGGCACCCCGCCATCAGCTCCGCTTCTTCCACGGCGCGCTGGATAGCCTGAACAGTGGTTTCGATATTCACCACCACACCACGCTTGAGGCCGCGGGACGGGTGGGAACCGATCCCCACTACTTCGATCGTTCCATCCATCTTGCGCTTGCCGACAATCGCAACCACCTTGGAGGTTCCGATATCCAGGCCGACAATCATGTTTTCCGTTTCAACCGATGACATGTGTTTCACCAAACCCCAGGTTCGTAATAATCGTTATCAGGATTTCGGAGTGGCCTGTGCCACATCCGCTTTCCACTGCACCGCGACTCCGTTCGAGTAACGGGCATCAACCCGGCTGACTTCGCTGACTCTTGAAGCCAGCCGGTTCTCGTAA
Organism: Marinobacter sp. P4B1; assembly: GCF_001447135.1. Taxonomy (NCBI): domain Bacteria; kingdom Pseudomonadati; phylum Pseudomonadota; class Gammaproteobacteria; order Pseudomonadales; family Marinobacteraceae; genus Marinobacter; species Marinobacter sp. P4B1. The sequence continues at coordinate 557,526 of NZ_LLXM01000005.1, forward strand.
ACTGTTATAAAACGCTCGAAGCGCTGCTCTACCTGGTCCCGGCCCAGCACCACTTCGATGCCGTTGGCCAGGGTAAGGGTCCAGGCCCCCCTTTGTTCAAGGGTCAGGCCGGCAAAGCCCAGCCCGTATCCCAGTAATTGCTCGCTCATATTGCGGGCCATGTCGATGACATCTCGCACCCGCTCGTCAGGCCCTGCCAACCGGGGCAGCTTGCCCGCAACTTCCGGATTGGCCGGGGCAAACAGTTCCCCGGCGCGGCTGACCAGGCGACCATCTGTCCAGTAGGCCAGTGGCTTTTTCTCCCGGATGTCGATTTCCAGGCGACCGGGCCATACCCGCCTGACGGCAGCAGACTCGACCCAGGGCCGGCGCTCCAGCTCAGCCTTGATGTCGGCCAGGTCGGTGGCAAAATAGCTCTTGCCGACCCAGGCACTGGCTGCCCGCTCTACGTCCACCGGGTTTTCACCAATAAAGTTGCCGCGCACATCCACCGCCAGAATCTGCTGATCCATGGCCGTCAGCAGGCGGTCGGTGCCCCAGGGCACCATGGCCGCCAGCAGAACCACCAGGGCTCCCAGCCCTACCTGCATCCAGGGCACAGTCGCCAGAATGGCTTTCAACACTCCAAACCGGTCCCGCTCCGGACCCACGGAGGTTGCCCCCCGGCGCCGGGGCTGCTCGGGCGGTACCGCCCGGCTCCGGATCTGCAGTGTTTCAAGCATTCGCAGCCTCCTGCACGGTGTCCTTCAGGATGCGCACCACCAGTTCTTCAAAGCTGATGCCCGCAGCCCTTGCCGCCATCGGCACCAGGCTGTGGTCGGTCATGCCCGGCACGGTGTTTACTTCCAGCAGCCAGAACTCACCATCGGCATCCTGCATGATGTCTACCCGGCCCCAGGTGCGGCAGCCCAGCACCCGGAAGGCTTCCAGGGCGAGGTGCTGCAGCCGCAGTTCATCATCCGGCGCCAGTCCGCAGGGAATGCGGTAGCGGGTGTCATCAGCCAGGTACTTGGCGTCGTAATCATAGAAATCGTGGTCGGTGCTCAGACCGATGGCCGGCAGGGCCCGGTCCTGCAACAGGCTGACGGTGAACTCCGGCCCTTCGATCCATTTTTCCACCAGCACCAGGTCGTCCATGGCGGCAGCCGCTTCATAGGCTTCTGCCAGCTCGCTGGCGCTTCGCACCTTGCGGATACCAATGCTGGAGCCCTCGTGGGCCGGCTTGACGCTCAGGGGTGTGCCCAGAGCTGCCACAATAGCTTCGGCTTCATCCACCGATTTCATGGCCCGAAATGCCGGTGTCGGCAGGCCGCAGCCTTCGAACACATACTTGGTGCGCAGTTTGTCCATGGCCAGTGACGATGCCAGCACTTCGCTGCCGGTGTAGGGAATACCCGCCTGGCCCAGAATCGCCTGCAGGGTGCCGTCTTCACCACCACGACCGTGCAGGGCAATAAACACCCGGTCAAACTCCGGATTCTCGACGGTACCCAGCAGGCAGCCCCGGATATCCATACCCACGGCATCCACACCAGCAGATTGCAGGGCCGACAGCACGGCCTGGCCGCTCTTCAGCGACACTTCCCGCTCGGCCGAATCGCCGCCCATGAATACCGCCACCCGGCCCAGGGCTTTCACCAGCCCGGGCGATGCCTGATACGGCTGTGCGTCGGTATGCGTCAGATCACTCACTTGCTGTTACTCCTGCTGCGGCCAGTCGTGCCGCTACTCCACCAATGTCTCCTGCCCCCTGGGTAATCAGCAGGTCGCCATCCTGCAACACGTTGGTCAGGAGACTTTCAATCTCGCGGTTGTCTTCCACAAACACCGGTTCCACCTTGCCCCGCTGACGGATGCTCCGGCACAGGGCCCGACCGTCAGCGCCCGGAATGGCGGGTTCGCCGGCGGAATACACATCCATCAGCAGCAGGCCGTCGACTTCTGCCAGCACCCGTACGAAGTCTTCGTACAGGTCCCGGGTACGGGTAAACCGGTGCGGCTGATACAGCATCACAATACGGCGGCCCGGCCAGGCATCCCGGGCGGCACGGATGACGGCTTCCACTTCAGTGGGGTGATGGCCGTAGTCATCCACCAGGGTCACAGTACCTTTCGGAATCTGATACTCGCCGTAAACCTGGAACCGGCGGCCGACACCGGCAAAGCCGGCCAGCCCGCGACAGATCGCCTGGTCGTCCACGCCTTCGTCCGTTGCCACCGCGATGGTCGCCAGTGCGTTCAGCACGTTGTGGCGACCCGGCATCTTCAGTTCCACGGCCAGGTCTGGCCGGCCACCGGGGCGGCGCACCACAAAGCGGGTTTTCAGGCCGTCCGAGGTAATCTGCTCGGCGCGGTAGTCCGCGTCGGGGTTATCGATGCCGTAGGTGATGATGGCGCGGGAAATGCGGGGAATGATTTCCTGCACATAGTCGTCGTCTACACACATCACTGCCACACCGTAAAACGGCAGGTTGTGCAGGAAATCGACGAACGTCTGCTTCAGCTTTTCGACATCGCCACCGTAGGTGTCCATGTGGTCCGCTTCGATGTTGGTGACCACGGAAATAACCGGTGTGAGATGCAGGAACGAGGCATCGCTTTCGTCGGCTTCCGCCACCAGGTAGCGGGAACCACCCAACTGGGCATTGGTGCCGGCGCTGTTGAGCTTGCCGCCAATCACGAAGGTCGGGTCCAGCCCCGCCTCACCCAGCACCGAGGCAATCAGGCTCGTTGTGGTGGTCTTACCGTGGGTGCCGGCTACCGCAATGCCGTGGCGATAGCGCATGATTTCCGCCAGCATTTCCGCCCGGGGCACAATCGGCACCCGGCGGCTGCGGGCCGCTGCCACTTCCGCGTTATCACTGCCCACGGCGGTGGACACCACTACCACATCTGCCCTGGCGCTGTTCTCGGCGCGGTGGCCGATCTGCACTTCCACACCCATGGCCCGAAGCCGGTCTGTTACCGGGCTTTCCTTGATGTCGGAACCGGACACGTCGTAGCCCTGGTTCTTCAATACTTCGGCAATACCGCTCATGCCGGCACCGCCGATACCGACAAAGTGGATATGGCGAATTCGGCGCATTTCCGGCACCTGGTACACCAGCGGCGGATTGTTTGCATCAGCCATTGGCGGCCTCCAGACAGTAATTCACGACTCTCTCCGTTGCATCGGGACGGGCCAGCGAGCGCGCGGCCTGCGCCATTCCCAGAATTTTTTCCCGGTCACCGGACAACCCTTTCAGGGTGTCGGCCAGTGCCTCGGGGGTAAACCTTGGCTGCGGCACCAGAATGGCGGCACCGGCCTTGACCATGTGCTGGCCGTTGCGGGTCTGATGGTCGTCCACCGCGTGGGGGAACGGCACCAGGATCGCGCCTACCCCGGCAGCACACAGCTCCGACACCGTCAGGGCACCCGCCCGGCACACCACCAGGTCTGCCCAGGCGTAGGCTTCTGCCATATCCGCAATAAAGGGCTCTACGCTGGCCTTCACGCCGGCAGCATCATAGGACTGCTGCGCGGCTTCGAGATTCTTTTCGCCACACTGGTGGCGCACCTGCGGCCGGTCGGCTTCCGGCAACAGCGCCAGGGCCTTCGGCAACTGTTCGTTGAACACCTGGGCGCCCAGGCTGCCGCCCACTACCAGGATGCGTACCGGCCCGGTTCGGCCGGCAAAACGCTCTGCCGGCTCCGGCAGCTCGGCGACATCCTTGCGCACCGGGTTACCGGTGCAGCGGGTAATGACCTTGTCGCCGAAACTGCCGGGAAAAGCTTCCAGCACGGTTTCGGCAAAGCGGGTCAGCCAGCGGTTGGTCATACCGGCAACCGCGTTCTGCTCATGCACCACCAGCGGCCGGCGCTGCATCCAGGCGGCTACTCCACCAGGGCCGGTCACAAAGCCGCCCATACCCACCACGCAATCCGGATTGATCCGGCGCAGCAGTGTCCAGGCCTCGCCCAGAGCCCGCATCAGGCGGAACGGCGCCAGCAGCAGCGCCAGCTTGCCCTTGCCCCGCAGGCCGGAGATATGAATGGTGGATAACGGAATATCGGTGTTACCCACCAGCCGCTCTTCCATGCCGCCACTGGCGCCGAGCCAGTAAACTTCATGGCCGCGCTCCTGCAGCGCCCGGGCCGTTGCCAGGGCCGGGAATACGTGGCCGCCGGTACCACCGGCCATCATCAGAAAACGGCGAGGTTCAGTCATACACAGCCCCTCCCCGTACCTTGCTTGTCTTTTCCTGTTCGGACATACGAACCCGATCCAGCCGTTCCATTTCAACCCGTACCAGCACCCCGATCGCCACGCAGGTGACCATCAGGCTGGAGCCGCCATAGCTCACCAGCGGCAGGGTCAGGCCCTTGGTGGGCAGCAGGCCGGTGGCAACGGCCATGTTGATGCCGGCCTGCAAACCGATCAGCAGCGTCAGGCCATAGCTGAAACAGGCCCCGAACGGCATGCCCGATTTTTCCGCCCGGCGGGCAATCACAAACCCGCTCACCACCAGGGCGGTAAACAGCCCCAGCACAATCAATGCACCGACCAGCCCGAACTCCTCGGCAATGATCGAGAAAATAAAGTCTGTGTGGGCTTCCGGCAGGAAGAACAGCTTCTGCACCGAATTGCCCAGGCCAACGCCGAACCACTCACCGCGCCCGAAGGCAATCAGTGACTGGGTGAGCTGATAGCCAGAATCAAACTGGTCCTTCCAGGGGTCCAGGTAACTCACTACCCGCTTCAGCCGGTACGGCTGGGTAACCACCAGCACCGTGCCCAGTACCGCCAGGATGGCGATCAGCGGTGCGAAGCGGGTCAGCCGCACACCACTGAGAAAAATCATGCCCGCCGCCGCGGTCACCAGAACCACCGTGGCGCCAAAGTCGGGCTGGATTACCAGCAGCACCGAAGCCACACCCAGAACAACCAGGGGCTTCAGGAAGCCGGGCCAGGTATTCAGCAGCTCTTCCCGGCGGCGCACCACGTAGCCTGCCAGGTAGGCAATCAGGCACAGCTTGGCCACTTCCGATACCTGCACATTGAACACCAGCATCGGGATCCAGCGGGTAGAACCGTTAACAGTCCGCCCCAGCGGCGTCAGCACCAGCACCAGCACCGCCAGGCCAATACCCAGCATCAGCCAGCCACTGCGCTCCCACCAGCTTACTGGCACGTTCACCGCAATCAGCGCGGCGACGCAGCCCATGGCCGCATACAGCAACTGCCGGATCACATAGTGATAGCCATTGCCCAGGGTGGCCTCGGCCATATCCATGGAGGCCGAGGAGATCATCACCACACCCACCACCAGCAGGGCTACCGCAGACACCACCAACACCGGCAGCGGCTGCAACTGGCCGTCCCAGGTCCTGATTTGCGGTATGGTCATACCTGCCTGCATCACAGTGCCTCCACCAGGGTGCGGAACTGATCACCCCGATCGTTGTAATCCCGGAACATGTCGAAGCTGGCGCAAGCCGGCGATAACAAGACCCGGTCGCCCTCATGGGCCATTTCCCGGGCATCAGACACCGCCCGCTCAAAACTGCTCGCCATCACCGTCACCACGTCTTCCGGCAAGGCGGCGGCAATCGCCGGTGCATCACGGCCAATCAGCACCACCGCCCGGCAATGCTGTGCCACCGGCTGAGCCAACGGCTGGAAATCAGCACCCTTGCCATCACCGCCGGCAATCAGCACCACCTTGCCCTGCTCGGGGGCCAGGCTTTCAATGGCGGCAACCGTGGCACCCACGTTGGTACCCTTGGAATCGTTGATGTAATCCACGCCGCCCAGTTGCCGGATAAACTCGCAGCGATGAGGCAAGCCACGGAACTCACGTGCCACCTGCAGCATCGGTTCCATCGCAAGGCCGGCGGCGTGGCCCAGGGCCAGCGCAGCCATCACATTGCTGATGTTGTGCAGGCCCATCAGTTTCAGTTCGCTGGCCAGCAGCAGGTTGTCGAAGCCGAAGGTAATCCAGGTGCCCCGTTCGTCATCCCGGGTGCTGAAGGTTTCCGGATTCACCCGGTTAAAACCGAAACACAGAAATCTCAGGTTATCCCGGGCCATCGGCGTGCTCAGGGCATCGTCCAGGTTCACAATGGCATTGCGGCAACCGCGATAGATCCGCTGCTTGGCCTGGAAATACGCCATCTTGTCCGGGTACCGGTCCATATGATCGTCACTGACGTTCAGTACGGTGGCAGCCTGGGCATTCAGTTCCGCCGTGGTTTCCAGCTGGAAGCTGGACAGTTCCAACACATACAGATCAACGCCCTGACCCAGCAGATCCAGGGCCGGGGTACCGATATTGCCGCCTACCTGAACCTTGCGGCCGGCCGCCTTCGCCATTTCGCCCACCAGGGTAGTCACCGTGGTTTTACCGTTAGAACCGGTAATGGCGATGATCGGTGCGTCTGCGGCTTCCGCAAACAGGTCGATGTCACCGCGAATCACGGCGCCTTTCTGCGCGGCACCGGCAATGGCGGGCTCGGCAACGCTGATGCCCGGGCTGACCACCAGTTCGTTAAAACGGGCAAACAGCTCTTCATCGAAATCGCCCAGGTACACCGGCACATCCGGCCAGCCGGCCTTCAGCTCATCCAGCCCCGGCGGGTTACTCCTGCTGTCGGCCACGGCAATGTCCCTGCCTGTTCCAGACAGATAGCGCACGCAGGAGAGCCCGGTTTTACCGAGCCCTACTACCAATGTGCGACGATCCGAAACAATGACACTCATAGCCGTAGCAACTTCCTATCGGATTTTCAGACTGGCCAGGCCAACCAGGACCAGGACCACGGTAATGACCCAGAAGCGCACGATGACTCGCGGCTCGGGCCAGCCCTTAAGCTCGAAATGGTGGTGCAACGGTGCCATCCGGAAAATCCGGCGGCCGGTCAGGCGGAACGATGCCACCTGCAGGATCACCGAGATGGTTTCCATCACAAACACACCACCCATGATGAACAACACGATTTCCTGGCGGACGATCACAGCCACCACACCCAGAGCCGCCCCCAAGGCGAGCGCACCTACATCACCCATAAATACCTGGGCCGGATAGGTGTTGAACCAGAGGAAACCCAGGCCCGCGCCCACCAGGGCACAACAGAACACAATCAGCTCGCCGGTTCCCGGCAGATGCGGAATCAGCAAGTAGTTGGCGAATTGGGCATGGCCGGACACATACGCGAAGATGGCCAGGGCGCTGGCCACCATCACCGTAGGCATAATCGCCAGGCCGTCGAGGCCGTCTGTCAGGTTCACCGCGTTACTGCTGCCGACAATCACAAAATAGGTCAGCAGAATGAACATCACCGGCCCCAGGGTGATGGACACATCTTTCAGGAACGGCAGGTACAGGGACGTTTCCTGGGGCAATGAGGAGCTGAAATACAGCCCTACCGCCGCCGCGGCACCAATCACCGACTGCCAGAAATACTTCCAGCGGCCCGGCAGGCCGCGCGGATTACGCTCCACCACCTTGCGGTAGTCGTCTACCCAGCCAATGGCACCGAACAACAAGGTGACCAGCAGTACAATCCAGACATAGCGGTTGCTCAGGTCTGCCCACAGCAGGGTGGAAATCGCGATAGCCACCAGAATCAGCGCGCCGCCCATGGTGGGGGTGCCTGCTTTGCTCAGGTGGGTTTGCGGGCCATCATCCCGAACCGCCTGGCCAATCTGGTACTGGCTGAGTTTCCGGATCATCACCGGGCCGATCAGCAGCGAGATCAGCAGCGCCGTCAGCACACCCAGAATGGCGCGCAGGGTCAGGTACTGAAACACCGTCAGTGATGAAAAGTATTGCGATAGTATCTCTGTCAGCCAGAGCAGCATGTGTTTGTCACCTTTTTCTGAATTCCCTCCACCACGCGATCCATGGCGGAACTGCGAGAACCTTTCACCAGTACAGTGGTATTTCCCTGCCGGCCATTCAGAATGGCCTCCATCGCCTGTTCATGGCTCTGGACCTGCTCGGCATTTGTTCCGAAACCCCGGGCGTAGCCTTCGCTACCGGCACCCACCGCCAACAGGCGTTCGATACCCTTTGCCCGGGCGTGGGCGCCTACTTCCTGGTGCAGCGCCTCAGCGCCTTCACCCAGCTCAGCCATGGCGCCGAATACGGCCACCCGGGTACCCGGACAGGCCGCCAGGACATCCAGCGCCGCCTTCATGGACGCGGGATTGGCGTTATAGCTGTCGTCGATCACCGTGAAATCGTCGGTCAGCTTCAGTACCTGCAACCGCCCTTTTACCGGCTGCACACCGCTCAGCCCGTGCACCAGCTGCTGTTCGGTCGCACCCAGCTCCCGGCATGCCGCCAGCGCCAGCAGTGCATTGGTAATGTTGTGTTCACCCGGCAGCGGCAGTACCAGGCGGCAATGCCAGCCGTCAGGGCCGTCAATCTCCAGCGCCTGGGACTGGTCTGCCTGGATTGCTGCCCTGGCGCGGTAATCCGCTTGCGGGTGCCCCATGCGGGACACACTCACGACCCGCTTCGATCCGGCCCGCTGTAACCACTGGTCAAAGGCAGGGTCGTCCCGGTTCAGCACCACCGCACCATCGGCGGCCACGCCATCAATAATCTCACCCTTGGCCTGCACGATATTCTGGTAACTGCCGAAACCTTCCAGGTGCGCCTGCCCGGCGTTGGTCAGAATGACCACCTGCGGGCGAACAATGTTCACCGTGTGGGCAATCTCGCCCAGCCCGCTGGCACCCAGCTCGATGGCACCGTAACGATGCGCAGGCTCCAGCCGGAACAGGGTCAGCGGAACCCCGATGTGATTGTTCAGGTTGCCCTCTGTCGCCAGGGTAGCCCCCATCTGCGCCAGAATGGCGGAAGTCATCTGCCGCACGGTGGTCTTACCACTGCTACCGGTAATCGCCACCAGCGCTGCCCGGCTTTCGCTTCGATTTGCGGCCGCCAGACCTGCCAGTGCATTGACGGTATCGGCCACTACCAGTTGCGGCATGGCAACGGTGTCATCTGCGGTATCGACCACTGCCGCCACCGCACCCTGTGCCCGGGCCTGCTCCAGAAACTTGTGGCCATCGAAACGGTCGCCGCGCAGCGCCACAAACAACTGGCCCGGCTTGACTGCCCGGGTATCGGTCGACACACCATCAAAGCGGAGCGTATCCGCATCCACCGGCGCGCCGGCCAGTTTGGCCTGCAGGAAGCCCTGAGCTTCCGCCAGCGAAAAGGCGCGCATCATGCCACACCTCCATTGAGGTTCAAGTGGTGGCGCACCTGCTCGGCATCACTGAATGGCAGCTTCTGGCCAGCCACTTCCTGGTAGGCCTCGTGGCCCTTTCCGGCCACCAGCACCAGGTCGTCCGGACCGGCCATGGCAATGGCTTCGGCGATGGCCGCCGCACGGTCATGGATAACCCGGTACGCGGCACCTGCAGAAAAGCCCTGCACAATATCGGCAGCAATCTTCGCCGGATCTTCAGAGCGCGGGTTGTCGTCAGTCACGATCACCACATCTGCACGCTTTTCCGCTTCTGCTGCCATTTCCGGGCGTTTTCCGGCATCCCGGTCGCCGCCACAGCCAAATACACAAATCAGCTTGCCTGCCGCATGGGGCCGCAAGGCCGCCAGGGCATTGGCCAGGGCGTCCGGGGTATGCGCGTAGTCCACAATGACATGCTTGCCATCGGCACCGGTGAAACGCTCAAGCCGGCCCGGAGGCGGCGTGAGGTGCGAGCTGGCTTCGACTGCACGCTCCAGCGGTACACCCAGGGTGAGCACCGTGGCCAGGGCCGCCAGCACGTTACTGGCGTTAAAGCTGCCAAGCAGCGGCACCTGCAGCTCAAATTCGCCCCACTGGCCATCCACCAGGGCACGGAAGCCGGAAGCTTCAGGTCTGAATTCTTTCAGCCACAACTCGGTCTGCCCCTCGTGCAGGCTGTAGCGGACACGGTCACACAACCCTTCAAGCTGGCCATACAGCTGGCGCCCGAACGGATCGTCGAAATTGATCACCGAGAAGTGCAATTCCTCACGCTGGAACAGCCTGGCCTTGGCCTCGCCGTAGGCCTCCATGCTGCCGTGGTAATCCAGGTGGTCCCGGGTCAGGTTGGTAAACACGGCTCCGGTCATGGTCAGCTTGTCGATCCGGCCCTGATCCAGAGCGTGGGAAGACACTTCCATCACCGCAGCCCTGCCACCATCGGTCCGGATGCGATGCAGCACACGATTCACCTGCACCACGTCCGGCGTGGTATGTGTGGCCGGCATAAGGTTGCCCGGCATGCCATAACCCAGGGTGCCCAGCACGCCGCACGGGGTGCCGGTGTCTTTCAGCAGCTGGGCGATGTACTGGGTTACCGAAGTCTTGCCGTTGGTACCGGTGACCCCAATAAGCCGCAAATGCCGGGACGGATGCTCGAAAAACCGGGTGGCGACGCGCCCCAACTGGGCGCGCAGGCCGACAACCGGAACAATCAGGGCGCCTGAGCGTTCATGACATTCCCGGTGTTCACTGGCTTCCAGCAACACTGCGGTAGCACCCGCAGCGATGGCATCATCTACATAGTGTTCCGCTGACGTGGCAGAACCCGCCAGGGCAATAAAGGCGTCGCCCGATCGTACCGCCCGGCTGTCCGTCTGAAGGCCGTGGATGGTCACGTCAAAGACCGATGGCACGTCCACAATGCCCTGAAGCAGAGTGCTGATTGATGTGATGCACATGGCGTTAACCTCTCTCTCCGGATGCCGTCGCCTTGGCGTCGGACACTTCCAGTTCAGGCTTCACATTCAGCAGTCGCAATGCGTCTCCCATAACCCGGGCAAATACCGGGGCGGCAACTTCACCACCGTAGTATTCCCCGGACTGCGGCGCATCAACGGCCACAACGGTTACGATTCGCGGATCATCAATGGGCGCCATGCCGGCAAAAATGGCCTTGTACTGGCTGTCTTCATAGCCCTGGGCACCCACCAGGTGCACCGTGCCGGTTTTGCCACCAGCGGCATACAGGCCAGGCTGGGCCCGGCCACCGGTGCCTTTGGCAACAGCGTTCCTCAACATGTTCCTGACCGCCAGGGTTACCTCTTCGGACAACACCCGGTGGCCCTCTGGCTTCTGGTCCTGCTTCAGCAAACTGACCGGGTAACGGATGCCGCCGTTAGCCAGCACCATATAGGCCTGGGCCAGCTGCAGGGCATTCACGCTCAGCCCGTAGCCGTAGGACAAAGTGGCTTCTTCTACCGGGCGCCATTTCGGACGGGCCGGCAGCACACCGACTGCCTCACCCGGGAAACCGATACCGGTGGCCTGGCCAATGCCCAGGCGCGCATACAGGTTTCTCAGTACATCGCCACCCAGCTCGGTGGCGATCTTGCTGACCCCGACGTTGCTCGATTTCACAATGATGTCGTTCAGGCTCAAAGCGCCGTAATCACGAAAATCCCGGATCGTAAAACGGCCAAAACGCCGGTAGCCCGGCGAAGTATCAATCAGGGTTTCCGGTTTGTACTTGCCGGATTCCAGTGCCGCAGCAACGGTAATGGGCTTCATGGTGGAGCCCGGCTCAAACAGATCGGTAATGGCCTTGTTACGCAAATTGGCCGGATCCAGCTGGGAACGGTCGTTCGGGTTATAGGAGCCCTGATTCGCCATCGCCAGCACTTCGCCGGTGTTCACGTCCAGCATCACCAGGGTGCCGCCTCGGGCCTTATGGGCACTGACCACGGCCTTGAGTTCCCGGTAAGCAAGATACTGCAGACGCAGGTCGATGCTCAGCTCCATGTCCTTGCCGGGCCGGGCGTCCCGGATCAGCATGAGGTCCTTGATCACCCGACCGCGATTGTCTTTCAGTACGCGCTTGCGGCCTGGCTCACCGGTCAGCCACTGGTTATACGCCAGCTCGATACCTTCCTGGCCGTCTTCATCAATATTGGTGAAGCCGACAATGTGAGCAGTCACTTCGCCCGCAGGATAGTAACGACGATATTCCTGCCGTGAGTAGATGCCACCAATGCCCAGCTCTAACGCTTCGCGGGCCATGGCAGGCTGAACCTTACGGCGCAGATAGATGAACTCACGCCCCGCGTAATCACGCAGGCGCTGGCGCAGTGCGCCTTCAGACATGCCGATAACCCTGGCCAGTGCCGCAAGGCCGGGATCTTCAGGATCGGTTTCCGAGGGGTTGGCCCACAGGGTCTGCACCGGGGTACTCACCGCCAGCGGCTCACCGTGGCGGTCCGCCACCACACCCCGGTGGGCGTCAATAGACTCCACCCGGATGGTGCGCACATCGCCCTGCTGGCGCAGGAACTCGTTGTCGACCACTTGCAGGTCAACCAGGCGCCAGCTGATGCCAGCCATAACCAGCAGGAAAACGCCCAGCACAGTGCCGAAGCGCCAGGCCTTCAGGCCTGTCAGCACCCGCTGTTTCCAGCTTGTCGCCTGCTTTCCCTGACTGGACAAATCAGCCACCCCAAGAGTTTGTTGTTGCTATTATTTGGCTGCAACGGTGGACATCAGCGGCACCAGGACAATGTCCTGACGCTCTGGCACCACCATGTTGAAACGCTGGGCCGCCAGTTTCTCGACCCGACCATGATTGCTCAGTGCACTCTGCTCCAGCAGCAACTGACTCCATTCCCGCTGGTAGCCGTCGCGCTGCTCCTGCAAACTGGACAAGGTATTGAACAGTTCCCGGTTCTGGTGGGAGCTGATTACTACGCCAATAGCCGAGGCGGTCAGCACCAGCACCAGGGCGAGGGTAATCACCACCTTCGGCTCCCGGGTTACCTCGAATACCTGGCGGGACAGACGCACCGCCGTCGCCATGCCATCGCGCACACGCTCCCGGGTAATCCGGGTTGTCTTTACTGGTTGTTCGATCGCTACCGCACCCATGGCGTCGCGCTCCCTTTCAAATCCGTTTAATTGGCTACCCGTTCCAGAACCCGCATAACTGCACTGCGGGCCCGGACGTTTTCTTCAATTTCCTGCTCATTGGCCTTGCTGGCCTTACCCACCAGGCGAAATCCCGACTGCTCCTGGTCTGCAGTAACCGGGACACCCCGGGGAATCTTCGGCCCCTTGGCCAGGTCTCTCATAAACCGCTTAACCAACCGGTCTTCCAGTGAATGGAAGCTGATGACCACCAACCGGCCACCCGGTGCCAGCCGGTCTACTGCCGATTTCAGTCCGATTTCCAGGTCTTCCAGCTCCCGGTTGATAAAAATCCGGATCGCCTGGAAGGTCCGGGTGGCCGGATGCTTGTGCTTTTCTTTCTTGGGCACAGCTTCTGCCACCAGCTCAGCCAGCTGGCGCGTGGTTTCGATCGCCTCTTCCTGACGACGGGCCACAACCAGGCGGGCAATACGACGGGAGAAACGCTCCTCGCCGTAGCGCCAGATCACGTCTGCAATGTCTTTTTCGTCGGCGGTCGCCAGCCACTGGGATGCGCTGGGTTCCTGCTCCGGGTTCATGCGCATATCCAGCGGACCATTGCGCATAAACGAAAATCCGCGGCTGGCGTCGTCTAATTGGGGCGACGACACACCCAGATCCATCAAAACACCATTCACCTGCGCCCACTCTTTACTGCCCAGTGCCTCGTCGAGCTGCGCGAAGGAACCGTGGAACCACGAGAAGCGGGCATCATCCGCTGCCAGCTTCCCGGCTACGCGAATTGCCTCGGGATCTTTATCAATACCCAGCAACTGGCCCGACTCGCCCAGTTGCCCGAGAATCAAACGGCTGTGGCCACCACGGCCAAAAGTTGCATCCACATAGCAACCGGCCGGATCGTTGACCAGGTAATCCACGGCCTCGTCGAGCAGCACCGAACGGTGTTTGAAGGCTGCTGCGGATTCCTGCTGGTTATCCGTCATAGCGACAACGCCTCCATTTCCGGCGGCATGTCTTCGTCACCGGACGACTCGTCCAGCCAGGCGAACCAGCGCTCTTCACTCCAGAGCTCCAGCTTTTTGCCCTGACCAATCAGCATCAGCTTTTTCTCCAGGTGTGCGTAACTTCTGAGCGTTGGCGGCACCAGAATACGGCCAGCACTGTCCAGTTCCATGGGCGCCGCATTACCAAGAATCAGGCGCTGGAGCCGGCGGGCGGCTTTATTCATGTTCGGCAGCGCTTCAATTTTGGGGCGCAGCTGCTCCCACTCGGGCTCCGGATACAGCAGCAAACAGCGCTCTTCATCAGCATTGGCAGTCAGCACAATACGGCCACCACAAAGCTGCGCGAGCTCCTCGCGCAGCTTTGTCGGGATCGCCAGGCGTCCCTTCGCGTCCATATTGATGGCATGACTGCCAAGAAAGTTACTCATTTATGCTGAATCCAAGGGTGCGATATCCACAAAAAACCACCGTAAACCACTTTTTCCCACTTCCGCACACTATAGAAACACGCAATACACAATGCAAGCGCCGCAAACGGCACCACATCATGAAAACTCCCTTTAATGACAACGAGTTACAGAGCGAAAAGTTACGAGGATATTAAAAAGAGGTAAAGAAAAGGAGGAAAAACAAACACCTGCAAATAACTCTGAAGAGCAAACTTCAGGTTTAAGATTTTTTGGCTATAAAGGCCACTTTGTGAGATTGATGAACATCACATTCAGGAAGAGAAAAAAGCGAGCTCGCCGATAAGCCGGGTTCTGTCTTGGACAGTCATTCATCTAGGGCCTGCGTCACCACAGGCCTCAAGCAACCTACCCGAATCCAGCGCGGGCCACGCCAACGGATTCCTATTTGGTCTTGCTCCAGGTGGGGTTTACCATCGCCGTGGACTGTTGCCAGCCACGCGGTGCGCTCTTACCGCACCATTTCACCCTTACCGGCACCCGAAGGCGCTTAGGCGGTTTACTTTCTGTTGCACTTTCCGTCGGCTCGCGCCGCCCAGGCGTTACCTGGCACCTTGCCCTGCGGAGCCCGGACTTTCCTCCCCCGGTAAAACCGGCGGCGACTGTCTGGCGAGCTCGGCGCCGACAATACCTGTGCCGGCACCGCCATGCAAGGCTTTAATCAGGTTTCAGCGCCAGTGCTCGCTGGTAAAGCTCATTCTTGCCCAGCCCGGTCAACTCCGACGCAATCTTCGCCGCCTTCTTTACCGGCAACTCGGCGATCAGCAGCTCCAGCAACTTGTCGGTATCCACCGAAGAGCCAGCATCCTCCGGGCCGGCATCAGCCCCGCGCACCATCACCACAAACTCGCCCTTCGCCCCGTGAGGGTCGGCCTGAAGTTCACCCAGCACGGTTTCCGCACTGCCGGAGTAGAAGGTTTCGAAGGTCTTGGTCAGCTCCCGCCCAAGCACGCACTCCCGACCGGCACCAAACACCTCGACCATATCCTGCATCAGGTCGGAAATCCGGTGGGGGGACTCATAGAACACCAGCGTGGCCGGCTCCTTTCGCAGCTGCTCCAACGCCGCCTGGCGCCCGGACCGCTTGGCGGGCAGAAACCCGGCAAACAGGAACCGGTCTGTCGGCAAACCGGCGGCCGACAAGCCGGCAATCAGGGCGCAAGGCCCCGGAATGGGCGTTACACGGTAGCCGGCAGCGCGGGCTTCCCGAACCACCACATAGCCGGGGTCGGAAATCAGCGGCGTCCCGGCATCGGAAATCAAGGCCACTTTCTGGCCCTGCCCCAGTACCTCGAGCACCCTCTCCACGCGGCCACGCTCATTGTGATCGTGCAGCGCCATCATTGGCCTGCTGATACCCAGGTGCTGAAGCAATCGCCCACTGTGCCGGGTGTCCTCGGCCGCCACCAGGTCTGCACTTGCCAGCACCTGCCGGGCCCGTTCAGAGAGATCATCAAGGTTACCGATAGGCGTAGCGACAATAGAAAGCACGCCACCGGAATGATCGGGCGAACGCTCTGAACTGGACATAGAAAACTCCGTTAAAGGGGCAACAACTGCCGGGACACCGGCCCGATGACAGTCACGTCATGTGAATTATGCCGGGAGCTGGTAAACTTGCCACCGAAACAGCGGCATCACAAGCCCATTAATCCGGAGACGACCGAGCCTGCCATGATCAGATACTGCAGCCACAAACCGGCTTTCGCCCTGCTAGCCCTCATTCTGCTACTGACCGGCGGTTGCGCCACCGTCAATCTCGACAGCCACATTGCCGAATCCCCGGAACAGGCGCTTGCCATGGCGAGCGATGAAAGCAACCAGATGGTTGCCCAGCGCTACCTGCTGAGAATCGCCAGCCGCTACCAGAACAGCGGCAACCATGAAGACGCCCGCCTTCTGCTACGCAGTGAACAGATGGCCAATCCAGTTCCGGAACTGGAAAACCAGTACCGGCTGCAGGCCATGGCCAGCGCCCTGGAACTGGAAGATACCGACTGGGCCACCGAACTGACGGCCAACAGCAAGGCCGATGACTTCCTGGGCTATCCGAACGAAACCATGGCCCGTGCCGCTACGCTCCAGGCCCGCACCCAGGCCCTCGCCGGCGAGCCTCTGCCGGCGGCACTGACACTGATCCTGCTGGCCCAGACCGACAGCAGCTCTGCCCCGCAACAGCTGCATAACGAAATCTGGAACTACCTGAAAAATGCCTCCCCGGACCAGCTCGGACAGGCCGCAGATAGCGCCATGGGCTTTGAAATCGAAGGCTGGCTGGAACTTGCCAACACCCTGCAAGACCCGGACATTGACCTGGATACCCAGGGGCGCCTGATCCGCCAGTGGCAGAATAACTGGCCCGGCCACCCGGCCGCGCAGATGCTTCCGGAAAAACTGGCCCTGCTGGCTGATCTGGCAACATCGCGCCCTGAACACCTGGTACTGGCACTGCCGCTGGACGGGCAACTGGCCGCAGCCGGCAAAGCCATCCGTGATGGCTTCCTGGCCGCCTACTACAGCGACGACAGCACCGACCGCAGCAAGACCGATATCCGCATTGTGGATACCAGCGCCGGCTCTTTCCGAGAACTCTATCAGGAGCTTTCCGAAACCAACGCAGACCTGATCGTCGGCCCCCTGGAAAAAGAAGGGCTGGCCGAACTTTCCAGCATGAACACCCTGCCGGTTCCGGTACTGGGGCTGAACTACCTGCCCGGCGATAGCCGCAAACCTTCGGGCCTTTACCAGTTTGGCCTGTCCGCAGAAGACGAAGCGCGCCAGATTGCCGACAAACTCGCCGAAGACAACGTCCGCCAGGTACTCGTACTGATCCCCCATGGTGAATGGGGCGACCGGGTAGAAGCGGCCCTAAGAACCCGGGCGCAGACCCACGGACTTCGCACCCTGGATATCGAACGTTTTTTCCCGGAAGACAACTTCAGACAGGTCACCGCCGACCTGCTCGGCATTACCACCTCGCGCAACCGCGCCATTGCGGTAGAACGCACCATTGGCCTGAACGTCGAATTTGAGCCACGGCGCCGGCAAGACGCCCAGGGCATCGTACTGGTCGCCACACCGACCATTGCTCGCCAGTTCAACCCCCTGTTCGCCTTTTACTATGGCGGCGACCTGCCGGTCTACGCTCCGTCCATCATCTACGGCGGTGAGCCGGACCCGGGCAAGGATCGCGACATTAACAACGTGAACTTTACCGACATCCCCTGGGTCCTGGCGGAAGATAACCCGCTTCGGGAACAGGCACAGCAATACCTGAGTGGCACCCGCGGCCAGCTGGGCCGCCTGTTCGCCATGGGGGCCGATGCCTGGCAACTGAGCAAGCGCCTGCCCCTGCTGCAGCAAGTCAGCGACGCCACCATTGACGGCCAGACCGGCGAGCTGAGCATGACCCCGGACGGTGCCATCCACCGTAAACAGCTCTGGGCACAGATCCGTAACGGCCAGCCGGAACTCCTGGAAACACCCGAACAAGAACCGCCGGGCATCGAAGGCGAAACCTCCAACTAAACAGGATGGCCATGGAAGGCTCAAGACAACGCGGAAATCACTATGAAGGCGTGGCCGCCCGCTACCTGATGAGCCGCGGCGTACGCATCCTCGAGCGCAACGTCTACAACCGTGGTGGCGAGATTGACCTGATCGGCATGGATGACGGCGTGCTGGTATTTTTCGAAGTCCGCTTTCGCAAAACCGACAGCCTGGTCGACCCGGCAAGCTCCATCACCTGGCAAAAGCAGAAACGACTCGTTAAAGCCGCCGCTTTTTACCTGCACCGCCAGGGCCTCTGGGACAGCCCCACCCGCATCGACGTGGTTGGCATATCACCGGGTTCCGCCAGCAAATACCGGGTACAATGGATCCGAAACGCAATTCAGGCAGATTGATTCAACAGCATGAACGATACCGAACAGAAGATTAACCAGTGGTTTGCCAGCCACATGGAGCAAACAGCCCAGGCCGCCAGCCACGTTGCCCCGGCCATCGAACAGGTGGCGGACGCCTTTGTGAATACCCTGCTGCAGGATGGCAAGATTGTCGCCTGCGCCAACGGCAACGCAAACGTGGTGGCCCAGTATTTCTGCACCGCACTGCTATCACGCTTCGACCAGGAACGTCCGGCCCTCCCCGCGATCAACCTGGGGGCGGATGCCACTACCTACTCTGCGATCTGCAGGGATAACCGGTTCAACGACACCTTCTCAAGGCAGGTAAGAGCCGTCGGCAAACCCGGAGACCTGCTGTTTGTGGTGGTCGATGACGGCCACAAAGCCAACCTGATCCAGGCCATCCAGGCGGCCCATGACCGGGAAATGAGCGTGGTTGTACTCAGCGCCCGGGAAAAATCCGATATTTCCTCCCTGATGCACCCGGAAGACCATGAAATCGCCTTGAACGACCTGGCGCCCCATGAAGCCATGCCCCTGCTCCTGGTGATCATCAACGCCCTGTGCGACCTGATCGACCATAAGCTTTTCGGCGGCTAAGAAAAAAGCCGGATGTCTCCATCCGGCTTTTCGCATCATTGCACAGCCACCTTCAGGCTTACTTGACCACCTTCAGTGTAGGCCGGCCACTCGGGCGCTCATCTGCCCGCCTGGACTGGCCCGCATCATCGTTACCCTCAGGATCAGGAGAGCCGGGTTCGCTGCCGAACACCATTCCCTCGCCGTTTTCCTTGGCATAGATGGCCATGACCGCCTGCAGCGGAATAAACACCTGCATGGGTACACCGCCAAAGCGGGCGCTGAACTCCAGCGCACCGTTTCCGATCACCAGGCCCCGAACTGCACCGGGGCTGATGTTCAGAACGATCTGGCCGTTGGCCACATGCTCGGTAGGCACCTGAACACCCTGCACACCCGCATCAACGACAATGTAGGGCGTGCAGTCGTTATCCAGAATCCACTCATTCAACGACCGGACCAGATAAGGCCGGCTGGATGTCATGGCAATACTCATATCCGACACTCAACCACTCCTGCCCCGGCTCCGGGGGCTGACAATCAGCTGCGAATATCTTCTTCCAGGTCAGAAAGGCTGGCCTTGAAACCTTCCCGGGCGAAGATGCTGTCCATGTATTTCTGAAGAGGCTTGGCCTGCTTCTCGTTCATCTCGATGCCCAGCGCCGGCAGGCGCCAAAGGATCGGAGCGATACAGCAATCCACGATAGTGAACTCTTCGGACAGGAAGAACGGCATCTCGGCAAACAGCGGGCCGGTAGCCAGCAGGCTTTCTTTCAGCTCTTTACGGGCTGCATCAGCCGCCTTGCCAGTGGGCTGCGCCAGGATCTGATCCACCAGCCTGCACCAGTCTTTCTGGATGCGGTGAATCATCAGCCGGCTGTTAGCCCGGGCAACCGGATACACAGGAAGCAGCGGCGGATGCGGGAAACGCTCGTCCAGGTATTCCATCATGATATTCGGCTCGTACAGAACCAGGTCACGATCCACCAGGGTCGGCAAGGCGTTGTACGGATTCAGGTCTGCCAGCTCAGCCGGCGGGTTATCCGGATCCACATCCACAATGTCAACGGTAACACCCTTCTCGGCCAGGACAATACGCACGCGATGGCTGTAATGACTGGCTGGATCTGAAAAGAATGTCATTGATGACCGCTTGGTCACAACGCCCATATAGCTACCTCACGATTCTACAAACCGAAACAATCCAGAAAACGCAAAAACCAGCGGACCCGATTGGGCCCGCTGGAATTCAGGATCCGGGATTATACCCTAAATCTTAATGTACGTCTTTCCAGTACTCGCGGTTAAGCAGGTACGCGAAGATGAAGAAGATCACCACAAAGATCAGGACAAAAATCCCCAACCGTTCGCGCTCTACTTTTACCGGGTCACCCATGTAAGACATGAAGTTGGTCAGGTCCCACATAGCCTGGTCGAATTCAGCACCGGACATGCTGCCTTCGATGGCGTACTCGGGGCAGACATCACCATTGTTGATGTTGCCACTGAGCGGCTCTACCGACGCGTCTACACCGATGTTCGGCTTGACCGCACACAGACCCTGCAGGTCAACCATTACGTGGGGCATGCCCACCAGGTCGAACACAGCGTTGTTCACGCCCAGCGGACGGGTCTCGTCCTTGTAGAAGCCACGCAGGTAGGAATATACCCAGGACTCGCCACGCACACGGGTTTCCAGCGTCAGGTCGGGTGGCGGAGCACCGAACCAGTCAGCAGCCATGTCCTTGTTCATGGAGTTCTTCATCAGTTCACCGATCTTGGCACCGGTGAAAATCAGGTTCTCCTCGAACAACTGGGCAGGGATCTCCAGGTCATCCGACACGCGCTTGTAGCGGGCGTATTCCATGGAGTGGCAACCCATGCAGTAGTTGGTGAACAGTGCCGCACCACGCTGCAGGGATTCCTTGTTGGTATGATCCGGCTCCATCGGGTCAAGAGGAACCGCGACACCAGCTGCCAGGCCGATGGCCGGCAGGATGGCGAAAACGAGACCAAAAATAAGCTTTCTCATCATCCTGTCACCCTTTCTGGAACTGGCTTGGTTTTCTCCATGCGTGTGTAGAACGGCATGAGGATAAAGTACAGGAAGTACAGGGCGGTCAGAATCTGCGCAGCCGTAGTACGACCTTCCGTTGCCGGAACAATACCCAGGTAGCCAAGGATGACGAAGCTCACCGCAAAGATAGCCAGTGCGATTTTGCTCAACCAGCCCTTGTAGCGAATAGAGCGAACCGGGCTTCTGTCGAGCCATGGCAGCACGAACAGGATAGCGATGGCCGCGCCCATTACCACAACACCCCAGAACTTCGCATCCAGGCCGAACAGGTCAACCGTGACCGCACGCAGCATGGCGTAGAACGGTGTGAAGTACCATACCGGCGCAATGTGCGCAGGCGTCTTCAGGTTGTTAGCCGGCTCGAAGTTCGGCTTCTCGAGGAACAGGCCGCCCATTTCCGGGAAGAAGAACACAACAATGAAGAAGATGAAGAAGAATACAGCCACACCCAGCAGGTCGTGCACGGTGTAGTACGGGTGGAACGGGATACCGTCTTTCGGAATACCGTTTTCGTCCTTGTTCTTCTTGATCTCGATACCGTCAGGGTTGTTGGAGCCAACTTCGTGCAGCGCCAGGATGTGCAGGACAACCAGGCCCAGCAGGACGATCGGCAGGGCAACCACGTGCAGTGCGAAGAAGCGGTTCAGGGTAATACCGGAGATCAGGTAGTCACCACGAATCCACAGAGACAGGTCTTCACCGATAACCGGGATGGCACCAAACAGGTTAACGATAACCTGGGCACCCCAGTATGACATCTGACCCCAGGGCAGCAGGTAGCCCATGAAGGCTTCAGCCATCAGCACCAGGTAGATCAGCATACCGAAGATCCAGATCAGCTCGCGCGGCTTCTGGTACGAGCCGTACATCAGTCCCCGGAACATATGCAGGTAGACCACCACGAAGAACGCAGAGGCACCGGTTGAGTGCAGGTAGCGCAACAGCCAGCCCCACTCCACATCACGCATGATGTATTCAACGGAAGCAAAGGCGCCTTCCGCAGACGGGTTGTAGCTCATGGTCAGCCAGATACCGGTAACCAGCTGGTTAACCAGTACGAGCATGGCCAGGGAACCGAAGAAGTACCACATGTTGAAGTTCTTCGGCGCATAGTACTTCGCCAGGTGTTTGTTCCAGGCGTCAACAACCGGCAGACGCTCATCTACCCAATTCAGAAGTTTCTGCATCACGCTGCCTCCGGATCAAGACCAACGGTCATGGTCGTGTCGCTGTCATACCGGTAAGGCGGAACCTCCAGGTTCAGAGGAGCCGGCTGCCCGGAGAATACCCGGCCCGACAAATCGAACTTGGAACCGTGACACGGACAGAACAGGCCGCCCAGCCACTCGTCGCCCAGATCCGCCGGAGCCACTTCCGGACGGTAGGTCGGCACACAGCCCAGGTGAGTACAGATTCCCACAAGCACAATAAACTCCGGCTTCAGGGAGCGCGTAGCCCCACTGATATACTCCGGCTGCTGGCTGGTTGCTGTAGACTCGGGATCTTTCAATCGTGGACTGAGTTTCTCGATATTCTCGAGCATCTCAGGGGTACGCCGGATAATCCACACCGGCTTTCCGCGCCACTCCACGGTGATCTGCTGGCCTGGTTCAATCTTGTCGATGTTGACGGTTACCGGTGCACCCGCTGCTTCCGCTTTCGCACTGGGATTCCAGGACGCTACGAAAGGAACGGCTGCACCGACGACGCCGACACCACCTACCACAGACGTGGCACCGATCAGAAATCGGCGCCGGCCTTGGCTCACGTCGCCATTACTCATTATGGTTTTCTCCCATCAGGCGAGGCACAGATGCGGAAAACCCGACTCTGCGCTTCGAAAAGGACTTCACAACCCGAAAATGTAAGCGCTGAAATGGTAATGAAATTACCCACCGCTTACAAGCCGGAATGGCGGCTGGCCTGCCTTATCCCTGCGCCAGATCAAAAATATTTGCGCCAGACAGACATAAAAAAACCCGGCCAAAAGACCGGGTTTTCCATCGGCAGGAACTGCCAATTAACGCTTGGAGTACTGCGGACGCTTACGCGCTTTACGCAGACCCACTTTCTTACGCTCAACCTTACGTGCATCACGGGTTACATAACCCGCTTTGCGCAGGGACGGGCGCAGAGTTTCGTCGTATTCCATCAGGGCGCGGGTCAGGCCGTGGCGAATTGCGCCAGCCTGGCCACTGATACCACCACCCTTAACAGTGATAGTGATATCGAAACGATCTTCAGACTCGGCAACCACCAGCGGCTGACGAACGATCATCCGAAGAGTTTCACGACCGAAGAAATCTTCGATGGTGCGACCGTTGATAGAGATGTTACCGCTACCCGGCTTGATAAAGACGCGAGCCGTGGATGATTTGCGGCGACCAGTACCGTAATTTTGTGCTACAGACATATTCGCCTTCCGTTAGATGTCGAGTTCTTTGGGCTGCTGGGCGGCATGAGCATGCTCAGCGCCTGCGTACACTTTCAGCTTCTTGAACATGGCACGGCCGAGCGGGCCTTTCGGAAGCATGCCTTTTACGGCCTTCTGAATGATTTGCTCGGGAGCCTTGTCAACCAGCTTCTCGAAGTTGATGGATTTGATTCCACCCGGAAAGCCGGTATGGCTGTAATACATCTTTGCTGATGCCTTTTTGCCGGTAACCTTCACCTGGCTGGCATTGATAACAATGATGTAGTCGCCAGTGTCCACGTGAGGGGTATACTCAGGCTTATGCTTGCCCCGCAGACGAAGGGCGATTTCGGTTGACAGACGACCCAGCGTCTTGCCGGCTGCGTCTACAACGTACCAGTCACGTTTTACTGTTTCTGGTTTCGCACTCAGAGTCTTCATTGATTCCGCCTTGAACGCTATATAAGAAACGTTAAAAACCACCACCGGTAAATGCAAGGCATCCGGAGGAGGTTCATACCTGTATGCTGACGTTGACACCATTCGGGGCTGAGATAGTGACATCGCCTTGAAAAGCCAGGGCGCGAAGTATACTCGAACCCACCAGGAATGCCAACCCTGCCTATCTGTGTTTCGTTAAACCCCTATCCCGATGGAGCAAGGACGCTTTCCGAACGCCCGTAAAGGCGACTCACATTCGCCAGCAACACTTCCGCCAGGGCCTCCGCATCCTGCCCCCGCAACCGGGCCAGGCAATCCAGTATCGCCGGTAAGCAAGCCGGGCTATTCATTCCTTTGTCAACGCCGGCCGGCGCCATATCCGGCGCGTCGGTTTCCAGCACCAGGGCTTCTGCCGGCAGCCGGGCTATGGCATCCCGGGTTTTCCGGGCCCGGTCGTGGGTAATCACACCCCCGACGCCGATATAACACCCCAGGTCCACCAACTTACTGGCCTGCTGGTAACTGCCGGAGAAACCGTGCACCAGCGCCCTGCCCTGCCATCGCTCAGCCCGCAGGGCGGTATGGACCTGGTCGTGGGCCTTCACCGAGTGGATCACCAGGGGATAGTCGTGCCGGGTGGCCAGCTGTATCTGGGCGCGAAACCAGGGCAGCTGTTCTTCAAAGCTACCCTTCAGGCCATCCAGCCCACACTCACCCACGCCAATACAGCCATCGGGGTAACTGCCCAACCGTTGCCCGAGCAGCTCGAGGTCCGCCGCTGTGTGTTCTTCCACAAACCACGGATGAATACCCAGGCAATACCAGATCCCGCGCGCCGAGTTCGCCAACGCCTGAACACGATCCCAATCGGCCCTGCGCACCCCCGGCACCACCAGGGCCCTGACCCCGCCCTTTGCGGCTGCGGCCAGCTCCTGCTCCCGAACCCCGTCGAAACGCGGAAAGTCGAAATGGCAATGGGCATCTACCAGCCTCATGGTCACCTCAGCTTCGGGAGCGATTGACTCAATGCTCCCGGGTTTTGTGGAATTCGACGTCCGGGTACCGCTCCTGGGCCAGGTTCAGGTTCACCATGGTCGGCGCGATATAGGCAAGGCGGTCGGCGCCGTCCAGGGCCACGTTGTCCTGGTTCTTGCGCTGGAACTCGTCCAGTTTGCGGTCGTCAGAGCAGGTCACCCACCGGGCTGTCGCCACGTTAATCGGTTCGTAAATAGCCTCAACCTTGTACTCACTCTTCAGGCGGGCTACCACCACATCAAACTGCAGCACACCAACGGCCCCAACGATCAGGTCGTTGTTACGCATCGGCCGGAACACCTGTACGGCACCCTCTTCCGACAGCTGGATCAAACCTTTCTGCAGCTGCTTGGCCTTAAGCGGATCCTTCAGGCGAATCCGACGGAACAGTTCCGGCGCAAAGTTCGGAATGCCGGTAAACTTCATGTCTTCGCCGGCGGTGAAGGTATCACCCAGCTGGATGGTGCCGTGGTTGTGCAGGCCGATGATATCGCCGGCAAAGGCTTCTTCGGCATGCTCCCGGTCGCCGGCCATAAACGTCAGCGCATCGGAGAACCTTACCTCCTTACCGATGCGTACATGGCGGGCTTTCATACCCTGATTGTAGCTGC
The DNA here is from genome assembly GCF_001447135.1 of Marinobacter sp. P4B1. Classification (NCBI taxonomy): domain Bacteria; kingdom Pseudomonadati; phylum Pseudomonadota; class Gammaproteobacteria; order Pseudomonadales; family Marinobacteraceae; genus Marinobacter; species Marinobacter sp. P4B1. Next base: position 582,938 of record NZ_LLXM01000005.1, read on the forward strand.
CGGAAACAATGCGAACGAAGGCAATGCGATCGCGATGCTGCGGGTCCATGTTGGCCTGGATCTTGAACACGAAGCCGGAGAAACCGTCTTCCGTGGGCTGAACCACTCTCTGATCGGTCTCACGGGGTTGCGGGGTCGGTGCCCACTCCACCAGGCCGTCCAGCATGTGATCTACGCCAAAGTTACCCAGCGCCGTACCGAAAAAGACCGGAGTCAGTTCACCGGCCAGGAATGCTTCCTGGTCGAACTCGTGGGAAGCACCTTTCACCAGTTCGATCTCGTCCCGCAGGTCACTGGCATAGCTTCCGATGGCCTCATCCAGCTCCGGACTATCCAACCCTTTGATAATGCGCTTTTCCTGAATCGTGTGGCCCTGGCCAGACTGGTACAGAATCACCTCGTCACGCAGCAGGTGGTAAACGCCCTTGAAGCCTTTACCCATGCCGATCGGCCAGGTGATCGGCGCGCAGGCGATTTTCAGAACATCTTCTACCTCGTCCATCAGCTCGATCGGATCCCGGGTATCCCGGTCCAGCTTGTTCATGAACGTGAGGATAGGCGTATCACGCAGCCGGGTAACTTCCATCAGCTTGATGGTCCGTTCCTCTACGCCCTTGGCACTGTCGATAACCATCAGGCAGGAGTCTACGGCGGTCAGCGTCCGGTAAGTGTCCTCAGAGAAGTCTTCGTGGCCCGGGGTGTCCAGCAGGTTCACCAGCTTGCCACCGTAGGGAAACTGCATCACCGAGGTGGTTACCGAGATGCCCCGCTCCTTCTCCATCTCCATCCAGTCAGACTTGGCATGCTGGCCGGATTTTTTACCCTTGACGGTACCTGCTTTCTGGAGAGCCTGGCCGAACAGCAGGACTTTCTCGGTAATGGTGGTTTTGCCGGCGTCCGGGTGCGAGATAATCGCGAAGGTGCGGCGCTTGGCCACTTCCTGGGAAAGGTTAGACATAGAAATCGGAAACCTGAATGGTATGGTTGAAAAACGAGCTATTATACGGGCCAGAGGGGGCTCAGGTGAACCGTAAAGCCATGACTCGGGCATCTTCACGGCCGGGACCGTCGGGATAGTAGCCTCGCCGGCGGCCTATTTCCCTGAAACCTTCACCGGCATAGAGTTCTATCGCCGCCCGGTTGCTGTCCCGTACTTCCAGGATCATGCAGACCATGCCGTCTTTGACGGATTCTGCCAGCGCGTGCTGCAGTAACCGGCGCCCGGCACCCTGACCGCGCAATTGCGGATGAACACAAATATTCAGCAAATGGGCTTCATCGAACAGGTAGTTGATCACGGCAAACCCCAGAACCCGGTGATCCTGCTCCAGGGCCCAGAGCCGGTAGCCGTCTTTGAAGCAGTCCCGGAAAATACCTTCTGACCACGGGTGCGAATGCCCGAGGCGCTCCAGCTCCATCACCTGTGCCATGTCTTCTGACGCCAGTGTTCTTATCACTGCGCTGTCAGGGCGAAGAAGGACTGATGGTTTACCCACGGCAGTGCTCAGGCTTTCAGGGGCTTGATCAGGTGCCACAACTTGCGCTTGCGCTCCGGATCGGTGGCAAGGGTGGCCAGGGACGTCTCGAAAACAACCTCCGGCTCCCGCCCCAGCGCCTGGCTATACCAGTCGCCCACTTTCCCCAGGACAACAACCTTCTGCCCGGACAGGCCTCCGAACAGCGCTTCAAGGGCCACAGCAAGGTGTTCAGCGCCATTGAGGCTCACCTTGAGGTTATTGAACAAGGGCCAGTGCAAGGAATCAGAAGCCTTGCAGGCATCCTCGCCAAGGCTGCGAAGAATATTTCGGGCGAGGGTTTCCTGCAGCGCCAGACTGGAGTCTTCAGACAATTCGGCAATCAGGGTAACCCGCCGTCCGGTCCAGGCCTTCAGATTAAGCCGTGGCACATCCTCAGCGACCGTGACCGGCTCTGCTGGCACAGGTTCGGGCTCGATAGCCTCTACCCCGGGGGCTGGCGCCTCAGCCGGGCTGACAGGCGACTCTGCGCCCACGCTCGCCGGGGCCTTCGCTGACGGCTCCATCAAGCTTTGCAGGCGGGCAATCTTGTCCCGGTTACGGGAAGCCTGCTCCGGGTCTGCACGTCGTGCACGCGGAGCAGCCGGAATAACCGGGACTTCAGGCACAGCAACCGCTTCCGGCTCCTGCACCCCGAAATCGTAATCGGGACTTGGCGCAGCACCGGGAAGGGGATCGCGGGCATACCACATGCGTATGCCCGACATGCCCAGATAGAACTGGCGCTCGGCTTCGGTCTGAATCACATCAGTCTCCGATGGACCTGAATAGCGCACTCATACCCGATTCAGACATCCGCCACCTGGGGATGCTGCCGGATACCGCCTGCGGCAATGAGGTTCAGGGCTTCGATGTAGGCCTTGGCAGAGGCGATAATGATATCGGTATCGGAACCCACACCATTAACAATGCGACCACCCCGCTCAAGGCGCACGGTGACCTCCCCCTGGGCATCGGTACCGCTGGTAATGTTGTTGACCGAATACAGCTGCAGGTTACAGCCAGAATCCACCAGGGACTCGATCGCCTTGAAGGCGGCATCCACGGGACCGCTACCTTCCGCCTCGACCGTGTGTTCATCGCCATCTACGGTAAGGGTAAGCTTTGCCTTGGGCACTACGCCGGTCTCGGAGCAAACCTGCATGCATACCAGCCCGTAGCGACCGATCTCTTCTTTCTGCTTGGTGTCGCTGGCAATTGCCTGAAGATCTTCATCGAAGATCTCGTGCTTGAGGTCGGCCAGCGCCTTGAACCGGGTGAACGCTTCGTTCAGTTCGGTTTCGGTCTCGAACTGGATACCCAGCTCAAGCAAGCGGGTACGGAAAGCATTGCGGCCCGAGTGCTTGCCCAGCACCAGGCTGTTGGTGTGCCAGCCTACGTCCTGGGCACGCATGATCTCGTAGGTCTCGCGATGCTTGAGCACGCCGTCCTGGTGAATACCGGACTCATGGGCAAAGGCATTCGCACCCACAATTGCCTTGTTCGGCTGAACCGGGAAACCGGTAATGGTGGATACCAGGCGAGACGCCGGAACAATGTGCTGGGCATCAATCCGGGTGTCGATATGGAACAGATCCTGGCGGGTGCGTACCGCCATCACGATTTCTTCCAGCGAGGCATTACCGGCACGCTCGCCCAGACCGTTGATGGTGCACTCAACCTGCCGGGCACCGCTACTGACCGCTGCCAGGGAGTTGGCTACGGCAAGCCCCAGGTCGTTATGGCAGTGCACCGAGAAAATAGCTTTATCGGCGTTAGGGATACGATTGAGCAACTGGCGAATGGTTTCACCAAACTGTTCCGGAATGGCATAGCCAACGGTGTCCGGAATGTTGATGGTGGTTGCACCGGCATCGATGGCCGCTTCAATAATACGACACAGGAAGTCCAGCTCGGAACGCCCAGCGTCCTCGCAGGAGAACTCCACATCATCCACATGGCTACGGGCACGCTTTACTGCCCGTACCGCCTGCTCTACCACTTCGTCTGGCTGCATTTGCAGCTTGTGCTGCATGTGGATAGGCGAGGTTGCGATAAAGGTATGGATACGGCCACTGGCCGCAGGGCGGATAGCCTCTGCTGCCCGATCAATGTCTTTATCGAGGGCACGGGCCAGACTGCAAACGGTGGAATCCTTGATGGCCTCAGCAATGGCCTTCACCGCCTCGAAGTCACCCTGGCTGGCAATCGCGAAACCCGCTTCGATCACATCCACCCGGAGCTTTTCCAGCACCTTGGCAATACGAAGCTTTTCGTTCTTGTTCATGGTGGCGCCGGGGCTTTGCTCGCCATCCCGGAGAGTGGTATCGAAAATGACCAGATGATCGCTTGCCGCCATCGAAGGGCTCCCGTCAGAAACTTGGATGTGGTTGATGGGAGGCAGTATATCACTTCTCCCGGGCCTGAAATGAAAAAACCCCCGGCAGCAATGCTGTCGGGGGTTTTGGTATTAAGAGCCTGACGATGACCTACTCTCACATGGGCGAACCACACTACCATCGGCGCTGGTCTGTTTCACGTCTGAGTTCGGGATGGGATCAGGTGGTTCCAGACCGCTATGGTCGTCAGGCAAAACGGATGATCACTGGGAAGGACGAGATAAAACGTGATGGTGATTTCTTTGAGCGTGGCGTTTGCCTTGCTCTTGCGTTATCCGCAATTGTCTTGGGTGTTATATAGTCAAGCCGCACGAGCAATTAGTACTGGTTAGCTCAACGCCTCGCAGCGCTTACACACCCAGCCTATCAACGTCCTGGTCTTGAACGGCTCTTCAGGAGGCTCAAGGCCTCAGGGAGATCTCATCTTGGAAGGGGCTTCCCGCTTAGATGCTTTCAGCGGTTATCCTGTCCGAACATAGCTACCGGGCAATGCCACTGGCGTGACAACCCGAACACCAGAGGTTCGTCCACTCCGGTCCTCTCGTACTAGGAGCAGCTTTCCTCAAATCTCCAACGTCCACGGCAGATAGGGACCGAACTGTCTCACGACGTTCTAAACCCAGCTCGCGTACCACTTTAAATGGCGAACAGCCATACCCTTGGGACCGGCTTCAGCCCCAGGATGTGATGAGCCGACATCGAGGTGCCAAACACCGCCGTCGATGTGAACTCTTGGGCGGTATCAGCCTGTTATCCCCGGAGTACCTTTTATCCGTTGAGCGATGGCCCTTCCATACAGAACCACCGGATCACTATGACCTACTTTCGTACCTGCTCGACGTGTCTGTCTCGCAGTCAAGCGGGCTTGTGCCATTACACTAACCGCACGATGTCCGACCGTGCTTAGCCCACCTTTGTGCTCCTCCGTTACGCTTTGGGAGGAGACCGCCCCAGTCAAACTACCCACCACACAGTGTCCTCATCCCCGATAAGGGGACCAAGTTAGAACCTCAAACATGCCAGGCTGGTATTTCAAGGTTGGCTCCACTCGAACTGGCGTCCGAGTTTCAAAGCCTCCCAGCTATCCTACACAAGCATGCTCAAAGTTCACTGTGAAGCTATAGTAAAGGTTCACGGGGTCTTTCCGTCTAGCCGCGGATACACCGCATCTTCACGGCGATTTCAATTTCACTGAGTCTCGGGTAGAGACAGCGCCCCCATCGTTACGCCATTCGTGCAGGTCGGAACTTACCCGACAAGGAATTTCGCTACCTTAGGACCGTTATAGTTACGGCCGCCGTTTACCGGGGCTTCGATCAAGAGCTTCGCACGAGTGCTAACCCCATCAATTAACCTTCCGGCACCGGGCAGGCGTCACACCGTATACGTCCACTTTCGTGTTTGCACAGTGCTGTGTTTTTAATAAACAGTCGCAGGGGCCTGGTATCTTCGACCGGCTTCCGCTCCACCCGCGGGGGTTTCACGTACACACCGGCGTGCCTTCTCCCGAAGTTACGGCACCATTTTGCCTAGTTCCTTTACCCGAGTTCTCTCAAGCGCCTTGGTATTCTCTACCTGACCACCTGTGTCGGTTTGGGGTACGGTCTCGAATAGCCTGAAGCTTAGAAGATTTTCCTGGAAGCAGGGCATCAATGACTTCGCGCCCTTGGGCACTCGTCGTCACGTCTCAGGATTGTGGACCCGGATTTGCCTAAGTCCACTCCCTACTCGCTTAAACCGGGACAACCGTCGCCCGGCTCACCTAGCCTTCTCCGTCTCTCCATCGCAGCTATCCAAGGTACGGGAATATTAACCCGTTTCCCATCGACTACACCTTTCGGTCTCGCCTTAGGGGCCGACTCACCCTGCGCCGATTAGCGTTGCGCAGGAACCCTTGGTCTTCCGGCGTGCGGGTTTTTCACCCGCATTGTCGTTACTCATGTCAGCATTCGCACTTCTGATACCTCCAGCAAGCTTCTCAACTCACCTTCGCAGGCTTACAGAACGCTCCCCTACCCCGCATACAATGTATGCAGCCGCAGCTTCGGTGACCAGTTTGAGCCCCGTTACATCTTCCGCGCAGGCCGACTCGACTAGTGAGCTATTACGCTTTCTTTAAAGGATGGCTGCTTCTAAGCCAACCTCCTAGCTGTCTGAGCCTTCCCACATCGTTTCCCACTTAACTGGTACTTTGGGACCTTAGCTGGCGGTCTGGGTTGTTTCCCTCTTCACGACGGACGTTAGCACCCGCCGTGTGTCTCCCGGATAGTACTCACAGGTATTCGGAGTTTGCATCGGGTTGGTAAGTCGAGATGACCCCCTAGCCGAAACAGTGCTCTACCCCCTGTGGTATTCGTCCGAGGCGCTACCTAAATAGCTTTCGGGGAGAACCAGCTATCTCCGGGCTTGATTAGCCTTTCACTCCGATCCACAAGTCATCCCCTGGCTTTTCAACGACAGTGGGTTCGGTCCTCCAGTGCCTGTTACGGCACCTTCAACCTGCTCATGGATAGATCGCCCGGTTTCGGGTCTATGTCCAGCGACTGATTCGCCCTATTCAGACTCGGTTTCCCTACGGCTCCCCTAAACGGTTAACCTCGCCACTGAACATAAGTCGCTGACCCATTATACAAAAGGTACGCCGTCACAGAACAAGTCTGCTCCGACTGCTTGTACGCATACGGTTTCAGGGTCTATTTCACTCCCCTCACAGGGGTTCTTTTCGCCTTTCCCTCACGGTACTGGTTCACTATCGGTCAGTCAGGAGTATTTAGCCTTGGAGGATGGTCCCCCCATGTTCAGTCAACGTTTCTCGTGCGCCGACCTACTCGATTTCACTGGACTCAGGTTTCGGATACGGGGCTATCACCCACTATGGCGGCTCTTTCCAGGGCCTTCTCCTACCAGTTGTCCAGCTTAAGGGCTGGTCCCCGTTCGCTCGCCGCTACTTAGGGAATCTCGGTTGATTTCTTTTCCTCGGGGTACTTAGATGTTTCAGTTCCCCCGGTTCGCCTCTTACACCTATGGATTCAGTGTAAGATACCTAACCGAAGTTAGGTGGGTTTCCCCATTCAGAGATGTCCGGATCACAGCTCGTTTGCCAGCTCCCCGAACCTTATCGCAGGCTTCCACGTCTTTCATCGCCTCTGACTGCCAAGGCATCCACCGTATGCGCTTAGTTGCTTGACTATATAACCCCAAGACAACTGTGTTCCCTTTATCGACGTCCGGGTAAACCAGGAAATCCATAACGGGAGACAGTTACTTGAAGCGATATAACAACCACTTCAACGACAACACCGGATAACGCTTGAAATCGCTATCACTTTGAACAGTTTCTCTCGGAGATAATGAGAGAAATCTATTCGTGTTCTATCTCGTCCAATTTGTTAAAGAGCAAATCTGACCCAGTGATCAGAAAG
>NZ_LLXM01000006.1:0-192800 GCF_001447135.1 Marinobacter sp. P4B1
TGAAGTGGACCCCAAATTTTGGACAGGTGCCTAAGCTCTGATTCATCATCTCCATAAGGAGGAGAATCATGAGCAAGAAACGCAAGCAATACAGCGCATCATTCAAGTCCAAAGTCGCCCTGGCTGCCCTCAAGGGCGACCAGACCACATCCGAAATTGCTGCCCGTTTCCAGATCCACCCCACCATGGTCAGCACCTGGAAGCGCGAACTGCTGGAGAATGCCCCGGGCCTCTTCGAAGGCAAGAAGAAAGCCGGCAAGCAATCCGATGAGCCCAGCACAGACGAACTTTACCGAGAGATTGGCCGACTGACGGTGGAACGCGATTTTTTGTCGCGCAAGCTCGATCAGTAAGCCGTCAACAGCGGTTGGCGATGATCGAGCGTGGTCATCCCCAAGTCAGTCTTTCGCGCCAGTGTGAGCTGCTCAAGCTGAGCCGCTCATCGGTGTACTACGTCCCTCGTGAGCAGTGTCAGGAGGATCTGGATCTGATGTACCTGATTGATCAACAGCACCTGGAAACGCCGTACTATGGCTCTCGCAAGATGCGGGTCCACTTGCAGCACCAGGGCTATCGGGTCAACCGGAAGCGGGTGCAGCGGCTGATGCGCACCATGGGCATTCAGGCGGTGTATCCGCGCCCCAGAACCAGCATTCCGGGCGATGGGCACAAGGTGTACCCGTATCTGCTCACAGGGCTGAAAATCGACCGCCCCAACCAGGTGTGGGCAACAGATATTTCATATATCCCGCTGGCCCGGGGCTTCATGTATCTGGTTGCCATCATCGACTGGTACAGCCGCAAGGTGTTGTCCTGGCGAGTCTCCAACACCATGGACACAGACTTCTGCGTCGATGCACTGGAGGAGGCTCTACAGCGCCACGGAACACCGGAGGTCTTCAACACCGATCAGGGCGTCCAGTTCACCAGCGAGGCCTTCACAAGCGTTCTCAAAGAGCATGGCATCCGGATCAGCATGGACGGCAAAGGCTGCTACCATGACAACATCTTTGTGGAACGGCTCTGGCGCAGCGTCAAACACGAGTGCGTCTACCTCACTGCCTTCGAGGATGGCCGACACTTGAAGCAGGCGCTCCACCGGTACTTCCGGCATTACAATCAGACCCGGTACCACCAAACCCTTGATTACCAAACACCGGATGAGGTGTACTACCAACAACCCATGACCCTGGCAGCTTGAGCCGGGAATACAGCCGGATCAGAGCTTAACTGCACCTTCAGGCTGTCCAACTGATGGGGTCCACCTCAGTGCCGGACCCACAAAGGCCGACAATTATTAATCTTGTCATCGAAAATACAGGCAAAGGAGTAGCGCATGATGTTCGATTCGATTGCGCGCGTGATATCCCAGCGAGAGCCTTTGGTTTTGAAAACGCAGCTGTTCCAGAGTCAATGAAAGATGGCCCTCTCATTAATGGAATCCCTTCTTTTGGCCCAGGAGAAAGGCGCATTATCACTTGGGGCCAATACGGTGGCCTAAAAGCGGGGCTTGGCGATGAAGTTCTAGATATTTCGGCCGTTTACTTCAGCTCACCGCCTCTAAGGGTCAAGAAGCAAAAGCACCGGACAACATCACGTGTAGATATTCGTTCTTTTGAAGGCACCGATGCTTCTGATAGAAATTGGGAGAAGAAACAAGCCGAACAAATGGAGAAGATTGCCAAGGCTTTAACCTTCCTCACAGACAGAGGCGAAGGTGCACTGAAAGTAACGATCACACCTTCAGACAACCATGATGAAAAAATCTAACAATCGCAGGCACAGCGACGGCTTTTACATTGCGGCTTCGCCTCCATTCCAAAGCCGCGCGTGCTGCGGGCGTTATGGCTACAAGGAAGTCGAGTGAAGAAGAAGGTTTATCTATCCATTTTTGCTAGCCTAATTTTGGCAGTGTGCGTCAGCTCAATAGGCGGAGTTTTTGGCGAGGTACTGGTAGAGCACGTAAACACAGAGACCGCTGAATTGGCATTGGAGGGCAGGTCAATATCAGATCTTTCCCGAGAAGAAGCCAATGCATTGATGCGCTCTCCGGAATTTGTGGACCGCTTGGTCGCAGCTAAGAAAGAGGTATCTGACGAGTACTGGTGGTATTTCGGCGCGAACTTCGCCATCCAAATACTACTAATTCTCGTCATTTGCTTGGTTTGCGGAAAATTTGTAATTCATACGGTGGCCAAGCATGCGAGGCCATAACCAGGCGGTCAACCGGACGCCAAAAGCGTGGCGCTTTTGGTTCCCTCCGCTGGCGCTCCGGCGCCGGTTACCTCAGCGTTATGCAGGTTCCGATACAGAGAGTAAGAAATACTGACTATGACAATTAATTTTGACTTGGTAATTGAGACAACAGAAGACTCTGTCGACATGAAGGCTGGATTGGAGTCTATGCAAGGAGTATCGGACGCTCTTAGGTGTGTAGCCGAATCTGTCCTTACCGGAAAGACTCCTCAACGGCAGACCCACAAAAGCAAAGTTAGGACTTCTTTAAAAAAGAGCTTTAAAGGGTCATATGGCCAAGTGTTTAGTGTTGATATATATGATGACAAGTTGAACAAAAAGCTAAAAACAATTGGAAGGCCAGCTTTTGCTGAATTGATATCATATTTTATTAGTGAATCTCTTTACATTGAAGCGCGGCCTTTGTCTGCACGGGCGAAAAAAACACTTGATGAGCTTGGTGAGCAGTCTGAGTCGGTGGTCAATCAGCTCCGAGTCTCAGCCTTAGAAAACATACATCAAATATCTTTGAAGTTTAATCATGATATAAAGATAAGATACAGAAAAAGTAGAAATGATATTACAACCTTGGCAAACTTTAATAGAAATACGGCCAAATCGTTGGAGGCTAAAACATCTAATGAAACCGTTGATCTAAACGTTATAGTAACGAGACTAAATATCCACACAGGAAATGGACGGCTTCAAGTTGAAGGTCAAGATGAGACCGTGGCATTTGGCTTTGGGATCACATATAGAGATGTGAGATTAGAAGCTAAAAAGATTTTCTCAGAGAATCTGAATCATAATAATGGTCTAAAGCCAAGCGAGTGGCAGTATATAAAGATCTCAGCGTCCCCTGTAAGACTAAAAGATGGTAGGGTAGTTAAGCATATTGTTAAAGGTTTTTATGAAAATTAATGGATATATAGTCTCTGCTATAATTCTTATAGTTGTAGTTGTTGCTGTCTACTTTGTTAACTTTTACTTAGTTAATGGTTATCGTATATCCAGCGAATCAGCGGTTTGGTCAAGCTTCGGTGATTATTTTGGTGGAGTCCTTGGGCCGCTATTAAGTTTCTTATCCATAGTGCTTCTAATTAAGTCATTAACGCTTCAGAATGAGGCCAACCAAACACTTAAGGTAGAGTTAAAGAATAGCGAGAAAACTGAAAAGCTACGATCTTTCGAGGCGTTGTTTTTCAATATGATTGAGTCGCAAAAAACTTTGTTTGAGTCGTTTAGAGTAAAAATAAATGCGGATCAGGGGCAAGTGGTTTTTTCGGGCGCAGAAGCCGTTATAGCAGTCGAAGATGTGATAGAGGAGATTAGGGTCAGTGGTGGCGACGATCAAAAAGTTAAAAGTTTTCTTGAAGAAATAGATTCGAATGACCAACTTTTTGGTTTGACCAGGTGCTTCTATGTAATAGTAATGATGATAATAGAGAGGTTGACGAGCTCTGAGGGGTTTAGTTCTCAGGAACGGATGTATCACCTAAAGACGCTTGTTAACTTCACGAATTTCGCCCAGCTTCGTCTTGTATTTATTTGTATTCAATTCATGGATTTTGAGTCAACAAAATATTTGAAATCATCGATTGAGTTTCAAGACGTGATGAATGAGCTCGGTATGAATTTCGAGTTATATTGAGCCGTGAGGGTGTATTGCATAACAAGTGCAGGCACGGCGACGCCCACTACTTTGCGCCTTCGGCTCCATTCCGTGGGCGCGCATGCTGCAAGCGTTATGACTATTGAGGGATTTTTGTGGCGTTAATAGATTTTTTGAGAGAGCTAGATGAAGAGGTTCAAGCTGTAAACTCGTCTAGTTTTGAAGTTGAAATTATAGAAACTAACTTCGTTCCTTCATTCTCAGACGCAAGTATTACTTACGATAATCTCGATACGCAAAAGAAAAAATGTAAACTCCTTGAGAGCTGTGTTTTATACGTCGACATTCGCGGGTCTGCAAAAATTAGCGCTGAGAGAAGACCTAAAACTCTAGCTAAGATGTATTCCAGCTTCGTGAGGACAATGCTGGCATGTGCTCGTTATTACGGAGGTCACGTAAGGAATATTATTGGCGATAGGGTAATGGTTGTATTTGATAAGCAAGACTGTTTTACAAAAGCTGTAGATACTGCAGTTCTAATGAATAGCGTTTGTAAGCATATTCTGAATAATAGAATTAAATCATTTGAGTTTAGTGCTGGGATAGGCATTGATTATGGAAAGATGCTCATAACTAAGTCTGGCGCTATTAGGCAAGGTGATGAAAAGGAGTTTTACCGCAGTCTAGTATGGCTTGGAAAACCAGCCAATACAGCATCGCGACTTACAGATCTCGCCAATAAAACTGAAAATTATTCAATCCCTGCGATTCATCAAGGTAATTATTATCGGTATATAAAGGATTGGCATTGGCAATCTAAGCCCTACGAACAGTTTATTGATGATCTTGAGGGAACTAGCTCTAGAATGCTAAGACATAAAGACGAGAATTTTCATACGTTCTTTAAAACCACTATCTATCACAGTGAATCACATAGTCCAATACTAATGACTAAAGCTGTTTATGATGGTTATAAGTCATTTAATCCAAATGCGGACTCGATAAAGAACGGGTGGTTTTCCAAGAAATCCATTAACGTAAGGGATTATAGTGGTGATATTTACGGTGGTGATGTGATTAAAACTGCGGTGGAAAATATTTAGCTATGAACAAAGAAAGAATAGACGTGCTTGAAAGCACACTTAAACAAGTAGTTGATTGGCTAAAGTTCGCAGAGGCCAAAAACGGAGCTCTAGTCGCCGTTGGGTGTGCAACAGTTTTTGGAGTGCTGAGGCTTTATTCTTCCTTCTCAATGGAAAGCGCCTTAGTTGCATTTTATGTAGCGTCCTTCACCATATTTGTTTCTGCTGCGATAGTTTTATCACTTACTTCCTTTATACCTAGGGTAAACCCACCATTTTGGATAAAAATGCCAAGTAAAGAAGAAGTAGATAACCCCCTCTTTTTTGGCCATGCTTGCAAGTACAGTAAAAGAACGTACCTTGAGCTCTTTAATCGATATAGTGAGTTGGGCTCGCATAAAGAGTCCCAATTAGAGCTGGCTTTTTGTGACCAAATTGTAAATAACTCTAGGATATCGTTCATTAAGTACCGGGTGTTTAGTAGTGCTGTATTTTTGTTCTTAGCTGGTGTTTTGACCCCACTTGGAGCGCTAGTTTTGTATTGGGTGCGAGAATGAGCCATAACAAAGCACTGCTAATCAAAATTTACTCGCTGGCGCTCATAAATTTCCGCAGAGCGCGGCGTTATATAGGATTAATTACATGAAGTTGCGATATGACTCATTGGACTACTTTAAAACACCTGAAGATTTAATTTTTCGTCTTAGGCTCTGGACTGACCCTGCCTTTAAGAAAGCGCCTATATTGATGGCTTCACAGGCACGCGGTTGGAATGGTGTCTCAGTTGTTAACGCGTCGGAAGACATATATGGATATTTTATGTCACAGAATATTCTTGGCTCCATTCAGGCTGAGGATCAAGACGTAATAAGGAAATTAACTGGCTTCGATCTGTTAGGGATTCTTTCTAAGTTGCAGCAAAATTTCTCCAATGGTTTGTATAACTCGGGCGGAGTACACGATGAGCTTTCAGCACTAATGTGGTTGGGCCCCAAAGTCGGACCATGCTTAAGCGAAGCGAAAACACATATTGTTGATTATTACAGCGAATCCGAGGGCCTGTCGCAAGCTTTTGAGAATATGCTGTTTATTGAACATTACCCTTCTCAGGGAGGCTTAATTCAGGATTGGCTCACAAAAGAAAAATTCTTTGTCATCAGCTATAAAGAGGGACATAGGGATCAGCAGTGTATCGTGATGAGCCACCAAGCGATGGAACGTGAGTACGGCATCAAAAATATATAACAAGGCCAATCACGGCGACGCCTACTACATTGCGGCTTCGCCTCCATTTTGTAGCCGCGCATGTTGGCTGGCGTTAAATTTTTTGCCGCACCCTCGTAGACTATGTTGTAATACATTGTAGTAGCCAAACTCGAGGGTATAGTCATGAGCGTCACCACGGTTCGCCTTCAAGCAGAAGTTGAACAGCACCTGGAAGCAATTGCTGGCAGGTTGCACCGGAGCAAAGGTTGGGTAATTAACCAAGCATTATCGGAGTACATAGAAAAGCAGCAGCTGGAGCAAGAGCGCTGGAAACAGACCTTAGAAGCAATGGAGTCCGCTGCACAAGGCAAGGTTGTTGATGCCCGCGAGGTTCACAGCTGGCTTAATAGTTGGGGAACCGACAACGAGCAGGATGCACCGAGGTCAGGTAAGTGAAACTGGTTTACACGGACGAAGCCATTGAAGATTTACAGCGCCTCAGGGAGTTCATTGCAGTCCACAATCCATCGGCGGCAGCCCGGATCGCCACCGAACTGGTTGGCAAAATCGAATTGCTTCCTGATGTTCCCAAGATGGGCACACCAGTTGAAATGGCACCGGTGCCTGACTCTGTTCGAGATATGGTTTTCGGGAAATATGTCGTTCGATATTCGCTCCATCCCAGTGCCATCATCATTCTCCGGGTATGGCATGGCCTTGAAGGTGAGCGGTAGTAATTTAACCAGGCGCGTCACTCGGATGCCTTTGTCTCCGCTACGCTGCGACAAAGCCACCGGTGCGCTTCAGCGCAAAATTCTGGCTTGAACCAGATCTTGAGCTGTCCAAAAATTACGGATACAACCGGCAGCAACTGAAAGAAATCGAATTATTGGTGGAGGATCACCGAGATGAGCTTGTCAGCGCTTGGAAACAGCACTTCGGCAGTTGAGGTGACGAACATTTCTGCGCATGGCGTGTGGCTTCTGGCGCACGACCGAGAGTTTTTCATGCCCTACAACAGTTTTCCCTGGTTTAAGGAGCAGCCGGTCAGCGCAATTGTGAACGTTGAGGAACAATCTCCAGGCCACTTCTATTGGCCTGACCTTGATGTCGACCTGACGGAAGAAATTATAGAGCATCCCGAGAGGTTCCCGAACGTCGCTCACAGCACATAACCATCGCAGGCACGGCGACGTCTTTTCCATTGCGGCTTCGCCTCCATTCCAAAGCCGCGCATGCTGCGGGGCGTTATGTGGGGCGTTCGTCTTGACGTACGTACCCAGAGGCGTACACTTTGGTGAAAAGTTAAACACGCAAGAGGTGCGTCATGACTGGAATCACAGCAACTGAGGCGCGCAGCAACCTTTATCGGTTGATTGACGAGACCGCCGAGTCCCACCAACCAATCGTCATCATGGGTAAGCGGAACAAAGCTGTTCTGGTTTCCGAGGAAGACTGGTCTGCAATTCAGGAAACACTTTACCTGCTCTCCGTACCAGGTATGCGGGAGTCGATTCGTGAGGGGATGGATACCCCTGTAGATGAATGCGATGAGGAGCTGGACTGGTGACATGGAAGTTGGTTTACACCAAGCAAGCCCAGAAAGATGCAAAGAAGTTGGCCTTCAGGGGCCTCAAACCAAAAGCCCAGGAACTGTTAGCGCTGATAGCGGAAGATCCATACCGCAAGCCGCCTCCGATTGAGAAGCTCATTGGTGATCTTTCAGGGGCCTATTCACGCCGCATCAATATTCAGCATCGTCTGGTCTACCAAGTGCTCGAGGAGGAGCGAGTGGTGAAAGTTCTCAGGCTCTGGAGTCACTACGAATAAGGCATAGCCAGGCGCTGTTGCCGGACAAATTTTCCACCGCTTCGCGGCTCCAAAATTGGCGCAAAGCTTCGCGTTTTAGCTGTGATTGTCTCACTCGAAAAGTGATACTATAGTGTCACTATTAATTTGGATCAGGGTGAGTCCATGAAAGTTGAGCTGGTTACGAACCTCAAGCGCCAAGCCACAAAGATTCTGGCAGATCTGCACCTGACTAAAGAGCCGATACTGATCACGGAGCACGGTCAGCCATCCGCATACCTTGTTGATGTGCAAGATTACGAGTTTATGCAGCGCCGACTTGAGCTGCTTGAGGGGCTCTCACGAGGAGAGCTGGCTGTACTTGAGGGAAGAACGTACAGTCAAAGTGAGGCCAGGGAGAAAATGAGTAAATGGCTGAAGTAATCTGGACGGAGCCCGCCCTTCAAGAACTGGATGCGATCGCTGAGTACATTGCTCTGGATAATCCTGCAGCCGCAAGTCACCTGGTCCAGGAAGTTTTCGATAAGACCGGGCGTTTGGAAGATTTCCCCCAATCTGGACGGATTCCTCCAGAGCTCCCTGATTCAGTATACAGGGAGGTAGTGGTTCCTCCGTGTCGCATTTTTTATCGTGAGGATGATAAGCGAGTTCTCATTCTCTATGTCATGCGAGAGGAGCGACAGCTTCGGGCGTACATGCTTGGGAACAGCTAACCAGGCGCGGCACTCGGATGCCTTTTTCTCCGCTTCGCTAGGTCAAAGTCACCGGTGCGCCAGCACACTGCTGAGCCAGGCCTTTCAGCGCCCCTTAAACAAAGACCCCAACAACCCCCGCAAAATGCTCCGGGTCATCTCTCGCCCTGCGGTGCGGGCTACGCTTTTTGCCATGGTTTCAAAAACGCCCTGGCGCGACGATGTTCTTGCTCGCGCCGGGGCTTTTCGTTTGCTGGTTGGCGCTTTGTACATCCGGCTGTCATCAAGCGCTGCCTGTTCGGCTTCCCTGGCGGCTTGCTCAGCTCGTTCTTTCAGTTTCTCGTAGGCGGATTCACGGTCAATGGTGGTGTTGTACCTTGGGCCAAACTCGCTGGCATTGATGATTTGCCTGCGTTCTTCGGCCGTGGCCGGGCCCAGGCGGGAGGAGGGCGGTCGGATCAGTGTCTGGCCCACTATCGATGGCATGCCTTTGGCGTCCAGGGTGGATACCAGGGCTTCGCCGATACCCAGTTCGGTGATGACTTTTTCAGTATCCAGATTCGGGTTTTGCCGGAAGGTGGAGGCGGCAGAGCGAACGGCTTTCTGGTCTCGGGGGGTAAAGGCTCTGAGTGCATGTTGTACACGGTTGCCCAGCTGGCCCAGCACGGTGTCCGGGATGTCTGTGGGGTTCTGGGAGACAAAATAAACACCCACACCCTTGGAGCGGACCAGCCGAACTACCTGTTCCACCTTCTGCAGGAGCGCTTTCGGGGCATCATCAAACAACAAGTGTGCTTCGTCGAAAAAGAATACGAGTTTGGGTTTGTCGGGGTCGCCCACTTCCGGTAACTCTTCAAACAATTCGGCAAGCAACCAGAGCAGTATGGTGGCATACAGTCGTGGGCGTTGGATCAACTGGTCTGCTGCCAGCAGGTTAATGTGCCCGTGGCCTGCTGCGTCGCAGCGCATGAGGTCTGCCAGTTCCAGTGCGGGCTCACCGAAAAACCGGTCTCCGCCTTCTTGCTCAAGTTGAAGTAACCGGCGCTGTATGGCGCCCACAGAGGATTTGCTGACGTTGCCGTAGATTGCCGTAAGCTCTTGTGACTGCTCGGCTACGAAGGTCATCAGGGCTCGCAGGTCTTTCAGGTCCAGCAGGGCCATGCCGTGCTCGTCCGCCACTTTGAACGCGATGTTCAGAACGCCTTCCTGGGTGTCGTTCAGTTCCAGCAGGCGAGACAGTAAAAGTGGCCCCATATCTGAAATGGTGGCCCGCATGGGGTGGCCTTCAACGCCGAATACATCCCAGAAAACCGTGGGGAAACCATTGAAGGTGTAGGGTTCAAGGCCTATCTTCTCTGCACGCTTGAGCAGCGCAGGCTTGGGCGTGCCGGGCTGGGAGATGCCAGACAAGTCGCCTTTTACATCGGCCATGAACACCGGCACACCCTGGGCGGAAAAGCCTTCCGCCAGAATCTGCAGGGTGACGGTTTTGCCGGTACCTGTGGCGCCGGCAATCAGGCCATGACGGTTAGCACGGCTTAGCAGCAGGCTCTGAACGTGACTGCCATTACCTATGAATACGGAATTCTCCGGCACCGGGTGCACCTCGTTGGTTATTGGACAAATTTGTTGGCGGTAATAAGGCAAGCTTAGCTTAAGATGTGTTTGTTGATGGAGGTACAAGAACTATCAGTATGGTCGATAAATGGAGTACACGGCGGAAGGGCGATTATGAGCTCCGGCTGACTCGTACGGTGAACACGCCCGGACGGCATTCGGTTGAGCTGTATCTTTTTATCCCGCCAGAAACCACGCTTTCTGCCCGAACGCTTTCAGAGCAGCAGTTCTTCTTCGGCTCTGTTGCCCACAGTTTTGGGTTGATGGGTTTGCAGGGTGGCGACAGGGCCGTCAAGAATGATGAGTCCTTTGCCCTGCTATCCCCGTACTTCGAAATCGCCAACAGTTCCTGGTTGCTTCGGTACAAGGCGTCCATGGGTCGGTTGCGAGGGCAGTTGAACAATACCGACACGCCGGGCGAGACCATTGCGCGCGCCCTGCGGCTCAGCCAGGCTTTCGCGCAACGCATGCGTGAGACTCAGCCCTCGCGGGACCGCCAGAAGCGGTATCTGCGCCAGATGGACATTTACTTTTCCTGGTTCGCGGAGCAGTTCTTCCTCGAATGCATGACCCGCGACAGCTTTTCCGAACTGGACGAGGCGCTCCGCCAGAGCATTACGGATTTTCTCCAGCAGGAGCGAACCCATCGTAAAGAGCAGGATTACCTGCGTGATTTTCAGGGCACGCCCACCGCGCTTTGGAATCGTATGAGCCTCTACGACCGGTTGCTGGAGTACCCCATCTCGCTACGGCCAAAAGTTGCCGAACTCGGCTCCGGTACGCGCAAGCTGGTGAAGGCCGCCACCACAATGTTCATCATGTCGATACTGACCTACATGCTGTTTAACGTGCGCAATGCCAGCGAAACGCTTTCCATCACGTTGTTGCTGGTTATCGCGTTGATGTACGGCGTTCGTGACATGGTGCGCGAAGACATGATCAACGTGATTACCCGCCGGTTACGCCGGGGCAAGCCCCGTTGGCGGATTCGCCTGCGAATGCCTTACACCAGGCAGCAGGTGGCCAGGCAGCTGGTGTGGGTGGATTATCGGAATCTCTCGGATTTGCCGCAGGTGGTCGCCAGTGCCATCGGACGCTCGGCCAACAACGATGATGCACAAGTTATCTGTTACCGGTCTCTGCTCAAACCGGACAAAGACACCCTGGAACACGATGAGATCAGGGAGCGTATAACGCTGGATTTCGAAGCTCTGTGTGAAATGATCAAGGTGAGTCGGGATCGACTGTATGTGTGTGAGGAGGATGAAGAGTTCGGGCTTTCGGTACAGGTTCATCCGATCGAGAGGCAGCAGGACTTCCATTTGTTGCTGGTGTCTGAGCAGCCGGGGCAGGATCACTCATTGGCCCAGCTGTGGCGCCTGCGGCTGGGTAACAGCGGCATTGTGCAGAGCAAAAACAAGGATCCAGCCTGGCCCAGCCCTGAAGAGCAGATGAAGCGCAGTTGGTGGGATCGGATCACGGCTGTGTTCAAGAAAAACTAGGTTGCGAAATCCCGGGGGGGTGCCTGTGCGTTATCGCACCCGAACCCGGCTGCCGTCACTCAAACCACGCCCCGGGTGCCGCACCACCGTATCGCCTTCGGAAAGGCCGCCGGTTATAACGGTACTCAGGCCATTGCTCTCTGCCGCTTCCACTTTCGTCAGCCTTGCCGCGTCGTCCCGCACCAGAAATACCGCGTGCCCGCCGTCATGGCGAAACAGGGCAGAGGCGGGGATTTGCAGGCTGTTGTCGGATTGCCAGAGGATGAATTCGGCATCTACCCGATAGCCGTCGCCCAGCAGTTTCCACTGGTCGTAGGGGCTGACCATATCGGCAATCACTTTAACTCGCTGCTCTTCCACGCCCAGGGCAGATACGTCTTCAAAGCCGATGGGCTCCACGCGCCGCACTACGGCATCCAGCGCCGGGCCGCCCCAGCCGGTCAGGCGGGTTGCCAGGCCGGGCTCCAGTTTGGTGGCATCAAAGCTGAGCACGTCGATCACCACTTCCAGGGCACTGGGGTCGCCCACCTCCAGGATGGCTTCACCGGCCTGGATCACACCTTCACTTTTGCGGACGATGTTGAGTAGTGCTCCGGTAACTGGTGAGCGGACGGCCACTTGTTCGGCCGGCTGGCCTGCGTTTTGCCCGCTATCTGAAACCTGCAGCCGGGTTCTTGCGGCGGCCAGTTCGTGTTCGGCGACTTCTTCATCGAATTTTGTCGAACGCAGAATGGCTGCTGCCCGGGTGGCGGTGGTTTCGGCCTGCTGCAGCTGTTCGCCGGAGATAAAGCGGGAGGCCGCAAGGGACTGCAGGCGTTGGTACTCCTGTCGTGCGAAATCGTATTCGGCCTGGGCAGCGGCCACTTTCTGGCGAATGGATTGCAGCGCGGAGGCCGCGGCGGCGGCTCGGGCTTCGGCTTCAGCCCGGGTGCGAGCGTCCAGGATGCTGGCGGGCATGGGGTCTATCCGGGTCAGTAGCTGGCCGGGGCTGACCGGGTCGCCCACATCCATCTGCACCCGGTGCAGGTAACCGGTGACCGGTGCGGAGATCTGGTAGCGGTCTTTTACCCGGGTTTTGCCTTCCTCGCGGATGGTGACTTCCATCGGGCCCGGTTCTGCGGTGGCCAGGTCTACCCACTCGGGTTCCGGGCGCAAAATGAAGAAAAACACGGCAGCCACCAGCAAGGCAATGATGATCCAGAAGATCCATTTTCCCGGTGCGTTTGCGTGTGTGGCCATAGTGTTTCTCTTAAAGGGTTGTGGGTTATTCCCGGGTTTTCAGTACCGCGACTAGGTCCAGTTTACGGAGTCTTAGCCAGGTAATGAAACCCGACAGCAAGGCAGAGGCAATCACCACATTGGCAGCCAGTGCCAGGGTTCTGGGCGTGATGATCAGCGGCACCCGGTACAGCTCGGTTTGCAGGGCGGTGACCACCAGTTGACCCAGGCCAAGGCCGATGGCCCAGCCGAGCGGTATGCCTATGATCAGCAGGATGGCCAGTTCACCCAGCAGAATGTGCGACACCTCATTGTGGCTGTAACCCAGCACCCGCAGGCTGGCGAGGTCCCGCCCGCGCTCGGCCAGGGATATCCGGGCCGTGTTGTAGATTACGCCAAAGGCAATAATGCCCCCCAGCAGGCTGATCACGAAGGTGTAGGTGAGGAAGGTGCGGGCCAGGGTCTCGAAAAAGCTGTCCAGCATGGCCTGGCGCAGGTTGGTGCCGGCTACTTTGGGGGTATCGCGCAGATCCCGGTATACGGTGTCCGCCAGGTTTGCCTCAAGGTTCAGCAGTACCTGGTTGACCAGCGGGCCTTCGCCCAGGGCCCGGTTCATGGCCGCCAGGTTCATGTAAGCGCCAACACCGAGAAACTCGCTGGTGGTGCCGGCCACCGGAATGGTCAGGGTAGGGCGCTTGCCTTCCAGCACCCGCACAACCAGCTGGTCGCCCGGTGTCACTTCCAGGGCCTGGGCCAGGTAATCGGTCAGCAGCAAACCTGCTGGCGGCATGGCTACGTTGTTCAGCTGGCGGTCTACCACAAACTGCAGTTCAGCCTGTTCCGGCAGGCCGGTCAGTGCCGTGCGCCAGCTGCGGTGGCCGTTCACCAGTTCCACAGCCACCTGGCGCCGGCCTTCGGTATACAGTACGCCCGGTTGCCGGGCCATGCCGTAGAGGGCGGTCTGATTGACCGGGTCGGTCAGGGTAACCGTCAGGTCCTGCTTCTGTACCCGGGCAAACTGGGTATGCACCATCAGTGATACCGAGCTGAACTGGAAATTACCCACCACCACAATGGCGGTGGCCATGGCGATTCCGGCAACAGACAGCGCGGTACGGCCGGGCCGGCGGGCCAGTTGCCGGACAATCATGCGAGAGGGTTGCCGCAACCGCATCCAGGACAATAACCGTTCGGGCAACGTTATCCGGAACTTTGCCGGGCCCTCCGGTTGCATGGCCTCGGCTGGCGGCAGGGCTGCGGCGTTACGGATAGAGCGCCAGCCGCCAAGCCAGGCGGCGGCCAGGCTGGCAGCGGCCAGAATCAGGATCCACATCGGGCTGATCCGGAACAGCAATTCGGGAAAACGGTAAAACTCCATGTACAGCCCACCCAGCATCCGCCCCAGCCAAAGGCCGGCGACGGTGCCGATCAGCAGGCCGGCCAGGGCAATGGCGATGACCAGCTGGCTGTAGTGCCAGCCAATCTGTCGGTTGCTGTAACCAAAGGCCTTAAGTATGGCGATCACTTCCCGCTGGGTACTGATCAACCGGCCCACCACCACATTGAGCAAGAACATGGCCACGCCCATAAAAATGGCGGGGAAGATCAGGGCCATGGCCTTCAGTTGTTCCAGCTCATCACTTAGAAAGCGATGAGAGAACTGGTCGGCCCGGGCGTAGGCCCCGGTGCTGCCATAGCGGTCCAGCAGGCGGTCGAGCCGGTTAATGACGTCTTTCACGGGCCGATCTGGTGCGGTTTTCAGAACCAGGCTGTTGAAGGCCCCTTCCATATCCATGGCCGGCGCCAGCCCCGCCTGCGACATCCAGAGCACACCGAAGCGCTGGTAATCCGGCAGCATGCCGCCGGGGGGAATTACGTAAACGAATTCCGGCGATTCGGCGATGCCGACAATGGTGAGTGTTTGCCTGCGGCCATTGATGATGGCGGTCAGCTGAGCATCCAGTTGCAGGTTATGAGCATCGGCAAAGCTGCCGATGATGGTTACCTCATCAGTGCGGCTGGCATCCGGTAACCGGCCCTGGCGCAGGTAGAGCTGGTTTACATCTGGCTGGCCGGTTTCCGGAACCGAGATCAGGTGCGCGGACACCGGCTCCTGAAAGCCAGCCACTTCCAGTTTTGCACCACCTTCCACACGGCCGCTCAGCCGGGTAACACCCGGTATGTCCGCAACCTGCTGTAACAGGTGGCGAGGGGCCCGCTTCAGCGACACGAACACATCGGCAAACTGGTGTTGCTGGTAGTACTGGCCACGGGTGGCGTTCAGGGAAGCGTAGTTCACCAGCGACAGCAGGCACACGGCAATGCCACCGGCAATTACCAGCGCAATGGCCAGCAACTGCCCCCGCATCTGCCAGATTTCCCGGCGCAGTTTGGTGTGCAGAATGCTGGGGTGAAAAGGGAACACGGCGTTACCAGCTCAGGGTGCGCGGGTCTTGCCGCGTTGGGTTGCGGTGTTCGCCACTGATCTGGCCGTCGGAGAGGGTGATTACCCGGTCGGCCATCTGAGCAATGGAGGCGTTGTGGGTGATGATCACCGTGGTGGTGCCGGTTTCCCGGTTGGCTTTTTCGAGCGCGGCCAGCACCAGAATACCCGTGGCAGAATCGAGTGCGCCGGTGGGTTCGTCGCACAGTAAAACGTTGGGTTGTTTGGCGATGGCCCGGGCGATGGCAACCCGCTGTTGTTCGCCACCGGACAGCTGTGCCGGGAAATGATCGGCCCGGTTGGCCAGCCCCACCAACTCGAGGGCTGCATCCGGCTCCATGGGGTTACGGGCGATCTCGGTGACGGCGACCACGTTTTCCCGGGCAGTCAGGCTCGGGATCAGGTTGTAGAACTGGAACACGAAACCGACGTAGTCCCTGCGGTAACGGGTGAGTTGCTTGTCGGTGGCCCGGGCAAGGTCTGTGTCCTGATACCTCACCTCACCGCTGGTGGGCACATCCAGGCCGCCAAGAATGTTCAGCAGGGTGGATTTGCCAGAGCCGGATGCACCCAGCATCACCACCAGTTCGCCGGGGTAAAGATCTAGGTCCACGCCGCGCAGGGCATGTACTTCTACCTCGCCCTGATGGTAGGTCTTGGTCAGGCCGGCGGTGTGGAAAACGGGGGTGTCCGGGAGTGAGGCGGGCTTCATGGTTCCTTCCGGTGTAAGCCATTGTTTGTAGAGCCGAGTATAGTTCATGGGTGCTTTCCTGTGCCGGATTCAGTTACAGTCATGCCACGCATCTTTCAACGTAAAGGGGAGAAACAACTGATGAGCGATCCGACCTACACGCCACCGAAAGTCTGGAAATGGGAGCAGGGTAACGGCGGCAGGTTTGCCAGCATCAACCGCCCGATTGCCGGTGCCACCCACGATAAAGACCTGCCGGTGGGCGAGCATCCGTTCCAGCTGTATTCCCTGGCAACGCCCAACGGTGTTAAAGCCACCATCATGTTTGAGGAGTTGCTGGAGAAAGGCATCAAGGAAGCGGAATACGATGCCTGGCTGATCCAGATTATGGAAGGTGACCAGTTCAGTAGCGGTTTTGTGGAGGTTAACCCCAACTCCAAGATCCCCGCGTTGCTGGATCGCAGTGAAGACCCGGCCGTGCGGGTATTCGAATCCGGTTCTATCCTGTTCTATCTGGCGGAGAAGTTTGGTGCCTTCCTGCCAACGGACCGTGCCCGGCGTGCAGAAACCATGAACTGGCTGTTCTGGCAGATGGCCAGCGCACCGATTCTGGGTGGTGGATTCGGGCATTTCTATGCCTATGCCCCGGATAAATACGAGTACCCCATCAACCGCTACACCATGGAGGTGAAGCGCCAGCTGGATGTGCTGGATCGCCAGCTGGCGGATAACCAGTACATCGCCGGTGACGAGTACACCATCGCCGATATGGCGGTGTGGCCCTGGTATGGCTCGCTGGTGAAGAATACCGTGTATGAGGCCGCCGAATTCCTGGAAGCCCATACTTATACCAACGTACTGCGCTGGACGAATGAACTGGCCAAGCGCCCGGCAGTGCAGCGTGGCCGCATGGTGAACCGTGCCTGGGGCGAGTTGTCCTCCCAGCTGCACGAGCGCCACGATGCGAGCGATTTTGACTTACGCACCCAGGATAAACTCGAAGGCAAGCAATCTTAAGGAGCAAGAATGGCTGTACCTGCGGCGTTAACCGAGGACCAGATTTACCACCGCTGTCCGCCTGAAAAGCTGGATTTCGACACCACGGATGCATTGGAAGACCTGGAACTGCCATTCGGGCAGGACCGTGTGCTCCGGGCACTGGAGTTCGGCGCCAGTATGGCCGCCAGTGGCTTCAACCTGTTTGTGCTGGGCCCCTCGGGCGCCGGCAAGCATGAACTGGTGAAGCGGTTTCTGGCCACCCACGCCGCAGGCAAGCCGGTGCCGTCTGACTGGTGCCATGTATTTAACTTCCAGCAGTCAGACAAACCTGGCGCTATCGAGTTGCCACCGGGCGAGGGTCGCAAGTTCAAAAGCGACATGAACGACCTGGCCAACGAGCTGAAAACTGCCATTCCCGCTACCTTCGAGAGCGAGGAATACCAGGCCCGGATTCAGGAGCTCCAGGAAGAAGTCACCCGGCGCCAGCAAAAAGGCCTGTTTGCCATTCAGGAAGAGGCCAACGCCAACAATATTGCCATGATCACTACGCCCGCCGGCTTTACCTTTGCGCCCATGCGCAATGGCGAAGTCATCGAGCCCGAGGAGTACAAGAAACTCTCTGATGAAGAGAAAGAGCTTGTCGAAGCCAAGGTGGAAGACCTGCAGAAGAAGCTGCAGCAGGCGATTCAGCAGGTTCCCCGGTTGCGCAAGGAAGTGCGGGAACGGATACATCAGCTCAATGAAGAGATGATGCAGCTCACGCTTGGCGGTCCCATTGGCGAACTGCGTGAGAAATGGAGCCATATTCCGGCGGTGGTCGCCCACCTGGATTCGGTGCGGGAAGACGTGGTTGAGCACGCTGAGGCCTTCCAGGATAACGAAAATGGCGCGCCTGCCGGGTTGCTGAACCGGTATCGGGTGAACCTGCTGGTCGACAATGCAGAAACCCGGGGCGCCCCGGTGGTCTATGAAGACCTTCCCAACCATCAACACCTGACCGGGCAGATCGAACACCGGGCCCACCAGGGCAACCTGTACACAGATTTCACCCTGATCCGGGCCGGCTCTTTGCACCGGGCTAATGGTGGTTACCTGATCCTGGATGCCCGCCGCATCCTCACCCAGCCACTGGCCTGGGAGAGCCTGAAGCGGATTCTGTTCTCCGGTGAAATCCGCATTGAGTCGCTGGAGCGCTTGTATGGCCTGGCGACCACCGTCAGCCAGCAGCCGGAGCCGATCCCCCTGAACGTGAAGGTGGTTCTGGTGGGTGACCGGATGTTGTATTACCTGTTGTCCCACTACGACCCGGACTTCCTGGACCTGTTCAAGGTGGAAGCCGATTTTGAAGACGACCTGGACCGGGACGAACAGAGCTATCCGCTGTATGCCCGGGTGATTGCCACCATGGCGCGGTCGTCCGGCATCCGTGCGCTGGACCGTGCGGCCGTTGCCCGGGTAATCGAGCATGCGAGCCGGCTGGCCAGTGACCAGAAAAAGCTCACCGCACACGATCGCGTGCTGAAAGACTTGCTCAGCGAGGCCGACCACTGGGCTTCCCAGGCCCGTAGCGCCCGCATTGAAGTGATTCACGTGCAGCAGGCCATTGATGAGCGGGAATACCGGGCCAGCCGTATCCGTGAGCGCAGCCTGGAGCAGATTCGCCGGGGCGTGATGATGATTGCCACCGAAGGCGAACAGGCAGCACAGATTAATGGCTTGTCGGTTCTGCAGATTGGCGCTACCCGCTTCGGCCAGCCCACCCGCATAACCGCGACGGCCCGCCCCGGCAAAGGCCAGGTGGTGGATATCGAGCGGGAAGCCAAGCTTGGCGGACCCATTCACAGCAAGGCGGTGATGATCCTGTCCCGCTTCCTGGCCAACCGCTATGCGCCTCTGGGCGAGTTGTCGTTGTCGGCCAGCCTGGCTTTTGAGCAGTCCTACGGTGGCGTGGAAGGGGATTCGGCGTCGGTGGCGGAAACCTGCGTGTTGCTGTCGGCGATTACCGGCGTTCCCCTGAAGCAATCACTGGCCGTAACCGGTTCCATGAACCAGCACGGCGAGGTTCAGGCCGTGGGCGGTGTAAACGAAAAAATCGAAGGCTTCTTCAATGTGTGCACACAAGCCAGGGGCGTGAATGGTCATGGCGCCCTGTTGCCGGCCGGCAACGTGGAACACCTGATGCTCAATGAACAGGTTCGTGACGCCGTGCGGGAAGGACGGTTCACCATCTATCCGCTCAGCCACATCGACCAGGCCATTGAGCTGATGACCGGTATGGAAGCCGGTGTTCCCGATGCTGATGGCGTTTACCCGGAGAACACGTTCAACCGGCTGGTGGCGGATCGGCTGGCGGAGTTTGCCGAAGTTGGCAAGAAGAAAGACGACGGCAAGGAGAACGGCAACGGAGGCAATGGCAATGGCAACAACGGCGACGACTGACAAACCGGACATACCAGCGGGCCGGGTATTGATCTTGTTGGATGGTTCGCGCCTGAGCCTTGCCGCGCTGGAAGCTGCCGGAGAGATTGCCTCGGCCCGTAATGCAGAGGTTCTGGGCATCTTTGTGGAAGAGGTTAACCTGCTGCGCACGGCGGGGTATGGCTTTGCCCGGGAAGTGGGCGGCAGTTCCGGCCTGGCCCGCCCGCTGGATTCAGCTGCAATCGAGGCCCGCATGCAGGCACTGGCAGAGGCGGCCCGCCGTTCATTGCAACAGGCGATGGCTCGTCGCGGCCTGGCCCAGACCCTGAAGCTGTGCCGGGGCCGTGTAGCGGAAGAGGTTTTGAACCTGGTGCAGCCGCAAGACCTGGTGGTACTGGGTCGGGTTGGCTGGTCCGGTATTCCCGGAGCCCGGTTGGGTTCAACGGCCCGGGTTCTGCTGCGGCAGGCTCCGGGCGATGTGTTGCTGTGGGCGGAGCCCCGAGTGCAGCGCCAGAACCGCATGGTAGTTCTGCTCAATCATGATCAGGGTGCCAATCACCGGGCAGTGCTTGTGGGAGCCGAGCTGGCGCGGCGCAGTCATCAACCGTTGAGCGTGTTACTGCGTACCGGTTCCGAGGCAGATCAGTCGGTAGCCGAAGATATCCTGGCGTACCTGCAGAGTGAGGGCATTGCGGCGCGGGTTCGGCAGATACCGGCCGCCAGTGCCGGTGCTGCCGTGCGGGCCATGCAGGAGGAGGGGGCCAGCCAGCTGGTGGTCAGCCGCAGTTGCAGCCTGTTCGCCGATCAGGGCGCGGAGGCCCTGTTGTCGGCCCTGAACCTGCCGGTTACGGTAACGCCCTGACCGGAAGTGCAGCGATCAGGCATTCTTGCGATTGCCGGCATCGTTCAGTACCTGCTCGATTTCCTCGGATTCCATGGTTTCCCGTTCCATCACCGCCTTGGCCAGGGCATCCAGTTCTTTGCGGTGCTCAGTCAGAAAGGCGACGGTAAAACGTTCCAGGTCCATCAGCTGGGTCTGGATTTCGGAATCGATCATTTCCGCAAGCTTTTCGCTGTATTCCCGGGGTGCGCCCATTTCGCGGCCGAGGAATACATGCTCTTCACCAATGCCGAGTCCCAGGGGGCCCACCTTTTCGCTCATACCCCACTGGCCGATCATCCGGCGCAACAGTTTGGTGGCTTCTTTCAGGTCGTTCTGGGCACCGGTGCTGACTTCCCCGTAAATGATTTTCTCCGCAGAGCGGCCACCCAGCATCACCTTGATGCGATCCCGAAGGTAGCTTTCGGTGTAGTTGTATTTGTCTTCCCGGGGTGTCTGTTCAGTAACGCCCATGGCCATGCCGTGAGGGATGATGGTCACCTTGGTGAGCGGGTCGGCTTTGGGCATGTAATACGCCATTAGCGCGTGGCCGCATTCGTGGTAGGCCACCACTTCGCGTTCTTCCGGGGTCAGCTGGGCGTCCCGCTCTTCGCCAAGGATGATTCTGTCGCGGGCTACTTCGAAGCAGTGCGCGGTGACCTCATCCAGGTTTTCCCGGGCTGCAGTCAGGGCGGCTTCGTTCACCAGGTTTTTAAGATCCGCACCGGAGAATCCGGTGGTGCGGGCGGCCAGTTGTGCCAGGTTTACGTCGCCGGCCAGGGGCACCTTGCGCACGTGGACTTTCAGGATGGCTTCCCGGGCATCTTTGTGGGGGCGGTCCAGGGTGATTTTCCGGTCAAACCGGCCGGGGCGCAGCAGGGCGCTGTCGAGCACATCCGGACGGTTGGTCGCTGCCAGCACCAGGACGTTCTCGTGGGCCTCGAAACCGTCCATTTCGGTCAGGATCTGATTCAGGGTCTGCTCCCGCTCATCATGGCCACCACCGAGGCCTGCACCCCGGGAGCGGCCGATGGCATCCAGTTCGTCGATAAAGATCAGGGCAGGGGCTTCCTTGCGGGCATTCTGGAACATATCCCGCACCCGGGCGGCACCCACGCCCACGAACATTTCGATGAATTCCGAGGCACTGATGCTGAAAAACGGCACTTCGGCTTCACCGGCAATGGCCCGGGCCAGCAGGGTTTTACCGGTGCCCGGCGGGCCCACCAGCAATACGCCCTTGGGCATAACGGCGCCCAGCCGGCGGTATTTCTCCGGGGTTTTCAGGAAGTCGATAATCTCGGAGATGTCCCGCTTGGCCGACTCGATGCCGGCTACGTCATCCAGCGTGGTGGTCGAGGTTTCCTTGCGGGCCCTGCGGGCCTTTGACTTGGCATAGTCGAAGGGGCTGTTGCCGCCGGTCATGCGTTTCTGGGCCGCGCCCCAGAACCAGAACATCAGTGCCAGCAGCAATATCCAGGGCAGGAACCCGAGAATCAGCTCCTGCCACCAGGGCCTGCCAGAGCGGGCTCCGCGAATGGTGACTTCCTGCCGTTCCAGCAAGGCCAGCAGCTCCGTGTCTTCAACCGGCGGGCGCACGGTGATAAAGCTGCGCGACGCCGGGCCGGTATCAGAGCTGAACTGGCTGCTGCCGGAGTCTGTAAACTGGCCACGGATTTCCTCGTTCTGCAGAGTCACTTCCGAGACCTGGCCACTCAACACGGCTTCCTTGAACTCGGAGTAGGCCAGTTCCTGCTGTTGCGGCTGGCCGCTGTCCTGTAGCCACAGGAACATCAGGAAGATGGCCGCGCTTAACCACAAAAATGACAGCTGGTTAGGTACGGCCGGTGGTGGCGTCTGGTCTTGTCCTTGCTTTTCAGGTTCCATTACTACGTTCCTGTCTGATTAGAAGCCCATGGCGGATGAAGTGCTTCGCCTGGGATCGGCGCCGCCGAACAGGGTACCGTCTTCGCCGACCATGATGCTCTGAATGGCGCCCATGGCGGTACTGGTATTCACCACATGGCCCCGGGACTCAAGCAATTCGATAGTGTCCTGGCTGATGCCCTGTTCGATGCGAATCTCATCCGGCAGCCACTGATGGTGCATGCGCGGGGCGCTGACGGCAGTCTGTATGTTCATATTATGGTCGATCACATTCATCACTACCTGCAAGGTGGTGGTGATAATACGAGAGCCGCCCGGGCTGCCGGTGACCAGAACATTCTTGCCGTCTTTACGCACGATGGTGGGCGACATGGAGCTGAGCATACGCTTGCCCGGTTCAATCTTGTTGGCTTCGCCACCAATCAGGCCGTAGGCGTTGGCAGCGCCCGGCTTGGCGCTGAAGTCGTCCATTTCATTGTTCAGCAGAAAGCCTGCGCCGGCCACGGTGATGCCGGAGCCGTAGCTGAAATTGATGGTGTAGGTGTTGGATACGGCATTGCCCCAACGGTCCACCACCGAGAAGTGGGTGGTTTCCGGGCTTTCAAATACTGCGGGCTGGCCGGGTTTGATCTCGAGGGAAGGGCGGGCCTTATCCGGGGCAATGCCTTTGCGCAGTTCTGCAGCGTAGTCTTTGCTGGTCAGCCCGGCCAGGGGCACCTCCACAAAGTCGGTGTCGCCCAGGTATTCGGCCCGGTCGGCGTAGGCCAGCTTCATGGCTTCGGCCATGTGGTGCAGGGTGTTGGCGGAATTGTGCCCCCATTCGCCAATGGGGAAGTGTTCAAGAATATTCAGGATCTGGACGATGTGGGTGCCGCCGGAAGAGGGCGGTGACATGGAGAAAATATCGTATCCCCGGTAATTACCCTGCACCGGCTGGCGGACCGCGGGCTGATAGCTGGCCAGGTCTTCCAGGGTAATCAGCCCTTCGCCGCGCTGCATTTCTTCCACAATCAGCCGGGCGGTTTCGCCCTGGTAAAAGCCCTCGATGCCCTGATCAGCAATGCGTTGAAGTGTAGCGGCCAGCTCCGACTGCCTGAACGTTTCCCCCGGCTGCGGTGCGGAGCCGTCTTCCTTATAGAAGGTATCGCGGGTGGCGGGCCAGCGTTGCAGGCGATCCCGCGCCTGTTCCAGCCCCTCGGTAAACCGGTGTGGAACCACAAAGCCGTCCCTGGCCAGGCGTATGGCCGGCGCCAGGGCTTCTTTCAGCGACAGGGTGCCATGGCGTTCAAGGGCCATGGCCAGGCCAGCCACGGTGCCGGGAACGCCCGCGGCTTTATGGCTGAACCGGCTGCGCTCGTTCACCACATTGCCGTCTTCATCCTGGAACATGGTTTCGGTAGCGGCCGCCGGCGCGGTTTCCCGGTAGTCGATGGCTTCCGGTGCGGAGCCATCGCCCGGTGCGTAGAGCAGAAAGCCGCCACCACCGATGTTGCCGGAGCGGGGCTGGGTGACAGCCAGGGCAAAGCCGGCGGTAACCGCAGCGTCTATGGCGTTACCACCGTTTTTGAGAACCTGCAGGGCCACTTCCGAGGCCAGTGTGTGGCTGGTGGCCACCATGCCCTGGGTGCCTTGAACGGGATAAAAGCGCTCGCCTTCCAGAATGGCCTGGTTGCTGGCTGCAGCAGCAGTGGTTGCAACTGCGAACAAGCTTGCGGCTGTAAGGCGCCACAGGCCCCTCAGAGGGATTTTCTTTAAAAGGCTGTGGTTGACTCTGTCCATGCGCTCACTCCTCGTTTCTGGCTTTCAGATAGGCTATCATAGCCGGTCATTTTTAACGGTGCGTTCCGATCGTTTGCCGCAAACTTTGTTTTGCCGGTTCCCCGTCGCACCCGCTTTCCCGGATTCAAGTTAAGGAAAGGCTTCATGGAGCATACCTATCGTCTTGTTATTTCCTGCCCGGACCGGGTAGGGATTGTTGCCAAGGTGAGTAATTTCCTGTCCACCTACAATGGCTGGATTACCGAGGCGAGCCACCACTCAGATACCCAGTCCGGCTGGTTCTTCATGCGGCACGAGATCAAGGCCGAATCGATTCCGTTCGGGCTGGACCAGTTCCGCGCAGCCTTCGAGCCGATTGCCCGCGAGTTCAACATGAACTGGCACATTGCCGATTCTGCCCGTCCCAAGCGGGTGATCCTGATGTGCAGCAAGGAATCCCACTGCCTGGCCGACCTGTTACACCGCTGGCACAGCAAGGAACTCAACTGCGAAATCGTGGCAGTTATCTCGAACCACGATGACCTGCGCCGGATGGTGGAATGGCATGACATTGCCTACCACCATGTGCCGGTAAGCAAGGAAAACAAGGCCGAAGCCTTCGCCCACATTGAAGATCTGTTCGCACAGTACGAAACCGATGTGGTGGTTCTGGCCCGTTATATGCAGATCCTGCCGGCTGACCTGTGTGAAAAGTACGCGGGCAAGGTGATCAATATCCACCACAGCTTCCTGCCGTCTTTCGCTGGTGCCCGGCCATACCACCAGGCTTACAGTCGTGGTGTGAAGCTGATTGGTGCAACCTGCCACTACGTAACCCAGGATCTTGATGAAGGCCCGATCATCGAGCAGGACGTTATTCGCATCAGCCATCGCGACTCCATCGAAGACATGGTTCGCCTGGGTAAGGACGTTGAGAAGAACGTACTGGCCCGCGGGCTCCGGTCGCATGTTGAAGACCGCGTGATTACCTATGAAAACAAGACCGTAGTGTTTGATTAAGGCTTTACCACAGTTGCCCCGGCGAGGGGTGGACTGTGGTATGCTTGGCGGCTTGTTGAAGAATAAATGTGGGTGCGGAAAAAGGCCCCGTAACGACTTCCAGATAACGCAAAGGAACCTTTCTCGATGGGTGAGTTAGCCAAAGAGATCCTGCCGGTCAATATTGAAGACGAATTGAAACAGTCCTACCTCGATTACGCCATGAGCGTTATCGTTGGCCGGGCCCTGCCGGATGTGCGCGACGGCCTCAAGCCGGTGCACCGGCGCGTTCTGTTCGCCATGTCCGAGCTGGGTAACGACTGGAACAAGGCGTACAAGAAGTCTGCCCGTGTGGTGGGTGACGTTATCGGTAAATACCACCCCCATGGCGACTCTGCGGTATACGACACCATCGTTCGTATGGCCCAGCCGTTTTCGCTGCGCTACCCGCTGGTTGATGGCCAGGGTAACTTCGGTTCCATCGACGGCGACAACGCGGCCGCCATGCGTTACACCGAAATCCGCATGGAGAAGATGGCGCACTCGCTGCTGGCGGACCTGGAAAAGGAAACGGTCGACTACGTAGACAACTACGACGGCACCGAGCGTATTCCGGAAGTCCTGCCCACCCGCGTACCGAACCTGCTGGTGAACGGCTCCTCCGGTATCGCCGTGGGTATGGCCACCAACATTCCGCCCCACAACCTGACCGAAGTCGTTAACGGCTGCCTGGCGCTGATTGATAACCCGGACCTGACCATCGATGAACTGATGGAATACATTCCGGGCCCGGATTTCCCGACCCAGGGCATCATTAACGGCCGTGCAGGCATTGTCGAGGCCTATCGCACCGGCCGTGGTCGTATCTACATTCGTGCCCGTCACGAGATCGAGCACGACAACAAGACCAACCGCGATGCGATCATCATCACCGAGCTGCCTTACCAGCTGAACAAGGCGAAGCTGATCGAGAAGATCGCCGAACTGGTCAAGGAAAAACGCCTTGAGGGCATCACCGAGCTGCGTGACGAGTCCAACAAGGAAGGTATCCGGGTTGTTATCGAACTGCGCCGTGGTGAAAACCCGGAAGTGGTGGTGAACAACCTGTTCGCCCACACTCAGCTGCAGACAGTGTTCGGCATCAATATGGTTGCGCTGCTGAACGGCGAGCCGAAGATCCTGAACCTGAAGCAGATGCTCGACGCCTTCGTGCGCCACCGTCGCGAAGTGGTTACCCGCCGGACCATCTATGAGCTGCGCAAAGCCCGTGAGCGTGGTCACATCCTGGAAGGCCTGACCGTAGCCCTGGCCAACATCGACGAGATGATCGAACTGATCAAGGCTTCTCCGAGCTCTGTTGAAGCCAAGGAAAAGCTGATGTCCAAGGGCTGGGCGCCCGGCGACGTCCTGGCCATGCTGGAACGTGCTGGTGAAGATGCCTGCCGCCCGGATGACCTGCCGGAATTCTACGGCCTGCGTGATGGCCTGTACTACCTGTCACCGGAGCAGACCCAGGCGATCCTGGACATGCGCCTGCACCGCCTGACCGGCCTGGAAACCGAAAAGCTCCAGAACGAGTACAAAGAAATCCTCGAGAAGATTGCCGGCCTGCTGGAAATCCTGGGTGATCCGGACCGCCTGATGCAGGTTATCCGTGAAGAACTGGAAGCTGTGGTGTCCGAGTTTGGTGACGAGCGCCGTACCGAAATCACCAGTTCCCAGCGTGACCTGACCATCGCAGACCTCATTGACGAAGAAGACCTGGTGGTCACCATTTCCCACAGCGGTTATGCCAAGACCCAGGCGGTTGAAGATTACCAGGCCCAGCGCCGTGGTGGTCGCGGTAAGGCTGCCACCTCGATGAAAGACGAAGACTTTATTGAGAAGCTGCTGGTCGCTAACTCCCACGATACCATTCTGTGCTTCTCCGACCGCGGCAAGGTGTACTGGCTGCGGGTATTCGAGATTCCCCGTGGCAGCCGTGGTTCCCGTGGTCGCCCGATGGTCAATATCCTGCCGCTGGACGAAGGTGAGCGTATTACCACCTTCCTGCCAGTGCGTGATTATCCGGAAGACCAGTTTGTACTGATGGCCACCTCTGCCGGTGTGGTCAAGAAAACCCCGCTGCCGAACTTCTCCCGTCCGCGCAGCAGTGGCCTGATTGCCCTGAACCTGGACGAAGGCGATACCCTGATTGGTGCAGCCATCACTGACGGTTCCGCCGAGGTAATGCTGTTCTCTACCGCCGGCAAAGCGGTGCGGTTCCGCGAGGACCAGGTGCGGCCCATGAGCCGGACTGCCCGTGGTGTGCGCGGTATCAAGATGCCGGAAGGCCACCATGTGGTGTCGCTGATTATTCCGCAGGACGGCGGCGTAATTCTCACCGCCAGTGAACACGGTTACGGCAAGCGTACCGCCATCGACGAATTCCCGGCCTACAGCCGTGGCAGTCAGGGCGTTATCGCCATGCAGTGCTCCGAGCGTAACGGCAACCTGGTAACCGCCCTGCAGCTGTTCGAAGGCGACGAGATGATGCTGATTTCGGACAAGGGCACGCTGGTGCGTACCCGTACCGATGAGGTCTCTGTACTCAGCCGGAACACCCAGGGTGTGCGCCTGATTCGCCTGGCGCAGGAAGACGAGCGCCTGGTGGGTGTTGAGCGGATTGCAGAATCTGATGATGACGATGCCGATGCGGAAGATACCGATGCGGGCGTTGACGTAGACGTTGAAGGCGAGGAAACCGAAGAATGAGCAGGGCGTTTAATTTCTGTGCGGGTCCGGCCACCTTGCCGGAGGCTGTGCTGAAGCAGGCTCAGAGCGAAATGCTCGACTGGCGCGGCACCGGCATGTCGGTGATGGAGATGAGTCACCGCAGTGACGAGTTTGTGGCGATTGCCGAAACGGCTGAAAAAGACCTTCGGGAACTTGCAGGAATATCAGACGATTACGCCGTACTCTTCATGCAGGGTGGAGCTTCCAGCCAGTTCTCTACCATCCCGCTGAACCTGCTCGGTGAAAAGACCTCTGCCGATTATGTGAACACCGGTATCTGGTCCAAGAAAGCCATCGCAGAAGCCAGCCGCTACGGCAACGTGAATGTGGTGGCCAGTTCTGAAGAGAGCGGTTTTACCACCATTCCGGACCAGGCGGTATGGACTACGAATGCCGATGCGGCGTACCTGCATTACACGCCGAACGAAACCATTGGTGGCCTGGAATACGATTTCATTCCGGACAGCGGCAAGTTGCCGCTGGTGGCGGACATGTCTTCCACCATGCTGTCGCGCCCTGTAGACATCAACAAGTTCGGGCTGATTTACGCCGGCGCCCAGAAGAACATCGGGCCGTCTGGCCTGGTGGTTGTGATTATCCGCAAGGACCTCCTGGGCAAGGCCCGCAAGGAAACGCCAACGATGATGAACTATCAGGTCATCGCCGATAACGATTCCATGTACAACACGCCGGCTACCTATTCCTGGTACCTGTCCGGCCTGGTGTTCAAGTGGCTGAAAGAGCAGGGCGGCGTGAAGGCCATGGGCGAGTTGAATGCCCGCAAGGCGAAGAAGCTGTACGACTTCATTGATACCAATGATTTCTATGCCAACCCGATCGAACCGCGTTTCCGTTCCTGGATGAACGTGCCGTTCACCCTGGCAGACGATGCTCTTAACGGTGAGTTCCTTAAAGGTGCTGAAGCCCGGCACCTGCTGAACCTGCAGGGCCATCGTTCGGTAGGCGGCATGCGAGCCAGCATCTACAACGCCATGCCGGAAGAGGGTGTGGATGCGTTGATTGCCTACATGGCGGAATTTGCGAAGGAGCGGGGCTGATCATGACGGACGAGAAGACCCGTCTGGGTGAGCTGCGGGATGAAATAGACAGCCTTGATCAGCAGATCATGAAGCTGATCAGCGCCCGTGCCAAATGCGCCCAGGAAGTGGCCAACGTGAAGATGGCAGCCAATCCGGGGCAGGATGTGTTCTTCTACCGTCCGGAGCGGGAAGCCCAGGTTCTGCGCCGTATCAAGGAGCAGAACCCGGGGCCTTTGCCGGCGGAAGAGATGGCCCGCCTGTTCCGGGAAATCATGTCGGCCTGCCTGGCCCTGGAAAAGCCGATGCATATCGCGTTCCTAGGCCCCCTGGGCACCTTCACCCAGGCTGCGGCGCTCAAGCATTTTGGCCATTCCGTGATCAGTGTTCCGCTGCCGGCTATTGATGCCGTGTTCCGTGAAGTGGAATCTGGTGCGGCCCAATACGGCGTGGTGCCGGTGGAGAACTCCACCGAAGGCATGGTTAACCACACGCTGGATATGTTTATTGGCTCATCGCTGAAAATCTGCGGTGAGGTGCAGTTGCGGATTCACCATCATTTGCTGGTCTCGCCCAAGCACAAAGACCAGGAAATCACCCGGATTTATTCCCACCAGCAGTCCTTTGCCCAGTGCCGCCAGTGGCTGGATACCCATCGTTACGGCATTGAACGGATTACCGTCTCAAGCAACGCAGAAGCGGCCCGCCGTGCGGCTGAAGAGCCGGGCGCTGCCGCGATTGCCGGTGATATGGCGGCAGAGCTGTACGGGCTGGAAAAGCTTTCCAACAGCATTGAAGACCGGCCAGACAACACCACCCGCTTCCTGATTATCGGCCAGGAAGAGGTGCCTGCCAGCGGCCAGGATAAGTCATCAGTGCTGGTGTCCATGCGGAACAAGCCGGGTGCGCTTTACGCCGTGCTGGAGCCCTTCCATCGCCATGGCATCAGTCTGACCCGTATTGAAACCCGTCCGTCGCCCAGTGGCACCTGGGCCTATGTGTTCTACATCGATTTCGAAGGGCACATGGACGACGAACAGGTTAAAAAAGTACTCGCTGAAATTGATCAGGAAGCTGTGGAGCTCAAACGCCTGGGCTCATACCCCATTGGTGTTCTCTGAGATTTCACAGACCGGAACCGGAGGAAAGTTGAATGGCAGTGGATTACCAGAGTCTTGCGGTGAAAGGTGTTCAGGCTCTGTCTCCGTATCAGCCGGGCAAGCCCATTGAGGAGCTGGCTCGTGAGCTGGGATTGAACCCCGCGGAGATTGTTAAACTGGCCAGCAACGAGAATCCCCTGGGGCCCAGTGACAAGGCAATGGCTGCCGCCCGTAAGGCGCTGGAAGAAATGTGCCTGTACCCGGACGGCAACGGTTTCGACCTGAAGCAGGCGCTTTCGAAGCGTTTCGGCCTGGGCATGAACCAGATCACGCTGGGCAACGGTTCCAACGATGTGCTGGAAGTGATCGCCCGCTGCTTTGCCGATAGCGACAGCGAAGTGGTGTTCTCCCAGTATGCCTTTGCCGTTTACCCGATTGTGACCCAGGCCATCGGGGCGAAGGGCGTTTCGGTACCTGCCAGGGATTGGGGCCATGACCTGGACGCCATGGCCGCTGCTGTAACAGACCGCACCAAGCTGGTGTTCGTGGCCAACCCGAATAACCCCACCGGAACCGTGCATGAAGCGGATGCCCTCGAAGCGTTCCTGGATCGCATTCCGGAACGGGTGCTGGTGGTTCTGGACGAAGCCTACTGCGAGTATCTGACCGGCGATGAATACCCGGACGGCATCAAGCTGCTGGCGCGATACCCGAACCTGATCGTCTGCCGCACCTTCTCCAAGGCCTGGGGGCTGGCAGCTCTGAGGGTTGGCTATGCCATCAGCTCGCCGGAAATTGCCGATATTCTCAACCGCGTGCGCCAGCCGTTTAATGTAGACACTGTCGCCCTGGCGGCTGCCACCGCGGTCCTGGAAGACGAAGCCTATCTGAACCGTTCCCGGGAAGTGAACGAAGCCGGGCTGCGCCAGCTGTACGAAGGCTTTGACCGGATGGGCCTGCCTTACATTCCCTCCGCCGGCAATTTCGTGGCGGTAGAAGTGGGCGAGCAGGCGGCCGGTGTGTACCAGGCCCTGCTGGCGCACGGGGTTATTGTGCGCCCGGTAGCCGGCTATGGCATGCCGTGTCACCTGCGGGTTTCTGTGGGCCTGCCGGAAGAGAACGATCGTTTTCTGGATGCTCTTGCCGAGGCGCTGGTATCAGCGGGTGAGGGAGGCTGATTTGGCAGCACCTGAGCCTGTTTTTCGTCGTGTTGCCGTTATAGGCCTGGGCCTGATCGGCGGTTCCCTGGCCAGCGCAATGCGCAAGTACCGGCTGGCCGGTACCGTGGTGGGATTCGACCGCAAAGCGGAAGATGCGGCTTTGGGGGTTGAACTCGGCGTTATTGACGAGGCCGCTGAAAGTGTTGAGCAGGCGGTGCAGGGCAGTGACCTTATCGTGCTGGCGGTTCCGGTGCGGGCTACCCGGGCTGTGCTCGAACAGATTCAGCCGTTTCTTGCAGATGATGCCTTGCTGACCGACGTCGGAAGCACCAAGTCGAGCTTTGTTGCGGATGTGGAGGCCGTTTTCGGCACCTTACCCGCAAATGTCATTCCCGGGCATCCCATTGCCGGCTCAGAGAAGAGCGGTATTCGCGCGGCTAACCCGGAACTGTTTGCCCACCATAAAGTCATCCTGACGCCAGCCGAAAGCGCGATTCCTTCGGGTGTCAGCAGGCTCACGGCACTGTGGGAGGGCACCGGAGCTACGGTGCTGACCATGTCTGTGGCCTATCATGACGAAGTGCTGGCGGCTACCAGCCATTTGCCGCACCTGATCGCTTTCTCGCTGGTGGACACGCTGGCGGGTGAAGACGAGAATATGGACATCTTCCGGTACGCGGCCGGCGGTTTCCGGGACTTTACCCGGATTGCGGCTAGCGATCCGGTCATGTGGCACGACATTTTCCTGTCAAACCGCGATGCGGTTCTGCGGGTGATCGACCATTT
This sequence comes from Marinobacter sp. P4B1, assembly GCF_001447135.1. NCBI lineage: Bacteria > Pseudomonadati > Pseudomonadota > Gammaproteobacteria > Pseudomonadales > Marinobacteraceae > Marinobacter > Marinobacter sp. P4B1. The sequence goes on from NZ_LLXM01000006.1 coordinate 31,907, forward strand.
TACCCAGGACCTCGACCAGCTTCGGTCTGCCATCGCCGCCGGTGATGGCGCTACGCTGCTTCGGGTATTCAGTCGCGCCAAGGCGGCGCGTGAACATTTTTCCAAGATGCTTTCAGGGCAGGCTTACGTGACGAATAACAGTGACAAGCAGGTGACTTTCCTAATGCAACCCGGCGGTTCTGTCCGGGGTGATATCCGGGTGCCGGGTGACAAGTCCATGTCTCACCGCTCCATCATGCTGGGTGCCCTGGCTGAGGGAATTACCGAGGTTAAGGGTTTCCTGGAAGGCGAAGACAGCCTGGCGACTTTGCAGGCGTTTCGGGATATGGGTGTAACGATTGAAGGCCCGGAAGACGGGTTTGTCCGCATCCACGGTGTTGGCATGAACGGCCTGCAGGCGCCTAGGGGCCCGCTGTATCTGGGCAATTCCGGTACTGCGATGCGTTTGTTTGCCGGCCTGCTGGCTGCGCAGCCGTTTGACTCCGAACTCTCCGGGGATACCAGCCTGTCCAAGCGCCCAATGGGCCGAGTAGCCGACCCGTTGCGCGCCATGGGTGCGGTGATTGATACCGCAGAAGGTGGGCGTCCGCCCCTGAAGATCCGGGGCGGGCAGCACCTCACTGGTATTCACTACGACATGCCGGTGGCCAGTGCCCAGGTGAAGTCGTGCCTGTTGCTGGCAGGGCTGTACGCCGAAGGTGTGACCTCCGTAACCGAGCCAGCTCCTACCCGCGACCATACTGAGCGCATGCTGCAGGGTTTCGGCTACCACGTGCATCGTGATGGCGCCACTGCCAGCGTTACCGGCGGTGGCAAGCTGACTGGCGGTGCAATCGATGTGCCGGCGGATATTTCCTCGGCAGCGTTCTTCCTGGTGGCGGCAAGTATTGCCCCGGATTCCGACCTGACCCTGCGCCATGTCGGTATGAACCCGACCCGTGTTGGTGTGATCAATATTCTGCGCCAGATGGGCGCGGATATTGAGGTACTGGAAGAACGGGTGATTGGTGGCGAGCCGGTGGCTGACTTGCGGGTTCGCTCCGCGAGCCTGAAGGGTATTGATATCCCGGAAGACCAGGTGCCGCTGGCCATTGACGAGTTCCCTGTGCTGTTCATTGCTGCCACCTGTGCCGAGGGTCGCACCGTGCTGCGCGGCGCCGAGGAATTGCGGGTGAAGGAAAGCGACCGTATTCAGGTGATGGCTGACGGCCTGGCTGCGCTGGGCGTGGAAACCACGGTAACGCCGGATGGCATCATTATTGACGGCGGCCAGACAATAGGTGGCGGCACCATCGAAAGCCATGAAGATCACCGGATTTCCATGTCGTTTGCCGTTGCATCGTTGCGGGCTAACGGCCCGATCCGTATCAACGATTGTGCGAACGTGGCTACCTCGTTCCCGGGCTTCGTTGAGCTGGCAAAGCAGACAGGAATTCAGATCAGTACAGAAGGTGTTCAGTAATGACCCAGACCAAGGCTCCGGTAATCGCCGTTGATGGCCCGGGCGGTTCCGGCAAAGGCACCATCACCCAGATGCTGGCCAGGAAACTGGGCTGGCACCTGCTGGACAGTGGCGCGCTCTACCGCCTGACTGCCCTGGCGGCAACCCGGCAGGGCGTTGCTCTGGACGATGAAGCCGGGCTGGTGAAAGTGGCGGCGACCCTGGATGTGGCGTTCGAGCCGACCGGGGAAGGGCACCCGGTTAAAGTGGTTCTGGCCGGCGAGGATGTCACCTCGGAAATCCGTACCGAAACCTGTGGTGATAACGCCTCGAAGGTTGCGGTTATGCAGCCGGTTCGCGATGCCCTGCTGCAGCGGCAACGGGATTTTCGCCAGTTACCGGGCCTGGTGGCAGACGGCCGTGATATGGGAACCGTGGTGTTCCCGGACGCGCCGGTCAAGATCTTCCTGACCGCCAGCGCCGAAGAACGGGCCAGGCGACGCTACAACCAGTTGATGCAAGCGGGTGTCGATGTTAATATTGACGCCCTTTTGGAAGAGATACGGGTACGTGACGAGCGGGATATGAACCGTTCAGCGGCCCCTCTCAAGCCTGCAGATGATGCGCAAGTCATTGATTCTACGGGTTTGAGTATAGAAGAGGTGTTAGACAGGTGTATGGCCGCAGCAGGTCAGGCCTGACTACACCTTTTTGTCGTTGGAATGCCGGAAGCAGCGCAAATTGCCAGCCGCTGGCTGATTCCGGAAATCACTAACAGACCGTGTTGCTGGCGGCACGGAGCACACTTGCGTTGATCATATAGGGCACATAATGAGCGAGAGCTTTGCGGATCTTTTCGAAGAAAGTTTGAAAGAAATCGATATGCAACCGGGTTCCATTGTTCAGGGAACCGTTGTAGACGTCGATAACGACTGGGTCACCGTTAACGCCGGACTGAAGTCCGAAGGCGTTATCCCCGCCTCCCAGTTCCTGAACGAAAAAGGCGAGTTGGAAGTAGCTGTCGGCGACGTTGTCGATGTGGCTCTCGATGCAGTTGAAGACGGTTTCGGTGAAACCCGTCTGTCCCGTGAGAAGGCCAAGCGCGCTGAAGCATGGAAGGTACTCGAGAAGTCCTTCGAAGCTGAAGAAGTTGTTAAGGGTATCATCAACGGTAAGGTCAAGGGTGGTTTCACTGTTGATCTGGCTGGCATCCGTGCCTTCCTGCCGGGTTCCCTGGTAGACGTTCGTCCGGTTCGCGACACTGCGCACCTGGAGAACAAAGAACTCGAGTTCAAGGTTATCAAGCTGGACCAGAAGCGTAACAACGTGGTTGTTTCCCGCCGCGCCGTTCTGGAAGCTGAAAACAGCGAGCAGCGTGAAGCTCTGCTGGAAACCCTGACCGAAGGTCTGGAAATCAAGGGTATCGTCAAGAACCTGACCGACTACGGCGCGTTCGTAGATCTGGGCGGTGTTGACGGCCTGCTGCACATCACTGATATGGCCTGGAAGCGCATCAAGCATCCGAGCGAAATCGTGAATGTGGGCGACGAAATCAATGTTAAGGTCCTGAAGTTCGATCGCGAGCGTAACCGCGTATCCCTGGGCCTGAAGCAGCTGGGCGAAGATCCGTGGGTCGACATCAAAGGTCGTTACCCGGAAAGCTCCAAGGTTACTGCACGCGTAACCAACCTGACTGACTACGGCTGCTTTGCCGAGCTGGAAGAAGGTGTGGAAGGTCTGGTTCACGTATCCGAAATGGATTGGACCAACAAGAACATCCACCCGTCCAAGGTTGTTCAGGTAGGTGACGAAGTTGAAGTGATGATCCTGGATATCGACGAAGAGCGTCGTCGTATCTCCCTGGGTATCAAGCAGTGCGTATCCAACCCGTGGGAAGACTTCTCCAGCAACTTCAACAAGGGTGACCGCATCTCCGGTAAGATCAAGTCAATCACTGACTTCGGTATCTTCATCGGTCTGGATGGCGGCATCGACGGCCTGGTTCACCTGTCCGATATCAGCTGGAACGAGACTGGCGAAGAAGCCGTTCGCGAGTACAAGAAGGGCGACGAAGTTGAAACCGTTATCCTGTCTGTTGATCCCGAGCGTGAGCGTATCTCTCTGGGCATCAAGCAGCTGGAAAGCGATCCGTTTGCCGAGTTCGTTCAGCTGAACGACAAGGGCTCCATCGTTAAGGGTACTGTTTCTGCAGTTGACGCCAAAGGCGCCACCATTGCCCTGAACGAAGAAGTTGAAGCGGTACTGAAGGCTTCCGAAATCAGCCGTGACCGCGTAGAAGACGCGCGTAACGTTCTGAAGGAAGGCGAAGAAGTTGAAGCGAAGATCATCAGCATCGATCGCAAGAACCGCGTCATCAACCTGTCTGTTAAGTCCAAAGACGTAGAGGACGACAAGCAGGCCCTGGAAAATGTACGCAGCAAGGCTGCTGAGTCCTCAGGTGCCACCACTATCGGTGACCTGATCAAGGAACAGATGCAGCAGCAGAACGCCAACAAGGAATAAAATTCCGATTGGTGTCAAAAAAACGGGCTCTAAGAGCCCGTTTTTTTTGTGTTTTTTTCTGGTTTGGCTAAACTAGAGGCATTGGAATCCGGTAAGTGACCACGGAATAATAACGACAGAGGGAAACGCCTCATGACGAAGTCCGAACTGGTAGAACTGATTGCCTCGAAGCAGACTCAGCTCTCCGTCAAGGATGTTGAGCTCGCGGTTAAAACGGTCATCGAGCATATGTCCCAGGCTCTTGCTGATGGTCAAAGAATTGAAATCCGGGGGTTTGGTAGCTTTTCCCTGCATCACCGGGAAGCCCGCACCGGTCGCAACCCGAAAACCGGGGAAGCGGTTCAATTGCCTGCCAAGTTTGTGCCCCACTTCAAGCCTGGTAAAGAGTTGCGTGAGCAGGTGAACGACAGTCTGAAAAAAGGCTTCTGAACCACGCCCGCACTGATCAAAGGACACCGTAGCATCGGGCGATTTGCCCGTCTGGAGCGCAAACGACATGGCTGGACTGCAGAAGATCCTTATCACCGTTCTGGTTCTGCTTCTTATATTGTTGGCGCTGGTGTTTTCGCTCAACAACCAGATGGCGGTCTCGCTCAATTTCCTGTTGTTTGAGACCCAGCCTCACGGTGTGGCAGTCTGGATTATCATGTCCTTCGTGATTGGCGCGCTGATTGGCGTGCTGATTACCATGCTCGCAACATTCCGTACCTCGGTATCTCGCCGTAACCTTCAGAAACGACTTGATCGTGCCGAGCAGGCACTTGAAAAATCCAGGGCCGAAAACGACCGGACGCTGTAATGGATATGGTGTTTAACTGGCTGCTTCTGACAGTAGCGGTTGCCGCCGGCTGGGTCGTTGGGCGCTACAGTAAGCAGCGCCATCGTTCCCGCAAGAGCATTGATAACGAAGATTCGGTTCGGGATCGTCTGCAGTTTCTCTTTACCAACTATTCTGACCAAGCGGTCGAAAACTTTGTGCAGTCCCTGGCTGTTAACCGGGATACCGTCAGCCTTCATCTCTCTATTGGCAGCCACTTCCGCAACAAGGGCGAAACCGACCGGGCGATTCTGATACACCAGAACCTGCTTGCCCGTCCGGAGCTGCCGGCACGCTACACCCCCCAGGTTACCTTTGAACTGGCCATGGATTACCTGAACGCCGGTCTCCTTGACCGGGCCGAGGCGCTGTTTCACCAGTTAATGGGCGATCGCGAGTACGGCCGCCGGGCTGCCCAGGAACTAATCGAGCTGTACCAGCAGGAACGGGAATGGGAGAAAGCCGCCCAGGTGGCCCAGACGCTGACCCGCTCCGATGCTGACCCCGCCATGTTCAAGACACTGGCCTACATAACCTGCGAACTGTCCGATGCGGCTCTGAACAAAGACGACCGCTGGACATCCCAGAAGCTGGCCAAGGAAGCCCTCGATTACGATCGCTCCTGTGTCAGAGCGACCCTTCTGCTGATGAAAATGCAGATACGCCAGGGCAACTACCGGGAGGCCGGCAATCAAAGCCTGAAAGTGTTCGAGCAGAATCCGGACTTTGGCCCGGAAGCCGTGGACCGTCTGATGAAATTAGAGCGGGAGCATGGCGACGTAGGCCGGTTGGCGAAGAAACTGCGCAAACTCTACGAGCAATATCCCGGCACCAGTTTGCTGCTGGCGCTGGTAGAATCCGTCGAGCGCTCGGCAGGGCGCCCGGCAGCGATCGACCTGCTGCGCCAGGAGCTGGAACTCCGGCCCTCCGTTCGCGGCTTGCTGCGCCTGGTTGAAATTGCCGGATATGAAAAGGGCATGACCACCGATGAAGGCCGGTTGGTAAGCCGGATAGGGCACCTGATCCTCGCCAACCGGCCAGTATACCGCTGCGTAAGCTGCGGTTTCTCCGGCCAGCAACTGCACTGGTTGTGCCCGAGCTGCAAGCAATGGGAAACCGTCAGGCCCATTCAGGGCGTCGAAGCGGAATAACGAACTTAATTTACCGAATGCGGAACTCTACTGTGCAAACCCTTAACGACCCGAAAATCATCGTCGCCCTGGACTTTCCCTCCCAAGACCCTGCGCTGGCCCTCGCTGACCAGCTCGACCCAGCTAAATGCCGCCTGAAAGTTGGCAAGGAACTGTTCACCCGCTCCGGCCCGGAACTGGTCAAGTCGCTGCAGGGCAGGGGCTTTGACGTGTTCCTGGACCTGAAATTCCACGACATCCCGAACACCACTTCAGCCGCCGTTGCTGCGGCAGCCGACCTGGGCGTCTGGATGGTGAACGTGCACGCCTCCGGCGGGGAAAAAATGATGGTGGCCTGCCGCGAGCGCCTGGAGTCCTTCGGTGCCGACAAGCCCTTGCTGATTGCCGTTACCGTGCTTACCAGCATGTCTGACGCCGACCTCGCCGGCATCGGCATCACCGACTCCGCCGAAGCCCAGGTATCCCGCCTGGCAGCCCTCACCAGGAACTGCGGCCTGGATGGCGTCGTCTGCTCCGCCCAGGAAGCCTCGCGCCTGAAAGCCGAGCAGGGTGCCGACTTCCAGCTAATCACCCCGGGAATCCGCCCCCTGACTGCCGACAAAGGCGACCAGCAACGCATCATGACCCCAACCGATGCCCTCAAAGCCGGCTCCGACTACCTCGTCATCGGCCGCCCCATTACCCAGGCATCCGACCCCCTGGCTGCCTTGGAGGCTATTCACGCTGAGGTGGTGTCAGTCTGACTTCGGTTGTGGTGTCGACTCCGCAGCTAGCCTGCCGTTTATGGTGATCGGGGGTGTGGGGGCTGGCTCCCAAAAACCGCTCCTGCGGCACATCCATGTGGCGCTTCTGCTCCGCCATCCATGGCTCCGCAAATTTTTGGGAGCCAACCCCCACACCCCCGGTTCATGCTCCGGAGTGGTAGTCGATAACCCCAGGTTGTTCAGCAACAACGAAGGTCTTCGCAGTTTCAGATCAGAAGTTGCCTATATTCCGGTTGCTCGGGTGGCAGTGCAGGAAAGCCTTTCCAAAAATTTCGTAGGCCATGGATGGCCGGAGAGAAGCGCACATGGATGTGCTCGTAGCGGTTTTTGGAAAGGCTTTCCTGCACTGACATGCCCGCACCCCTGACAGGCTAGGGCCCAGAGCCTGGCAAGATCACCAGAAGCCCGGTATAACAATCAAGAAGCGAGGAATAACAAAAAAGCCCGCTAATTCAGAGAACTAGCGGGCTTTCGAAATAGTGGCTCCCCGACCTGGGCTCGAACCAGGGACAAACGGATTAACAGTCCGTTGCTCTACCAACTGAGCTATCGGGGAACGTCGTCATGTGACGAGGCGCGTATATTAAGTTGGCTATACCGCCTCGTCAACCCCCTGACTAAAATTTTTAGCCAAGGGCTTTCTGCAAACGCTCGATGGCCTTTCGCAGGTTATCCATGCTGGTGGCGAAGCTCAAACGCATGTGGCCAGGGCTGCCGAAGGCAGAACCCGGAACCAGGGCAACGCCGGCTTCGGTCAGCAGTTTCTCGGCGAATTCTACGTCTGTACTCACGCCTTCGGTGGCGTCGATAGCGCCCTGGAAGCTTGGGAACACGTAGAAAGTGCCGTCGCCGTAGGGGCATTCAACCCCCGGCAGTTTGTTCAGGGCGTCTACCAGCCAGTCGTGGCGTTCTTTGAACGCTTTGACCATTTCACCCACGCAAGCCTGGTCGCCATCCAAGGCGGCAGTCGCGGCGGCCTGGGAGATGGAGCAGGGGTTGGAGGTGCTCTGGGACTGGATTTTCTTCATGGCGCCGATGATTTTCGCCGGGCCGGCAGCGTAGCCGATACGCCAGCCAGTCATGGAGTAGGCCTTGGACACGCCGTTCAGTACGAAGGTGCGGTCATACAGTTCCGGGCAGGCGTTCAGGATGTTGCAGAACGGCTTGCCGGTCCACAGGATCGGCTCGTACATGTCGTCTGTGGCGATCATGATGTTCGGGTGCTTTTTCAGCACTTCACCAATGGCCTGCAGCTCTTCCAGGGAGTAGGCCATGCCACTTGGGTTGGACGGGCTGTTGATCACGAACAGGCGGGTGCGCTCGGTAATGGCGTTTTCCAGCTGTTCCGGGGTGATCTTGAAGCGGGTGTCTACGGTGGTTTCGATGATCACCGGCTTGCCTTCCGCTACCAGCACCATGTCCGGGTAAGATACCCAGTAAGGCGCGGGGATGATGGCTTCGTCGCCTTCGTTCAGTGTGGCCAGCGCCAGGTTGAAAAAGCTCTGTTTACCACCACTGCTTACCAGTATCTGGTTGGCTTCGTAATCCAGGCCGTTGTCCCGTTTGAACTTCGCAATAATCGCTTTCTTCAGGGCCGGCGTACCATCAACGGCGGTGTACTTGGTCTGGCCGTTGTTAATGGCTTCGATGGCTGCCTGTTTGATGTGCTCGGGGGTGTCGAAGTCCGGCTCGCCAGCACCCAGGCCAATGATGTCCTGGCCAGCCGCGCGGAGTTCTGCGGCTTTGTTGGTGACTGCGAGGGTGGGGGAAGGCTTGATCGCCTGTACTCGGCTGGAAAGTTGAAGGTCCAAACTTGAGCTCCTTAAAGCTGCGTCTTATGGGCTGCGATCGGCCGGGCAACTGTGGAGCCAAAGGTGCGGGCTGTTTTTCTACCCAGCCGTCGATCGCACAGATGGTATCATGAAGCAGCCAGAACACTAAATTTCTTGTAGGGGTTGTGCCGTATTGCGGCCAGCGCCAAACCCGGAGGTTAACCGCCCGTTATGGCCAGTAAAGCATCCAGTGTCGCCCGTGAAGGAGTGTTCCGTGTCGACTCTCCCTATCAGCCTGCCGGCGACCAGCCCAAGGCGATTGCCGGGCTGGTGGACGGCATTCACTCAGGGCTGGCGCACCAGACCCTGCTGGGGGTAACCGGCTCCGGCAAGACCTTCACCATTGCCAATGTGGTGCAGGAAGTTCAGCGGCCCACCATCATCATGGCCCACAACAAGACCCTGGCAGCGCAGCTATACGGCGAGTTCAAGGAGTTCTTCCCGGATAACGCGGTGGAGTATTTCGTGTCTTACTACGATTACTACCAGCCGGAAGCCTATGTGCCGTCTTCCGACACCTTTATCGAGAAAGACGCCTCCATCAACGAACACATCGAGCAGATGCGCCTGTCTGCCACCAAGGCGCTGCTGGAGCGGCCGGATGCCATTATCGTGGCCACGGTGTCTTCCATCTATGGTTTGGGTGATCCCGAATCCTACCTGAAGATGATGCTGCACCTGGATCGGGGCGATCAGATTGATCAGCGCTCGATCCTGCGCCGGCTGGCCGAACTGCAGTACACCCGTAACGATATCGAGTTCCACCGCGCCAATTACCGGGTGCGCGGCGACGTCATCGATGTGTTCCCGGCGGAATCCGAGCGCGAAGCCATTCGCATTGAGTTGTTCGACGACGAGGTGGAAAACCTCAGCTACTTCGATCCGCTCACCGGGGAAGTGCTGCGCCGGGTGCCCCGGGTGACCATTTACCCGAAATCCCACTACGTGACGCCCCGGCAAAAAGTGCTGGATGCGGTAGAGAATATCCGTGCCGAGCTGGAAGTACGGCTGCAGCAATTGCGGGACAACCACCGGCTGGTGGAAGCCCAGCGGCTGGAGGAGCGTACCCGCTACGACATGGAAATGATGATGGAGCTGGGCTACTGCAACGGCATCGAGAACTACTCCCGCTATCTGTCGGGCCGCGCCCCGGGCGAGCCGCCTCCTACCTTGTTTGATTACCTGCCAGCCAATGCCCTGCTGGTGGTGGACGAATCCCACGTGACCATTCCGCAGATCGGCGCCATGTACAAGGGCGACCGCTCCCGGAAGGAAACCCTGGTGGAATACGGCTTCCGGCTGCCGTCGGCACTGGATAACCGGCCCATGCGGTTTGAGGAATGGGAGCGGATTGCGCCGCAGATGATCTTTGTGTCTGCCACTCCCGGCAACTACGAAGCGGAACACGCCGGCCAGGTGGTGGAGCAGGTGGTGCGGCCTACCGGCCTGCTGGACCCGGAAATCGAGGTGCGCCCGGCGTCTACTCAGGTGGACGATTTGCTGTCTGAAATTCACAAGCGGGTGGCGGTGCAGGAACGGGTGCTGGTGACCACCCTGACCAAGCGCATGGCGGAAGATCTGACCGACTTCCTGATGGAGCACGACATCCGCGTGCGTTACCTTCACTCGGACATCGATACCGTGGAGCGGGTGGAGATCATCCGTGACCTGCGCCGGGGTGAGTTTGATGTGCTGGTGGGCATCAACCTGTTGCGGGAAGGCCTGGATATGCCGGAGGTGTCACTGGTAACCATTCTGGATGCAGACAAAGAAGGTTTCCTGCGCAGCGAGCGTTCCCTGATTCAGACCATCGGCCGGGCAGCCCGTAACCTGAACGGCAAGGCGATTCTGTACGGCGACCGCATTACCGGTTCCATGCAGCGGGCCATTGATGAAACCGAACGCCGTCGCGCCAAGCAGTTAGCTCATAACGAAGAACACGGCATTACCCCCAAGGGGCTGAACAAGAAGATTGCCGATGTGATGGAAGGCGCCACCGGTGGTCGTGGCCGGCGTAAGGCGGAGCGCCCGGGCCAGAAGGCGGCGGAAGAAGCGGAAAGTTACCTGGTGAAGGCGGGCAAACGTTCGCCGGAAGACCTGCTCAAGGAAGTGGCGCGCCTGGAAGATGATATGTACAAGGCCGCCGCGGACCTGGATTTCGAAACGGCCGCGCGCCTGCGGGACCAGATTTCCGAACTGAAGGAAGCGGCTATTCGCACTGGCTGATCAGGGCCGTTTCGGCCCGACGATAACCGCAGCCTGCAAAGGCTGGTTGCGGCCGTAGCTGGACATCTTGCCGAACACCCGCTTGTCGATGGGCAGGTATTGCTTGTCGGCCACGGTTTCGCCTTCTTCGGTATCGATTTCCGGGTCGTGCAGGTATACGAAGTCTTCGTCGATGGCGCACACCGTTACCCAGTGCGGCACCCGGCTGCGGTTGAGTTGCCAGGTGCTGATCAGGATCACCGGAATCCTGCCTTCGTGAAGGGCCTTTTCCATGGCGTCCAGTGTCAGTGGGTCGTGGTGCAGCTGGATATCGGTCTGGCCTATGTCGTGCAGGAAGCCTTCGTGCACCAGTTCCAGTACCCGTTTCTTGTCCTCGTTGCGCACGGTGTCCTTGAACAGGGCGCCTTCCTGGCTGATCCACGCACTGGCCTCGAAGCCCCGGTGCCATGCGGACAACGCCAGGCCGTGGGGCCCGCAACCGCCGTGGCCGGCCAGCATGAAAATGGTGGTGGCTTCGCGCCAGATTTTCAGCTCTTCCAGCGTGCTGACCGGCTGCTGCTCATCCAGCGCGGCCATGGCCATGATCAGTGCCGACGGCCCGCAGGTAAACTCCGTCGTCTGGGGGTAGTAGGGTACCGGCAGGAATTCCCGGGATGGCTCGTAATACAGAATGCGCCGTTCGAACCGCAGGGCGTTGCCGTGGTCTTCGTAGTAATCCCGATAGGTGCCGAACTGGCGATAGCCCAGCCGCTTGTAAAGATTGATGGCGCCCGTATTGTCTTCCCGAACTTCCAGGCGCATCAGAATCCGGTCTGCTTCTACCGCTTCTTTCTCTGCCTCACGAACCAGCTTCTCGCCCACGCCCCGGCCACGAACCGAGGGTGATACCGCAATGGAATAGATGCGGGCCAGGCGGGTGGCCGCATTCATCAGCACCAGGCAGTAGCCCACCAGTTCAGATTCCTGCCGGGCGACTATCAACCGGTCTCTGGGCATGTCCAGGAAACGCTTGAAACTGCGGCGGGATATCCGGTCTTCAGAGAAGCACCGCTGTTCCAGTTGAACCAATGCATCAAGGTCTTTAGCGACGGCTTGTCGGAGAATTACATCGGTCATGTTTCTGGGTGTCCCGGGTGTATCAGGCGGAAATGGCGGGCGCCGTTCCTGCAGCTATTATGGTAGAGAGCGCCGTGTTCCGATAGCTGGCGAGGATGCGTAAAAGCACGCATCGAAAGCCGATTGTGAAGTACTGTGCGCCGGCGTATTGTTGCGCGAAATAACCCCGGCTGAACCTTCAGGGAGGAATGCCGCTGATGTCCCGCTTGTTGATTGTTGTGGACCGTGCCAAAGACTGGGCGCCGTACTACCCCAGCGAAGATGTGCTCACTTTTGACCAGTACTTGCAGTTTACCGCGCCGGCGAACAGCCGGGTTCGGGTGATCAACCTGTGCCAGAGCGGCAAGTACCTGAGCCGGGGTTACTACTGCTCCTTACTGGCCGAAGCCCGCGGCCATCATGTTGTGCCGTCGGTGATGACGCTGAATGACCTCAGCCGCAAGGGCCTTTTTTCCCTGGAGCTGGAGGAACTCGACAGCAGTGTTATCCAGTGGCTGGAAAAAGAGGCCAGGGAAATTGACCCGTCTACCGATGCCCGGGAAGCGACCCATGAGGTGCGGATTCGCACCTATTTCGGCCAGGCCGAGCATCCGGACCTGAAGCCGGTGGCCCGCGCCCTGTTCGAGCGTTTTCCCTGTCCGATTCTTGAAGTGGTGTTCCGGCACCGGAAACAGTGGCAGATCGAGTCCATGAAGCCGGCGTCTCCGTCGGACCTGGGCGAGCCTGAACAGGATGTCTTTGCCGCTGCACTGGATCGGTTCAGCAGCATGGTCTGGCGCAAACCCCGCACCCGCCGGCGTTACCGGTTTGACCTGGCCATGCTGGTGAACCCGGATGAGGAAATGCCGCCCAGCGATGAGGCTGCCCTGAAACGCTTCGAGAAGGCAGGGCGCAAGCTGGGTATCAATGTGGAGCGGATTACCCGGCGGGACTATATGCGGCTGCCGGAATACGACGGCCTGTTCATTCGGGAAACCACCGCCATTGACCATCACACCTACCGGTTCGCCCGCAAGGCAGAAGCCGAGGGCATGGTGGTGATTGATGACCCGGTTTCCATTCTGCGCTGCACCAACAAGGTGTTCCTGGCGGACCTGTTGAAGAACAACAAGGTGCCCACGCCAAAGACCCTGATCCTGTCGAAAGATCAGAAAAACGCGGTTGAGCAGGTAGTGCAGGAGCTGGGCTTTCCGGTGGTGATCAAGATACCGGACGGTGCTTTCTCGAGGGGTGTGGCCAAGGCCCGGGATGAGAAGGAGCTACGGGCGGGTCTTAAAGAGTTGTTCAAACAATCGGCCTTGGTGCTGGCCCAGGAGTACTTCTATACCGATTACGACTGGCGTATTGGTGTGCTTGGCGGCCGGGCGATTTACGCGTGCAAATACATGATGGTGAAAGGCCACTGGCAGATTTACCAGCATGGTGGCGCGTCGGTGGAGAGTGGCGGCTTTGAAACCATGCCCACCTACGAGGTGCCGCGCAACGTGATTCAGGCGGCGCTGAACTCCACGCGCCTGATCGGTAACGGCCTGTACGGTGTAGACATCAAACAGGCCGGTAACCGGGTTGCGGTGATTGAAGTGAACGACAACCCGAGCATCGATTCCGGTGTTGAGGACAAGTTCCTGGGCGGTGAACTGTATACCCTGATCATGCAGGAGTTTCTGTCCCGCATGGAGGAAAACCGCCGCCGCTGATCCCGGTTAAGCGAGGCTGCCGGGTCAGGTGGCCGCCACCCAGACCCGGACGCTGCCAAACCAGGGGTAATCGGCAAGAACCTGGCGGACGGTTTCGTTGTTCAGTTCCGGGGCGGGGTGATCCTCGTCCAGGAACAGTTCCAGGTGCACCCGGTTTTTCAGGTAATGAAGGCGGAGCTTGCTGTGGTGGGGCAGCTCGCCCAGGGCGTTCTGAAGGTATTCCCGCACCTGCTCGCGGGAGGGAAGGTCCGGCTCGGTGGGATGGGGGTACTTTTCGTCGTTCTCGGCATCGATGTGGAAATTGATATCGAGGATGTTACCGAGGGCCTCCCGCATACCGGCAACCACCTTCATGCCAATCTGATGGCCTTCCGACACGCTGATCTCCGGGCGTACCACCAGGTGAACGTCCAGCAGGATATCGTGGCCCATCCGGCGGCTGCGCAGTTCGTGAACGTTGCGAACGCCATCGGTCTCCATGGCAATGTTCATAAGCATGCGGGTATCTTCTTCAGAGAGACCGGTATCGACCAGTTCCTTCACGCTGTCCCAGGTGAACTTCCAGCCAATGTGGATAATGATGCCGGCAATTACCACCGCGGCGACGACGTCCAGCCACACAAACCCAAGCATTGCGCCGATGGTGGATACCAGCACCACAACGGAAGAGAATGCATCAGTGCGACTGTGCCAGGCATTGGCAATCAGCAGGTCAGAGCGGATGCGGATACCAACGTGGCGGGTGTAGCGGTAAATCCACTCCTTGCTGCCAACGGAAATAGCCGCCGCGACCAGAACCGGCCAGCCGGGAACTGCCAGGTCTTCGCCGGACAACAGCCGCAGAATGTTCTCCCAGGCCAGGGCTGCACCCACGGCAATCAGAATGCTGCCCAGAAGCAGGGTGCCCAGCGTTTCGATGCGCTGGTGGCCGTAGGGGTGGTCGGCATCCGGGCCTTTCCGGGATAACCGCATGACCGCCAGGACCACCCAGTCCGACGCCACGTCGGTAAACGAATGGATGCCGTCAACCACCAATGCCTGGGAGTGAAATAGTGTACCGCCAATGACTTTTATGACACCGAGAAAGGCGTCAAGAAACATCCCGATCAGGGTAACCCGGGAGGCAGCATGCTTTTCCTTTTCCAGATCGGGCTGTGGGCGGTGATGTGTTGGGGAAGGCTGTTCCATTATCCGTGGCTCCGGGGATTTCTGACAGTGGCCAGTATAGCGTGAACAAGCGCTTGACAGGGCGGGATTAATCAAGAAAGGCGGATCGATTTATGCACATGATGACAAATCGATTAACCGTTAGCATTTTGCTCCAACTTTCGTCAAATCTTATTTTTAGCAATGTAAGTAATTGAAAAATAACAACAAAAAGACTGGTTAAAAAATGATCAATTTGTAGGCTGGCGCAGTTATCAAGGGGTAGAAACGTTTGCCCCGACGTTTTCAACAGGGTTATCCACAGATTCCGTGGAAAAGCCGCGCGAGCCCTTTGAACATGGGGCTTAAGGATACATTTGCCGGTTCAGGAGGATGGTGTGGAAAACTTCCGGTATACTCCGGCCACCCTCTGGCAAGGAGTTTTCTGATGTACGGCGTTGTTCGAAACCTGCTTTTCCGGCTGCCCCCGGAAACCGCTCACAATGTGACACTTAATAGCCTGGATGTAGCCCATAAACTGGGTATGTTGAATGTATTTTCAAAGCATCCTGCACCTTGTCCGGTCAATGTCATGGGGCTGGAATTTCCGAACCCGGTCGGGCTGGCCGCAGGTCTCGACAAAAATGCCGACCATCTTGATGCCCTGGGTGCGCTGGGCTTCGGTTTTATTGAAGTGGGCACGGTTACGCCCCTGGCCCAGCCGGGTAATCCTCAACCCCGTATGTTCCGTTTGCCGGAACACCAGGCCATCATCAACCGCATGGGTTTTAATAACGAAGGGCTGGAGCACCTGGTTCACAATGTTCAGCACCGTCGTTACCGGGGTGTATTAGGCATTAATGTGGGCAAGAACAAAGACACCCCCAACGAAGACTCCGAGCTGGATTACCGCAAGGGGATTGCAGCGGTCTATGCACATGCCGACTACATCACCGTGAATGTGTCTTCGCCGAATACGCCGGGCCTGCGGGACCTGCAATTTGGTGACTCCCTCAAGCAGTTGCTGCATGCCATCAAAGACGAGCAGACCAGGTGCCACCAGGCCCTGGGCCGCTATGTGCCCGTTGCTGTCAAAATTGCGCCGGATATGGACGATGACGGTATTCGTTTTGTGGCTAGCGCGCTGCTCGAGGCGGGCCTGGATGGCGTGATTGCCACCAATACCACGATCAGCCGTGAGGCAGTGCGCGGCCACCAGCACGAACAGGAGGCGGGTGGCTTGAGCGGTGCCCCGGTGCGCGAGGCCTCCCTGAGGGTGATTCAGGGGTTGTATGCCGAGCTGGGTGAGCGTTTGCCCATTATCGGCGTGGGCGGCATTACCGATGGCGAGAGCGCAGCAGAGAAAATCCGGGCAGGGGCGAAACTGGTACAGATCTACACAGGCTTCATCTATAAAGGCCCTGCGCTGATTAACGAAGCGGTAGAAGCGATCAGAAAAGAACAGCAAAAACGGTGAGGCCAGAAAGAAGGTGGGCCCGCTGAGCGGGCCCTTGCGGGGAACTAACCCCGTAGCGCTTCTTCGCATGGTACGGGGCGGGAGGCCCCGTTTTGGTTGCTCTGGTTACTGCTTTAATTGTTGTGTTGGTGTGTGAAAAAAAACAGATCAGGGTTAAACGGGGTCTGCCAACACCGCAGTTACGTGGCGGTTACGTTGGCAAGCTTGTGGATGCCG
The DNA here is from genome assembly GCF_001447135.1 of Marinobacter sp. P4B1. NCBI lineage: Bacteria > Pseudomonadati > Pseudomonadota > Gammaproteobacteria > Pseudomonadales > Marinobacteraceae > Marinobacter > Marinobacter sp. P4B1. The sequence goes on from NZ_LLXM01000006.1 coordinate 48,313, forward strand.
GATACGCCGGTCATGCCCTCCCAGTTATCTGTGCGGCCTTCGCGCCACCCGTTCAGCCATTCCTGACGTACTTCTGGCTGATCAATGGGGCAGCTGTCTTTGGATTTGCCGGACACGCCAGCGAGATAACCCCGCTTGAATGCACGAGCGTACATGTCTCTCTTCTGTCTTTTCATGCCGTTCCTCACTGATGGATTAACAGAACAAGCGTGTACACATCTGCAGTGACCATGGCATGGGTACCCATCCGGGATATCCCCCTATTGCCAGCTCGGGCCAGAGCAGTCAGGATCCTGTTAACGGAAGCACTTTCTACTGGCTTCCGGAACGACGCGTCATGTACAAGGTAAGACGAACCTTGAGCGGAAGTACACTACTTATTTCATCTATGTGAACCTTTTCTTATAGGTTTATTGCATATCGATGACAGCCCGAAATCGGGTTTTGCTGCCAATCCGGCGGCTTACCGGCTTCATCAGGAAAACCAGGAGTTTATTTTGTCCAAACATGTATTTTTCGTAACCTGCCCGAAGGGCGTTGAGTATCTCCTGGCTGATGAACTGGAAAGTTTTGGTCTGGCACAGGTGCGTAATGCGCCGGCAGGAGTCTGGGTAGAGGGCACGCTGGAGTCGGGCTACCGTGCCTGCCTGTGGTCGCGCCTGGCCAACCGGGTAATGCTGCACATCGCCGAGGTAGACGCCCGCAGTGCCGAGGAACTTTACGAAGGCGTGGTGTCGCTGGACTGGCAGGCCCATATCCCTGCGTCTGGCAGTTTCCGCGTGACTTTCCTGGGCCAGAATGAAGAGATCCGTAACACCCAGTTTGGTGCCCAGAAAGTTAAAGACGGTATCGTTGACAGCATCCGCGGTGCCGGCATGCCACGGCCGTCCGTCGCCCCGAAAGACCCGGACGTGACCATTTCTGCCCGCCTGAACCGGGGCCGGTTGGCGGTTGGGCTCGACCTCAGTGGCCACAGCCTGCACATGCGGGGCTATCGCACGGAGAAAGGCCTGGCACCCCTGAAGGAAAACCTGGCGGCCGCCTTGCTGATGCGTTCCGGCTGGCCGGACATTGCCCCTGCCGGTGGTGACTTCGTTGACCCCATGTGTGGTTCCGGCACCCTGCTGATTGAAGCCGCTTTGATGGCCCTGGATATCGCTCCGGGCCGCCGGGTCGAGCGTTTCGGTTTCGAAAAATGGCCTGGCCATCAGCCGGAACTCTGGCTTGGACTACGCCAGGAAGCGGAGCGCCGCGCCCACGAAGGCAAACAGAAACGGATACCGGCCTTTGCCGGTTTTGACCAGGACAGCCGTGTTATCGATACCGCCCGAAACAACATCCGCCGGGCCGGCCTGGATAACCTTGTGCAGGTTGAGGTTCGGCCGGTTGCCGGATTTGAACGGCAGGAAAGCTGGGCCGGACAGGGCCTGGTGCTGACCAACCCTCCTTACGGTGAACGCCTGAGTGAGCGCAAAGAACTGGCCGGCCTTTACCAGGCTCTTGGCGAAGTGGTGCTGCGTGAGCTTCCCGGCTGGCGTCTGGCAGTGTTTACTGGCGCTCCGGAGTTCGGAAAGTCCATCGGCCTGCGCAGCTTCAAGCAATACAAGCTCTTCAACGGAAAGCTGCCGGCACAACTGCTGTTATTCGAAATCCAGCCCGAAAATGCCCGCACCCCCCGGGACCCTGCAGCGCCCGGCCAGGTGATGCCCCGGATCGCCAATCCCGAGCGGGCAGACATGCTGCGCAACCGGCTGAAGAAAAACCTGAAAACCATCGGCCAGTGGGCCCGGAAACAGAACATTGGCTGCTATCGCCTGTACGATGCGGACATGCCGGAGTACGCCCTGGCTATCGATATCTACGAGGGCAGGGTGCATGTACAGGAATACCTGGCTCCGAAATCTATAGACGAAAAAGCCGCCAGGGAACGCCTCGCCGAAGCCATGGCGGTCATCCCGGAAGTGCTGGAAGTTGCGTCGGAAAACCTGGTTTGTAAACAACGCCAGCGCCAGACCGGCACCAAGCAGTATGAAAAACAGGCCGCAACCGGTGAATACTTCAACGTGCACGAACACGGCTGCACCCTGAAAGTAAACCTTAAAGATTACCTGGACACCGGCCTGTTCCTGGACCACCGCCCGGTACGCTACTGGATACAGCAACATGCCAGGGGCAAACGCTTCCTGAACCTGTTCTGCTACACCGGCGCAGCCACCGTACACGCAGCCGTTGGCGGTGCCAGCCGGTCCCTGAGCCTGGATATGTCCAAAACCTACGTCAGCTGGGCGCAGGACAACCTGGCCCTGAATCGGTCAGACGCCCGCAAGCACGTAGTGGAACAGGCTGATTGCGTGGCCTGGCTGGCCGACCGCAAAACCGCCAACCAGACCTTCGACCTGATCTTCATGGACCCGCCCACCTTCTCGAACTCCGCCAGAATGGCCGGCGTTCTCGACATCCAGCGGGATCACGGCGCCATGGTTCGGCAGTGTATGGAGCGGTTATCCAGTGATGGTTTACTGATCTTCTCCAACAACTTCCGGAAATTTAAGCTCGATGAAGATCTGGAGCAGGAATTCGAAGTTAAAGAGGTAACGGCGAGCACTCTGGACAAGGATTTCCAGCGGAATCAGAAGATTCACCGCTGCTGGCATATCCAACATAAACTTACTGATTAAGCGTCAGTTTAGTGGCGGCCTGCACCGGAAACGGGCCGCCAACTCAGAACTCGAAACGAATGCCGGAAGAAAACTGGAAGGCATTGGCACTGGTATCGGTATCTTTGAACAGCTTGCCACCTTCCAGCACCAGGTACGTGCTATCCAGCAGTTCGAAATCGATACCGGCAAGCCAGCTGAAGCTGAAACTGCTTGAAGGGTAATCTCCCACGTAATCCCGGAACTGCCCGTTGGCATCGGCATCCGGATTGTCCAGTGTTGCCTCACCGCTCACGTGGGTGAAACCTGCCTGCGCATAGACGTTACCAAGCTCACCAATCGGGTAATGCAGCCCCATGTACCAGCTGCCGAAATAGTCGATCGCCAGGCTCAGGTCACCTCGGGAGATCTCGGCATCCTTGTAGCCACCGCCCAGGCGGATTTCAGCGTGGATCAGGTCATTCAGGTGGCCACCGATCACCAGCGTACCCGCCTGGCCCCAGCCGTCTTCCTTGGAAATGCCGATGGAGCGATGTTCCAGTGCCGTGGCCAGTAATCCGATGTAGTGTTTGTCCGAGCGGGGAGTTTCTGACGCGGCACCTTCCTGGGCGCATACAACCGGCGGGAATAAAACCGCGGTAACGAGGCTGGCGCAAAGCAGGGGCGATGTGATTTTTTTCATTATGGTCCGGCGTCCTGTCGTCATGGATACTGACGCCAGATTCTGCCTTGTGTAACGCGTTGTTACGCAGACGCCGGTCACACTTCCCCGCCTGAAGGCCGGTTTTACAGGTCGTCCAGCAGGCCTTCTTCCTGTGCCAGCAGGAGCAGGGCATAGACGCCGTTTTCCGGGAGCTGTGGTTCAAGGCCTTCATCGAACAACAGCTGGCGCCGGCGGTCTTCGATGGCTTCGCTGTCCAGTCCGGAGATCAGTTCGGAAACAGGGGCGACTTCAAAGGGGGCATCCTGGCTCACGGCACTGAAAATCAGGTCAACCAGGAGTTCATCCGGGTCTATGCCGTCTACGTAAACTGTCTGGTCCGGCAGGTCCTGGTGCAGCTCTTGTACCAGCTCCAGTAGCGGCACGCCCTGTTCTTCCAGGTACAGCAGATCGATATCCCCCAGATCCCCGTCTTCCGGAAGCCAGGATTCTTCCGGCGTGATCACCACGGTTTTCATCTGGCCATCTGCAAGTGACCAGGCAATGGCAACGGGAAACAGGGCGTCTTCGGTCTGGCAGTATTCGATGTCCAGAAAGCGGGGTATCGACACAGGCGACTCCGGTAAATATTGTTGGGTGAGTATAGTCACTGACGGCGCACGCTGTAGGAGCATTGCCGGCTTCGTGCCATACTGTAGCAGCCATTATCATGCAATCAGGAAGATCATGGAACACACTGAATTTAATAATGACTTGATTGAATTTCTGAACGCCTCACCCACGCCCTGGCATGCCGTGAATACCATGAAAACCCGCCTCGATGCCGCAGGTTTTCAGCAGCTGGATGAACGTGAAGAGTGGGCGCTGGAGCAGGGCAAAGGCTACTACGCCATTCGCAACGGCTCATCCATTATTGCCTTCCGTACCGGAAAGAACGACGTGGTCAGCTCCGGTGTACGTATGGTCGGTGCCCACACCGACAGCCCCTGCCTGAAGGTAAAGCCGACACCGGAAATCCGCCGCAAAGGTTTCTTCCAGCTCGGGGTAGAAGTCTATGGCGGTGTGTTGCTGAACCCCTGGTTTGACCGGGACCTGTCCCTGGCCGGCCGGGTAACCGTGCTGGATGAGTCCGGCAAGGTGCAGGACACCCTGGTGAACTTCCGCAAGCCTGTGGCCATTATCCCCAGCCTGGCCATTCACCTGGACAGGGAGGCCAACAGCAATCGTTCGGTCAATGCCCAGACCGACCTGCCACCGGTCGTCATGCAGGTGCCGGAGACGGATACCACGGCTTTTACCGACCTGTTGCGGGAGCAGATCGCCAGTGAATCCGGCCTGAAAGCCCGCAAGGTGCTGGGTTATGAGCTGAGCTTCTATGACGCCCAGGGCGCTTCCTACGTTGGCCTGCGGGAAGAGTTCCTGGCCTCTGCGCGGCTGGACAACCTCCTGAGCTGTTACATCGGCCTGCAGGCGTTGCTGGATACCTCCGGAGACCAGGCGGCCTTGCTGGTATGCAACGACCACGAAGAAGTGGGCAGCATGTCAGCCGAAGGCGCCCAGGGGCCTTTCCTTGGTTCTGTGCTGGAACGCTGGTGTGGTGCCGGAAAGGGCAGGGCCATCGCCCGTTCCATGATGATCTCGGCCGACAACGCCCACGGCGTGCATCCTAACTTTATGGACAAGCACGATGAGAACCATGGTCCGATCCTGAACCAGGGCCCGGTGATCAAGGTTAACCACAACCAGCGTTACGCCACCAACAGCCGCTCAGCCGCTTTGTATCGTCACATCAGTGACGAACTCGGCCTGCCGCACCAGACCTTTGTGGTGCGCAGTGACATGGGCTGTGGCAGCACCATCGGCCCGCTGACTGCTGGCAATCTGGGGGTAACGACCCTGGATATCGGTGTGCCGCAATTTGCCATGCATTCCATTCGCGAACTGATTGGTACCCAGGACGGCCACACCCTGTACCAGGTGTTGAAGGAATTCATGCAGCGGGAAGAAGTATTCTGAGGCAGAAAGTAAAAAGCCGCTGATTGAAACAATCAGCGGCTTTTCGGAATAAGTGGCTCCCCGACCTGGGCTCGAACCAGGGACAAACGGATTAACAGTCCGTTGCTCTACCAACTGAGCTATCGGGGAACATCATCAACGTGGCGCGCATATTAAGCGCTTTGATCAGGTTCGTCAACCCTCTGAAATGAAAGGTCAAAATTTGCACAGAAGTGCCAAAAACCGCTATCGCCCACCGGTCTGGCTGCGTAACGGACACGTGCAGTCCATCTGGCCCACGCTGTTCCGCAAGGTGCAGATGCCGGAGCCAGAAACCGAAGTGATCAGCACCCCGGATGACGACCAGCTCCACCTGGACTGGTACCGCCAGAACAGCAACCGCCTGGCTATTATTTCCCACGGACTGGAAGGCCACAGCCGGCGCCCCTATGTACTGGGCCTGGCCCGGGCGCTGATGGCGGCCGGCTGGGATGTGCTGGCCTGGAACTTCCGCTCCTGCGGAGGCGTGATGAACCGTCAGCCCCGGTTTTACCACAGCGGTGCTACGGAAGACCTGGAAATCGTGATCAACCACGCCCTGGGCAAAAACTACCAGAACCTGTTCCTGAGTGGTTTCAGTATGGGCGGCAACCTGACGCTCCTGTATCTCGGTCAGCAGGGTGAACAGGTAGACAGCCGCATCAGTGGTGCGGTGGCCTATTCAGTACCGGTAGATCTTGCCGGCAGCGCCGACATGCTCGCCTTGCCCAGTCGCAAGATCTACATGCAGCGATTTTTGAACGATCTGCATGGGAAAATGCAGGAAAAATCGGAATTATTCCCTGATCTGATCGATGTGAGTGGTTTCAGGGATATCCGTAACTTCCATGAATTCGATAACCGCTACACCGCCCCCCTGCATGGTTTCAAAGATGCGCAGGACTATTGGGAGAACTGTTCGGCCCTGTTCCGGCTGAAAGATATCCGTGTACCTTCGCTGATGATCAACGCCGCAGACGACCCTTTCCTGTCACCGGCCTGTTTCCCGGATTCAAAGAAAGTGCTGGGTTCCTATGTGAAGCTGGAAGTGCCCAAGTGGGGAGGGCACGTGGGCTTTGTGGAGCATGCGAAGGACGGTTACTACTGGTCAGAGCGACGGGCGTTAATGTTCGTTGGAAGCTAATCGGCAACCAGGGGTTCCAGCCTCGGCCAGATATTGTCCAGCAACAAAGGCTGGGCCTCCTCGGTAGGGTGAATGCCATCGCCCTGCATTAATCCGTCCTGGTCGTAGATTCCATCAAGGAAAAACGGAACCAAAGGGACCCCGTAACGGTCAGACAAGGTCGGGAAAAGATCGGCAAACATCCGGGTATAGCGCTGGCCGTAGTTTGGCGGAATCTGCATTCCCACCAACAACGGAACCGCACCGGAATCCTGTGCCAGCTCAATCATCCCGGCCAGGTTAGACTCGATCACGTTTGGCGGAAACCCCCGGAGGCCATCGTTACCACCCAGTTCGATCACGACGATATCCGGATCATTCTTCTCCAGCAGCCCCGGCAGGCGACGAAGGCCGCCGTCTGTGGTTTCGCCGCTGATGCTGGCATTCACGACCTGCCAGTCCAGCCCTTGTCGGGACAGCCGTTCCCTGAGCAGCTCTACCCACGCGGTTTCAGAGGGTACGCCGTAGGCGGCACTGATGCTGTCGCCGACCACCAGCAGGGTGTTCTGGCTGGCCAGAACCGGCAGCGACACCATGGCAAACGCTGCGATGGCCAATGATCTGACGAATGTGGATATCGTATGCATAGTAAAGTCGTATACCCTTAAACAATTCATGAACATCCAGAACCAGACAACGGAGCAACCGTGAACCAGATGACGGATCTCAGTAAAACCGATACCAGCCCGATGCTGCGCGTAACAGAGCTGACCCACAAGGTCAGCCTGGAAGCTGATACGTTGACGATCTTGCAGGGGGTCAATCTGGAAATCAATCGGGGAGAGTCCGTAGCCATTGTTGGCCGCTCCGGTTCCGGCAAAACCACGTTACTCGGTTTGCTGGCGGGCCTCGATACCCCCAGCGAAGGCAAGGTCGAGCTGGACGGCTCTGAAATCAGCCGTCTGAGCGAGGACGAACGCGCCAGGCTGCGGGCCCGGCGGGTGGGCTTCGTGTTCCAGTCGTTCCAGCTGTTGCCGGCCCTGAGTGCCCTGGAAAATGTCATGCTGCCGCTGGAGCTTGCCGGCATCGAAGCGCCGGAGAAACGGGCCCGGGAACTGCTGGAACGGGTTGGCCTGGGTGAGCGGCTGAGCCACACGCCCCGGCAGCTCTCCGGCGGCGAGCAGCAGCGGGTAGCGATTGCCCGGGCGTTTGCTTCCGACCCTGTGATCCTGTTTGCCGACGAACCCACCGGTAACCTCGATAACCGCACCGGCCAGGCAGTGTCCGACCTGCTGATGGACCTGAACCGGGAGCAGGGCACCACACTGGTGATGGTCACCCACGATGACCGCCTGGCGGCCCGCTGTGGCCGGCAACTGCATATTGAAGCGGGCGTGCTCACCGAGCCTGAGTTGGTGGAAGAGGTGTCTGGCTGATGGCAGCATCACAGAAGCTCATGTCCGTAAGCCGGGACTGGCGCGAACGGGACGTTCGGGTGGTCCTGGTTGCCCTGATTATCGCCGTGGCCACGGTGGCCACCATCGCCCTGTTTGCCAGCCAGTTGCAGCGCACGCTGGTATCTTCGGCCAGCTCCTTCCTGGCGGCTGATCGCCAGCTGGAAGCGGAAAACGGCCGGCCGGTGCCGGGAGGCTGGATTGAGGAAGCGCGTGATCGTGGCATCGAAACCGGCCAGATGATCGAATTTTCCACCATGGTTTTCGGTGAAAGCGGTTTTCAGCTGGTTTCCGTAAAAGCGGTCAGCGATGAATATCCGCTGCGCGGTGACATTGAAGTGCAATCCCGTGCCGAGGGTACTCGCTCAATTGTGGGGTCTGGCCCCGCCAAAGGCGAGATCTGGATCAACCCGCGCCTGCTGCGATTGCTGGAGCTGGACGTTGGCGACACGCTGGAAGTCGGCAACCTGAAACTTGAGATTTCAAACCTGCTGTTACGTGAGCCCGATGGCGGTTTCCGGCTTTCATCGCTGGCGCCCCGGGTGATGATGCACGTAGACGATGTTCCGGCTACCGGAGTGCTTCAGGAAGGCAGTCGGGTGGAATACATCTATCTGTTTGCCGGTGCCGAAAACCTGTTAAACGATTACTACCAGTGGCTGGAGCCGCAATTGGAGCCGAGCCATGAATGGGAAGGCGTGAGGGACGGCGAAACCTTCTCCCGCTCCCTTGAGCGGGCCGAACGCTTCCTGCTGCTTGGCGGCAGCCTGGCGGTTCTGCTGGCAGCGGTGGCGGTTGCGGTGGCCAGTCGTCAGTACGCATTGTCGCAACGGGACACAGTGGCACTGCTGAAGACGCTGGGGCTTACCGGTAAGGGCATCGGCCGTTTGTACCTTCGCCGCCTGGCCCTGTGGGGCGTGGCGGGCATTATTGGCGGGCTGGTGCTGGCACTGCCGCTGTTCTGGCTGCTGGCCAGGATGCTTGGCAGTGTGCTGGAGCGCCCGGTTGATATTTATCTCGACCCCGCCGCCCTGGCGCCGGCGCTGCTGACCGCGCTGGTATCCTTGTTCGCCTTCGCGTACCCGCCGGTTCGCCGCCTGCGCAATGTGCCCGCTATGCGGGTGCTGCGCTCCCAGCCCGGGGAAACCGGCCGGGAAGCCGTTCCGGACCTGGTCATCGCCGTGCTGGCCATCTTCGGGCTGGTGTGGATGTATGCCGGCGAACTTGCCCTGGTGGCATCGCTGCTGGGCGGGCTGGTGTTATTGCTGGCAGTGCTGGGGCTGGTGGGCTGGTTGATGGTCTCGGTGCTGCGCAAAGTGCGCGGTGGTGGCAACGCCTGGCGCCTGGCCCTTGTTGGCCTTTATCGGCACCGTCAGGCCAGCATGGCGCAAATGGCGGTATTTGCCATGACCCTGATGCTGGCGGCGACATTGGTGCTGGTCCGTTCGTCCCTGCTGGACGACTGGCAGGCCCAGCTTCCGGACGATGCTCCCAATCACTTCCTGATAAACATAGCGCCGGACACGGTGGACGAGGTTGATGCCTATTGGGCGCAGCAGGGATCGCCCCTGGACACCGTCTATCCCATGGTGCGTGGCCGTTTGACCGAACTGAACGACCAGCCTGTGAAAGAAGCGGTCAGTAAGGATGAGCGAATTAACGCGCTTAACCGGGAGCTGAACCTGACCTGGATGGAAGACCTGCCCGAAGACAACCGGATTGTGGAAGGCGAGTGGTTTGCTGCGGGCGTAACCGAGGGGGTCTCGGTGGAAGCCGAGCTGGCGGAGAGGCTGGGGCTGGAACTTGGCGACCGGCTGACCTTTACCATAGGCTCGGAACAGGTCACCGAGCCGGTCGTCAGTATCCGTACCGTGCAATGGGACAGCATGAAGCCGAACTTCTACATTGCCTTTCCCCCGGACGGCGGCCTGACCGACATGCCGGCTACCTGGATTACCAGTTTCCATCTGGGGGCCAGCAACAAGGTGGCCCTGAACGAGTTTTCGCGCCGTTTTCCCACCGTGTCGGTGCTGGAGATCGACCACATTATCGAGCGCATCCAGGATATCGTCCGCCAGGTCACTCAGGCCATTGAAGCGATTCTGGCGCTGATTCTTGCGGCGGCACTGGTTGTGATGGCGGCGGTCGTCAGCGCGACCTTGCGGGATCGTCAGCGTGAAGGTGCCCTGTTGCGGACGCTGGGCGGCCAACAATCTCTGCTGGTGCGCAGTACCATGCTCGAGTTTGCCTTGCTTGGGTTCGTTGCCGGGATATTGGGCGTGCTGGCGGCGGAAGCGGCGGTTTATGCCTTGCAGGTGAGAATGTTTGAGGGCAGTTTTCAGTGGCATTGGGAAGTGATGCTGCCAGTGCCATTGATCAGCGCGTTGCTGCTGGCCCTGTTTGGCCGCTGGCAGTTGCGGCCGGTACTCAGCGTGTCACCCATGCTGTTGCTGCGCCGGCTCGAGTGAGCCGGCAATGACGGCGTTTTAGCGGTAATTGGCGAGAATGGCGTCCAGTTCGCCATTCTCGCGAATCAGTTCCAGTTCCCGGTTGAAGGATTCGGCGAAGTCCGTCCAGTCAGGCCTCAACATCAGCCGGAACCCATACTGGCTGATGGCTTTGTCCGAGCTTCTGAACTCATCCGCCATGCCTTCATTTCTCAGTATCCACTTGCCCACCAGGCGATCTGCCAGCGCAGTATCGAATCGGTCGCCGTGTTGCAGGAAGCGGAACATGTCACGGTCACGGGAAACGTCAAAGCGCCGGATACGCTGGTCTTCGAAATAGGGGGCCAGGGTGGGATAGAGGTAGCCCAGGTGAGTCACCACGGTTTTCCCGAAAAGGTCGCTGGGATGTTCGAAATCCAGGTCTGAAACTTCAGGAAAGAAAAACACTTCTTCCACATTCACAACAGGATCCGTGAACAGAAACTTTTCCGGTTCTTCGGTCCATTCGATGGCTCTGGGCGTGCCATCGATGTATCCGTCTTCCAGCATCTGGTCTACCCGTTTACGGGGTATCTTTCGCGGCTCGACCTGGTAGCCGAGTCGCGGAACAATCAGTTCCACCACATCCCACATAATACCGGCAGGCTCGGAGTCCTGGACGATCAGGTACGGGGGGTAGCCGTTAGGGGATACATTGAAGTGGAAAACCCCCGGGCCGGTTTCTCCGCTATAGGCTGCCATGGAAAAGCAGCCTGCGGTTATCAGCCCGGAGAGTGTCCGGAAACCAATGCTCTTGAGGTGTCGGACCAGTTTAGTCATCGCAAGAAACTCTGGTGGAAGCGGCCTATGCTTTGAAAATGCACTTATCCGGCCAACTCCCTGCCAGTGCGCTTGCCAAATATTACCGTTTTATCCGTTTGTTTCAATGATTTTGAGTCCGTGTTCAGGCCCAGGCCCGGCGGAGAACGCTCAATGCGTCCTCGAGGGTCACCTCTCTGGGGTTGAACATGATGGAGCCGTCGTCCCGTGCCTGGCGGGCAATCGCCTCCATTTGGGTTTCCAGTACCTTGCCGGTTTCCTTCAGGGTACGGGGCAACTCACAGCGCTTGTGCAGGGCATCACGAAGCTTGCGGATGGCGGAGATGCTGGCTTCGGCACGGCGGGAAGCCGGAGTGGCAGAATAGACCTCCGGGCCTTCCAGATACAGCAGCAATTCGCCCAGAGACTCACGGATGCTTTCAAGGTTGAACTCCAGCACGTACGGCAGGTACAAGCTCATGCACAGGCCGTGAGGCAGATGGCAGATGGCACCGGTGGCGTGCCCCAGGGAGTGCACCAGCCCTACCATGGAGTTGGAGAAGGCGATACCGGCCATGGTTGAGGCCTGAGCCAGCTCTAACCGGCCGTCCTGGTCTTTCGGGTTGTCCATCACCGCCAGCAGGGACTGGCTGATTTTCTTGATGGCGGCGGTGGCGTAGGCATCGCTTAACGGATTCTTGGCCATGCAAGTGAAGGCTTCAACGGCATGGGTAAGGGCGTCCATGCCGGTGGCGGCGGTAATGTGCGGCGGCAGCGTCAGGGTCATGCGCGGGTCTATAATCGCGGCATTCGGCAGCAGGAAGCTGGAGGTGAACGGCAGCTTGACGCCTTTCTTTTCGTCGGTAATGACCGCCACCGAGGTAACCTCGGAGCCTGTGCCGGCAGTTGTGGGTACTACGAAGAAGGGCTTGAGCGGATGTTTGAGCACGCCCGCGCCGGTGTACCTGGCAATGTCATCGCCACCCTCGGACACCAGGATGTTGACGGCCTTTCCGGTATCGATGGCGGATCCGCCACCGACGGCAATGATGGAGTCGCATTTTTCCTTGCGATAAACAGCGGCGATGTCCCTTACCACGGTCGTGGAGGAATCCGGCGGCACATCGTCATAGATAGACACAATCTCCAGCCCGCTCTCTTCACAGGCTGCAATCACCGGGTCCAGCAGGCCGGCGGCCCGCACACCCTTGTCGGTAATAATCATTGGCCGCTTGGCAGCAAGCCCGGTCAGTTCGTACGGAATATGCTCCAGGGCGGCTTTACCGGCAATCACTTTTACCGGGCAGAAGAACTCGTAGTATTTGTTAGTCATTATGCTCTCACTGTCTCGACAAATTGGGTGGCAACTTTCAGGTAGATGCGGGCTGAGCTCATGAGCTTCTCCGGCAGGTGGAGGTCTGCGGGGTATTCCTTGACGGCCCGCTGTGCCACCAGTTTCGGAAGGATGAACGACTCAAGGCGGTTCAGCACCCGGGTCATACGCACGGCGTAGCTGACATCGCCATCTACCAGCATGCGGTCGTTGGCGAAGGCAACGGAGGTTTTCTCCTGGAACGACAACACCAGGAACGCGTGGGCCATGTGTTTGAACTGGATAGACAGGTCCACGGGGCGCGGGGCGGTGTCACCGTGAAAGTGTAATTTGCCGTCGCCGGTGTGTTCCACAATCAGTTTCGGCCCGTTGGGCATAACCTGCATCTCGAACAGAAAACCTTCGGGCAGGGCGCGGACTTCTTCGCGGGTGGGTTCGTCTACGTCACTGATCGCCTGCAGTGCCCGGCCCATTACCTGGAACATCAGTTCCACATAATTACGCCTGGCCTGAAACATCATCGGTTGGAGTCGCTTGAGGAGCATGTTCGCAATCCGGTTGTTGTTGGTTTCAGTGATTTTTAGAGTTATTGCTCTAGAAGTCAATGCATTCAGTGACACGAACTCCGCGTCAGGCTGGCAAATTGACCGGGCACAAAAAAACCGGAGGCTTGTGGCCTCCGGTTCCCGGGCTTGCGGCGTTGCCGTCAGTTGGTCATGGCGGCGAGTTTACGCCTGGCTTCCTCGCCCACATCTCCACCGGCTTCGGCAGCGGCTGCATAGTATTGCACCGCCTCATCTCTCCGCCCTTGCTGCCGGGAAATATCGCCCAGCCGCAGGTAAGCGATAGAGGTGGGCACCACCTGGTTCGCCCGTTCAAGGTGTTCGCGGGCTTTGGTGAGGTTGTTCAGTTGCAGCTCGTTCAGGCCGTTGTAAAGCTGGTACTCGAACATTTCCGGATACAGCGAGACGGCTTTGTCGAAGTCGGCACGGGCTTTCTCAGCCTGGTCCTGTGCCTTGTAGATGCGGCCACGCAGGGCATAGAACATGGCTTCACGGGGTTCTGCCTTAATGGCCTGGTTTACCGAAGCCAGGGCTGCCTCGTAATCCCCCTCGGACGCCAGTTTCATGGCTTTGTCGTGGGCATCGTAGGCGGGTTGGAGTTGTTTGATTTTGGCAATCCGGCGCTGGTACACGTCCCGGCCCCGGTAGCCGCCCCCACCGAGTTCCTGCACCAGTTGCTGGTTCGCCTCCACCCGACGGGCGGAGGGCGGGTGGCTGGCAAACAGCCCGCTCAGCCAGTTGCTCTCCCGGCCGTCGGAGAGTTGGAGGAAAATTTCCTGGAGTTCCACGGCGGCCTGGGGATCATAGCCTGCGGCTTTCATGTATTCGATGCCATAGGCATCCGATTCCAGTTCGTCGCCCTGGCTGTACCGTGCCAGCGCCAGCTGTGCGCCAACGGCGGCGCCTCCCATAATCAGGCTTGCCCACTCGTTGTCAGAGACCGCAATGCCGATCCCCGCCATGCCTGCACTGATCAGCATGCCTTGCTGCATGCGCTGAACGCTGTGGCGGGCCGCAGCGTGAACAATTTCATGGCCCAGTACCGAGGCCAGCTGGGCTTCGTCTTCAAGCTTCACCAACAGCCCCCGGTTGATGGCAATCTTGCCCCCCGGCAGGGCCCAGGCGTTGGGTACACTGTTGTTCAGCACCACGAAATCGTAGGGGAGGTCCGGACGATCACTGACCTGCGCCATCTTCATGCCGACTTCCCGAACGTACACCGTCAGCTCAGGGTCAATGTAGAACTGCCCGCCCTGGGTTTGTTGGGTAGGGCTGTACTGTTCTGCGCCCAGAGCGAGTTCTTCGCTTTCCGAGATCAGGGACAGCTGCTTCTTGCCGGTCACCGGATTCACGGCGCAGCCCGCCAGGGCAAACAGCAAAGAAAGAACGACACACAAACGGGCGAGAGATCCGGAAATCACGTTTTACTCCTTGATTGGTCAGTAACCAACGTCCTGTTAAGAGGCCGGCCATTCATGATGATGCTGTTTTTATAGCACAGCCGGGCGGTGGTTTCCTCGCCTGTACTGGCGGGAATGTGGCCGGGCCACCAGCCTTGGCGTATCATATCAGCACATTGAATAATCACCGAAATTGGCCCGGATACCGCTACCTGTGACAACGCATTACCTGGATTTTCTGGCACTGATCTGGTTTCTGGCTTGCTGGGGTGGCTATACCTGGTACTCCCGTAATCGGGCGGATTCCCGGTCTTGCCTCTCCAACACGCTGGACCTCTACCGGGAAGACTGGATGAGGGTGATGCTCAAGCGGGACAACCGCATCTCCGACGCCTCTGTGGTGGGTAACCTTGAGCGCAACGGGGCGTTCTTTGCCTCCAGTTGCCTGCTGATCCTAGCGGGTATCATCACGGCACTGGGGTACACCAGTGAAGCCATGGAAGTGTTCGCTACCATGCCGTTCGGCGTAGTGCCTTCCCGGGAAATCTGGGAGTTGCGGCTGGTGGTGCTTATGGTGGTGTTTGTCTATGCCTTCTTTAAATTCACCTGGTCGATGCGCATGTACAACTTCGTGGCGGTGATGATCGGCAGCGCCCCCATGCCCGACGACAGCAAAACCAGCCCGGCGGCGAGGGAGGCCTTTGCCCGCAGTGCCGGCGCCATCTGCAACCAGGCGGGCGATACCTTTAACCTTGGCCTGCGTTCCTATTACTATGCGCTCGCCGTGGTGGCCTGGTTCATACACCCGCTGGCCCTGATTGCGGCGGCGACGCTGGTGGTATACGTGCTCTACCGCAGGGAATTCCACTCTGATGCGCTGGCGTCCTTGCGTGCCGGCAAAGTATTTGAAGAAGCCACCCCCGCCCGCACGGGTGACGATGCAAAAACGAAAAACTGACCTGCAGGATTTTCCTGAATGAATGACGAAACCCGAATTAACCGGGTGAACCGGTTTTTGAACACGCTCAACCAGGCCCGGGAACTCGGCCTGGCCGCAAGGGAAGCGGGTGAAGGCTACCTGGTCATGGAGCTGCCCTACAGCGACAAAATCATCGGTAACCCTGACACCGGCGTGATCCACGGTGGCGCCATCACCACCCTGATGGACACCACCTCCGGCTCGGTGATGATCTGCGCACTGGATGAATTCGAACTCTGCCCGACCCTGGACTTGCGGGTAGATTACATGCGCCCGGCAGAACCCCATAAACCGGTCTTCGCCCGGGCCGAAACCTACAAGATCACCAAGAACATCATCTTCACCCGCTGCGAAGCCTACCAGGAAGGCGGCGAAACCATCGCCAACTGCGTGGGCACCTTCATGCGCATCGGCAAAGAAGCCACGCCTAAAAGCTACCGCGACCTGATCACCGGAGGCGCCGAATGACCGACCCGGAAATCCTCAAGCTCACCCGGGAAAGCGGCGACTTCTCCAGAATGCTCGACGCCGTACCCTACGCCAAGTGGATCGGCCTGCAGTGCGAGCGCTTCGGTGACGACCTGATTTTCCGCTTGCCCAAGAAAGAAGAAAACCTCGGCAACCCCATCCTGCCCGCCATCCACGGCGGCGTGATTGGCGGCTTCATGGAAATGTCTGCGGCGATCTACCTGATGATGTCCCAGGACACCTTCAGAATGCCGCGAATTGTCGACTTCTCCCTCGACTACCTGCGCGCCGGTCTCAACCGTGAAACCTACGCCGAATGCCGCCTGACCCGCCAGGGCAACCGGGTAGCCAACGTAATGATCACCGCCTGGCAAAAATCCCGTTCCCAGCCCATAGCCACGGCCCGCGCGCACTTCCTTCTCGAAGACTGAATTGGTTCTGGCCGGGGTTGAAATGCCCCGGTCGACCCCCATCTCTGGTTCAAGTTCTGGCCTCGGTGCAGGTAAGCGTGTGGGGGTGCCCTTCCGAAACACGCTGTGAATACGTCCGTGTACGCTCGGCTCCGCCATCCATGGCTCCGCACGGTTTCGGAAGGGCACCCCCACACGCTTGCCCAGACTCCGTGCAAAGCCGGCCTAACTGAGAAGTCCGGTGGTGTGGTCAGGTAGTCCTTTCCAAAACTGTGCGGAGCCATGGATGGCGGAGCCCAAGCGCCACATGGACGTGCCGCAAGGAGCGTGTTTTGGAAAGGACTACCTGACCACGCCGCTCCCCCGAACATAAAGAACCAGCAGGAGAAAACACAGCCATGACGGTAGAAACCAACAAAGAGACACTAGGATTCCAGACCGAAGTGAAGCAACTGCTTCACCTGATGATCCACTCTCTGTACTCGAACAAGGAAATCTTCCTTCGTGAGCTCATCTCAAACGCCTCAGACGCCGAAGACAAACTCCGCTTCGCCGCCCTGAAAGACGACAAACTCTACGAAGGCGATTCCGACCTCAAAATCCGCCTGGATTACGACAAAGACGCCGGCACCATCACCATTGCCGACAACGGCATCGGTATGACCCGTGACGATGTGATTGCTAACCTTGGCACCATCGCCCGCTCCGGCACGGCCGAGTTCCTCAAGCAGCTGTCGGGTGACGAAAAGAAAGACAGCAAGCTCATCGGCCAGTTTGGTGTCGGTTTCTACTCTGCGTTCATCGTGGCCGACAAGGTGGATGTGTTCACCCGTAAGGCCGGTGCACCGGTCGAAGAGGGTGTGCATTGGGAGTCCAAAGGCGATGGCGAGTTCACCATCGAGCCGGTGAGCCGTGAACAGCGCGGTACTGAAATCGTGCTGCACCTGAAAGCCGAAGACAAAGAGTTTGCGGATGGCTGGAAGCTGCGCAGCCTGGTGAAGAAGTACTCTGATCACATCTCCTTCCCGGTCGTGATGAAAGCCGAGTCCGAGGAAGAGGACAAGAAGGGCGAAGAAGAGACGGTCAACGATGCCACCGCCCTGTGGACGTTGCCCCGGACCGAGATCAAGGACGAAGAGTACAAGGAGTTCTACAAGCACATTGCCCACGACTTCGAGGACCCGCTCACCTGGTCCCACAACAAGGTGGAAGGCAAGCTGGACTACACCAGCCTGCTGTATATCCCGAAGCGTGCGCCGTTTGACCTGTATAACCGCGAAGCGCCCCGTGGCCTGAAGCTGTATGTTCAGCGTGTATTCATCATGGACGACGCCGAGCAGTTCCTGCCGTTGTACCTGCGTTTCGCCAAGGGTGTGATCGATTCCAACGACCTGTCCCTGAACGTATCGCGGGAAATCCTGCAGAACGACAGCACCGTGGAGAGCATCCGCACTGCCATGACCAAGCGGGTGCTGGACATGTTGTCGAAGCTGGCCAAGAAAGAGGGTGATGACTACCAGGGCTTCTGGGACGAGTTCGGCACCGTGCTGAAAGAAGGCCCGGCCGAAGACTTCAGCAACCGCGAGAAAATTGCCGGCTTGCTGCGGTTTGCCTCTACCCACACTGGTGAGTCGACCCAGAACGTCTCTCTGGACGAGTACATCGGCCGGATGAAAGACGGCCAGAAAAAGATCTACTACATCACCGGTGACAACTTCGCGGCCGCCAAGAGCAGCCCGCATCTGGAAGTATTCCGTAAGAAAGGCATCGAGGTACTCATCCTGACGGATCGTATCGATGAGTGGATGATGGGCTATCTGAACGAGTACGACGGCAAGCAGTTCCAGGATGTTGCCCGTGGTGACCTGGACTTGGGCGAGGTGGAAACCGAGGAAGACAAGAAGCACCAGGAAGAAGCCGCCAAGGAGCATAAGGATCTGCTGGAGCGCATCAAGACCGCTCTGGAAGATCAGGTGCAGGAAGTACGGGTAACCAACCGCCTGACCGATTCACCGGCGTGCCTGGTGGTTGGCCAGTTCGATATGGGCGCCCAGATGAAGAAGATCATGGAAGCTGCCGGCCAGAAAGTGCCGGAGAGCAAGCCGATCTTTGAAATCAACGTGGACCACCCGCTGGTGCAGCGCCTGGAAACCGAGCAGGGCGAGGAGCGCTTCAAGGAGCTGTCTGCGGTTCTGTTTGACCAGGCCACATTGGCCAGCGGTGAACAGCTGAAAGATCCCGGTGTCTATGTCAGCCGCCTGAACCGGTTGCTGCTGGAACTGGCGAACTGATAGCGATCGTTACTGTGGTTGAGAAAAAGGGGCGGGTGAGCAAATCACCGGCCCCTTTTTTGTTGGCAATGAGAAATGTTTTCGATAACTAAAATCTTTCGCCAGGTTATTTCTAATTAATTGTTACTAATCCTGGTTCCGGCGTATCTTGACCTCACATCCCGGAACTTTAGGGGCCGTTTTATAGTCACGCACTATGCTGGCGTTAGGAAAGATTCAAGCAGGCAAACGTGAGTGATCTATATTAAGTGTTGCCCTGATAAGAAAGACCGAATGTCTAAATGACGAAAACAGGAGAGTGCTATGTCTGAGAATAATTCTGGTGGTAAGTGCCCGGTGATGCACGGTGCCAACTCCACCGAAAACCGCGATGTCATGAATTGGTGGCCGGAAGCCCTCAACCTCGACATCCTGCACCAGCACGACCGCAAGACCAATCCCCTCGGTGAAGATTTCGACTACCGGGAAGAAGTCAAAAAACTCGATTTTGAAGCCGTCAAAAAAGACCTGCACGCCCTGATGACAGACAGCCAGGACTGGTGGCCGGCAGACTGGGGTCACTACGGTGGTCTGATGATTCGTATGTCGTGGCACGCCGCTGGTACCTACCGTATCCAGGACGGCCGTGGTGGCGGTGGTACGGGTAACCAGCGCTTTGCCCCGCTGAACTCCTGGCCCGATAACGTCAGCCTCGACAAGGCCCGCCGTTTGCTGTGGCCGATCAAGAAAAAGTACGGCAATAAACTGAGCTGGGCAGACCTGATTATCCTGGCCGGTACGGTGGCTTATGAGTCTATGGGCCTGCCGTCTTACGGCTTCTCCTTCGGCCGTGAGGACATCTGGCACCCGGAAAAAGACATCTACTGGGGCAACGAGAAAGAGTGGCTGGCACCGTCTGACGAGCGCTACGGCGACGTCGATAAGCCAGACACCATGGAAAACCCGCTTGCCGCGGTTCAGATGGGCCTGATCTACGTAAACCCGGAAGGTGTAAATGGCCAGCCGGATCCGATCAAGACCGGTGAACAGGTTCGCGTAACCTTTGCCCGTATGGCGATGGACGATGAAGAAACCGCAGCCCTGACAGCCGGTGGCCACACAGTTGGTAAGTGTCACGGTAACGGTGACGCAGGTGCCCTCGGCCCCGAGCCGGAAGCGGCGGATGTAGAAGAGCAGGGCTTTGGCTGGAGCAACCCGAACATGAAGGGTAAGGCCGCCAATGCCGTGACTTCCGGTATTGAAGGTGCCTGGACCACCCATCCGACCAAGTTTGATATGGGTTACTTTGACCTTCTGTTCGGCTACGAGTGGGAGCTCAAGAAGAGCCCGGCCGGTGCCTGGCAGTGGGAACCCATCAACATGAAGGAAGAGGACAAGCCGCTGGACGCCAGCGACCCGTCCAAGCGCCACAATCCGATCATGACCGATGCGGATATGGCCATGAAGATGGATCCGAAGTACCGCGCCATCTGCGAGAAGTTCATGGCAGATCCGGAATACTTCAAGGATTGCTTCGCCCGTGCCTGGTTCAAGCTGACTCACCGGGATCTGGGCCCGAAGAGCCGTTATATCGGCCCGGAAGCGCCGGCAGAAGACCTGATCTGGCAGGATCCGGTACCGGCAGGAAGCATCGACTACTGTGAAGAGGTGGTCAAAGAGAAGATTGCAGACAGCGGCCTGAGCATCAGCGAGATGGTCAGCACTGCCTGGGACAGCGCCCGTACTTTCCGTGGCTCTGACATGCGCGGCGGTGCCAACGGTGCCCGCATTCGCCTGGCCCCGCAGAAAGATTGGGAAGGCAACGAGCCGGCCCGTCTGAGCAAGGTACTCAAGGTGTACGAGCAGATCTCTGCCGAAACCGGTGCCAGCGTGGCCGATGTGATCGTACTGGCTGGTAGCGTGGGTATCGAAAAAGCAGCGAAAGCTGCCGGTTACGATGTTCGCGTACCCTTCCTGAAGGGCCGTGGCGACGCAACCGACGAGATGACCGATGCACCGTCTTTCGAGTACCTGGAGCCGGTAGCCGATGGCTTCCGGAACTGGCAGAAGAAAGACTACGTCGTGAAGCCGGAAGAGTTGCTGCTCGACCGCGCCCAGCTGATGGGGCTGACGGCACCGGAAATGACCGTTCTGATCGGCGGTATGCGGGTGCTCGGCACCAACCACGGTGGCACCAAGCACGGTGTGTTCACAGACCGTGAAGGCCAGCTCACGAACGACTTCTTCGTGAACCTGACCGACATGGCCTACAGCTGGAAGCCGGTGGGTAACGGAACCTACGAGATCCGTGACCGCAAGACCGACCAGGCCAAGTGGACCGCAAGCCGCGTAGACCTGGTGTTCGGCTCCAACTCCATCCTGCGTTCCTACGCAGAGGTGTACGCCCAGGACGATAACGGTGAGAAGTTCGTGAAGGACTTTATCGCTGCCTGGACCAAGGTCATGAACAACGACCGCTTCGACGTACAGGCATAATCTGCCGGTAACGTTGTAAAACCCGCCGGGCATCCTGTTTCGGGATGCCCGGCTACCTATTTCCCCCCGAATTCCTTACAATCCGCTCCGCCTGATTTTTGATCAGCCGCATTCTGATTCACTTCTCTCAGTTTCTGGAGCTTTCATGCGAATCATCCTTGCCCCGATGGAAGGGCTGGTCGACGCACCCATTCGTGAAACCCTGACCAAGGTCGGCGGGATTGACCGGTGCGTGACGGAATTTATTCGCGTGACCCACGGCATGTTGCCGCCCCGGATTTTCTACAAGTACGCTCCGGAGCTATACAACGGTGCGCTCACCGAGGTAGGTACGCCCGTGGCCGTCCAATTGCTGGGCTCCAACGCCGGCATGATGGGCCGTCACGGTGCCAAGGCTGCGCAGCTGGGAGCAGGGCAGGTGGACATCAACTTCGGCTGCCCGGCTAAGACGGTGAACAAACACAAGGGCGGCTGTGTACTGATGCGCGAGCCGGAGCTGATGTATGAAATCACCGCAGCCGTTCGTAAAGCCGTGCCTGCGGATATTCCGGTCACAGCCAAGATGCGACTGGGCTATGACGACCGTTCCATGGGCGTGGCCTGTGGCCAGGCACTGGAAGCGGCCGGTGCCTCCGAGATTGTTATTCACGCCCGCAGCAAGGTGGATGGTTACAAGCCGCCGGCTTACTGGGAAGAAATCGCCAAGGTACGCGAAGCGGTCAAAAGCCACGTCATCGCCAACGGCGAAATCTGGACCGTGGACGATTACTGGCGCTGCCGGAAAGTCTCCGGCTGTGACGATGTGATGATCGGCCGGGGCCTGATCGCCCGGCCGGACCTGGCGGCGCAGATCAAAGCTGCCCAGAACGGTGAAACACGGGAGCCCATGAGCTGGGCCGAGGCCGTGGTTCTGGTGCGGGAATACGCTGCCGCCCTGCAAACCCGCCTGGAAGACAAATACGTGACCGGCCGCATCAAGCAATGGCTCAACTACCTGCGCCAGGGTTTTGCTGAAGCCGAAGCCCTGTGGCCCCAGGCCCGTAAAATCCGGGAAGTGGCGCCGATGCTGGCTTGCCTGGATCAGCCGGTAGACCTCTCGCAACGCAGCACTAACGCCGCCTAGCCCTCGTTCTCCATCATGGGCGTGTAATCACCGGAACGGGCCAGGCCATTGAGTCTGGCCCGTTTTTTCATGGCCGCCTGTGATGCCCCGGCGTTCTCCAGTCTTCCGGCCCAGGCTTTCTGGGCGGGCTCCTGCAGCGCCCGGCCGTAGGAGAAGCTCAGCTCCCACGGGTGGTAGCCCAGGCTGTTCAGAGCGTTGAGGTTTTCGGTGGATTCTTCAGGTGTCTGGCCTCCGGAGAGAAAAAATATCCCGGGGACGGCCGCTGGCACCACTCGCCGGAAAACGCTGAGCGTCGCTTCGGCAACCTGTTCAGGTGTGGCTTTGCCGGATTCCTTGCCCGGTGTCACCATGCTGGGCTTCAGCACCATGCATTCCAGGTTCACCCGGTGCCGATGCAGGGCCTTGAACACTTCAAGCAACACATCCTCGCTCACCTCTGCAGCCCGCTCGATAGTGTGGTTGCCGTCAATCAGTACCTCCGGCTCAACAATCGGCACAATACCCATCGACTGACACACAGCGGCATAGCGGGCCAGCACCTCTGCGTTGGATTTGATGGCCTGGAACGAGGGCAGGGTATCCGAGATATGGAACACATCCCGCCACTTGGCAAATCGCGCACCCATGGATTTGTAATGTTCCAGCCTTGCAGCCAGGCCATCCAGCCCATAGGTAATCTCGTCCCCCGGGGCATTCACCAGCGGGCCTTTACCCTGATCAACCTTGATGCCGGGCACAATGCCCTGACTGGCAAGCAGCTTGGGGATAGCGACGTCATCCAGGCTCAGTTGTTCCAGGGTCTCTTCATACAGAATCACGCCACTGATGTGTTCGCCAAGGCCGGGCGTGGAGAAAATAATGCTGCGGTATTGGCGCCGTGTGGCTTCGGTGGACTCCACGCCCACTGCCTTGAAGCGCTTGGCGATGGTAGGCGTGCTCTCGTCGGCAGCCAGTATGCCTTTGCCGGGCTGCACCAGGTCGGCAATGGTGGTAATCAGTTCGTCCTGAATGGTCATGGTACCTCCGTGGAAGGATGTGGTGATCAAACGTGTTTTTCAGTGTAGCCGGTAATTTGCTCGGCGGTATTTGATCTGGGCTAAGGCAGGATAAGGCCCCAGCTTCTAGACTTGAGAAAGAACAAAACAACAGGGACAAGGCGCCATGAAAACCGTTGTGAGTATCAGCCAGGGCTCATCCGAGTACGACTACGAGCTTGAAACCCGGTTTCTGGGCCAGGACTTCCGGGTGATCAGGGTGGGGAGCGATGGCAACCTGGACCGTGCCGAGGCCGTTCTGGATTCGGTGCGTGAACAGGCAGATGCCATCGGCCTGAGCATGATCCACGACCATTACCAGGTAGGGCGGGAGCAGCTTCAACACCCGGATACCTCGCGTCTGGAAGCCTGTGTGCCGGACAAGCCCGTCACCACCGGGGCCGGCCTTCGGGGCATTCTCCAGGAATGGGCCGTACGCCATACCCAAACCGAACTGGGCCATTTTTTCGACAATGCCCGCGTTTTGTTCCTCAACGGCCAGGCCGGTTTCCGCATTGCCAAGGCGCTGTCGGAACATACAGACAACCTGCTGTTCGCTGATCCTTACCTGGATTTCGGCGTGCCACGTCTGCTGACTTCCCTGAGCCAGCTGGAAGCCTACACCAAGCTCACCGCACCGGTGATGTTCAGCCCCAATGCCGTCAAGGTCATCGAGCGACTGCACCGTACTCCGCTTTACCGGATGGGGGAGAAACTGATCAGCGGTTCCCTGCATGAATCGGTCAGGGACTGCCATGTGATTGTCGGGGCGATGGGGGATCTGGAGGCCTTCACGGAGAAAGAGCTGGATGGCAAAACCGTGATCACCTCCCGGGTGAGCGAATCTGCCCTGGACTGGTTCCGTTCCCGGAAAGTCGCCATGGTGGTGGACTACAGCCCCTGGCTGGAAGGTCGGCCAGTGGGGGTGAACGTTATGGAGGCGATGATCAGCGCAGCGCTGTCCCGAACTCCGGAGCAGTTGGGCGCAGATGACTTTCTCGATGTAATCGATCGGCTCGGGGTGGAACCGCGGATTCTGTACCCCAATGGCTACCGCCGTATAAACCGGTTCGCCTTTGTAATCCATCCTCTGTCCCAACAGTATCTGACCAAAACCCCGCCCCTGGACTGGGTCGCCAGCGTATCGCCGCCGGGAGTAATGAACCTGGTAGAAAAAGCCATCGCCTATACGCCGCCATTTGTGTATTCGAAGGTCTCCGGCATTCAGTCACCCACTGGCGATGAAGTGGAAGGCTGGCTGATTACTGTGGGCGGCACCCCGAAAGAAATCATGGCCCACGACCCGGAGTTTACCTACAGCCGCTTGCTGGCGGCGGCAAAGCTGGCCAGGAAGCTGGGTGCCCAGATTATGGGCCTGGGCGCGTTTACCAAGGTAGTCGGGGATGCCGGGATTACGGTGGCCAAGCGGGCACCGCTGCCGATTACTACCGGCAACAGCTACAGCGCATCTGGCGCCCTTTGGGCCGCCCATGACGCGGCGCAACGTATTGGCAGGGTGAGTATTGGCAAAAGCGGCAAGATGGCTGGCAAGGCCATGGTTGTGGGCGCTACCGGAGCCATTGGTTCCGTGTGTGCCCGGTTGCTGGCCAAGGCCGTGGATGAAATCTATATGGTGGCTCCGGAAGCGGCCAAGCTGCTGGCCCTGAAGGAAAGCATCGAACTGGAAACCCCGGGCGCTATCGTGCACGTGGCAGCCACCACCGATCGCGATCTTCCGGATATGGATATGGTGGTAACGGCCACCTCCGGGGCCGGCAAGCGCATCCTGGATATCATGAAGGTAAAGCCTGGCTGCGTGATTACCGACGTGGCCCGGCCGCTGGATATTCCTGCAGAAGATGTGGCCAGGCGGCCGGATGTGTTGGTCATCGAATCCGGTGAAATCCAGCTTCCCGGGCCGGTAAAGATGAAAGACATCGGCCTGCCCAAAGGCATCGCCTATGCCTGCCTGGCCGAAACCATCGTACTGGCGCTGGAAGCCCGGTTCGAGAACTTCACCCTGGGCCGTAATATCGAATGGGAGAAGGTGCGGGAAATCTACAAACTCGGCCTGAAGCACGGCATGCAGCTGGCGGCAGTGTCCGGGGTTAACGGTGTGTTCACCGAGGAGGACTTCGAACGGGTACGGGCGCTTGCTGCAGAGGCCACAGAGCCCGCCTGATCACGAAATTGGCCCGCAATCACCTGACGCTCCCGTAAAAGGGGGCGTAGTCTGTAGGAAAGTATTCGAGCCCACAGGTTCAGGAGAGTTTGCTATGAACGCGCCAGCGACACAAATCAAGAAGTCCGCAAGGGGCTACCGGAGTGCGACACCGCCGGGGCTGGTACCGGAAGTGCGCAGTCCGGATTTCGAGTTTCCGGAGGATCTCCCAAAATACTGGTGGGATAACGACCCGGTAAAAACCTTGTTGCTGGGGGCGTTGTCTGCCAGCTTCCCGCCCGGAGAAAAATTCTTCATTGATTCTGTCCGTCACTACCAGGACCAGATTACGGACCCGGAGCTGAAGAAGGCGATCCGGGCATTTATCGGCCAGGAGGCTCATCACTCGAAAGAGCACAAACTGATGAACGGCTTCCTGGAGGAGCGGGGCGTTGGTCTGGGCCGGCTCGAGCGTGAGGTGCAGTGGTTCATGAACAAGCTGCGCAGGAACTTCACTCCGGAGCGCCAGCTGGCCCACACCGTGGCGGTTGAGCACTTTACGGCCCTGATGGCAGAGGAGTTTTTGCTCAAGTTTGATGCGCTCGAGGAAATGGACCCGAGGATCGCGCCAGTCTGGGCCTGGCACGCTATTGAAGAGTCAGAGCACAAGGCGGTGGCCTTTGATGTTTATAAGAGTATCGGAGGCAGCGAGTTTATCCGGGTGACGGAAATGATGGTTGTGAGTGTGATCTTCCCGTTCTTCAGCACGCTGCACGTGATTCAGCTGATGAAGGAAGACGGCCAGCTGGGGAACCTGAAATCCTGGGCCGGGGCCTTTAATTATATGTGGGGCAAGCCGGGTGTGTTCCGCAAGTTGATACCGTCTTACCTGAAGTATTACAGCCCGAACTTCCACCCCTGGAACAACGACGCCCGGGATCTTGTGGAGAAGGCTAAGAAGCGCTGGCTGCCAGCGTCACTTCAAGGTTGAGCAGGGCCCGTTTACGCTCGATGCCCCAGCGGTAGCCTCCGAGGCTGCCGTCAGACCGGACAACCCGGTGGCAGGGTATTACCACCGCCAGTTTATTGGCTGCGCAGGCCGTAGCAACGGCGCGCGTGGCTTTCGGGCGGCCCAGCATCCGGGCAAGTTCGCTGTAACTGACGGTGGTGCCTGCCGGAATTCGCAGAAGGGCTTGCCAGACTTCTTTCTGGAAGACAGTGCCTTTTGGTGCCAGGGGCATGCCGAGGCTGCCAGTGGGGGTGTCGACAAACTGCCGCACGGGCTCAAGGATGTCGGCGTTGCCGGCGGTTGCGGGCTTGAGAGCCTGGCCGGGGAAATGGGCGTGAAGCAGGGCGACAAGTTCTTCGTCTGTGTCGCCCAGCTCGATGGCGCAGAGGCCTTCTTCAGACCAGCTGGCCAGCAGCTGGCCCTGTGAGCATGGGGTGATGCCATAGTGCATCACCGCATTATCCTTCCAGTACTTTGCGCATGTTATAGCGCAGGAACTGGGCTCCACGAACCGTGACCCGCTGCTCGTCGACCACTTCAAAGCCGTGCCGCTCAAAGAACGGCCGTGCGACCACGCTGGACTCGGTTTTCAGCTCTTTCACACCCATGCCGATCAGTTGCTTCTCCGCCTCATGGTAGAGGGTGGAGGCAATGCCCCGGCGGGCAAAGTTGGGCGCGGTGAACACCAGGTCAATGGCACCGTCCTTGTCGTAGGAAATGAACCCAGCCAGGTCGTCGCCTTCCTCGGCGACCAGGGTTTCCAGCGAGTCCAGCCGCTCGCGCCAGACATCCAGGTGAGGCGTGCGGGAGGCCCAGGCATAGCGCTGGGTTTCATCATAGGCCCCAGCGGTCAGCTCATGTACGGAATCCGTAAACAGCCGAACCACCGGGCTAAGATCCTGAATCTGGTACTTGCGAATCGTGATAGACGTGATTGTGTTCATGTCAGCTCAGTGTGCACCTGTGTTGGATAGCAGGATAAAACCGTTATTCCACTATACCCGCAGCATACCCCGTACAGCAGGAAAATCCAGCATTCATACCTACTCAAATTGCTTGACCCCATTCCCGGCACTCTTTAACATTCATTAAAAATGAATGTTAATAAACCTTGATAGAGGAACACCTGATGGCACTGTCATTTCTGAATATTTTCAAGAAAGAAGAGAAAGAAACTGAAACCGCAAAGGTTGAAGGGTTTGACCCGAAAGCCAACGCGGAAGAGAAGAAGGAAGAAACCAGCAAAGGTGGCCATGGCGGTGGCACCTGCTGTGGTTCCTGTTCCTGAGACGCCTGGCGTTTATCTGTAATTGCCTGTAAAAAAAGCCCGGTTGCTTGCGCAACCGGGCTTTTTTCAACTCGTCAGCTGATTACTTCAGCCGCACTTGCTGTCGCCGCAGGACAGGCAGGTAGCACAGCCGTCCATCACGATCACAGCCTTGGTGTTGCACTTGCCGCACATAGTGGCGTTGGCAGGGTAGTCGCTGCCAGTGTCGTCGTTGGTGGCCTTGTCCTGACTGGCCTCGAACTCCGCACGCTTCTCGGCGAGAATGCGCTTGGTGGTTTCGCTCAGCTCGTCGCTTTCCAGCAGGCCAATGGCTTTCAGGTGTTTCTCGATCACGGCGCCGATTTCGGCCACCAGTGACGGCATGAAGACGCCGCCCTTCTTGAAGTAACCACCGTTCGGGTCATACACGCTGCGCAGCTCTTCCACCAGGAAGGTGACGTCGCCACCTTTGCGGAATACCGCCGAGATAACGCGGGTGAGGGCGATAACCCACTGGAAATGTTCCATCGACTTGGAGTTGATGAACACTTCATAGGGCTGGCGGCTCTCGTGGTCAGTGCCTTCGTTGAGCAGGATGTCATTGATGGTGATGTACATCGCGTGCTCGGCCACGGGCGGCTTGATCTTGTAGGTGGTGCCCAACAGGAAATCCGGCCGCTCGATGTACTCATTCATCTCCACCGGCTTGGTTTCAGCCTGTACCGGTGCCTGGTGTTCGTTCGGGGTTTCCGCATCGGCTTTCTTGACCCGGTAGCCGACGATTTTGTTGCTGATTTTGACTGTCATTTTGCTGTTCCTGTCTGTCGGTTTCCGGACTCAGTATTTTCCGTAGGTGCCTTCTTTGAGGGCGTCGAAAAGGTTGGCGGCGGTATGGACTTCGCCGTCGTACTCTACCTGTTCGTTGCCCTTCAGGGTGACTTTGCTGCCATCGTCCAGGGTGAACTCATACAGGGTATTCTCAAGGTCTTTCTCTTTAACCAGCACGCCCTGGAACGCCTCCGGGTTGAAGCGGAAAGTGGTGCAACCCTTCAGGCCCATGTCGTAGGCGTACAGGTAGATGCCCTTGAAGTCCTGGTACTTGAAGTCCTGCGGTACGTTGGCGGTCTTGGAAATGGAGGAATCAACCCACTTCTGGGCGGCCGCCTGAATGTCTACGTGCTGCTTTGGTGATACATCATCGGATGTGGTGAAGTAGCCGGGCAGCTTCTTGTCGTCGTCATCGGAGAACGGCATGGCGCCCGGGTTGACCAGGTGGCGGTAGGCCAGCAGTTCGAAGCTGAACACGTCCACTTTTTCCTTGGTTTTCCGGCCTTCACGGATGATGTTCCGGGCATAGTGGTGCGAGAAGCTCGGCTCAATACCGTTACTGGCGTTGTTGGCCAGGGACAGGCTGATGGTGCCGGTCGGAGCAATGGAGGTGTGGTGGGTAAAACGGCCACCTTTCTCGGCCAGTTGCTTGACCAGCTCCGGCTCTACGTGGCCGATCTGCTGCATGTAGCGGCTGTACTTCGCGTGCAGCAGCTTGCCCTTGAGGATGTCGCCCACCTTATAGCCGTCTTTGGCCAGCTCGGGGCACTTGCTCATCATCTTCGGGGTCACTTCGAACTCGTCTTCCATGATCGGGGCCGGGCCTTTCTCTTCGGCCAGGGCCAGGGACTGGCGCCAGCCTTCAACGGCCATCTCCCGAACCACTTCTTCGGTGAACTCCACGGATTCATCTGAACCGTAAGGCATGCGCAGCATCGCCAGGGTAGAGCCGAGGCCCAGAATGCCCATGCCATGACGACGCTTGTAGGTAATCTCGTGGCGCTGTTCGGCCAGCGGCAGGCCGTTGATTTCCACTACGTTATCGAGCATACGGGTGAAGGTGCCAACGACCTTGCGGTATTTCTCGTAGTTGAAGCTGGCCTTGTCGGTGAACGGGTAATCCACGAACTTGGTCAGGTTGACCGAACCCAGCAGGCAGCTGCCATAAGGGGGCAGGGGCTGCTCGCCACAGGGGTTGGTGGCACGGATGTCTTCACAGAACCAGTTGTTGTTCATCTGGTTGACCTTGTCAATCAGGATGAAGCCCGGCTCGGCGTAGTCGTAGGTGCTGGTCATGATGGTGTCCCAGATGAACTGGGCTTTCACCGTCTTGTAGATGCGGCAGGCGACCTTGCCTTCATCGTTAATAACGTAGCTGTCCTGAACCGGGAAGTCGCGGTACAGGAACTTGCTGGTGTCGGTCAGGTCCAGGCCCTCTTCTTCCACTTCCTTTTTGGTGACCGGGAAGGAAAGGTGCCAGTCGTCGCCGTTACGCACGGCTTCGATGAAATCTTCGGTGATCAGCAGAGACAGGTTGAACTGGCGCAGGCGGCCATCTTCACGCTTGGCCTGGATGAACTCGATGACGTCCGGGTGGTGAACATCAAAGGTGGCCATCTGTGCACCGCGGCGGCCACCGGCAGACGACACGGTGAAGCACATGCGGTCGAAGATATCCATGAATGACAGCGGGCCGGAAGTAGTGGCGCCGGCGCCGGCCACATAGGCACCACGGGGGCGCAGGGTGGAGAATTCATAGCCGATGCCGCAGCCGGCCTTGAGGGTAAGGCCTGCTTCGTGGTTTTTCTCCAGAATGTCATTCATGGAGTCGTGGATGCTGCCGGACACGGTGCAGTTGATGGTCGAGGTCGCCGGCTTGTGAGCCTCGGCTCCGGCATTGGAGGTGATACGGCCCGCCGGAATGGCGCCGTTCTGCAGGGCCCACAGGAATTCTTTCATGTACTTGTCGCGTACATTCTTTTTCTCGACTTCGGCAAGGGCGCGGGCAACCCGTTCGTAGGTTGCGTTGATGTCCTTGTCGACCGGCTCGCCAGTCTTGGTTTTCAGCTGGTACTTGCTGCTCCAGATGTCGAGCGAAGCTTCCTGCATCGGAATCGTTGTGATTACTGCCTGTGCCTTAGCGTTCATTGCCACCCTCGGTTTCCAGTCTGTCTTTGGCTTTAACCCTATATATGGGCTTATTTTGAATGGAGTATAACAGGATATAGTGTTCTGTGAATAAGGTACGAACTATTGCCGGAGCGATGCCCCGCAAAGAAATTCAATGGAAAAAGGCTTGAAACTCCGCAACCCCGCATGAAACCTGCGTTTGCGGAGATCACTAGATGTAGTGGTTAAAAGGTGATCCTTGCCACAATTAACAAAACAAAAAAAGCGGGGCCAGGCCCCGCTTTTCAGGTCAGGCTCTGGTTTGAATCAGCCGAGTAACAGGCTGTCGTCGTCTACCTGAAGCCCACGCTGTTTCTCGAACAGTCCCAGAAGGTCTTTCACCTCCAGGCCTTCCCGATCCTTACCGGCGATGTCGAACACCACCTGGCCCTGATGCAGCATCACAGTGCGACTGCCGACTTCCAGTGCCTGTTTCATGCTGTGGGTGACCATCAGTGCGGTCAGCTTCTGCTCTTCGATGATCTGCTCGGTGAGATCCAGCACAAAGGCTGCGGTTTTGGGGTCCAGCGCCGCAGTGTGTTCGTCCAGCAGCAGGATGCTGGACGGGGTCAGGCTTGCCATCAGCAGGCTGACAGCCTGGCGCTGGCCGCCGGAAAGCAGGCCCATCTTGTCACCAAGGCGGCTTTCCAGGCCCAGATTCAGGGAAGACAGGCTCTCCCGGAACTGACCCAGATACTGTCTTTTCACCGCAGAAG
Source organism: Marinobacter sp. P4B1 (assembly GCF_001447135.1). Lineage (NCBI taxonomy): Bacteria > Pseudomonadati > Pseudomonadota > Gammaproteobacteria > Pseudomonadales > Marinobacteraceae > Marinobacter > Marinobacter sp. P4B1. The sequence goes on from NZ_LLXM01000006.1 coordinate 79,713, forward strand.
TGAGGCCACGGCGCTGGCCGCGCTTGATGGCCAGCGCCAGGTTTTCTTCGATGGACAGGTTTTCACAGGTGCCCGCCAGGGGATCCTGGAAAACCCGGGCCACCCGCGCGGCGCGCTTGTAGGTTGGCAGCCGGGTTACGTCCTGGTTGTCCACGATAATCTGGCCGCTGTCGACCATCACTTCGCCGGCCAGGGCGTTCAGGAAGGTGGACTTGCCGGCACCGTTACTGCCGATAACCGTGACAAATTCACCCTGGTTTACAGTCAGGCTCATGCCCCGCAAGGCCGGGTTCTCCAGGGGAGTGCCCTTGCCAAAGGTGAGCCTCAGATCGGTTGCGCTGATCATAGTGCCTCCTCAGGCTTTCTTGCGGGTGAAGCGGTTGGCGATATTGGTGCGCACGCCCGGCAGAACAATGGCCAGGGTTACCAGCACTGCGGTGATCAGGTTCAGGTCCTGAGCCTGCAATCCCAGAATGTCGGCATTCAGGGCAAAGGCGATCGCGAGGCGGTAGATGATGGCACCAATCACGCAGGCCAGCAGGGCCCGGATAACCGTAGACGGTGTGATAACCGCTTCGCCGCCAATCAGCGAGGCCAGGCCGATAACGATCACACCAACGCCCATGGTCACGTCTGCCGCGCCCTGGCTCTGGGCGAACAGGGCGCCGGCCAGGCCAACCAGGCCGTTAGAGAGGGCAACGCCGAGAATGATCATGCCGCCAGTCGCGATGCCCTGGGCGCGTGCCATCCGGGCGTTGGCGCCGGTGGCGCGCATGGCCAGGCCGGTTTCGGATTTCATGAAACGCCAGAGCAGGATCAGTGACACAAAAACCACGATCACGAACAGCAGTACCGGAACCTGGTGGTAATCCAGCCCCAGATCGTACCAGGGGGTCAGCACGGTTTCTTCGGTAAGCAGCGCAATATTGGGCCGCCCCATGATGCGCAGGTTCACCGAATAAAGCGCAATCATGGTCAGGATGGAGGCCAGCAGGTTAAGAATGTTCAGTTTAACGTTCAGGATGGCAGTCACCGCACCGGCGGCCATGCCTGCCAGGACGGCACAGCCTGTGGCCAGCCAGGGGTTCCAGCCTTCCAGCAGCAGTACGGCCGCTACAGCAGCGCCAAGGGGAAAGCTGCCGTCTACCGTCAGGTCGGGAAAGTCCAGAACGCGGAAAGAGAGATAGATACCAAAAGCAACCAGGCCATAAATGAGGCCGGTTTCGAGTGCGCCGTAAAAAGCAATTTCGCTGAGCATGGGTATGGATTCACCGTGAAAGAAAACGGGCGGGCCCTTTTGGGGTCCGCCCGTGTTGGTCAGGCGTTACTTGTCGTTCTTGACGACTTTTACTGCTTCCTGGATGAGGTCTTCAGACAGGGTAATGCCCATGCGCTCACCAGCTTCAGGATTCACATACAGGTCCAGCTCTTCCATGATTTCCACCGGCATGTCTGCGGTGCTGGCACCTTCAAGTACGCGGGCTACCATGGCGCCGGTCTGGCGGCCGTGGTTGTAGTAGTTGAAGCCCAGGGCTGCAACCGCGCCACGCTCTACGGTAGCGGTATCAGCGGCAAAGACCGGGATCTTGGCGCGCTCGCCTACGGAAATAACCGCTTCAGCTGCACTGATAACGGTGTTGTCGGTGGTCAGGTAGATGGCATCGGCCTTGCCAACCAGGGAGCGGGCAGCGCCCAGTACTTCGGAAGTCTTGGTGGCAGCGCCTTTAACAAGCTCCAGTCCACGGGCACTCAGGCGCTCTTCCAGCAGTTCGACCAGGGCAGCAGCGTTGGCTTCACCAGGGTTGTATACGGTACCGATACGCTTGGCATCCGGCATTACACGCTGGAGCATATCCAGGTGCTTTTCGATCGGCAGCATGTCGCTTACGCCGGTGATGTTAGCGCCAGGTGCTTCCCAGCTCTTAACCAGCTTGGCGGCAACCGGGTCGGTTACGGCGGAGAAGACAACGGGAATTTCCCGGGCGGCTGCGGCAACTGTCTGGGCTGACGGTGTGGCAATGGCCACGATGACGTCCGGGCTTTCACCCACAAACTTGCGTGCGATCTGGGACGCGATAGCCGAGTTGCCCTGGGCACTTTCGTGCATGAGACGCAGGTTTTCACCTTCACGGTAACCACGTTCGGCCAGCTCGTCGACCACGCCCTGATGGGCGGCATCCAGTGCCGGGTGTTCAACAATCTGGGTGATGGCAACTACACGAGTGTCTTCTGCCTGAACCAGGCTTGCAGCGGCGAGCAGCGACGCGCCGATCAGGGTACGCAGAGTTTTCTTGGCCATATGCCGATCTCCGGGTCTGTTGCAGGTTTCCCCTTGGAACGGGGTGGAAAATTTTCAAAGTTCGCAAGTTTACCACAGGGTTGCGGGGTTCGGGGTAGCGATTGCGATGAACTTTATCGGTTGTTTTTCCTCAATGTATTGAACTGCAGATAATTTTGCATTCATCACGTTTTGACGAGTGAAGGTGTGTTCAAATAGGCTACTAAAGTCGTAATGGCTATTCGGGCCACGGATAACACTAAAAACGCAACTCTGAAAACTATAAAGACAAAGCAGGAAGGTCCATGGACACAGCAAAGAAACTTCCCCTGGAAATGGTTTACCACAGGGAGGCCACAATGGCGGACTCCCTTTATATGACCCAGCCCATCGGCGATGGCAAGGTGGTGCAATACACCTGGGGCCGGGCGGTAGACGAAGCTCGCCGGATGGCATCGTACCTGAAGTCTCTTAACCTGCCGGAAAAAAGCCGTATCGGCCTGATTTCCAAGAACTGTGCCCAATGGGTCATGACCGACTGGGCAATCTGGATGGCCGGCCATATTTCCGTGCCACTGTATCCCACCCTGAATGCCGATACCGTCAACTACATCCTCGACCATGCCGGGTGTGAAGTCCTGTTTGTGGGCAAGCTGGACGACTGGGACATGATGAAACCCGGCGTGCCGGATTCCGTGCGCTGCATTTCCTACCCCCTCAGCCCGCCCAATGATTTCGAAACCTGGGACGATATCGTTGCCAAGTATCCGCCGCTGGAAGGCAAGACCGAGCGCGAGGCCGAAGAGTTGGCCACCATTGTTTACACCTCCGGCAGTACCGGCCGGCCGAAAGGCGTGATGCTGAGTTTCAATAACATGGCCTTTGCTGCCGCCGGTGGCATCGAAACCTTGGGCGTGGGCCCGGGTGAGCGGATGTTGTCTTACCTGCCGCTTGCCCACGTGTTCGAGCGGACCTTTGTGGAGCTTGGCTCACTGTACGCAGGGTTCGAGCTGTATTTTGCCGAGTCACTGGATACCTTTGTCCAGGACCTGCAGCGTGCACAGCCGACCCTGTTCCTGTCTGTACCCCGCCTGTGGGTGAAGTTCCAGCACGGCGTGCTGCAGAAGGTGCCGAAGCAGAAGCTCGAGCGTTTGCTGAAGATCCCCGTGGTCAGCAAGCTGATCAAGAAAAAAGTGCTCAAGGGGCTGGGACTCGACAAGGTCAAGCTGGCAGGCTCCGGTTCGGCGCCGCTGTCCAACGATGTGCTCGACTGGTACCGCAACCTCGGGCTGGAACTGCTGGAAGGCTACGGCATGTCCGAGAACTTTGCCTACTCCCACATGAACAAGCCCGGCCGTACCCGGACCGGTTATGTTGGCGAGGCGCTGCCCGGCGTTGAAGTTAGAATCAGCGAGCAGGGCGAGGTGCTGGTGAAGAGCCCGGCCACCATGATGGGCTATTACAAGGACGAGGAGAAAACCCGGGAAACCTTCACCGAGGACGGCTTCCTGAAAACCGGTGACAAGGGCGAAATCGACGAAATGGGTCGTCTCAAGCTGACCGGCCGCATCAAGGAGATCTTCAAAACCAGCAAAGGCAAGTACATTGCCCCGGCACCGATCGAGAACCGCCTGATGGCTCACGATGCCATTGAGATGGTGTGCGTTTCTGGTGCCAACCAGACCCAGCCCCATGCGCTGGTGCTGCTGGGCGAGGAAATCCGTCCTCAGATGGCCGACGCCGGTTTCCGGAAGGAGATCGAGGAAAGCTTCAAGAAGCTGATTGCCGACGTGAACAAGACGGTGGATCCCCACGAGCAGCTGGCGTTCATCACGGTTGTCAGTGATGAATGGTCCATCGAGAACAGCTTCCTGACACCTACACTGAAGCTCAAGCGTAACGTGGTGGAGGATGCCTACCAGGCGAAGGTGGATAACTGGTATGCCCAGAAGCAGCCGGTAATCTGGCAGTAACGGCTGCAGGATTGATGGTGAACGACAAAGGCCCGGCAAATTGCCGGGCCTTTGTTTTTTGCGCCAGTTGAAAACCGGCCCTAAGCCATGGAGCGGGAATTGGAGATGGAGCGGTTCATCAGAATAATCGGGATGATACCGGCCAGTACAATGATCAGCGCCGGCAGTGCGCTATGGTAAAGCTGCTCGTCAGACGCAAACTGATACACGTAAGTGGCCAGGGTTTCATAGTTGAAAGGCCTCAGTATCAGCGTTGCCGGCAGCTCCTTCATGCAGTCCACGAAGACCACCAGTGCCGCCGTAATCAGTGTACCCCTGAGCATCGGCAGGTGGACTTTCACAAGGGTTTTGCCAGGGCTGTGGCCCAGTGAGCGGGACGCCATATCCATGCTTGGGGTTACTTTCTGCAGGGCGCTTTCCACGCTGCCGGCTGATACTGCCAGAAAGCGGACGGTGTAGGCGAAGATCAGGGCAAAGGCACTGCCGCTGAGCAGCAGGCCGGTACTGACTCCCAGGTAATCCCGCATCAGGGAATCCAGCCAGTTATCAAACCCGGCCAGGGGGACGATCACACCGACTGCCAATACGGCACCGGGCATGGCATACCCCAATGAGGACAGGCGCATCAGCACCTGCATGCTACGGGTGTTGTGCAGCCGGCGGCTGTAGGCCAGGGTTACCCCGATTACCAGCGTGGTCAGGGCGGCCGAGCCGGACAGGAACAGGCTGTTCATGGTGTTGCGCAGGAAGTCGGGGTTCCAGCTTACATCGAAATATTCCCAGGCGTAGTAGCCGAGCGTTGCACCGGGAATGACAAAGCCCAGCACCAGTGGCACGGCACATACCACCACGCAAATCATCTGGCGCGGGAAAGACATGGTGAACCGGTGCAGCGGCTCACGGTTGTCCCGGGCGGCAAACTGTTGCTGCCGGCGGCGGGAATAGCGTTCCAGCGTCACCAGCAGTACCACGAACATCAGCATGGTGGTGGCAATCTGCGCGGCTCCCCCCAGATTGCCCAGGTTCATCCAGGTATCGAACAGGCCTGCGGTGAGCGTTTGTACCGCAAAGAAGTCCACGGTGCCGAAGTCGTTCAGGGTTTCCATCAACACCAGCGACAAGCCTACGGCGATGGCCGGGCGCGCAATGGGCAACACTACCTTGAAGAAGGTGCTCAGGGCAGAATGGCCAAGGCTGCGGCTGACCGCAAACAGCGATGGGGACTGTTCAAGAAACGCTGCGCGGCCCAGCAGGTACACGTAGGGGTACAGCACCAGCCCGATCATGATGGTCGCGCCGCCCAGGCTGCGTATTTCCGGAAACCAGTAGTCGGCGGCGCTTTGCCAGCCAAACCAGTCCCGCAGGGCAATCTGAACCGGGCCCGCGTAATCCAGCAGGCTGGTATACACATAGGCGATCACGTAGGCGGGCACCGCAAAGGGCAGCATCAGCGCCCATTCGAAAAACTTGCGGCCGGGAAATTCGCACATGGTGACGGCCCAGGCCGTTGCCAGCCCGATGGCCAGTGTGATTACGCCCACACCGATCATCAGTTTGATGGTGGTCACCAGGTAGCGGGGCAGGGTGGTTTCCAGGAGGTGCGGCCAGATGTTCTCTTCCGGGAACAGGGCCAGGACAATCACCGACAGAACGGGTAAGGCTACGATGGCGGTGGTGACCAGTGCGCTGATCATCCATCGTTTGGAGGTTCGTTTGGCCAGCAATGGTTGCGAAAGACCCGGGTTGGCGCTGGTAACGACCTCTGTCATGAGTGATCCGTTCTGATAGTGGTGATGAGAAGTGTTCCGATTTTAGATACTGAGCATGCTCCCTGCAATGATGCGGGTCATTTCCTTTTGTCCTGCTAAAAGAAAAGGTGCCCCGGAACCCTCCGGAGCACCTTTCGAGTCAGCTATAAAAGCTATCGATCAGTTACTGATGGATCAGCCGTCGTAATCCACGGTGTCGACCAGTTTTACTGCAGCGTTCCGGTTGTTGGCAATCTCCTGGAGAGACAGGCCATCAGGGTTGATCTCACCCCATTCAGCCACCAGGCCGGTGGGCTTCACCTCCGGGTTAGCCGGGTACTCGGTGTTTGCCTCGGCGTAGATACGCTGGGCGCTCGGCGATGACAGGAACTCCATCAGTTTGATGGCGTTGTCCTTGTTGGGAGCGCTCTTGGTCAGGGAGATACCGCTGATATTAACGTGGGTGCCGCGGCCTTCAGCGTTCGGGAATACCAGGTTCACCTGTTCGGCAATCGGGCGTTGGTTTTCATCCATCAGCATGTTGCCATAGTAGTAGCTGTTACCAATGGCTACGTCACATACGCCTTCGGCGATGGCTTTGATCTGGTCGCGGTCGCCACCTTGCGGTTTGCGGGCCAGGTTTTCTTTAACGCCTTCCAGCCATTCCCGTGTCGCTTCCTCGCCATGGTGGGCAATCATCGAAGAAATCAGGGCGATGTTGTACGGGTGCTTGCCACTGCGGGTACAGATGCGGCCTTCCCACTTGTCATCGGCCAGGTCTTCGTAGCTGGCGATTTCACCGGCTTCCACGCGCTCTTTGGAGGTGAAAATCAGGCGGCCACGGGTAGTCAGTGCATACCACTTGCCTTCCGGGTGGCGCAGGTTTTCCGGAATGTTCTTGTTCAGCGTGTCTGACTCAACACCGGCAACCAGGTCTTTCTCGACCAGCTCGTTAATGCGGGAGATATCGACCGTCATTACGATATCTGCCGGGCTGTTTCGGCCTTCACGCTCCAGGCGCTCTGCAAGGCCCTGCTTGGCGAAAACCACGTTGGTTTTGACGCCGGTTTCGTCAGTAAAGGCATTCAACAGAGGTTCAAGCAGGTAAGCCTGGCGGTAAGAATAGATATTCACTTCGCCGTCTGCAGAAGCGGTCAGGGGCAGGGCCGTCAGGGCGATGGCAGCGGTAGCGGCAAGTTTCATTCGCATGGTTTCGTTCCTTTGGACTTTGGGCCTGTATGTGGATGAATCTTACAAGCAACTATAAACGTCAACCATTCTCATTACTATCAGCATCGGAGTCAATAACCCTTTTGGAATAATTTGGTGCCGCAGAATGATGAGTAGTACGTAGATAAAAACGGCAGGCCGTCGATAATGGAGTGAGTCAAGCAAGGAAGGTTTTTACTGATGAAATGCCCGTCGATCGCCCGAAGTGTTGTGATTTTTGGACTGCCACTCCTGCCCCTGCTCGGGTTGTCGGGGTGTGCCAGCTATTACACTCACTACGCCATGTTTCCAGCGGAGAATTCGGCCGGCGAAAGCCGCCAGGTAAGGGTGCACTGGGATAGCGCCGACTATCCTGACTGGTGGTTGCTGTCTGACAAGTCCACCACCATGAAGGTGGAAACGGAGTGCAGCGAGCGGGTCTGGCGGCTGGCTGATGACAGTCATGACCAGGCAGGGGAGTGCGGAGATGGCATCCGGGCCTGTGCAGATCCGGCCCGGGATACTGTGGCCGGTTCAGGCCAGCCGGCATCCGGCGCCACCGCGTGTATGACAGTTTCATCCCCGGACGGAGCCGGGCGCATTACGGAGCTGGGCGGCCGGTTTTCTTTGCGGGTTTCCTGTGAGCCTGTGCAGCGGCAAATAGTACGGGGTGACGAAGAAGTTAACGTCGATTACATCCGCTCCTCAGCGGTGGCTTATACCGTGTTCGCGAGGCGGGTACCCAGAGGCTCTTTGAGTGCGCGCTTGCCGGCCTTTGATGAATCCCTGTGTAAGGCGGAGTGATCAGCCAGGTGTAAGCTGTGATGGCTGTCCCGCTGATACAGTTTGTTGCACAAAGATAAACTGCGTTACCTGGGGGCGATGTACAGTGACGGTTGGCTACTAAATTAAAGCGGCGTTTTTTTGTGCAAGTGCCAAACTGTAAAATAGTGTCAAAAGCTTGAACCGAGGTGCGTGGTGGGCGTAAGTCAGAGAAAAATAATGGTGCATGACCTCGAGATCGGCATGTTTGTGTCGGATCTCGATCGTCCATGGCACCAGACGCCATTCCCCATTCAGGGGTTCTACATTCGTTCCCCGAGTGATATCCGGGCCCTGCATTCCCATTGCAAGTGGGTCAAGGTAGATGTTGCCGAAGCGCGGCAGAAGGTTGACCAGGAAGAGGGCAATGTCCGTCTGTTCAGCCAGCGGGCTTCCGGGCGGGGTAATGGCCGGAACGAGCTGAAACTGCCGCCACTGAGTATCCGCGAACCGGTCAGCCACCAGGTTACGGTACCTCTGCGTAAAGAAATAAAGGCTTCGCGGGAACTTCTCGACGATGGCGAGGCGGCTCTTCAGAAGGTTTTTAATGCTATTCGCTCCGCCAAGGCCCCTGATTTGCGGCCGGTAGCCGATCTTACCCGCAAGATGGTCGCCAGTGTCGTGCGTCAGCCCAGTGCTTTGCTGTGGCTCAGCCGCACCCGCCACTATGATGATTTTCTTTACCAGCACGCCCTGAATACAGCGGTTTGGGCGTTGGTTTGTGGTCGTCAACTGGGCTTGAATGAAGGTTTGCTCAACCACCTGGCGATGGGCTGCCTGTTGTCCCAGGTAGGTAAGACTGCGCTGCCAAAAGATCTGGTAGAGCGTGAACAACAGCTTTCTGCGGAAGAGTACGCACACTATCGCGGTTATATCGAGCGAGGTGTGGCGCTTTTGCAAAACTCGGGGCTGTCCCGGGCAGTGATGACAGTGGTTCAGAACCATCGAGAGCGCCATAACGGTTCCGGTTTCCCTCAAGGGCTTAAAGGCGACAGAATTCCGTTGCTGGCCAAGGTGGCCGGTATTGCCGAGTTTTTCGAATCGCTGATCACGCCCCGCGAAACCCGCGATTCACTGACGCCGGCGAAAGCGGTGTCGATGCTTTACGAAATGCGTAACATCGAGTTTCAGGATGACCTGGTCGAGGCCTTTATCAAGGCAATCGGGGTTTACCCCACCGGCAGCCTGGTGGAGTTGTCAGACGGGCAGCGGGGCATTGTGATTTCCCATTCGCCGGAACGGCGGCTGTGGCCCAGTGTCATGGTGATGCAGGATGCCGGTCGCCAGTCCCGTAAAACGGCAAAGATTATCGACCTGGCCAGCTATAACGAATCGAAATCCGGAGAGGCAATGCTTTCTGTCAGGGAGTGTCTGCCCCATGGTACGGAAGGGCTGGACCCGGCCGGCTATGATGTGACCGGAGCCGAGTCCCGCTGGTCGCTGGGCAAGCTGCTCAGTCGATAATTACCCGGATTTCTTTGTCAATCCACCGGTAGGTGTCTTCGGGCCTGAAGTTGATCAGGATGTCGGATTCACCGCCGGTATCGCCTGCCACGTAGTACTCCACCTCCGCCGTCTGCCAGCTCCAGGAGTGCACCGCGATCTCGTTCGGACGGGTGCTGACTGCCTCGATTTCGGCTAATGCCGCCTCGCCACCGATTTTTCGGATTCCGATGGTTTTGATGCCGGTGTCGCTGGCAGGATGGCTGGCAAGGTAGTCTTCCAGGTAGTAACGGCGGCCATAATGGTTGGAAATGCTCGCCAGCTCCCGCTCAAGGTAGTTTTCAGCCTGCTCACTGTCGACATCTTCCAGGGTTCTGACCGCCTCGCGGATGCGATCGGCCAGGGATTGCAGGTCTTCTTTATAAGGGGTGTTCGGATCCAGGTCCTCGTCGTTTTCAGGGCGGGACTGTGCCGCCTCAATCTCTTGCGGGCTTGGCGGCGCGCCACAGAGGCGGTCATCCTCAGGGTAGAAGCAGATACTTTGCAGAATGCGGTTCGCTGGCGAATCTGCCGCGGAAAAATCCTGGGCGCTCACAGTGAAATCGAGGGTGTCGGGGATATCCGGATCGTTAATCGCTGCATTCAGCTGCTCGATCACTCTCGGGCGAATGTCGATGCCTTCGCCTTCGCTCACGTTGCCGGACCAGTCCAGTGCCAGCAGGAACCGTGTGCGGTTTTGCAACTCGGTGTTGTTCGGGAGCAATCTGACTTCCACCGGCCGGTGATCTTTCAGGCCCCGATCGTTCACGCTGGCGGTTTTCAAGGCTTCCCGCAGTTCCGGCTGAAAATCCAGGAAGCTGACAAAATCCTGTGCCGGAACGTTATCGATGACCGGTAACTTGCCCACTTTCAGTGACAGGGTTTCACCGGGATAGTAGCGGAACTCGCCGGCTTCGTTGGTTTCACCGCTCTGGCTGTTGGTGGTGTAGGTCAGTCCGCTGAGGCCCTGGTAATTGATTCGCCCGATGCGGGTGTCGTCAGAGCCGGAGCCGCCGCTGTCCAGGCAGCCGGTGCAAACCACGGCAGCGGAAAGTGGAAGAAACAGGCGGGTAAGGTGAACGAGTTTCATGGTATGTCGTACAATCCCTTCGCGTTGACCTGATGCACCCGATGCCTGGTGACAGGTGTCTTGTAAGTTGTTGTAACGGCATTATAGGGACGGTGCCTGGAGTATATCGGGAATCCTGTCGCAGTTTGGGGGTTTGGCCTGCTGCCCGGGTTGTAATCCCCGGCCTTGAAATACCGCCTTTTGCCACAATTCAATAGCTCTCTACTTTTTAGCCTGGCTTGCCAGGCAAATTTCGGAAACGGTACGGTTTATGACCTTTGCACTCGAAATCGAAGGGCTGGAGAAAAGCTATGGCGATGGCTTCCGGGCCCTCAAGGGAATCGATCTGAAAGTCAGGGAAGGGGACTTTTTCGCCCTGCTGGGCCCCAATGGTGCCGGCAAATCCACGACCCTGGGCATAGTGTCGTCCCTGGTGAACAAGAGTGGCGGCAAGGTGAGGGTGTTTGGCCACGATATCGATACGGATCTCTCGGGCGCCAAGCTGAACCTTGGTGTGGTGCCACAGGAGTTCAACTTCAACCAGTTCGAGAAAGTCATTGATATCGTCACTACCCAGGCCGGGTATTACGGCATTCCCCTGAAGCAGGCCAGGGCTTCTGCCGAAAAATACCTGCGCAAGCTTGGTTTGTGGGACAAGCGTGACACCCCGTCCCGCATGCTGTCCGGCGGTATGAAGCGGCGCCTGATGATTGCCCGGGCGCTGGTGCATGAACCCAGGTTGCTGATTCTTGACGAGCCGACCGCCGGTGTCGACATCGAATTACGGCGCTCTATGTGGCAGTTCCTGGAAGAGATGAACCGCCAGGGCACCACCATTATCCTGACCACCCATTACCTCGAAGAGGCGGAAGCCCTGTGCCGTAACATCGCCATTATCGACCACGGCGAGATTATCCGGCACACCAGCAAGCGGGAACTGCTGCAGCAGCTGAACGTGGAAACCTTCGTTCTGGATACGGAACAATTGATGGATTCCGCGCCGGAACTGGACGGCTTCCGTAGCAGTGTTAACGAAGACGGCGCCCTGGAAGTCGATGTGGAGAAAGGTCAGAGCCTGAACTCCCTGTTTGTCGAACTGGAACGTCAAGGAATCAAAGTGGTGAGTATGCGTACCAAGGCCAACCGGCTGGAGGAGCTGTTTGTGCGAATGGTCGAAGACAATGCCCGGGCAGCCGAAAACGGCGCGGGGGTGAAAGCATGACCATTCAGGCCCTCTGGATCGCGTTCCAGACCATTGTCCTGCGGGAAATCCGCCGCTTCACCCGTATCTGGCCGCAGACGCTGTTGCCGCCGGCGGTCACTATGACCCTGTACTTCATCATCTTCGGTAACCTGATTGGTTCCCGGATCGGCGACATGGGCGGCTACGACTATATGCAGTTTATCGTGCCCGGTCTGATCATGATGGCGGTGATCACCAACTCCTACGCTAACGTGGTGTCGTCGTTCTTTTCGATGAAATTCCAGCGCAGCATCGAGGAGTTGCTGGTGTCGCCGGTACCCAACTGGACGATTCTGGCAGGTTATGTGGCGGGTGGTATGGCCCGGGGCCTGAGCATCGGACTGATTGTTACCCTCTTGTCCCTGGCGTTTACCCAGCTGTCTATCCACAACCTGCCCATGGTGGTGATTACGGTGTTCCTGACCTCGGCACTGTTCTCCCTTGGTGGCTTTATCAATGCCATGCTGGCCACCAAGTTTGATGACATCTCCATTGTGCCGACGTTCGTGCTCACGCCGCTGACCTATCTCGGTGGTGTTTTCTACAGCATCGACCTGCTGCCGGCGTTCTGGCAGGGGGCGTCGATGATCAACCCGATCCTGTACATGGTGAACGGGTTCCGCTACGGCATACTGGGTGTTTCGGACGTTAATCCGTTCATCTCCCTTGGTATGATTGTCGTCTTTATTGTCCTGTTGGCTGCCGTTGCACTGCGCATGCTGGCCCGGGGCAAAGGCATCCGTCACTGATCGGGGAATCTTTACGACATGGCATTGCATAACGCTCCGCTGGGTAAATCCAGCGAATACCCGGATCAGTACGATCCTTCGCTACTGTTTCCGGTCGCACGGGAAGAGAATCGGCGTCGCATCGGCCTGGAAGACGGTCGCTGGCCCTGGTTCGGGGAAGATCTCTGGCAAGCCTGGGAAATCTCCTGGCTTCGGCCTGGTGGCGTGCCGGCGGTCGCCTGGGCGGAGATCCGCTTTCCTGCCGCGTCACCGTCCATCATCGAAAGCAAGTCGCTCAAGCTGTACCTGAATTCCCTCAACCAGGCCGTGTTCTCCACCGTCGAACAGGTGGCGGAAACCATTACCGCTGACCTGTCCAGTGCCTGTGGAGCGTCTGTGGATGTGCGTCTGCTCAGTGTGGATGAGTCGGCACCGGCTATCGGGCGCCCGGAAGGTTATGAGCTGATTGATGACGAGCCGGTAGATGATGTGGTGTACGAGTACTCGGCGGAGTCCCTGGCGGTGTCCGGTGAGCAGGTCAGCGAGCAGCTGTGTTCGCACCTGCTGAAAAGCAACTGCCCGGTCACCGGCCAGCCGGACTGGGCAACGGTGCTGATCCGCTATCAGGGCAAGAAGATAGATCGATCCGGCCTGTTGCGCTACATCGTCAGCTTTCGCCAGAAGCAGGACTTTCACGAGCACTGCGTGGAAACGGTGTTTACAGACCTGATGGCCCGCTGCAAACCGGAACACCTGACGGTGTGTGCACGCTATACCCGCAGGGGTGGGCTGGATATCAATCCGTGGCGCAGCACCAGCCCTGAGCAGGGTCCGGGGCCGCGGCTGGTACGGCAGTAAAGGCGGGGGTTATTCGCTGTCTTCCTCGATGCGCAGCCGGTCGGCGGCGTCTTCGAGGGCGGCCAGTATGGCCTTGCGCTCTCTCTCGGTAATCTTTTCCGAATCCATATACATGGCAAATCCGCTGTGCTCGTGTTCCATGAAGCTGCGGTGCGGGCCCATGTCCCGGCGGAAGTCCACCACTTCATAGATCGGCACCGGCTTGGCAAAGCCTTTTACCGTGATCTCGCCCTTGTCGCGGCACATGATGCGATCTTTCACCAGCGAGAAGGTTTCGTAGGAAATCAGGATTTCGCCGGAATCCGCCAGGGACTCCAGGCGGCTGGCGAGGTTCACTTCCTTGCCGATGATGGTGTAATCCATGCGGTTTTCGGCGCCGAAGTTGCCTACGGTGGTGTAGCCGGTGCTGATGCCCATACGGATCTGTAATGGTGTCTTGATGCCCTGGCTTCGCCACTTCTGGCGCATGATCTTCATGTGCTTGCGCATCTCGATGGCCATGGATACGCAGGCAAAGGCATCTTCTCTCTGGCCCCGGCTGGTGGGGTCGCCGAAAAAGACCATGATGGAATCGCCAACGAACTTGTCGATGGTGCCGCCGTATTTCAGGGCCACTTCCGACATTTCGTTGAAGTAATGGTTGAGCAGTTCGGTCAGTGCTTCCGGCTCCATTTCTTCCGAGAGTTCGGTAAAGCCCTTGATGTCCGAGAAGAAAATAGCGAGTTTTTTGCGCTGGGTTTCAAGCCGGACATCCCGCTCGCCGGTAAAGATGGATTGCCAGACCTGGGGCGACAGGTATTTGGAAAGCTTGTGCGACAGGGCAATGGATTGCTCCCGCTGGTTCTGGATCTGGGTTTTGGCCAGGAGCAGGGCACGGGCTTGCTGGTGGGAATAGTACGCGGTAACGCAAATGTAGGTGCCGGTTGCGAACACCGAGACCAGGCTGGTCAGCAGTGGCGACTGGAAGCTTTCGGCAACACCGAAGCTGGCAACCGACACAGCCGTGGCCGCGCCCATCAACAAGGTGCCTACCAGCCATTGGCGTGTGCCACCGACAATCAGGCAGCTGAACATCAGCATAAGCACGGTGGATACCGCAGGAATGGCGACTAATCCGATCATTCCGATAAAGCCACCGCCGATCACGCAGTCGAGGAACAGCATTTTCTGCCGGATGCGGGGTGATCGTCTCAGAAAGGTGCGACGGGATATCAGGTGTGCGGCGTGGGGCCAGAGCATGGTGCCCGCGACCAGCCAAAGCATCCAGCCCGGGAAGATACCTTGCAGCACGCCGGTAATAATAATGGCAGTGTTGACGCCGTACCCGAGAATCCGGCCGCTGTAATCCGGCATAGGCGGAATAGCCACGGTTTCGTGGCTGGAGAGGTCGCCATGCACAACTTTTCCGGCGGACCCGGTAGCGTTGCGTAATTCTGCCGGTGCGTTCATCATTTCAGAGCCTGGCCCCAAGCACAGATTCAGACACGGAGTTGCTAAAATTCTTTTGGTCGCTCATTGTGTGCTGCCGGTTTTTTGTAGTTTTGAAGTGAGCTAACACTGAAGGTTAGCAGTATTACGTATAAGCCACAATTCTTACAGGTGTCTATGAGCTCTGTTACCCGCTTTCTGCTTGACCGTGCCTCCGAGCCCCGCCTGGAGGCCCCGGCTCCGCCCAGGGATGTTCTCGAGCAGGCTTTCCAGTGTGCAGCAAGGGCTCCGGACCATGCCTTGTTGCGGCCCTGGCGCTACCTGGTGATAGAGGGTGAGGCGCTGGAGGCCCTTGGCGAGCTGTTCGCCTCTGCCTGCCCGGAAACCGCCAGTGAGCAGGAAGTCGAAAAATCCCGTAAAGCACCGCTGAGGGCTCCGATGGTGATTGTCGGGATTGCCTCACCGCAACATCATCCCAAGGTACCGGAAGTAGAGCAGGTGATGTCTGCTGCCACCGGCATGGCATTTATCGGCCTGGCATTGCGCGATGCGGGTTACGGCGGCATGTGGCGCACCGGCCCGGTTACCTACCATGCCCAGGTGCATCGTGGCCTTGGGCTGGCGGAAGGCGAATCGATAGTCGGCTTTCTGTATACGGGTACTGTGGTGCAGGAAAAGCCACCCGTGCCACGGCCGGAAACCCGTGAATTTGTTGAAAATTGGCAAGCGCCGGGGCAGCTTGCATCCTGGGATGAATGATCGGTTGCTTTCAGAATCAGGGTCAGTATAATCCTCCCACTCTCCGATGGCGGCGTGGTGAAATTGGTAGACACGACGGATTCAAAATCCGTTGGGGTAAAACCCGTGGCGGTTCGAGTCCGCCCGCCGCTACCACTTATTGGCCGCAACCTGCGGCGTCGTGAATAGCCCGGCCCATGAACGTCTCTGATTTCCACTTTGACCTGCCGGACGAGCTCATCGCCCGTTACCCGCTCAAACAACGCAGTGCATCCCGTTTACTGAATCTCGATGGCCCTACCGGCCACACCCGGCACCTTCGTTTTACTGACCTGCCTGACCTGCTTCAGCCTGGCGACCTTCTGGTGTTCAATAATACCCGTGTTATTCCCGCGCGCCTGTTCGGCCAGAAGGAGACCGGTGGCCGGGTAGAGGTGCTGGTTGAGCGAGTGGTCGGTGAACACGAAATCCTGGCCCACACCCGTTCTTCAAAGTCTCCCAAGCCGGGGCAGCGGGTGTTGCTTGAGGATGGCACGGCCCTGCTTATGACCGGTCGGGAAGATGCGCTGTTCCGCTTTGTCTGCGAGAGCGAAGAACCCATTCTTGATGTGCTCGAGCGCATTGGCCACATGCCGTTGCCTCCTTATATGGAGCGGGATGACGATCAGTCAGACCGGGAGCGTTACCAGACCGTCTACGCCAGGGAGGCGGGTGCCGTGGCGGCGCCTACCGCCGGGCTTCACTTTGACGATGACCTGCTGGGGCTACTGAAAGAAAAGGGCGTTGAGTTTGCCTACGTCACCTTGCACGTAGGCGCCGGTACCTTTCAGCCGGTTCGGGTGGATAACGTCAAAGACCACGTGATGCACAGTGAGGTTGCCCACGTTCCCCAGGAAACGGTAGATGCCGTGAATCAGGCCCGCGCCAGGGGCGGTCGGGTAGTGGCGGTGGGCACCACCTCGGTACGCTCGCTGGAATCCGCCAGTCAGAACGGCGTGCTGTCGGCCTTTCGGGGTGAAACCAATATCTTTATCTATCCCGGCTATCGTTTTCAGACGGTGGACGCGATGGTCACCAATTTCCATTTGCCGGAGTCCACGCTGATCATGCTGGTTAGTGCGTTTTCCGGCTATGAACATATTATGTCTGCTTATCGTGAGGCGGTTCAGGAGCGTTACCGGTTTTTCAGCTACGGTGATGCCATGTTCCTGACCGGCCAGCAGCCAAGCCTTGGGCGCCAGGCTGCCTCTGGCCAAGCCGATACTGATCAACCGGAATCCCGTGGAGAATCCCTGTGAGTAATTCCTGTTTCATGAGCTTCGAGAAACTTGGAGAAGATGGCAAGGCCCGGCGTGGCCGCCTGACCTTCCCCAGGGGAACGGTCGAGACGCCGGCGTTCATGCCGGTGGGCACCTACGGTACCGTCAAGGGCATGCTGCCCCGGGACATCAAGGAAATCGGTGCGGAAATCATTCTGGGCAACACTTTCCACCTGATGCTCCGGCCGGGTACGGAAGTGGTCAAGGCCCATGGTGACCTGCACGACTTCACCCAGTGGCAGGGGCCGATCCTCACGGACTCCGGCGGTTTCCAGGTGTTCAGCCTGGGCGAAATGCGCAAGATTACCGAGCAGGGCGTAACCTTCCGTTCACCGGTGGATGGCTCGAAGGTGGAGTTGTCGCCGGAGATTGCCATTGGCGTGCAGCGGGACCTGGGCTCGGATATCGTCATGATTTTTGACGAATGTACGCCGTATCCTGCCACCGAGAAGCAGGCGAAGGAATCCATGGAGTTGTCCCTGCGCTGGGCAGAAAGAAGCAAGAATGCCCATGAGGGTAATCCGGCGGCACTGTTCGGAATCGTTCAGGGTGGCATGTATGAATCCCTGCGGGACCGCTCGCTGGAAGGGTTGACTAATATCGGGTTTGACGGCTATGCCATTGGTGGCCTGTCGGTAGGGGAGCCGAAGGAAGACATGATCCGCATTCTGGATCATCTGCCGCCCAAGATGCCGGAAGACAAGCCCCGCTACCTGATGGGCGTGGGTCGCCCGGAAGATATTGTTGAGGCCGTGCGCCGCGGTGTCGATATGTTCGACTGTGTAATGCCCACCCGGAATGCCCGTAACGGTTACCTGTTCACCTCAACCGGCATCGTGAAGATTCGCAATGCCAGGAACCGGCACGACACCGGGCCCCTGGATGAACGGTGTGACTGTTACACCTGCCAGAATTTCTCGAAGAGTTACCTGCACCATCTGGACAAGTGTGGTGAAATGCTGGGCTCCCAGCTCAATACCATCCACAATCTGCGCTTTTACCAGAACCTGATGAGCGGATTGCGTGGCGCCATTGAAGCAGGTACATTGTCCGACTTTGTAAGCGAATTCTATGCCTTACGCGGCGAAAGTGTGCCGCCGCTGGGCGATTCCTGATCAAGTTTTACACCTAGACAAGTCAATAAACGGAGAACCTGAATGAAATCAATCAAACTGCTCATCGCCGGTCTGCTGTCTCTGATGCCTGCATTGGCCATGGCTCAGGATCCGGGCGCCCAGGGTATGAGCGTGATGGGTCAGATCATCTTCTTCGCAGGCTTTATCCTGATCTTTTACTTCCTGATCTGGCGCCCGCAGTCCAAGCGTGCAAAAGAGCACAAAGCTCTGATGTCCGGCCTGAACAAGGGTGACGAAGTTGTTACTTCCGGCGGCGTAGCCGGTCGCATTACCAAGGTTGCGGACGACTTCATCGTTCTGGAAGTGTCCGATAACGTAGAAATCAAGGTTCAGAAAGTAGCTGTAGCAGCCGCCCTGCCGAAGGGTACGCTGAAGGATATCTGAGCTGGTCAGGCGCCGGCGCCCTGTGGCGCCGGCTGATTCATACTGGCTGACACACCAAGACCGGCGACCAGTCGGCTCAAAGGGATCCCATGCTGAACAAGTATCCTCTCTGGAAAAATCTGGTGATCGTGTTTGCACTGGTCATCGGGTTTATTTACGCCTTACCCAATTTTTTCCCCGACGACTACGCCATCCAGATCACCGGCGCCCGTGGTAGCACCGAGGTAGACCAGCGTGTGCTCGACCGCGCACTTGGCGAACTCGAAAGCCGCGGTATCGAAGTCAAATCCAGCCTCCTCGAAGAGCGGGACGCCCTGATTCGCCTGACCAGTTCCGATGACCAGTTGCGGGCGAGGCCGGCAGTGCAGGCGGCCCTGGGTCGGGAATACCTGGTGGCCCTGAACATGGCTCCGTCGACTCCCGGTTGGCTGCAGAGTCTGGGCGCCGGCCCCATGAAGCTGGGCCTGGATCTTCGTGGCGGTGTTCACTTCCTGCTGGAAGTGGATATGGAGACAGCGGTTAACCAGCGCCTTGAGGCCCTGTCAGGCCAGATCAAGCGGGATATGCGGGAAGAGCGCATCCGCTACCGGGGCGGTGATGTGGGCGAGAACCGCAACATCATCCTGAGTTTTCGCGATTCGGAGACCCGCGCGGAAGCATTCACGCTGATTCGTGACAACTACAACGAATTCCTGCTCGACGAGAGCACCGAGGGTGGTGAATTCCTGATTTCACTCGCCCTTTCTGAAGCCGAAGTTCGTAACATCCAGGAATATGCCCTGGAGCAGAACCTGACCACTATCCGTAACCGGGTAAACGAACTGGGTGTTGCCGAGCCGCTGGTACAGCGCCAGGGCGCGAGCCGGATTATTGTGGAGCTGCCGGGCGTGCAGGATACGGCGCAGGCCAAGCGGGTTCTGGGGGCTACGGCCAACCTGGAGTTCCGGATGGAAGCCCGCCAGGACACCGCTTCTGCCGAAACCGAGCAGTTCAGCTTCCGGGATGAGCCTAATCGCTCAGCTCGCCTGGAGCGGGACGTTATTGCGACCGGTAACAACGTGGCAAATGCCCAGCAGGCGTTCGACGAGAACGGCCAGCCGCAGGTTAACATCACCATGGATTCCGTGGGTGGTGACCTGATGAACCGCGCTACCCGCAACAACATCGGTCGCCGCATGGCGGTGCTGTTTATTGAGTACCGTACCGAGACCGAAACCCGCGAAGTCGATGGCGAGATTGTCGAGACCGACAAGCGCGTAGTAGAGAAGGGCTTGATCAGCCTGGCAACGGTGCAGTCTGCCCTGGGCAGCAGCTTCCGTATCACCGGCCTGGATTCCATTCCCGAAGCCGCGGAACTCGCGCTGTTGCTGCGTGCCGGTGCACTGGCTGCGCCGATGTACTTTGTGCAGGAGCGGACCATCGGGCCAAGCCTGGGTCAGAAGAACATCGATGCCGGCCTGATGTCGGTAATGATCGGTTTTGCCCTGGTCCTGATCTACATGGCGTTCTTCTATCGTGGCTTCGGCATGATGGCCAACGTGGCGCTGACCCTCAACCTGATGTTGCTGGTGGCGTGTATGTCGATACTTTCGGCCACCCTGACGCTGCCGGGTATTGCCGGTATCGTTCTGACAGTGGGTATGGCCGTCGATGCCAATGTGCTTATCTTTGAGCGCATAAAGGAAGAGCTGAAATCGGGCGTGCCGCCGCAAAGCGCGATCAACTCCGGTTACAGTCGCGCCTTCGTATCCATTTTCGATGCCAACATCACCACGCTGCTGGTGGCGGTGATTCTGTTCGCCATGGGCTCCGGCCCGGTCAAGGGCTTCGCCGTTACCCTGTGTATCGGTATCCTGACCTCCATGTTTACCGGCCTGATGGTCGGGCGCAGCATGGTGAACCTGGTGTATGGCGGCCGCAGGGTCGAGAAACTTTCGATCGGAGGGAAGCTGGCCAATGGCTGATACCGAAAAGCAACCGTTTGACTTCATGGGCTTCCGAAAGATTGCTTCGGTGCTCTCTATCGCTCTGGTAATTGCGTCTATTGCGTTGCTGGGCATTCGCGGCCTCAATCTCGGCATGGACTTTACCGGCGGCACCTCCGTCGAATTCGAATATGCCGAGGCTCCAAGCCTTGATGAAATCCGTACCCAGCTGACGGAAGCCGGCTACGAGCAGTTCTCGGTTCAGAACTTCGGAGCCGACACCATCGTGCTGATCCGCATGGCGGAAGCAGGTAACGATGAGCTGGCGAGCGAGGTGACCGAGGTGCTGTCACGCACGGGTGCCGAGCTGGAGCTGGTGAGTTCCGAGTTTGTCGGCTCCCAGGTGGGTGACGAGCTGAAAGAGGATAGCGGTTTGGGGCTGCTGATTGCGCTGGCCGTAGTACTGATCTACGTCGGTATGCGTTTCCAGTTCAAGTTCGGTATCGCCTCGGTGATTCCGCTGGCCCACGATGTGTTGATTGTGCTGGGTGTGTTTGCCCTGTTCCAGTGGACCTTTGACCTGACCGTTCTGGCAGCCTTGCTGGCCATTATCGGTTACTCCCTGAACGACACCATCGTCGTGGCGGACCGTATCCGGGAGAATTTCCGGAAAATGCGGGTAGGGGAGCCGTGGGATATCATCAACCAGTCCATCCACGAGACCATCACTCGTACGATTAACACCTCCGGCACGACGCTGGTGGTGCTGATTGCGCTCTATTTCCTCGGTGGTGAGGCGATCAACAACTTCGCCCTGGCTCTGATGATCGGTGTGGTTGTGGGTACCTATTCCTCCATCTATGTGTCTGCGAACATGCTGATGGTGATGGGTGTAACCCGCGAAGACCTGATGGTGCCTGCAAAGGAAGGTGCCGGAGACGAGGCGGAGGAAGAGCAGCCGCCCGAGTGGTTGAATCGCATGTAATGCATGCCTGCCGGGCCCTTGTGGCCCGGCATAAAAAAAACCGCCAACCCGAAAGGATGGCGGTTTTTTTGTGGCCGGTAAATTTACCGTGGCAGGCGACCCCGGAAGGGGTGCAGTACTTTCAGGACTTCACGGAACAGTTTCGGGTTCGCCACAATCAGCTGACGGGCGTTGCCAGCCGAGGGATTACCGGAAAAGTCGCCGGTCAGTGCGCCGGATTCCATAGCCAGGGTAACCCCGAGGTCGAGGTCAGCTGCGGCAGGGCGGAAGATAACGGCTGCATCCAGCAGGCCGGCGGAAACCCGGGCAATATCCAGGACCACGCAGCCGGAGGTGCGGAACATGGCGGTTTCGCTGGCCAGTGTCGCGGCCATTTCGCCCCATACCATCGGATCATCGCCCTGACGAGTCTGGTCCAGGAGGTTGGTGGAGATTGCAGCCTTGGCTGGCAGTTTTACATCGGAAGCCCGCACGCGGCGGCTGTTCAGGGCG
This sequence comes from Marinobacter sp. P4B1, assembly GCF_001447135.1. Lineage (NCBI taxonomy): Bacteria > Pseudomonadati > Pseudomonadota > Gammaproteobacteria > Pseudomonadales > Marinobacteraceae > Marinobacter > Marinobacter sp. P4B1. The sequence goes on from NZ_LLXM01000006.1 coordinate 101,530, forward strand.
GCACCATGGCCGCGGCTGGCGGAGTATTCCTCGCCGGTCACCGGGTTAACCAGTAGCAGGTTCTCGGTGCGGTTGTTCTTTTTCTGGGACAGGGCCAGGGCGAACTCGGGAATGCCCCGTACAAAGTTCTCACGCCCCAGAACCGGGAAAATGTGCCAGCTTTTATCGCTACCGTTGGCATCAGCCTCGCCCATCGGAGCGATGGTGTGGTCTTTGTAGGCCTTTTCAAGCTGTTCGGCAAAGTTGTCGTAAATGGACTGCTCAACCCGTTCCAGCTGGCGCAGGCGGTCAGACTCATCTTTACCGTTAGGTTCCTGGCGCTCGAAGTGGGCTTTCAGGTAGTCGGATCCCTGGCGGGCAACGCGCAGGGCCATTTTGATTGCTGGTTGCATCTGAGTGTTCATTATCCGGGTGTGTTAAGGCCGGCTATCATAGCAAAAACTCCCTTCGCTTGTACGTTTTTTGGCTCAGGAAATCCACGGATACCATGGGGTTCGGGCGAAGTTGCGGGATTTCCGGAGAGCGGAAACGGTCGGGTTTCTGCTATCATGCGGTTCTTTTCCGCGAATGTACGACCAGTCACAGGCACCACGAACATGCACAAGCACGCAATGCCGCAGGAAGGAAGCGACACTTTCAACGATCAGGTCCGGATTGTTCTGGTTGAAACCTCCCACTCCGGAAATATCGGTGCGGTTGCCCGGGCGATGAAGAATATGGGGCTGGGGAATCTCTGGTTGGTGAATCCTTCGTCTTTCCCCGATGAAGCCTCCTACGCTCGTTCGGCCGGTGCTTCGGATGTGCTTGACCGGGCCCGGGTGGTTTCTTCGCTGGATGAAGCCCTGGCGGACTGCATCCTGGTGATGGGCACCAGCGCCCGCGGCCGCAAGGTACCCTGGCCGGTGATGGCGCCGCCGCAGGCGGCAGCCATGGCATCAGAACACAGTGCGAAGGGGCGGGTGGCCCTGGTATTTGGCAGGGAGAATCACGGGCTGTCGAACGACGAACTTCAGCGTTGCCACTATCATATCCATATTCCCTCGAACCCTGATTACAGTTCGCTGAACCTGGCCATGGCGGTTCAGGTGATCTGCTATGAACTGCGCATGCAGTACCTGCGCGGCCTTGAAGAGGGCGAGTCGAGCCCCTACCTTGAGGCTATGGTGGCGCCGGGTGATAACGGCTGGGATGTGCCGCCGGCAACAGTGAATGATGTGGAAGGGTTCTTTGGCCACCTGGAGCAGGTGCTGGTGGATGTGAATTTCCATCGCCGTGACAATCCGCGTCAGTTAATGAGCAGGTTAAGGCGCCTGTTCCAGCGGGCACGGATGGATGAAATGGAAATAAACATCCTGAGAGGCGTACTCTCTGCAGTCCAGAAGGCCGCCGGAACCCAACAAGGTGGTATGAAGCATAAACCGACGGCGGAATCCTCCGCAGACGAAGGGCGGGAATAAAGTCATGTTCGAGCGTTTAAGGGAAGACATCAACAGCGTATTCCATCGGGATCCGGCGGCACGGAACACCTTCGAGGTGCTTACCAACTATCCCGGGTTGCATGCCTTGTTGCTCCACCGGCTGGCTCACTGGCTCTGGAACCTGGGGCTGAAGTGGCTGGCCCGAACCCTGTCTACCCTGGCCCGCTGGTTTACCGGTATCGAGATTCATCCGGGCGCAACCATTGGCCGGCGATTCTTTATTGATCATGGTATGGGCGTGGTTATCGGCGAAACCACTGTTATCGGTGACGACGTCACCTTGTATCAGGGGGTTACGCTGGGCGGTACCAGCTGGAATAAAGGCAAGCGCCATCCCACCATCGGAAATGGTGTGGTAGTTGGTGCCGGTGCCAAGATCCTGGGGCCGTTTGAAGTGGGAGAGGGCGCTAAGGTGGGGTCCAATTCCGTGGTGACCAAGGCGGTGCCTGCGGGCGCGACCGTCGTTGGCATTCCTGGCCGGGTGATTGTGAAGCGTCAGGGCGAAGATGATGTCCGTCGCAAGCAGATGGAAGAGCGGATGGGCTTCGATGCCTACGGGGTTACCGAAGAAATGCCGGATCCTGTGGCCAGGGCCATGCGTTCGCTGCTGGATCACATGCACGCGGTGGACGATCGCATCGAAAACATGTGCAAGGCCATTCGCAAGGTGAACAGCGAATACCAGAACGGCGAGTTGCCACCTTTGCACGAGGAAGATTTTGACTGCGTGCGGGATGAAACCGACACCGACGGAAAAGGCTGAATACTTGACTGTTTTAGTTGGTCAATTCATACTTCCGCATGCATATCGCGATTCATTCCCATTAACGGGGCTGAAATTATGAAGCTGACCACCAAAGGCCGCTACGCTGTAACGGCGATGCTTGACCTGGCTCTGCACGGAGCCCAGGGGCCGGTAAGCCTTGCAGATATTTCAGCCCGGCAGGAAATCTCCCTCTCGTATCTCGAGCAGCTGTTCTCCCGCTTGCGCCGTCATAGCCTGGTGGTGAGCGTGCGGGGCCCGGGTGGTGGCTATCGTCTGAGCCGCTCTGCCGATGACGTTTATGTCGCGGAAGTGGTGGATGCGGTCAGCGAATCCCTGGATACCACCCGTTGCGGTAATAAAGGCGACTGCCAGAATGGCGAAAAGTGCCTTACCCACCATTTGTGGTCAGACCTGAGCAGCCAGATTCATCAGTTTCTCAGCGAAATCAGCCTGGGCGACCTGATGCGAAAACACGAAATCCGCCAGGTGGCGGACCGCCAGAACCGTAAACAGTCTGATGGCGATCCGGATACCATCAATACCCGGCGTTTGATTGACCAGGCTCCGGCCTGATAACCGACACTTCCTTTGACTATGAAAACACCCGTATATCTTGATTATGCGGCGACGACGCCCGTTGATCCTGCCGTTGCCGATGAGATGGTCAAATATCTGACCATTGATGGAGTTTTTGGCAACCCCGCGTCTCGCTCCCACGGATACGGCTGGCAAGCCGAGGCCGCTGTTGAAGGTGCCCGCCGCCAGGTAGCCGACCTTATCCATGCCGACCCCAGGGAGATTGTCTGGACCTCCGGGGCAACGGAATCGGACAACCTTGCCATTAAAGGTGCCGTAGCCGGCCGGGCCAGTGCCCACGTGATTACATCGACGATCGAGCACAAGGCAGTTATTGATACCTGCAAGTGGCTGGAGCAACAGGGCGTAGAGGTTACCTGGCTGGCGCCGGAAGCCGACGGGCGTATTTCGGTTGAGGCGGTGGCGGGTGCACTCAGGGAAAACACCGTACTGGTGAGCCTGATGCTGGTGAACAATGAGCTGGGTTGTATTACCGATACGGCTGCAATCGGCGAACTGTTGCGTAACCGTGGCGTGTTGTTTCACGTGGACGCCGCGCAGGCCGCCGGAAAGATGCCGGTCGATGTCGCCGCACTGAATGTCGACCTGATGTCGCTTTCCGGACATAAGGTTTACGGCCCGAAAGGTGTTGGTGCGTTGTATGTGCGCCGGTCTCCGGAGGTCAGCATCGAGGCCCAGATGCATGGTGGCGGCCACGAGCGGGGCATGCGCTCCGGTACTTTGCCTACCCACCAGATTGCCGGCATGGGGAAGGCTTTCGAGCTGGCCGGGCAAGGACTGTCCGACGAACTTATGCGCCTTGAAGCCCTGCGCGAGCGCTTTCTGGGCGGGCTGGAGTCGCTTTCCGGCGTTCATTTCAACGGCAGCCGGGAACATCGGGTGCCGGGCATTGTCAACCTATCCTTTGAGGGTGTTGAAGCCGAGTCCCTGATGCTGGGCTTGCGGCAGGTGGCGGTGTCATCCGGTTCTGCCTGTGCTTCGGCTACGGTAGAGCCCTCGTTTGTGCTGCGTGGCATTGGCGTGAGTGACGAGCTGGCTCATCGGGCATTAAGATTTTCCTTCGGGCGGTTCACCACCGATGAAGAAATCGACTTTGCCGTGGAGCAGATTGTGCAGGTTGTGTCCCGACTTCGTACGGTGCGGTAGGCAGTTGCACTCGGACTGCGTATAATCGCACCCCTGAATTTTTACCCTAACCAGACTGGAGAAACATCATGGCAAACGAGCGCACGCTCTCTATCATCAAGCCCGACGCGGTCGCCAAGAACGTTATCGGCGAAATCTACAGCCGTTTTGAAAAAGCCGACCTGAAAATCGTTGCGGCCAAAATGATGCACCTGACCCAGGAGCAGGCCGAAGGTTTCTATGCCGAGCACAAAGAGCGCCCGTTCTTTAACGACCTGGTTGCTTTCATGACTTCCGGTCCGGTTGTTGTGCAGGTTCTGGAAGGCGAAGGCGCCATCCTGAAGAACCGTGAGCTGATGGGTGCAACCAACCCGAAAGAAGCCGACGCCGGCACTATCCGTGCAGACTTCGCTTCTTCCATCGACGCAAACGCCGTTCACGGCTCCGACTCTGCAGCTTCTGCCGAGCGCGAAATTGCGTATTTCTTCTCCGACAACGAAATCTGCCCGCGCGGCTGATGTTGTCTGTTCAGGGGCAGCTTACGGCTGCCCCTGAATTGGTTATCTGATCGAGGTTATGTCATGACTGCCCCTGCCGAAAAAATCAATCTTCTGGGGATGCCCAAAGCCAAGCTCGAGGCATTTTTTGAAACCCTGGGGGAAAAACGTTTCCGGGCCCAGCAGGTGCTGCAGTGGATCCACCAGCGTGGCGTTGATGACTTCGATCAAATGACCAATATGAGCCGCGTTCTGCGCGAAAGGCTCAAGGAAATTGCTGAAGTGCGTGGCCCCGAGGTGGTTTACGACGAAACCTCGAAAGACGGCACCCGCAAGTGGGTTATGCGCATGGATAACGGCAACAGTGTTGAAACTGTGCTTATTCCTGATGGGGAACGTGGCACCTTGTGTGTGTCGTCCCAGATTGGCTGCAGCCTGGACTGTACTTTCTGTTCGACGGGAAAGCGGGGCTTTAACCGTAACCTGACAGCGGCAGAAATCATTGGCCAGGTGTGGGTGGCGCGCCGCGCTTTCATGCCGTTTGATCCCACCGATCGGCCGATTACCAACGTGGTCATGATGGGCATGGGAGAGCCCCTGCTCAACTTCGATAACGTGGTTGACGCCATGAACCTGATGATGGAAGACCTGGCTTACGGTATTTCCAAGCGTCGGGTTACCCTGAGTACCTCCGGTGTTGTTCCGGCCCTTGACCGGCTGGGTGAGGTTACCGATGTTTCACTGGCCATCTCTCTGCATGCCCCTAATGATGAACTTCGTAACACGCTGGTGCCGCTGAATAAAAAGTACCCGATTGCCGAGTTGCTGGCAGCGACCCGCCGCTACCTGGCGCGCCTGCCGGACAAGCGTAAGGCCACTATCGAGTACACGGTCATAGAAGGTGTGAACGACCAGCCAGAGCACGCCCGGGAACTGTCCGTAATCTTGAAGGGGTTGCCCTGCAAGATTAACCTGATACCGTTTAATCCATTCCCGGAAAGCGATTTCCGCCGGCCCAGCATGAACGCAACCCGGCGCTTCCAGAATGTGCTGAACGAAGCCGGCTTCGTGACCACCATCCGAACCACCCGAGGTGATGACATTGACGCTGCCTGCGGGCAGCTGGTAGGCCGGGTGGAAGACCGGACGCGCAGAAGCCAGCGCTATATTGCCGTTCAGCAAGTTAATCCCTGAATACAGGGGAGCAGAAACAACCAAGGTAAGGTGTTTGTTGATGGTTAGGAATTCCAAGGTAAAACTGGCTGTGTTGGCCCTGATTTTTTCAGGGATGCTGGTGTCCGGATGCGTAACCACCACAGACAGCCGTTTCAGCCGGGAGGCTGACCGCGACAAAGCCTTGAGCAGCTACGTTCAGCTGGCAACCGCTTATATCCGGCAGGGCAACCTGGAGCGGGCCCGGCACCACCTTGATCGCGCCCTGGAAATTGACAGCGGAGATGCCGAGGCATTGGCTGCCATGGGGCTGGTGTACAGCTATGAAGGCGAAGAGCAGCTGGCCGAAGAAAGTTTCCGCAAGGCTGTGTCAGCGGACGGAAGCTATACCCGTGGGCGAGTGTATTACGGTGCCTTCTTGTACGGCCAAAAAGAATACGAAGGTGCCCGTAACCAGTTTTCCGTTGCGTCCCGGGATACCGGGTACAGAGAGCGCGGAGGTGTCTTTTACAATCTGGGCATGACAGAAGAGCGCCTGGATAACCTCGAAGGCGCAGAGGCAGCCTACCGCAGAGCCGTAGAGCTGACCCGCGGCGAAGCTCGCTCGTTACTGTCACTTTCACGTGTGCTGGTGGAACAGGACAATTACACCGAAGCGTCCCGGTATTACAGTCGCCTTCAGACCATGATTCAGGGCAATACACGACTGACCCATTCCGCAGAAAGCCTTTACACAGGTATCCGCATTGCCCGTTATTTCGGGGACAAAGACCAGGAAGCCAGTATGGCTTTGTTATTGCGGAACGAATTCCCGGAATCCATAGAGTATCAACAATACAAGGTGCTGATTGCCAATGACCGGTGACGAGCAGCTGAATAACGTATCCGCAGAATCTGTCGGACAGCAGCTCCGGCGGGCACGGGAGAAGGCAGGGCTGAGTCTGGCAGCGGTTGCAGACCAACAGCACCTTCGGGTTTCCGTGATCCAGGCGATTGAAAGCGGTGATTACAGCAAAATTGATACCGAGCTGTTCCTGAAGGGGTATGTCCGTGCCTATGCGCGGCAAGTAGGCCTGGATGCAGACTCGATTATCCGTGACCTGGACACAGAGCTTGAGCCTCGCCGCCAGGAGCGGGAGCAGGCGCTGCAGGCTAACCCGCTGGTAAATATCGAACGACGCCGGCGCCAGAAGCGTCGGGCCGCCAAGCTGATTCTCGTGCTGGTGGCCGCAGCTTTGATTGGCTTTCTGGCCTTTACTTATCTCAGCAACAAAGACTCCGCGCTTCCGGCGACACCGCAACCGGAAGCAGAGCAGCCCGAAGCCGCCGAAGACCCTGCCGGGTTTCAGCCGGACAGTACTGCAACCGCGCCTCTGATTGAATCTGACGAGCCCGCTGTGGGGGTGCCAGAGCCCCAGGAGTCTGTTGATGAATCCGCGCCAGAGGCAGGGCCGGTTATGCCCGAAGACGGGGTGACCCTGGAGCCTGACATGGCCCCTGCAACAGCCCCTGAGGCTGACGACCAAGCCCTTGAGACCGCGCCGGCGGACGTTGCGGCGGTCGCTGAGCCGGTTCCGGAAGAAACGGTTGCGGCTAACGAGCCGCCGGCAGCGGCCCGTCTGCAGATGACGTTCAGTGATGATTGCTGGATTCAGGTTACTGATGGCGCTGGTAACCGCCTGGCTGCCGGTCTTCGTACCCGCGGCAACCAGCTGGACGTATCCGGTGAGGCGCCACTGAGAGTGGTAGTTGGCGCAATGAGTGCCGTTGAAACCATCCAGTTCCGGGGCGAGACCCTGGACCCTGGCCGTTTCCGCGTAGTGAATAACCGAGCAGAGTTCACCCTAGAACCCTGAACGACCGCCTGAACAGATTGTTGGTTCCAGACCATGAAGCAAGATTCCCCGATCAAGAGACGTAAATCCCGCCAGATCATGGTGGGCAATGTGCCAGTGGGCGGAGATGCGCCCATTTCGGTACAGAGCATGACCAACACCAATACCTGTGATGTTGATGCCACCGTCGGTCAGATCAAGGCCCTTGAAGAGGCCGGTGCGGATATTGTCCGCGTGTCTGTGCCGTCTATGGAGGCGGCCGAGGCATTCGGCAAGATTCGTGAGCGGGTCTCGGTGCCGTTGGTTTCGGATATCCATTTCGACTACAAGATTGCGTTGCGGGTTGCCGAGCTGGGTGTTGATTGTTTGCGGATCAACCCCGGCAACATTGGCCGGGACGACCGGGTGAGTGCGGTGATCAACGCTGCCAAGGATCGCAATATTCCGATCCGCATCGGGGTGAATGCCGGGTCACTGGAAAAGGCATTGCAACGCAAGTATGGCGAACCGACCCCCGAGGCGCTGGTGGAGTCTGCCATGCGCCACATCGATATTCTGGACAAGCACGACTTCCAGAACTTCAAGGTCAGCCTGAAGGCGTCCGACGTATTCATGACCGTCGCAGCCTATCGCCAGATTGCCTCCCAGATTGAGCAGCCCTTGCACCTGGGCATTACCGAGGCGGGCGGTTTCCGGTCCGGTACCGTGAAATCCGCCATCGGCCTCGGCATGTTGCTGATGGATGGCATTGGCGACACCATACGGGTCTCCCTGGCGGCAGACCCGGTACAGGAAATCAAGGTAGGCTTCGACATCCTCAAGAGCCTGCGTTTGCGTAGCCGCGGCATCAATTTCATTGCCTGCCCGAGTTGTTCACGCCAGAACTTCGACGTTATCCAGACCATGAACGACCTGGAAGCCCGTCTTGAAGATGTGAACACCTCACTGGATGTAGCCATCATTGGCTGTATCGTTAACGGGCCGGGTGAAGCCAAGGAAGCAGACCTGGGGCTGACCGGCGGCAGCCCGAAACACCTGCTGTATGTGGGCGGAAAGCCGAACCAGAAACTGGACAACACGGCACTGGCTGATGACCTCGAGCGGCTGATCCGCGAACAGGTTGCCAAGCGCCAGGAGCAGGAAGAAGCCGTTATCGCCCGGTCTTCAGACTGAGCGTTACAAAGACACCATTCAAAGATTTTCAGGGTTTAAACTTGGCTAAAATTCAGGCAATCCGGGGGATGAATGACATCCTCCCGGACCAGACCCCGGTCTGGCAGTATGTAGAGTCCACGGTAAGACAAGTGCTCGGCCAGTACGGCTACCAGGAAATCCGTATGCCGGTGGTAGAGCACACCGAGCTGTTCAAGCGCTCGATCGGTGAAGTAACCGATATCGTCGAAAAAGAAATGTATACATTCGATGACCGCAATGGCGACAGCCTGACTCTGCGCCCTGAAGGTACAGCCGGTTGCGTGCGGGCCGCAGAAGAGCATGGCCTGCTGTTCAACCAGACACGCCGTTTGTGGTACACCGGCCCGATGTTTCGCCATGAGCGGCCCCAGAAAGGGCGGTATCGCCAGTTTCACCAGATCGGTGTCGAGTGCTTCGGTATGGCCGGCCCTGACATTGACGCGGAGCTGCTGGTTCTGACCGCCCGCCTGTGGAAGGCGTTCGGGCTGACCGAGCATGCCCGGCTGGAAATCAATTCCATCGGTACCAGCGAATCCCGCAAGGTGTACCGGGAGGCGCTGGTTCGTTATCTCGAGCAGTATAAAGACCAGCTCGATGACGACAGCAAGCGTCGTCTTGGCACCAATCCGCTTCGCATCCTGGACAGCAAGGACCCGGCCACCCGTGAAATCCTGAACGGGGCACCGTTGCTGGATGATTACCTCGACGACGAATCCCGCGCCCATTTCGAGCAACTGAAATCACTGCTGGATGCGGCCGGCGTAAGCTACACCGTCAATCCGGCACTGGTTCGGGGCCTGGATTACTACGGTAAAACCGTGTTCGAGTGGATCACCGACAGCCTTGGCGCCCAGGGCACCATCTGTGCCGGTGGCCGTTACGATGGACTGGTTCAGCAACTTGGCGGCAAGCCCACCGATGCGGTAGGTTTTGCCATGGGTCTGGAGCGGCTGATTCTGCTGCTTGAAACCCTCGACCTGGTGCCGGAGCAGGTCAACAACAACGCCGACGTATACGTAACCGCCATGGGCGAGCAGGCCGTTGCACCAGCCATGGCGGTGGCCGAATGTCTGCGTAATGAGTTGCCCGGAGTGGTGGTGGTCAGCCATTGTGGTGGCGGAAGTTTCAAGAGCCAGATGAAAAAGGCTGACCGGAGCAATGCTCGCTATGCAGTCATTCTGGGAGAGAACGAAATTGCCAGCGGCACGGTGGCCCTGAAACCACTTCGAAATGACGATCCCCAGCAGGAAGTTAACCAGTCCGAACTGGCTTCAGTCCTGAAGGGTTTGCTTTAAGTTTTCTTGATAACGCATTGTATTTTACTAATTAATCAGGAGTTTTCATGGCCGAGTTGCGCACAGAAGAAGAACAGGTCCAGGCGATCAAGGATTGGTGGAAAAAGAACGGCAGTTCGCTGCTGATCGGTATCGGCGCGGCACTCGCCATTGTCTTCGGCTGGCAAGCCTGGCAGAACCACCAGGCCCAGCAACGGGCGGAAGCAGCCAACCAGTTCGCCAATCTGCTGAACGCCTTTTCGGGTGAGCAGGGAGAATCTGACACAGACACCATGGCCTTTGTCGCCGAAACCCTGCGTGAAGAGCACTCCGACAGCGCCTATGCCATATACGGCAACCTGGTGATGGCGCGCCAGCAACTGGCCGAACAGAACGATCCAGCCGCTGCAGTAGAATCTCTCAGCTGGGCGCTGGACAAGGCTGCTGATGACAAGGCGCTTTCCCTGGTCGTGCGCAACCGCCTGGCTCGGGCCCAGTTTGCCGCCGGCAACCACGACGATGCCCTGGCCACGCTTGATGGTGCTGGCGAAGCGGATGCCTTCAATGCCATTTTCTCCGAACTTCGGGGCGATATCCTGTTTGCCAAAGGTGACCAGGATGGTGCCCGCGAAGCCTATCTGACCGCCCGGGAGCAGAACCAGCAGGGCCGAAGCGGTGTCCTGGAACTGAAACTGTCTGACCTGGGCGTCGGGGAGGACGCCTGATGCCGGTATCCAGAAGCATCCGCTCGGGTTTCCTGGCGGCGGCATCCATTGCGGCAATGGCCCTGGCCGGATGCAGCACCACCGATACCTTTGAACAGCCTGCTCCCTTGCCGGAAATCGACGAGCGTGTGGACTTCGACCGGGTGTGGTCCATGTCGGTTGGCGATGGCCACGACGGTGAGTTCCTGCACATGGCGCCGCTGTATGCGGGTGACACCTTGTATGCTGCCTCTGCAGACGGCGAGGTTGTCGCGGTCCAAAGCGAAAACGGCGAGCTGATCTGGGAGCAGGACCTGGACGAGCGTTTGTTTGCGGGCCCGGGTGCTGATGCCCGGCAACTGTACCTGGCAAGCCGGAATGCCGAACTGATCGCCCTGTCCAGTGAGGATGGCAGTGAACAATGGCGCGCGAGCCTGCCAACGGAAGTGGTAGCCGCGCCGCAGTCTAACGGTTCCCTGGTCGTGGCGCAGACCACCGATGGCCGGGTGATCGGTTTTGATGCCGGGAACGGTGACCAGCTCTGGCAGTACGATGCCCAGGTTCCGGTTCTGACCATGCGCACTGGCGCTGCTCCGCTGGTGGGTGGAGACGTGGTGATCGCGTCCTTCGCCAACGGCCGGGTCATTGCGTTGACGGCAGCCGCCGGGCAGCCGGTCTGGCAGTACGAAGTAGGCCAGCCGCAGGGCCGTACAGAGCTTGAGCGCCTGGTGGATATTGGCGGACAGCCGCTGGTGCTGGATTCCGCCATTATGGTGGCGGGTTATCAGGGCAAGCTGGCCCTGGTGGATATTCGTTCCGGCCAGGAAATCTGGAGCAAGCCGGCATCCAGCTTCTATTCACCGGCAATCGGTAACGGCAATATTTACCTGGCCTCGGCCAATGGCGACATCCAGGCGCTTCGTGGCAATGACCGCAGGGAGCTGTGGGTTCAGGACCAGCTGTCCTGGCGCCAGGTAACCCGTCCGGCCGTTTCCGGAGACTATCTGGTGGTTGGCGATTTTGAGGGTTATCTGCACGTGTTGTCCGCCGAGGACGGCAGCCTGCAGGGCCAGGTGAAGTTCGACAGTGAGGGTATCCGCGTACCGGTTCAGGTTACGAGAGATGGTAACCTGCTGGTTTACGGAAACGGCGGCAAACTGTCCGTGCTCAGGCTTGAGCAGGACGACTGACAGCCCCATGAATTTACCCGGCTACGGCCGGGTTTCTGTTTTATTTGCATAGCAGACCAATATGACCCCAGTAATAGCCCTGGTGGGCCGCCCAAACGTTGGCAAGTCCACCCTGTTCAACCAGATGACCCGTTCCCGGGATGCCCTTGTGGCAGATTTTCCGGGCCTCACCCGTGACAGAAAATACGGGGAAGGTCATTATGAAGGGCAGAAGTTCATTGTTATCGACACCGGCGGTCTGACTGGTGACGAAGTTGGCCTGGACGCTGAAATGGCCAGGCAATCCCTGCAGGCTGTGGAAGAGGCCGATATCGTCCTGTTCCTGGTAGACGGTCGGGCAGGGCTGACGGCCGGTGACGAAATGATTGCTGACCATCTGCGCCGCTCCGGTAAGCAGGCGCACCTGGTGGTTAACAAAACGGACGGCCAGGATCCGGATGTTGCCGCAGCGGATTTCTACCGCCTGGGCTTTGAATCCAGCTTTACCATCGCCGCTGCCCATAACCGCGGTATCCGTACCTTGCTGGAAACCCTGCTGCCTGAACCGGTAGATCCGGAGGAGCAGGACCGGGCCGATCGTTATCCGGGTATCCGCATCGGTGTTGTGGGCCGTCCGAATGTAGGCAAGTCCACACTGGTTAACCGGATGCTGGGTGAAGACCGGGTGGTGGTTTATGACATGCCGGGAACCACTCGCGACAGCGTATATATTCCCTACGAGCGCCATGGTGAGCAGTACACCCTGATTGATACCGCCGGGGTACGGCGCCGCAAAAACGTTCACGAAGTGGTGGAGAAGTTCTCCATCATCAAAACCTTGCAGGCCATCGACGACGCCCACGTGGTGATCCTGGTGATTGACGCCCGGGAAGGTCTGGTAGACCAGGACCTGCACCTGATCGGCTTTGTGCTGGATGCCGGCCGGTCACTGGTGATCGCCGTCAACAAATGGGACGGCATGGATCCGGAAGACCGAAGCAAGGTGAAGGAGCAGGTGGCCCGTCGCCTCGATTTCCTGGATTATGCAGACAAGTACTATATCTCGGCGCTGCATGGCACCGCGGTAGGCACGATGTACGAATCGGTGCAGGCCTGCTACGAATCTGCCATGGCGAAGTGGCCCACAAACCGCCTGACGGCAATCCTGCAGGATGCCGTAGCCCAGCATCAGCCGCCCATGGTTCATGGCCGGCGAATCAAGCTGCGTTACGCACACCAGGGCGGCTCTAATCCGCCGGTGATTGTGGTGCACGGTAACCAGGTGGATTCGCTGCCCGGGGCTTACAAACGGTATCTGGAGAACACCTTCCGCAAGGTGCTGAAAGTGGTGGGATCACCCATCCGCTTCGAGTTCAAGTCCGGTGAAAACCCGTTTGCCAACAAGGTTGACCGGCTGACACCACGGCAGAAGGTCAAGAAGGATAATGACCTGAAGAAAGGCCGAAAGATCAAGAAAACCCGGCAGAAAAGCGTCAAACGCTGATCAACCGGGCTCTCCGCACGACCGGGAGTGGCTCACGCCACTCCCGCTTCCTCTACCTGGCGCGCCTGAACGGCTGTCAGGGCAATGGTAAACACGATATCTTCCACCAGCGCACCCCGTGACAGGTCGTTCACAGGCTTTCTCAGACCCTGAAGCATCGGGCCGACGCTGACCACATTTGCGCTGCGCTGTACGGCTTTATAGGTGGTGTTGCCGGTGTTGAGATCCGGGAACACGAACACCGTGGCCTTACCGGCTACCTTGCTGTCTGGTGCCTTGGATTTGCCGACACTTTCAATCGCAGCGGCATCGTATTGCAGCGGGCCGTCGATCAGCAGGTCCGGACGACGTTCCCGGGCAATGCGGGTGGCTTCACGTACCTTGTCGACATCCTGGCCACTTCCGGACTCGCCGGTACTGTAACTGATCATGGCAACCACTGGCTGGATACCGAAGGCCTCCGCCGATTCGGCGCTCTGGATGGCGATGTCGGCCAGCTCTTCCGCGTTCGGGTCCGGGTTGATGGCACAGTCTCCGTATACCAGCACCTGTTCCGGCAACAGCATGAAGAATACCGACGACACCACCTTGGCGTTGTCGTGGGTTTTGATCAGCTGCAGGGCAGGGCGCACGGTGTTTGCGGTAGTGTGGATGGCACCGGAAACCAGGCCATCGGCTTCATCCATGGCGACCATCATGGTGCCGAGCACCACGTTGTCTTCCAGCATGGCTTCTGCCATGTCTTCGGTAAGCCCCTTGTGCTTCCTGAACTCCACCATCGGTGCGATGTAGCGGTCGCGGACCGAGGCAGGATCCATCAGCTCCAGGTCTTCCGGTAACTCAAGCCCCTGTGCTGCCGCTACCGAGCGGATTTCCTGGGGATTTCCGATTAACACGCAGCGGGCCAGTTTGCGCTGATGGCAAATAATGGCTGCGTGCACGGTACGGGGCTCGCAGCCCTCCGGCAATACGATACGTTTATTGGCAGACCTCGCCCGCTCCGACAGCTGATAACGGAAAGCGGGTGGTGACAGCCGGCTCTGGCGCTGAACCTTAAGGTGTTCCTGGAGCCAGTCGGTATCCACGCGGCGGGCAACCGACTCCATGGATTCCTCGATCCGTTCCGGATCGTCAATCGGGATGGCCGACGACAGGCTGGCCAGCATATGGGCGGTTTCATAGGTGTTGGCATCGGAGCTGAGTACCGGAAGGCCGGTATCCAGTGCCCTGCGGCAGAGGTCGATGACCCGGCTGTCCGGCATCAGTCCGCCGGTCAGCATCAGGCCCGCCAGGGGCACACCATTAAGGGCCGCCAGGGCCGTGGTCACCACGATATCTTCGCGGTCACCGGGGGTGACCATCAGGGTACCAGGCTTCAGGGTGTCCGTCATATTCCTGATAGTGCGGGCACACACAGACACTTTCTGAACCCGACGGCTGTGCATGTGGCCTTCGTGCAATACCGGCACCCCGAGCTCCCTTGCAACATCGGACACACGTGGCGCCAGCAGGTGTGGCTGCCAGGGAATCTCGGCCAGCAAGTGGAAACGGCCAGACGTGAACACCTTGCAGGCCGAGCGGTAATCAATAACGTCACCCTTCGCCGGACGGTGGTGGTCCAGGGTCATGCCGGATTTCTCCGGCGCGCCAATCTTGTTGAGGATGACGGCAATGACGTCCGGATCTGAGGGGGCGGCAAACAGGCGCGCGGAGAAATCCAGTTCCTCGTCAAGGTCAGAGGCGGAACAGCTTCTTGGCGCGCTCACCAGGATCACCTCGGAGCCCAGGTTCCTGGCTACCTCCACATTGAGTCGTGCGATGTAGGCTTCGCTCCGGTCCGGCACCAGGCCTTCGATGATAACGATATCGACCTGGTTGGCGACTTTCTGGTACTCGCCAACGATATTTTCCAGAAGCAGGTCTCCCTTGCCCCGGTTCAGCAGTTGCTGGGCTTTTTTCAGGGGAATCGGATCGGGTGGTTGCAGGTGGCTGCGGGCGGTGACAAACGCCGTGGAAGAATCGCGGCCGTCGTTATGGATCGCTTCGCCGCGGTGTACCGACTGGCTGAACGGTTTGTAGAAACCAACGCTCACGCCTTCACGCTCGAGGGCCCGGAGCAAGCCAAGACAAACGGAGGTCAGGCCGGATTCCATCGAGGTAGGTGCAATAAAAAGACTTTTTGCCATGGGTTGTCCTGTAAATCTGTCGGGTTCGGTCGTTCAGGCGGAGGCCAGGCGCTCGGCTTCCTGGGCAATAACCAGTTCTTCGTTGGTGGGAATCACCAGCACCGGGAACCGTGAGTCGGGGCTACTGACAAAGCCGTCGCTCATCCTGCCATGATCACGGTTCAGGCCGGTGTCCAGTTCAATTCCGAGCAGCCCCAGGTGTTTGACGGTTTCCTGTCGGATGCGGGGGCTGTTCTCGCCGATACCGCCGGTAAACACCAGGGCGTCGAGTTGTGCCAGCGAGGCCGTCATGGCACCGACATAGCGGGCAAGGCGGAAACAGAACACATCGATTGCCAGTTGTGAGGGTTCGTGGCCGTGATCAGCCAGCTCGCACAGGGATCGCATATCGTTGGTTTGCCCGGACAGGCCCAGCAATCCGCTGTCGTTGTTGAGCATACGGTGGGCTTCGGTGGCACTGACTCCCCGGGTAGCCAGGTAGTCGAACAGGCCGGGGTCGACGTCGCCGCTTCGGGTGCCCATCACCAGGCCTTCAAGGGGCGTAAGGCCCATGCTGGTGTCAACGCTCAGGCCATCGCGGATGGCGGTGATGCTGCAGCCATTGCCCAGGTGTGCCGAGATAATCGATGTGGTCGCCGGTGTTTTACCCAGCAGACGTGCGGCCTCCCGGGCCATAAAGTAATGACTGGTGCCGTGAAAGCCATAGCGCCGGATGCCCCATTGGGTATAGCAATGCTCGGGTAGCGCATAGCGATAAGCCCGCTCAGGCAGGGTGTGGTGGTAGGCGGTATCGAAGACGGCGGCGTGGGGGCGGTCCGGGAACAGGGCTCGCATGGCACGGATACCGGCGAGGTTGACCGGGTTGTGCAAGGGGGCCAGTTCAGCACAGGCTTCGATGGCCTGTTCGGTGGCATCATCCACCAGGACGGCTTCACGGAAGGTTTCGCCACCGTGTACAACCCGATGGCCGATAGCCTTGGGTGTGCCGGTCAGCAATTGCCGGTTCCGGAATTCATTCACCAGCGCCTGCAGGGCCTGTTCGTGACTGGCTCCGGCCGGCAGTTTCACCGGATTGTCGTCACCGGAAATCCGTGCAAAGGCATCGCTGTTGTTCAGCTTTTCGGCCAGCGCCGAAGCGATTTTCCGGTTTTTCTGATCAAAAAGTGCAAGTTTCAGGGAGGAACTGCCGCAGTTCACAACCAGTATTGATTCTTCCATGTTCTCGCCGTGTTGGTTCTAGGTGCTGGCCCGTTCGTTGGTGTCGAGCCACTGGATGAAATCCTGTTCCGGGAGCGGAGTGCTGTAGAAGTAGCCCTGAGAGTAATCGCAATGTTCATCCTTCAGGAAGTGGGTCTGGGCTTCGGCTTCGACGCCCTCTGCCACCACTTTCAGGCCAAGGCTGTGGGCCATGGTGATAATGGCGCGAACAAGCGAGGCATCGTCGTTTTCGGTAAGCACGTCCTGGATGAAGGACTTGTCGATTTTCAGGGTATCAAAGGGGTAGCTCTTGAGGTAGCTCAGAGCTGAGTAGCCGGTACCGAAATCGTCTACCGTCAGGCGGATTCCGGAACGGTCAAGCTTGCGAAGGATATCAGCGGTTTCAATGGAGTTGTCCAGAATCAGTCGTTCGGTGATTTCCAGCTCCAGCAGCTCCGGGCTCAGCCCGCTGGCGTCGAGCGCCCGCATGACGGCATCGGTAAAGCCCGGATCCCTGAACTGGCGCGGTGACACATTCACCGCCACACCGATCGGGTTTCCGGTCAGGGTTTGCCAGTTTCGCGCGGCTTTGCAGGCTTCCTGGATGACCCACTCGCCAATAGGAATGATCAGCCCTGTTTCCTCGGCCAGCGGAATGAAACGATCCGGCATCACCATGCCCAGGGCAGGGTTGTTCCAGCGCAGCAGGGCTTCGGCAGACACCAGCTTGCCGGAGTGGGTATCGATGATTGGCTGGAAATAGAGTTCGAACTCGCCGAGCTCCATGGCCTTGCGCATGTAGGATTCCATCTGCAGCCGCTCGTGGGAGATCTCGGTCATTTCCGGTGTGAAGCGGGAATAGGCGCTCTTGCCCTTGTGCTTCGCTTCGTACATGGCGGCATCGGCGTGCTGGAGCAGGGTGCCACTGTTATCGGAGTCCTGTGGGAAGGTGGCGATACCAATACTGGTGGTAACGAACACTTCCTGCCCGCCCAGCATGAACGGGGTCGAGAAGGTTTGAAGGATGCGATCAGCCACCTGGCATGCGGCATCGGGGCCACTGAGGCCGGGCAGGACCACCAGGAATTCATCGCCGCCCAGGCGGGCGACGGTACTGGTGCCGCGAAGGCAGCTGGAGACCCTTTTGGAGGCTTCAATCAGCAGGGTGTCCCCGGCATCGTGGCCAAGGGTGTCGTTAATGTGTTTGAAGTTGTCCAGGTCGAGGAACATAACGCCAACCTGGGTTTCATCCCGGCGGGCCTGGGCGATAGCCAGCTTCAGGCGATCCAGTGCCAGCATGCGATTCGGCAGGCCGGTAAGCACATCGTAGTTGGCCTGGCGCAACAGTTGTTGTTCGTAGCGTTTACGGATGCTGATATCTTCACCGAGAATCAGGTAGCCGGTGGTATCGCTGTTGGAATCCTTGATGGGTGTTACCACCAGCTGTTCCCAGTAACGCTCACCATTGCGCCTTACGCTGTTCACTTCACCCTGCCAAACGCCAACCCGCTTCACCTGCAGCCGTATTGCCTGCCACAGGTGCCACGCTTCCCGGCTGTTCATGGATTGGTCCACCAGTGCGGACGGGTGTTTGCCGATGATGTCGTCCTGGGTGTAGCCGGTGAGCTGGCTGAATTTCTGGTTGGCGTATTCAATGTGCCACTGCCGGTCGCAGATCAGCACAGAAGAGGGGCTCTGTTCGATGGCCTGGGAGAACTTCAGGATATCGGCAGCGTCCCGCTCACGGCGTGCCACATCTTCGTTCAGCCGCTCACGCATCTCGTTGATGGCGTCTGTTACCAGGCCCAGTTCGTCCCGGCGATTGCCCGGGGTGTCCGGCCGTTCCAGTTTGAGCGGCCGCGACAGGGTTTTCAGGGAAAGATCGCGGGTGTAACCGGCCATGGCGGTCAGGTGCCGGGTAACCAGGTGGCGGAAAATCCAGAGAATGAGGATGGAAATAAAGAAAATAGTGAAGAACTGGGTGGCAATGATGACGCCCACCCGGTGCCTGAGATCCTGGTATACCCGCTCCAGTCCGGCGGTGATGGTAATTCGGCCAAGGTTGAAAGGTTCGTCATCCCGGTAAACCAGGTCAAAGCTGTGGCTGAGCAAGTCGCCGCGGGGGCTTTGCCCCATGACCAGTTCGGAATCCGGCTCTATGCGCAGGCGCAGGTGATCAATATCGGGCAGGCTGAGAATGCCCTCCATCTGGGTTTGCAGGGATTTCTGGTCGAGGGCCCAGAGGCTGCGGGCAAGGCTGGACGAGTAGCCTGCTTCGATCACATCGAGCCTTTGCTGGATTTTGTGGAGGTCCTGGCGGTAGTCCGAATAGATCTGTATGCCGGACGCCAGCAAAGTAAAGGCCGAGCTGAAGAGAAGGATCCATGCCAGGAGCCTGATAGAGAGAGGAGAGGCCGTACGAATACGTTTCAGACGTGTCGTAATGTCTGGCATTTCAGTGACCAGGCCACCTTGTGAAGTATCTGACATAACCAGGCGCTGCAAACCGTGTTGTGATTTGGGCGTTAACCCAGCTTCCCTGCAAACGACTATAGCAACAGTTTATGACAACTGCCCTGCAAACTCAGGATAAATCGGAAGAATTGCCGGAAGAAGTCTCAGTTTGACACTTATTGCAACGGTGTTTCGGGCTTGATGCAGGTCAAGATGGTGTGGGCGGTAGGGGCGTAACCTGAGCTTAGTCAAGTTCGGAATCAAACAGGAGAACGGCCATGTATATGGACGCTGTAGTAATCGCAGGTATCGTAACAGTGTTGCTGATGATCGGATTTTTCGTAGGCGTTGGTGTCTTCATCATGAAAGATCAGAAGCACCACGGTGCGAAGGGTGCCGCCAAGCATCATCATGGAAGCCATGGCGGATAGCACCTTCGGGTGCTATCAAAGCTTGGGAAAAATTGGCGTCCCCTAGGGGGTTCGAACCCCTGTTGCCGCCGTGAAAGGGCGGAGTCCTAGGCCACTAGACGAAGGGGACGCAACGTTTTCAAAAGCTTGCCTCGTCGAGGTGGCGCGTATATTAAGTAAGGGCCTTGGGCCTGTCAACGCTTTTTTTCAAAAAAATTCACTTCACGCTTTCTTGCAGGGCATCCGTTAACTCCGGGTACTTGAACCGGAATCCTTCTTTTTCCAGTCTTACCGGAACCGCTCGTTGGCCGGTGAGCAACAGCCGGGCCATTTCCCCCAGCATCAACTGTAATGCGAATGCAGGCGCAGGCAGTATCGCGGGCCGGCTCAGCACCTGTGCCAGCGCCCTGGTAAATTCAGCATTTGTTACCGGTGCAGGGCTGACTACATTATAGGGGCCGCGAGCCTGTTCGTTTTCCAGCATCCAGATCAGGGCGGCGACAACGTCGTCTCTGTGCACCCAGGGCATATACTGGCGACCACTTCCAAGCTTGCCGCCCAGCCCCAGTTTGAAGGGCAGCAGCATTCGCTGCAGGAAGCCTCCACCGGAGCCCGCCACCACGCCTGTACGGGACAGGCATACCCGTACACCGAGTTTCTCCGCCTCCAGAGCCGCCTGCTCCCAATCGCGACAAAGCTCGTGGGTGAACTCGATATTGGGTGAGGTCTCTTCGGTAACTAATTGATCATCCAGGTTTCCGTAAAAACCTACCGCAGAACCGGATACGAGTACCCCGGGTTTGGTCGCCCAGCTTTCCATGGCGCTGACCAGGTTATGGGTCAGTGCGATGCGGCTGTCCCTGAGGGCTTGTTTTCGTTTGCCAGACCAGCGCTTGTCTGCAATGCCTTCGCCGGCCAGGTTGATGACCGCATCAAAGCCGGGGCCACCGGAAGTCTGCCCAAGGTCGCCAATTACCTGAACGGGGCCACAAAGGTCCTTGACGATGTTGGGTGCCTGTCGGCTCAGCACTGTCAGTGACCAGCCCCGGCTGGCCAGTTCCTGGCAAAGAACCTGGCCAATGAAGCCGGTACCGCCGGTTATCAGAATTCGCTTTTCCATGTCTGCTTCCCTCGATGCAAACCGGGTGATCAGACTGCAGCGCGGCCCAGCTCGTCCTGGACAACGTCCCGGATGGCTTCACCCAGATGCGGGTTTTGACCAATAGGGTCTGCCAGCCGGATCTCTACACCGTGCTGTTTCTCGAGCTCTTCAATCATGGCCGGGACGTCTTTGCGTAAATGCCGGCCCGCAGCCAGGAACAACGGAATGATGGTAAAGCTGGTGGCGCCGCTTTCCTTGCCCCGGGCGACAATCGTCTCCAGGGAAGGCTCGGCCAGCTCCATATAGGCAATGGACGAGTCTTCGACTGACTCGAGGGTAGGCTTGGCCAGTTGTTCAAAGGTATCGCACCAGCGCTGGTCGCTGCTGCCGTGAGCCAGCAGAATAATGCGGTGAGGATTTGCCATGAGGTCTCCGGAATGATCAGATGGATTGGCTGCTACGTAATGACTGCAAAGTTATACGATGCTGTTGCCCTAAATGTATCAGGGAGTGGTTGAATGTTCGATTGGAAAGAGCTTTTGGATTACTGGTTTGGCCCCCTGGATGAGCAGGGCCTGCCGGATGCATTTCATCGTAATCGCTGGTTCCGGTCTGACAGAAAGTTTGACCAGGAGATTCGCCGCCGCTTTTTGTCCCTGGTTTTGTTTGCCTCCGAGGAGGGGCTGGAGCACTGGCGTACAGCTGCCGGCGGAGCCCTGGCGGAAATCCTGTTGCTGGACCAGTTTACCCGGAATATCTTCCGGGGCGCTGCGCTGGCTTTCGAGCACGATCGCCTGGCCAGACAATTGTGCCGGCGGGCGATGGACCAGGGCCAGGATGTTCAGTTACCGGCGGTTCAACGCGCCTTTCTGTATATGCCGTTCCAGCACTCTGAGAAGATCAAGGACCAGGAACTGTCGGTGGAGTGCTATCGGCAGTTGGCGGCAAGCCACAACGGCTTGCTGGGAGATTTTCTTGAGAGCTTCCTGCAGTCAGCCCGGGACCATCACGACATCATTGCCCGGTTTGGCCGTTTTCCCCACCGTAACCGTGCCCTCGGGCGTAAGTCTACGGAGCAGGAGCTGGAATATCTGGAGGGAGGGCGGAGGTTTGGCCAATAATCCGCTTTCATAATTTCTTAAAAAAACTGTTGACGCGCTGCGATCGATCAGTAGAATACGCAGCCGTTGAGAGGCAACGCCCTCCCAAAGATCTGCGGGAATAGCTCAGTTGGTAGAGCACAACCTTGCCAAGGTTGGGGTCGCGAGTTCGAATCTCGTTTCCCGCTCCAGATTCCGAAAAACCCGACCCCAGTGTCGGGTTTTTTGCTTTCAGGCTCCGGATAACTCCCTTTTCTATTGTCTGTGTCAGCTATACTCGGCATCCTCATTTTGAATCTGATCTGTAGGAGCGCTCGATATGAAGGTGCAGTCACTTTACCTGTATCCCGTAAAATCCCTGGCAGGCGTTGAAGTTCCAGGCTTTGATCTGGACGATTTTGGCCCGAAAGGGGATCGCCGCTGGATGATCGTGGACGATCAGAACCGGTTTGTAACCCAGCGCCAGATGCCCAGGCTTGCCCTGGTCAGTGCGGTGATGAGCGATGACGGGGTAGAGGTGCAGATTCCGGATCAGGGGCGTTTTCCCCTGGTTCCGCAGGAGGAACAGGTTCGGGTCGTGGTCTGGCGTGATACCGCCGATGCCCTGATGGGTGACCCTGCAGCAAGTGCGGCGTTAAGTGAGTTCTGTGGTGTCCCGCTTCGCTTTGTTTATATGCCCGATTCCAGTTTTCGCCGGGTCGATCCGGAGCGGGTTGCCGATAACCGGCGCGTGGGCTTTGCCGACGGCTTTCCGTTTCTGCTCGCCAATCAGGCGTCACTGGATGAGTTGAACACCCGTCTGACGCAGCCGGTATCCATGACACGGTTCCGGCCCAATATTGTTATACACGGCGTGCCGGCATGGGCCGAGGATGATTGGCGATCGCTGGTGATCGGGTCTGTAGGATTTCGAGTCGTCAAACCCTGTTCCCGCTGCGTTCTGACAACCGTAGATCCCGAAACGGGCATCAAAGATGCCGGAACCGAACCCCTGAAAACGCTTTCTACCTATCGTAAAACGCCTGATGGCGTAATCTTCGGCCAGAATGCCATTCATTTGAGTAGCGGCAGAATCTCGGTTGGAGACAGTGTTGCCATTTCCCAACAGGAGTCGTGAACAAGGTGCCCTTACTGAACCTGGATAAAATTTCCCTTTCCTTCGGCATGCATCCCTTGCTGGATGAGGCCTCGCTGACCATCGAACCGGGTGAGCGGGTGTGTCTGTTAGGGAGAAATGGCGAAGGTAAATCGACGCTCCTGAAAATCGTCAGCGGTGATGTGACTCCTGATGGAGGCATTGTTCGCCTGGAAGAGGGCTCGGTGCTGGCGGTATTGCCCCAGAACCTGCCGTCTGGCGACACCCGCACCGCCTACGATGTGGTGGCTTCGGCGTTTCCGGAAACCGGCGAGTTGCTGGCGGAGTTTCACTGCTTGTCCCAGCAGGCAGATGAAGCCAGCCTGGACCGGATGATGAAGGTTCAGGAGCGCCTCGAGAGCCTGGATGGCTGGCGCCTGGACCAGAAGGTCACCACGATCCTGGCCCAGTACGGCGTAGATCCGGACCGTACGCTCAATACCTTGTCTGGCGGCTGGCAGCGCCGGGTTTTGCTGGCAAGGGCGTTGGTGGCAGAGCCGGACATCCTGTTACTGGATGAGCCAACCAACCATCTTGATGTGCCCGCGATTGCCTGGCTGGAAGAGGCTCTGGGCCAGTTTCGGGGTGCCATGCTGTTTGTCAGCCATGACCGGGCCTTTATCCGGCGCATGGCGACCCGCGTAGTCGAGCTGGACCGGGGGCAGTTGATCAGTTTTGCGGCCAACTATGACAAGTACCTGGAGCTGAAAGAAAAGGCGCTGGAAGATGAAGAGCGCCAGAACGCCTTGTTCGACAAGCGCCTGAAACAGGAAGAGGCGTGGATCCGGCAGGGCATCAAGGCCCGCAGAACCCGCAATATGGGCCGTGTAAGGGCGCTCAGGGCCATGCGGGAAGAACATCGCCAGCGCCGGGTTCGCGGTGGCACTGCCAATTTCTCAGTCGAAGAGGCGGCCCGTTCCGGCAAGCTGGTGGCCGAAGCCCGGCAGGCAGGCTTTGCCTACCCGGGCAGTGAGCCGGTTATCCGGGATATGACGCTGACCATTCTGCGAGGCGACAAGATCGGCCTGGTGGGGGAGAACGGAACCGGCAAGACCACGCTGGTGCGATTGCTGCTGGGTGAGCTTGAGCCTACCGATGGTAGCATCCGGCTGGGCACCAATCTGCAGGTGGCGTACTTCGATCAGCTGCGGGGTGAGCTGGACCTGGAAAGCAACGCTCTGGATAACCTGGCCGAGGGCCGGGAATTTATCGATATCAACGGCCAAAGCAAACACGTTCTGGGTTACCTGCAGGAGTTCCTGTTCACCCCGGAACGTGCCCGTTCGCCGGTCAGTGTTTTCTCGGGTGGTGAGCGAGCCCGTCTGTTGCTGGCCAAGCTGTTCAGCAAGCCTGCCAACATCCTGGTTCTGGACGAACCAACCAACGACCTAGATGTGGAAACCCTGGAACTGCTTGAAGAACAGCTCTCGGAGTTCAAGGGTACGGTGATTGTGATCAGTCACGACCGGGAATTCCTGGATAACGTGGTCACCGACACGATCTTCCTGGATGGCACCGGTCGGGTGCGCGAGTTCGTTGGCGGTTACAGCGATTGGCGCCGGCAAGGCGGGGTGTTTCCGGCGGAGTCTTCCGGCAGTCGGCCGGACAAACAGGATAAGCGGGAAAAGACTGAGGCAACGACAAAGAAGCCTGAGGCTTCTGCAGCTCCCGCAGCAAAGTCCAAACCGGTGAAACTGAGTTACAAGCTCAAGCTCGAACTGGAGCAGTTACCGGGTAAAATCGAGGCTTTGGAGCAGGAAGTGGCGGAGTTTCAGCAAGCGATCTCCGCGCCGGATTTTTATTCCGGAGATCCGGAGAAGGTTTCGAAGACACTGGAGCAGTTGTCTGACGCAGAAGCCCGCCTTGAGCAGGTCATCGAGCGCTGGATGGAGCTGGAAGAGCAGGCGGGGCAGTAGCAGCCCCGCCATCGCCCATTATCAGTGAATGCGCACTGCCAGAACGTCACATTCTGTGCCGTGCAGCACGCCATTGGCGGTAGAGCCCAACAGCAGCTGGAAACCTTTGCGTCCGTGGCTACCGACAATCACCAGGTCCACTCCCTGTTCCTTCACCAGCCGGTGAATTTCAGATTCCGGACGGCCAACCGTCACAATCTGGCTGTCCTTGGCTACGCCGTATTGCTCGCCATATTGCCCAAGCTGGTCATGGGCGGCCTTGTCCAGCTGATCCTGCAATTCAGAAAGATCCATGGGGATGTCGCCGCCATAGGCATAGCCGACAGGCTCCACTACGTGAACCAGCAACAGCTCCGCCGCCTGTGACTCGGCAATGGACTTGGCTTTGTTAAGGACCTGCGGTGCTTCTTCGGTCAGGTCGATGGCAACCAGAACTTTTTTGTAGGTGGACATGGGGTCTTGCTCCTTTGCGCTGGGAAATAATCCTGAATGACTCTGGATTGTATACCAATCAAGTGTATAGCCATTCTGACCGGCATCAAGCGGAAAGGGAAGTTTTTGGCCGGCGGGCAATGAGTTAACCCGGCCGGCCAGGCAGGAATCAGGCGTTATTGCGGAGCATTACGATGGCGTCGTCCAGGCCCTGGATAATGCCTTTGGAGTAACGGTCGATAATAAAGCTGACGTTGTTGTCGTTGTAGTTGATGTAGGAGCCGCGAATGAACTGCCACTTGGCGGCCACATCATCGAGGGCAGTTTTCAGTTCGCCGGTCGCGGAGCCGGAGCGCGCCTGCGCCAGAAGCTCGTCAAACATCAGCGCCTGCTGGTCGAGCGACACTTCGTTGGCGGCGCCCTGGAACGTCTGGGAGACAGAAGAGTGGGTACGGGCGGCGTAGCGGGCCATCATCTGAGCCATCAGCACTGCCGCTGAGCGCGCCGATTCCACTTGCGGGTTGGTTTCGGTTCCGCTGCTTTCCCTGGCGAGGTCGTAAAGCTCTGTGGCGGTATCGTTCATCGACTGCCCCTGATTGGCGAGCTCGGCCATCAGGCGCAGGTCAGGGTAACCGCGATCCCGTACTTCGTTGATGTTGCTGCGCATCAGGTCCTTGAAGCTGTCGAATGACCGGTTCAGTTCCTCGACCTGTTCGTCTGAAAGCACGCCACTGTTGCTGCCGACCACAGAGTTCATGGCGTCGTTGGCGCTATTGATTCCAACCACGACACGGTTGAGCAATTCGGTGTCGGAGGTTGCGCTGAAGGCGTAGAAGGCGTCCAGCGCCAGGTAGTTGTTGATGCGGAAATCATGAAGGTCTGCGAGGAACTCGTTACCGGATTCCTGTGCCTTGGCGCCGAACGCGGTAAAGGACAACAGGATCAGGGCTGCCAGAAGTGAGCGGATTCGCAGGTGGGCGTCTTTCATCGGATCAGTCTCCGTAATGCCGTTTTATTATTGTGGACTAAAGTCTCAACTCGAAGTTAAAGTAACTACGCAGCCTAATCAACTAATTTCCGGCTGTTACCGGTACCACTTCACTTTTTTATCAAGAGTTTCTCCGGGTTCCCTGCAGAAACAAATTGACAAACGCTCCGTTTTTTTCCATCGTGTGGCCTCACGATTCAAACGACTGTATGAATTTTGGATCGGAAGATCGGGCAGTGACCGAAATCTCGCTGCACAAACAGCCGGCCCGGCAGCTATTGTCAGCCGGTTGTCAGCAGTTCCAAACACAGACTGGAGATCAGTTGATGATTTACGAAGGTAAAGCCATCACGGTTAAAGAGATCGAAGGCGGGATCGCTCAGTTGAACTTTGACTTGCAGGGCGAGTCAGTCAACAAGTTCAACCGTCTCACCATCGAAGAGCTGGGCGCCGCAGCTGAAGCACTCAAATCCCAGAAGAACCTCAAGGGCCTGGTGGTTACCAGTTCCAAGGACAGCTTTATTGTCGGTGCCGATATCACCGAGTTTACCGAGCTGTTCGCAGGTTCCGAAGAAGCTCTCGTGGCCAACAGCATGAAGGCCAACGAAGTATTCAACGCCATTGAAGACCTGCCGTTCCCGACCGTTACCGCTATTAACGGTATCGCTCTGGGTGGTGGCTTCGAAATGTGCCTTTCCACCGACTACCGGGTTATGGCTCCCAAGGCCAAGGTAGGTCTGCCGGAAGTGAAGCTGGGTATCTTCCCGGGCTTCGGCGGTACTGTTCGCCTGTCCCGCCTGGTGGGTGTGGATAACGCGGTTGAGTGGATTGCCGGTGGTACTGAAAACCGCGCTGATGCCGCTCTGAAAGTGGGCGCTGTTGATGCCGTGGTTGAAGCCGACAAGCTGGTCGACGCAGCCGTTGCCATTATCAATCAGTGCAACGAAGGCAAGCTGGACAACCTGGCGCGCCGTGAAGAGAAGAAAGGCAAGATCAAGCTCAACGCCATGGAAAGCATGATGGCGTTCGAGATTTCCAAGGCGTTCGTGGCCGGCAAGGCTGGCAAGAACTATCCGGCGCCGGTGGAAGCCATCAAGACCATGCAGAAGCATGCCGGCATGACCCGCGACAAGGCGATCGAAGTAGAAGCCAAGGGCTTCGCCAAGATGGCCAAGACCAACGTTGCCGCGTGTCTGGTTGGTCTGTTCCTGAACGACCAGGCCCTGAAGAAGAAAGCCAGTGCCTGGGAAAAAGAAGCCTCTGATGTGAACCTGGCTGCCGTACTGGGCGCCGGTATCATGGGTGGCGGTGTAGCCTTCCAGTCGGCGCTGAAAGGCACCCCGATTGTTATGAAGGACATCAATCAGGACGGCATCAAGCTGGGCCTGAGTGAAGCCAAGAAGCTGCTGTCCAAGCGTGTCGCCAAGGGCAAGATGGACGCTGGCCAGATGGGCGACGTTCTGAACAACATCACGCCGACCCTGAACTACGGTGATTTCAAGAACGTAGACCTGGTTGTTGAAGCGGTTGTTGAAAACCCGAAGGTGAAAGATGCCGTTCTGCGCGAGACCGAAGACGCGGTTCGCGAAGACGCCATCCTGACGTCCAACACCTCTACCATCTCCATCAACCTTCTGGCCAAGAACCTGAAGCGTCCGGAGAACTTCTGCGGCATGCACTTCTTCAAC
The DNA here is from genome assembly GCF_001447135.1 of Marinobacter sp. P4B1. Classification (NCBI taxonomy): domain Bacteria; kingdom Pseudomonadati; phylum Pseudomonadota; class Gammaproteobacteria; order Pseudomonadales; family Marinobacteraceae; genus Marinobacter; species Marinobacter sp. P4B1. The sequence continues at coordinate 129,454 of NZ_LLXM01000006.1, forward strand.
CCGGTACACATGATGCCGCTGGTTGAGGTTATCCGTGGCGAGAAGACCAGTGACCGCGCTATCGCGACCACCGTTGCCTACGCCAAGGCCATGGGCAAGACCCCGATCGTGGTTAACGATTGCCCGGGCTTCCTGGTTAACCGTGTTCTGTTCCCGTACTTCGGCGGCTTTGCTGCGCTGGTACGTGACGGTGCCGATTTCCAGAAGATCGACAAGGTGATGGAAAAGTTCGGCTGGCCCATGGGCCCGGCCTACCTGCTCGACGTAGTGGGCATGGACACTGCCAAGCACGCCAACGAAGTGATGGCAGACGGCTTCCCGGATCGCATGAAGGCTGACTTCAAGTCTGCCATCGACGTGATGTTCGAGAACAACCGTTACGGCCAGAAGAATGACAAGGGCTTCTACAAGTACGAAGAAGACAAGAAGGGCAAGCCGAAGAAGGTTGTCGACGAAGAAACCTACAAGCTGATCGAGCCTGTGGTTAACGGCAGCAAGGACTTCGACGAAGAAGACATCATCGCCCGTATGATGATTCCTCTGTGCCTGGAAACCGTTCGCTGCCTGGAAGACAACATTGTTGAAGACCCGGCCGATGCAGACATGGGTCTGATCTACGGTATCGGTTTCCCTCCGTTCCGTGGTGGTGCCCTGCGCTACATCGACGACATGGGCGTCGACAAGTTCGTCGAACTGGCAGACAAGTATGCAGATCTTGGCCCGCTGTACGCGCCGACCGAGAAGCTGCGTGAAATGGCCAAGACTGGCAAGAAGTTCTTTGGCTAACCCTAACGAGATTTCCGAACGGAGAAAGATCTATGAGCCTTAATCCGAGAGACGTTGTCGTCGTCGATTGCGTGCGGACTCCGATGGGTCGTGCCAAAAACGGCTGTTTCCGCAACGTTCGCGCCGAGACTCTGTCTGCTGCGCTGATTGAAGCACTGTTTGAGCGCAACCCGAAGCTCGATCCGAAAGAAGTAGAAGACGTAATCTGGGGCTGTGTAAACCAGACTAAAGAGCAGGGCTTTAACGTGGCGCGGCAGATTTCCCTGCTGACCCGTATCCCGCACGAGTCTGCTGCCCAGACCGTTAACCGTCTGTGTGGTTCCGCCATGAGCGCCATCCACACTGCCGCCCAGGCGATTCAGACCGGTAACGGTGACGTGTTCATGGTAGGCGGTGTCGAGCACATGGGCCACGTACCCATGACTGCCGGCTTCGACCACAACCCGGCTGCGTCCAAGTACTCTGCAAAAGCGTCCAACATGATGGGCCTGACTGCAGAAATGCTGGCGAAAATGCACGGTATTACCCGCGAGCAGCAGGATGAGTTCGGTGCCCGTTCCCATCGCCTGGCCCACGAAGCGACTGTTGAAGGCCGCTTCAAGAACGAAATCGTTCCGATTGAAGGCCACGACGAAAACGGCTTTGTGAAGCTGATCGAAGAAGACGAGACCATTCGTCCGGAAACGACCGCTGAGTCCCTGGGCCAGCTGCGTCCGGCGTTTGATCCGAAGAACGGTACCGTAACTGCCGGTACGTCTTCCCAGCTGACCGATGGCGCGGCTGCCATGGTGCTGATGTCCGCTGAGCGGGCAGAAGCACTGGGTCTGACCCCGATTGCCAAGATCCGCAGCATGGCTGTTGCTGGCTGTGATCCCGCAATCATGGGCTACGGCCCGGTTCCGGCCACCAAGAAGGCACTGAAGCGTGCAGGCCTGAAAGTTGAAGATATCGACTTCTGGGAACTGAACGAAGCCTTCGCAGGCCAGTCCCTGCCGGTCCTGAAAGACCTGAAACTGCTGGGTGTTATGGAAGAGAAGGTTAACCTGAACGGCGGCGCGATTGCCCTTGGCCATCCGCTGGGCTGCTCCGGTGCCCGTATCTCCACCACACTGCTGAATATCATGCAGGCCAAAGGCGGTAAGCTTGGTGTATCCACCATGTGTATCGGCCTGGGTCAGGGCATTGCCACTGTGTGGGAGCGCCTCTGATCGGTTAGTCCGGATCAGTAACGCTCAATCAGGAGGCCCGGCAATTCGCCGGGCCTTCCTGTTTCAGGGATTGTAAAACGGCCCGGAAATCCCAAAAAACGGTGACTGAAATCAAAGAATGGGTTGTTTTGCCATTCTTGACCCTGTAAAACAGTGAGCCTATACACAATGGCAGCCCCTGTGTTTTCCAGTTGCCTGATTTTTATGCGAGTTTACGGTTCTGTCCAGAACTTGACCGATTGATCGCCAAGGATACAGATCTCCGATATGGGTAAAAGTCTCGTTATTGTCGAGTCTCCAGCGAAAGCGAAGACCATCAACAAGTACCTGGGCTCGGATTTTATTGTTAAGTCCAGTGTTGGCCACATTCGTGACCTGCCAGTCAGTGGCAGTGGTAGCCAGTCAGACCCGAAAGAGCGCGCCAGGCAGGCCGCTGCCACCCGCAAGATGAGCCCGGACGAAAAAGCCGAGCACAAGAAGCGTAAGGCCCGTGAACAGCTGGTTGCCCGCATGGGGGTAAATCCCGATAACGACTGGAGCGCCCGTTACGAGATCCTGCCCGGTAAGGAAAAGGTCGTCAGCGAGCTAAAGCGCCTGGCCAAGAATGCCGACCACATCTATCTGGCAACGGATTTGGACAGGGAAGGGGAAGCCATCGCCTGGCACCTTCAGGAGACCATTGGCGGCGAGCCGGAAAAGTATCGCCGCGTGGTGTTCAACGAAATTACCAAGCGGGCCATCCAGGAAGCGTTCAAGGACCCCGGTGAGCTGGATAACAACCGGGTAAATGCCCAGCAGGCGCGCCGGTTCCTGGATCGCGTTGTGGGTTACATGGTTTCGCCGCTGCTCTGGGCCAAGATTGCCCGGGGCCTGTCTGCTGGCCGGGTTCAGTCGGTTGCCGTGCGCCTGATCGTTGAGCGTGAGCGGGAAATCCGCAAGTTCGTGCCGGAGGAATTCTGGCAGCTGCACGCAGACCTGACCGCAGAAGGAACCAGGGACCCGGTTCGGTTCGAGGTTACCCGCTACAACGACAAGCCCTACCGTCCGGTTAATGATGTTCAGAGCAAGGAACATGTTGACCGTCTGAAAGCCGGTAGCTTCAAGGTGGCCAAGCGGGAAGACAAGCCAACCCGTTCACGGCCCTCTGCTCCCTTTATTACCTCGACACTGCAGCAGGCGGCGAGCAACCGCATGGGCTTCAGTGTCAAGAAAACCATGATGCTGGCCCAGCGCCTGTACGAGGCGGGCTACATCACCTACATGCGTACAGACTCGACCAACCTGAGCCAGGATGCCGTAACCGGCTGTCGCGAGTTTATTCAGAAACAGTTCGGTGATCGCTACCTGCCTGAGAAGCCCCGCGTGTACGGTAGCAAGGAAGGCGCCCAGGAGGCCCACGAGGCCATCCGGCCTACTGACGTATCCCGCAGGCCTACCGATATCAGTGGCCTGGAAAAGGATGCGGAGAAGCTTTACGACCTGATCTGGCGCCAGTTTATCGCCTGCCAGATGGCGGATGCCGAATTCCTCAGCACCTCCATCGTTGTGGCCAATGGTGACTACGAACTGCGTACCCGTGGTCGCATCGTCAAGTTCGAAGGTTTCCTGAAAGCTGCGCCCCAGTCAGCCAAGAAAGACGAAGACGTGGCGCTGCCAGACATCAAGGTAGATCAGCCCCTGGATCTCAAGAAGCTGGATCCGACCCAGCATTTCACCAAGCCTTCGCCGCGCTATACCGAAGCCAGCCTGGTCAAGGAACTGGAAAAGCAGGGCATTGGTCGTCCTTCTACCTACGCATCCATTATTTCCACCATCCAGGATCGTGGTTACGTGCGGCTTCAGAACCGCCGTTTTTACGCCGAGAAGATGGGCGAGATTGTTACCGAACGGCTGGCAGAGTCTTTCCCGAACCTGATGGATTACGATTTTACCGCACGCCTGGAAGGCGAGCTGGACGAGATTGCCGAAGGCGACGTTCAGTGGAAGAAGGTGCTGAACGACTTCTACGCCAAGTTCCGTAACCAGCTCGAAAGTGCGGAAAAGACCGACGGCGGCATGCGGGCCAATACACCCACGGAAACCGACATTCCTTGCCCCAGTTGCGGCCGTAATATGCAGATCCGGGTAGCCAGCACCGGGGTATTCCTGGGCTGTTCCGGCTATTCATTACCGCCCAAGGAGCGTTGCAAGACTACCATTAACCTGGTGTCTGGCGACGAAGTGGTCAGTGCCGATGAAGACGTGGAAGGCGAGGGCGAAACCCGTCTGCTGCGCATGAAGCGCCGCTGTCCGAAATGCGGCACGGCCATGGACAGCTACCTGGTTGATGAAAAGCGCAAGCTGCACGTGTGCGGTAACAACCCCGACTGCTCCGGCTACGAAGTGGAAGAGGGAAGTTTCCGCATCAAGGGCTACGACGGCCCTACGCTGGAATGCGACAAGTGTGGTTCCGAAATGCAGCTGAAAACCGGCCGTTTCGGCAAGTACTTCGGCTGTACCAACAGCGAGTGCAAGAACACCCGCAAACTGCTGAAGAACGGCGAGCCTGCGCCCCCCAAAATGGACCCGGTGCCCATGCCGGAGCTGCAGTGCCAGAAGGTGGACGACACCTACGTACTGCGTGACGGTGCCTCCGGCCTGTTCCTGGCGGCCAGCAAATTCCCGAAAAACCGGGAAACCCGGCCACCGCTGGTGATGGAAATCAAACCACACCGCAAGGAAATCGACCCGAAATACGATTACCTGATGGACGCCCCGGAGAAAGACCCCGAGGGTAACCCGACGGTGATCCGCTACAGCCGTAAGTCGAAAGAGCAGTATGTTATGTCGGAACAGGACGGCAAGGCCACCGGCTGGTCCGCCTGGTACGAAAACGGCCGCTGGGTGCCTCGGGACAAGAAGAAGTAGGTTTTTAGCCACGGAATCCACGGAAAAACACGGAAAGATATTGTTTCGCTTTTATTTTTCCGTGTAATTCCGTGTTCTTCCGTGGCAAAAAAATGCTTTTGATCAGTTGGTCTTGCTCGTGATGCTCATTTCTTACGAAGCCTCTGAATCAGCGAAGACGTATCCCAGCGGTTGCCGCCCATCTCCTGCACATCTCCGTAGAACTGGTCCACCAGTGCCGTTACCGGCAGTCTGGAGCCGTTTCTGCGGGCTTCTTCGAGGCAGATGCCCAGGTCCTTGCGCATCCAGTCCACCGCAAAGCCGTGGTTGAATTCGCCGTCGATCATGGTTCCGGAGCGGTTTTCCATCTGCCAGGACTGGGCCGCGCCCTTGGAGATCACGTCCACCACCTTGCGCACGTCCAGCTCTGCCTGTTCGGCAAAGTGCAGGGCTTCTGAAAGCCCCTGTACCAGCCCGGCAATGGCAATCTGGTTAACCATCTTGGTCTTCTGGCCGCTGCCCACAGGGCCCATCAGGTTCAGGGCCCGGGCGTAACATTCGAGTACCGGCTTAACCTTGCTGAAATCGTCGGTACTGCCGCCGCACATGATCGTCAACTGGCCGTTTTCGGCACCTTGCTGGCCGCCGGAAACCGGGGCGTCGATAAAGCCCTGGCCCCGTGCACGGGCCGCCTGTGCCAGTGTCTCGGCAATGCCGGCAGATGCAGTGGTGTGGTCTACCAGGGTGGCTGTGGCCGGGGCGTTGCTGATGATGCCATCCGGGGCGGTGTAGACTTCTTCCAGGTCTTTATCGGCGCCCACGCAGGTCAGTACCACGTCTGCGTTGGCGACCGCATCTGCAATGCTGTCACTGGCTTTCCCCGGATACTGTTCGGCCCACTGACGGGCCTTTTCGCTGGTGCGGTTCCAAACGCTGACGTCATAGCCGGCCCGGGCAAGGTGGCCTGCCATCGGGTAGCCCATTACTCCGAGCCCGATAAACGCGATAGTTGCCATGGTCTGCTCCTGGTTCTTGTCGGATTGGTTGAATTTGTCGTGCCATGATACGAAAAAAGCCGCTGGATTCAGCGGCTTTTTTCTGGGTGAAGCAAGCTTGCAGCTTACTTCTTTGGGTAGTCGCGCTTCGGCGAGCCGGTGTACAGCTGGCGCGGACGGCCGATGCGGTTGGCACCGCTGACCATTTCGTTCCAGTGAGAGAACCAGCCGATGGTGCGGGACATTGCGAAGATCACGGTAAACATGGAAGTCGGAATACCGATGGCCTTCAGAATGATGCCGGAGTAGAAGTCGACGTTCGGGTACAGCTGGCGCTGAACGAAGTATTCGTCTTCCAGGGCAATCTTTTCCAGGCGCTGGGCAATCTTCAGCAGCGGATCGTTTTCCAGACCAAGCTCGCTCAGCACTTCGTGAGCGGTCTGTGCCATTACCTTGGCGCGCGGGTCGAAGTTCTTGTAAACCCGGTGACCAAAGCCCATCAGGCGGAAAGGATCGTCTTTGTCCTTGGCCTTGGCGATGAATTTCTCGATGTTGGACTCGTCGCCGATTTCAGCCAGCATGTCCAGAACCGCTTCGTTTGCACCGCCGTGTGCCGGGCCCCAAAGGGCGGCGATGCCGGAGGCGATACACGCGTACGGGTTGGCGCCGGTGGAGCCCGCCAGGCGTACGGTGGAGGTAGAGGCGTTCTGCTCGTGGTCAGCGTGAAGGATAAAGATCTTGTCCATCGCGTTGGCCAGAACCGGGTTCGGCTTGTAGTCCTCGCAAGGGGTGCCGAACATCATGTACAGGAAGTTCTCGGCATAGGACAGGTCGTTACGCGGATACATGAACGGCTGGCCCATGGAGTACTTGTAGCACCATGCGGCGATGGTCGGCATCTTGGCGATCAGGCGATGGCCGGTAATCTCGCGCTGCTTGGGATCAGCCACATCCATCTGGTCATGGTAGAACGCTGACAGGGCACCCACAACGCCGCACATGATGGCCATGGGGTGCGCATCACGGCGGAAGCCGTTGAAGAAGTTGCGCATCTGGTCGTGCAGCATGGTGTGGTTTTTGATGGTGTCGTGGAACTGCTTGTTTTCTTCAGCGCTCGGCAGTTCGCCGTTCAGGAGCAGGTAGCAGACCTCGAGGAAGTCGGAATGCTCGGCCAGCTGGTCGATCGGGTAACCCCGGTGCAGCAAGACGCCTTTGGCACCATCGATGTAGGTGATGGCAGATTCGCAGGCTGCGGTAGATACAAAACCTGGGTCGTAAGTGAATACGCCTTCCTGGACGAGGCCGCGTACGTCTATAACGTCAGGGCCGACGGTGCCGGAGTAAACCGGTAGCTCAATGGACTTGTCTCCCACCGAGAGCGTGGCTTTCCTGTCGGTCATGGTGCTCTCCCGTTTGATTAGCTGTGACAGCTGATTTGCATGTGTAGATGCGCCAGAAAGCGCGTATTATCGCAAAACTGGGCGCAAAATATAGGGCGTCAGCTTTTTTTGTCAATGAGCTGGGTGCGAAAAGCACCAAATTAACATCCGGTGTAAATGAGGGATATCCCGAATGACGGCGCTTTTGCCCTGAATTCCGGTTTGTCAATAATCCTTATAGATGGGGCAGGGCAGCGCCTCGTAAGGGTTTGGCGGTTGTTGCAAGTTTGTAATTACCGGGGTGTCTCCTTATAATCCGTAGCCCGGAATCGGGGATGCGCCGTTTTCTTGCATGCTTCAGCGTAGCAAGCTACCGGGTTGTCATCCGCCCTCCTGAACCAATCGGTTACCGGTATCGTACTGATTCTCCGGACCTAACATACCAACCAACCGCCGCCGGTTTTCCCGGTTTCGCGGTACCAAGAGAGAGTGTGAGAGCGCTGTGAATAGCAAACGACCAGTAAATCTCGATCTCGGCAAGTTCCATTTCCCGCTGCCAGCCATTACTTCGATCCTGCATCGTATCAGCGGCATCATCATTTTTGTTGGTGTTGCATTCCTGATGTACGGCCTGGATCTTTCCCTGTCCGGGGAAGATGGCTTCAACCGGGTTAACGAACTGCTGGACAGCTTCCTGGCAAAGCTGATTATCTGGGGCATCCTGTCTGCTCTGCTTTACCACCTTGTTGCAGGTATCAAGCACCTGCTGATGGATGCGGGTATTGCTGAAGAGCTGGAAAGTGGCCGCCTTGCCGCCAAAATCACGCTTGTGGTTTCCATTGTTCTCATCATTCTGGCAGGAGTCTGGGTATGGGCATGAACAGTGTAACGAATATTGGTCGTAACGGGATTCAGGACTGGATCATCCAGCGGGTTACTGCCTACGTATTGGCTCTGTACACGCTGTTTCTCCTTGGTTTCTTCGTAACTACAGACGTGGACTACCAGGCGTGGTCTTCCCTGTACAGCCAGGGTTGGTTCAAGATTTTCAGCCTGCTGGCGCTGTTGTCCATTGCCGGACACGCCTGGGTAGGCTTGTGGACCGTATCCACCGACTACATCAAAGCAGCAATGCCGCGCTTCCTGCTGCAGGCAGCCTGCATTCTGGCGATGTTCGTATATGTCGTGTGGGGCATTCAGATTCTGTGGGGGCTTTAATCGATGGCTAACATCAAAACCATGTCTTACGACGCGATTGTTATCGGTGGCGGCGGTGCCGGTATGCGTGCCGCCCTGCAGCTGACAGAAGCCGGTATCAACACCGCGTGTATCACCAAGGTCTTTCCGACCCGTTCGCACACAGTGTCTGCCCAGGGCGGCATTACCTGTGCGATCGCAAGCGCTGATCCCAATGATGACTGGCGCTGGCACATGTACGATACCGTCAAGGGCTCCGACTATATCGGTGACCAGGACGCTATCGAGTACATGTGTTCTGTAGGCCCCCAGGCTGTGTTCGAGCTGGAGCACATGGGCTTGCCGTTCTCCCGTACCGAGCAGGGCCGTATCTACCAGCGTCCGTTCGGTGGCCAGTCCAAGGGTCCGGACAACCCCACCCAGGCAGCCCGTACCTGTGCCGCCGCTGACCGTACCGGTCACGCCTTGCTGCACACCCTGTACCAGGCCAACCTGAAGGGCGGCACTACCTTCCTGAACGAGTGGTATGCCGTAGACCTGGTCAAGAACAGCAAAGACGAAGTGGTTGGTGTTGTAGCCATCGAGATCGAATCCGGTGAAGTGGCTTACATCAAGTCCAAGGCCACCGTTCTCGCTACCGGTGGTGCTGGCCGTATCTACGCCTCTACCACTAACGCCATGATCAACACCGGCGACGGTATCGGCATGGCGCTGCGTGCCGGGTTCCCGGTGCAGGATATGGAAATGTGGCAGTTCCACCCGACCGGTATTCACGGTGCTGGCACCCTGGTTACAGAAGGTTGTCGGGGTGAGGGTGGTTACCTGATCAACTCCGAAGGTGAGCGTTTCATGGAGCGCTATGCTCCGAACGCGAAAGACCTGGCTGGCCGTGACGTTGTGGCCCGTTCCATGGTTCTGGAAATCCTGGAGGGTCGCGGTTGCGGTCCCGACAAGGATCACGTACTGCTGAAGCTGGATCACCTGGGTGAAGAGACCCTGAACCTGCGTCTGCCGGGTATCTGTGAGCTGTCCCGTACCTTTGCGCACGTTGATCCGGTCAAAGAGCCGATCCCGGTCGTTCCGACCTGTCACTACATGATGGGCGGTGTTCCCACCAACGTGGGTGGCCAGGCCCTGACCCAGGATGAAAGCGGCAACGACAAGCCTATTCCCGGCCTGTTTGCCTGTGGTGAAGCGGCTTGTGTATCTGTACACGGCGCTAACCGTCTGGGTGGTAACTCCCTGCTGGACCTGGTGGTCTTCGGTCGTGCAGCTGGCCTGCACATTGAAGAGCAGCTGCGTGGCGGCTTCGAGGTTGATGGCGCCAGCGAAGAAGATATCAAGCGTGCCATGGCTCGCCTGGAGCGTCTGGACAGTGCCTCTGAAGGTGAGGATGTAGCCAAGGTTCGTAAGGATCTGCAGAACTGCATGCAGCTGTACTTCGGCGTATTCCGTGACGGCGAGAGCATGGAGAAGGGTATCAAGCTGCTGGAAGAGATTGGCGAGCGTGTTCGCAAGACCAAGCTGGCCGATACCAGCAAGGCGTTCAACACTGCCCGTATCGAAGCGCTGGAGCTGGATAACCTGTACGAAGTTGCCTACGCAACAGCCAAGTCTGCGATCGAGCGTAAAGAAAGCCGTGGTGCGCACGCCCGTAACGACTTCACCGAGCGTGACGACGAGAACTGGCTGAAGCACTCCATGTACTTCCCGCTGGACAAGCGTGTTGGCAAGCGTGACGTGAACTTTGCACCGAAAACGGTTCCGACTTTCCAGCCGAAAGTCCGGACCTACTAAGGGGGTATCCTGAATATGTTGGTAAGCCTGTATCGCTATAATCCGGAAACCGATAATGCCCCTTACATGCAGGATGTCGAAATCGAGATTCCTGCGGGCAAAGATCTCATGGTTCTGGATGTTCTGAACCTGGTGAAGGAAAAAGATCCTTCCATGAGCTATCGTCGTTCCTGCCGTGAGGGTGTTTGCGGCTCTGATGGCATGAACATGAACGGCAAGAACGGCCTGGCTTGTATCACTCCGGTGTCGGATGTGGTCAAGAACAACAAGCTGGTTCTGCGCCCGCTGCCGGGCCTGCCGGTTATCCGTGACCTGGTCGTGGATATGAGTCTGTTCTACAAGCAGTACGAAAAAGTTATGCCGTACCTTGTAAACGACAACCCGGCTCCGGCCATTGAGCGCCTGCAGTCACCGGAAGATCGTGAAAAGCTGGACGGCCTGTACGAGTGTATTCTGTGTGCATGCTGCTCCACCGCTTGTCCGTCGTTCTGGTGGAACCCTGACAAGTTCATTGGTCCGTCTGGCCTGCTGCAGGCCTACCGCTTCCTGGCGGACAGCCGCGACACTGCCCAGGCAGAGCGACTGGCGAACCTGGATGACCCGTTCAGTGTTTTCCGCTGCCGCGGCATCATGAACTGCGTAAGTGTGTGTCCGAAAGGCCTGAACCCCACAAAGGCGATTGGCCATATCCGGAACCTGTTGCTGCAACGAGCCACCTGACCGGCAAAATCTGCAGCACCAGCTATACTGGTGTTCTGACACCAGTTGGTACCCTCGAAGGCCTCGCTATATGCGGGGCCTTCAACCAAAGGCTTATAGTCAAAAGTCTTATCGGGGTGCAAACTTATGCGCGCTGTCTGCTTGGGCTTATCCAGTCTGGCTGATGGCGCAGCTGAGTATAAAAATCACTGGGGACGGAAAACATCCTTGCAGGGTGTGGTGGCCAAAAGTCATGCCGTAATAACCCGTATTGACTGAGATTTACCCCTGGCCGACCATACTCGCTCCCCCGCACCAGCCCAAGGTGAGCTATTCAAAATGCACGAAAGCATCATGGAGCAGTTATGGCAGACTTCCCACCTGCAAGGTGGAAATCTGGCCTACGTTGAACAGCTTTTTGAGACCTACCTGACAGACCCCAATTCAGTTCCCGAAGAGTGGAGAAGCTACTTCGACAAGCTTCCGAGTGTTGATGGCTATAAAGGCCGCGACATCGTTCACTCGGCCATCCGCGAACAGTTCGAGCATATCTCACGCAATCAGCGTTTTCTTGCCAGCAGTGGTGTGCCTGCAAGCGCCACGTCAGATGCTGACAAAAAGCAGATCCGTGTTCTGCAGCTGATCAATGCGTACCGTTTCCGTGGTCACCAGGAATCAAAGCTCGATCCGCTGGGAGTCTGGCAGCGTCAGCCTGTTGAAGATCTCGAGCCCTCGTTCCACGAACTGGGCGAGTCTGACCTGGATCTCGAGTTCCAGACAGGTTCACTGAATTTCGGCTCCGAGACCATGAAGCTCGGAGACATCGTGCAAGGCTTGCGCCAGACCTATTGCGAAAGCATTGGCGCCGAATATATGCACGTGGTGGATACCCGCATCAAGCGTTGGTTCCAGCAGCGGATGGAGCCAGTACGCTCCCGCCCTGAGTACGAAGCGGAAACCCGCAAGCACGTGCTCGAGCGTCTCACCGCTGCCGAAGGCCTGGAAAAATATCTGGGCTCCCGTTATCCGGGCGTCAAGCGTTTTGGCCTGGAAGGCGGCGAGAGCCTGATTCCGTGCCTGGACGAACTGATTCAGCGTGCCGGCTCTTACGGTGCCAAGGAAATCGTGCTGGGCATGGCACACCGTGGCCGTCTGAACGTGTTGATAAACACCCTGGGCAAGAATCCGAAGGAACTGTTTGACGAGTTCGAGGGCAAGAAGCTCGCGGATTCCGGCTCCGGTGACGTGAAATACCACCAGGGCTTCTCCTCCAACGTGATGACTCCGGGTGGCGAAGTGCACCTGGCAATGGCATTCAACCCGTCACACCTGGAAATCGTATCTCCGGTGGTTGAGGGTTCTGTCCGTGCCCGCCAGGATCGTCGTGGCGATACCGACGGCAGCACTGTGCTTCCGATCGTTATGCACGGCGACGCGGCCTTTGCCGGGCAGGGCGTTGTGATGGAAACCTTCCAGATGTCCCAGACCCGGGGCTTCGGTGTAGGTGGTACCATCCACATCGTCATCAACAACCAGGTTGGCTTTACCACCAGCAAGCAGGAAGACGCCCGTTCTACCGAGTACTGTACCGATGTGGCGAAGATGGTTCAGGCGCCGATTCTGCATGTGAATGCAGACGACCCTGAAGCGGTTCTGTTTGTAACCCAGATGGCCATGGATTACCGCAACGAGTTCAAGAACGATGTGGTGATTGACCTGGTCTGCTACCGTCGTCGCGGCCACAACGAGGCCGACGAGCCGGCAGCAACCCAGCCGCTGATGTACGACAAGATTCGTAAGCTGAAAACCACCCGCGCCCTGTATGCGGACCAGCTGGTTGAAGCCGGTGTGATCAGCGAAGACGAAGCCAAGCAGATGGAGAACGACTACCGTGACGCACTCGACAAGGGTGAGCACGTGGTCAAGTCACTGGTCAAAGAGCCCAACAAAGAGCTCTACGTTGACTGGACTCCGTACCTTGGCCACGAGTGGACGGCCAAGTGCAAGACCAGCGTTGCCCTGAAAACCGTCCAGAAACTGGGCAAGAAGCTGACCCAGGTTCCGGAAGGCTTCAGCATCCAGCGCCAGGTTTCCAAGATCGTTAACGATCGGGAAAAGATGACTGCCGGTGCCCTGTCCATGAACTGGGGCTATGGCGAGATGATGGCTTACGCCACTTTGCTGAACGAAGGTCACCCGATCCGTCTGACCGGTCAGGACGTTGGCCGTGGCACCTTCTCGCACCGTCACGCGGTACTGCACAACCAGAAGGATGGCTCTACCCACGTTGCGCTGAAAGAGCTGGCCGAAGACCAGCCAAAGTTCGAAATCTATGACTCGCTGCTGTCTGAAGAAGCGGTTATGGCCTTCGAATACGGCTACAGCACCACCACGCCAAACGCACTGATTGTTTGGGAAGCCCAGTTCGGTGACTTCGCCAACGGTGCCCAGGTGGTAATTGACCAGTTCCTGACCAGTGGCGAGCACAAGTGGGGCCGTCTGTGTGGCCTGACCCTGCTGCTGCCGCATGGCTACGAAGGGCAGGGGCCGGAGCACAGCTCTGCGCGCCTGGAGCGTTTCCTGCAGCTTTGTGCCGAGCACAATATCCAGGTCTGCGTGCCCACCACGCCGTCCCAGGTATTCCACATGCTGCGCCGCCAGGTGAAGCGCCCGCTGCGTAAGCCGCTGGTTGCGATTACACCGAAGAGCCTGCTGCGTCACAAAGAGGCGATCTCCGGCCTGGATGACCTGACCTCAGGTACCTTCCAGACAGTACTGCCCGAGAAAGAACCTTCTGATCCGAAGAAAGTCACCCGTGTGATCATGTGTAGCGGCAAAGTCTACTATGATCTTCTGGAGAAGAAGAAAGCCGACGAGCGTGACGATGTGGCCATCCTTCGCCTCGAGCAGTTGTATCCGTTCCCGGCAGACGATCTGGACGAAATTCTGGGCCAGTACACCAAGCTCAAGAGCGCGGTCTGGTGTCAGGAAGAGCCTATGAACCAGGGCGCCTGGTACTGCAGTCAGCACCACATGCGGCACGCACTGCAGCGCCTGAACCCGAAACTGCACCTTGAGTACGCCGGTCGTGATGCTTCTGCTGCTCCTGCCTGTGGACACATGTCTGTTCACATCGAAGAGCAGAAGAAACTGGTTAACGACGCGTTTGGAATCTGACGAGCTACCGAACTAAGGATTTGTAATGTCAACTGAGATTAAAGCCCCCGTTTTCCCTGAGTCGGTTGCCGAAGGCACCGTCGCGACCTGGCACAAGCAGCCTGGCGAAGCCTGCTCCCGTGACGAGCTGATTGTCGATATTGAAACCGACAAGGTTGTGCTTGAAGTGGTTGCACCGGCTGATGGTGTGATTGAAGAAATTGTTAAAGGCGAAGGCGACACCTGCGAAAGCGGTGAAGTGATCGGCCGATTCAAGGAAGGCGCCGCAGGCGAGTCCAAGCCTGCTGAAAGCAAGCCGGGAGCCAAGGCCGAAGCGCCCAAGGAAGAAGCCGCTGCTTCCTCCGGCGACGCTATCCTGAGCCCGGCTGCCCGCAAGCTGGCCGAAGAGAACAACGTTGATCCGGCTGCTGTAAAGGGCACCGGTAAAGACGGTCGTGTTACCAAGGAAGACGTTCAGAACCACGTAGACAGCAACAAATCTTCTGGTTCTGCCGCCGCCAAGCCGGCCGCTGCTCCGGCGCTGGAAGTTGCCCAGGGCGAGCGCGCCGAGAAGCGTGTTCCGATGACCCGCCTGCGTGCCAGCATCGCCAAGCGCCTGGTGGATGCCCAGCAGACCGCCGCTATGCTGACCACGTTCAACGAAGTGAACATGGCTCCGATCATGGAACTGCGCAAGCAGTACCAGGAAAGCTTTGTGAAGCGCCACGGCATCAAGCTTGGCTTCATGTCTTTCTTCACCAAGGCAGCGACCGAAGCCCTGAAGCGCTTCCCGGCTGTTAACGCGTCCATCGATGGTAACGACATGGTTTACCACGGTTACCAGGACGTAGGCGTAGCCGTATCTACCGACCGTGGCCTGGTTGTGCCGGTTCTGCGTGACACCGACGCCATGGGCCTGGCCGACATCGAGAAGAAGATTGTCGAGTACGGCACCAAGGCGAAAGACGGCAAGCTGGGCATCGAAGAGATGACCGGCGGCACCTTCACCATCACCAACGGTGGTATTTTCGGTTCCCTGATCTCCACGCCGATCCTGAACCCGCCGCAGACTGCGATTCTGGGCATGCACAAGATCCAGGAGCGCCCGATGGCGGTGAACGGCAAGGTTGAAATCCTGCCGATGATGTACCTCGCGCTGTCATACGACCACCGTATGATCGACGGTAAGGAAGCGGTGCAGTTCCTGGTTGCGATCAAGGAAATGCTGGAAGACCCGGCCCGTATCCTGCTGGACGTGTAAGCTGACACTCAACGAATTCGATAACAGGAAAGATTATGTCCGATAAATTCGACGTTATTGTCATTGGCGCAGGCCCCGGCGGTTATGTGGCCGCCATCAAGGCTGCTCAGCTGGGTCTGAAGACTGCCTGTGTAGAATCCTGGACCGGCAAAGACGGCAAAAGCCAGGTTCTGGGCGGCACCTGCCTGAACGTGGGCTGTATCCCGTCCAAGGCACTGCTGGAAGTGACTCACAAGTTCGAGGAAGCAAGCCACGACTACGAGTCCATGGGTATCCTGGCCAAGAGCGTTGATATTGACGTTGCCAAGATGATGGAGCGTAAGGATGGCATCGTTAAGCAGCTGACCGGTGGTATCGCCGGTCTGTTCAAGGCTAACGGTGTAACCCCGATCCACGGCCACGGCAAGCTGCTTGCCGGCCGCAAGGTTGAAGTGACCGATAAAGACGGCAACACCAAGACCTACGAAGCCGACAATGTGATCCTGGCGACCGGCTCCAAGCCGATCGAAATCCCGCCGGCTCCGTTTGACGGTGATTACATCGTCGATTCCGAAGGCGCGCTGGAA
Source organism: Marinobacter sp. P4B1 (assembly GCF_001447135.1). Lineage (NCBI taxonomy): Bacteria > Pseudomonadati > Pseudomonadota > Gammaproteobacteria > Pseudomonadales > Marinobacteraceae > Marinobacter > Marinobacter sp. P4B1. Next base: position 145,384 of record NZ_LLXM01000006.1, read on the forward strand.
TTTACCGAAGTTCCCAAGCGTCTGGGCATCATCGGTGCTGGCGTAATCGGCCTGGAACTGGGTAGTGTCTGGGCTCGCCTGGGTGCCGAAGTTACCGTGATCGAAGCCCAGGATACTTTCCTGCCGGTTGTTGACCAGCAGGTTGCCAAGGATGCTCTGAAGCAGTTCAAGAAGCAGGGCCTGAACATCATCACCGGTGCCCGCATGACCGGTGCTGAAGTGAAGCGCAAGCTGGTTTACGTGAACTACGAAGACTCCAAGGGCAAGCAGGAAGCCAAGTTCGACAAACTGATTGTCGCTGTTGGCCGTCGCCCGTACACCGATGGTGCGCTGGCTGAAGATTCCGGCGTAACCATGGATGAGCGCGGCTTCATCTTTGTAGACGACAACTGCAAAACCGAAGCACCGGGCGTATGGGCCGTAGGTGACATCGTTCGTGGTCCGATGCTGGCACACAAAGCGTCTGAAGAAGGCGTTATGGTTGCCGAGCGTATCGCAGGCCACAAGCCGCAGGTCAATTACGACTGCATCCCCAACGTAATCTACACCGCGCCGGAAGTTGCCTGGGTTGGCAAGACCGAAGAGCAGCTGAAAGCCGAAGGTGAAGAATACAACGTGGGTACTTTCCCGTTTGCGGCCAACGGTCGTGCCATGGCGGCAAACGCCACGGGTGGTATGGTCAAGATCATCGCAGACGCGAAGACCGACCGCATTCTGGGCTTCCACGTAGTTGGCCCCCAGGCTTCTGAAATCGTTGCCCAGGGCGTGATCGCCATGGAATTCGGTTCCAGTGCCGAAGATCTGGCCCTGACCTGTTTCGCGCACCCGACTCTGTCCGAGTCAGTGCATGAAGCGGCCCTGGCCGTTGCCGGTGGAGCGATTCACGTCGCCAACCGTCGCAAGAAGAAGTAATTCGTTATCGGATTGAGCGGGGCGCCTTTTGGCGCCCCGCTGCCGGTTACTCTCCGTACGTGGTTATCATCCATCTAAAGACGGGACATTAACTATGAATTTGCACGAATATCAGGGCAAACAGCTTTTCGCTGAATATGGCCTGCCGGTATCCCAGGGCATCGCCTGCGATACACCTCAAGAAGCTGTTGACGCTGCCACTGAAATTGGCGGTGACGCATGGGTTGTCAAAGCACAGGTTCACGCTGGTGGCCGTGGTAAGGCCGGCGGTGTAAAGCTGGTTAAAGACAAAGAAGAAATCCGTGCCTTCGCACAGAACTGGCTGGGCAAAAACCTGGTAACTTACCAGACTGACGAAAACGGCCAGCCGGTCAGCAAGATTCTGGTTGAATCCCTCACCGACATCGACCAGGAGCTGTACCTGGGCGCGGTTGTTGACCGTGGCACCCGTCGTATCGTTTTCATGGCCTCTACTGAAGGCGGCGTGGAAATCGAGAAAGTTGCCGAAGAAACTCCTGAAAAGATCCTGAAGGCCGAAATCGATCCGCTGGTAGGCGCTCAGCCTTACCAGGGCCGCGAGCTGGCATTCAAACTGGGTCTGGAAGGCAAGCAGATCGGTCAGTTCACCAAGATTTTCCTGGGCCTGGCCAAGCTGTTTGAAGAGTGTGACCTGGCTCTGGTTGAGATCAACCCGCTGGTTATCACTCCGGCTGGCGACCTGCACTGCCTGGACGCCAAGCTCGGTGTAGACGGCAACGCCCTGTACCGTCAGAAGAAAATCCACGACATGCGCGATCCTTCCCAGGAAGACGCCCGTGAAGCCGAAGCGGCCAAGTGGGAACTGAACTACGTAGCCCTGGAAGGCAACATCGGTTGTATGGTTAACGGTGCGGGCCTGGCCATGGGTACCATGGACATCATCAAGCTCGCCGGCGGCCAGCCTGCCAACTTCCTGGACGTAGGTGGCGGCGCGACCAAAGAGCGCGTTACCGAAGCGTTCAAGATCATCCTGTCTGACGACGCAGTGCAAGCCGTTCTGGTTAACATCTTCGGTGGTATCGTTCGCTGCGACATGATCGCTGAAGGCATCATCGGTGCCGTTAAAGAAGTAGGCGTTAAAGTGCCGGTTGTGGTTCGTCTGGAAGGCAACAACGCTGACCTGGGCGCCAAGGTTCTGGCTGAAAGTGGCCTGAACATCATCGCCGCCACCAGCCTGGCGGATGCCGCAGAGCAAGTCGTTAAAGCCGCAGGGGGTAAATAATGAGCATCCTGATCAACAAAGACACCAAGGTTATCTGCCAGGGCTTTACCGGCGCACAGGGTACTTTCCACTCTGAGCAAGCTATTGCCTACGGCACCAAGATGGTTGGCGGTGTAAGCCCGGGTAAGGGCGGTACCGAGCACCTGGGTCTGCCGGTGTTCAACACCGTTCGTGACGCCGTAGAAAAGACCGGTGCAGAAGCCACCGTTATCTACGTACCGGCTCCGTTCTGTAAAGACGCCATCATTGAAGCAGCCGATGCCGGCATCAAGCTGATCGTATGTATCACTGAAGGCATCCCGACCATCGACATGCTGTACGCCAAGGAATACGTTGATCGTGCCGGCGTTCGCATGATTGGTCCGAACTGCCCGGGTGTAATCACTCCGGACGAGTGCAAGATCGGCATCATGCCTGGCCATATCCACAAGAAGGGTAAGGTTGGCATCGTATCCCGCTCCGGCACCCTGACTTACGAAGCCGTGAAGCAGACGACTGACTACGGCTTTGGCCAGTCTACCTGTATCGGTATCGGTGGTGACCCGATTCCTGGCTCCAACTTCATCGATATCCTGGCCCTGCTGCAGGAAGATCCGGAAACCGAAGCTATCGTGATGATCGGTGAGATCGGTGGTACTGCCGAAGAAGAAGCGGCTGCGTTCATCAAAGAGAACGTAACCAAGCCTGTGGTTTCCTACATTGCCGGTGTGACTGCACCTCCAGGCAAGCGTATGGGCCACGCGGGCGCCATCATCTCTGGTGGTAAGGGTACTGCAGACGAGAAGTTTGCCGCCCTGGAAGACGCCGGCGTTAAAACCGTGCGCAGCCTGGCCGAAATCGGCAAGGCCCTGAAGGAAGTGACTGGCTGGTAATCAGTCCGGTTTCAAGCCTTTAACAAAACCCCCGGATTCGCGAGAATTCCGGGGGTTTTGCGTTATGTTGCCAGGCTTTTGATTCGCTTTGCTTAACGCAGGGCAGTGTTGCGTCTATAATGCCCGGTCAGCCCGTTTCCCGTGGCCGTATGTATTCTGGCCGAAACGGGCACTTTATAAACAGAAAGAAGGAGTTCGTGCTTTGAGTTCTGTCGATTCCCAGCAAAGAGTGTTGTCCGGCATGCGTCCGACCGGCAAGCTGCACCTCGGCCACTACCACGGTGTGCTGAAAAACTGGGTCAAGCTCCAGCACGAGTATGAGTGCTTCTTCTTCGTCGCAGACTGGCATGCCTTGACCACCCAGTACGACGACACCTCCGGCATCGAGCAAAGTGTTTGGGACATGGTCATCGACTGGCTGGCCGCCGGCGTGAACCCGGGTTCCTCAACCATGTTCATTCAGTCCCAGGTGCCGGAGCACGCAGAACTCAACCTGCTGTTGTCCATGATCACTCCGCTGGGCTGGCTGGAAAGGGTTCCGACTTACAAAGAACAGCAGGAGAAGCTGCGGGAAAAAGACCTGGCCACCTACGGCTTCCTGGGCTATCCGCTGCTGATGTCCTCCGACATCCTGATGTATCGTGCCGGCAAAGTGCCTGTGGGGGCCGACCAGCTTTCCCATGTCGAGATTACCCGGGAAATCGCTCGTCGCTTTAACCATATCTATGGCCGTGAGCCGAATTTCGAAGAGCTTTCGGAAGCGGCCATCGTCAAGATGGGCAAGAAGAACGCCAAGCTCTACCGCAACCTGAAGAAGCGTTACCAGGAAGAGGGCGATGTAGAAGCCCTGGAAACGGCCCGGGCACTGTTGAAAGAGCAGCAGAATATTTCCCTGGGCGATCGCGAGCGGCTTTATGGCTACATCGAAGGCGGCGGCAAGGTGATTCTGCCTGAGCCCCAGCCGCTGCTGACCCCGGAATCCAAGATGCCGGGGCTGGACGGACAGAAGATGTCCAAGTCGTACAACAACTACATCGGCCTGCGGGAAGAGCCGGACAGCGTGGCTCAGAAAATTCGCACCATGCAGACCGACCCGCAGCGGGTGCGCCGTACCGACCCTGGCGAACCGGAGAAGTGCCCGGTTTGGGGCATGCACAAGGTGTACTCAGACGAGAAGACCTGCCAGTGGGTACAGGAAGGCTGCCGCAGTGCCGGTATTGGCTGCCTGGATTGTAAGAAACCGCTGATCGATTCCATTATCGAAGAGCAGAAACCGCTGCACGACCGGGCCAGGGAGTATGAGGGCAATCCGGACCTGGTTCGCTCCATCCTTGAAGAAGGGCGTGAGCAGGCCCGTGATGCGGCCCGCGATACCCTTGAGGAAGTCCGCGCGGCCATGGGGCTCAGTTACCGCTGAGCCAGGCCGGGCAACCCCGACCAGAGGTGAAAAGGTATGACGGACGAAAGCACGGAATTAGCTGACGCCCCGGCGGATACCCCGGTGCAGGAGCCCCTTGCACGGGTGTCCGGCAAGCCCCTGGTCGACCTGCCGAAAGATCTCTACATTCCACCGGATGCACTGGCGGTTTTCCTGGAGGCCTTTGAGGGGCCCCTGGATTTACTGTTGTACCTGATTCGCCGCCAGAACATGAACATTCTGGATATCGACGTCAGCGAGATCACCCGGCAGTACATGGATTACATCGGTGCCGTGGAAGCCATGCGCTTCGAACTGGCGGCGGAGTACCTGGTAATGGCCGCCACCCTGGCGGAGATCAAGTCCCGGATGCTGCTGCCTCGCCAGGAAACTGACGATGAGGATGATGTCGATCCGAGGGCAGAGCTGATCCGCCGGCTGCAGCAATACGAGCGGTTCAAGCAGGCGGCAGAAGATATCGACGAAATGCCCCGCATGGAGCGGGACACCTTTGCCGGTTCTGCCGCACTGCCGAAGCTGCCGTCGTCCCAGCCGCACCCGGATGTCGATATGAGGGAGCTTCTGCTGGCGCTGCGTGGCGTACTGCAACGGGCCGACCTGTTTACCAGCCACCATGTGGAGAGGGAACGGCTGTCTACCCGGGAACGCATGTCCCATATCCTGGCCAGCCTTCAGGGAGACCGGTTCGTGACCTTCGAAAGCCTGTTCACCATCGAAGAAGGCCGGCTTGGTGTGGTGGTAACCTTTCTGGCGACGCTGGAACTGGTCAAGGAACAGCTGATTGAAATTGTGCAGGCAGAGGTTCTCGGGTCCATTCACGTGCGCGCCCGTGCTGCCAGCTAAGGGATATTCGGAACCATGAACGAAGAACAGTTGGACCGCATTCGTTGTATTGCCGAGGCCGCCCTGCTGGCCGCCGGAAAGCCCCTGTCGCTGGATCAGCTCCGGGAGCTGTTCGACGAAGGCGATCGTCCGGCCCGGCAGGTTATGGAGCATGTGCTGGTGCTGCTGGAGCAGTCCTGTGAAGGCCGCGGATTCGAGTTGAAGAAAGTTGCCAGCGGTTACCGGTTGCAGGTGAGGGAAGAGTTCGCGCCCTGGGTTGGCCGGCTGTTCGAGGAAAAGCCGCAGCGGTATTCCCGGGCGTTGCTGGAAACCCTGGCACTGATTGCCTACCGGCAACCGATTACCCGGGGCGAGATTGAAGAAATCCGTGGCGTTACGGTAAGCAGCAATATCATTCGCACCCTGCTTGAGCGAGAGTGGGTGCGGGTAGTGGGCCATCGCGATGTGCCGGGCAGGCCGGCCATGTATGCCACCACCAGACAATTTCTTGATTATTTCAACCTGACCGGGCTCGATGAGTTGCCTCCGTTGTCGGAAGTGCGGGATCTCGAAGAGATCGGTCGGGAGATAGGACGCAATATGCAGGGCGAAATCGAACTCGATGCGCCCGACCAGACACTTCACTGATGCCACCGGCATCAGCTATTCAGTAAGGATGTAATACATGGCGGCATCTAGCCCCGGAAAACCAGGCGCAGCAAAGAAACCGGCCCGCGGCGACCAGGCCCTGAGTGAAGGCCCGGAGCGCATTCAGAAACTCCTGGCCCGTGCCGGTGCCGGATCACGCCGGGAAATCGAGGGCTGGATGGAGTCCGGCCGCCTGCTGGTCAACGGCCAGCCGGCACAGCCCGGGCAGAAAGCCACCATTGACGACTCCTTCGAACTGGACGGCAAGGTTCTGGACGTAAGCTCGGCCGCCCAGGTGGTTCGCCGGGTGCTGATCTACAACAAGCCCGAAGGCGAAGTGACCAGTCGGAAAGATCCGGAAGGCCGACCGACGGTATTTGACCGGCTGCCACGGCTGAAAGATCAGCGCTGGATTTCCATTGGCCGCCTGGATATCAACACCACCGGACTGGTGCTGTTCACCACCGACGGTGAACTGGCGAACCGGCTGATGCATCCGTCCCGGCAGATTGACCGTGAATACGCGGTGCGGGTGTTTGGCGAAGTAGACGACGCCATGCTGGAACGCTTGCGTGAAGGTGTGTTGCTGGAAGATGGCATGGCCAAGTTTTCCGATATCGCGCCCGCCGGCGGCAGTGGCATGAACCGCTGGTTCCACGTAACCCTGCTGGAAGGCCGCAACCGGGAAGTACGCCGTCTGTGGGAATCCCAGGGTGTGCGGGTAAGCCGCCTGAAGCGTGTCCGTTACGGGCCGATCTTCCTGCCCAGCCGTCTGACCCTGGGCAAATGGGAAGAGCTGGACCAGAAAGCGGTCGATACCCTGAGTCGCACGGTCGACCTGGCACCGGTGAGCATTCCCCAGAAAACGCCTGGGGAACAGGCTGAACACGATCGGAGACGCCGCAAGAGCCCGGGTAAATCGCTGCAGCGTGCCCGCAAAGGCAGCTGGCAGGTCTCTGATTCCGCCCCGGCCCGTCCCCAACGCAAACCTCGTAGCTGATCCCTCAGCGGTCCCGCCCCTGTCTGCCGGCAATCAAAATGTCCGACAAGGGGGTGGGGCCGGCAAAAGCCTGTGATAAACTCCTGCGTTTGATTGTCCCGCGTTGGCAGAGGTGAGCATCAGGTCTATGAGATTTCAGGCACCGGAAAGTCTTTCCGAACAGATCGCCCAGCATATTGGCCAGAGAATCGTTATCCGGGATCTCAAGCCCGGCGAGCGCATTCAGGAGCTCAAGGTAGCCGGAGAGCTGAACGTCAGCCGCGGCTCCGTGCGTGAGGCGCTGCTGATTCTCGAGCGCCGGCACCTGGTGGAAATCTACCCGCGCCGTGGTGCCGTGGTGTCTGACCTGACTCCGGCCTCTGTGAATGCCCTCTACGACATCTACATCGACCTGCTGTGCATGCTCGGGCGCAAGGTGCTGGAACGCTGGTCCGGCGACGAGCTTGGCGGCGTCATGAGCCAGGTACGGGAGATGCAGGCAGTCATCGACGCCCTGAACTCCCAGGCGCCAGACGCTGCCGAACGGGTGATCGAGGCTGGTTTTGGCGTCATGCGCTACGCCTACAGCCTTGTTGAAAACCCGTTTCTGGAAGAAACCCTGGAAAACTTCCGGCCCGCCATCAGCCGTACCTACTACGTGGCGCTGGATCATTTCCGCAGTGAAATTGCCGAAACCGGTACCTTCTTCCGAAACCTGGCCGATGCGGCCGTAGCCGGTGATGCCGAGCGCCTGCAGAAGGTTATCCAGGACTTCGGTGAACACCAGCGCCAACAGGTACTGAGCATTCTCACGGAGGAGAACGCCTGACATGCGGCTCAAGTCCATTAAACTGGCCGGTTTCAAATCCTTTGTTGATCCAACCACCGTACCGTTCCCGTCGAATATGACGGCGGTAGTGGGGCCGAACGGTTGTGGCAAATCCAACATCATTGACGCCGTTCGCTGGGTAATGGGCGAGAGCTCCGCAAAGTACCTGCGGGGCGAATCCATGACAGACGTTATCTTCAACGGCTCCAGCGCCCGCAAGCCGGTGGGGCAGGCCTCCATCGAGCTGGTGTTTGATAACACCGAGGGTAAGGCGCCGGGCGAGTTCGTCAAATTCAACGAAATTTCGGTAAAACGACGGGTATCCCGGGAAGGCCAGTCCGAATACTTTCTCAATGGCTCCAAGTGCCGCCGTCGAGACATTACAGACCTGTTTTTGGGCACCGGCCTGGGGCCGCGAAGCTACGCCATCATCGAACAGGGTATGATTTCCCGGTTGATCGAAGCCAAGCCGGAGGAATTGCGTGTCTACATCGAAGAAGCGGCCGGCATTTCCAAGTACAAGGAACGCCGCCGGGAAACCGAAAACCGCATCAAGCGTACCCAGGAAAACCTTGATCGCCTGACTGACCTGCGGGAAGAACTGGGCCGGCAATTGCAGCACCTGGAGCGACAGGCGGCTGCAGCGGAAAAGTACAAAACCTACAAGCAGGAAGAGCGCCAGAAAAAAGCGGAACTTACCGTACTGCGCTGGAAGGCCCTGGATAACGACCTGCAAACCTCGCGAGGCAAGATCCGCGATACCGAACTGGAGCTTGAAAAACTCCTGACCGAGCGGGTGAACCTGGAAACCTCCCTGGAATCCCTGCGGGAAGCCCACCACGAACGCACCGAACACTTTAACCGAGCCCAGGCCCGCTACTACGAAGCCGGCGCGGATATTGCCCGTATTGAGCAGAGCATCGAACACCAACGGGAACGCAGCCGCCAGACCGCTGCCGAGCTGGACCAGGCCATGGCCAACCAGCGGGAACTGGCCCGGGAGCTGGAACAGGACGAAGACAAGCTGGCGGGCATCCAGGAAGAACTGGATATGCTGGAGCCCGAGCAGGAGAGCCTGGCCATCCGGGCCGAGGAATCCGGCGAGAAGCTCCAGCAGGCCGAGGATGCCATGAGCGACTGGCAGCATCGCTGGGATGAATTCAGCACCCGATCCGCCGACGCTCGCCGCCAGGCAGAACTTGCCCAGTCCCGCATCCGTTCGCTGGAAGACGCCATCGAGCAGCTGCGCAACCGCAAACAGAAACTTCACGACGAAAACGAACTGCTGGAAGGCCAGCTGGACCGGGCAGAGCTGGAAGACCTGCTGGAACAGCAGGAAACCCTGGAGCTCCAGCGGGAAGAAGTGCAGGAGCGTATTCAGTCTCTGCAGGATGACGTTTATAACGCCCGCCAGAAACTCCGCGATGCCGAACAGCAGGTACAGGAGCATCGCCAGCGGGTGCAAAGCCTGCGGGCTTCCCTGGAGTCCCAGCAATCCCTGCTGGATGAACAGATGGGCAGCCAGGACGATGCGCTGCAACAATGGCTTTCAGATAACGGCCTTTCCGATGCGCCCCGGCTGGCGACCCGCCTGGCGATCGAAGACGGCTGGGAGTTTGCGGTTGAGCAGGTAATAGGCCGGTTCACCCAGGGCCTTTCGTTGCCCGGCTTTGATCAGCTGACGGGCGCGCTGGAACAGGCTCCCAGAGGCCTGGCGGTCGTTTCGGAAAATGGAAATGGCAGCCCGGAAAGCTCCGGGCTTGCCGCCAAGGTATCTGGCGTCCCGGCGCTGGATGCCATGCTGGCAAACATTGATGTGGCGGAATCTGCCGCTGACGCACTCGCGCGCCGTGAGCAACTGGCGCCGGCCGCCAGCCTGATTACCCGTGAAGGGATCTGGGTTGCCCGGGACTGGGTACTGATGCCGGACTCCGACGCCGGCCAGGTGGGCGTGATCGAGCGCCAGAAAAAGGTCACCGAGCTTGAAGCATTGCTGGCGGAAGCCGAAGAACAGCTTGAAGCCGCTACTGACCAACTGGAACTTTTGCAGGAGCAGGGCGAACGGGCAGAGACCGCCCGGGAAGAAGCCCAGGCCAGAATCAGCGAAACCGAGCGCGATCTGGCAGCGCTGGCATCCCGCGCCAGCGGCCTGAAAGCCCGGGCAGAGCAGATTGATGCCCGGCTGTCCCGCATTCGCGACGATATTGAAGAAGTGACCGCGAGCCTGGAAGGCCAGCAGGAAAGTCTGCTGGAAGCCCGGGAGGAATGGGATATTGCGCTGGCCTCCAGCGAAGACTCCGATGAAGAAAAAGAACGCCTGCTGGAACAGCGGGATAGCCTCAGGGAGAACCTTGACCGCCTGCGCCAGGATGCCCGCCACGATCGTGACCACACCCACCAGCTGCAGCTGCAACTGCAGACCCTGCAAAGCCAGCGTGACGGCCTGAAACAGACCATCGACCGGATGCAGCTCCAGAAAGAGCGCCTGGAAGAGCGGCTGGACGTGCTCCGGGAGGCCCGGGAAACCGCCGAAGAGCCTGTGGAAGACCTGCAAATGCAACTCGAAGGCCTGCTGGAGCGCCGGCTGGCGGAAGAAGAAAAGCTGGGTGCCGCCCGGGATGCCCTGGAAGATATTGACAGGGAAGTGCGGGATCGGGAGCAGGGCCGCAGCCGTACCGAACACGTGGTGCAGGACGTCCGTGCACAGCTCGAAAAGCTAAAGATGGAATCCCAGGCGCTGGAGATTCGCGCTGGAAATTATATTGAACAACTCAGAGAGTTAGACGTTAAACTTCAGGTGGTACTTGAGCAATTGCCAGAGGACGCCGAGGAAAAAGTCTGGGCCGAAGAGCTGGAAAAGATCGGCAATCGCATCCAGCGGCTCGGGGCCATCAACCTGGCTGCCATCGAGGAGTATCAGGTTCAGGGTGAGCGCAAGAACTACCTGGATGAGCAGCACAATGATCTGATGGAAGCGCTGGAAACCCTGGATAATGCGATCCGCAAGATCGACCGGGAAACCCGTCAGCGTTTCAAGGAAACTTTTGACCAGGTGAACGGTGGCTTGCAGGCGTTGTTCCCGAAAGTGTTCGGGGGAGGTAATGCCTACCTGGAGCTGACCGGGGAAGACCTCCTGGAAACCGGCGTCGCCATCATGGCCCGGCCCCCGGGGAAGAAAAACAGCACCATTCACCTGTTGTCCGGTGGTGAAAAGGCCCTGACGGCCATTGCCCTGGTATTCTCCATTTTCCAGCTCAACCCGGCGCCTTTCTGTATGCTGGATGAGGTCGATGCCCCGCTGGATGATGCCAACGTTGGCCGGTACGCCAATATGGTCAAAGAGATGTCCAAACAGGTACAGTTCATCTACATTACCCATAACAAGATCGCTATGGAGCTGGCTGACCAGTTGATGGGGGTGACCATGCACGAACCGGGCTGTTCGCGACTGGTATCGGTAGACGTAGACGAGGCAGCGGCCCTGGCCGAAGCCTGACGGGTTGGCGAAAAAGCCGCCAACCATGACAATAACGCCATCTGGGCCCGGTGTGCGTTGTATTCATTACGGGCTTTTCTTAGAGTAACAACGTTCCGAACTGCAAACAGGACAGCAGCTTATGTCACTTAGGGAATGGTTAATCGCCATAGGTACCCTGGTAATTATTGTAATCGTGGTCGACGGTATCCGTCGCATGCATCGAGCCCGCAAGGAATCCATGGCGATTTCTTCTGGCATGGGTGCCGATGAACTTAAAGAGTCCCCGCTGGATGACGAATACAACCCGGAACTGCCGAATGGCGGAGCCCGCATAGTTTCCCGGGGTAACCTGGAAGAGCGGGGCTATGTCACCCGCGATACCTCCGAACCTGACAGTTACGACGATGACGTGGAACCCGAAACGGGCTGGGGTGCCATTGATGATGAACCCGAAGAGCCTGTTCAGACACGTGTGCAGTCCCGGCAGGAACAGCCCCGGGAGTTTGCGGAACCGGAGCCGATGGCTGAGCCGGAGCCCGAATCTGAAACTGCTCCTGAGCCACAACCGGAAGTGCGCCAGCCGTCACAGCCGGTCAAGGAGCAGGAGCCTCCGGTTGTCACCTCCGAGGTGGAAGAAGATACCGCCCGCAGGGAGCCAGTGAAACCCCGTGGTAATCAGCCGCTGGCCGGCGCCAACCGCCCGGAAGCCCGGGAAGTACTGGTCATCAACGTGTTGTCCCGCAGTGGCGAGGAATTTTCGGGCCCGGTCCTGAAAAATCTGTTCGAAGCCTGTGGCCTGGAGCACGGCGACATGGATATTTACCATCGCCACGAAGGCTCCGATACCACCACGCCGGTGCAGTTCAGTGTGGCGAACGCGGTAGAGCCGGGTACCTTCCGGCCGCAGGACATGCCCGGGATGAAAACGCCGGGTATCAGTTTCTTCATGAGCCTGCCCGGGCCGTCAAACGCCATGCAGGCATTCGAATTCATGCTGGAAACTGCCCAAACCGTGGTCCGCAACATGGGTGGCGAGCTGAAAGACGAGCGCCGCAGTGTGATGACACCGCAAACCATCGAGCATTGCCGCCAGCGCATCCGTGAATTCGAGCGTAAACAACGTTCCCATCGGGCCTAACACCCAGCCAGGACTCCCGACCTGATGACCAAAGCTTCTGCAGAAATCCAGCAGCGCGTAGCTGAGCTACGCGTCAATCTTGAAGACCACAATTACTACTATTACGTTCTGGACGAGCCCAGAATCCCCGATGCGGAATACGACCGGCTGTTCCGGGAGCTTCAGCAACTGGAGCGCGAACATCCGGAGCTGGCTTCTGACGACTCGCCTACCCGCAGGGTAGGCAGCACCCGCGACACCAGCTTCGCCGAAGTGACCCACCGGCTGCCCATGCTGTCGCTGGACAACGCTTTCAGCGAAGACGAACTGCGGGACTTCGACCGCCGGATCCGCGACCGCCTGAACACCGAAGACTCCATTGAATACGTCTGCGAACCCAAGCTCGATGGCCTTGCGGTCAGCCTGCATTACGAGAACGGACTGCTGACCCGCGCCGCCACCCGGGGCGATGGCTACACCGGAGAAGACATCACCGCCAACATCCGAACGATTCCGTCTGTACCGCTGAAGCTTCGGGGCAGCGGCTATCCGGAGCTGGTAGAGGTGCGTGGTGAGGTGTACATGCCCAAAGCCGGGTTCGAGAAGCTGAACCAGCGGCTGGCAGAGCAGGACGAGAAGACCTTTGTGAACCCGCGTAATGCCGCCGCCGGCAGCCTGCGCCAGAAGAAATCTACCGTCACCGCCAGGCGCCCGCTGGAGTTCTGCGCCTACAGCATGGCAGTAACAGACGAAAGTGTGCTGCCCGGCACCCACTGGGACAGCCTACAGCTGGTGGCCGACTGGGGTTTCCGGATCAACCCGGAAATGCGCAAGGCCGAGGGTGCGGAAGACTGCCTGCGGGCCTACAACGAGCTGATGGAAAAGCGTGACAGCCTGCCCTATGAAATCGACGGCATTGTGTTCAAGGTAAACCGGCTGGATCTCCAGCAACAGCTCGGGTTTGTCTCCCGGGCACCGCGCTGGGCGATTGCCCACAAGTTCCCGGCCCAGGAAGAGCTGACGGTCATTGAAGATGTGGAGTTCCAGGTGGGCCGCACCGGCGCTGTTACCCCGGTGGCACGGCTGAAACCGGTGTTTGTCGGCGGCGTCACGGTGTCCAACGCCACCCTGCACAACATGGATGAAATCCGCCGTCTGGATGTGCACATCGGCGATACCGTGTTCATTCGCCGGGCAGGCGATGTTATTCCGCAGGTGGTGAAGGTGGTGCCGGAAAAACGCCCGGCTAACGCACCTTCCGTTGAAATGCCGGCGCATTGCCCGGTTTGCGGTTCCGACATTGTCCAGATTGAGGGTGAGGCGGTAGCACGCTGCTCCGGCGGCCTGTATTGCCCGGCCCAGCGCAAAGAAGCCATCCGCCATTATGCCTCCCGCAAGGCGATGGATATTGAAGGCCTTGGCGACCGGCTGATCGAAGTGCTGGTGGATGAAGGCATGGTGAGTACGGTGGCGGATCTGTACCGGCTGACCAAATTCCAGCTGGCCAGCCTTGAGCGTATGGGCGACAAGTCTGCCGGAAACCTGGTGGCGGCTATCGACCGTTCCCGTAACCCGGTGCTCTGGCGCTTCCTGTATGCGCTGGGCATCCGGGAAGTGGGGGAGGCCACGGCCAAGTCCCTGGCGTCCCATTTCGGAACCCTGGAGGCCATTGCCGGGGCGGATGAGGAAGCCCTGAAGCTGGTTCAGGATGTCGGCCCGATCGTGGCCGGCCATATCCGCAGCTTCTTTGATCAACCCCACAACCAGGAAACCCTGCAAGCGCTTAAAGACGCCGGTGTTACCTGGCAGGAAGAGCAAGTAGTAGCTGCTGAAGAACAGCCGCTGGCGGGTGAAACCTGGGTGCTCACCGGCACCTTGTCGCAAATGACCCGGGACCAGGCCAAGGAAAAGCTGGAGCGCCTGGGTGCCAAGGTGGCTGGCAGCGTCTCGAAAAAGACCGCTTGCGTGGTGGCGGGAGAAGCGGCCGGCTCCAAGCTCGCAAAAGCTGAGCAACTGGGTGTGCCGGTGCTGGACGAAGATGGATTGCTGGCCCTGCTCAAGGAGCACGGCTTAGAGGCCTGAAGGCCGCTGGCCGGTGAATCTGAGAACTCGCGCAGATCCCCCGGAGAACAAATTGGCTACCATGGCGTTGACCTGTAACGGTGTGTAAACCGGTTGGCTGTACGCAACCGGACACCGCCATAACAACAACGTCTTGAAACGGATTTTTGCATGCGCGCCGATTTGTTCTCCCGCACTTTTTCGACGGGCCGGCTTGCGGGCCTGGCTCTGGTTGCCCTGGCTGCGGCCGGCTGTAAAACCGAAAAGGATCCGGACGACCCCACATTGCTGGGCGCACCGCCTACCACGGCATACATCGGCGTTGAGTACTACTACAACTGGGGTGCCTACGGCGGCGAAGGCATCCTCGATTATTCCCTCACCAATGCACCGGCCTGGCTGGCCCTGGAAGATACCAGCAACAAGGCCCGGCAGGGCGTCATCATGCGCGGTGTGCCGGGGCTGACCGGCGGCGAGCGCGGCCTGGACGACCTTGGCAAAACTGAAGATATCGATATCGTGACCACTGATGGTCGCATGGCCGGATTCCAGCCGTTTGATATCGAAGTGAAGCACAACCTGGTTTCAGTGGAGGCGCCGGAGTTTACCGAAGGTGAATCACCGGAGATCAGTGCTCCCAGGGGTGAACACTGTGCATTGCCGGAGCTTGAGCCGGAAGGCGCCCACAGTGTTTCCGAAACGGCTGCCCAGCCAACCCGCCGGGTGTATGCCAAAGTCCGGCTTGAACGGCCATCTGTTACCCGAGTTTCCATTGCCTTCCAGCTGGAGTCGGATTTCACCTGTGAAGATCCCGTTGGAGCTATTTCCCGGGAATGCCATTCCGCCGACAGCAATATGGGCCGCGCGATTGTCGGGCAGGACATTGTGGCTCTTGGCAGCGGCTCGGACCATCCGGTTGATGAAGAGGGCAATGAGCTGGGCTATGTAACGTACCAGGAAGGCCCCGAAGGCTTCTACGACCGGGGTGTCGTTACCCTGGAGCCCGGTATCAGTGAATGCTATATCCCGCTGGAAGTGATTGATGACAAGGTGGCGGAACCCACCGAGCAGGCTCGACTGGCCCTGACGGAGGTTCGCCAGGGCCTGGCGTCTCTTGGCAATAATAACGCCGGTATCAGCACCAACCTGGCCATTGCCGATAACGAACCGATGGTTGCCCTGCGAACCCTGAACGGCGGCACCCGGGATACACTGAATGTTGACCCGGAGGTGACCGATGTAACCTCTGCGGGTTACAACGAGGAGCAGGTTTACGCTGCCATCCTGACTGGCGAGCGGGAAGGGCAGGTAAATGTAAAACTGACGGTTAGCGAACAGGGTTCTACCGTCGGAACCGGAGATTTTGTGATTGTTCAGGCCCCTGAGACTCTTCAGGGCCTTACGCTGGATCCTGAGCCAGGCGCTAATGAACTGGTGTTCCCGGCAGGCGTGAACGAAGTGCAGTTCAGTATTACCGCGAAGGACTACGCAGACACCGCCGAAAGCCTGCATGACCGCCTCGCGATCCTGGT
The DNA here is from genome assembly GCF_001447135.1 of Marinobacter sp. P4B1. Classification (NCBI taxonomy): domain Bacteria; kingdom Pseudomonadati; phylum Pseudomonadota; class Gammaproteobacteria; order Pseudomonadales; family Marinobacteraceae; genus Marinobacter; species Marinobacter sp. P4B1. Next base: position 161,333 of record NZ_LLXM01000006.1, read on the forward strand.
TGTTGATGTTAAGGGTCAGGCCGGCCTCGAGAACTTTGCCCGGGGCGAGAGCGACGAGCTGATGACCCTGAGCTTTAACCGACAGATAACGCCGTTGACCTGGACGGACGGATTTGTGCCCACAGACATGGCCACTGGCTCGCAGGGTGAACTGTATGTGGCGGGTCGTGGCTCCGATGATGTATTGCAGGTGCGGATCTACGACCAGAAAGGCGCGCAGTCGGGCTCCACGCTTGAATTGAATGCCGGCGCAACGGCAACGGCAGCGGCCACGGAGGTGGAAGTGTACCTGGCCCTGGGTAAGCGAACCGAGCGGGTTGACGGTCGCAGTACAACCTACGAAGAGTTGGTGGTGGCTTATTCTGACGCTGGTCAGGCTGTTGTGGAGTTATACCGCAAAGACGGGGACACCGGTGCCTACGGACCGGTATTCGACAACTACAGGCTGGCGTTTGGCTCCTCCGGTAATGATGCCGTCAAACGAGTGGGCTATCAGGGCACCAATGCCGAACTGGTGGTTGCCGGTGAATCCGACGGCGCCTGGGGTGGACAGAGCAATTCCGGTGGCATCGACACCTTCCTGGCAGTGGTTGAAACCATCGGTGAGGAACTCAAGCTTAAGGAAGTCCGCCAGGAAGGCTCAACCGGCAATGACAGGGTAGCCGGCGCCAGCACCGAGTTCTCAACTCCTATGCTGTTTGGCTACGCACCCGGCGTGGTTGATGGCAACGGTGCTGTGGGTCCGTTCTTCTATTCGGGCACGGCAGACGGCGCGGTATACGGTATTGGTGGTGATGCCTCGGAACAACTCCGCCACGGCTTGTATGCAAACAGTACCGCATGGCTGATCGGTGACGGCCCCTGGAGCTACAGTGTTACCGAAGTGGAAGAGGGCGATAACGAGCTGGAGCGTACAACAGGTGCAACGGCCGGGTTTGTGCTGGGCTTTACCAGCACCGGTGTGCCCAAGGCTGCGTTCACCCTTGCCTCCGTTGCAGACGCCGCTGTGAACTCTCTGGACAAGGGCGTCGCACTGGCAAGTGATGTGATTGCTGCCGGAACGCTGGATGGTGGCCAGGGCCTGTTGGCACGGGTGACCACCCAGAAGGAGCCGGAGCTTTATCAGAGCTGGCAAAAAGCGCTGGCGGAGCCGGGTGTGCAGTTCCTGGGCCTCGGCAACTACCGGGATGATGAGATTGTGGCCCTGGTGAACTCCGATGCCGGACACCAGATTCTTCTGTTCAGCCCGGAAGGGCGGTTGCTGACAGCTCCGGCTGATAATCCATGAGCTGAAGATCCATAAAGTGGGTCGAGGTTACCCTGAGCCGCAAGTCAGTCCGGCTTGGGGTATAACCTCGAGCTTTCCACCCGGCGGATCAGCGGCTCCGGCAAGCTCAATGGCTGGCCGGTTATCCGGTCCGCCAGGTACTCTGCCATCAGTGGTGCCCAGGTCAGGCCCTTGCTGCCGTATCCGGTCAGCAGGTAGGCGCCAGGCACTTCCTGCCCGTTTTCATCCTTGAGTTCGCCAGCCACCGGCTGATAATCATGGCTGGCGCAACGGAAAGAAACCCGACCTGCAAGCTCGCTGGCATCAGGCCCATGGTCGCCCATGACGGCAGGCAGCAGCTCTGCCAGTTGATCGATATTTTCCTGGTGGCTTTCCAGTGTAACGTCCGGGTTGTTGTCTCTCAGGTCAAAGGTCGCACCGGTTACTGCGATTCCACTCACGGCCGGGTTCAGGTACTTGGTTCCACAGATGACCGCCCCTGGCAGGTTGTATTTTTCTGCGGGCAAGCAGGTGACCTGTCCCCGGATGGGCTTCAGCCGCAGTTTACCGTTGGCCGGGTTCAGGCTGGCGGACTCGTGACCGCCTGCAATCACCAGCCTCGCTGCGCTCAGCCGCTGGCCTTCCAGACTTTCAATCGTCCAGCCTTTGCCGTCAGACCTCACCGTGCGTACATTGAAACCAAATACCTGTTGGATTCCCGGGTGGTCGGCAAGGGCAGCGCAGGCCTTTGCCGGCTCAAGCCAGCCGGAACCGGGAAACCACAGGCCGCTGGCCGTTACCTTCAGGCCGGCGCGCTTCGAACCAAGCTCTTCATCCACCGGTTCCAGCAGTTCGACCGGGTACTGGCAGCGTTCAAGGAATTTCTGCTGACGATGCTGCTCCTGCTCGTTGGAAGCAAGCTGCAGCAGGCCAGTGGGGTGCCAGAACTGTCCGGCCCAGCGCCGGTAATAGCGCTGGCTGAAACTCAACGCGGTTGCGGCCAGTTCGGTCTGGGCATTGTATTCCACGCCCAGTTTCACATAGAGCGCGCCTTGGGCATTACCGGAGGCACCGGCGCCGGGCTGATCGGCCCGGTCAATCAGCACGACGGGAACACCCCGTTCCGCAAGGTTGCGGGCGAGGGTGGTGCCGGCAATTCCGGCACCGATGATCGCCACTGTTGATCGGTAAGCTGTTCCGGAGTCAGCCCCGGAAGCCTCAAGCTGGCCGGTCAGCATTTCCCGCTTGCGACCGAAGCCCGGTACCTTTTGCATGGAAAACCCGGCATCGATCAGTGCCCGGCGCACCCGACCCACAGAGGTGAAGGTGGCCAGCGTGGTGCCGGGTTTGCTGTGGTTGCGAATCTGGCCGATGGCGCCTTCCAGCCACATCTCCGGATTCAGCGACGGGGCAAAGCCGTCCAGGAACCAGGCATCCGCCTGGAAGGAGAGGTCTCGCCAGGCATCCAGAACATCACCGAAATACAACGTCAGCCGGATTCGCCCGCCCGCCAGTACCAGCCGGTGAGTACCCTGAATCAGTGGTGGGTAATGGGCGATGAGTTCGGCAGCCTGGGGGGCAAGCTCCGGCCAGAAAGACAGGGCTTTTTCCAGGTCACTCCGGGTCAGGGGAAACCGCTCCACAGACACAAAGTGCAGAATGGCAGAATCATCTTTCGGCCGGCAGTCGAGCCACTCGGCCCAGGCGGCCAGGAAGTTCAGCCCGGTACCAAAGCCGGTCTCTGCAACCACAAAATGCCGGTTATCGGCCAGCTCAGCAAAACGCTCCCGGAGCCGGTTGCGGCCGATGAATACATAGCGGGTTTCTTCCAGCCCGTTGTCGCGACTGAAGTACACATCACCAAAGCGGGCAGATTCCGGCACACCATCGCGCCAGACAAGATCCGCCGGCTCCATGGCCGGCGGCAGAACAGGGTTGGTCATAGAGTCAGTCTTCGGCAGCAGCCCGGGTTACCTGCTCGATGATCACAGAGCGAACGGGCACATCGGCCATGCCACGAACGCGGGCCGTTTTAACACCGGCAATGGCGTCCACCACATCCATGCCTTCTGTGACTTTGCCAAATACCGCATATCCGGCACCGTTGGCGCCCGGGTTCAGGTAGGGATTGTCGACCACGTTAATGAAGAACTGGGAGGTAGCGGAATCCGGTGCGCTGGTGCGGGCCATGGCAATGGTGCCCCGCTCGTTAGGCAGCTCGGTGGAGGCCTCGTTAACAATGGCCTCTTCGGTGGACTTGCGGGACATGTCTTCAGTAAATCCGCCGCCCTGAATCATGAAGTCGGCGATTACGCGGTGGAAAATCGTGCCGTTGTAGAAGCCTTTATCGACATAGCCCAGAAAGTTTTCGACCGTTTTCGGAGCGACATCCGGGCGCAGCTCCAGAGAGAAATCACCGTGAGAGGTTTCAAACAGCACTTCCGGGCGATTGTTGGAAGGCTCTTCTGCCTGCACCGGAGCGGCAGCCATCAGGGGCAGTGCGAGGGCAAACAGGACGGGCTTCACATTAAACAGGCTTTTTACGGTATTTGTCATTTCAACAGTACTCGCGGTTTCAGGAATGGATCGCTTGGCTGACATAATGTCTGAAATCGTAACCTGTGCACAATTCTAACAGATACTTAACCATTGAATGCCCACGATGGTAGACAGTTGAATAAGCTGGGTTATCCTTCAAATGTGTAGATTTGGAAGTCATGTTGCCGATTCGGGTTGTACGGTAATCACTTTGAGTACAGGAGAAGTCTGGTGAGATTCCGTTTATTAACGCAGGCTGGAGCGGTGGCGTCTGCCTTCGCCGTCTTTGCCGTTTCCTCGCCAATGGCCTTGGCTTCAGAGCAGGAAAACTGGAGCTACACACCGGCGTTTCTGCCGGTATCAGAAGCCGGTATGTCTGCGGTGTCCGCTCACGGCAGTGTGCGGTTGCAGGAGTTGCTGCGGGCGGGTGGTGGCACCCAGCCGGCCCATCTCGAGAGCCCGGATTATGTCACCCGTGTGAATGCGCCATCCGGTGAGGTTAGCGGAGACAGCCTTGCGGACTTGGGTACTGCCGGTGTAGACGTGGCCAATGTCCTTGAAGACCTGCTGGCGTCGCTACCCGATTTGCTGGACATGGACTTCAAGATTGTCGGCATCAAATACCGGCCGGGCGAAGAGGTCGTCACTCTGGGCAGTGATGGCGCAATCCATGTTGCCTTCCCGGAGACCGTGGACCTGGTCAGCATCGAAAATCTTAACGTAGGCGGTGGAGACGGCCCGCCACTAGGCGATATCAACCTCTATGATCTAAGCTTTCACCGGGATTCCAGAATCCGCATCCAGGGAGAATAATGCTCAGCCGGGTGCGGTTCGTTCGTGCCGGGCCGGGTTGTACGGTTGAAACTGTACCAGCGGGAGCGTTTGCCAGTGAAAGTACACAAAGGGTTTGAGGAAAAGTCCCGGCTTGGCCGGTTGCTGATCAACCGGGGTTATATCTCGGAAGGCCAGCTGGAAGCCGGCCTGAAAATCCAGCATGACACCGGCCAACGCCTGGGTGAGGTGCTCGTAGAAGCCGGTTGGCTTACCGAGCGGGAACTGCACCGGGTTCTCAAACACCAGGCCCGTTACCGCAACGCCGCCGCACTGGTGGCCATGGTCACCGTCCCTTTCCAGCCCCTGGTCACCTTTGCCTCAGGCAACTCCAATGCCGCCCTGGCTCCGGTGGTGGCGGGTGAGATGTATGGCGGCTTTGCGCCCATGACCGAAGAGGAAATGGCCAGCATAACAGCGGGGAGCGAGATTGGGCTTCTGGAGCGTATTGAGACCGTCGCTGATCCGGAAACCGCCCGGGACCCGGTTAACACCCTGAAACTGGCCTCCCACATATTCTCTCCGGTGTTGAGCTTCGTCGATTCGGACCTCAGTATTTCCGGCGTCCATTACCGGGAAGGCGAACCCCAATACCGTATCCGCGATGACGGTGCACTTCAGTTGCTGCAGCCGGAGCGCATCGAGGAAGTTCGTCTCGACAATATTCGTGTCACCAACAGTCAGACACCGCCTATTGGCAATATCAGCATTCAGGATATCCGTTTCCATCCGGATTCCCGGATGACGATTCACCTGCATTAGCCGTCATTGCGGCTTTGAGCCTTGCTTGCCAGCCTGTCATTTAGTGATAGAGTGCCGTTTTCGCATTTCTGACGGGACAGTTTCATGCCTTTGAATGTATGGGTGCTGGTAGCGGCTCAGGCGCTGGCCATGTGCACGGCTCCTTTTATTGTATTTATCGGAAGTATTCAGGGGCGGCTGCTGGCGCCGGCACCGGAACTGGCCACCTTGCCGGTAGGACTGGTGGTGGTCGGCACAGTTCTGGCTATCAAGCCGGCTACCTGGCTGATGGAGCGGGTAGGGCGCAAGCAGGTGATGTTGCTGGGCACGCTGGCGGGCATGATCGCTGGCGGGCTGGGTATGTTTGCCTCCTGGCAATCGGACTTTGTCACCATGTGCCTTGCCGCCGTTATCGGTGGCTCCGGGTTGGCGGTGGTGCATCAATACCGGTTTGCGGCCATGGAATCGGTAGCTTCGGACATGGCGGGTACAGCGGCCGCCAGGGTATTGCTTGGTGGCCTGGTAGCTGCCTGGCTCGGGCCGGAAGTTGCCGGACTGGGTAGTGGTACCGGCGAACGTTTTCCATTTCTTCTGAGCTGGGCCGGACTGGCGGTGGTGCAAGCCATGGCCCTGGTTGTGGTGGCGGTCGGTTATCGGCCTTCCGGGGAACGGGTGGCCGAGACTGTCGTGGGTGGTGGTCGCCCCATGCGTGAGATTCTCGCCAATCCCCTGGTCTGGACCGCGATCAGTGGTGCAGCCATTGGTTATGCGGTGATGAGTTTTATCATGACTGCAACGCCCCTGAGCATGACGGAAATGGCCGGGCACGATTTTGACGACGCCAAGCGGGTAATCCAGCTGCACATCATGGCCATGTACCTGCCGTCTCTTATCTCCGGACGGCTGATCCGGGTGGTGGGCATCCCCTTGATGATGACTGTCGGCTTGCTGGCCTATCTGGGGTGTATTCTGTTGGCCGCGGCAGGCATCAGCTTCCACCATTATTTATGGGCCCTGATCCTGCTCGGGGTGGGCTGGAACTTCCTGTTTGTTGGCGGCACCACCCTGTTGCCTCAGGGCTATCGGGATTCAGAGCGATTCCGGGTACAGGGCCTCAATGACATCATGGTATTCAGCGCCCAGGCCACGGCGGCGCTGAGTGCCGGAGCCGTGCTGACAGCCCTGGGCTGGGCTTCGCTGTTAATGGTTGCCGTGCCGCTGCTGGTGCTGCACGCTTTGTTGATGGCAGCCTGGCTGCTCAGGCGCCAGCCGGCAGGGGCAGGTGGCCGGTCTTCACCCAGATAACGGTTTCCTGGTCTACGAACGGGTGATGCTGGCTCAGGTGCGGGCTGCGCATCCAGGTGCCTTCCGGGTAACGGCCGTGTTCATCGCAGAACTCGCCGGACAGCACCAGGGTTTCCTCGCCACCGAAGTGCCGGTGGGGCTGGAAGGCCTCATTGGCCGGCCATTTCACCAGGGCCACATGCTCATGCTCGAAATCGTGCAGGGGCATTACCTGCAGCCCGCCAATGCCCGGCAACCATTCAGCCTGATTGGTATCGACACGAACGGTTGCGGTGTCCTTCGGATCAAACTGGTGCAGCTTCACCAACAGGGTGCAACCTTCTTCGCTGAAGGGCGCGTGGCCAGTGCCGGGCGGGTTCCGGAGGTAGGTGCCGGCCGGGTAATGGCCGGTCTCGTCGGAGAATACCCCCTCCAATACCAGGATTTCCTCGCCCAGTGGGTGCTCATGCCGCTTGAAGGAAGAACCGGGTTTGTAGCGAACTATGCTGGTGGCATGGCCCCGTTCGGCCTCTTCCCGTGCCAGCGGCTTGCGCTCCACGCCCGCCGCCGGGCTGGGTTGCCATTCCTGTTCGCGGGTATGAACAACCACTCGCTGGGAGAAATCCATATTCAGCATGAAAAACCTCGAATAAGTGCTATTTGATCAGTGCCTGAACGTCCCGGAACCTCGGATGGCGGCAGTCTACCATCCACTCGAACGCTACCATCTCTGTGGTAACTATCCGGGCGCCACTCTGGTGCAGGCGGTCCAGCGCTACGTCCCGGTCGAAATCATTTCGGGAACCGGTTGCATCCGCAACCACCCAGACCTTGTAACCGGCATCCAGAAGGCTCAGGGCCGTTTGCAGCATACATACGTGGGTTTCGCAGCCTCCGATGACAATATGCTGGCGGCCCTCCGGCAGGGCATCGATCAGCCCGTCCGGACAGGCATCGAAATGGTATTTGCTGACGGTGTGGTGGCAAAGCTCCCGAACACTTTCCACATTCGGCCCCAGCTTGTCCGGAACCTGCTCCGTGGCGATGACCGGCACCTCCAGCAAGCCCGCAATTGTCGCCAGCAGGGTGCAGCGGTCGACCACCTCCATTCCCTGACTGATTGCAGGCATCAGCCTGGCCTGTACATCGACAAGAAGCAGGGTGGACTGTTCGGCTTTCATTAACATAAAGAGGCTCCGGATATTGTGGGTGTTTGATGACAAGGATAGCCAATTTAGTCGCCGGAAATCCGCCAACACGGATTTTCAGGATTTTTTTAAAGGAATCGCTTCATTGCGGTTGCCAAACGCCAGCAAAACTATTAAAGTTTGCGCCCTCAAATGAGCGACAACGTAGCTGATTTGAAACAGTTTATTGGAGAGGTGGCCGAGTGGCTGAAGGCGCACGCCTGGAAAGTGTGTATACGTTAATAGCGTATCGAGGGTTCGAATCCCTCCCTCTCCGCCAATAAAAGAACCCCGGCAGACATGCCGGGGTTTTTTATTGGGCTGAATAATCCCTCCAGCCGTAAGCATTAACCGCTACGCCACACCAAACGCCCCCACAAAACTGACATCAGTCAAATCGCCACCTCCCTGAACTTCCTAACTTGTTCTCCATGCCACGGAAATGAAATATCTTCCAAAACCGGAGAATCAGAATGAAAAAACACCAACTTGCATTGTTCGTCGCTGCTGCCGGCCTGGCCTCTACACCGGCCTTTGCCCAGAAGGCTGAAGTCCCTGAGCTGGACGTGGATTTCTACGGCCACATCAACATGGCGGTTATGCACGCCGATACTGGCGAAGGCTCCGAGCAGTACATCGTGGACAACGACTATGCCTCCAGCCGTGTAGGTGCTCGCATCAGCACTGACCTGAAAGACATCGACCTGAAGGTGGGTGCGCACGTTGAATTTGAGTATCAGCACAATCCTTCGAATCTGGTCACGCCCGATAAACGTTCCATCAAGGGTAACTGGGACGAGCGGCACATTAACCTGTTTGCTGCAGGCCGTTATGGCAAAATCTCTGTAGGGCAGGGTTCAGGTGCGGCCGACGGGGCAACCGAATCTGATCTGTCTGGCACCAAGGTGGCCTCCTTCCCGGATCTGGCGTTGGTAGGTGGTGCACAGAAGTTTATCGATAAGAATGACAGCGGCTGGAACCCGACTCTGTTCCAGTCTGTGCGTAACCAGGACTTTGAGGCACGTTATGACCGGGTACGCTACGACGCACCCGCCTTTGGCCCGGTCAAACTGGCAGTAAGTCAGGGCTATAAGGGTGACCAGGATATTACGGAAGTTGCTGCCACCTATAACACCGCGATTGACGGCCTTGGCCGCTTGTCAGCAGCTGTTGGTTACTCCACAAAAGATGTTGGAGGCGCAGCAGGCGATGTTGAAAATATTGGCGGCTCAGTTTCCTGGTTGCATGATACCGGTGTGAACATGACGGCCGTATATTCCAATGTCGAGAACGATGCCGGTCGCGATTCTGATTTCAATATGTTCAAGGTGGGCTACAAGACCGGCAAACATTCCTTCACAGTACACCGTGCTGAGGGCCAGGATTTTGACCCGGTTTTCAAGGATGCTGATGGTGTTGTTGAGCATAAAGTCATCGGCTCCGACGTAGAAATCTACGGCGCCGCCTACGTCTACCAGCCCATCAAGCGCCTGGACGTATACTTCGCCTACAACAACTTCGCGCTGGATGCTGACAACGGCGACTATGACGATGTAAACATCGCCATGATCGGCAGCCGCCTGAAGTTCTGATCGCCTGAAACCTCAGTCAACCGGGCAGGGCATTACGCCAGCCCGGTGGACTGCAGTATGAATACCCCCGCTGTTACCGTTACGCTGGCCAGTAAGGTGGTCAGTGCAATGATATTGGCCGCCATGCGGTCGTTCCCGCCCAAAGCCTTCACCATGACAAAACTCGCCGCTGCCGTCGGGCTGGCGAAGAACAGGAACATCAGGCCCAGTTCCCGGCCTTCGAATCCCGCCAACCAGGCCGCCAGTGTGCACAGGGCCGGCAAACTCACCATTTTCCATACCGACGCTCCCAGCGCCGGGCCGCTGTCCGTTCTGATGGCTTTCAGGGAAACGGTGGCGCCAATGCAGAGCAGGGCCAGTGGCAAGGTGAGAGAGGCAAAGTAATTACCGCTGGTCATCACCCATTGTGGAAGGGTGACCTCCCAGGCTGCGAAGGGAATGGCGATAACCACGGCAATAATCAGCGGATTGCGAACCACGTCTTTAACGGTGTTCGAGAAGCTCATGCTTTTACCCGGCTGATACGCCAGCAATACCACAACAGACAGCACGTTGTAGGAAATAATCACCAGCCCCAGCAATATGCCGCCGGCAGACAAGCCGTAATCGCCATAAAGGTTGGCCGCCAAGGCCAGGCCGACAATCCCGCAATTACCCCGGAACGCACCTTGCACATAGACGCCCCTGTCATCTTTGCTCACTCGCCGGATTGCCCAGAACCAGACGGCGCCGAAGCTGGCCAGTGTTGCCGCCAGGTAGAACAGCAGCAGTTTGACGTTGAATGCCGTCGTCAGATCTGCCCGGATGATGCTGAGGAACACCAGGGTTGGCAGCGTGGCCTTGAACACCAAGGCGGAAGCGGTGCTGACAAAGTTCTGGTCTATCCAGCCAATCCGGCGCAGGCCGATGCCGATAAAGACCATGGCAAAAACCGGCAGGGTGGTTTCAAGGGTGTGGGCGAAGGTTGCTAACAGGCCGCTCAAGGGACAACGTACTCCTCTGGAACAATCAACGAAAAAGGCCTCCGCTAGGGAGGCCTTGTGTCGGCATTATAACCGGTCTTTCAGTCGAAGTTCCTTGAGCGGATGGTATCAGGCTTCAGGAAAGGCTTTTCGCCGGTATTGTCGTGGTCAGCCAGCACCTTGCCGTCGTGCTCGCGAACCTGGCCGTACATGGAGTGCTTGTGGAAGGTAGGCCCGAATTGCTCCAGGGTTTCTTTCACGTCGCCGGTGTAGCGCGGGTCTTGCGGGCGCTCCTGGCTGTCCATGTAGAAGGCGATGTCCCAGGCTTCCTGGTCACTCAGGGAGTTGGGCTGGCCCAGAGGCATGTTGTTCTTGATAAAGCCGGCTGCGGTGAACAGGCGCACAATGCCCGCACCCCAGTTGTTGGACATATCGCCCCAGGGTGCCGGGAATACGGTGTGGCCATCTACGCGCAGGCCAGAGCCATCTTCCTGGTGGCAAACGGCACAGTTTTCCTCGTACAGCTTTTCACCGTTAGCGTAGCTGAGTTCCGCCGGGCGCTCTGGTGCCGGGAAGCCGCGGCCGTAAATGGGCTGCTTCGGGTACATTTCCACGCCGGTGGCCAGCCACTGGTGGTAGGCAGACAGTGCCAGCATGTTGTCACTGCCGTATTCCAGCGGCTTGCCATTCATGGAGTAAGTAAAACAACCGGCAATACGTTCTTCCAGGTTGTTTACATGGCCATTCTTGCCCCGGTAACCGGGCAGGGTAACGGCTGCTGGCCAGATCGGCGCGCTGAACGGCATACGGCCTTCACCCAGGTGGCAGCTGGAGCAGTTCATGTTGTTGAACACGTTCTCGCCACGCAGTTGCTGGGTGTTGGTGAACAGGTCGTAGCCCTTGCGGATGACCTTTTTCAGTTCCGGATGGATGTCCGCTTCTTCCAAGTCTGCCATGGTAGGCGGAATGTGAACCAGCTGGTTTTCTTTCGGGGCCGGAAAGCCCATAGAGGTCAACTGATCGATGTAAGCCTGGGTAGTGTCTTCATTGGCCGCCAGGTTTGCCGAGAACGCAAAGGTTCCAGACATGGCGACAGTAAGCAGTTTGCGCATCATGATAGGTGTCCCCTTATTTGCTGCCGGCACTCTGGTTGGCAAGCCATACGGCTACCGCGTGAATGTCTTCATCGCTCATGCGTCGGGCGATGGAGCCCATCAGATCCTGCGGATCGTTCTTGCGGGTGCCTTCTTTCCAGGCTTTCAGCTGGGTTTCGATATAACCGGCATGCTGGCCGGCAATGCCCGGGAATACATCACCGGCACCGCGGTTGCCAGGGCCATGGCAGCTTTTGCAGGAAACAATGTACTGGGACCAGTCGCCGCGTTCGGCCAGCTGCTGACCGCGCTTCAGCGTGGCCTCATCGGCATTTGCACCACCCTGGCCAGCCGTGGGTTCCAGTTGGCTGTAATAGGCAGCAACATCGGCAATTTTCTGGTCGTCCAGCATGTTCACGAACGGCGTCATGGTCGCGTTTACGCGAGTGCCTGTCTTGATGTCGTGAATCTGCTTGGCGAAGTAAGTGGCATTCAGACCGGCCAGCCGTGGCCAGGATTCTCCACCTTCAATGTGCATGCCGCTGCCGTCTGCCTGGTGGCAGGCAATACAGAGGTTGGCAACTTCTTTGCCACGTTCAGCATCACCTTCGGTTGCAGCCAGCGCAAAGCCCGCATAGGCAGCCAGCCCGAATGCAGCCAGCGTAATCGGAATTTTTCTCACGGTCGGTAGCCTCTCTATTCTTATATATGTGCACTTAGTACCAAAAGTTATTTCGATATAGCTTGCACAAAGCGCGCAATTCTCGCTTGACGAAGGTCAACAATGCAAGCGGACTTATCCGAAAGGCTAATACGAGGATGCATGCGTCGGGAATTTCGTTTACTGTCTGAGATGCAAACCGGAAGTCAGCAAACATCTTTATAACGAAAAGCAGGGACACCTATGGCGACCGTCAACCCTTCTCAGGAAGAGCTTAGGAAAGTTTTGCAAGAGACGCCAAAAGATCAGCCGGTAGTAATGCTGAATCTGCTTCGGTTTCGTGACCAGGCGGCCTACAAAGACGACACAGAAAACTGCTCGGGGCGGGATGCCTATAAGCGCTATATGGACGAAGCGGCAGAATGCGTGCGCTCGGTTGGCGCAGAGGTAATCTGGTCCGGCCGCAGTGTGGGTTCGCTGATTGCGCCGCCCGACGAATCCTGGGACCAGGTATTGCTGGTACGTTACCCCTCCATCAACGCCTTCCTGGCGATGATCGAAAGCCCTGAATATAAAGGTGTGGTGAAGCACCGTACCGCAGCGCTGGAAGACTCCAGGCTGGTGGCCAATGTTGAAGGCGCGCCCTGATCAGACCAGCCAGCCGGATTGCTGGATCGCCATATAGGCAACGGTACCCACCGCAATAGAGAGCAGGGCATTACGCCGCCACAGGTGTACAGCTGCCACCAGCAATCCCGGCAGTATGGCGTCCAGCCCCGGCAGGCTTGCGCTCCAGTTCGCGGAACGCTGCAGGAATACGATGGCTAGCAGGGCCATAACCGCGGCCGGCAGAAACCGGCCAATATGCTGTAGCAACGGGTGTTCTGTGTGGCGTTCAAAAAACAGGAAGGGAACCACCCGGGTGGCAAAGGTTGCCGCCGCTGAAATGGCAATGAACGCGGCCAGGTAATAAGTGTCAGTCATGGCTGGCCTCCGCTGCCGGCAGACGGTTCCTGAGCTGGCGATACTGGATCAGGAGAATGCCGGTGACAATTGCGATCGCCAGGATCAGCTGATGAGACGGCCCGACCAGCACCATTGAGATCCCGGCGGCAAAGGCACCGGCCCAGAGCGGGAAGCTGTCGCCCAGTGCTTTGATCTGTTCAATCGTCAATACAATAAACAGCGCGACCAGCGCGAATTCAATACCGGTGCTGTCGAACGCCACCATCTCTCCCAGCAGTGCGCCAATTCCGCAACCGGCAATCCAGTAAGCCTGGTTGAACGCGGTAATGCGGAAGTCCACTTCCTGCTCGTGGTGTTTGTCTGAGGACAGCGAACGACTGGTAAGCAGGGAATACGTCTCGTCTGTCAGGCCGAAAATCAGATAGCCTTTACGCCAGCCAGCCCCCCGGAACCGACCCAGCAGGGACAACCCGTAAAACAGGTGCCGGGCGTTCAACACAAACATGGCAACTGCCACCTCAAGCAGCCCTGCGTTGGCGGCCAGCAGGCTGACGGCCAGGATCTGCCCGGAACCGGCATAGATCACCAGGCCCATGAGCGGCGCGACCCACCAGGCATAGTCCAGCTGGGTGGTGAACAGCACCCCGAAGGCCATACCCAGTGGAATGTAGCCGAACAGAATCGGCAGTGTCAGGCGAAAGACGTTCTGGTTCATTAGCATCCAAACGTTACGAAAGCGGCGATGATAGTCAAAGCGCACAGGGTTTTGAAGAGCGCAAAAACCGAAAACCCCGTACCATACGCCCCGGACTGGAGGATTTATGACCGACGATACCGCTTATGTGCCCGATGAAGATCCGCGCCAGGAAAAGTTCGTAGTAGACGCAGACCTGCTTACCCAGGACCAGCTGGAAGGGCTGGCGGAAGAATATTGCACCCGTTACCACGGCCTGAACGATACCGAGAACCCGCTGGAGGAACGAAGCCGGGTGCTTGCTGCCGTAAAACGGGGAGAGCTGGTCGTGTGGTTTGACCCGGTGGAAAACACCGCGGGGCTGGGGGCTCCCGCCTGATTTCCATCGTTTTCAGGCCCCTACCTACCCGATGGGCGGTGTAAACGGTACAATCACCGTGATTTTTCGTCTACCTGACTGCGAGGTGAGCTTTGATCAGGGTACTGGTTGTAGATGACCACGAGCTGGTGCGCTCCGGTATAACCCGCATGTTAGCCGACAATCCCGATCTCGACGTGATTGGCCAGGCTTCATCCGGAGAGGACGCCATCGAGTTTGTGCGAGAGAACCGACCGGATATCGTTCTGATGGACATTCGCATGCCAGGAATCGGTGGCCTGGAAGCCACCCGTCGTATCCTGCGCCTGGACGACTCTATTCGAGTGATTGTGGTAACCGCCTGTGCGGATGATCCTTACCCCTCCCGAGTGATGCAAAGTGGCGCCCAGGCGTACATCACCAAGGGCGCGGACATCCAGGAAATGGTGCGTGCCATTCGCAAGGCCCATTCCGGACAGCGTTACATCAGCCCTGAAATTGCCCAGAAGATGGCGCTGAAGCAGCTGGCGGGTGAAAAGGAAGACGATGGCGAACTGGCAAAGTTCGATCGTTTGTCTGAACGGGAAATGCAGATTGCCATGATGGTGGTGGATTGCCAGAAGGTTCAGGATATCTCCGATAAACTCTGCCTCAGCCCCAAAACCGTGAACAGCTACCGCTACCGGATTTTCGAGAAGCTGGAGATTTCCAGTGATGTAGAGCTGGCTCTGATGGCCGTACGGCTTGGATTGCTGGATGCCGACAAGGTCTGACTCCCAGCAAGGATCCGGGGAGTTCGACAGTAAAGACTTCCTGAAACAGCTTACTGAACGCCCCGGCGTGTATCGTATGTACGATGGCGCCGGGAATATTCTGTACGTGGGAAAAGCCCGCAACCTGAAAAAGCGGGTGAGCAGTTATTTCCGCAAGACCGGCCTGGCCCCGAAAACCGAAGCACTGGTGGGCAAGATCGAGTCCATCGAGGTAACGATTACCGGCAGCGAAACCGAAGCATTGCTGCTGGAACAAAACCTGATCAAGTCGCTGCGGCCGCCGTACAACATCCTGCTGCGGGATGACAAATCCTACCCCTATATCTACCTGTCTTCTCACAGCGACTATCCCTCGCTGACCTTCCGCCGTGGCCGCACCAAAAAGGGTGGCGGTACCTGGTTCGGGCCGTTTCCAAGCTCCGGTGCCGTCAAGGAAAGCCTTAATATCCTGCAGAAGGTTTTCCGTATAAGGTCTTGTAGTGAAAGCTATTTCAGGAACCGTAACCGACCTTGCCTGCAGTATCAGATTAACCGGTGCACGGCCCCTTGTGTGGGTTACGTAACACCGGAGGAGTACCAGCAGGATATCCGCCATGCCACCATGTTCCTGGAAGGCAAGAACCCGGCCATTATCCACGACCTGATGAATGACATGGAGCAGGCGGCCAGGAACCTGGAGTTTGAGAAAGCGGCCGCCTACCGGGATCAGATTAACCACCTGCGCCATGTTCAGGAGCAGCAATCCATTGAAGGCGAGGGCGGCGATGCCGATGTGATCGCCATTGCCCAGGATGCCGGCGTGGTGTGCATTGTGGTGATCATCGTTCGTGGTGGCCGGGTGCTGGGCACCAAGGACTACTTCCCGAGGTTTTCACTCGAGCAGTCCGAAGGTGAACTGCTTTCGGCGTTTCTGGGCCAGTACTACTTTGGCGGTGATACCCGCCGGGAAATTCCCCGGGACATCCTCGTGCCGGTGGCCGTGGAAGGGCAGGAACTGCTGGCAGAGGCCCTCAGCGAGGCCGCCAACCGGGAAACCCGAATTCGGGGCAATGTGCGGGGCGAACGCAAGCGCTGGCTGGAACTGGCCATGACCAACGCCCGGCAAACATTGCTTACCCACCTGGCCAGCAAGGAAACCGTGTATCGCCGTTTGCTGGCGCTGCGGGACCTGCTGGAGCTGGCTGAAACCCCGTCCCGAATGGAATGTTTCGACATCAGCCACAGCCATGGGGAAAATACCGTCGCATCCTGTGTGGTTTTCGACGAGAATGGGCCACTGAAAAGCGATTACCGGCTATATAACATTGAAGGCGTAAAGGCCGGTGACGACTATGCGGCCATGCGCCAGGTGCTGACCCGTCGCTACCGCCGGCTGGTGAGCGGTGATGGCAAGCGGCCAGACCTCGTTTTCATCGACGGTGGTAAAGGCCAGCTGAACATTGCCCGGGAAGTCTTTGAAGAGCTAGGGATTTCCGATATCCCGCTGATTGGCGTGGCCAAGGGTGTTACCCGCCGCGCCGGCATGGAGCAGCTGATCGGCGCCATGACAGACGCGGTATTCCGGGTACCGGCCGATTCTCCGGCGCTGCACCTGATCCAGCATATCCGGGACGAATCCCACCGGTTTGCTATTACCGGCCACCGGGCGCGCAGGGACAAGAAACGCCGGCAATCTACCCTGGAAGGCATTGAAGGGGTGGGGCCGAAGCGCCGCCGGGAGCTGATCCGCTACTTCGGCGGCATACAGGAATTACGTAAAGCCAGTGTGGATGAGATGGCCAAGGTTCAGGGCATCAGCAAGTCACTGGCAGAATCCATATACGCAGCATTGCACGACGAATAGGAACACCATGAATTTACCGAACCTGCTGACCATGTCCCGCATCGTGATGATCCCGGTGTTTGTGGTGATTTTCTACCTGCCGGTGCAGTGGAGTTACCTGGTCAGCGCCATCATCTTTGCCCTGGCCGGTGTGACCGACTGGCTGGACGGCTACCTGGCCCGCAAACTGAACCAGAGCACGCCTTTCGGAGCGTTTCTGGACCCGGTGGCGGACAAACTGATGGTGGCCGTGGCCCTGGCGGTGCTGATTGAAGAATACTCGGCAGTGCTGCTGACAATTCCCGCCACAGTGATTATCGGCCGGGAAATTGTGATCTCCGCCTTGCGGGAATGGATGGCAGAGGTGGGTAGCCGCGCCAGTGTGGCGGTGTCGTACATCGGCAAGGTCAAGACCACGGCCCAGATGGCGGCCATTGTCGGTTTGCTGGCGTTTCCTCCCGGTCAAATGCTGTCGTACGTTGCGATCGGCCTGCTTTACATCGCAGCCGGGCTCACACTCTGGTCTATGTTCCTGTACCTGAAAGCGGCCTGGCCGGATTTGTTCCCTTCAAAATAACAGGCTCAGGCGTCTGCCAGGCAATCCCGGCTCCATCGGGTTATGTCTGTCGAAAGCGCGGATGCTGCGCGAGAGAAGGCAGACATCAGGTCGTCCAGTTTTGCGCTGGCAGCCAGTGCCTCCTCGCGCTGATCCAATACGCACAGGCTTTTCCGGGAGCGGTTTTCCATCAGTTCTGTGTGCAGGTGTATGACCACCGTGGTGCCGTCTGCGTGGGTCTCGGCGTGAAAGCCGGTCAGTTCGGTGACCAGTGTTAACCCTGCCGTAGCCGGACTGGTGTCAGTCATCACGCTGGTGAAGCCGCCGCTCTGGCGAAATTCCTGAATCAGGTAATCCCTCAAAACCACGGGAATACTGTCGCGCCAGCGGGCGCCGGGCAGTGCCTGGAACTCGTAGGGTGTGGGCTTTACCAGAACCCGGGTACTGTCCAGCGGATCAGATGCCAGCGGAGTGTCCACCCGGAGCGCAGCAGGCCGGGGCGTATCGAACACTTCCCGTTCAGCGGGGGGTGCCAGTTCCATCAGGCGCGGTGCTTCAGGAATCGGGAACACGGTGCAGGCAGACAGGGCAAGGGCCCCGGCCAGTGCGAAAATGCCTCTGCTTGGCTTAGTCATTGCTGTACTCCTGGATTCGGCCGCCGCCCCAGATGGTGCCTCTCGGGTCTTGCTCAAGCCTGCGGGTAAACGAGTTCAGGTTGCGGAGGGTGCTGCGCAGCTCCCGTAAGGCCGGTGTGAGCTCGCCCAGGCCCTGAAGCCCGGAGTCCAGTGCACCTTCGTTATTACCGGTCACACGGTTCAGCCGGTCCAGGGTGGGCTGCAGGGTTGAGATGGCCTTATCCATAGACTCCAGTACCGGCGTAATCTGCTCACCTAACACCACGCGCGCATGGTCAGAGGTGGCGGATACCTTTACGGCCGCTTCTTCTGCCCGAATCGCTGCCGCATCGAACTGCTCCATCAGTGCCATCATGTCATCCCGGCTTGCCAGCAGCGACTCGGTGGCCTGCCGGGTGTTGTCCAGAATGGTGGCTACGTTGCCCAGGTTTTCCTCGTTCAACAACTGGTTCATGCTGGTCAGCAGGCGCTCGGCCTTCGACAACATGGCTTCGCCGTTATTGAGCAGGTTGGAAAACGCAGAGGGCTCGGCACTGATCAGCGGTGGATTCTCCCGGCCACCTTCAAGCACCGGACTGTCCGGGCTGCCGCCGGTAAACTGCACGCTCATGCTGCCGGTGATATTGGCCAGCACCAGTTCGGCACGGGTGTTTTCACGCACGGGAATATCACTGCGAACCCGTACCAGCACACGAACATGGGCCGGGTTGTCGGGTGCCAGAGTCAATTCCAGCACGTCACCCACCGGCACACCGCTGTAAAGCACCGCATTACCCTTGGACAGGCCCCCTACCGGGTGGTCGAAACCGATCTGGTAATAACTCCACTCCTGGTCTGCCGAGGACTTGCCCAGCCACAGGGCGAACAGCAAGGCGGCGGTAACAGCCAGCAGCGTAAATAATCCGATAATAACGTGATGGGCTTTTGGCTCCATTAACCGGGCTCCTGTTCGGTCAGCCTGTCGTGTGCATCAATCGCGGCCCGCCCGCGGGGGCCGTGGAAGTAGTCCTGAATCCAGCTGTCATCTGTGCGGGACACGTTATCCAGGGTATCTGCCACCAGCACCTTGCGCTGGGACAACACCGCCACCCGGTCGCAGGTGGTATACAGGGTATCCAGGTCGTGGGTGACCAGGAATACCGTCAACCCCAGTGCATTGCGCAGGGTGACAATCAGTTCATCAAACGCGGCAGCGCCGATCGGGTCCAGCCCCGCTGTGGGCTCGTCCAGAAACAATATTTCAGGGTCCAGGGCCAGCGCCCGGGCCAGCGCTGCACGTTTCACCATGCCGCCGGATAACTCCGCCGGGTATTTGCGTGCCGCCTCGGGCTGCAAGCCGGTCAGGGCCAGCTTCATGCGGGCCAGTTCTTCCGCTTCGGCCCGCTTCAGCCCCGCGTGCTCGATCAGGGGCAGGGCAATATTCTGTTCCAGGTTCAGGGAGGTAAACAGAGCTCCGCCCTGAAACAGCACACCAAACCGCTGTTCATACAGCGAACGTTCCGGTGCTGACAGCTCTGTCAGATCCTGCCCGAATACCGTGATGTGGCCAGCCGTAGGCGTGTTCAATCCGACAATGCTGCGAAGCAGCACGGATTTTCCTGTGCCGGATCCGCCAACCACGCCGAGGATTTCACCCGGGTAGAGGTCGAGGTCCAGGTCTTCATGCACAGAATGACTGCCAAAACGATTGTTCAGGCCCCGAACCTGAATGATCGGCGTTTGGTGCGTGTGGTTATCCCGCGTGCCCATGGCCATGCCTTACCAACCCATTTCCATAAAGAATAGCGCGGCTACGGAATCCAGCAGTATGACCATAAAGATAGATTGCACCACGCTGGAGGTGGTGTGCTCACCCACGGACTGTGCGCTGCCCGACACCTTGAAGCCTTCCAGGCAGCCGATCACGGCAATCAGGAAGGCAAACACGGGAGCTTTACCGATGCCCACCAGGAAATGCTTCAGGGCAATATCCCGCTCCACGATGGCCATAAACTGGCTGGGCGGAATATCCAGTGCCAGTGCACACACCACAGCACCACCAACCATGCCCGCCATCATGCCGACAAAGGTCAGCACTGGCAGGCTCACCATCATGGCCAGTACCCTGGGGACTACAAGAAGCTCCACGGGGTTAAGGCCCAGGGTACGAATGGCATCCAGTTCTTCGTTGACCTTCATGGCCCCGATCTGGGCTGTGAAGGCACTGGCGGTTCGGCCGGCCAGCAAAATGGCCGCTAACAGTACGCCGAATTCCCGCAGAAATGAGAAAGCGACCAGGTCTACGGTATAAATGGTCGCGCCAAAGTCCTCCAGCACCGTAGCACCCAGAAATGCGACCACAGCCCCCACAAGAAACGTGAGCAAGGCAACAATCGGAAGGGCGTTCAGGCCGGTGTCGTGCACAGCGGCCACGAACGGCGTAAAGCGCCAGCGTTTTGGCCGTGGGAGTATGTAGAACAGGGTGGACAAGGTCTGGCCAATAAAACCGGACAGCAGCCATAACAGGCGGGTTAGCCGGGTGACCTTCTCTCCGGTGATTGCCAGCATGTTCAGCAGTGGATTAACCGTGGCTGGTGCCGGTGCGGATTCACACATGGATTCCGCCACGGCTTTAAGGAGTGCTTGCTGGGCTTCGGGCAGGGACGGTTGCTCCAGCGCGGCAAGCACCGGTTCGGCACCCAGCATTTTCACCATCAGGGACGCGCCCGCGGTATCCAGCCGGCCAAGGCGGGTAAATTCCGGCTTCAGTGAAGTGTTCTCTGCCTTGAATTGCGATACCTGCCGGTTCAGGGCCGGGTAATGGGCAAGGGTCCAGTCTCCGGCAAAGGTCACCGTATTGCCGGACAACTCAAGGGTGCCGGCAGGCTCGCCGGCTTTGGCTGTAGTAAGGCCCGAAGTTATCGCCACAGAATGAAAAAATCCCTGCCAGAAGTCTTAGCAAGCTTAAAGATTCCAGTTGCTGTCTGCCAGTATCTTTCGGTCTTCTTCATCATGGCTGACCAGGATCAGGGTAATGCCGCTGGCCTTTTCCTGCAGTAACAAGTCCCGGATGATGGCCCTGGCGTCCGGGTCCAGCCCGGTCATGGGCTCGTCCAGCAGCAGTACCGGTTTGCGCCGCAGAATGGCGCGCAGCAGGGCAACTCGTTGCCGCTGGCCACCGGATAGTTCGCCGGGCAGCCGCGCACCAAAACCGCCGAGCCCGGTTTGTTCAAGACCCTGCTCAATGGCCGATTTCTGTTCGGGGGACAGCTTCATGCCGGGCTGCAGGCCGAGACCGATATTGGTGAAGACATCCAGGTGCTCGAACAGGTTGTGCTCCTGGAACACGCTTGTTACCGGCCGCTCCCAGGCGGGCAGGTTATGGATAGCTTGGTTGTTCCAGAGAATTTCTCCGCTTTTGGGTGCCAGAAAGCCGGCAACCAGGTTCAGCAAGGTGGATTTACCGGTTCCACTGGCACCGCGTACCGCGAGGCAATGCCCGGCGGCGACCGGGAAGTGGAAGCGCCACTCCTCCGACTGATCCGGGTACTGGAAACACAGGTTTCTTAGCTCAAGCATGGCGAGGCTCCGGAGCAGCGGCGGGGGCAGGCTCTGTGTTTGTGCCCGGGGCCGGCCGGGCAACCCGGGACAGCAGGGCGAAGAGAGTCACGAGTAACAAAAGCAGCCACAGCCCGGTGCCAGCCGCTTCGCTGATTCGGTAACTGCCCAGCTGCTGGTAAAGCAGAACCGGCAACGTGGGCTGCCCGGGGCTGCCGAACAGGGCAATTACCCCGAAATCTCCCAGCGACAGGGCAATGCCATAGGCCAGGCCCAGGGCGATTGGCCGGCGCAGCCTTGGCCAGTACAGCCAGCGCCAGCGATACCAGCCCAGGATACCCAGCTGGTCCGCCTGGTTCAGGGTGTTCTTGTCGATGGCATTCAGAGGCCCACGCAGAACCTGCAGCACAAATGGAATAGCCATCAATCCGTTAATCAAAGACACCAGCACCCAGCCTTGGGCACTATTACCGAGCTGCGGGCGCAATAACAGGAACAGGCCGGTACCAAGCACTAAGGGCGGCACAATCAGCGGCAGATACCCCGTGGTAGCCGGAATGGCCGCCAGTATCCGGTTTTCGGATTTGTTGGCGGCCGCCAGTGTGAACAGACTGGCGACAACCGCACCCAGCCCGGCAGGAACGGCAATCAACAAACTGCGGCCTGTGGTGGGGAGCAGTTGTCCGTAGATAGATGGCATGGGTGAGGCTGGCCAGAGTGCCGGCAAACCGCGTAACGCGATGGCCAGCAGGGGCAGCGTCAGGAAAGCGGAAAAGATGCCCAGCAGTACCACGCGCCCCAGGTCCTGCCCGGGGCTGTCTTTTAAAGAGACAGGTTCAGCAAACCGCCGATCCGGAAGCAGTGAGGACTCCAGCCGGTTCCGGAACACCAGCCACCACAGGCTGCCGCAAATAACCAGCTGAATGGTGGCCAGGATGGCGGCCTGGCCGAAATCGAATTCGAACCGCAACGCCTGGTAAATGGCCACTTCAAGGGTTGTGGCGCGAGGCCCGCCACCCAGGGTCATGATGATGGCGAAGCTGGTAAAGCACAGGGTAAATACCAATGCTGACACCCCGGGCACGACCGGCCGTAATGCGGGCCATCGAACCGTACGCCAGAGCCACCAGCCACTCAACCCGAGCTGGGAAGCAACCCGCAACCTCGGTGCCGGAACTGATTCCAGTGCTTGCAGAAGAATTCGTGCGGCCAGCGGTGCGTTGAAAAATACGTGGGCCAGTAAGATTCCATTCAGGCCGTACAGGCTCCAGTCGTGACCAGGCAGCCACCCGTTCAGAAGACTGGTCAGCCAGCCCTGGCGACCGTACACCCCGATGATGCCTGAAACCGCCACTATGGTGGGAAGCACCAGGCTCAGCTCCATCAACCGTAGCAGCAGGCTACGGCCGGGAAAATGGCTGAGCCGGGCCAGTGTCATGGCCACCGGCAGCGCAATGAGCAGGCTTAGAATGACCGATAACACAGCCTGCCAAACCGTAAACCAGACAACGCCTCTTAAATAGCGGCTTTGCCACAGCTCTTCGAATTCCAGCGTGCCCGCTGTGTGAAGCAGTGCCCCCAGGCCCAACAGCACCAGCCCGATCAAGGCCAGCGCAATGATCAGGCCCGGAGCCAGTTGCCACGCAGGGGCGCTGAATGGAGCAGGGCGCAGGGGTTGTGGTTGGTTGGCGGCCATTGGGTTCAGCGGGTCATGGCGTCCAGCCAGGCATTCACCAGTGAGCGGCGCTCACGGGCGACCTCTGCCCGTTCCAGATAGAGAGCTTTGGACGGGCGGATCAGCCGGTCAAATACCTCCGGCAACTCGTCACCAAGGTCGATAGCCGGATACATCACATTCTTCAACGGAATATGGCGCTGGAAGGCCGGCGACAACATGAACTCCATGAATTCCCGGCCGAGGGCCTGATTCTTCGAGCTATTCACCAGTGCGGCAACCTCGACCTGCAGGTAATGGCCTTCTTCAAAACGGGCTGCCTGGTAACGGTCTGTGTTATCGACCGCCATGTGATAGGCCGGAGAGGTACTGTAGGAAAGGATCATCGGGGCTTCGCCGTTCATGAACAGTGAAAAATACCCGTCACTCCAGCTCTGGGTCGTCGCCAGTACCTTGCCACTGAGTTGCTGCCATTTGGCGTGGGCGTCATCGCCATAAACCGCGTGCATCCAGAGCAGCAGGCCGAGGCCGGGAGTGCTGGTGCGGGGGTCCTGAATGATGATTTTCAGGTCATCCGGTGCATTGACCAGCTCTTCCAGGCTTGCCGGAGGTTCCGGCAGCAGCTCGGTATCGTATACAAAGGCGAAGTAGCCCCAGTCGTAGGGCACGAAGGTGTCGTCCTGCCAGTCGACAGGCAGCGCCAGGTTGTTCAGTGTCAGCGTGTGCGGAGCCAGTAATCCGGTTTGCCGGGCGGCTTCCATGGTGGCGGTATCCAGCCCCAACACCACATCGGCACTGGTTGAACTGCCCTCCAGGCGCAGTCGCTGAAGTATATCGCCGCCGCTTTCCAGCACTGTATAGTTCAGTTCGCATTCACACTGCTCTTCAAATGCCTGCTTGACCGCGGGCCCGGGGCCCCATTCCGCCGCAAACGACGGGTGAGTATAAACGTTCAAAACCTGCGCAGGTTCGGCAGTAGCAAAAGCCGGGAGCAGGGCAGCGAAGAGTAGAGGCAAGCGGAAACGCATAGTGATTACACCTTGGCTATGGAGGGGCCATGCCGCGGTAACCACTGGAAAAGTGGCGGCTCAATCCCTACGCCGGTATTAGCCGGGTCAGGTTCCGCGGGTATGGTCTCAGCCCTGTCGGGCACCCCGTTGAGTCCTGGCGATTCTAACACGCCTGCGTGGCAGCCTGTAATTTGTAACTTTGATTACGGTCTGTTTAAAAACTGTACAAAGGTGTCGGGGTTCTCATTATTTGCTGTTAGAATAGTGCAAATTTCAATCGGATAGACCGTATTCTTCATCTATAGAGGTAAGGTGCATGCCCAAGCATCGCAATCTGCTCAAATTTTGTACAGCAATGTCCGGCCTTCTTTTTTCAGTGCTTTTCGCCACCAGCACCCAGGCCCAGTCCCTGAATAACCAGCTTTTTGATCGCCTTTCCAGTGCAGCCCCTAAACTGAACCCATCGGTTCTCGAGGCGGCTTTCAAGGCAACCCAGTGCGCCATCAGCAATGGAACAGCGATGCCGGAGAGGCTTGCTGTTATTGATTTTTCCCTGCCATCCAGCGAAGAGCGCCTCTGGCTGTTTGACCTGGCCGATGGCAGCCTGGTTCTGAGGGAGCTGGTTGCCCACGGTAAAAACTCCGGCGACCGCGAAGCCAGTGCTTTCTCCAACATTGAGGGTAGCCACCAGTCCAGCATCGGACTGTTCAAGGCGGCGGAATCCTACAGCGGTGCCCACGGCTACTCCTTGCGGCTGGACGGACTGGAGCCGGGCTTCAATGACCTGGCCCGCCAGCGCGCCATTGTCATTCACGGGGCAGACTACGTAGAGAAGAGCTGGGTGAACAAATACGGTCGCATTGGCCGCAGCCACGGCTGCCCGGCGGTAGACCGCGATGTGATCGCAAAGGTAGTAGACAACCTGAAAGGCGGCCAGCTGGTTTTCAAATACTACCCGGATGAAGAATGGCTGCAGGCTTCCAGCTACCTGAACTGCGACAGCGGCAACCAGCTTGCCGGTTCCCTTCAGGCGAACGCGGATGACGCCAGCCGGTCCTGACCGGTTTGGCTAAATTTTGTGCACATTAGCAATAAAAACAGAAACTTGAAAAAAAGGTGTTGACGCGCGAAGCGTAATCCGTAGAATACGCAGCCGTTGAGGAGGCAACGCCTCTGAACGAAGAGCGGGAATAGCTCAGTTGGTAGAGCACAACCTTGCCAAGGTTGGGGTCGCGAGTTCGAATCTCGTTTCCCGCTCCATTTTCCAAGTCTCTCACGCCCCCTGAGAGCAAAAGCCAGATTCCAGGCTTACCCGGCGCGGTGGCAGAGTGGTTATGCAGCGGACTGCAACTCCGTGTACGCCGGTTCGATTCCGACCCGCGCCTCCATTTTTACCTTACGAAAATCATCGGTTTATCCGAGCTTTATTGGCTGACTGCCTTTTGCTCTGGTACGTCTGACTGCGTTAGCATGCGGCCAACTACATACCCTGCTGCCACGCCGACCAGTGCTGAAACCGGCCCGATGAAGCCGCCTACCAGTCCACCAACAAACATCAGTACCACGCTTTTCATACAGACTCCTCCTGCCTTCCTGGCAACTGCATTGGTCCGAGTATAGGACATTGTGCCTGACTGTGGTTGACCCACCCGTGTAGCCTCGTCAAAATACTGTATATGTAAACAGTACTAGGTGTAAAGCATGTCCTGCATTCTGCTTGGTAACTACGAATCCGTCTCAAGCCTGAGCATCCTGATGTTTCTGGAGATGGGAGGCTGGGAGTGACGTCTGAATCTGCAGCATCCTTTGTAACGGTGAGACGACGGTTTGATTTTCGCAGCATTGAAGTCGGACGCTGGGTGATGCCCCAGGAGCGGGACCGGGCAGCCGGCCGGTTCGATCAGGCGCTGTGTGATTTGATGACGATCCTGCGAGGACCGGAGCCATTGATCTCCCTGAGGAGCACGCTGGGCCTGCAGTATGGCATCGGCGGCCGGCTGGGCGTGGCCGCGCACTACATTCCCGCCACCCGGCAACTGGCGCTGGCCAAGAACGCTGGTGCGGGTAGCCTGGCGCATGAATGGTTTCACGCCTTTGATCACTACATGGGAGGCAAAGCTTACCGGAATGCCGGACCGTGCGGCTTCGCTTCAAGTGCCTGGCTGAACAGCGTAAGCAGTAAACCGTATCCACTGAATGAACGGCTAGGCGCTTGCTTCCAGGCCATCATGCTGACGGAGGACGGCACAGCACCCAGCACTTTGTTCCGGGCCTCCCAGGTGGCTGATCAGCACTTGAAAACGGTTTATTACGCCAAACCGGAGGAGCTGTGCGCTCGCGCCTTTGAAGCCTTCATTGAAGACAGCCAGCCGCGTAACCGATTTCTGGTAAACGGAACCGTTCACTCTGATGAAGCCAAGGCGGGTCTGTATCCGCAGGGCGATCATCGCCAGCGGATCAATGACGCATACCAGCGCTACTTTGCCGCTCTGGGCGCTGCGCTTTACCGGGAACAGGCTAAGGCCGGATAAAAGGGGGCTCCATCCTTGTCTGTAAAAAATCTTAGTATGATCAACATAAGTGTAAATAAAGTGAAATTAGTGTAAACAAAGTTCTGGCGGGCGGAAGAAAGGGAAGGCAGGACTGAATTACGGCACGGTGGAAATAGGCCTGGACCTGAGGGAACAGCTGCGGAGCATTGAGCAGGTCAAGCGCAGAAGCCTGATGATTGCCGCTCTGGAAGTATTGGCAGTAGCTCTGTTCTCAATTGCTGCCGGTTATTACCTGGTCCGGCGACTGAAACACATCCGGCGTGTGCTAGGGCAGGTTAATAACGGTGAGTATAGCCAGCGGTTGAGCGATTCCCAGCTCGATGAGGTCTCGGAAGTCGCTTCGGAAATTGACCGCCTTGCTGAGCGGGTTGCCTGGGAGAAGGGGAACAACGAACGGCGGATCGCCGAGCTTGAAGAGCTGAACGGGCTGCTCCAGAAAAGGCTTGCGGAGCGTAGGCACAACAGATGATTCGATGCGGGTCCAATGTGTGTTCCCATCAAACCCGAATATCTGCTTTGTGACCGTTCCACAGCCCACGCGAAACCCTAAACAAAAGCGGACATTCCCCGTTCTCTGGATTTAACTGGTACAAGCGTGCACTGATAATTTGAGTGTAAACTTTTCACAGAGCCGGCAGCGTAATGGCGGCTGCGGAACTACAGATAAAACCATGAAAAATCATTGTTATCAGGGCTTGGAATCAGATTTGGACGGGGGAGATGGCGTTGGGGTTTAATAAGAATGCAAACTAATAAGCCGTGATACGGTTGCCGCCAGGAGGTAGATCCAGTTGACTTATTACATTGTCAAAGTCGCAGTGACCGCTATTCTGGTTGTCCTCATATCGGAAGTGTCGAAGCGCAGCTCGTTCATAGGCGCTGTGCTTGCGTCGGTGCCGCTGACGTCAGTCTTGGCAATGCTTTGGCTTTATTTAGATACCGGGGATGCAGAAAAGGTTAGCGAACTTGCAAGTAGTGTGTTTTGGCTGGTTTTGCCATCACTTGCTTTGTTTATTGCGTTACCGGTTCTGTTGGCACAGGGGCTCAATTTCTACCTTAGCCTGACAGCGTCAATCGGCATTACAGCAATCTGCTACTGGGTAATGGTGGGTGTCCTTCGGTACTATGGCGTGGGGCTCTAAATATCGTAGAACAAGGGGCTGTTGTTGGACGCATCTACGCTGGCGCTGGCACGCCGCAAAGTCAGGGAACTGCCAAGAGGTCAATTTCATTGCCTGAATTGAAAACGGTTGGTCTTTTTATCGTCACCGCTTTGGCAGAGATCGTGGGTTGTTATTTGCCTTATCTCTGGCTTCGAGAGGGTAAAACCATCTGGCTTCTGGTGCCAGGTGCGTTGAGTCTCGCAGCCTTTGCGTGGCTGCTTTCACTGCACCCCACCGCTGCTGGCAGGGTCTATGCTGCGTATGGTGGTGTGTATATTTTTATGGCAATTGTGTGGCTTTGGGCGGTCGATGGGATTCGACCAACAGTTTGGGATTTAGTTGGTTCAGCTGTTGCATTGGTGGGAATGGCGATCATCATGTTTGCGCCTCGCGCCACATAACCAACTGTTGTAGTTCGTTCCGGGCGTCCGGTCCTACACCCAAACGCCCATTTGGCTGCGGTACATGGCCGCCACTATCCTAGTGCTAATCGTCCTATCCGAATGTCCGCTTTGCGACCTTGTGCAGTTGGAAGTCTTATAAATGATATGTGCCAAATTGGCACACTAAGTTGATTAGGGCAATTATGTGTGCCAGCATGGCATACATAGATTGAGCCCATGAATCACTTTCTATCAAGGAAGAGGGTTTTCTCAGGTTTCAGTCGAGCTTATCCCGCCATCGGTGAAGAATATGATGAACACACAAGGTAAAGACACGCGCCTGGTGGCCCGTGTCGATGAAGAAACGCAGAGACTTATTGCTCATGCAGCAGAGTTAACGGGCCGCAGCTTGAGTCAGTTCCTGATCTACGCTGCAAAGAAAGAAGCACAAGAGGCCGAGCGTCAGGCGCTACAAATCCAGGTTTCCCGGCAGAGTGCTGACCGTATGCTGGAGCTGCTGGATAACCCTGAGCCGATTAATCCAAAGCTTCGGGAAGCTGCACTCAACCACAGGAAGTTGGCTGGTGACTTTAAGAACCGAAGAAATCAGTAAAAAACACAATCGGCGAAAATTTGACTGCGGTAAGCCTGCGCTCAACGAGTTCTTGAAGAAAATTGCCCGGCAAAGCAGCCAGAAGATGGCGACACGGACTTATGTACTGGTTGAAGATGAGGTCGACCCGACGGAGATCCTCGATTATTACACTCTTCTTCCCAGCACCATTGTCTTCCCCCAGGGACATCCCCTACAAAAGCGGTTTCCGTCGGATCCGCCGGTTTACCGGCTGGCACGGCTTGCGGTTGATAACTCTGTGAAAGGGTATGGATTAGGAGCGTACCTGCTGATCGAGTGCCTGAGGCGGGTTGTTGATGCGTCGATTTCAGTTGGCGGTATCGGCTGTGCGGTAGATGCCAAAGACGACGACTCAAAAAGATTCTACGAAAGGTTTGGGTTTGTTGCTATTGATGGCGTCGAGGGTGACGCTTTAGCTCTTTGGCTGCCTTTTGAACAATGTCTGGAAGCAGTCGAACTCTCAGAGGCAAGTGGACGGTAGTCGGGTTCCGCCGAGTCACTACGGATCTTTCTAAAAACTAGCATAGGGAAATGATAATGGATCAACCACATGAGTCTCGGCCGGAAAACGATATCCAGGAGCGATACACCGCCTGCCTCCTCGGCGGAGCCATAGGCGATGCCCTCGGTGCCGCCGTGGAGTTCATGTCCCGCGCTGAAATCCTGAGCCGCTTTGGCCCTGCCGGCATAACCGACTACGCCCCGGCCTACGGTGGCAAAGGCAAGATAACCGACGACACCCAAATGACCCTGTTCACCGCCGAAGGCCTGTTGCGGGGGCGAATGCGGGGAGTCAGTAAAGGCATTGCAGGTTTCGACCACACAGTTGCCAATGCTTATCTGCGCTGGTTGGCAACACAGGGCCACGAGTGTCGTGCGGTAACCGCAGAGAAAGACGGCTGGTTGTTTCAGCAGCCAGAGTTGCACAGCCAGCGAGCACCGGGCATGACGTGTTTGAGTGCTCTGCGGGATTACCCGGGCGTTCCAGAGACCGCTGGCAATGACAGTAAGGGTTGTGGCGGAGTAATGCGGGTGGCTCCGGTAGGGCTTTACTGGCGTACCTTCAACGGTAACTCCGGCCTGGAAAGGGTGTTTGAAGATGGGCGTATGTGCGCCGGCCTCACCCACGGCCATCCCAGCGGGTATCTGACCGGTGGCGTACTGGCCGTTTTGATCTTTGAGTTATTGAAGGACAAAACTCTGCTGGATGCTCTGGCTGCCGCCAAGACATTACTGGTTGCAGAACGCGGTCACGAAGAGACATTGGCGGCTCTGGATAAGGCGTGAGGTGGACCCCATCAGTTGGACAGCCTGAAGGTGCAGTTAAGCTCTGATCCGGCTGTATTCCCGGCTCAAGCTGCCAGGGTCATGGGTTGTTGGTAGTACACCTCATCCGGTGTTTGGTAATCAAGGGTTTGGTGGTACCGGGTCTGATTGTAATGCCGGAAGTACCGGTGGAGCGCCTGCTTCAAGTGTCGGCCATCCTCGAAGGCAGTGAGGTAGACGCACTCGTGTTTGACGCTGCGCCAGAGCCGTTCCACAAAGATGTTGTCATGGTAGCAGCCTTTGCCGTCCATGCTGATCCGGATGCCATGCTCTTTGAGAACGCTTGTGAAGGCCTCGCTGGTGAACTGGACGCCCTGATCGGTGTTGAAGACCTCCGGTGTTCCGTGGCGCTGTAGAGCCTCCTCCAGTGCATCGACGCAGAAGTCTGTGTCCATGGTGTTGGAGACTCGCCAGGACAACACCTTGCGGCTGTACCAGTCGATGATGGCAACCAGATACATGAAGCCCCGGGCCAGCGGGATATATGAAATATCTGTTGCCCACACCTGGTTGGGGCGGTCGATTTTCAGCCCTGTGAGCAGATACGGGTACACCTTGTGCCCATCGCCCGGAATGCTGGTTCTGGGGCGCGGATACACCGCCTGAATGCCCATGGTGCGCATCAGCCGCTGCACCCGCTTCCGGTTGACCCGATAGCCCTGGTGCTGCAAGTGGACCCGCATCTTGCGAGAGCCATAGTACGGCGTTTCCAGGTGCTGTTGATCAATCAGGTACATCAGATCCAGATCCTCCTGACACTGCTCACGAGGGACGTAGTACACCGATGAGCGGCTCAGCTTGAGCAGCTCACACTGGCGCGAAAGACTGACTTGGGGATGACCACGCTCGATCATCGCCAACCGCTGTTGACGGCTTACTGATCGAGCTTGCGCGACAAAAAATCGCGTTCCACCGTCAGTCGGCCAATCTCTCGGTAAAGTTCGTCTGTGCTGGGCTCATCGGATTGCTTGCCGGCTTTCTTCTTGCCTTCGAAGAGGCCCGGGGCATTCTCCAGCAGTTCGCGCTTCCAGGTGCTGACCATGGTGGGGTGGATCTGGAAACGGGCAGCAATTTCGGATGTGGTCTGGTCGCCCTTGAGGGCAGCCAGGGCGACTTTGGACTTGAATGATGCGCTGTATTGCTTGCGTTTCTTGCTCATGATTCTCCTCCTTATGGAGATGATGAATCAGAGCTTAGGCACCTGTCCAAAATTTGGGGTCCACTTCA
>NZ_LLXM01000007.1:0-98400 GCF_001447135.1 Marinobacter sp. P4B1
TGAGGTGGACCCCATCAGTTGGACAGCCTGAAGGTGCAGTTAAGCTCTGATCCGGCTGTATTCCCGGCTCAAGCTGCCAGGGTCATGGGTTGTTGGTAGTACACCTCATCCGGTGTTTGGTAATCAAGGGTTTGGTGGTACCGGGTCTGATTGTAATGCCGGAAGTACCGGTGGAGCGCCTGCTTCAAGTGTCGGCCATCCTCGAAGGCAGTGAGGTAGACGCACTCGTGTTTGACGCTGCGCCAGAGCCGTTCCACAAAGATGTTGTCATGGTAGCAGCCTTTGCCGTCCATGCTGATCCGGATGCCATGCTCTTTGAGAACGCTTGTGAAGGCCTCGCTGGTGAACTGGACGCCCTGATCGGTGTTGAAGACCTCCGGTGTTCCGTGGCGCTGTAGAGCCTCCTCCAGTGCATCGACGCAGAAGTCTGTGTCCATGGTGTTGGAGACTCGCCAGGACAACACCTTGCGGCTGTACCAGTCGATGATGGCAACCAGATACATGAAGCCCCGGGCCAGCGGGATATATGAAATATCTGTTGCCCACACCTGGTTGGGGCGGTCGATTTTCAGCCCTGTGAGCAGATACGGGTACACCTTGTGCCCATCGCCCGGAATGCTGGTTCTGGGGCGCGGATACACCGCCTGAATGCCCATGGTGCGCATCAGCCGCTGCACCCGCTTCCGGTTGACCCGATAGCCCTGGTGCTGCAAGTGGACCCGCATCTTGCGAGAGCCATAGTACGGCGTTTCCAGGTGCTGTTGATCAATCAGGTACATCAGATCCAGATCCTCCTGACACTGCTCACGAGGGACGTAGTACACCGATGAGCGGCTCAGCTTGAGCAGCTCACACTGGCGCGAAAGACTGACTTGGGGATGACCACGCTCGATCATCGCCAACCGCTGTTGACGGCTTACTGATCGAGCTTGCGCGACAAAAAATCGCGTTCCACCGTCAGTCGGCCAATCTCTCGGTAAAGTTCGTCTGTGCTGGGCTCATCGGATTGCTTGCCGGCTTTCTTCTTGCCTTCGAAGAGGCCCGGGGCATTCTCCAGCAGTTCGCGCTTCCAGGTGCTGACCATGGTGGGGTGGATCTGGAAACGGGCAGCAATTTCGGATGTGGTCTGGTCGCCCTTGAGGGCAGCCAGGGCGACTTTGGACTTGAATGATGCGCTGTATTGCTTGCGTTTCTTGCTCATGATTCTCCTCCTTATGGAGATGATGAATCAGAGCTTAGGCACCTGTCCAAAATTTGGGGTCCACTTCACACTGCATAAACAACCACTTCTGGATCGCGCTGTAATCTAAGCACAAGATAGTTAATCACTGTCGAAGTCAGTGCAATTACCAACGCAATCAAACTCAATATTTCAGGTGACATGATCTACCTTTTGAAATCTAACGCCTCAATCAGCCGCCGCATCAGCGGTCGGCTGAATTGTCTTGTTAGCACTCTCATTTTGTGACATTGATTGACTAACCTCAGGCGGTTCGATCTGCGGATCTATAAAACTTGTATATATCGCAAATGTAAACCCAGCAAGTCCAACAAAAAAACCACCAATGGTGTAATACTTCTGATGTTTCTGCTCTTTCTTGTTTATGGTGAGGAGATCTTTAATCTGAGACGTCAACGGCTCTAACAGGTGTTCGTTACCATCTATTTGATCTCTCAATCTCTCCAAGTGAATTCGAACTTCGTTTGGCAGCCCCTCAAAAGGCTCATCTTTCCGATATTGGTCAATATAGTCCTTTATTAACTCTTTATGAGGAGATAGATCATCTTCCCTGCCTGCCATAATCTCGCGATAGTATTTTCTTATTGTATATTGGATTTTAGACTGGGTTAGCCCTCTTGTAGAGGCGATTTCTTTTACATCCTCCCACGTTGGCTGGCTATGCTTAACAGTATCCTTAAAATCATTCGAGAAGTTGTTTATCTGTTTCATCTCAAAGATATCTTCGATGATGGTGCCAAAGGCCCAGGAAACAAAGACAAAAGCTCCGATCACTCCAATTGAGATCAAAACAACATACACCCAATCAAGCACTTACTATCTCCTTTTTGTGCTAACGCCAGCCAGCATGCGCGGCTGCGGAATGGAGGCGAAGCCGCAATGCAGTAGACGTCGCGTGCCTGGCCTTGTTAATTGCCAATGGTCACCCCCGCATCCAGAACCCAGCAGCGATCATTGTGCGTGTAGCCAAGCTGACCATAGTACGAATTGGCTGCCGGTGCTGCGATGAGTATCAATTTGCAGAGCGGCCCCAGTTGCTTCTGGGTCAGTGACTGTAATCGTTTGCCTATTCCTGATCTTTGATAGTTCTGATGAACTGCCAAATCTGACAGGTAGCAGGCATAGTGAAAATCCGTGACGCTGCGAGCGATGCCGACCAACAAGTCATCATCCCACGCGCTTACGACGAGATTGGAGTTGGAAATCATCCCTTCCATACAGTCTCGATCGTGAATTGGCCGACGCTCCCCAAGGGTAGAGCTCTCCAACAAACCGATGAACTGGTCCGTGGTGATAGGGTGATTCACCTGAAAGCTGATAGCCATACCTCTCCTTGGCAATTAACGCCAGCCAGCATGCGCGGCTACGGAATGGAGGCGAAGCCGCAATGTAGTAGACGTCGCCGTGCCTGGCCTTGTTAGGCAACAGGGCATGCTGCAAGCTCCCTAGCGAAGTAATATTCATGCGATGCCGCGATGGATTTATTATTCAAATTACAGACCGTCTCCCTGCTCACCGTATAATCTTCCGCGCCCGCCAAGAATGCTGTATTTGGGGAGACTGGCATGAATGGAAGCTGGTGATACGCATCAGCCACGATGAATTCACCTTCTTCAGCCCGTATAAGACCCCACTTAATACCCTCGTAGTTGTGCCAATAACGATCAAGGGAAATCTGTATCTCCAAGCCACTTGCTAAACGGGATGCTACTACACCCTCATCTCTGAAGAACGCACCACCTTTACTCTCGACGATCTCCTCTTGATCTTTCGTTAAACCTGAGCCCGTAACACCCTTCAAAACCAAATCTTGGCAGTCGGACTGGTGAAAATGGTGTCGCAATCGCCAGAGAAGATGGTATCGAGAAAGGGCATCGTGATTTCGATCGGAGAATGCTTTTATATTATCGATTTCATCGTGAAAGGCTGTTTCTATCGCGAGCATGTACCCGGTTTCAGCACGCTGATCCCAAGTACGCTTTGTGCAGAATATTTTTGCCCTTTTATGCCTCTTTACGACCTCCCCGGTTCTAATCATCCTCACTTCGACCTTGCCATCATGATCGTAGAATTTAGAGATGGCATGGGCTGTATGGAAGTGCTGATCCACCGTGAGCTCTCGGGGATTTCTTTTAATTGGAGGCTCGTATGGCATTTCCTCTCCTCTGCCTAACGCTTGCGGCAGCGGCGCGACGTCAGGAGCGACCGTTGGCCGAACTTGTTAGGCCTTTGGGCGCACCAAGGCCATGTCCATAATGAATTTCTCAAGATCGTTTCCATGCGGGGATACACCCGTCTTTCCACACAAAATTGCCAGGGTTCTTGCCATATCGCTCCTTACTTTGAGGAGCACTTTGTAGGCTTTCATTTCAGCTGCCGGTGTTGATTGCGAATGTTGGTGCAGCTTATCGAGGCATTCCTGCAGTGACACGATGAGTTCACCCAGGAGGACACCTAACTCGACGTTGTTCGGATGCTTGGAGCGGAGAGCCCTTATCTCGCCAAGGATGTCTGAGAGACTAGCCAAGACCGCAGGCATACTCTCATATTGCCATTCGGCATATAAAACGCGTCGATGCTCCAAGCATGTCAGGAAAGATTCAAAGTCTTTTCTGAGCGGGGCGTTTGTGACCCAATCATGCACAGCCTTTCCAAGCTTCCATGTGGCAGCAACGGCAGATGAGAACGTGGAAAACGTGACCGGCATTTTGATGATCCCTCTGAAAAGGCCTAACGCCAATATTAAGCGGCGCCCTTGGAGTGCAACGGAAAGGGCGTCCGGTGGACGGCCGCCAGGCCGGGAACGAACTTGAATGACTGGTTAGAAATATTCCAGTTAATCAATACACTACAATTTTGAGTAAGTTATTTTAGGATTTGCCCCATAGAAATTGCACTCAAACTTTCGCTGCATGTCTGAATCCGCGATTGCTACGCGAAACACAGTACTCTCATAGACAGATTGATAAAGATTAGTCTCGTAAGAATTTTGAGGTGATCCAGCTGGCATAAAAAAATTTGAGTAGAATAGTTTTGCTGAAGCTCCAAAATAGAATTTTTTCATAAAATCCCTTAGCGCTAGTTCGCAATAAAACTCCGTCGGATCTGCCTGAATCAGCGCAAAGAACTCTATCTGATTCTCATTACCACGATATCTTACCCGTGCATACCGCAGTTCAAATGCACTATATTCCTGAAATTTCTTCTCCACCTCGTACTCAAAAACCCGTTGGCTCAGGCGCACCATAGCCAAGTCCAACCGGCTTACTGATTCCTGATCCAATACTTTTAGTGCAGATTGACCCCATGATGGTACTGCAAAAACCAAACAGCAGATCAACCCCAGTGCTTTAAAAGACACAATGCCTCCGGTAAACAATTTTCTAACACTTAAGCATTTAAAGGTCGTGCGCAGCATGACCTTTAAATGTGGGTTGGACTAAGCCGCCGGCACCGAAGCCCGCAAACTGTCTATAAGGGTAAAGTAATTTTTGGACAGAGGTCGGAACGACAAATCGAGTGCGTAAAAGACCTCGGTGGACGTGAAGATCCTTCCATTGGTTCCCATAAATGATCCCATCCTTGTGTATTCTGGCCAGACTAACCCGCTCTTTGTTCCATTTCCAGTCAGAACGCGAGTCAACGCCCAGCTCCTCTGGAACTGTATGCGTGCTGTCAGCCGCCAGGTGCGGCTAGGCCGTCACTAGACTTCCCAGTGTTCTGCACCGAGGAATCTGTCGAACCCGATAAACCATGCCGTCGTCACATCGAGTGCACGGCCAGGCGCATGACGTCCCTGAATGTATTAACGTTTCAACGTCAGACTCGACGGGCCTTTGGAGCGCCTGATGAATAACGCTCAGCTTTTGTCGCCGGGTCCGGTTACTTAAATAGCCAAAATGTCGAATGCGCATAAACCCTTTTGGCAGGATATGCATCAGGAACCGCCGCACAAATTCCACCCCGTCCAGTTGCTGAGCCTTCTGGCGATCTCCATCCCGGTAATCCTTGTACCGGAACACGATCTGCTCACCCTCCTGTGCCAACAAACGGCCGTTGCTGATGGCAACGCGATGGGAGTAGCGAGCGAGGTAGTCCACCACGGTTTCAGCCTGGTTCAGGCAATGACGGGCGTAAACCACCCAATCCTTCGCCATCAAGTCATTGAGCACAGAGTTAATGGCCTCAGGCTCAGTAAGCCTGTGCAGTTCGCCGGCTCTGGCTGAGCTTCTGAGCGACGACACCATCCGTCCGCGAAAGCGCCGTGACAACGCCCTGACCGGGAACAAATACTGATGCTTAGCCCGGTGCCATTCGCCAGCTTCTGTGAGCACCCCGCCCGGAATCAAGCAATGTACATGAACATGGCGACTCAGGTTCTGCCCCCAAGTATGGAGGACAGCGGTCATGCCCAACTCTCCCTGCAAGTGTTTGGTTCTGAAGCCAAATTGACGGAGCGTGTTCCAAACCGACTCGAAAAGGCGACGGTAGACCACATCTGGATGCACCTGCACCCAGCCGTTCAGGGTATGAGGTAAGGTAAACACCAGGTGGAAGTACGGAACCGGCAGCAGCGATCGGCGCTGGCGCTCACACCATTGCTGGCTTGCCCGCCCCTGGCATTGTGGGCAATGCCGGTCCCGGCAACCGTAGTAATGAACGGTGCGCACCTTGCATTGATCACACTGCATTTCCATGCCGCCCATCCGTGCCGTTCGGCAATCTATCAGGCGGCTACAGACCTTCCGACGATGGCTATCCAGTGATTCCGTGACCAAAAACTGGTTCAGCACCGACTGAACCGTGACTGCACCTGTCATCGCCCACCTCCAAGATCTGCAATCAAATCCGCAGGCGAGCGATTCTGGGAGGAAAGCCCTGGCAACCAGTGCAGATATCGTTCGGTGGTGCGCAGGTCACTGTGCCCCAGGAAGTTCTGCAAATCATTGAGGGCCACACCATGCTCCAGCTGATGGGTAGCATAGGCGTGACGTAGCGCGTGTATCCCTCCACACTTCTGCACACCACTGGCGCTCTTGGCGTTTCGGTACACCTTTTGGGCGGTGGTTGTCGTGAGATGCTGTCCCGTCAACACCTCGCTTGGGAATAACCAGGTCATGGGGCGCCCAAGGCGCCAGTATTCCCGCAGCCGGTTTAGCAACACGTCAGCCAATGGAATCATTCGGTCCTTGCCGCCTTTACCCAGGTGGACATGGAGCAAGTGACGCTCGCCATCAATGCTCTTTACCTGCAACGCCACAGCTTCACTCACGCGTAAGCCGCAGCCATAGGTTATCGACAGCAAGGCCCGATGCTTCGGATTCCTGGTGGCTGCCAATATCCGTGCAACCTCCTGACGGGTCAGTAATTCAGGAATACGCTGCGGTCGCTTGGGCAACACCAGGTTCACGTCGAAATCTGCCCAGTGCAGCACTTGCAGGTACAGGAGCAGGTACAGCCGGCAACTGGCCGGCGCCAGGGAACGCTCCTGGACGAGATAATTGAAGTAGGTCTGCAGATCCCCAACCTCCAACTGGTCCGGGGATCGGCGGTAATACCGCGCCAAATCAGTGACGACGTAGAGATAACTCTTTTGAGTCTGTGGGGAAAAGCCATGCTGACGCATGGCCTGGATCATGGTCTGACG
Source organism: Marinobacter sp. P4B1 (assembly GCF_001447135.1). NCBI lineage: Bacteria > Pseudomonadati > Pseudomonadota > Gammaproteobacteria > Pseudomonadales > Marinobacteraceae > Marinobacter > Marinobacter sp. P4B1. Next base: position 6,888 of record NZ_LLXM01000007.1, read on the forward strand.
TAACGGTGTCATGGCGGCATCTCCTCTTTTGAGCAGCCCATAAGGGCTCTTCAAAAGTATCCGTCACTTCACCTGATTTTGCGGCCAACGCCGAGACCACTCGCTACCGCGAAGCGGTTTAGTTCAACAGTGAATTCTACGAACGAGTTCGTATATCCCGCGTTCGTATAACTCCAACCCAAACGCGCCCGAAATTCTTAATTTTTCCAATAAAAAACAAAAGCATGAGAGCAATCCACCACGGCTACCGCCGGAGTTATACGCCCTCAACAGAACCACTCCTTGCCCTTATCCTGGGGCGTATAACTCCGCCCTTTTAACTTTTACTTTTTAACCATATCAGAAGGTTACGAATAATTCTTTGGGATTTTCCGGAGTTTTGCGAACGCGTTCGTATAACTCCGTCGAAATTTCTCGGTTGACTTCACCTGAAATTATTTTACTGTACATATATACAGCTTAAGGAGTACTAAGGATATGGATATCCCCGCCCCCATCCCGGCCCAGCCAACCCGGTTTCTGGATCGGCTTCGGAGCTTTATCCGGCTGCGAGGCTTGGCCTACAAAACCGAGCAAACCTATGTCTTCTGGATCAAGCGCTTTATCCGGTTTCATGGCCGAAAGCACCCAGAAACCATGGGCTCTGGTGAGGTAGAAGCATTTTTGTCTCACCTGGTACTGCAGGCAAATGTCAGCGTGGCTACCCAGCGAGTGGCTCTGAATGCTCTGATCTTTTTATATCGCGAGTTTTTGGGGTCGCCCCTGGAAGAGCTCCAATATGAGCCAGCCAGAAAACCCAAGAAGCTGCCAGTGGTATTCAGTCCGGATGAAGCCCGGCGGGTAATTGCTTGCCTGGAAGGCGAGTACAAACTGATCGCTATGCTGCTTTACGGTGCTGGTTTACGAATCAGTGAAGCGCTTCGGCTCCGGATAAAAGACATCAATTTCGGAATGCAGCAGTTAATTGTCCGGGAAGGTAAAGGTGGTAAAGACAGGATCACACTGCTGCCAGAACGCCTGATTGAGCCTCTTCAGAAGCAAATCCACTCAACTCTTCTGCAGCATCAGGTGGATATGGGGCCACGACTTTAGTGTACGCAGCCCGGTAGACGAAGCCTTTTAATAAAGCTCGTCTGTTCTGGCCGCCATGATGAAGTCATTTTTATGCAAACCGCCGATTTTGTGGGTCCACCACCGCACTGTCGCCCTGCCCCACTCCAGCAAAATGGCAGGGTGATGGTTTTCGGCTTCGGCCAGGTCCGCCACTTTGTTGGTGAAGGCCTGTGCTTCCACAAAGTTTTTGAAGGTGAATACCCGGCGTAATTGTTCCTCGCCATCTACCATCACGTCTTCCCAGTCGGGGATGGCGCTCAGCAGTTCCTGTTTCTCCTGGCCGGTCACTTTGGGGGCGTCTGCGCGGCAGGCTTCACAGGCTTGTTGGCTTAGTTTTGTCATGGCTCGTCCTCCTTTTCTGGTTGCTGTGTTCAGCGTGGGTGGCGTGCCCGGTTTTATCAAGTTGGCAGTTGAAATTCCGCCCTCACAAGAATACTGTATGTATAAACAGTATTCGGATAATTTCCTATGAGCGAATTACTCAGCAGCCTTCTGCAAGATGCCCGTATCTGGCAGGGCCATAAGCACAGAAAGACCACCCAGCCGGCGGAGTCGACGGGCTATCAGGTGCTGGATAACCAGCTGGGCGGTCTGGGCTGGCCGCGGGGTGCGTTGAGTGAGTGCCTGCTCGACACCTGCGGCATTGGCGAGTTGCACCTGGTACTGCCGCTGATGCAACGGATATCCGCCGCCGGCAAAACCATTTTCTGGCTGAATCCGCCGCACACGCCTTACGCTCCCGCCCTCGCCCGTGAAGGGGTGGATCTGGGCCACCTGGTGATGATCAACACCCGGGATCAGGGGGACTTTTTATGGACCATGGAAAACTGCCTGCGCTCCCCGGTTACCGGGCTGGTGCTGGCCTGGCCGGGCAAGCTCGCCAGCCGGGATGTCCGGCGCCTGCAACTGGCATCAGAAGCCGGCGGCAATGTATGCGTGCTGTTCCGTAGCTGCCGGTTTTCAGACCAGAACTCTCCGGCAGCGTTAAGGCTGGAACTGGCCCCCGGTGAACATCAGGAGCTCAAGGTAAACATCATCAAACGCCGCGGTAGCTGGCCGGGGCAGCGTTGTTCCATTGCTCTCGGGCACCGGGCCAACATTGCTGTTCAGGATTCCTCCCGCGTCGTTCAGGGGCCCTGGCCCGAGGCCCGGGAGTAGCCCTGTGCTCTGGCTTTACCTGCATTTCCCTCACCTGTTGCTGGACCACGTCCGCCGCAGCCAGAATGCCACGGGCGCCCTGGCGATTGTAGACGGTACCGGGCAGAACATTGTTCAGGCCTGCCCCACCGCCCGGGACCTGGGTATTACCCCGGGTATGCGACTGAAAACGGCCCTCGGCCTGGCTCCGGATCTCAACATTATGCGGGCAGATGCAAAACAGGAGGCCTGGTTGCTGGAGGACCAGGCCCGCTGGCTGTACCACTATGCCGCACACATCACGCTGGCGCCGCCGGATGGATTATGGGCAGAAGTCAGCAGCCTGCAGAAGCTGTACGGCGGTTTGCCGGCCATCTGGCAAACCGTGGAACAGGCGTTAACGGAGCGCCAGCTCACGGCCTGGGTGGCTATTGGCCACACGCCGCTCGCTGCCCGGTTGCTGGCCCATACCGGCAAGGGCGAATGCACGGCAGACAAAGGCCATATCCTGACGGCGCTTGGCAATCTGCCATTACAGGCTGCGGGCTTTGACAAGAAATCCTGCACTCGCCTTCAGCGCCTTGGCCTGAACACCCTGGGTGAGGTATTTGCCCTACCTGCCCCGGAACTGGCCCGGCGGTTATCACCGGAACTGCTGGCCATTATCCAGAAAATACAGGGCACCCGGGCCGATCCCAAGGCACCCTGGCAGCCACCCCACACGTTCCGGCAGCGGGCAGACTTTATTCAGGAGGTGGAGCACGCTCAGGGGCTGCTGTTCTCGCTGCAGCGAATACTGGCAGAGCTGGAAGAAGACCTGTGCTGGCGCCAGCAGGATACCGACACTCTGCTGCTGGTGTTGCAGCACCGACATGAAGAGCCCACCCGCCTGCGTATCCGCACCACCGGGCCGGAGCACCGGGCCGAGGTTTTTCTGAAACTGATACAGCTGAAGCTGGACCAGCAACCGCTGCGGGCTCCGGTCACCGGCCTTGTTCTGGCGGTTAAACGCTTTACCGGCCGAGAGGCGCCGGGGGGCCAGGATCTGCTGGGCGAAACCCAGGATCTGAACGAGGCCTGGCACACACTGATCAGCCGCCTGCAGGCCCGACTGGGTGAACAGGCCCTCAAGCAACTGGCGCCAATGGACGATCATCGGCCAGAACATGCCTGGTCTGCCAGCGAAGTACGCAAACCCGGAAAGCGCCAGGACAGCGCTTCGGCGCTACTTCCCCACCGCCCCTTGTGGTTGCTGAAAGGCCCCCGGCCACTGGAACAAACGCCGGTAGCCTGGCATTCCGGCCCGGAACGCATCAGCGGTGGCTGGTGGGATGGCCAGCGGGTACACCGGGATTACTACATCGCCCGGTTACCGGGCGGCGAGTTGGCCTGGGTGTTCCGGGATGTTAACGATGGCTGGTTCATACATGGATGGTTTGGTTAATGGCAGGTAGCTACGCGGAACTCTTCTGTTTCAGCAATTTCACCTTCCTCACCGGGGCCTCGCACCCCCATGAGTTGGCGGAACGGGCCCTGGAGCTTGGCTACCACGCCATCGCCATCACCGACGCCTGCTCGGTGGCGGGTATTCCCAGGGCCTGGGCCGCTTTGAAAGACAGCCCGGTAAAGCTGATTACCGGCAGCTGGTTTGAATTGGAAGATGCCCCCGCCGGCGCGGCCACGCCCCGCTTCATCCTGCTGGCCCAGTCCCGCAAGGGCTACGGCCAGCTGTGCCAGCTGATCACCACCGGCCGGCGCCGGGCAGAGAAAGGCCAGTACCAGCTGTTTGCCCGGGATATTGAAACCCACGAGCTGGATCATTGCCTGTGCCTTTGGCAACCACCTTCCAGGGCGGCGGCAAGCTACGATCAGGCCGTGGCGTGTGGTGAATGGTTGCAGCGGTTGTTTGAACAACGCCTGCGCATTGGCGCTACCCGCACCCTGGAGGCCGGCGAGGAGCAACAGCTGGCCCGGGTACGCGCACTGGCTGAACACTTACAGCTAGCCGTTGCAGCAACCGGCGAAGTACACATGCACGCCAGGGAACGCCAGCCCCTGCAAGATGTACTCACCGCCCTGCGCCACCACGCCACGGTTGAAAACGCCGGCCACTGCCTGTTCCAGAACGGCGAACGCTACCTGCGCCCGCTCCCGGTGCTGCAACGCCTGTTTCCGCCGGCCTGGCTTCAGGAAACCGTAAACATTGCCAACAGCTGCAGCTTCGAGCCCGGCAGCCTGCGCTATGAGTACCCACCTGATCTTGTACCGGAAGGCGAATCCCCGGCGGCCTATCTCAAACGCCTGACCCGGGAAGGCGAACGCCGCCGCTACCCCGAAGGTACGCCGATGAAGGTGCAGGCGTTAATCCGCAAAGAACTAGGGATGATCTCGGAGCTCAACTACGAGCACTACTTCCTCACCATCCACGACATCGTGGCCTTTGCCCGCAGCCGGGGCATTTTATGCCAGGGGCGAGGATCAGCCGCCAATTCGGCTGTCTGTTACTGCCTGGGCATTACCGAGGTGAACCCGGCCAAGGTCGAGCTGCTGTTTGAACGCTTCATCTCGAAAGACCGGGACGAGCCGCCGGATATCGATGTGGATTTCGAGCACCAGCGGCGGGAAGAGGTCATCCAGTACATCTACCAGCGCTACGGCCGGGAACGGGCAGCTCTGGCCGCCACGGTCATCCGCTACCGCTACCGCAGTGCCATCCGGGATGTGGGCAAGGCACTGGGTTTTGATGCCGCCCTGGTGGAGAAACTGCTGGATGGCATCGACTGGCGCGATAAAAGCACCAACTGGCGTCAGCAGATTCTGGACAAGGGGCTCACCCGCAACCCGAAAGTGGCGGAGCAGTTCTTTACCCTGGTGAACACCTTACTGGGCTTTCCCCGCCACCTGTCTCAACACGTAGGTGGTTTTGTTATCAGCGCAGGGCCACTGGCGGAACTGGTGCCGGTGGAAAACGCCGCCATGGAAGGCCGCACGGTCATCCAGTGGGATAAGGACGACCTGGAAAGCCTGGGCCTGATGAAAGTGGATGTACTGGCTCTGGGCATGCTCACCGCCATCCGCAAGGCGCTGGAGCTGATCAGCGAAGAAAAAGGCCAGACCTTCACCATGCAGGATGTCCCCCAGGAAGACCCGGACACCTACGCCATGCTGCAAAAAGGCGACAGCATCGGCGTATTCCAGGTGGAATCCCGGGCCCAGATCAACATGCTCCCGCGCCTGAAACCGGAAACCTTCTACGATCTGGTGATCGAAGTCGCCATCGTGCGCCCCGGCCCCATTCAAGGCGATATGGTGCACCCCTATTTGCGCCGCAAACACGGCCTGGAACCCGTCGAATTCCCCAACGATGCCGTCCGCCAGGTACTGGAACGCACATTGGGCGTGCCCATATTCCAGGAACAGGTGATCAAACTGGCCATGGTCGCCGCCGGCTTTACCGGAGGCGAAGCCGACAAACTGCGCCGGGCCATGGCCGCCTGGAAATCCCACGGGGACTTAACCCCGTTCCGGGACAAACTCATCAACGGCATGCTCGAACGGGGCCACGATCCGGACTTTGCCGAGCGCCTGTATCAACAGATCTGCGGCTTCGGCGGCTACGGCTTCCCGGAATCCCACGCCGCCAGCTTCGCTTTACTGGTGTACGTCTCCGCCTGGATCAAACGCCACCACCCGGCCGCCTTCTACTGCGCCCTGCTCAACAGCCAGCCCATGGGCTTCTACTCCCCCAGCCAATTAGTGCAGGACGCCCAACGCCACAAGGTCACCGTACTGGCGCCAGACGTCAACCACAGCCACCGTGAACACACCCTGAAAGGCCCGGAACAACACCTGCGCCTGGGCCTCAGAATTATTCAGGGACTGTCTTCCAGCGGTGCAGACCGCATCCACCAGAACCGCCCGAAAAACGGCTACCAAAGCGCCGCCGAACTGCGCACCCGCGCCGGCCTCAACCAACGCGACATGGAACTCCTCGCCGGCGCCAACGCCATGCCCGGCTTCACCAGCAACCGCCACCAAGCCTACTGGCAACTGCTCGAACACGAAGAACCGGCAGAACTCTTCGCCAACGAAACCATGGCAGACTACCAACCCGAACCCTGCCCCCTGCTCCCGGAACCCACCGAAGGCCAGAACGTCCTCGCCGACTACAGCAGCCAGGGCCTAACACTACAAAGACACCCCCTCGCCCTGCTCCGCGAACAAGGCCACCTGAGCTACTGCCTCACCGCCGACCAACTAAAAACCACCCGCCCCGGCATCCCCGTACAGGTCGCCGGCCTGGTCACCGGCCGCCAACGCCCCGGCACCGCCTCCGGCGTAACCTTCGTCACCCTCGAAGACGAAACCGGCAACATCAACGTCGTCGTCTGGCTCGAAACCGCCCGCCGCCAACGCAAACCGTTACTCACTGCCCGCTTGTTACACGTAAAAGGCGTTATCGAAAAAGAGGGAGACATCGTGCATGTCATGGCCGGAAAACTGTCTGACCTGAGCCACCTGATTAACTCGTTACCAGTTAGCTCCAGAGATTTTCACTGATCACCCGAGAACGAACACCACAAGGCAAATTTTTCTGCACTCTTATGGCTTACAGTTCGGAGTTCAGAAGCATCGGGGTGGCGGGGCCAGCCCCCAAACTAGCAAGCTACAAAAAAGAAAACCCCGCCGAAGCAGGGTTCTCTATAACTACAGCAGTGAAAACAATCAGCTCAGAAGCTTGATCATCACACCCGCTGCAACCGCAGAGCCGATAACACCAGCCACGTTCGGGCCCATTGCGTGCATCAGCAGGAAGTTCTGCGGGTTGGCTTCCAGGCCCACCTTGTTGGACACCCGCGCCGCCATCGGCACCGCAGACACCCCGGCAGAACCGATCAGCGGGTTGATCTGCTCCTTGCTCAGCTTGTTCATCAGCTTCGCCATCAGAACACCCGAAGCAGTACCCACACCGAAGGCCACAATACCCAGTCCCAGGATACCCAGGGTCTGGCCATCCAGGAACTTGTCCGCCATCAGCTTGGAGCCAACGGACAGACCCAGGAAAATGGTCACGATGTTGATCAGTGCGTTCTGGGCAGTATCGCTCAAACGCTCTACCACGCCACACTCACGCATCAGGTTACCGAAGCAGAACATACCCAGCAGCGGCGCCGCATCCGGCAGGAACAGAACCACGGCAATCAGCACCACCAGCGGGAAGATGATCTTCTCTTTCTTGCTCACCGGGCGCAGCTGGCTCATCTTGATCTTGCGCTCCTGCTCGGAGGTCAGCGCCTTCATGATCGGCGGCTGGATCATCGGCACCAGCGCCATGTAGGCGTAGGCAGACACCGCAATCGCACCCAGAAGGTGTGGCGCCAGAACACTGGATACATAGATGGACGTCGGGCCGTCAGCACCACCGATGATACCGATGGCCGCCGCTTCCAGAATGGTAAATTCCAGAACGCCGGTCCAGTCCAGCAGGGCCGCACCCAGAACCGTACCGAAGATACCGAACTGAGCCGCTGCACCCAGCAGCAGGGTCTTGGGGTTTGCCAGCAGCGGGCCGAAGTCGGTCATCGCGCCTACACCCATGAAGATCAACAGCGGGCCAACGGTACTGCCGATTACCACGGAGTAGAAGTTGTACAGCATACCGTTGCCGTAGCCGTAATCCTGGGCGATGGAATTGGCCATGGCCATTTCGGAGTAGCTGGCTTCCTTGACCGCTTCCTTGAAGACATCTTTCAGCTCGGGGGTCACCGCCTGGCCGGCCTGGTAGGCCACGTCCAGGGGCGCCGCCAGGGCCGCCAGAATCTCCGTAGAGCCATTCTTCAATGCGAAGTGGATGGCATTCTCCGCCGCAGTCAGGGCCAGCCCTGCCTCCGGAATATTCGCCAGGATACCGCCGAACCCGATGGGGACCAGCAGCAGTGGCTCGAATTTCTTGTTGATCGCAAGATAGAGGAGCAGCAGGCCGATGGCGATCATCACCACCTGGCCGAGCTCGATATTGAACAGGCCACTACCTGTCCACAGTGTCATCATTTTATCCATGGAATGCTGGCCCTTATGCGATTGTCAGCATTTCATCATCAACGGAGACGGCATCCCCCTCCTTGATGAAGACTTCACCGATGGTACCGGCCTTGGGTGCGCGCACCTCGGTTTCCATTTTCATGGCTTCGAGGATAATCATCACATCGCCCTCTTCCACGGTGTCACCCGGAGAGACGTGCACCTTCCAGATGTTGCCGCCCAGAGGCGCCAGTACAGGCTCGCCGTCACCCGCGGCCGGAGCAGCTGCCGCCGGTGCGGAAGACGCACCACCCTGGCCTTCGATCTGGCTGATTTCGCCACCTTCGTTCACGGCCACCACATACTTCTGGCCATTCACTTCCACGGTGTAGGTCTCAGGACCTGCGGCTTTCTTGGCCGGCGCTACGTCGTCAGCACTCGGAACCGGCTCAAATGCATCCGGGTTGTTGCGGTTCTCCAGGAACTTCAGGCCAATCTGCGGGAACAGGGCGTAGGTCAGAACGTCGTCCACTTCCTGCTCGGCCAGCTTGATACCCTTTTCCTTGGCAATGTCTTTCAGCTCTGCGGTCAGCTTGTCCATTTCCGGCTCGATCTTGTCAGCCGGGCGGCAAGTGATCGCTTCTTTGCCATCCAGAACCCGCTCCTGCAGTTCCTTGTTGAACGGAGCCGGTGCGGAACCGTACTCACCCTTCAGGATGGCGGCGGTTTCCTTGGAGATCGACTTGTAGCGCTCGCCGGTCAGTACGTTCAGTACCGCCTGGGTGCCCACAATCTGGGAGGTCGGGGTTACCAGCGGGATATAGCCCAGGTCTTCACGTACCTTGGGAATCTCGGCCAGCACCTGGTCGAACTTGTCGCTGGCGTTCTGCTCTTTCAGCTGGCTTTCCATGTTGGTCAGCATGCCGCCCGGAACCTGGGCAATCAGGATGCGGGAATCGACGCCTTTCAGGCTGCCTTCGAACTTGGCGTACTTCTTACGCACTTCGCGGAAGTAAGACGCGATTTCTTCAAGCAGGTTCAGGTCCAGGCCGGTATCGCGGTCGGTCCCTTCCAGGATCGCCACAATCGCCTCGGTGGGCGAATGGCCGTAGGTCATACTCATGGAGGAGATGGCCGCATCCACGTTATCAATGCCGGCTTCGGCGGCTTTGATTGCTGTGGCGGTGGACATGCCGGTGGTGGCATGACACTGCATGTGAATGGGGATATCCAGCTCTTTCTTCAGACGGCTGACCAGGTCGTAAGCCACGTAAGGCTTCAGCAGACCGGCCATGTCCTTGATGGCGATGGAATCGGCACCCATGTCGGCGATTTCCTTGGCCAGCTCAACCCAGTTCTCGATGGTGTGTACCGGGCTGGTGGTGTAGGAAATCGTACCCTGGGCGTGCTTGCCGGTCTGGCGAACAGCCTTGATGGCGGTGGCCAGGTTGCGGGGGTCGTTCATCGCATCAAAAATACGGAACACGTCTACGCCGTTTTCGGCGGCACGGTCTACAAACCGCTCTACCACGTCATCCGCATAGTGACGGTAGCCCAGAAGGTTCTGGCCGCGCAGCAGCATTTGCTGGGGCGTGTTGGGCATGGCTTTTTTCAGCTCGCGGATGCGATCCCAGGGGTCTTCACCCAGGTAACGGATACAGGAATCAAAGGTAGCACCACCCCAGGATTCGAGGGACCAGAAACCGACTTTGTCGAGTTTCTCGGCAATCGGCAGCATGTCATCCAGCCGCATGCGGGTGGCCAGCAGGGATTGGTGGGCGTCACGCAGAATTACGTCCGTAATCCCAAGCGGTTTTTTCGTGTCAGTCATCGTGTCAGCCTTCTGTTAAAAGGTTCTAATCTGTACCAGGGTCACTTCTTGTGGCGTGCCCGGTATTGTGCAATCGCCTTCTTGATGGCCTCGGCGGTGTCAGGGTCAACCGACGTGGGCGCCTTCGGCTTGGCACGTGGCGTTCTGGCCGGGGTTGCCGGCTCTGGCGGCGCAAACCGCAGAATGATTTTGGACATCAGGCCGGTCGCGAATACCAGAATAATCAGGAACACGAACACGAAACCCATGCCGGCAATCATCAGCTCAACGGCTTGTGACATCAGGTCATTCATAGCGAACAGCTACCTGTATTGGTTTGTGTGATTTCCCCGGATTACTACCAGCCCAAACAAGACCAAAGTCTTATGGCCTGAAAAAGCAAAACGGGAGGCAAAATCCTGCGTAATTTACCGGTTTCATTGATCAGGAGCAACCTAAAGGACACATTTCTATAGGGAGTTTCCGAGCGCTCCGGCCTGAAAAGACAACTGAAGCGCCACTTTATTCAAAGCGCGATTACGCGAAGCGAACGCGTATTTTCCTGCCTTTCACCTTACCTGCTTCAAGCCTGGCGAGCGCCTTATCTGCCCACTCTACCTGCACCGCAACAAAGCACTGGAAATCGAACAGATCAATTTTGCCTACCGCAGAGCCGGGAATGCCTGCGTCACCGGTGAGCGCTCCCAGAACATCACCGGGGCGAACCTTTTCTTTGCGGCCTCCGGCCAGGCACAGCGTTTTCATTGGCGGGCGTACCGGGCGCACCCGTTCTGCCAACAGCCCGGCCGTATCACCCCACTCCGCGGACTTTGCCCGATCACCTTCCAGACGGGTTATCTTGTGCCCCTGCTTCGGCGTGCACAGCGTAATCGCATGGCCTTGCTCCCCCGCCCGGCCGGTACGCCCGATGCGGTGGGTGTAAACTTCCGGATCCCGCGCAGGCTCGGCATTGATCACCAGCGGCAGGCCCTTGATGTCCAGCCCCCGGGCTGCCACATCCGTAGCCACCAGCACGGTGCAGCTCTGGTTGGCAAACTTCACCAGCGTGCCATCCCTGTCTTTCTGGTCGAGGTCACCGTGCAAAGACAAGGCAGCAAATCCCAACCGGGAAAGCTCGTCGGCCAGCTCATCACAGTCGCGCTTGGTGGTACAGAACACCAGGCTGGCCGATGGCTGGAAACGCGAAAGCAACGCCGCCACGGCAGCAACCTGCTGATCCGGCGCGATTTCATAGAACAGCTCTTCAATATCCGGCCCGGATTCCTGCGCCTCAACCCGCACATCTTCCGGCTCGGACTGGAAGCGTTCACTGATGGTACGGATCGCGTCTGGCCAGGTAGCCGAAAACAACAGTGTCTGGCGATTACGTGGCGTCTGCGAAAGAATTGACGTCATCACTTCTTCAAAACCCATGTCCAGCATCCGGTCTGCTTCATCCAGCACCAGGGTTTTCAGGCGATCCAGGTTCAAGGTGCCCTTCCGAAGGTGGTCCTCCACCCTGCCCGGGGTGCCCACCACAATATGGGCGCCGTGGCTAAGCGAACCAATCTGCGGGCCAATGGGCACACCGCCACACAGGGTAAGCACCTTTACGTTTTCCTTTGCCCGAGCCAGCTCCCGAAGGGCCTTGGCCACCTGGTCTGCCAGCTCCCGGGTAGGACACAGCACCAGCGCCTGTACCGCGAACTGCTTCGGCTGCAGCTTTTCGATCAGCGGTATTCCGAAGGCCGCGGTCTTGCCGCTGCCGGTCTGGGCCATGGCAATCACATCCCGGCCCGCCATGGCCGGCGGCATGGCTTTTACCTGAATACCGGTTGGCTGCGTGTAATTCAGCCGGTCAAGGTTGGCCTGCATGGCAGGCGACAGGCCCAGCTCTTTGAAAGAAGACATAAAAAATCCATGAGGTGAAGTAAACGTGGGTTATTGAGTGCGCACTGACGGCGTATACTGAACAGATAATTGCTGAAGTTTATCACGAATCCACGGAGTCACTGATGGCGTCTTTGCAGGAACAACTTATGAAAGCCGGGCTGGCTGATGAGAAAAAGGCCCGGGCCATTCGCAGCGAAAAGCGTAAACAGCGGAAACAACAGCCGAAAGGCGCTGCCCAGGTGAATGAAGCCGAAGAGCGCGCACGCAAGGCGAGGCAGGAACAGGCCGAAAGGGATCGTCAGCTGAACCTGGAACGGCAGAAAGAAGCCGAGAAAAAAGCCATCCAGGCCCAGATTCGCCAGCTGATCGAAACCAACCGACTGGATCGCAGCCGGGGCGAGACGTCTTACCAGTTTGTTGACGGCAAGAAGATCAAGAAAATCCTGGTGGACGACAAGATGGTTGACCAGCTTTCGAGGGGGCGGCTGGCCATCGTCGCCCTTGGCGAAAACTACGAAGTTGTCCCGGACAAGGTAGCACGCAAGATTATGGAACGGGATGAAGCCGCCGTTATCTCAATGCATGAGCGGAAACAGGACGACGCCGGCGAAGACGATCCGTACGCGGGTTATGAGATTCCCGACGATTTGATGTGGTAACAGAAACAAAAAGCCCCGCACTTGGCGGGGCTTTTTGTTTAATATGGCGCGGCTGGGAGGATTAGGCGGGCCTTCGGCCCTTCCCCTTCGGGGCCGCCGTCGCGCTGCTCCGGCGTTCCTCAACCCACTTCGCGGGTTTCGGTCGAACCTCTATCGGTTCAAATCCTCCCAGCTATACAACGCAAAACGCCTCAGCCTGTGGGGTACACAAACTGAGGCGTTTTGACTTTAATATGGCGCGGCTGGGAGGATTCGAACCTCCGACCGCCTGGTTCGTAGCCAGGTACTCTATCCAGCTGAGCTACAGCCGCTTGAAACTGATTGGCGAAAATTGGCGCGGCTGGGAGGATTCGAACCTCCGACCGCCTGGTTCGTAGCCAGGTACTCTATCCAGCTGAGCTACAGCCGCACAATCTTTCGCAGTGGTTGAATGCTACTTCAACCGGTTCTCGCCTTTCCGCTGGGAAATGGCGGAGAGGGAGGGATTCGAACCCTCGGTACGATTGCTCGTACGGTTCCTTAGCAGGGAACTGGTTTCAGCCACTCACCCACCTCTCCTTGAGAACGGGGCGTATACTACCATAATTTTTCTGTTTTCATAGGGTTGACACGATATTTTTCTAACCGATTTTCCCTATTATTAAAAAAGCCGCTCAGGTTTCCCTTGAGCGGCTTTCTTTCTGATCAACGATTGCCCGGTTCCGGCTCGTCAGAGCCTTTTTCGGACTGAATCCGCTGATAGATTTCTTCGCGGTGAACGGCAACATCTTTAGGTGCGTTAACACCGATGCGAACCTGGTTCCCCTTCACTCCGAGAACGGTAACGGTAATTTCGTCACCGATCATCAGGGTTTCGCCAACGCGGCGAGTCAAAATCAACATATCCCTTTCTCCCTATTCCAAAGCTACCTGTTCCGACTACATTTCTATGTACTTATTGCTTTTATAATGAGATCACCGCGAAGTCTAAAGGCGGAATAATACTTATACAATCTCCAACCTCTATAGATTTCCTCAATGACCTTCAGGAGGAAGCAAAGGGCACCCTGCCCTCACATTCCTTCTTCTACTACCCCGGACTTGTCCAGCTCGAAGGCACTGTGCAGTGCGCGAACGGCCAGTTCGAGATATTTCTCGTCGATCACCACGGAAATCTTGATTTCCGATGTGGAGATCATCTGAATATTGATGCCTTCGTTAGACAGCGCTTCGAACATTTTAGTTGCAACGCCGGCATGGGAACGCATGCCAACACCCACAATGCTCACCTTCGCAATCTTGGTGTCGCCGCCCACTTCACCGGCACCGATTTCAGTGCTGATGCCGCGCAGAACGTCCTGGGCGCGCTTGAAATCATTACGGTGAACCGTGAAGGTGAATGCGGTTTTGTTATCCTCACCCACGTTCTGGACAATCATGTCCACCTCGATGTTGGCATCGCTCACCGGCTTGAGAATCCGCAGGGCGCTGCCCGGGGTGTCAGGCACTCCGGAGATGGTCAGTTTGGCTTCATCACGGTTAAAGGCAATGCCGGAAACAACCGGTTGTTCCATGGCGTTCTCATCCTCAAAAGTAATCAGGGTACCCTCGCCTTCTGCAAAGCTGGACAGCACCCTTAATGGAACATTGTATTTACCTGCAAATTCGACGGCCCGAATCTGGAGCACTTTCGAGCCCAGGCTGGCCATCTCAAGCATTTCTTCGAACGTAATTCGCTCAAGCCGGCGCGCGCTGTCTACTACCCGCGGGTCGGTCGTATAAACGCCGTCAACATCGGTGTAAATCTGGCACTCGTCCGCCTTCAGCGCCGCCGCCAAGGCAACGGCTGTGGTATCGGAACCACCGCGGCCCAGCGTGGTGATATTGCCTCGCTCATCAACACCCTGGAAACCGGCAACCACAACAACCCGACCTGCATCCAGATCCGCGCGCATGTTCTGCTCATCGATATCTTTAATGCGTGCCTTGGTGTGGCTGCTGTCCGTCAGTATCCGCACCTGGGAGCCGGTATAAGACCGGGCATCACAGCCGCGCTTCTGCAGCGCCATAGATAACAGGGCGATAGTGACCTGCTCACCGGTGGAAACCAGCACGTCCATTTCGCGGGGCGTGGGCTCTTCCATAATGTCGTTGGCCAGGGCAATCAGGCGATTGGTCTCGCCGCTCATAGCGGAGACCACCACCACAATGTCGTGACCATCTTTGCGGAACTGACACACCTTGTCAGCGACCGCTTCAATCCGTTCGGTTGTGCCGACGGATGTACCACCAAATTTCTGAACCAACAGAGCCATGCTTTCCCAAACTCCGAAACGGGCCTTACAGCGGAGCCAGGCTCCGCCAGTCAAATAAAGCGGGCGGAATTATAAACCTCCGCCCGCTTCCGAAAACAGTTGCTTATCCGATATTTTGCTCGACCCAGCCCGGAACTCCGGCCAGGGCACCTGCCAGCCTGGACGGATCGTTACCACCGCCCTGAGCCATATCCGGGCGACCACCGCCTTTACCATCTACCTGGGCACACAGATGCTTCATCAGGTCGCCAGCTTTGATGCGGCCAGTGGCTGACTTGGTTACGCCGGCAACCAGCGTCACCTTGCCATCGTCCACAGTGGCCAGAACCACCACACCCTCGCCCAGCTTGTTCTTCAACTGGTCAGCGGTTTCCATCAGGGCCTTGCGGTCTGCGCCTTCCAGCTCTGCTGCCACAACCTTCAATCCGGCAACCTCAACCGCGTTACCAGCAAGGTCGCTACCGGCGGAGCTGGCCAGCTTGGCCTTCAGGCCATCCATGTCTTTTTCCAGCTGACGGTTGCGGTCGAGAACCTGCTGAACTTTCTCCACGACAGTCTCGCGGGTGCCCTTAACCAGGCGGGCGGTTTCACGCAGGGTTCGCTCGGTGGCGTCCAGCCATTCCAGTGCGCCGAAGCCGGTCACCGCTTCAATACGGCGAACGCCGGAGGAAATACCGCTCTCGGAGGTAATACGGAACAAACCGATATCGCCGGTGCGGGATACGTGGGTACCGCCACACAGCTCAACAGAATAGTGATCGGTACCCATGCTCAGAACCCGAACCACATCGCCGTACTTCTCGCCGAACAGCGCCATAGCGCCCTTGGCCTTGGCCGTTTCCATATCGGTAACGTCGATCTCAACCGGGGTGTTTTCCAGTACCTGCTCGTTCACCTGGCGTTCGATTTCTTTCAGCTGCTCGGCAGTGACCGCCTCGAAATGGGAGAAGTCGAAACGCAGTTTGTCGGGGTCTACCAGGGAACCTTTCTGGGTTACATGCTCACCCAGAACATTGCGCAGTGCTGCGTGCAGCAGGTGCGTGGCGGAGTGGTTACGCTTGGTGCGTTCACGGCGGGCGTGGTCAATACGCGCGTCAACTTCCAGCCCCGGGAACAGCTCACCTTCTACCAGCGTGCCCACGTGCAGGTGGTTATCGCCTTCTTTGCGGGTGTCGGTTACCTTGAACCGGCCACCGCTCCAGGTCAGCAGGCCGGTGTCACCCACCTGGCCGCCGGATTCTGCGTAGAACGGAGTACGCTCCAGCACCACAACACATTCGTCACCGGCTTCGGCGGTTTTCTCTTCGCCATTCACCAGAACGGTGCGGATTCGCTCGTGGCCGTCGATGTGGTCGTAACCGGTAAACTCGGTTTTCCCTTCGATGGTGATGCCTGCGGCGTTGTAATCAATGCCGAACTTGCTCGCAGCCCGGGCACGGTCACGCTGGGCTTCCATGGCCTTTTCGTAGCCTTCATAGTCTAGGGTCAGGCCGCGCTCGCGGGCGATATCGTTGGTCAGGTCTACCGGAAAGCCGTAGGTGTCGTACAGGGTAAATACGGTTTCGCCGGGAATTTCAGTGCCCTTCAGCTCGGCAATATCCTGTTCCAGCAGGCGCAGGCCTTTGTCCAGGGTCTTGGCGAACTGCTCTTCTTCTTGCAGCAGTACTTTTTCGATCTGCTTGCGGCTGCTGACCAGTTGCGGATAGGCATCGCCCATCAGTTCAACCAGGGCACAGGTAAGCTTGTAGAAGAACGGTTCGTTCGCACCCAGCTTGTTACCGTGACGGGCTGCACGGCGGATGATCCGGCGCAGCACAAAGCCACGGCCTTCGTTGGACGGCATCACGCCATCGGCAATCAGGAAGGCACAGGAGCGGATGTGGTCAGCCACGACGCGCAGCGAGGCCTCGGTAGTGGCTGCACCACCCAGAATTGCAGAAGCGGCTTTCAGCAAATCCTGGAACAGGTCGATTTCATAGTTGCTGTGAACGCCCTGCAACACCGCTGCAATTCGCTCCAGGCCCATACCGGTATCCACAGAAGGCTTGGGCAGGTTCAGCATCTCGCCATCGGCGGTGCGGTTGTATTGCATGAACACCACGTTCCAGATCTCGATGTAGCGGTCGCCGTCTTCCTCCGGGCTACCGGGAGGGCCGCCAGCCACGTCCGGACCGTGGTCGTAGAAGATTTCGGTGCAGGGGCCGCAGGGGCCGGTGTCACCCATCTGCCAGAAGTTATCAGAAGCGTAGCGCGCACCCTTGTTGTCGCCAATGCGAACAATGCGGTCTGCCGGCACGCCAACTTCTTTGTTCCAGATATCAAAGGCTTCGTCGTCTTCTGCGTAAACCGTTACCCACAGCTTTTCCTGGGGCAGGTTCAGGTGCTTCTCACCGGTAAGGAAGGTCCAGGCAAAGTTAATGGCTTCGCGCTTGAAGTAATCGCCGAAGCTGAAGTTGCCCAGCATTTCGAAGAAGGTATGGTGGCGGGCGGTATAGCCCACGTTCTCCAGGTCGTTATGCTTGCCGCCGGCGCGCACACACTTCTGGGACGATGTTGCCCGGTTATAGTCGCGCTCTTCACGGCCAAGGAAGGTATCCTTGAACTGGTTCATGCCAGCGTTGGTGAACAACAGTGTCGGGTCGTCTGCCGGTACCAGCGAACTGCTCGGCACAATGGTGTGACCTTGCTGTTTGAAATATTCCAAAAACGCCTGTCGCAACTCTGCGGTTTTCATAGACCTTTGATACCTTTGAAATAGCAATACTTACATGCGTGTGCAAATCCGCTACTCTAGCACACGCCGAGAACAGGAAAAACGTGAAACCTCACAGGAGACCCCATGCCCCGACGCTTTCATGACGCCGAGCAACTGCTGCCACCGGCAACCGCCCTCAAGCGGGCTCTGGCGATTATTTACGATGGCCTGATCAGTATTGCGGTCCTGCTGGTCGCCACCTGGATTTATACCATGATTGCCGGGTGGATTACGGGCTGGGACAAGTACGAACAAATGGCTGAGGCCGGCCAGCTCTCGGGCGATCCGGGGCTCACCTTCGTGCTCTTCCTGGTGCTGTATCTGTTCTTTGCCTACTTCTGGACCCGCATTGGCCAGACTCTGGGTATGCAGGTATGGCGGGTTCGGATCGAAAACCTGGACGGCACGTCAGTCAGCTGGACCCAGGCCCTGTTTCGTTACGGCACAGCCTCGGCGGTGGTTTTTCTCACCATGCTGGCAAGCCATTACATCGGTACCGTTACCCTGCTGATCAGCGTTCCCGCTATTATCGCCCTGTTCTACCCGATCAACGGACTGTCACTGACCGACCGGGCATCCAACAGCGTTGTGGTTCAGGTAGAAAAAGCCGCGAAAAAGTAAACCTTCAGGGCCGGTTCAGCCGGCCCTTCTCATCAACACCGCACCTACCACGGCATTGATGGCAATCGGCGCCAGCACAGCAATCATGGGATTGAAGCCGTACACCATGCTCATGGGCCCGAGCAGATCCTGCATGTACTTGAACAACAAGCCCACCAGCAAGCCGGTAAACACCCGGAAGCCCATGGTTACAGAACGCAAGGGGCCGAACACAAAGGAAATGGCCACCAGCACCATCACCGCAGTACCCAGCGGCATCAGTGCTTTCTTCCAGAACGCCAGCCAGTACTGTGCCGCAGTCAGCCCCTGCTCCCCCAGATAGGTGGCGTAGGTATACAGGCCACTCATCGACAGGTTTTCCGGCTTCACAATCAGCACACTCAAGACATCCGGAGACAAGCCGGTATCCCAGCGCAGGGTTTCATGGGCTTCCCGCACCGTTTGCTCACCTTCCATGCGGGTCACCGCCACGTTCTCCAGCAACCAGTGATCACCCTGGAACACCGCCCGCTCGGAAAAGCTGGACTGTTCCAGCTGGCGCTGATCATCAAACCGGAACAGCGAAACCCCTACCAGGCCACCATCCGGCTGCACCGCATTCAGATGCATAAAGGTATTGCCTTCCCGATGCCAGACACCGTGGGCCGATGCCACATTCTTGCCAGCCCCCAGGGCAATAGCCTTGTCGCTCTGGGCGAGCCGTTCGGTGTTCGGTGCCACGTACTCACCAATTGCCACACCCAGCAACACAATAATCAGCGCCGGCTTCATGGCAGACCAGACAATCCGCTTCAGCGACACCCCGGCGGCGCGAATCACCGTCAGCTCCGACGAACTCGCCATGGCCCCCAGCCCAACCAGGCACCCCATAAACGCCCCGAGCGGCAGGTAATCGTAGATCCTGCGGGGCAAGGTGAGCGCCACGTACCAAAGCGCCTGCACCGTCTGGTAATCGTTGCGGGTGTCTTCCAGCTCGGCAATGAAGGCGAAGATTACGTCCAGCGACAGCACTACCACCATCACCAGGAACATGGCACCACCAACGGTGCGCATTACATAGTTGTCGATCTTACGCACTGGCGCGGCCCTCCTTCTCCAGCCGGCGGCGATGCAGCCAGGCCGGCCCGAAATGCAGCCATAACCCTAGCGCCAGGAACAGCGCGTGCACCCAGAGCATGCCGATCCACTCCGGCACCTTGCCGTCTGCCAGTGCGTCCCGGGCCACGATCAGAAGGCCCAGATAGGTGATGTACACAAGCATTGCGGGCAAAAGATGGAAGAACCGGCCCTGCCGGGGATTCACCCGGCTCAGACGAACCGCCAGCAGGGTAACGATCGGAACGATTAACGGCAGGGAGAAGCGCCAGTGCAACAGGGCGCGATCTTCAAGGTTGTCTGATCGCCAGAGATCCAGCGTACTGATGCCCTCTTCCAGCTCGCGATCACCCGCTTCGCCGGCCTGGATCTTGAGGCCATAGGCCTCGAACCGGGTTACGTTGTAATCCAGCTGCCCCGGCATACCCTGAAAGCGGCCGCCTTCTTCCAGGATCAGGAACCGGCTGCCGGTTTTCTCGTCGATCAACTGCGAGCCGGTCTCTGCTGTGATCAGGGTAACGCCTTCACCGTTGCGCCCATGCTCGGCAATAAACACACCTTGCAGCTGACGCTTGTCGTCACTGAGCGCTTCGGTATAGGTCACCCGGGTACCGGAGCTGAGATCCTGGAACCGCCCGGGCGCGAGCATTTCAAACTCGGTGGCTTTGCGCTGTTCGTTGAAAATATGCTCCACCTGCTTCATGCCCCAGGGTGAAATAAACAGGCTCATTGCGCCCACCACCAGCATCACCGGCAGCGCACCCACCAGGGTTTTCTGCAGCAGCTCCCGCTCGCTGACACCGCAGGCGAACAGTACCGTCATCTCGCTTTCCAGGTACATCCGGCCGTAGGCCAGCAGAATGCCAATAAACAATCCCAAAGGCAGGATCAGCTCCAGAAAGCCGGGGAAACGGTACCCCATAATGGCGAACAACACGCCCGCTGCCAGCTCGCCCTCAGCCGCACTCGCCAGGTACTTTATAAACCGGCCGCTCATGAACACCAGCAACAAAATGCCGGAAACAGCAAGCATGCTGACCATGATCTGGCGGATGAGGTAACGGAAAATGATGCTCAAACTGATCTCTCTGGCCGCGCCCTTTCAGGAGATGGAGGATAAGAGGAACTGCGCGTATTCTATGTAACCTTGGGAATGAATGACAGTACAGGAACAACTCGTTAAAGCCATCGTAACGATAAGGCCTTATCGCTTGATTATTCGCGGCTTTGCCCCAATCCTTATTAACATTCGATCAAACCCGCCCGGCGCGGACCTAAACAGAATAACCTGACAACGGGAGTTGCCATGAATTTCAGCCTGAGCAGTAAAGCCATTGCCGCTACCAAAACCGATTGCCTGGTCATCGGCCTCCCCGAAAAAGGTACCTGGCCTGACACCACAACACAGGCAGACGAAACCCTGGGCGGGCTGATCAAGCAACTCGAAAAAGCTGGCGACCTGACCGGCAAGAATGCTTCAGTTAACACCATCCCGCTGGTCGACCAGCCCTGGCAGCGCCTGGTTGTGGTCGGCACCGGCAAAGATGCAGACCGCACACCGGCCAACTTCCGCAAAGCCCTGATCGCCATGATGGGCGCCCTGAAAGACGGCCCGTCCAAAAACGCCCTGATCTGCCTGGCCGACACTGCGCTGCAGGGCGAAGATGCGGTCAGCAACGAAGAAGCGCGCCTGAACCTGATTGGCCGCATCCTGGAAGACCAGCTGTACAGCTTCACCGGCTTCAAGAGCGAAAAGCCTGCTGCCCGCAAGCTCAAGAAAGTGACTGTGCAGGCCTCCGGTGCCGGCAAAGCCCTGAAAGATGCCTTCAACCTGGGCCTGTCCACCGGCCGCGGCATGAACTTCACCAAGGATCTGGGCAACACCCCGCCCAACATCTGCCACCCGGTATGGCTGGCCGAACAGGCACAGGCCATGGCCAAGGAACACGACTGCATCAAGACCGAAGTGCTTGATGAAAAGCAGATGGAAAAGATGGGTATGAACACCATCCTGGCCGTAGGCAAAGGCTCCAAGCAGCCCCCGCGCCTGATCGTGATGGAATACCGTGGCGGCAAAGCCAAGGACAAGCCCTACGTGCTGGTGGGTAAAGGCATCACCTTCGACACCGGCGGCATCAGCCTCAAGCCCGGCGAAGGCATGGACGAGATGAAGTACGACATGGGCGGTTCCGCCAGCGTATTCGGCGCCATGAAAGTACTGGCTGAGACCAAGCCCAAAATCAACGTAGTCGCGGTGATTGCTGCCGCCGAGAACATGCCGGATGGCGGCGCCTCCCGCCCGGGCGACATCGTAACCACCCTGAGCGGCATGACCGTTGAAATCCTCAACACCGACGCCGAAGGCCGCCTGGTACTGTGCGACGCCCTCACCTACGTGAAGAAATTTGACCCGGCTGCCGTAGTCGACATGGCCACCCTCACCGGCGCCTGCATCATCGCCCTGGGCAACTACGCCACCGGCCTTCTGTCCAACAACGACGAACTGGCCAACGAACTGCTGGCCGCCGGCGAGCGCACCGGCGACCGCGCCTGGCGCCTGCCGCTCTGGGACGAATACCAGAGCCAGCTCGACAGCAACTTCGCCGACATGGCCAACATCGGCGGCCGGCCGGCCGGCACCATCACCGCTGCCTGCTTCCTGAGCCGGTTTGCCAAAGACTACCGCTGGGCCCACCTGGACATCGCCGGTACCGCCTGGAACTCCGGCAAAGCCAAAGGCGCCACCGGCCGCCCGGTACCCCTGCTGGTCGACTACCTGATGTCCCATGCAGGATAACCAGCCAACCCCTACCCCGGAGCCCGGCAGCCCAGCTGCCGGCCCCTCCGGCCGGGACGAAAAGAACCAACGTTACTGGTTCCACATCCTCGCCCAGAACACCCCCGCCGCCAGAAACCTCCACGCCGCCAAACTGGTGGACAAAGCCTGGCAGCAGGGCGACCGCGTGTGCATCCTCTGCGACACCGAAGACCACGCCCAAGAACTCGACGACCTGCTGTGGAACATCGCCCCGGATGCCTTCATCCCCCACAGCATCGCCAAAGACCCGACTACCCCCTGCACCGACCCTGTCGGCATCCTGCTCTACCCGCCGGCGGCTACGGACTGGGATACCGTTATTGTGCTGTCCTCGACGTTGCCCGACGACGCTGACCAGTACGGTCGCCTGGCGCTGGTGGCCCATAACGAACCGGGCGTATTGAACCTCGCTCGGGGGCATTACAAGCAACTGCGGGCGTTGGGGATTGAGGCTCGGGTGCATGATATGCGGCGGCGGTGATTTTTTTGCCACGGAAGACACGGAAAAACACGGAAAGATAAAATTTATTAGCCACGGACGCTCACGGACCCACACGGACAAAAACGAAAAAGAAAAAGCAATACTCACCAGCGACCAGCAAAAATTCGATCTGTGGGGTTGGGGACAGGCTTTCCAAAAATTTCGTAGGCCATGGATGGCCGGAGACAAGCGCCACAGGGGCTCAGCCGAGCGCTTATGAAGCGAAGCTTCATGCGAAAGCTGAGCGACCACAATCTGTGATTGTGGGCCGGGCCCCGAAGGGGTGCCGCAAGGAGCGCTTTTTGGAAAGCCTGTCCCCAACCCCACACTGCACCAATCTAGCAGGCTACTGAGCCCATACCGAAGCCCCGACGAGCGTCGAAGGTTCGCCGCAATCAAGGTGACCATGTATAATCGCCCAATTCAGAATTTCTCTATGTGAATCAACCAAAACGGTCACTGCATAATCCCATGGAAAAAACCTACCAGCCAGAAAACATCGAGCGCCAGTGGTACGAAAACTGGGAATCCAAAGGATATTTCCGCCCCAGCGGAGAAGGCGATTCCTACAGCATCGCCATCCCGCCACCCAATGTGACCGGCAGCCTGCACATGGGCCATGCGTTCCAGCACACCATCATGGACACCCTCACCCGCTTCAAGCGTATGCAGGGCCGTAACGCATTGTGGACCGTGGGCACTGACCACGCCGGCATCGCCACCCAGATGGTGGTTGAGCGCAAACTGGCTGCAGAAGAAGACAAAACCCGCCACGACCTGGGTCGGGAAGAGTTCATCAAGCGCATCTGGGACTGGAAAGAGCACTCCGGCGGCACCATCACCCGCCAGATGCGCCGCCTGGGCAATTCCGTGGACTGGAGCAACGAACGCTTCACCATGGACGATGGCTTCTACAAGGCCGTGCAGGAAGTGTTTATCCGTCTGTACGAAGACGGCCTGGTGTACCGCGGCAAGCGGCTGGTGAACTGGGATCCGAAACTGCACACCGCCATCTCTGACCTTGAAGTCGAGAACAAGGAAGAAAAAGGTTTCTTCTGGCACCTGCGCTACCCGCTGGCCGACGGCCAGAAAACCCAGGACGGCAAAGACTACGTGATCGTCGCCACCACCCGCCCGGAAACCATGCTGGGCGACACCGCCGTAGCCGTGCACCCGGACGACGAGCGCTACCAGCACCTGATCGGTCAGCATGTACTGCTGCCGCTGGTAAACCGCCGGATTCCCATCGTGGCCGACCACCACGCCGACCCGGAAAAAGGCTCCGGCTGCGTCAAGATCACCCCGGCGCACGATTTCAACGACTACGCCGTAGGCAAGCGCAACAACCTGCCGATGATCAACGTGATGACCCAGGATGCGAATATCCGGGACATCGCCGAGGTCTTCAACTCTGACGGCACCGAGAACACCGACATCGACGGCACCATGCCCAGAGCCTATGCAGGTCTGACCCGCGAGGCCGCCCGCAAGCAGATCGTGGCAGACATGGAAGCCGAAGGCCTGGTCGAGAAAATTGAAGACCACGTACTGAGCGTGCCCCGTGGCGACCGCTCCGGCCTGATCATCGAGCCGATGCTCACCGATCAATGGTTTGCCGATGCCAAGACCCTGGCCAAGCCGGCCATCGAGGCAGTGGAAGACGGCCGTATCCAGTTTGTGCCCAAACAGTACGAGAACATGTACTTCGCCTGGATGCGCGATATCCAGGACTGGTGTATCTCCCGCCAGCTCTGGTGGGGCCACCGGATTCCGGCCTGGTACGACGCCGAAGGCAACATCTATGTCGGCCGCAACGAAGACGAAGTACGCCAGAAGCACAACCTGGCTGCGGATCTGGAACTGAAACAGGACGACGACGTGCTGGACACCTGGTTCAGCTCCGCCCTGTGGACTTTCGGTACCCTGGGCTGGCCGGAGATCACCGAGCGCCTGAAAACCTTCCACCCCACGGACGTGCTGGTGACCGGTTTCGACATCATCTTCTTCTGGGTTGCCCGGATGATCATGATGACCATGCACTTCATGAAAAACGAAGATGGTACCCCGCAGGTGCCGTTCAAGACCGTTTACGTGACCGGCCTGATCCGGGACGAGCACGGCGACAAGATGTCCAAGTCCAAGGGCAACGTGATCGACCCGCTGGATATGATTGATGGCATCAGCCTGCCGGACCTGCTTGAGAAGCGCACCGGCAACCTGATGCAGCCGAAGCTGGCCGAGAAAATCGGCAAGCGCACCGAGAAGGAATTCCCGGAAGGTATTACCGCCCACGGCACCGATGCTCTGCGCTTCACCCTGGCAGCCATGGCCACCACCGGCCGTGACATCAACTGGGACATGAAGCGCCTGGAAGGCTACCGAAACTTCTGCAACAAGCTGTGGAACGCCGCCCGCTACGTGTTGATGAACACCGAAGGCGAAGACTGCGGCGTGAACGACGAGCCGGTGGAACTGTCCCTGGCTGACCGCTGGATCATCAGCGAGCTGCAGCACTGCGAGCAGGAAGTGATCCGCCACCTGGACCAGTACCGCTTCGACCTGGCCGCCTACGCCCTGTACGAGTTCATCTGGAACGAATACTGCGACTGGTACCTGGAGCTGTCCAAGCCGGCCCTGAGTGACGACAACGCCAGCCCCGAAGCCAAGCGCGGCACTCGCCGTACCCTGGTTCGCGTGCTGGAAGCCGTCCTGCGCCTGGCACATCCGATGATGCCCTTCATCACCGAAGAAATCTGGCAGCGCATTGCCCCGCTGGCCGGCAAAACCGGCGACAGCATCATGCTGCAGCCGTTCCCGCAGCCGGACGAAAGCAAGCAGGACTCCGCCGTGGCAGCCGATATCGAATGGCTCAAAGGCGTGATCGTGGCGGTGCGGAATATCCGAGGCGAGATGAACATCTCCCCGGGCAAACAGGTACCAGTGCTGCTGAAAGGCGGCAACGCTGACGACCAGCGCCGCCTGAACGACAACCGCCAGTTCCTGATGTCCCTGGCCAAGCTGGAGAAGCTGGAATGGTTCGAGGGCGACAAGGCTCCCATGAGCGCCACCCAGCTGGTGGGGGAAATGGAAGTGCTGGTGCCCATGGCCGGCCTGATCGACAAGGGCGCCGAACTCAAGCGTCTGGACAAGGAGCTGGAGCGCCTGAACAAGGAAATCGGCCGCCTGGAAGGCAAGCTGAACAACGAGAAGTTCACCGCCAAGGCCCCGGCTGAAGTGGTCGAGAAGGAAAAAGAGAAGCTGAAGGATGCCCAGGGCAGCCTGCAGCGACTCAGCGCACAGCGGGCCGAAATCGAGGCCATGTAAGGCCATGATTGCCATACTCGGCGCCGGCTCTATGGGCCGGCTCTGGGCCGCAACGCTACCTGCCGGGCAGGTAGCGTTTGTGTCCCGCCCGGGCCAACGCCCAGAACCTGTCCACTACCGCCTTCAGCCCATCGAAGGCGAGCCATTCAGCGTCACCGTTCCCTGGCTTCAATCCGGCCAGTCACCAGATCTGTTACTGGTGACCACCAAAGCCGGCGATACCTTCAACGCCCTCAAATCCGCCCTGCCCTCAATGCCATCGTCAACGCCCATCGTGTTGTTCCAGAATGGACTCGGGAGCCAGCAACAGGTTGCCGAAGCCTGGCCGGAAAGGCCCGTGCTTGCGGCCTCCACCACCGAAGGCGCCAACCGGCCGCAGGCAGGCCTGACGGTTCACGCCGGTCGCGGTACTACCTGGCTAGGTGCACTTAACCCTGCCGGGCAAGCCCATGTAGAACCGGTGGCGCAACAGCTTGCCACCAGCGGCCTGGCAGTCCAGCCGGAACAGGATATTCTCGGCCGGCTCTGGCAGAAACTGGTTATTAATGCCGGCATCAACGCCTTTACCGCCCTGCTCGACTGCCCCAACGGTGAGATTCTGGGCCAGCCGTTCTATCTGAAATGGATCGATCCGATGTGCCAGGAAATCAGCCAGCTTCTGGATGCCGCGGGGCAAACCTCCGTTACTCCGGATAGCCTGCGGGAAACCATCGAAGCCGTAGCCCGGAAAACCGCCGCAAACACGTCATCGATGCGCGCAGATATGCTGGCGGGCCGAGAAACCGAGATAGACTTCATCAACGGTTATCTAACTCGCCTGGGCCACCGGTACAACATTGCCGTACCAGTGAACCAAATGCTCACCGAACAGGTAAAACAACTCAACTGATCACTACAGAAGGGAGTTCAAACCATGGGTAATCGCCTGTCAAAGATCTACACCCGCACCGGAGACGATGGCTCTACCGGCCTGGCCGATGGCAACCGGATTGCCAAGAACGCCCAGCGAGTGGAAGCGATGGGAACCGCCGATGAGCTGAACTGCCATATCGGTATCCTGGTGGAAACCTTACCGGCGGATGATGCGCTGATTGAGGTGCTTCGCCGCATCCAGCACCACCTCTTCGATCTGGGCGGGGAATTTGCCATTCCGGGCAGCAAAGTCATCGGGGATGAGCACATCACCTGGCTGGAAACCACGCTGGACCATTACAACGAAGGCCTGCCTCCCCTGAAGAACTTCATCCTGCCGGGTGGTTCCGCTGCTGCGGCTCATTGTCACATGGCCCGCGCTGTTTGCCGGCGCGCGGAGCGGGTAGTCGTGGCCCTGGGCCACGAAGACTCCATCAACACCGCCTCCCGCCACTACCTGAACCGGCTGTCCGACCTGCTGTTCGTAGTTGCGCGGGTACTGGCCCGCCGGGACAGCGCCCAGGAAATTCTCTGGGAGCAAAAAAAATCCGGCCTCTGAGGGCCAGATTCCTGTTTGCCGGGCATCATACGATCCCGGCAATCACCAACAGCGCGATGGCGCAGATCCACACCAGCATGCTGCGGCTGAGCAAATCCCGCATGGCCCGAATGCTACGGCCACCGAATTTCGGCCAGTCATCGGCGTATACCTGGCCGAACCGTTCCGGATCCAGGGCATAGCCCGTCAGGGAGCCGCTGGCAGCGGTCATCAGCACATTGTCTGTCGGCTTGCCGAACCCCGGCACCACCAGACGGATGGATCGGGACCAGCCCGCCAGGTCCCCAGCCACGCCAAAGGTACAAGCCAGTAGACGAGACGGCACCCAGGCCATAATGTCTGCCGCGATGGCAAAGCGCTGCCGGGCAGCCGGCTGGGGCCACTGCTCTGCCAGTGCCACCAGTCCACGGGCAATGACTGCCAGCCAGATTCCGCCAACCACATACCAGAACACCACCAGGAAAAACCGCTCGAACACCGATACCATCAAGGCACGGGAAACCGACAAATGCATCACTTCTGCGCTTTGCGCACTGCCCCGCTCATCCTCAAGCAAACGGTCTTCGATATGATGCCAGGCTCCCTGCATGTCACCGCGGCCCCAGGCCTCAGTGTAGGCCTCCAGTACGGGGCGCCAGCCGGGCACGCCCATCATCAGCACCAGAACGATCAGTTCCACGGGGTAAACCACAACACGAATACCACCGTAACCGGCCGCCAGAACCAAGGCCCCCAATAACACAGCGGGGCCGAGAGCCAGTAACAGGCCTAAAAACAGGGAACCTTCTTTGCCGGCCTTGCTGCGGGCCCCGATATGCAGCCAGGATCGCCACAGGTCGTCACTGGATAACACACCGAGCCGGTCAAGGCGCTGCCGGATCACATAGGCGAGCAGAAAAACCACCAGTACCATTCAGGCATTCTCCGTTGTGCTTAAAACGCGATGGAAGTGCGCCCACTGGAAGGCCTCACCGGGGTCCGTCTTTCTGCCCGGGGCAATATCGCAGTGGCCGGTAATCCGCTCTGCCGTAATCGCCGGCCAGGCAGCCCGAACCAGGGCAGCCAGACGGGCCAGGGACTGATACTGGGCATCGGTGTAGGACACGTCGTCTGCCCCTTCCAGTTCGATACCGATGGAAAAGTCATTGCACTCTTCCTCTCCCTCAAAACAGGAGCGCCCGGCATGCCAGGCGCGGTCCAGGCAGCTGACAAACTGGACCACCGAGCCGTCTCTGCAGATAAGCCCGTGGGCGGAAACCTGCAAATTTGCAATGGTCTGGAAATAGGGATGGGCGTGAGGATCCAGCCGGTTACAGAAGAATTCCTCGATATGGCCACCGCCGAACTCGCCCGGCGGTAAGCTGATGTTGTGTACCACCAGTAACGAAATGGCAGCACCCTCGGGGCGGGGGCCGAAATTCGGGGAAGGACACCAACGGGCATCCGGGAACCGGCCCGTCGCTCGAAGCTGTTCGACCCGGGCGTTGAAGTGTTGATCAGGCAAGGTGCATCCAGATACGCAATGGGTGACTCGATCCGGAGATTGAATCACAAAGTCCATTCCGATGCCACGGAGTCGCCTGCAGCGGTCAGTCCTTGCGACTGTATCGCAGGTTGTCGATGATGGATTCCAGGGCCCGGTCAAAAATCAGGCCATCGTCCAGCATGCCGATCAAACCGGTCTGCATGGCTGTCGCCAGTTCTTCCCGCTGATACTCAGCCACCTTGGCACCACTGCGGTTCACGAAGATGTACTTGCCGGTAGCCTTGATAAACGCTGCCAGCTTGCAACGCAGGCGGGTGTCGTCGCGCTTGAGCTCCACCCACGAACCAACCCGCATCTGATCCGCCCGGGCAAGCCATTCCGGATCAATGGAAGCTTCGGGCTCCGGCTCTGGTTCTGGCGCAACTTCTGGCCGGGGAACAGGCTCCGGAGCCAAGGCGACTTCTGGCTCGGCCTGGACAGCCGGCTCAGGTTCTGAAACCTCAGGCAGCTCGTCCACAACCGGCTCGTCTTCAACCTCTACCGGCGCGGTTACCAGCTTCTGGAACGCACCTACGTGGGCCAACTCCAGATCGCGAACGGCATTGTCGGTAGCAAACGGATCCCAGGAAATTTCCTTGAGCGCTGCCCGCAGGTCTTCCACAACGCCCGGAATCGCCCTCAGCAACTCGGCACGGGTAGAATCGGTAATCGGGCTCGGGTCTACCGTCCAGATCAGCCGTGTGACCAGTTCGCAGGCATCTTGCCACTGAGGGCTTTCTTCGCCCTGACGCAGCATGATCCACTGCAGATAGCGGGTGCACGGGCCGTCCAGCAATGCTCGGATAGCCTCGGGAATGTCCCGGCCTTCGGCCTGCTCCAGCATGACATCTTTTGCCGCCTGGCTTGCCCTTTCCTGCCGTGCCCGGCCCTCTTCGGCATCACGCAAGCGCTGCTCGACCAGCTCACGGCGGCGACGGTCCAGGTCCATGAAGTGGCCGAAGTCTTTCAGCAGTTCTTCAAACAGGTCGACGCTGTCGGTGAACTCTGCCAGCACCCGGCCGACCACTTCTTCGATTTTTTCCCGCAGCGGGTCACGCATGCCCGGCCGCTTTTCATTCCAGCCGATTGCCGCCAGCGCCAGTTCGTTCAGCAGCTTGCGCGCCGGATGACCACCGCGGTTGAAGAAGTTGCGGTCGCTCAGGGCAACTTTCAGCACCGGGATCTGCAACCGGCCAATCAGCGACTTCATCACCGGGTGCAGCTGACGGTCATCCAGGATGAAGTCAAACAACATGCCCACCAGGTTGATCACATCGCTGTCGACCTGGGTGACAGAAACGCTGGAACCTTCAGCGGGCTGTAATACCGGCTGCAGCTGCTCACGCAGGGGCATAACCTGCTCAACCTGTGCCTCATCCCGGCTGAGTGCCTGCAGCTCGGTCAGGCGAGCCAGCAAGCGACTGGTGTCCAACACATTGCCGCCAGCGGCTGGCCGGGAAACAACACCGGCATCGCCACCCTGCCGCAGCAATGCGCTCAATTCGTTGAAGGTAGCACTGGCCAGTTGGCTGCCGGCATCGTCGGCAGGAGCCTGGGGCATGGCCTCGGCTTGTTGCGACGCGGCGGGCGGAACCGGCTGACTGGCTGGCCTTGAAGGCGCCGGCGCACGGCCGACCGGGGCATTCTTCATACCCGGCATCACGCCTTCGGAAATCAGTGTCTGGTTACATTTCTGGTAGAACTGCTCCAGCTTGTCTGCCAGCAAGCGCTCGAACAGTTTCAGGACAACCAGCTTGGCCCGGATATCAATATCCAGGTCTGAACAGGCTTCAGCGATACCGCCGCAAATAACCTCGGCGCTCAGGGGAATCTGGTCATCAGCCAGCTCCAGCTCGGGAACCAGGTGCCGTACCCGGGCCGCAAGCATGCGAACCTGCTCCTGGTGGCGGTTACGCAGGCGATTGGTCAGGCTTTCAACGGCTACCTGCTCTTCAAGCTCGGAATGCTCGACCAGGCTCAGGGTGTCCTGGTTAACCTCTTCCAGGGAGCCGCCGGAACGCACCGGCTTGAACCGGCCCAGCTCGTTAAAGGCCTGGCTGACATACTGCAACACGGAAAGCGACATCGCCCGGCGGCGCAGCCGGAGCTCCCGCATGGCATCAAAATAGGCGGATTGATCTTTGTTGGAACCGGCACGGTCGGCCAGGGAGAACAGGCTGTCGTCCGCCTGTTCGAAAAAGCTGGCGAGTACGGTTTTCAGTTCCTGACCCGCAGTGTCACGCAACCTGACCAATGCAGCAGGCAACGTAAACCGGCCCGCCGGCCTGTGGCCAGCTAATCGGACAACCTTGCTATCGTGCGCCATGGACTTGCTCCGGGATCGAATCTGCGTGACAAACTTATATTACTCCGCAGCTCTATGATACGACCAGTTGCCGTCACCTTGTGTCAGTTTTTGTCACCATTTGTTTCCGACACAAGACGTTGAAATTCATGGTGGCATTTTGTGAATTGCCGGGGTAGCAGTAGAATTGCCCCGCAGCCGTTAATTCCACCCCACTGACCAGCGGAAAAACACCATGATTGCCCCCGAACTGCTCCGACAGGCCCGTATTGAATCCGTAGCCCACAGCCTCCGGGAAGACATCGGGGACGGCGACATCACCGCCATGCTGATTCCGGCAGACAAAACCGCCCGCGGCCGGGTCATCACCCGCGAGAACGCCAGGCTGGCCGGTGTCGAGTGGGTCAACGAAGTCTTCCGGCAGGTAGACCCCAACGTAGAGCTGGAGTGGCTGTTCAGCGACGGCGACGATGTGCCGGCCGATGCTGTACTGTTCCGCATGCAGGGCCCTGCCCGCTCGCTACTGACGGCTGAGCGGTCTGCCCTGAACTGGCTGCAGACACTCTCTGCCGTCGCCACCCAGTGCGCCGGCTACGCGGCCAGGGTTGCCCATACCAAGGTACGCTTGCTGGATACCCGAAAGACCCTGCCCGGCCTGCGGCTGGCGCAAAAATACGCGGTGACCTGTGGCGACTGTGACAACCACCGGATCGGCCTGTGGGACGCTTTCCTGATCAAGGAAAACCACATCGCGGCCTGTGGCTCTATCGCACGGGCCGTTGCTGAAGCACACCGCATTGCGCCGGGCAAACCGGTTGAGGTGGAAACCGAGAATATGGACGAGCTCACCCAGGCCCTCGAAGCCGGTGCCGACATCATCATGCTGGACGAGTTTTCACTGGAGGATATGGTTGAAGCGGTCAAGCTGACTGCAGGCCGCGCCAGGCTGGAGGCCTCCGGCGGCATTAATGAGCAAACCCTGGTGCCAATTGCCGAGACCGGAGTGGACTACATTTCGATCGGCGCCCTGACCAAAGACGTCAAGGCCATCGACCTGTCGATGCGGCTGGAATAACCCGGCCAGTTACCGGGCTCAGGACCGGGTCAGCAACCGGTCCATTTCTTCCAGCGCCTTCACCAGGCCCTGCCCGGATTCCGGACGCCCCCGGAAATGCTCTTCCGCCATGGGCGCAATCCCGGAAGCAGACGGCAGCGGATGATTGTGCTCAACCAGCACTTTCATGCGCTCCAGAAACACAAACTGCAGCCACTGCGGAAACTCCATGGTATCCAGGCAAAATGGCTGGGTGCTCTGAAACGCCTCTTGTGGTGGCGGCTCGGCCTGCCAGACTCCCAGCTGCCGGAGTTCGATCTCTATCCGCAGCAGTCCGTCAGTCAGCAGGTCGAGGTGTTGGTTTTCGTCACTCATGGGTTCTGATCAATCCTGAAGCGGTTCCAGCTCCACCGACTCCCCGTGCAGCACCCTGTAGAGGTCTTCGAACTGACGAGTCAGGCCGTGTTTCGGAGCCATATGAATGAGTGGCTGCCGGCTCTGGTGGGATTCTTTCATCTTCACCGAGCTGGAAAGCCTCACCGGCAATACCGGCAAACCTTCCTCCAGCAGCTCCTTAACCAGCTGTCTCGGCAAGCTGGCCCGGGGCTGGAACTGGTTGGCAATGATACCTTCAACCACCAGTTCTTCGTTATGATCTTCCTGCAACTCCCGGATTTCGTTGAGAATGTTATAAAGCGCCTGGCGGGAGAAATCGTCGCAATCAAACGGAATCAGGCAACGCTGGGCCGCAATCAGCGCCGAACGGGTATAGAAATTCAGGGCCGGGGCTGTGTCGATGTAGATTTCATCGAACGACTCGCTGAGTTTTTTCAGATACTCCCGCAACTTGTAGATCTTGTGCTTGGCTTCAAGCTTGCGCTCGAGAAAATCCAGTTCCGGACTGGACGGCAGCACAAACAGGTTATCAAACGGCGTGGCATGCACAAACTCGTCCGGGCGCCGGTTGAACATGCTGAACGCCACGGTTTGCTCCATCAGGTCCGCCACGGTATCCCGCAGTTCAGATGCAGGCTTGCCGAGCAGGTAATGACTGGAGTTGCCCTGTGGATCCAGGTCTACCACCAGCGTGCGCTTGCCCCGGGCCGCACTGATGGCCGCCAGGTTACAGGTGATGCTGGACTTGCCCACACCACCTTTCTGATTGAATACAACCCGTCTCATGTTATCTCTCCAGTAAACACTTGTAGTTATTGATCTGTGACTACCAGCCCATCACGGTTTTAACAAAGGGGATGGTGAGCCGGCGCTGGGCCTGCAGCGAGTTCTCATCGAGAGAATCCAGGATGGCCAGCAGCTCGCCCAGCCTTCGGGGAGCCCGGCGCATGATGAAGCTGGCGACTTCGTCGGTCATCACCATGCCTCGCTGTTCCGCCCGGGCCACCAGGATGCGCATGCGGTCTTCATCCCGGTACACGCCCAGCTGCACCAGCAGGCCGTGGGCCAGCCGGGAACCGAGATCAGCCAGGCCAAAGGGTAACGAGGCGGGCACTTCCGACATCGACACCACTAACAAACCGCGGCGATCCAGGATCCGGTTATACAGATGGAACACCGCCTCTTCCCAGCGAGGATCGCCCGCCAGCTTGTCCAGGTCATCCAGACAGACTACATGACGGGTCTCTAACCCCGATAATGCATCCGGGCCAAATGGCAACAACTCTTCGATGCTGATACACACAGCACTCTGGCCAAGCTGCTCTACCCTGTGGCAGACCGCCTGTAACAGATGGCTTTTGCCGGTATCGGAATCGCCACAGATCACCATCACCGGCAGGTCGTGGTTTTGCTCACACAGGGTTTCCAGCCTGCGGGCGGCATCGCGGTTACGGTCGCCGTGGAAATTGTCAAAGCGGGCATCGTCACGCAGCCGGACACCTAGGGCCATCTGGGAGGCAGTAGTCATGATCGCTTCATCCTTAAGGCCCGCAAACTCCATACAATCACATAGTGGCAGCCGCTGAAGATGGCAGAACCCGCCACCAGCCAGACGCCCGCATCAATCACCCAGGGCTGCATCGGCCAGCCCGCCAGCAGGATGATAATGGCCAGGGCCACCAGGATCTGCACCAGCGTGTTGATCTTGCCGGGCACACTCGGCGCCATTTCGAACCGGCCAATGCCGTAATGAAACGCCAATGCCCCGCCAACAATCGCAATATCCCGCGCCAGAACCAGCACAAACAGCCACACCGGCAGGATACCGGTGATGGTAAGCATCAGGTAGGTGGTAATCAGTAACGCCTTGTCGGCCAGGGGGTCAGCAATGGCCCCTACCCGCGTGCGCCAGTTGAAATAGCGGGCGAGAAAGCCATCAACGCCATCGCTGATGGCAGCCACGAGGAAAATCAGCAATGACAACCGGTAGTTGCCATCCAGCAGCGCACCTGCAAACGGAATGATCAACACCATCCGCATGAAAGTCAGGGCATTGGGAATCCAGCGCCACTGTGTTGATTTCACCCGGCTGCCTCCGTCAATTTATCAGCCGTCTTCACCACTGCTGACAACCGGGGACGGCTGCCAGCGATAGTTAAGCACCTGATAGAGGGATTCAAAGGCCTGTTCGGCATCCTGCTCATCGGCGGGCTGCGTCTGTTCGGACTCACCTTCAACCGGTACAAAGCGCGGATCAAGCGCAATGTACTCTTTCAGCTGCTCCAGCTCGCCGGTAAACGCAATCCGCGCGGTCAGCCGTTCGCCGCGAATGCGGGCAGCGCTCACCGAGACTACCGGTGTCAGGCCTTCAAGCACCTTGTTGATCCGCCCGTAGTCCGCCAGTGTGGATACT
This sequence comes from Marinobacter sp. P4B1, assembly GCF_001447135.1. Lineage (NCBI taxonomy): Bacteria > Pseudomonadati > Pseudomonadota > Gammaproteobacteria > Pseudomonadales > Marinobacteraceae > Marinobacter > Marinobacter sp. P4B1. The sequence goes on from NZ_LLXM01000007.1 coordinate 42,073, forward strand.
CCGTCGAACACCACGTCCACCTTGGGCGAGTCCCCGATTTCACCGGCTGAAACCGCGTAGCGGCTGGCGTACTGTTCGGCCCAGTAATCGACCACGGCCTGGGCCAGGTCATCCGGGTTACCGGCAGATACCGAACGCTCGGCAGCGTCCATACCCATGCCGTCTACAACCCAGCCGGCGCGCCACTGGCCACCGGAGCGGCTCACCCGGATCAGGGCAAGGACGTCATAGGAGACATCTTCAGATGCCTTCTGGATGCGCCCGATAAATTGCCCCCAAAGATCAGACAGCAACGCCCGGTCACTACCCTGGTTCTCGGGCGGAAATTCGATCGGCAAGCCCCGAACACCAGCCGCCTGCCGGAACGCATCACGCCACTCGGCACCGGCGCCGGAGCGGGTCAGCAAACTGCGACTACCGCGATCCTCTACCGCCACCCAGGCGAGGGTCAGTGGGCGGTTAGCACCCCAGACCGGCGCACCAATCGAGGCCAGGGCCCGGTTAACGCCAACTGCACCAAAACTCATCCGCAGCCGTGACTGGCCAGCCTCGCTGCCAACCTGGTAGGCCTGCAACAGGCTTTCCGCCTCGGACAACACCTGATCAATGCCTTCTCGCTGCAACACATCCCGACTGCCGGACACCCGCACCATTACCTGGCGCAGACCATCGGCATAGCCCTGCTGCAACGCGGCGGCAGAACCGCCCTGCACCGGAACGTCGGCGTTGTACAGCCCGGATACAGAGACTGCCGCGGCCGGAGTGGCCAGGGCCAGCAATGCAGACAATACTGGCCAAAGCAGCCAAGGCCTGGAATTTTTCCGTCGTGATTCAGTCATGTAACACCCTGCCGTTCCCATGAATGGCGCACAGGATACACCATCACCTTTGACTAGAGTAGCAAGCCCCTGTTGCAGGTTCGCAATATAAGGCAGGCAATTCCCGAGACTAAGCGGGAATTCCATTTGGAGCCCCCGTGCGCACCTGTTAAAATCCGCCGCTTGACCCACAGGCCAACGGTTAACATTCCATGAGCGAACAGAAGCCCTCCCTTACCTATCGTGACGCCGGCGTTGATATCGATGCCGGCAACGAACTGGTCAACCGCATCAAGAATACCGCAGCCAGGACCCGTCGTCCTGAAGTGCTCGGCGGTCTTGGCGGTTTTGGTGCGATGGTATCCATCCCGGCAGGTTACAAGGAGCCGGTACTGGTATCCGGCACCGATGGCGTGGGCACCAAGCTTCGCCTTGCCATGCAGCTGCAAAAGCACGACAGCATCGGTATCGACCTGGTGGCGATGTGCGTGAACGACCTGGTCGTTGGCGGTGCCGAGCCCCTGTTCTTCCTGGATTACTACGCCACCGGCAAGCTGAATGTCGACATTGCAGCCCAGGTAGTAGAAGGCATCGGTAAAGGCTGCGAGCTTTCCGGCTGTGCCCTGGTAGGCGGTGAAACTGCCGAAATGCCGGGCATGTACGAAGGCGACGACTACGACCTGGCCGGCTTCTGCGTAGGCGTGGCCGAGCGCAGCGACATCATCGACGGCAGCCGTGTACAGCCAGGCGATGTGCTGCTGGCCCTGGGCTCCTCCGGCCCGCATTCCAACGGCTACTCGCTGATCCGCAAGATCATCGAAGTCAGCAACGCGGACCTCAGCCAGCCCATGGGAGACAGCACCCTGGCCGATGCGCTGATGGCCCCGACCCGCATTTACGTGAAAAACCTGCTGCAACTGATCCGCGAAGTCGATGTGCGCGCACTGTGCCACATCACCGGTGGCGGCCTGCCGGAAAACATTCCCAGGGTACTGCCGGCGGGCACCGTTGCCGCCATCGATACCCATAGCTGGGAACTGCCCCCGGTGTTCCAGTGGCTGCAGGACGCAGGCGGCGTGGCCGCTGAAGAAATGTACCGCACCTTCAACTGTGGTATTGGCATGATTGTGTGTGTACCGGCTGACCAGAAAGACCTGGCCATCGATACCCTCAATGCCATGGGCGAGAAAGTCTGGCAGGTTGGCGTTATGGAAGCCGCCGATGCCAGTGATGCCGAGCCGAAGGTGCGCTACGCACCGGAGCTGCTGAAGGCATGATGGCAGACCCAGCACCGCTACCGACCATTGTTGTTCTGGCTTCGGGCAGCGGCACCAACCTTCAGGCCCTGATAGACGCCAGCCGTGAACGGGATTTCCCCGGCGAAATCCTCGCCGTTGGCTGCAACCGCCCCGGTGCCTTCGCGCTGGAGCGGGCAGCCCAGGCAAACATCAAAACCTTCGTGGTGGACCATAAGAAGTATGGTTCCCGCGAAGAGTTTGATGGCGCCCTGATGGCCGAGCTGCGGCGCCTGAACCCGGACGTGATCGTACTGGCCGGCTTCATGCGCATCCTGACCGCCGACTTTGTGCGGGCATTCCGGGGCCGGATGCTGAACATCCACCCTTCCCTGCTGCCAGCCTATACCGGCCTGAATACCCACCAGCGGGTGCTCGATGCCGGCGACAAGGTTCACGGCGTATCCATTCACTTCGTTACCGAAGAACTCGATGGTGGCCCGGTAATCGCACAGGCCGAAGTCGCGGTTCAATCGGACGACGATACAGAATCACTGGCCGAGCGGGTACAGCAGCAGGAACATGTGCTTTACCCCATCGTGGTGCGCTGGTTCTGCGAAGGCCGCATTCAGCTGACCGCCGACGGCGTCCAGTTTGACGGCAAACTTCTGCAACACCCCATGCGGCTGACAGCCAGCTGAACAGTTTGTCATCCTCCTGAGCACCGGGAGCAGCTAGACTGTCGCAAGCATAGACAGAGAAAGAGGCAACCGGATGCAAAGAAACCCAGCTGTCACCAGAACTTCCGCCCTGCTGGCCGGGCTTTTGTCCGGCCTGCTTGCACTCTCCGCCAGCGCTGCCGACGCCAGCCCTGAGCTTACCCCGTACGAAGCCAGCTACACCGCTTCCATGTCAAAGGGTGTCAGCCTGAACGGCGAAGGCGTGCGCACACTGACCGACCAGGGCAACAACGTCTGGCTGTACCGTACAGACGTTGACTCCTTCATTGCCGATATCGACGAATCACTGATCTTCAAGTGGCAGGACGGCCAGGTCATTCCCCTGCGCTATCGCTACCGGTTGTCAGGATTTCTGATTAAAGATCGCGAACAAGCCATCGATTTCGACTGGCAGAAAGGTATGGCCAGGGGCTCTTACCGGGGCGAGTCGTTCAACGTTGAGCTGAGGGAAGGCACCCTGGACCCGCTGGGCTACCAGCTGCAACTGCACCAGGACCTGAAAGCAGGCAAACGGGACGTCACCTACCATGTGCTCGACAAGGGTGACTACGATGAAGACCGGTTCTCGGTGATTGATGAAGACAGCCTGAGCGACCGGGGCCGCACCATGAACACCCTGAAAGCGGAAAAGGTTCGCGGCGAGAATGCCCGGCGCCGGACCCTGATGTGGTTTGATCCGGCCCAGGACTACCTGCTGGTCCGGCTGCTACAGGTAGAGCCGGACGGCAGCGAATACGAACTGAAGCTTAGAGATGCCCGGGTTCAGGACTGACCGGCCCGGCCGAACTCCCGCCATACCGCTTTGACCTCATCCGCGATGATACGCAGGCCTTCCGCCACCTGCGCATCATCCTGGGAGTAGGTAACCCGCAAGCATTCGTGACGATGCTTCCAGTCGTCATCCGGCAGGCCCGGGAAGAAATAGTGCCCGGACACCACCAGCACTCCCCGCTCTTTCAGGCGCTGATACAGCTCCAGGCTGGAAATCGGCAAATCCGGAAACCATAGCCACAGGAACATGGCACCTTCCGGTTTGTGGATGTACCAACGGCAGCTGTCTTCGCCCATAGCGTCACGGAACGCTGCCACGGCCTTTTCCATTTTCGCCTTATAGAAGGGGCACACCACATCCCGGCTGAGGGACAGGATTTCGCCAGAGCGCACAAGCGGCTCCGCCAGCATGGCGCCAAAGCTGCCAGTGGCCAGGTTCATGATGGCATTGATGCCGGACAACGCCTTGATGATGGGCTCTGCGGCAATCACGATACCGGTACGGGCAGCCGGCAAACCAAGTTTGGACAGGCTCAGGCACAGAATAATCTGCTCGTTCCAGGTGGGCTGCGCATCCACAAACAGCAGGCTCGGGAACGGCGTACCGTAGGCGCCATCGACAATCAGCGGAATATCCTGCTGCCGGGCCATTTCTTCGAGCCGGGCCAACTCTTCATCGGTGATGACATTACCGGTCGGATTGGTGGGCCGGGAGACACAGATTGCACCGGTTTCACCCGTAACCTCCACCGCATCAAAATCCACCCGGTATTTGAATTCGTGGGCATCGGTAAATGAAATGTCCGGCTGCACAGCCCGGAATAAGTCTGAATCAATGCCCGCATCGGCATAGCCGATGTATTCCGGCGCCAGTGGCAGCAGGATGTGCTTGCGCTGACCCTCGCCATATTCACCGCCAAACATGTTGAACAACATGAAGAAGGCGGCCTGGCTGCCGTTGGTCAGGGCGATGTTTTCCGGCTTCAGGCCCCAGTTGTATTCATTGTTCAGCAACTCCGCCAGCGAGGCAATGAACTGCTTCTCGCCCTGAGGGGGGTCGTAGATACCCACCAGCCGCCGCACCTGCCCTTCGTCTGCCGCCATACCCGCCAGGATTTCCTGCACCCGCTCCTGAATCTCCGGGATGTGCCCGGGATTACCACCACCCATCATGATCATTCCCTCGCCGGAGGCCATGGCATTGCCAAGGTCATCCATCAGGGAAGTGATACCGGCGTCGGCGGTAAATTTACGACCAAAAGCAGAGAGTTTCATGGCAGTTATCCGTTCAACAGGCAATTCAACAGGTAGCTAACAAGTTTAATCTGAGCCGGAACGGCTCAGCTATCGAGGGAAATACCGAGATTGCTGACGCCGTCGTTGGCGGCCTCGGCCTTGAGTTCGGCAATGAAGTCTTCCCGGGGCGTGCGCTGGCGCTTGAGGGCGAGCACGGTGTCACGCTGGAACAGCTTGTCTTCTTTGAGCAGGGGATGGTGCTCGAACATGCGGATCAGCTCATCGTCATCCATGCCCTCACCTTCGGACATTTCGACGAAATCCATCACGGTTTTGGTAGCCAGCTGCGATGCTTCGGTTGCCCGATGCTTGTTGGGGTTCAGGCGGTTGAGCAGGGCCTGCTCCAGCAACTGGCAGAAGTCGAAGGCCGGGTATACGCCGTAGGCATCGTACTCGTCGACATTCGGGCTAAGGGTTTCAAGCTTGCTCAGCAGCTGGGGGATGGCCGCTTCGGAGGCGTCTTTTTGCAGCATGCCCCAGGCAAGGTCGAGCAGCTGGCGCATTTTACCGCCGCTTTTCATGCCGACTGCGTCTGCAAACAGTGCGTAGTTAGGGAAGGCCCGTTCGGCCAGGGTCAGCAGGAAGGCGCATTCGCGCCAGCCCTGCAGTTGTGAGACGGCTTTAAGAAACTGGTTGGCGTTCATGTCCTGGGCAGGGTCACGCCGGTCTGGCCAAGGTACTTGCCGCCGCGGTCTTTGTAGCTGGTTTCACAGATTTCGTCGGATTCGAAGAACAGCATCTGGGCCACACCTTCGTTGGCGTAGATTTTCGCCGGCAGGTTGGTGGTGTTGGAGAACTCCAGGGTTACCTGGCCTTCCCACTCCGGCTCCAGCGGGGTGACGTTCACGATGATGCCGCAGCGGGCGTAGGTGCTTTTGCCGAGGCAGATGGTGAGCACGCTTCTGGGGATGCGGAAGTATTCTACGGTGCGTGCCAGGGCGAAGCTGTTCGGGGGGATGATGCAGACGTCGCCGGTGTAGTTGACGAAGCTGTTTTCATCGAAATTTTTCGGGTCTACGGTGGCGCTGTGGACGTTGGTGAAGATTTTGAATTCGTTGCTGCAACGTACGTCGTAGCCGTAGCTTGAGGTGCCGTAGGAGATGACGCGGCCTTTTTCGTTTTCCCGAACTTGTCCGGCTTCGAAGGGTTCGATCATGCCGTGTTGTTCGGACATCCGGCGGATCCACTTGTCGGATTTGATGCTCATGGGTGAATTCTCGTTTCCAGCTGGTGGGAAAATTGGGGCGTAGTTTACCTTGTCCCTTGATGGCTGTCGAAGGCTTGGCGTTCGCGATCCTTGTAGCCTGCTAGTTTGGAGTCTGAGGAAGTGAGGGGCGCTTTCCAAAAACCGCTACGAGCACCCGCAAGCGGGTCCAGCCAGCAATCACAGATTGCTGGCGTTCGGCTGCGCATGAAGCTCCGCTTCATAAACGCTTGCCTCACCCCTGTGCGCTTCTCTCCGGCCATCCATGGCCTCCGACATTTTTGGAAAGCGCCCCTCACTTCCTCTGCACCGACTACTCGGAAATCGCTCTTTGTTAAAACCTATATTCCGTTATTCCGTTGACGCAGATTGTGCCTGGTGTCCTGATTCAGTGTTCGGTAACAGAAACACTGGAAATCGTTCCACCAAGATTCCGCTCCCGGGTAGACAGCTCAGCACCCACCCTTCTCGCGATATCAAGATACCGCCTCGCCACTTCGGAATCTGGCTCAGCAACAACCGTGGGTGAGCCGCTGTCGGTCTGTTCCCGGATGGTCATGTGCAGGGGCAGCTGGCCCAGCAGGACGGTTTGGTATTCTTCTGCGATGCGTTCGCCGCCGCCGTGGCCGAAGAGGGGTTCTTCGTGGCCGCAGTTGGAGCAGATGTGCACGCTCATGTTTTCGACGACGCCGATCACCGGGATGTCGACTTTGCGGAACATTTCGATGCCTTTTTTGCCGTCCAGCAGGGCGATGTCTTGCGGGGTGGTGACGATGACGGCGCCGGTGACCGGGACTTTCTGGCCGAGGGTGAGCTGGATGTCGCCGGTGCCGGGGGGCATGTCGACGATGAGGTAGTCGAGTTCATCCCACAGGGTTTGCTGGAGCAGTTGCATGACGGCGCCGCTGACCATGGGGCCGCGCCAGGCCATGGGGGTTTTGTCGGTGGTAACGAAGGCCATGGAGTTGGCTTGCAGGCCGTGGGCTTTGATGGGTACGAAGTATTTGTTCTCTCGTACGTCCGGGCGCTGGCCTTCGGGTACGCCGAGCATCATGCCGATGCTGGGGCCGTAGATGTCGGCGTCGAGGATGCCGACTCGGGCACCTTCGGCTTGCAGGGCCAGGGCGAGGTTGACGGCGGTGGTGGATTTGCCCACGCCGCCCTTGCCGGAGGCGACGGCGATGATGTTTTTCACGCCCGGTACGGTGGCGATGTCTTTGTTGATTTTGCAGGCGTGGATTTTCTGGCCCACGTGAACTTCTGCGCTTTCAACGCCGTCCACAAACTCCAGGGCGTTGGCGACGATCTGTTTCAGGCCGCCGGCGATGCCTTTTGAAGGGTATGGCAATTCGACCATCAGGGTGACTTTGCCCTGTTCGTCTGCGCTCAGGCTTTTTACCGCGCCCAGTTCGTAGAGGTCTTTGTTCAGGTACGGGTCCCGGTATTCTTTTACGGCGGCCTCAAGGGCCTGTTGGGATATCTGGGTCATCGGGGTCTCCGGAATAAGCACATAAGCTTGATTGCAGGTGAAAAATGATGGCTTGGAAGGTATCATCTGTGGCCGTTTCTGACCATACGGGGTCTTCACCTGGAGCAAGCGGTTGCCGATGCTCCTGAGCCCTGTTTGTCTTTCCAACCCGTATCAACATAAGGTTCGGACATCACCATGACGCAAGCGAGCAAGCAACAGCGCGATATTCTGGTTACCAGCGCCCTGCCCTACGCCAACGGGCCCATTCATCTGGGGCACCTGCTGGAATACATTCAGACCGACATCTGGGTGCGCTACCAGAACATGCGGGGCCACAACTGCTACTACGTTTGCGCCGACGATGCCCACGGTACCGCCATCATGCTGCGGGCCGAGCGTGAGGGCATTACCCCCGAAGAGCTGATTGACCGGATTCGCCAGGAGCACCAGGAAGACTTTGCCGGCTTCCATATCCGCTTCGACAATTACTACTCCACGCACTCGGAGGAGAACCAGTATTTCTCCGAGTACATTTACCGCCAGATCCAGGAAAACGGGAATATTGCGACCCGCAAGATTACCCAGTTCTTCGATCCTGAAAAGGAAATGTTCCTGGCGGACCGGTTCATCAAGGGCACCTGCCCCAAGTGCAAGACTGATGACCAGTACGGTGATAACTGTGAGGCCTGTGGTGCCACCTATACCCCGGCGGAGCTGATCAACCCGCGCTCTGCGGTCTCCGGCGCTACGCCGGTGGAGAAAGAATCCGAGCACTACTTCTTCAAGCTGCCGGAGTTCCACGACTTCCTGAGCAAGTGGACCCGCAGTGGTGCCCTGCAGCCGCAGGTGGCCAACAAGCTGGCCGAGTGGCTGGATGCCGGCCTGCAGGAGTGGGACATCAGCCGTGATGCGCCTTATTTCGGCTTCGAGATTCCCGATGCCCCGGGCAAGTATTTCTATGTCTGGCTGGACGCGCCTATCGGTTACCTCGCCAGCTTCAAGAACCTGTGTAACCGCGAAGGCATCGATTTCGAGCATTTCTGGAAGAAAGATTCCACCGCCGAGGTGTACCACTTCATCGGCAAGGACATCATCAACTTCCACGCCCTGTTCTGGCCGTCCATGCTGCACGATGCCGGTTTCCGTACCCCGACCGCTGTCTGGGCCCACGGCTTCGTGACGGTGAACGGCAAGAAGATGTCCAAGTCCCGCGGTACCTTCATCATGGCCCGCACCTACCTGGATCACCTGGACCCGGAATACCTGCGTTACTACTTCGCCGCCAAGCTGACCGGTGGCGTGGATGACATGGACCTGAACCTGGAAGACTTTGCCGCACGGGTGAACTCGGACCTGGTCGGCAAGGTGGTGAATATCGCCAGCCGCAGCGCCGGATTTATCACCAAGCGCTTTGACGGCAAGCTGGGCAAGGTCACCGAGCAGGACAAACTGAAAGAATTTATCGATGCCGGTGAGCAGATTGCCGAGTTCTACGAAACTCGCGAGTTCGGCCGTGCCATGCGCCGGATCATGGAGCTGGCAGACATCGCCAACCAGTACGTGAACGATGAACAGCCCTGGGTGATTGCCAAGCAGGAAGGCCAGGACGACAAGCTGCAGGCCATCTGCACCAACGCCCTGAATATGTTCCGCCTGCTGATGACTTACCTGGCACCGGTACTGCCGAAGACCGCAGATGCCGCGCAGTCGTTCCTGAACTCCCGCCTGGACTGGAACAACCGCGCCGCCCTGCTGGAAAATCACGGCATCGACAAGTTCAAGCCGCTGATGAACCGGGTGGATATGGCGCAGATCGAGAAAATGCTGGACGCTTCGAAAGAAGAAATGCCGGCAGCCGTCGGTCAGCCCTCAGCGGCGCCGGCCGCAGACCTGGAACCTGTGGCTGAGGAAATCGAATTCCCCGACTTTGCCAAGGTGGACCTGCGGGTCGCCAAGATCGTCAAAGCCGAGCATGTGGAAGGCGCAGACAAGCTTCTTCGCCTGACACTTGATATAGGCCATGGCGAACGCAACGTGTTTGCTGGTATCAAGTCCGCCTACAAACCGGAAGATCTGGAAGGCCGTATGACCGTGATGGTGGCCAACCTGAAACCCCGGAAAATGAAGTTCGGCATGTCTGAAGGTATGGTTCTGGCCGCAGGCCCGGGTGGCAAAGAGATCTTCATCCTGTCTCCGGATTCCGGCGCCACACCCGGCATGCGGGTAATGTAAGCAGCAAGGCTGAGACGCTCCGATGACAGAGTATTTGCTGATACTGGTCAGCACCATTCTGGTGAACAACTTCGTGCTGGTGCAGTTTCTGGGACTGTGCCCCTTCATGGGGGTTTCCGGGAAACTGGAAACCGCCATGGGTATGTCGCTGGCAACCACGTTTGTGCTGACTCTGTCGTCGGTGTGCAGCTATCTGGCCTATACCTATCTGCTGGCACCGCTGGACCTGGCTTTCCTGAAAACCATCACCTTCATCCTGGTGATTGCGGTGGTGGTTCAGTTCACCGAAATGGTGGTGCGTAAAACCAGCCCTTTGCTGTACCGGGTACTCGGTATTTTTCTGCCGCTGATTACCACCAACTGCGCGGTTCTGGGCGTAGCCCTGCTTAACCTGAACAAAAACAATAACTTCGTTGAATCCGTGCTGTACGGCTTTGGCGCAGCGGCCGGTTTCTCCCTGGTGCTGGTGCTGTTTGCCGCCATGCGCGAGCGTATTGCCGTGTCTGATGTACCGGTTGCCTTTCGTGGCGCCGCCATTGGTATGATTACCGCAGGTCTCATGTCGCTGGCGTTTCTGGGCTTTACCGGCCTGGTTACGGTCTGACGGAGCAGTTGTTTTATGTGGACAAGCTTTCTGATTGCCGTTGTGGTTCTGCTGGCACTGGCGCTGGTCTTTGGCGGGTTGCTGGGGTTTGCCGCAGAGCGGTTCAGGGTTGAAGGCAATCCGCTGGTAGACCAGATCGATTCACTGTTGCCGCAGACCCAGTGCGGCCAGTGCGGCTTCCCCGGTTGCCGCCCCTACGCCGAAGCCATAGCCCACGGCGAAGCCATCAACAAGTGCCCGCCAGGCGGCGAAAGCACCATCAAGGCCCTGGCAGACCTGCTGGACGTAGAACCCCAGCCCCTGGACGCCGAACACGGCGTTGAACAGGCCAAGCGTGTCGCAGTCATTCGTGAAGATGAATGCATCGGCTGCACCAAGTGCATCCAGGCCTGCCCGGTAGACGCCATCCTCGGCGCCGCCAAGCATATGCACACCGTCATCGAAAGCGAATGCACCGGCTGCGACCTGTGCGTAGAGCCCTGCCCCGTTGACTGCATCGACATGGTCACCCTGGAGCCGGATATCCGCACCTGGACCTGGACACCACCGAAGCCCAACCTGATTGCCACGGACCGCCAGGGAGCCAGCACCTGATGACTCAGCTGTGGAATTTCGCCGGCGGCATTCATCCGCCGGAAAACAAGCACCAGTCCACCACCCGCCCCATTCAGCAAGCAGGCATTCCTGAGCGACTGGTTCTGCCCCTGCAGCAGCACATCGGGGAGCCTGCAGAAGTGGTCGTCAACGTTGGCGACCAGGTACTCAAAGGCCAGGTTGTGGCCGATGTTACTTCAGGAATGGGCGTGCCGGTACACGCCCCTACCTCCGGCACCATTGAAGCTGTCGAGCAGCTGCCGGTGCCGCACCCATCTGGCATGTCCGACTGGTGCGTGGTTCTGAAGCCTGATGGCGAAGACCGGTGGACAGAGCTGTCCCCGATTTCCGACTACAAGCTGATGGACCGGGAACAGGTTCTGCAGATCATCCGAAATGCCGGCATTGCCGGTATGGGTGGCGCAGGCTTCCCCACCGACATCAAGCTGCGTCCGCCAAGGGACCGCAAGGTTGAAACCCTGATCCTGAACGGTGCCGAATGCGAGCCCTACATCACCGCCGACGACATGACCATGCGCGAGCATGCCGCCGAAGTGGTGTCCGGCATGCAGGTAATGGCCTGGATTCTTCGCCCTGCCCGCTGCGTGATCGGCATAGAAGACAACAAACCTGAAGCCATTGCCGCCATGCAGGCAGCGGTTCAGGGCACCCAGATCGAGATTGCGGTGATCCCCACCAAGTATCCTTCCGGTGGTGAAAAGCAACTGATCGAAATCCTGACTGGCCTGGAAGTGCCCAGTGGCGGCATTCCTGCAGATGTCGGCGTGATGTGCCAGAACATCGGTACCTCGCTGGCTGTCTCCAGGGCGGTTTTTGAAGGCAAGCCCCTGATTTCCCGCGTGGTCACCCTGACCGGTGAAGCACTGCAACAGCCCGGCAACGTAGAAGCGCTGATCGGCACACCCATAAGTTATCTGCTGGCACAGGCCGGGCTGCGGCCGGAACAGCTCAACCGCCTGGTGCTGGGCGGGCCCATGATGGGCTATACCCTGCACTCAGATGACGTGCCGGTAGTAAAAACATCCAACTGCGTGATTGCAGCAACTGCTGAAGAACTGCCAGCTCCACCTCCGGAACAACCCTGTATCCGCTGCGGCCAGTGTGCGCTGGCTTGCCCCATGGAGTTGTTGCCACAACAACTGTTCTGGTACGCCAAGGCCGCCGAGTTCGAGAAAGCCGAGCACCTGAACCTGTTCGATTGTATCGAGTGCGGCGCCTGCTCCTACGTGTGCCCGAGTTCAATCCCGCTGGTGCAGTATTACCGGTACGCCAAGGGCGAAATCCGCCAGCAGCGTGCAGAGCAGCTGAAATCCGACCATGCCCGGGAGCGTTTCGAAGCCCGCCAGGCCCGCCTTGATCGGGAGCAGGAAGAAAAGGAACAGCGCCGAAAGGAACGGGCCAAGGCCGCTGCAGAAGCCCAGGCAAAGAAACAGGCTGAAGCAGAACAGGCGGCACAGCAGGGCGAAGCAGTGGACGACCGTGCCGCCAAGGCCGCCCTGGTCCAGCAGGCGCTGGAGCGGAAAAAGGCCAAGGCCGCCAAAACCGCAGAAGCGGCTGCAGCTACGCCTGCACCGTCTCAAGAGACTGCATCACCCGACACTACAGGGGAAGAGCAGGCGCTGCCGGATATCGAGGCACTGGAGAAGCAGCTTATGCAGGCTCAGGGCAAGCTCGATACCATGCACGGCATGCTGGAAGAAGCCCGGGCCCAGCAGGCCGACAACGTGGACAAACTGGAGCGGGCCGTGGCCAAGAACCACGACCGGGTACAGCGAGCCGAACAGGCCCTGGCTGATGCCCGAAACGTTCTCGCTGAGCAAACCGGCTCCGCCGCATCCGAATAACCCATTGCAGGCTTATTGTTCATGGCATTAGTTCAACAGTCGTCACCCCATGCCCACAACGCCCGCCCCACGTCACGGGTCATGCTCTGGGTCATTCTTGCCGCCCTGCCCGGCCTGCTGGCCCAGACCCTGTTTTTCGGCTGGGGTAACCTGATCAATGTGGTGTGGTGTATCGCACTAGCACTGGCGGCCGAAGCCGCCATTCTGAAACTCCGCGGTAAGCCGGTGGCGTTTTTCCTGAAAGACAATACCGCGGCGGTAACCGGATTGCTGCTGGGCCTGTCCCTGCCGCAGTTTGCTCCCTGGTGGGTCTCCGGCATTTCGGTGATTACCGCCATCGTGGTGGCCAAGCAGCTATACGGCGGGCTCGGCTCCAACCCGTTCAATCCGGCCATGGTCGGCTATGCCCTGGTGCTTATTTCCTTCCCGGTGGCCATGACCACCAACTGGGCACAGGCGGCGACCCTTTGGGGCAATGCTCCCGGATTCGGCGAAACACTCAGCAGCATTTTCTCCGCCAGTCAGACAACGGTCGACGGCTGGACCATGGCTACCCCACTGGATGAGTACAAGCACAAGATTGCCAGCCACACCGCCGCTGAAGTGCTGCAGCACCCGACATTCGGCGAGCAGATAGCCGCAGGCTGGGAATGGGTCAACCTGGCCTTCCTGGCCGGTGGCCTGCTGCTGATCGGCCTGAAAATCATCACCTGGCATATTCCCGTGGCGTTTCTGGCGGGTATCGCCCTGATGAGCCTGGCCTTTGGCAGCAACCCGGACCAATACGCGCCCCTGCAACTGCACCTGCTGGCCGGCGGCACCATGCTGGGTGCCTTCTTTATCGCGACCGACCCGGTTTCGGCGGCAACCAGCCACCAGGGCAAGCTGATTTATGGCGCCGGCATCGGGGTGCTCATCTACCTGATTCGCAGTTGGGGTAACTACCCGGACGCCGTCGCCTTCAGCGTACTGCTGATGAATTTTGCCGTTCCGTTTATCGATCATTACACGCCGCCCAGAACCTACGGCCACCACAAGCCCCGGCGCGGCCTGCCGGGCAGGAACGGAGGCTGACCATGAGCACACTGACCACCTCCATCCGTCGCAGCGCTATCGGCCTTGGCCTGTTTGCCGTACTGACCGGCGGCACCATTGCGCTGACCCAGGGCCTCACCAAAGACCGGATTGCCGAGCAAGCCGCCCGGGCCGAGGCAAAAGCCCTGTTCGAGATTATTCCGGAGAGCCGCCACAACAACGACCTGCTGAACAGCGCAGTTGCCCTGCCGGCTGACGAGAGAGCCCCGGAAGCCGGGCCGGTACTGGCATGGGTAGCCCGGCAGGATGGCCGCCCGGTGGGCCTGATCTTTCCGGCAGTGGCTCCCGATGGCTATTCCGGTAACATCCACCTGCTGGTGGGCGTGGACCTGGACGGCACGGTACTGGGCGTTCGGGTAACCAGCCACCGGGAAACACCGGGGCTGGGCGATCGTATCGAAACCCGAAAATCAGACTGGGTTTATGATTTCAATGGCCGCTCCCTGAACAATCCCAAGCCCCGGGAGTGGAACGTAAAGAAGAACGGTGGCGTATTTGACCAGTTCACAGGAGCCACCATCACGCCGCGCGCGGTGGTGAAAGCCGTCCAGAAAACGCTGGTGTATTTCCGCAAACACCGGGCCGATATCCGCGAGGCCATTGCCGCCCATCCGCTGTCTGAGGAGCACTCCTGACATGGCTACCAAAACCAACGGAGAGATCATCAAAGACGGGCTGTGGCACAACAACCCGGCGCTGGTTCAGGTGTTAGGCCTGTGCCCCCTGCTGGCGGTGACCAGTACCGTGGTCAACGCCATCGGTCTGGGCATTGCCACCCTGCTGGTGCTGATTGGTTCCAACCTGTCCGTCTCGGTGATCCGGAACTTTGTCAGTGAGTCCGTCCGGTTGCCGGCCTTCGTGATGATCATCGCCTCGTTTGTTACCTGTGCAGAACTGCTGATGCAGGCTTTCACTTACGAACTGTACGAAATTCTCGGCATCTTCATCCCGCTGATCGTTACCAACTGCGCCATTCTCGGCCGCGCCGATGCCTTTGCCTCCAAGAACCCACCACTGCCGGCCATCCTGGATGGCGCCATGATGGGCCTTGGCTTCCTGGCGGTCCTGGTTGTGCTCGGCGGTATGCGGGAGCTGCTCGGCCAGGGCACCCTGTTTGCCGACATGCACCTGCTGCTGGGGCCCATGGCAGCTGATTGGGTAGTACGGCCCTTCGACCAGTATCCGGATATGCTGTTTATGGTGCTGCCGCCCGGCGCTTTCGTAGGCCTTGGCCTGCTGATCGCGTTGAAGAACGGCATCGACAATTACCTGAGCGAACGCCGGAAAGCGGCAGAGCCGGTGGCCGCCACCACAGGCAGCAAACGGGTCCGGGTAACCGGCAACATTTCCTGAAGCTGATTTCGTCTTCCTATGAACAAACAGAAACGCATCGAGATATTTACCCGCCTGCGGGATGCCAACCCCAACCCGACCACGGAGCTTAACTACAGCAATCCGTTCGAGTTGCTGATTGCCGTGATCCTGTCGGCGCAGGCCACCGATGTGGGGGTCAACAAAGCCACCGACAAGCTGTTTCCGGTAGCCAACACCCCGGAAGCTATCTATGCGTTGGGCGTGGACGGCCTGAAGGAGTACATCAAGACCATCGGCCTGTTTAACAGCAAGGCCGAGAACGTCATCAAAACCTGCAAGATCCTGATGGAACAGCACGGCAGTGTGGTGCCGGATAACCGCGAAGCGCTGGAAGCACTGCCCGGAGTCGGCCGGAAAACCGCCAACGTGGTACTGAACACCGCTTTCCGTCAGCCCGCCATGGCGGTGGATACCCACATTTTCCGGGTATCCAACCGCACCGGCATCGCACCTGGCAAGAACGTACTGGAGGTGGAAAAACGGCTGATGCGACTGGTGCCCAAGGAATTCCTGATGGACGCCCATCACTGGCTGATCCTGCACGGCCGCTACACCTGTACCGCCCGCAAGCCCAAATGTGGTGCCTGTATTATCGAAGACCTTTGCGAATTCAAGCAAAAGCGGGACTACCAGTAACCAACACTCGCGTCCCCTCAGACACAAAAAAGCCGGCATTCGCCGGCTTTTTCATCACTCCTTCCAGAAACTCAGTTCTGGCCGAGCATTTTGTTTTTCAGGTCTTTCTGGGCCGGCTTGTCCGACAGCCAGATACCAAACAGGGCCTTCTTGAACTCCAGGTCACCTACGGTGTCTTTCTGCTCGCCGTTCTTCAGCACATGCACACCTTCACCCGGCGCATAGACCAGGTCAAAGACGTCGCCTTCCTTGATTTCTTCCTGGAACACGGACATGAACTGGTCGACATCAGACTGGATGGCTGACAGGTCACCGTCGGTGGATGACTTGAAGCCGTCCATGGTGGCTTCGGTCATGCGCTCGCTGGTGATCATGCCGGAGGTGATATGCAGGGTGATTGCCTGGGGCTCGTCGGCGTTAATAACTGCCTGCCCGTCACTGACTTTCTCGGCAACGTACAAGCCACCAACGTACAGATCCATGAACCACTTGGAGCGGGTACCTGCACCGTTCAGCTGCAGTTCCTGGCCCATGGCGGAATAGGTGTCCGGAACATCCACACCGCTTACGGTCAGGGCGTGGGCAGGGGTGGCCAGGGCGCCGGCGAGAATCAGAGATGCAAAACCTGCTGTAAGAGTCTTCTTCATAGTCCTTTCCTTCCTTAAGATCGTTATTATTGAATGCTTCATTCGCACCGGGTCGACACCCGAATTCCGCCCGGTGGCCCATTCTAACAACGAAGTTCCGGTGGCATTTACCACCTGGTTCTCATTTGATGCCACATTAAACAAAAAAAGCCGGCCATGTGACCATGACCGACTTGCCTGTGTAGTGCGTCAGATGTGTTAGTTAAACAGCAGATTACCTGACAGACCGTCCTTCTCCAGGATTTCCCGCAAGCGACGCAGGGCTTCTACCTGAATCTGCCGTACCCGTTCGCGGGTCAGGCCAATCTCCTGCCCCACCTCTTCCAGGGTACTGATGGGATAACCCCGCAAACCGAAACGGCGAGACAACACTTCCTGTTGCTTGTCACTCAGCTGGTCTATCCACTTTTCCAGGCTGGAGCAGATATCGTCATCCTGCAGCACATCGGCGGGATCAGACGCACCTTCATCGGCTACGGTGTCCATCAGGGACTTGTCACTCCCCACACCGATAGGCGTATCCATGGAGGCCACCCGCTCGTTCAGCCCCAGCATGCGCTTAACGTCTGCGACCGGCTTATCCACCATGCGGGCAATCTCTTCCGCCGTTGGCTCGTGGTCCAGTTTCTGGGTGAGTTCCCGGGCCGCACGCAGGTACAGGTTCAGTTCCTTGACCACGTGGATCGGCAAACGGATGGTGCGGGTCTGGTTCATGATCGCCCGCTCGATGGTCTGGCGGATCCACCAGGTGGCGTAGGTAGAGAACCGGAAGCCCCGCTCCGGGTCGAACTTCTCGACCGCCCGAATCAGGCCCAGGTTACCTTCTTCGATCAGATCCAACAGGGTGAGCCCGCGGTTCACGTAACGCCGGGCAATCTTGACCACCAACCGAAGGTTGCTTTCGATCATGCGCTTGCGACCAGCCTCTTCGCCCTTGCGGGCCAGGCGCGCAAAGTACACTTCTTCTTCAGGTGTCAGTAAGGGAGAGAAACCGATTTCGTTGAGGTATAACTGGGTGGCATCCAGCTGCTTTGCGCTGGTGAAGTATTTGCCCTGGGCCGGAATATCCTCTTCGGTTTCCGCCACCGGGTCTTCAGCCGCGGCCTTATCAGGCTTGTCCTCGGCCAAGATATGATCGCCTGCGTCTTCCATCTCTGCAACGCGATCAATAATGATGTCTTCTTGCTCTGCTGACATTACGTTACCCCGCCTCTCAATAATCCTGTTTTCGCCCGATACTTCTTGTTATTGCGGGCTTTCAATGTTGGTTTTCTTCAGGACAGTTGCTTGTTGGCTGGCAATCACCGTTGCCATTCTTGTTCTTGTCTTGTGCGGTATCAGTCAGGACGTCGGGTAATCAACGAGGGAACTTCCGGCTCCCCTGATTTATCGTCTGGGCAGGTATCGGGACGGGTCTACCGGATTGCCATTCTTGCGAATCTCGAAGTGCAACATCGGTTTGTCTGTCCCTGTACTTCCCAGCTCGGCGATTACCTGTCCGGCTTTAACATCCTCCCCTTCCTGCACCAGAATCTTGCGGTTGTGTGCGTAGGCGCTCAGATAATGTTCGTTGTGATTCACAATAATCAGGTTGCCGTAACCAAGCAACCCGCTTCCCGCGTAAACCACATTTCCATTAGCGGCAGCCTTCACAGCATCCCCGGGTTTTCCGGCAATATCAATACCTTTATTGACTTTTCCGGATGTGGAATATGTTGCAATAACAGTGCCACCGTGCGGCCAGTGCCATCGCACATTGGCCACCGTCTGACTGCTGCCGGAAGCCGAACCGGCCGGGCGGGTTGTTCGGGTGGAAGGAGGCGTTGTCGCCTTCGGGCGCTGGGTTACCGCCTTGGGGCGCGGGGCGGGAGCAGTGCTGCGCGGGGCAGATGCCGTTCTGGTGCTTTCGGGAATCCGGCCTTTCTTGTCCAGTCGCAGCACCTGGCCCACCTGCAGGTTCCAGGGCGGCGCCAGGCCATTGGCATTGCCCAGCTCGCGGTAGTCCCGGCCATAACGCCATGCAATCCGGTACAGGTTCTCGCCCTTCTTGACCACATGGGTACCCCAGTAAACCGGGGGGTTGTACAGATTGTCCTGATAGATGGCGTTCGTGTTACAGCCGGATAGGGGCAACAGGAGGGCGAGCAGGAGCAAGGCGGCTGCTCGCGTCAGGCGACCGGGGCGCCTGCAACACGGGGTTCCTGTCAGGGCCGAAGCCCTGACACGGAATGCTGCTTGATGGCGCCCGCTAAAGAGAGTCACGTATAAAAAATGCCTGATTATGATAAAACCGTATAAGAAACCATCCGTCCAGGATGCAACTTCTCATGTTTCAGGACTAACTTGTTAATATATTGCACAATTCACAATCGAATCCAAGTTACCCGGCACACAGGATTGTTACCTTCTGAAACAATCAAATTGTGCGCCAGGTAACACTTTTCCCGGTTTACTAACCGGCCTTACCCTGCCTTTGAGCAGAGAAACGTCCTGCATACTCCAGGGCCAGCACCAGCACCAACCCAGCCAGGGCCATCATCACTGCAACGACAACCTGCGGATCCTGCCCGGTTAAAGCGGCCCAGCTGTCCGGTGTAACCGGGGTCTGGCTCAAGGGTACCTCCTGGCCTTTGCTATTGGTGCGCCAGCTCAGGGTTTGCTGCCAGGGCCATACCTTGCTCAGGGCACCGATCATAAAACCGGTCAGCAGCGCCAGCACCGTGTCGTGGAAATGCCGGAATGCCAGGGTGATCAGCCGGGCCACAGACAACAGCCCGGTCAGACAACCCAGCAGGAACAGCCCCAGATGGGCCACCTCGAATGACTTTATGGCGGCCAGTACCGGCGAGTACATACCGATAATCACCAGCAAAAAACTGCCGGATATGCCGGGCAGGATCATGGCACAGATGGCCAGTGCCCCGGCCCCGAAAAATGCCAGCTGTGAGGGTGCCACTTCACTGGCCGGCAGCGTGGTTACCCACCAGGCAAATACAATTCCGGCACACAGAGGCAGCAGCAGAAACGGCGAAAAACGACGGACCTGGCGCCCCACGTGCCATACCGAGGCAACAATCAGGCCGAAGAAAAAGCTCCAGATCAGGATTGGATGGCTGTCCAGCAGCCAGGTAATCAGCGAAGCCAGGCTGGCCACACTGGCAACCACACCAGCCAGCAGGGTCACCAGGAAACCGCCGTCAATGGCTTGCCAGAAGCCGCGGATGTCACCTTTCAGAAACTGGCGCACGAACGCTACCGGGGCCGCACTGATGGCCTCCAGCAACCGGAAGTAAATGCCGGTAATAAACGCGATGGTGCCCCCGGAAACCCCTGGAACAATATCCGCCGCGCCCATGGCCATACCCCTTAAAAACACAGCCACCGGATGGTGGCTGCGATTCACCGATGAGTCCGGGCTATGCTCCATTAACGAACCACTCCGCCAAGCAGGGGCACAAACCGCACCGGTTCCAGCTCACGGCGCTCGAAACTGTCGCCCCTTCGGATAATCTCGACCAGCACCTGATTCTCCTCCCCTACCGGTGCGATCAGCACACCACCATCGGCCAGCTGATCCAGTAATTCCCGGGGCACCTCTACCGGCGCCGCCGTCACAATAATGCCCTCAAACGGACCTTTCTCGGGCCAGCCCATGCCACCGTCGGCATGTTTAAGCATCGCATTACGAATGTTCAGTTGCCGCAAACGCTCCCTGGCCCGATCCTGCAGCGGCTTGATACGCTCCACGCTGAAGATTTCACGGAACGCCTGGGACAACACCGCAGTCTGGTAACCGGACCCAGTTCCCAATTCCAGCACACGCTCCGGTTCGTGGGCCAGTAACAATTCCGTCATCCGAGCGACGATATAGGGTTGCGACAGGGTCTGCCCGTAACCGATGGGCAATGACGTGTCTTCGTAGGCTCGATGCGAAAGGGCCTCGTCCAGAAAGATATGCCGCGGCACCTGGCCGATAATCTCCAGCACCCGGTCCGACTCGATACCCGCTTCCCGCAATCGCTGCACCAGGCGCAAACGGGTGCGCCGCGAGGTCATGCCGATGCCTTCAAGCGGGGCATTCATTGCGACACCTCCCCGAAGCCCTCAAGGTCATCGACCCAGTCTTGCAGTCGGCTCATTGCCTCGTGTCGGGTCATGTCAATGTGCACGGGGGTCACCGAAACGAAGCCGTTCTGAACCGCGTGGAAATCCGTGCCCGGGCCGGCATCGCCACCGCCACCGGCGGCACCGATCCAGTACCGGCGCTTGCCTCTCGGGCAGGTTACCGGCACAACACCCTCTGCCCGGTCACGATGCCCAAGCCGGGTTACCTTGATACCAGCCAGCTCACTCCAGGGCAGGTCCGGTACATTCACATTGAGAATCGAGCGGGGCCCCAGAGCCAGGTATCGCTTGTGTTCCAGCAGCAGCCGAACCACCCGCGCGGCGGTTTCATAATGGAAGTGGCCGTTATTAACCAGGGATACTGCAATAGCGGGCAGGCCAAGGTGACGGCCTTCTGTAGCCGCGGCCACCGTGCCGGAATAGATAATGTCGTCGCCCAGGTTGGCATGGGTGTTGATACCGGAAACCACCCGGTCAAAAGGCTTGTCGAACAGACCGTTAACGGCCAGGTGAACGCAGTCGGTGGGTGTGCCATCTACCGACCAGAAGCCGCTGGGGTGTTTTTCTACCGTCAGGGGCCGGCTCAGGGTCAGAGAATTGCTGGCCCCGCTGTGATCACGGTCCGGGGCAACCACGGCAAGTTCACCCAGCCCCTGCAACCCTTCGAACAGGGCCATCAGGCCAGGCGAATGCACGCCATCATCATTCGACAACAGAATACGCACAGTGTTCTCCGCTAGCTTTCTTAATACTTATTATCCCGGCTGAGGCTCATGTCCTGCAGCTCGAATACATCGGCCAGCACCGTGGTGGCGTACTGGCCAGGTGGCAATGTGAACTGTAACCGCAGGGTGTTGTCGTCCTGCCATTGCCACTGAAGCTTGTCCGGGCGCGTAACCAGCGCCCGGCGCTCGGGCTTCATACGGGTACTCAGAAACAGTCGTTCGAATTCCGGATGGCCCGCCACCACGGAACGCTCAAGCTGCTCCTGCTCACCGGTCGCTGTCGTGCCGCCATCACCCCACAAGGGGCCTGTCGGGCTGCCATGGGCCTCCGGTTCGCCGGCCATGGCCTCAAACCAGTTCCCGGCCTCTACCCTAGCGGCCAGCACCTCGTTGAACAGCCACGAACGTGCCGCCGAAAAGTACAATACGTTTTTCGAACCACTTCCGCCACCACGATGACGACTGCCTTTCTTACGGTTCAGGCGGGAAACATCAAGATTCACCGCCCGCTCCAGGTTGCCGCCCTGAAAACCGAAGCGCTGGGGCCCGAAATAATTCGGCGCACCCCGATCTGCAAGCAACGCCAACGCGGCCTCCATTGCCTGCCTGTCGCTCTGAACCTCGCGCAACACCAGCTCGAACCCGTTGGCCTGGTGTTCGCCCCGGCGCAGCTTGCGGGCGTGGCGACGCCAGTTCAGAACACGCCAGCGCTCGCCAATAGCACTGAGTAATTCCGCATCAGAGGCTTCCCGCCCCGGGCAGTAAAGACTGAACCACTGCGACGTTACCGCATGACGATCCTTCAACCCGCAAAAGCCCACTTCGAAAGCCTTGCAGCCAGCCAGCTGGGCCAGCTCCCGGGCCACGAACTCGGTATTGTCCCCGGACTTTTCCAGCCGCACACAGAGATGCTCACCGGCACCTTCGGCACCACCGGCCTGGCCTTCGACCTCCGGCCACAAACACTCGGTCACCCGGAAATCTTCAGGGGACACCTTCAACTGGGCAGAACCCACCCGCTGCCCGGAAGAAACCGGCCACTCCAGCCGCCAACGTGGCTCTACCGAAGCATCCGTCACAGGCTGACCGCCTCAAGCAGGCACACCGCCTGGCAAGCAATCCCCTCACCCCGGCCAGTGAACCCCAGCTTTTCGGTGGTGGTGGCCTTAACACTGACCCGATTCACCGGCACCCCCAGGTCCTCGGCGATATTCATTTGCATGGCCTCCACATGGGGCGCCATCTTCGGAGCCTGGGCAATAATGGTGGTATCCACGTTCACCACCGAAAAACCTTCCTCCAGCACCCGGGCCATCACCCGCCGAAGCAAATCCCGGCTATCCGCACCGGCCCATTCGTCACTGGTATCCGGGAACAGATGCCCGATATCCCCCAGCGAGACCGCGCCAAGCAGCGCATCCGCCAGCGCATGCAGCAACACATCGCCATCCGAATGGGCTTTCAGACCGTGACTGTGGGGAATCTCAACACCACCGAGAATGACAGCATCACCCTCACCAAAGGCATGGACATCAAAGCCCTGACCAATGCGCATGATCGTCTCCGAAAAAAACAGAAATAAACGAGAGGCGGGAAAACCCTACAGCCGGCCCAGAATAAACTCGGCCAGAGCAAGGTCAGACGGCACCGTAATCTTCAGATTATCCGGCCGCCCTTCCACCAGAACAGGCATCTTACCGGAAAACTCCATGGCAGAGGACTCATCGGTGACCGGCTGATTGTTTTCAAGACAAGACTCCAGCGCCGCCCGCAGCGCACCAAACCGGAACATCTGCGGCGTCAACGCCCGCCACAACCGGCTCCGGTCCACCGTTTCCTCCACTTCGGGCTGCACACCGCCACCCGCCAGCTTCAACGTATCCGCCACCGGCGCCGCCAAAAGCCCACCAACCGGGTGCTCAGACAGGGTATCAATCAGGTTGGAAAGGTCATGGCCATGCAAACACGGCCGAGCCGCATCGTGCACCAGCACCCAGTCAGAATCCTCCGCCTGCTCCGCCAACGCATGCAACGCCGAAAGCACCGAATCCGCCCGCTCCTTGCCACCGGTACAGGTCTGGATGCGATCATCTTTAGCCGACTCACTATCCGGCCACCAGTGATCCGCCGGGTTCAACGGCACCATGCAACCCTTGAACGGCGCGTTATCCAGTAAACGGGAGAGCGTGATATCGAGGATAAAACGGTTATTGATCTTGAGGTACTGCTTGGGACATTCAGCTTTCATGCGCTGGCCGATGCCGGCGGCAGGAACAACAAGCCAAAGTTGAGATTTCATAATCGGAAGGCCCGCACTATGTCAGGAGAGCGCCGGGGAGTGTCTCTCCGGGAATTTCGAAGGCCATGGATGGCCTGAGAGAAGCGCACATGGATGTGCTCGTAGCGGTTCCCGGAGAGACACTCCCCGGTGCTCGGAGCACCCAGTGCCGAAATCAGTTCTCGACTACGAGAAAAAAAGTCTCGTCTTCGCGAATAAGACCAAGGTTCATCCGGGCCCGCTCTTCCACAGCACCCTGCTCATTACGAAGGTTCCGCACCTCCGCATAAAGCCGGTCATTACGCGCCGCCAACCCGGCATTCTCCGCCCGCTGCTCAGCAATCGAATTCTCCAGCGACCAAACCTGCGCAAAGCTACCCTCCCCGATCCACAGGCGAACCTGCAGCAGGAGAATCAGCACTACCAGAATGGCCCAAAGCGTTTTCATGCCAAATCAGCTCAGAATTTAACCAGATTAAAGGTATCTACGACCGTCAAGTATAGACCTTATAGTAGATTAGCAACAAATTCGCGTAAGTCACTGTGCAAAAAGGCCATCGTTTCCGAATTTTCATCCGGAACGCGATGGCCTTAACACTTTGTTACCTGCCCGTAACTACCGACAGGTCAAAGTTTACCGGTAAAACTCAGCCCTGGCCCTTGATTTCGCTCAGGCCGCGGTAAGGTGCCTTGCCTTCCAGCGCTTCTTCAATGCGCAGCAGCTGGTTGTACTTGGCAACCCGGTCAGAACGGCACAGAGAACCAGTCTTGATCTGGCCTGCGCAGGTAGCAACCGCCAGGTCAGCAATGGTGGTATCTTCGGTTTCACCGGAACGGTGGGAAATCACCGCCGTGTAGCCGGCGTCCTGAGCCATCTTGATAGCGTCCAGAGTCTCGGACAGGCTGCCAATCTGGTTGAACTTGATCAGGATGGAATTGCCCACACCCTTCTGGATGCCCTGCTTCAGGATCTTGGTGTTGGTTACAAAAAGGTCATCACCCACCAGCTGAACCTTGCTGCCGAGCTTATCAGTCAGAACCTTCCAACCATCCCAGTCACTCTCGTCCATACCGTCTTCGATGGACACAATCGGATAACGCTCGCACAAGCCAGCCAGGTAATCAGCAAAGCCTTCGGAATCAAAGCTCTTGCCTTCACCGGACAGCTGGTACTGACCGTCCTTGTAGAATTCGGAAGAGGCACAGTCCAGGGCCAGGGTCACGTCTTTGCCCAGCTCATAGCCGGCGTCTTCAACCGCCTGCTTGATGGCAGCAAGGGCAGCTTCGTTAGACGGCAGGTTCGGCGCAAAACCCCCTTCGTCACCTACGGCCGTGTTCAGGCCCTGGGCCTTCAGCACCTTCTTCAGGCTGTGGAAGATTTCAGCGCCAACACGCAGGGCTTCAGCGAAGCTGGTTACAGAAACCGGCTGAACCATGAATTCCTGGATGTCGACGTTGTTATCCGCGTGCTCACCACCGTTCAGGATGTTCATCATCGGTACCGGCATGGAGAACTTGCCGGACGTGCCGTTGATATCAGCGATGTGAGCGTACAGCGGCTTCTTCAGGGAAATAGCAGCCGCCTTGGCCGCTGCGAGGGAAACTGCCAAGATAGCGTTGGCGCCCAGGTTAGCCTTGTTCTCGGTGCCGTCCAGGTCCAGCATAATCTGGTCCAGAGCGCGCTGATCGGCAGCGTCTTTACCAACCAATGCGTCACGAATCTTGCTGTTTACCGCGTCAACTGCCTTCAGGACGCCCTTACCCAGGTAACGAGAAGCATCACCATCACGCAGCTCCAATGCCTCGCGGGAGCCGGTAGAAGCACCGGAAGGCGCACAGGCGGTTCCAATGGTGCCGTCTTCAAGGATAACGTCGGCTTCAACGGTAGGGTTACCGCGGGAATCCAGAACCTCACGGGCTTTGATGTTGGCAATCTTGGTCATTCGGTTGTTTCTCCAGTCTTAACTTTTAATTTGGTGCCGGAGCGAACAACTGGAAAGCCTTGGCGAAAACCGCTACGAGCACATCCATGTGCGCTTCTCTCAGGCCATCCTTGGCCTTCGAAATTTTCGCCAA
The DNA here is from genome assembly GCF_001447135.1 of Marinobacter sp. P4B1. Taxonomy (NCBI): domain Bacteria; kingdom Pseudomonadati; phylum Pseudomonadota; class Gammaproteobacteria; order Pseudomonadales; family Marinobacteraceae; genus Marinobacter; species Marinobacter sp. P4B1. The sequence goes on from NZ_LLXM01000007.1 coordinate 67,859, forward strand.
GGCTTTCCAGTCATTCGCTCTCGTAATCCGCAGTAGGCCGTCAGGTTTGGCAACCTCAGGAATATGCGGTCTTTCAAATAGCCGACACCGCCAATCAGGCGGTGTCGATAGGTTTAAAACTTTTTACCAGGTCATCCACAGCTTTCACCCGCTGCAGGAACGGCTCCAGCTGGCTCAGGCGCAGGGCGCAGGGGCCGTCACACATAGCCTTGTCCGGGTCAGGATGGGCTTCCAGGAACAAACCTGCCAGGCCCTGAGACATACCAGCCAGCGCCAGGTCGGTCACCTGGGCACGCCGGCCACCGGCCGAGTCGGCACGGCCGCCGGGCATCTGCAAGGAGTGGGTGACGTCAAAGAACACCGGCACGTTCATCTGCTTCATGATGCCGAAGCCCAGCATGTCGACCACCAGGTTGTTGTAGCCGAAGCTGCTGCCGCGCTCGCACAGGATGACTTTGTCGTTGCCGGCTTCTTCGCACTTGGTGATGATGTGCTTCATTTCCTGGGGGGCCAGGAACTGGGCTTTCTTGATGTTGATGACGGCGCCGGTTTTGGCCATGGCCACCACCAGGTCGGTCTGACGGCTCAGGAATGCCGGCAACTGGATGATGTCGCAGACTTCAGCTGCAGGCGCCGCCTGCTCCGGTTCGTGCACGTCAGAGATGATGGGCACGCCGAATTTGCTTTTGATATCTGCCAGGATCTGCAGCCCCTTCTCGAGGCCGGGGCCCCGGAAGGAGTTGATGGACGAGCGGTTGGCCTTGTCGAAGGAGGCTTTGAAAACGTACGGGATGCCCAGCCTGCTGCAGACATCCACGTACTTTTCGGCCACTTCAAACGCCAGTTCCCTGGACTCGAGTACGTTCATGCCGCCGAACAGCACAAAGGGCTTGTCGTTGGCGATTTCGATTCCCGAGACGTTCAGGTTGCTGCGGGCCATGCTCAGGATCCCTTTTTGTTAGCCAGTGCTGCCTCAACAAAGCCCTTGAACAGCGGGTGGCCGTCGCGGGGTGTCGAGGTGAATTCCGGGTGGAACTGACACGCCACGAACCACGGATGTTCCGGCGCTTCTACCACTTCAACCAGTTTGCCGTCAGCGGAGCGGCCGGAGATGATCAGGCCGGCCTCTTCCAGTTTTGGCAGGAAGTGGTTGTTGACTTCGTAACGGTGGCGATGACGTTCGCGAATGGTTTTCTTGCCATAGCAGGCGGCGATGCTGGAGCCGTCCGTCAGTACGCAATCCTGGGCGCCAAGGCGCATGGTGCCACCAAGGTCAGAGGCTTCGGTGCGTGCTTCGGTAGCACCGCTGGCGTCGAGCCACTCGGTAATCAGGCCGACGACCGGCTCCGGGGTGTGCTCACGGAACTCGGTGCTGTGGGCGTCTTTCAGGCCGGCCACGTTACGGGCGTATTCAATAACCGCCACCTGCATACCCAGGCAGATGCCCAGATACGGAACCTTGTTCTCACGGGCGTACTGAACCGTGCGGATCTTGCCTTCCACGCCACGCTCACCAAAGCCACCGGGCACCAGGATTGCATCCGCAGATTCCAGCACGGCGGTGCCGTCACGCTCGATGTCTTCGGAATCGATGTAGTTGATGTTCACCTTGGTGCGAGTCTTGATGCCAGCGTGCAGCAGGGACTCGATCAGGGATTTGTAGGCGTCCAGCAGCTCCATGTACTTGCCGACCATGGCGATGGTCACTTCCTGCTGCGGATTCATCAGGGATTCCACAACGGCGTCCCACTCACCCAGGTCTGCTTCACGGGCATCCAGGCCGAAGCGCTCGATAACCAGCTGGTCCAGGCCGTATTCGTGCAGCATGCGCGGAATGGCGTAGATGGACTTGGCATCCTGCATCGGGATGACCGCACGCTCTTCCACGTTGGTGAACAGGGCAATCTTGCGACGGGAGCTGGCATCCACTTCGTGCTCGGAACGGCACAGCAGAATGTCTGGCTGCAGGCCGATGGAGCGCATTTCTTTCACGGAATGCTGGGTCGGCTTGGTTTTGATCTCGCCGGCGGTGGCAATGTAGGGCACCAGGGTCAGGTGCATGAACAGGGCACGCTGGGAGCCTACTTCCACCTTCAGCTGACGACAGGCTTCGAGGAACGGCAGGGATTCGATATCGCCCACGGTGCCGCCGACTTCAATCAGTGCCACGTCGGCACCGGCTGCGCCTTCAACTACACGGCGCTTGATTTCGTCGGTGATGTGCGGGATCACCTGCACAGTGCCACCAAGATAATCGCCACGACGCTCTTTGCGGATAACTTCTTCGTACACCCGGCCGGTGGTGAAGTTGTTACGCTTGCTCATGGGGGTACGAATAAAGCGTTCGTAGTGGCCCAGGTCAAGGTCGGTTTCCGCACCGTCTTCGGTGACAAAAACCTCACCGTGCTGGAACGGGCTCATGGTGCCGGGGTCCACGTTGATGTACGGGTCCAGCTTGAGAATAGTGACCTTCAGGCCGCGTGCCTCGAGGATGGCTGCCAGTGAGGCAGACGCAATACCTTTGCCTAATGAGGACACGACACCGCCGGTGACGAAAATATAACGCGTCATGCAGATTCCGTGATTATCTGGTTCGGTGAAGGAGGGAGATTGTTCATCTCAAGATGGGACGCCAGACTACCAGAAAGCCCCTCTGTACTCAATCACAATCCCTCTCCACAATCAGCCGCCAGCCGGTGGCAGGGGCGCCTCCCGAGTATTGTTCAGAACACCACAAATCGCCAATCCCGATCAGCTCTTCGCCCTCGCTGGTTTGCCGCCAGACCAGCGGTAATACTGAGCGCTCCCAGGGTGGAACGGACTGTTCCTGCAGCCAGGTTTTCAACGCACGGGAGGGCTTACCCGGGGCCAGCCGGACCCGCTCACCACCCTGCCTCGTAGATACCCTTATTGGCGGCGGCGTTGTTTGCTGTTCTGCCGGGGCAACCGATTTCAGCGACAGCAACCAGCCGGGCCAACGCACTGGCGACCCGGGGGTAAGCGCTACTGGCTCTGGCGCGGGAGGATTATCCGGCACCAGGTAAATATGCCCCCGGTAACGGCGCAGGCTGAATCCATCGCCCCGGAGCTCCGGCTCCCGATCCTCTCCGGCTTCAAGCAGTTCAGCCAGAACCTGGTCCCAGCCTGCCAAAGCCGGCGGCGGGAAACCCTCGCGCTGAATCCACCAACGCACCAGGTTGCGGCGCTCGGGGGCACGCAGGGCGGAGAACGGCTCAATCGCGAGGCGGCCGCTATCGGAACAGGTCTGCCACTGAAGTTCCGCCAGGCGTTGATTCAACTGGTCACTTTCGGCGCAGGATCGGGCACTGTGGGCAACCCGCTTCAACAAACCGGGCCAACGATCCTTCAGGCCCGGCAGAACACTGTGGCGCAGGTAATTGCGGTCGAACTGCCGGCTCTGGTTGCTGGGGTCTTCTACCCAGCGCACACCAAGTTTCGTCGCCACCTGCTCCAGCCTGTCGCGACTGACCCCGAGCCAGGGCCGGTACAGGGTGCCCTTGCCTAACGGCCGCGTTTTCGGCATTCCGGCCAGCCCGCTGACACCGGAGCCCCGCAACAGCCGGAAAAGGACCGTTTCTGCCTGGTCATCGGCGTGGTGGGCCATCAATAACATGTCGCCCGGGTTCAGGGTGTTGTGAAACACCTCATAACGGGCTGTACGGGCCGCATCTTCCAGGCCGCCAGCACCCCTGGCACCAACCGGGACATCCACCCGCGCAACGGACAATTCAACACCCAGCTGCTCGCAGACATCCCGGCAGAATTGCTCGGTCTGCTGATGATTGGGCTGGAGCTGATGATTGATGTGCAGGGCAGTAACAGAGGGGTAGCAGGCAGAGGCAGCCTGCAATAACAGCGTGGAATCCAGGCCGCCGCTGAAGGCCACCCAGAGACGGGAATATTCGGGAAGTTGACTGACCGGCCCGAGCAGGTCGCCGGGCCAGCCAGAAGCCCGGGCGGTGTTACCGCCCGCCTTCATACTTGGTTAAGCGCTCGTAACGGCGGCTTACCAGCTCGTCCAGGGGTAAACGGCTCAGCTCGTCAATGCCCTGACCCAAGGTCGTTTTCAGGGTCTCGGCCATTTTTTCCGGATTGCGGTGGGCACCACCGAGGGGCTCGGCAATCACGTTGTCCGCAACACCCAGCTCTTTCAGGCGCTGGGCAGTTACACCCATAGCTTCCGCAGCCTGGGAGGCATACTCCGCACTCTTCCACAAAATCGACGCGCAACCCTCAGGGGAGATAACCGCGTAGGTTGAGTACTGAAGCATGTTCAGCTGGTCGCACACGCCAATGGCCAGTGCACCACCGGAGCCACCCTCACCGATTACGGTGGAGATAACGGGGGTTTTCAGGCGCGACATCACCGCCAGGTTAAAGGCGATGGCCTCACTCTGGCCACGCTCTTCGGCGCCGATACCGGGATAGGCGCCCGGGGTATCGATAAAGGTCAGTATCGGCATCTTGAAGCGCTCGGCCATTTCCATCAGGCGCAGGGCCTTGCGATAGCCTTCCGGGCGCGGCATGCCGAAGTTGCGCTTGACCTTGTCACGCACTTCGCGGCCTTTCTGGTGACCAATCACCATCACGGGCTTGTTGTCCAGGCGAGCGGTGCCGCCAATGATGGACAAGTCATCCGCATAGCGACGGTCGCCGTGCAGTTCGTCAAAATCCTCAAAAATCAGGTCGATATAGTCCTGGGTGTAGGGGCGGCGCGGATGGCGGGCCAGGCGGGCTACGTCCCAGGGCTTGAGGTCTGAAAAGATGGTTTCCGTCAGGCTGACGCTTTTCTTCTTCAGACGACTGATTTCATCAGTGATATTGATGTCGGTGTCGTTACCCACCATGCGAAGCTCTTCAATCTTGGCTTCCAGGTCGGCGATCGGCTGTTCGAAATCCAGGTAATTAGGGTTCATGATGTTCCATCATTTGCTTGCCAGGTGGGCGGTCAACCCACCATAACCAGAATTTGGGACAAAGATAGCAGCGCAAAACGCTCAACTAAAGCGGACATTGGTCTTAATCATAGACCAACTCCACCGACTTCTCTCCCACCAGGTGTTTCAACTCGAACAACAGTTTGTCATCGGGCTGCACCCGCCAGGATGGCCCAAGCTCAATCCGGGTGCTGGCCTCGGCACTGCTGTATTCGATCCACACCGGGCTGCCTTCGTTACGGAAAGGCCGCAGCGTGTCGTCGAGTTTGTCCAGCAGGCCGTTCTGCAGCTGGTCAGCATGCAGGGCCAGCCGGATACCCCGGCTGAACTGCTGCCGGGCGGTGGCTACGTCCATCACCGAGCTGACCCGCATTTTCATCTGGCCGGAATAATCGTCGTGGCTGACCTGCCCTTCCACCACAATCACCTGGTCCGACTGCAGCAGCTCGCGGTTTTCGAAAAATGCTTCCGAGAACAGCGTGGCCTCAATACGGGCGCTGCGGTCATCCAGGGTGATAAAGCACATGGTGGAGCCGGTACGGGTTTTCATGGTGCGCTGGGCCACCACCAGCCCGGCCACCCGCTGGGGCGACTTGTTGGGCTTGAGGTCAGCAATGGAGTTACGGACAAAGCGCCGCACTTCCCGTTCGTATTCATCAAACGGATGGCCGGTGAGGTAAATGCCCAGGGTGTCCTTCTCACCCTTGAGCCGCTCTTTCTCCGGCCACTCACGAACGTGGGCCACATCGGCATAGGGGTCTTCGCCCTCTCCGCCGCTCTCCAGCATTTCACCGAACATATCCATCATGCCGGCGGCATCGTTGCGGGATTGCTGGTCCGCCTGCTGTATGGCTTTCTCGATGCTCGCCATCAGCTGGGCACGGCTCGGGCCCAGCTTGTCCATGGCGCCGGAGCGAATCAGGGCTTCCATCGCCCGCTTGTTCACTTTCTTCAGGTCGATGCGGCGGCAGAAATCGAAAATATCCTGGAACGGGCCGTCTTTGGCCGCCTCCACAATACTATCGATGGGGCCTTCACCCAGCCCCTTGATAGCGCCCAGGCCGTAAACAATCTGGCCATCGTCATTCACCGTAAAGGTGTAGGCAGAACGGCTGACATCCGGTACCAGCAGGTCCAGCTTCATGTTACGGCACTCTTCCACCAGCGTTACCACCTTGTCGGTGTTCTGCATATCGGCGGTGAGTACCGCAGCCATGAATTCGGCCGGGTAGTGGGTTTTCAACCACAGGGTCTGGTAGGACACCAGCGCGTACGCTGCGGAGTGAGATTTGTTGAAGCCGTAGCCGGCGAACTTTTCTACCAGGTCGAAGATATTCTCGGCCAGGGTCTTGTCGATGCCGTTGTTCTCACAACCGTCCAGGAAGATGGCCTTCTGTTTCTCCATCTCCTCCGGCTTTTTCTTACCCATGGCCCGGCGCAGCATGTCGGCACCGCCCAGCGTATAGCCGGCCATCACCTGGGCAATCTGCATGACCTGCTCCTGGTACAGGATGACCCCGTAAGTGGGCTCCAATACCGGTTTCAGGCCTTGATACTGATAATCCGGGTGCGGGTAAGACATCGGCTGGCGACCGTGCTTACGGTCGATAAAGTCGTCTACCATGCCGGACTGCAGCGGCCCCGGGCGGAACAGGGCCACCAGGGCGATCATGTCTTCCAGGGAGTCCGGCTGCAGGCGTCGGATCAGGTCTTTCATGCCGCGGGATTCCAGCTGGAACACCGCGGTGGTCTCGGCCTTTTTCAACAGGTCGAACGAGGGCTTGTCATCCAGCGGAATGGTGCTGATGTCCAGGTCACCAAGCCCGCGCTCTTGCCGGCGCGGGTTGATCATGCCCAAGGCCCACTTGATGATGGTCAGGGTCCGCAGACCCAGGAAGTCGAACTTCACCAGCCCGGCGTCTTCCACATCCCCTTTATCGAACTGGGTGACCAGGCTTCCACCCTCATCGTCGCAATACAGCGGCGAGAAATCCGTAATCTTGGTGGGCGCGATCACCACACCCCCTGCGTGTTTACCGGCGTTCCGGCACACGCCTTCAAGCTTCAGGGCCATTTCCCAGATTTCCTGGGCTTCTTCATCCTGCTCCAGGAATTCCTTGAGCTGGGGCTCCTGTTCGATGGCCTTGTTGAGGGTCATGCCCACTTCAAAGGGAATCAGCTTGGAGAGCTTGTCTGCCAGGCCGTAGGATTTGCCCTGCACCCGGGCAACGTCCCGCACCACCGCCTTGGCGGCCATGGTACCGAACGTAATGATCTGGGAAACCGCTTCCCGGCCATACTTCTGGGCGGTGTATTCGATGACCCGGTCCCGGCCTTCCATGCAGAAGTCGACGTCGAAGTCGGGCATGGATACCCGTTCCGGGTTCAGGAACCGCTCGAACAGCAGGTCGTATTCCAGCGGGTCCAGGTCGGTGATCAGCAGCGCATAGGCGACCAGGGAGCCGGCACCGGAACCCCGGCCCGGGCCCACCGGCACGCCGTTATTCTTGGCCCACTTGATGAAGTCCATAACGATCAGGAAGTAACCCGGGAACCCCATCTGGATGATGATATCCAGCTCGAACTTCAGGCGTTTGTAATAGTCTTCGCGCTTCTGGTCGTATTCCGGGTCGTCCTTGCTCAGGGTCTTGGCAAGGCGCGCTTCCAGCCCTTCTTCGGACACATGGCGGAAGTAATCGTCCATGGTCATGCCATCCGGGATCGGGTAGTTGGGCAGGAAGTACTCGCCCATGCGCACTTTCACCGAACAGCGTTTTGCGATTTCCACGGTGTTCTCGACGGCCTCGGGAATGTCCGAGAACAGCTCGATCATTTCCTCGGCGCTACGCAGGTATTGCTGGTCGCTGAAGCGACGATCCCGCCTGGGGTCATCCAGGGTCCGGCTTTCACCAATACAGACCCGGGCTTCGTGGGCTTCGAAATCGTCCGCCTGCAGGAAGTGCACGTCGTTGGTAGCTACCACCGGCAGGCCCAGTTCAGCTGCCAGTTCCACGCTCATATGCAGGCAGTCTTCATCACCGCCCCGGCCGGTACGCTGCAGCTCCAGGTAGTAGCTGCCCGGGTACAGGTTCATCCAGTATTCGGCACGCTCCCGGGCCAGTTCCGGCTTGCCCGCCAGCAAAGCCTTACCCACATCCCCCATCTTGGCACCGGACAAGGCAATCAGCCCCGCGGGCCGGGCTTCGAGCCATTCCTTGCGGATAATCGGCTTGCCGTAGCGCTGGCCTTCGGTATAGCCGAGGGAGATGATTTCTGTGAGGTTGAGGTAACCGTCGTTGTTGCGGGCCAGCAGGGTCAGGCGGAACGGGTTTTCCGGCTCATCCGGGTTTTCCAGCCACAGGTCCGCACCGATGATCGGCTTCACGCCGGCGCCCATGGCAGCCTTGTAGAAGCGCACCAGGGAACACATATTGGATTGCTCGGTCAGGCCGACGGCGGGCATACCCAGCTCCGCCACGCGGCCGATCAGCGGCTTGACCCGTACCAGGCCATCCACCATGGAATATTCGGAATGTACGCGCAGGTGAACGAAAGTGTTTGCCATGGTCAGTTGCCAATCAATGTGCGGATATCTTCTTCGGTTTGTGGCCCGAACCGGGTTTCAACCAGGTTGCCGGAGGGGTCCACAATAAACGTGGCGGGCAAGCCCACGGGCATTTTCCAGCCGAATTCCGGGCCCGGGTCCTGGCCCAGCATAAGGAACTCGATGCCCATTTCCTCTCCCAACTGCTCCAGGGCCCTGCCGGTAACGCCATCAAAATTCACACCCAGTACCGAGATGTCCGGCGCCTTGTCCAGCTCGTTCAGTTCGGGAATTTCTTCCAGGCAAGGCTTGCACCATTCTGCCCAGTAGTTCACCAATACCCAGCGGCCACGGAAGTCATCCCAGTTCACGGCCGTACCATCAGCACGCTGCAGCTCGGTATTTTCACAACCGGTGATGGTCGCTGCCGCTAAAACCAGCGTAATTAAAGCCAGGAAACGCCTGAACGGCCGAGGGTACTGCAAGGGATATCCTCCTGTTAGACTACCGCCCTTCGAAAGGACAGCAACCATTACTGTAAACCGGGCATGACCATGACAGAACCAACCCGCATTTTCCATAACCCACGGTGTTCCAAATCACGGCAGACCCTTGAGCTGATTCAGCAGAAGGGCATCGAACCGGAGATTATACGCTACCTGGAGACGCCTCCGACAGAGCAGGAACTGTTACATATCCTTGACCTGCTGGGCTGCGAGCCCCGCCAGCTGATGCGCACTAAAGAAAGCGAATACAAGGAACAGGGCCTGGATAACCCGGAACTGAGCCGGGAACAGCTGGTAAAAGCCATGGTGGCCACCCCCAAACTGATCGAGCGGCCGATTGTACTGGCCAACGGCAAGGCGGCCATCGGCCGGCCACCGGAAAGCGTTCTCGAGATTCTCTGAAGCATTGCCCAGGAGCCAGGCATGAGCGATACCAGCCCGTACATTCTTGTTCTTTATTACAGCCGGAACGGCCAGACCGCCGACATGGCCACCCAGATTGGCCGGGGCGTGGCCCGGGTGAGCGGAATGGAAGCGAAGATCCGCACCGTTCCACCGGTGTCGCCAGACACCACCGCCAGCCTGCCCCCGGTTCCGGATACCGGCGCCCCCTATGCAACCCGGGAAGAACTGGCCAACTGTGCCGGCCTGGCACTGGGTAGCCCTACCCGCTTCGGAAATATGGCGGCACCGCTCAAGCACTTCCTGGACGGCACCGGAGACCTGTGGCTGAACGGCAAGCTCGCCGGCAAGCCTGGCGGTGCGTTCACCTCCACCGGCAGCCTGCATGGCGGCCAGGAAACCACCCTGCTGACCATGATGCTGCCCCTGCTGCACCACGGCATGGTGCTGTGCGGCCTGCCCTACTCGGAGAGCGCCCTGAATGAAACCAGCACTGGCGGCACCCCCTACGGGCCTTCACACTGGGCCGGCACCGGCGCCCAGCAAGGTTTGAGCGAACACGAGAAAGCCCTGTGCCAGGCCTTTGGCGAACGGCTAGCCCGGCTGGCCGTGAAACTGGCTGACTGATTCGAAATCCACCACCCGGAACCTTCTATGCTCCACAACGACAAAGCAAAAACCACGGCACGCCTGACCATCGCCCTGTATATCTCGGTGCTGGCCGGATTGCTGCTGACTACCTTCTACCCGGCACCCGTGGAAGGCGTCTCGATTTCCCTGATGCTGACGGTCAAGCTCCTGCCGCTGCTGGCGTTTGCCGTGCCGGTTTTCCGCGGTCATAACCGGGGCTATATCTGGATGGCCTTTGTACTGATCTTCTACTTTACCCAGGCGGTGGTTTCGGCCTGGCTGAGCGAAGGTGCTGCAGGGCCAGTGATCATGACCATTCTCACCTTCCTGCTGTTCACCGTGGCCATGGTGCACCTGAAAGTGAACCGGCCTGTGGCGGCTGGCTAACGCCGGCTATAGCCAGTGCGGGCTGTCAGGCACCCGGCCTCAGCCCGCATTGTTCCAGCAGTTGCTGCCAGTGGCGTGTGTGGCGCATCATTGCGCCATCAAGCTGATGCCAGAGGCTGCCTTCCTCACCAGCCTGCAGGTGCCGGCGAGCCCAGCCGCCAAAGGCTTCCGGTATTTGCGCTTCCTGCTTCGCCGCCAGCTCTGCGAAGCCCGCAATCAAGGTATCGGCCGCCCGGCTGACATCACTCATGTAGGGCTGAACCTCACCGATATACACACTGAAGAAAAAACTGTGAACGATGTCGGACTGGTTGTTCGGTTTCCCGTTAAGGCATAGCGGCCGTTCTGCCAGCCTGGCCTGAAGCACTTCGGTGCCGGTATCCAGAGTGGCAATCAGCAAGCGGGCACTGTTAACCAGTTGCCCGGCCCGGTATTCGGCCTGCCAGCGCTGATGGATGGCGCCCAGGTTATCCAGGGAAACGTCAAGCTGCTGCCGCAACAAGGCCGTCACTGTCTCGCTCAATTGTTCCAGGTCCCGCAGCAGATCGGAAACCGGAAGCTGGCCTTCACCCACCGGGTAAAAACCTTTACTCAGGGTAAACAGGTTCTCGATTTCTTCGGTGCCCCAGGTGGCGTTCCAGACAGCCCGGGGCAACGAATCCCGCTTGCTCGCGATCGCTTCAGCCAGGGTTTCCCCAAGCTCTTCATCCTCTACCTCCGGCAGGCAGTCTTCCGCGGCACGGATAAAGCGCACTTCGTATCGCAGGCGGTTTACCGGCTGCATTACCTTGCCCATGACCGAGTTCTTCTCACCCACCACATACTGCAGCTCACAACCATACAGCGACAGGAATTCGAGCATGCCGATATCCAGTTCCGGCATGTCCAGAACGCGGTCGCGGCGGCGGGGTAATTGCGATGCCGGCGGCAACTCTTCAGGCAGGGAAACAACGGGGGCTTCAAGTACCCGGGCAAGGCGCTCCAGGTACTCGGTCATCATCGGCCTGGCTTCGGAGAACGGGTTACATCCAGCCAGAAACAGGGCACAGATACCCGGAACCAGCCATTGCAGCCTTAACAGTCCGGGCATAAATCGACCTCCTAGCGTTTACGCAGCAGCGCGTCTACCTCCGCAAAGTCCCGGGCCACGAAGCGACCGGTGTCCGGCAATTCACCCTCACGTACCAGCCAGGCGGTTTTCATGCCCGCCTGCTCGGCCGCTTCAAGCTCGGCTTCAACGTCCGAGAGAAACAGCACAGAACCCGGCTCGACACCCAGCTCGTCTAGGATGTTACGGTACGACTGCGCTTCTTTCTTGCCACCTACGCCGGTATCAAAATACCCGGAGAAAAACGGTGTAAAGTCGCCTTCACTGCTGTGACCAAAAATCAGCTTCTGGGCCTTCACCGAGCCAGAGGAATATACGAACAGTCTCAGACCCCGATCATGCCAGCGCTGCAGGTAGTCCGCCGCATCCGGGTAGATGTCGCCCTTCAGCTCGCCACTGTGATAGCCCTGTTCCCAGACCATGCCCTGCAAGGCCTTGAGGGAACCTTCCTTGCGGTCCTCGCTGATCCAGCCTTGGAGCACTTCGATGAGGGCTTCCACGTCCTTACTGTCGACACCGCTTTTCTGCGCCACAATCGCCAGCTGCTCTGCAACCGCCGGCGTGGTGTGGTGATGGGCCCGCACAAACGCCGGCAGGTGTTCACTGGCGTAGGGGAACAGCACCTCGTGTACAAAGGAGATAGAGCTGGTGGTGCCTTCGATGTCGGTCAGAATTACCCGGATCATCAGGCCACCCCCGCCAGCGCTTCATACCTGGGCAGGGTGGAGGCAATCTCCTCACCGGTGAAGCTGGCCACCCAGCCTTCCGGATTAGAGAACAGGCGAATACAGGTAAATTCCGGCTCCGGGCCCATATCAAACCAGTGGCGGGTGCCATCCGGAACGCTGATCAGGTCATTCTTTTCGCACATCAGGGCATACACCTGATCACCAAAATGCAGGTAGAACAGCCCCTGCCCGCGCACAAAGAAACGCACTTCGTCTTCGCTGTGGGTGTGTTCGTCGAGGAACTTCTGGCGGAAGGCGTCTTTATCCGGGTGGTCCGCGGTCAGGCTGACCACATCGGCGGTCTGGAAACCGCATTCCTGCTTCAGGCTGGCGACCTCATCCGCGTAGGCTTCCAGAATCTGTTCCTGGGTGGCCGAAGCCGGCAGCTCCCGGGTTGGCCATTGCTCAAAGCGCACACCCTGGCTGGCCAGCGTATCGCGAATCACCTGCGGGTCGGTGGTTACGGTGTGTGCCGCTTGCGGCTGGTTCTGCTGGAAAATGCTCAGGGTGGTCATGGGCGGACTCTCATGGTTTCAAGTTCACATTCAAACAGGAATTCAAAGGCTTCCACATGGCGCAGGCAATCGGCCATGGTGGCGCCCCAGGTATACAGGCCATGGCCCCGAATCAGGTAACCCGGTTGTTCCGGATGAGCCCGGAACCATTCGCCGGTCTGTTCCGCCAGGGCCGGAATATCCTGGGTGTTATCGAATACCGGTATCGATAGCCGCCCCTCATGGCTGGTTACCCCGGCAAAGGCTTTTTGCAGTTCATAGCCTTCCAGTTCCAGGGATTTGCCCGGCGGGATCAGGCGGCTGAGCACGGTGGCTTTCACGGAATGGGTATGCAGCACTGCACCCGCATCCGGAAACACCTGGTACAACACGGTGTGCAACAGGGTTTCTGCCGAGGACTTGCAGTTACTCTGGACCGGGTTGCCGTTCAGGTCTACCACCATGACATCACCGGCAGCGAGCTGGCCTTTATGGCGACCGGACACGGTAATAGCAACGTGGTCGCTGTCGATGCGGGCAGAATAGTTGCTGCTGGTGGCCGGCGACCAGCCCCGGTCATACAGGAAGCGCCCGGCATCCACAATGGACTGGGCGGCAATAGCGTATCGGGTCACATCAAACACTGGGATTCTCCGTCTATTACACCAAACCGCTTGATCATGCGGTCAGCGGTAACCGGCGCTGGCGCTTACCGGTCAGTGCAAACAGCGCATTGCCCAGAGCAGGAATCACCGGCGGCACACCCGGCTCGCCCACGCCGGTGGGGGCTTCATCGCTGTCGACAATATCCACCACAACCTCAGGCACCTGGTGCATCTGCAACAGCCGATAATCGTGGAAGTTGCTCTGCTGGACTTCACCCTTGTCAAAGGTGATTTCGCCAAACAACGCCGCCGTCAGGCCAAACAGGATACCGCCGGAAATCTGGTCCTCGACGATGCGCGGGTTCACCACCTGGCCACAATCCACACTGGCGGTTACCTTGTAAACACGGATTTCGCCGTTTTCGATACCGGCTTCCACCACCTGGGCTACGTAGGTGCCAAAACTCTGGAACAGCGCTATGCCCCGTGCCCTGCCTTCCGGGAGCGGCTCGCCCCACTGCGCCCGATCCGCCGCCCGTTCCAGAACCCTGGCGTGGCGCGGCTCTTTGGCCAGCAGTTTTCGGCGGAATTCCAGGGGATCCTGCCCAGCCTCGTGGGCCAGTTCGTCCATAAAGGTTTCAACGGCAAACCCATTGTGGGAGTAGCCTACTGATCGCCACCAGGTAATGGGCACGCCGGGGTCGGTATGGGTGTGTCGTACGCTGACATTCGGTACCTGATAGGGATAGCCGATAGCACCTTCTATGGCAGATACATCTTTTGGTGTGGCCAGGCCCTCGACCATCAAACCTACTTTACCGAGGGTGTTATAGAGAAATTTTGGTGCCCAGGGGTACTGGGCCGGCGCAGCGTTGCGCACGTACCAGTCGAGAATCTGCGGGCCGACAATCTGGTGATCCCAGCCAGTGAGGTCAGAGCCGTCCAGGCTGGCAGTCATACGGTGCAGCATGGCCGGGCGCCAGAAACCGTGGCGCATGTCTTCTTCCCGGGACCAGATCAGTTTGACCGGCACCTTCAGCTTATAGGCAACCGCAGCGGCTTCCTCGATGTAATCCTGGGTCAGCCGGCGACCGAATCCGCCACCCAGGAAGGTGGTGTGTACGGTCACGTCATCCGGTGAAAGGTCCGAATTCCGGCAGGCCGCAATGCGCCCGAGATCCGGTGCCTGCGTTGGTGCCCAGATCTCCATGCCGCCATCGTGGTACCAGGCGGTGGCATTCATGGGTTCCATCGGCGCATGGGCCAGGTATGGCTGTTCGTACTCGGCTTCCACCACGCGCCCGGCTTTGCGGATGGCGTCTTCCACATCGCCTTCAGAGCGTTCCTGCTCGCCAGGGTCTTCGCTGGCGGCTTTACGATAGCCCTCGAACACCTCATCAACCGTGGTATCCAGGGCCTCGGAGAAATCCCACTCCACGCGCACAGCCTGCTGTGCTTTACGGGCTTTCCAGTAACTGTTTGCCACCACGGCGACACCGCGTTCGGTGATAAACGCCGCCTGCACGCCAGCCATAGCCAGAATCTCGTCGCGGTTAAACCCGGTAGCGCGGCCTCCGTAGCGAGGGCTGCGGGTCATCACCGCGTAGACCATGCCAGGCAGCTCGACATCAATGCCGTAAACCGCAGTGCCCGTGGCCTTGGCCCGGGCGTCCAGTTTGCCGGCCTGCTTGCCGATGTATTTCCACTTCGAACGGGGTTTGAGGGGCACAACGCCCCGAATCACTTCTTTATCCGCCAGCGCAACCAACTGGCCATAACGCAGGGAATCCACCCCGTTGGGATGAAGCACCCGGCCGTTGTCGGTACGGCAGTTATCGGCATCCACGCCCCAAACCCGGGCGGCGGCCATAACCAGCATCAACCTGACAGCCGCTCCCGCCTCCCGCAGGGGCTGCCAGCTGCTCGCCACACTGGTACTGCCGCCGGTCAATTGCAGGCCGATAAACGGGTTACGGTATTCCGGCGCTACCGGCGCGAACTTCACCTGAATCCGGGCCGGATCCACATCCAGCTCTTCCGCAATCAGGGTCGTCAGGCCGGTATAGGTGCCCTGACCCATTTCAACCCGGGCCAGGGTGAAGGTAATTTCGTCCTGCTTGTTGAGCTCCAGCCAGACATCCGGCGTCCATTCACCGGTTTCCGGCTCAAAGCCGGTTTGTACCGAGGCACAGCCCGGGAGCGACAGGGCCAGCACCAGACTGCCGGAGGCACCAGTGCTGACTTTCATAAAATCACGGCGGTTCATGGTCATATCAGGCGCCCTCCTGCCCAGGCTGATAATGGCCAACACCGCCGGCCACCGATTCCACCGCGGCCACAATGCGGGCGTAGGTACCGCAGCGGCACAGGTTGCCGGTCATGGCGGCCACGATGTCATCCCGGGAGGGCGAAGGGTTATTTGCCAGCAGGTGGGCAGCGGTCATAATCTGGCCAGACTGGCAATAGCCGCACTGGGGAACGCCCTCGCTGATCCAGGCCTGCTGCAGGGGATGCAGGTTGCCGCCCTCAGACAGCCCTTCGATGGTGGTAATCTCGGCACCATCCACCAGCTCAATGGCGGTGGAGCAGGAACGGGCCGGCTGGCCATTCACGTGCACAGTGCAGGCGCCACACAGGCCGGCACCACAACCAAACTTGGTGCCTTTCAGTCCCAGTTCATCCCGGATGACCCACAAAAGGGGCGTATCCGAATCTACATCCACCGTGTGCCGGTTTCCATTCACTGTCAGGCTGAACGCCATGAGCCGTTCCTCTAGTTTTTGTGTCGTGGTTTGAAGCAAGCCCGCGGGCTTACTTGACCACTTCCTTACCGTCTTTATTCACCCAGATCTTGCGCTCGCCGGAATCGACCTGGCCATTGGTGTTCCAGACTTCCCGGTCCTGGGTTGCCTCATCCACCTTGCCGTTGTCGTTCCAGATCACCCGGTCTTTACAGCCGGTCAGGGCAAAAAAGCTTGCTAACATCAACACTGCTACAGAACGTTTGGTCATGTTACTTTCCTCGTTTGTCACACTGTTCAGGCACCCTAGCGGCTGCCGTGTACTTCCCGGTTATGCTGTTTGTCCCGCTCGCTTTTGCGCACCATCACGTAGACGGCCCCGGTGCCACCGTGGTGCTTCTGGGCCGAATGGAACGCCAGTACACTGTCCAGCTCCGGCAGCCACTTGGCCAGGTAACTCTTCAGCTGGGCGATCCCGTCCGGATTACGCTCCCCTTTGCCATGCAGGATGATCACCGAGCGCAGGCCATAGCGCACGCAATCGTTAATAAAGGCGAACACTTCCCTCCGGGCCTCTTCTACGGTCATCCGGTGAAGGTCCAGCCGGGCTTCAATGGGATACTGGCCCAGCCGCAACTTGCGAAACACCCCATGCTGAATGCCCGGACGCATCCAGCTCAGTACATCGTGGGCCGTCAGCGGCTCCACCATGTCTGAGGTCAGCGGGTTCAGGTCGCGCACCGGGGTCTCTACCGCAGCCTGCTGGCGTGCCAGGTGGCCCGGCGTCAGTTCCCGTGGAACCGCCACTTCCGCTTTGTTGGGTTTACGGATCCGCCGGACATCCTTCATCTCTTCGAGGAAAGCCAGGCGTTCGTCTTTACTGGTCATGACACTAACTGCTTCCGGATTGACAGGTATCAGAACTCTACCACTGCCCGGGGCTACCATAAAGCAGACAACCGACAAGGTTTGCGACGAAAATCGTAAGGTACAACAACGACCTGCTGCACTACACTGCAGAAGGACAACAATAACGAATGAGCGCCGGTAACCCGCCGCGCCACCAGGACCAGGATGAACTCCGCTATGGCCGCAGCAAACCAGGACACCGCCCGCCCACAGAATACCCGGGCCATCATGTCGTTCCTGCGGGAACATGCACCCTTCTCAAGCATGGACGACACCCACCTGGCACACTTTGCCGAGCATGCCACCCTCAGCTTCTACGCGGACGGTGATGTGGTGCTGTCGCCGGAAGACGGTCAGGCCAAGCGATTCTATGTGGTCAAGCAGGGCCGGATTCGAGGCGAGCGCCAGCACAAAACCGAAGAGCGCACCGAAACCACCTTCGAAATCAGTCAGGGCGAATGCTTCCCCCTGGCAGCGCTGGTGGGCGAGCGGCCGACCCGCACCCTGCACCGGGCGTCCGGGGATACCTTCTGCCTGAGCATCGAAAAGAAAGATTTCGTAACCCTGATTTCTGAAAGCGAACCGTTCCGGGACTTCTGCCTGCGCGGGGTCAGCAGCCTGCTGGAGCAGGTCAACCAGCGCCTGCAATCCAAGGCCATGGCCTCCATCGGCTCCAGTAACAGCCTGGACACCCCGCTGGAACGCTATGCCCTGCGCAATCCGATCGTCTGCTCCCCGGACCTGCCGGTGCGCAAAGCCGTGGCCCGGATGCACGAAAACAACGTGGGCAGCATCATCATTACCGATGACGGCCGCCACCCCACCGGCATCTTTACCCTGCGCGACCTGCGCACCATGGTTGCCGAGGAAAAAGGACCACTGGACACCCCCATCAGCCAGGTAATGACATCGAACCCCTGCTGCCTGCCGTCAACCGCCGATGCCTTCGAGGCAGCCATGCTGATGGCGGAACATCACTTTGCCCATTTGTGCGTGGTGGACGAAGAACAGCGGCTCATCGGCGTGGTTTCGGAGCGGGACCTGTTCTCCCTTCAACGGGTAGACCTGGTCAACCTTGCCCGCACCATCGGCACCGCTACCCACCTGCGTACACTGGTGGCCCTGCGCACCGACGTTTCCAGGCTGGTGGATGCCATGCTGGCCCATGGCGCGGACTCCGGCCAGGTGGTCAAGATCATCACCACCCTGAATGATGTCACCGTGCGAAGGGTGCTGGAACTGAACCTGAAAAAGAACGATCCGGGCATTCCCTTCACCTGGCTCACCTTCGGCAGCGAGGGCCGGCAGGAGCAGACCCTGCTGACCGACCAGGACAACGGCATCCTGTTTGAAACCCCGGAGGGCATGACCCCGGAACAGGTTCGTGAAAAGCTGCTGCCCTTCGCCCGCAAGGTCAATGATGAGCTGGCTGAGTGCGGCTTCACCCTGTGCAAGGGCAACATCATGGCCAGCAACCCGAAACTGTGCCTGAGTATCGGCGAGTGGGACGACTGGTTTATCCGCTTTATCGATGCGTCGACCCCACAGAACCTGGTCTATTCGTCGATTTTCCTGGATATGCGCGCCGTCTTCGGCCCGTCCGAACCGCTGCACCGGCTGCTGGAAAACGTACTGGCCCGCATCCGCAAGAACGCCCTGTTCCAGAAAATGCTGGCCGGCAACGCCCTGCAGCGCAAACCGCCCCTGACCATGTTCCGCAACTTCCGTTACCTCAACGACGAGAAAAAACACTCCCTGGATCTGAAACGCCAGGGGCTGGCACCGTTCGTGGAATCCGTCAGGGTCTTCGCCCTCGCCCACGGTGTTGAAACTGCCAACACACTGGAACGGATCGATGCACTGGCCCGCAAAGATGTGTTCGACGCCAAGGATGCCAATGCCTGGAAAGAAGCTTACAGCCTGATTCAGGCCATCCGCATGCGCGCCCACCAGGAAATGCTCGATAAAGGTGAAGAGCTGACCAACTACATAGATCCGGATGACCTGAACCCGCTGGACAGACGGATACTGCGGGAATCTTTCCGCCAGGCCCAGCGGCTGCAGCAAAAACTGGAAATCACCTACCAACTATAGGCCGGCAACCATGCTCGAACAGATCAAGCAATGGCTTACCCAGCGCAGGGGCGGCGTTACCGGTGACCACGACACCGACAGCCTGCCGGCCCCGAAAACGGCCAGCGACCAACTGCTGGCCCGTTCCCGGCTGATCGTGCTGGACCTGGAAACCACCGGGCTCAATTTCTCGAAAGACGAAGTCATCGCCATTGGCGCGGTGGCCATTGAAAGCGGCGTCATCCACCTGAATGACCAGTTTGACCTGATCCTGCGCCGCCCCGAGCTGGATATCAGCGAAACCGTGCTGATCCACGGCATTGGCCCTGAAGCCCTGACCCAGGGCCATGAGACCGAGGATGCCCTGCTGCACCTGCTGGAGTGGATGAACGGCGATCCCATCCTGGCCTACCACTCGGCGTTCGACCAGAAATTCCTAGAGAAGACCCTGAAAGCCCAACTGGGTTACACATCCCAGCACCTGTGGATGGATGTGGCAGAGCTGTTACCGGCGTTTTTCCCCCACGCCGAGACCAAGGGGCGCGGGCTGGATAATTGGGCCGACTACTTCAATCTTCAAATTAGTGAACGGCATCACGCTGCGGCAGATGCGATGGTAACGGCCGAATTGACCCTTGCAGCGCTCAATATGGCTCAGAAGAAAGACGTAAAAACCCTGAAAGAACTGGTCGATAAACTGCATTATCAACGCCGTTTACAGCAGATGCACCGACTTTGATTTAGCTCGGCTTATCGTTGATGTCCTTGATCAAATGCAAGGCAAGTTACTGAGACTTAGACTATTTGCCAATATCCTCAAACGCATTGACCGGTAAAGTCGGAGATGACAACAAGTCGGAGAAGTATTACATGAATAATAAATTCTCTTTCCGCACCACCCCAGCAAAAACCCAGCAAAGCTCTACAACAACAATACAGGAGTGATTTTGTATGTCAGGTCATAGCTACGACGCTGAGAACTACTGGAAGGCGAACCTACGCCTTATCTTTGGCAGTCTGATCATATGGGGCCTGTGCTCCTATGGTTTTGCCATCCTGCTACGCCCCATGCTGGCCGGCATTGAAGTCGGCGGGACCGACCTCGGTTTCTGGTTTGCCCAGCAAGGCTCGATTCTTACCTTCATTGTTCTGATTTTCTTCTACGCCTGGCGCATGAACAAAATCGACGAACAATTCGGCGTACACGAGGAGTAAGAACCAATGAGCCAATTTGCAATTAACCTATTGTTTGTAGGGGGCTCGTTCCTCCTCTATATCGGCATCGCCATCTGGGCGAAGGCCGGTAGCACCAGCGACTTCTACGTTGCCGGTGGCGGTGTTCACCCGGTAACCAACGGTATGGCTATCGGTGCCGACTGGATGTCTGCGGCATCCTTCATCTCCATGGCGGGCCTGATTGCCGCCGGCGGGTACGCCAACTCCACCTTCCTGATGGGCTGGACCGGCGGTTACGTGCTGCTGGCCATGCTGCTGGCCCCGTACCTGCGGAAGTTCGGCAAGTTCACGGTACCCGAGTTCATCGGTGATCGTTACTACAGCCCCAACGCCCGTCTGGTCGCGGTTATCTGCCTGATCGTAGCGTCTGTCACCTACGTTATCGGCCAGATGGCTGGTGCCGGTGTTGCGTTCTCCCGCTTCCTCGAAGTTGAAGCGACCAACGGCCTGATGATCGCAGCCGTGGTTGTATTCATCTACGCGGTACTCGGCGGCATGAAAGGCATCACCTACACCCAGGTAGCCCAGTACTGCGTGCTGATCGTTGCCTACACCATTCCGGCGGTGTTCATCTCCCTGCAACTGACCGGCAACCCGATTCCGGGCCTGGGCATGTTCTCTACCCACGCCGAATCCGGCATGCCGCTGCTGGCCAAGCTGAACCAGGTTGTTACCGACCTTGGCTTCCGCGAGTACACCGCAGATGTGGACAACAAACTGAACATGGTTCTGTTTACCCTGTCCCTGATGATCGGTACTGCGGGTCTGCCCCACGTAATCATCCGCTTCTTCACGGTTCCCAAGGTTGCTGACGCGCGCTGGTCCGGCGGCTGGGCCCTGGTCTTCATCGCACTGCTGTACCTGACTGCGCCGGCTGTAGCGTCCATGGCTCGTCTGAACCTGATGACCACCATCTATCCGGAAGGCACTGCTGCCCAGCCGATCGAGTACGATCAGCGTCCGGGCTGGATTGCCACCTGGGAAGAGACCGGTCTGATCACCTACGAGGACAAGAACAACGACGGCCGTATCCAGTTGTATAACGACAAGAACGCTGACTTCGCCGCTACCGCTTCCGAGCGTGGCTGGGAAGGCAGCGAGATGGTTGTTAACAACGACATCCTGGTACTGGCCAACCCTGAAATCGCCAACCTGCCGGGCTGGGTAATCGGCCTGATCGCCGCAGGTGGTCTGGCAGCCGCCCTGTCGACTGCAGCGGGCTTGTTGCTGGCAATCTCCTCGGCGGTGAGTCACGACCTGATCAAAGGCCGACTCAACCCGAACATCAGTGAGAAAGGCGAACTGATGGCGGCCCGTATCTCCATGGCGGTTGCCATTGTGGTTGCTACCTGGCTGGGCGCCAACCCTCCGGGCTTCGCGGCCCAGGTGGTAGCGCTGGCATTCGGTATCGCGGCAGCCTCCCTGTTCCCGGCGCTGATGATGGGTATCTTCTCCAAGCGTGTGAACAACGTGGGCGCAACCCTGGGTATGCTGTCCGGTCTGATCTTCACCCTGGTGTATATCTTCATCTACAAAGGCTGGTTCTTCATCCCGGGCACCAACAACCTGGCAGACACGCCTGAAAACTGGGTACTGGGTATCTCCCCGCTGTCCATCGGTGCAGTTGGTGCTGTGGTCAACTTTGCGGTAGCCTTCGCAGTATCCAAAGTGACTGCTGAACCGCCCGTTGAGATCCAGGAACTGGTTGAAAGCGTCCGTTACCCGCGCGGTGCCGGATCTGCCCAAGACCATTAAACTGCAAGACAGCCTGAATCATTGCCTGCAATGACAGGTTGATACCGAACGGGCTTCCTCTGTGAGGGAGCCCGTTCTTTTTTGAGGATACCGATTTATGTTCTGGACTTTTGTTGCCACTGTATTCTGCGGACTGGGTGCTGCCGGTATTGCCCTGGGCATTCGTGCCGCCACCGCCAAGCGCGCGCCCAAATGGATTATCCCGGTGTTTGCCGGCGCCGGTATGCTCGGCTACCTGATCTACGGCGAATACACCTGGTATGACCACAAGCGCTCACTGCTGCCGGAAGAGGCCGTTGTGGTAAACACCGAACAGGAAAAGATCTTCTTCCGCCCGTGGACCTTTGTTTTCCCGTACGTAACCGCGTTTTCCACGGTGGATGTGGCCAGCATCAGCAAAGATACCCCGGATTCCAATATTGTCCGGTTTACCCTTTACCGCTTCTCCCAGACCGTTACCGATGCGGTTTCGCACCGGGCTCACCTGATTAACTGCCAGAGCCGCGAGCTGGTACCGCTGGGTTCCGACGGCAGCCCCAGGGTCGACAATATGAAACTGCTGAACCTTCAGGATCCCCTGTACACAACTGTTTGCGGGGCCTGAATAACCAAGACCGGATAGCAACCCATCATGATTAGCGCCTGGCTGCTTGTACTGATTTCGATCTCCTACATCTCCCTGCTGTTCCTGATTGCCTGGGCGGGTGACCGCCACCCCGGGCTTTACCGGAACAGGTTGGCGCGAACCCATGTTTACGGTCTTTCCCTGGCGGTTTACTTCACTTCCTGGACCTTCTACGGCGCTGTCGGCCGCGCCACCCAGGAAGGCTTTGGATTCCTCCCCATCTATCTGGGGCCCCTGCTGGTTTTCGTGTTCTTTGCGCCCCTGTTACGACGAATCATCTACATCAGCAAGCGCAACAACAGTACCTCGATTGCCGACTTCATTGCTTCCCGCTATGGCAAATCACAACTGCTGGCAGCGATGGTGGCAATCTTCGCGCTGATTGGCAGCGTGCCTTACATCGCCCTGCAGCTGAAAGCCATTGCCCTCGGCTTCAACGTACTGTCCAGCACCGGCGATACCTACCAGGAGATCAGTACCGCAGCCTGGAACGATTCGGCCTGGTACATCACCCTTGCCCTGGCCGTGTTCACCGTGCTGTTCGGCACCCGCCACCTGGAGTCTACGGAGCACCACCGGGGCATGATCCAGGCGGTGGCCTTTGAATCCCTGATCAAGCTGATCGCCTTTGTCGCTGTCGGCCTGTTCGTCGGGTACGGGCTGTTCAACGGTTTCGGTGACCTGTTTCAGAAGGCCGCCGAGGCGGACCTGATTGGCACCCTGACCACAGACGCTATAGAGGCACCGGCATTCCTCACCCAAACCCTGGTGGCCATGCTGGCGATTATCTGCCTGCCACGACAGTTCCACGTGATGGTGGTTGAAAACACGGACCACCGGGATTTCGAGGTTGCACGCTGGGCTATGCCCATCTACCTGGTGATTGCCAGCGCCTTTGTGATCCCCATCGCCGCCGGCGGCTTGCTGCACGCAGACATGGCCGGAAGTGATCCGGACATCGTTATCCTTCAGCTCCCGATCATGGCTGGCGAGCAATGGCTGGCGGTACTGGCGTTTCTTGGCGGCGGCTCTGCTGCGGCCGCCATGGTGATTGTCTGCTCGGTAGCCATCGCCACCATGGTCAGCAACGAAATCATCATGCCCGGGCTGTTGCGTTTCTTCCGCCCGCGCATGAACCGCCGGACAGATCTCAGCTTCCTGCTCTTGTCCATACGCCGGGCCGCGATCTTTGTGGTGTTACTGACCGCCTATGGTTTCTACCGGATGGCCGGGGCCGATTACAGCCTCACCGCCTTCGGACTGCTCTCGTTTGCCGCTGCTGCCCAGTTCGGCCCGGCCCTGGTTGGCGGCATTCTGTGGCGCCGGGGTAACTACACCGGCGCAGTCTGGGGCCTTGGCCTCGGTTTCCTGATGTGGTGCTACACCCTGCTCCTGCCTGCACTGGCTGCTACCGGCTGGATATCCGCCGGGTTCATCGAGCACGGCCTCTTCGGCTGGCACTGGACCCGTCCAACCGCCCTGTTTGGCTCTGAACTGGACCAGACCAGCCATGGCATTCTGTGGAGCCTGGGGGTTAACACGGCGATATACATCTTCCTGTCGCTGATCACCCGGCAACGTATTCGCGAAAAGATACAAATTGCCGCGTTCTTCCATGAGGCCCAACCAAAAGCGGAAAGCGCCCAGCACCAGAGCTGGCAGGGCGAAATTCTGACCTCGGACCTGCAAGCCCTTACCGACCGCTTCATGGGCGAGGAACGCTCGGAAAGCATCTTCCGGAACTACGAGCGGCGTAACGCCATTCGCCTGTATCCGCACCGGCCTGCCTCATCGCACCTGATGAAGTATATCGAGCGGCAGCTTGCCTCGGTCATCGGTGCCTCGACTGCCCGTGTCGTGTTGGAGTCCACCCTGACCGGTCGTGACATGCAGATCGAAGACGTGGTCAGCATCGTTGATGAAGCCTCCCAGGCCATGACCTTCAGCCGGGAATTGCTGCAATCCGCCATCGAGAACATCAGTCTCGGGGTGTCTGTGGTGAATCACCAGCAACAGCTGGTGGTCTGGAACCACCGCTATCTGGAGTTGTTCCATTACCCGAAAGGGTTTGTCCGGGTAGGCCGGCCTGTCGAAGACCTGATGCGTTACAACCTGACCAACGCCAACCTGTCGGCCCGGCGTATCGACGAGATCATAGAAGACCGTTGCAGCGCCATGCGCGATGGCAAGCCCATGTCCTACGAACGTCAACGACCGGACGGTACGGTGGTCAGGGTAGACGGCAGCCCTATACCCGGCGGTGGTTACGTGACCACCTTCCAGGACATCACTGCCATGCGGCGCACCGAACAGGCGCTTAAAGAAACCAACATCTATCTGGAGCAACGGGTTCGGGAACGCACCCAGGAATTGCAAGTAATCAACGAGCAGATGCTCAAGGCCAAGTCCGTGGCGGAACAGGCTAATCAGAGCAAGACCCGCTTCCTTGCCTCAGCCAGCCATGACCTCCTGCAGCCACTGAACGCTGCTCGGCTGTTTACCTCGGCCCTGTCCGGCAAGATCACCGATGGCGAACCGAAACAGCTGGTCGAGCACATCGACAGCTCACTCGGGGCCGCAGAAGAAATCATCAGCACCCTGCTGGATATTTCCAAGCTGGATGCCGGCGCCCTGGAGCCGGATATTACGGTGTTCCCGGTTAACGACCTCCTGAAGCATCTGGCTACCGAGTTTTCCGCCATTGCCAAGGACCAGGAACTGGAACTGCACGTGGTGCCCAGCTCGGCCTGGGTACGCTCAGATGCCAAGCTTTTGCGGCGGGTAGTCCAGAATTTCCTGTCCAATGCCATCCGCTATACCGCAAGTGGCAAGATCCTTATGGGCTGTCGGCGCATGAAGGGCTTCCTGCGTATTGAAGTCTGGGATACCGGCCCCGGGATGTCCGAAGAGCAACTCGCTCACATCTTCGAGGAATTCAGGCGCTTCCAGCACGGCCGGGACAAGAAGGGGCTGGGCCTCGGACTGGCCATCGTCGACCGTATCAGTGGCATGCTGGACCACCCGGTAACCGTGCACTCAACCCAGGGCAAAGGCAGTACTTTTGCTGTCACCGTGCCCAGAGCTCCGGCAGAGCAGGTCCATGCCAGTGCCAGCAAGGCAGGCAGCAACTCCAGAAGGGTGTCCAGTCTGGGCGGCCTGAAGGTGCTGTGCATCGATAACGATGCGGCGATCCTTCAGGGAATGGTCGCACTACTGAGCAACTGGCAGTGCGAGGTAACCGCCGCGGAAAGTCTGGAAAGCGCCCTGAACAAGCTCGAAGGCCATAAACCGGATATCATCCTGGCGGATTACCAGCTGGATGATAACCGTAACGGGCTCGATGCCATGGACGGCATCAGAGAAGTTCTGGGAGCCGGTATCCCAGGCATCCTGATCACCGGCTACATGGCGCCGGAGGTACGTGAAGATGCGATCAGCCGGGGCTACCAGGTGCTTTACAAGCCGGTTAAGCCGGCGGCATTGCGGGCACTGGTGAACAAGCAGCTCAAACAGAAGCGCTGACACTGCACAAGGGAAAAATCAAAAGGGTGTCTCAAATATGACACCCAGGCCCGTTAGTCCACTGTATATTTTCTGATCTGCTTATATAGTTTCCTCTGAGACCATAAACGGTTAACCACAGAGGGACAGGGAATGCCACGGGGCCACGCGCTTATCATCGAGGACTCTTCAACAGCGCGCATCATTCTTGCGCGCCTGCTCGAGCGTGCGGACATTTCCAGCAAAGCCGTGGCCACAGCCGAACAGGCCTTTCCAGTTCTTCAATCCGATCACTTTGATGTCATCTTCCTCGATCATATGCTGCCAGGCATGAACGGCTTCCAGGCCCTTGAAAAGCTGAAAAGCCTTCCGGATACCCGTGATATCCCCGTATTCATGTACACCTCCCAGAACGCCGGAAAATACATCGAAGAGGCCCGGGCGCTCGGTGCGGCCGGGGTTATCCGCAAACAGGTGGACCGTGAACAGTTGATGCGAACCCTGGATTTGATCCTCTCAGACATCCCGGAACCGGAGCACAGTGAAGCGCTCAGGCTGGCTGTGGAGAACGTCGGACAACCTGTTACCGAAGCTCCGGAACAGGCACAGAGGAAGATCAGCGGACGAATGTCCACCCTGGAGGTGGCCTACGAAGAACTGGAAGAGCAACTCAGGGAACTCAAACAGCAACAGGAAGAAAAGCACATCCATCAGGCAGAGCAAAGCAGGCGCCTGAGACAGAACATACGATGGCTATCGGCCGCCGTGGTAACGCTGGTAATCGCCCTGGCCTGGATAACCAGCTGGCAAGCAGGACAACTTCAGGCCCACGCAGAACGGACCAGTGACCGCTTTGCGCTGATGCAAAGCATTATGGGTGGTCTGATAGAGCTGATCAGTAAATAGCTCGGTCCGGAAAACCTTCTATCACTTCTCCCGGGCCTGAAATGAAAAAACCCCCGGCAGCAACGCTGTCGGGGGTTTGGGTATTAAGAGCCTGACGATGACCTACTCTCACATGGGCGAACCACACTACCATCGGCGCTGGTCTGTTTCACGTCTGAGTTCGGGATGGGATCAGGTGGTTCCAGACCGCTATGGTCGTCAGGCAAAACGGATGATCACTGGGAAGGACGAGATAAAACGTGATGGTGATTTCTTTGAGCGTGGCGTTTGCCTTGCTCTTGCGTTATCCGCAATTGTCTTGGGTGTTATATAGTCAAGCCGCACGAGCAATTAGTACTGGTTAGCTCAACGCCTCGCAGCGCTTACACACCCAGCCTATCAACGTCCTGGTCTTGAACGGCTCTTCAGGAGGCTCAAGGCCTCAGGGAGATCTCATCTTGGAAGGGGCTTCCCGCTTAGATGCTTTCAGCGGTTATCCTGTCCGAACATAGCTACCGGGCAATGCCACTGGCGTGACAACCCGAACACCAGAGGTTCGTCCACTCCGGTCCTCTCGTACTAGGAGCAGCTTTCCTCAAATCTCCAACGTCCACGGCAGATAGGGACCGAACTGTCTCACGACGTTCTAAACCCAGCTCGCGTACCACTTTAAATGGCGAACAGCCATACCCTTGGGACCGGCTTCAGCCCCAGGATGTGATGAGCCGACATCGAGGTGCCAAACACCGCCGTCGATGTGAACTCTTGGGCGGTATCAGCCTGTTATCCCCGGAGTACCTTTTATCCGTTGAGCGATGGCCCTTCCATACAGAACCACCGGATCACTATGACCTACTTTCGTACCTGCTCGACGTGTCTGTCTCGCAGTCAAGCGGGCTTGTGCCATTACACTAACCGCACGATGTCCGACCGTGCTTAGCCCACCTTTGTGCTCCTCCGTTACGCTTTGGGAGGAGACCGCCCCAGTCAAACTACCCACCACACAGTGTCCTCATCCCCGATAAGGGGACCAAGTTAGAACCTCAAACATGCCAGGCTGGTATTTCAAGGTTGGCTCCACTCGAACTGGCGTCCGAGTTTCAAAGCCTCCCAGCTATCCTACACAAGCATGCTCAAAGTTCACTGTGAAGCTATAGTAAAGGTTCACGGGGTCTTTCCGTCTAGCCGCGGATACACCGCATCTTCACGGCGATTTCAATTTCACTGAGTCTCGGGTAGAGACAGCGCCCCCATCGTTACGCCATTCGTGCAGGTCGGAACTTACCCGACAAGGAATTTCGCTACCTTAGGACCGTTATAGTTACGGCCGCCGTTTACCGGGGCTTCGATCAAGAGCTTCGCACGAGTGCTAACCCCATCAATTAACCTTCCGGCACCGGGCAGGCGTCACACCGTATACGTCCACTTTCGTGTTTGCACAGTGCTGTGTTTTTAATAAACAGTCGCAGGGGCCTGGTATCTTCGACCGGCTTCCGCTCCACCCGCGGGGGTTTCACGTACACACCGGCGTGCCTTCTCCCGAAGTTACGGCACCATTTTGCCTAGTTCCTTTACCCGAGTTCTCTCAAGCGCCTTGGTATTCTCTACCTGACCACCTGTGTCGGTTTGGGGTACGGTCTCGAATAGCCTGAAGCTTAGAAGATTTTCCTGGAAGCAGGGCATCAATGACTTCGCGCCCTTGGGCACTCGTCGTCACGTCTCAGGATTGTGGACCCGGATTTGCCTAAGTCCACTCCCTACTCGCTTAAACCGGGACAACCGTCGCCCGGCTCACCTAGCCTTCTCCGTCTCTCCATCGCAGCTATCCAAGGTACGGGAATATTAACCCGTTTCCCATCGACTACACCTTTCGGTCTCGCCTTAGGGGCCGACTCACCCTGCGCCGATTAGCGTTGCGCAGGAACCCTTGGTCTTCCGGCGTGCGGGTTTTTCACCCGCATTGTCGTTACTCATGTCAGCATTCGCACTTCTGATACCTCCAGCAAGCTTCTCAACTCACCTTCGCAGGCTTACAGAACGCTCCCCTACCCCGCATACAATGTATGCAGCCGCAGCTTCGGTGACCAGTTTGAGCCCCGTTACATCTTCCGCGCAGGCCGACTCGACTAGTGAGCTATTACGCTTTCTTTAAAGGATGGCTGCTTCTAAGCCAACCTCCTAGCTGTCTGAGCCTTCCCACATCGTTTCCCACTTAACTGGTACTTTGGGACCTTAGCTGGCGGTCTGGGTTGTTTCCCTCTTCACGACGGACGTTAGCACCCGCCGTGTGTCTCCCGGATAGTACTCACAGGTATTCGGAGTTTGCATCGGGTTGGTAAGTCGAGATGACCCCCTAGCCGAAACAGTGCTCTACCCCCTGTGGTATTCGTCCGAGGCGCTACCTAAATAGCTTTCGGGGAGAACCAGCTATCTCCGGGCTTGATTAGCCTTTCACTCCGATCCACAAGTCATCCCCTGGCTTTTCAACGACAGTGGGTTCGGTCCTCCAGTGCCTGTTACGGCACCTTCAACCTGCTCATGGATAGATCGCCCGGTTTCGGGTCTATGTCCAGCGACTGATTCGCCCTATTCAGACTCGGTTTCCCTACGGCTCCCCTAAACGGTTAACCTCGCCACTGAACATAAGTCGCTGACCCATTATACAAAAGGTACGCCGTCACAGAACAAGTCTGCTCCGACTGCTTGTACGCATACGGTTTCAGGGTCTATTTCACTCCCCTCACAGGGGTTCTTTTCGCCTTTCCCTCACGGTACTGGTTCACTATCGGTCAGTCAGGAGTATTTAGCCTTGGAGGATGGTCCCCCCATGTTCAGTCAACGTTTCTCGTGCGCCGACCTACTCGATTTCACTGGACTCAGGTTTCGGATACGGGGCTATCACCCACTATGGCGGCTCTTTCCAGGGCCTTCTCCTACCAGTTGTCCAGCTTAAGGGCTGGTCCCCGTTCGCTCGCCGCTACTTAGGGAATCTCGGTTGATTTCTTTTCCTCGGGGTACTTAGATGTTTCAGTTCCCCCGGTTCGCCTCTTACACCTATGGATTCAGTGTAAGATACCTAACCGAAGTTAGGTGGGTTTCCCCATTCAGAGATGTCCGGATCACAGCTCGTTTGCCAGCTCCCCGAACCTTATCGCAGGCTTCCACGTCTTTCATCGCCTCTGACTGCCAAGGCATCCACCGTATGCGCTTAGTTGCTTGACTATATAACCCCAAGACAACTGTGTTCCCTTTATCGACGTCCGGGTAAACCAGGAAATCCATAACGGGAGACAGTTACTTGAAGCGATATAACAACCACTTCAACGACAACACCGGATAACGCTTGAAATCGCTATCACTTTGAACAGTTTCTCTCGGAGATAATGAGAGAAATCTATTCGTGTTCTATCTCGTCCAATTTGTTAAAGAGCAAATCTGACCCAGTGATCAGAAAG